>NZ_JGYG01000003.1 GCF_000740795.1 Haematobacter massiliensis
GTTTCGTCCGTTCAAACTTTGCCTTTGCCATCGAGGCGCCCCATGTCCGGGGGTCCGGAATGGACCCGATTAAACACGCGGGGCTACCTATTAGGCCGAAGGCCGGAAATCAAGCACCACTTGCAGAATGACCCTGCGACCCAAGGCAGCGCGACACGCGGGTCACGGATTGGGGAGGGCAGCGGGGCGAGCATTTCCCCCCGTCTGGCGGGCTTCCGCGGCGGCCGCAGCCCGGGCCTCCTCCATCGCCACCTCATCCTCGGGGGTGAGCTCGAACCACTCGGGATGCTCCAGCATCCAGTCCTGCACCTCCTTCGCGGCATTGCGGGCGAGGTTGCGCAACTGGCTTTCCGCATCCTGGGTAAGACCGGAGCCGACGAAGGTTGCCCCCGTCAGGTTCTCCCAGATGGTGAGTTGCCTGGGTTCGGTGTTGATCTTCTTGCGCCGGATGTCATCCCAGACATTGGCGCTGATCACCAGCACCGACTTCGGCGAGGCGACGACTGGAACACCCGGCGGGCCGAGCGCATAGGCATCCACATTGATCGCAATGTGATAGAGTTTGCGGCCCTCGTAGCTTCCGAACCGCTCCTGCACGGCGTCCCGGAGCGCCGTTTCAAGCTGCTCCGTCGTCACCTCTCGAGAGATCGGCACCTTCTGCGCATTCTTTGCCACTACGATGTTGTAGCCCAGCCGGAACTCCCCCATCGGCGGCAGTTCGGATTGCACGACGCGCCGCTCGCCGATCCCTCCGCAGGCGGCCAGCAGCAGAAGCAGCGCCGGAAGGGCGAGACGATGGAAGGCTCGGATCATCAGGGTCTCCGCATCGGATTTTGCGCAGCGCAGCTTGGCGGCGGGGGTCGCCCCAGCCATAGCCGAGCACCCCGCGCCGCGCAATCCGCACGTCCTCAGTCGCGGGTGAAGCGGTTGTCCCGCGGGAAGCCACGCGGCGCCATCCGCCCGGTGGAAGCACGCGCGCCCAGCCATTCGGTCAGGTCCGTTTCCGTCCGTGTCCGACCCGCCGGATCCTTCCAGCTCAACCCCTCGGCCAGCGTGAAGGTCCGCACGTCGGAGAGGCCGCCGTCCTTGTACTTCTGAAGCCGCACACCCTTGCCACGGCTCATTTCCGGCAGTTCGGTAAGCGGAAAGACCAGCAACTTGCGGTTGTCTCCCACCACGGCGACATGATCGCCGGAGACGGGTTCACAGATCCTGGCCTTCGCCTGCCCCGACAGGTTCAGCAGCACCTTGCCGGCGCGGGTCTGGGCCAGCGCATCATCTCCCACCACGACAAAGCCGTCACCGGCATCCGATGCGACGATATAGCGCGCACCCGGACGATGCACGAACAGCGCGACGATCTCCGCCTCGTTCGGCAGGTCCACCATCAGGCGCACGGGTTCGCCCATGCCGCGCCCGCCGGGCAGGTTGGCGCCGGTGAGCGTATAGACCCGGCCGTTGGAGCCGAGGAGCAGGATCCGGTCCGTCGTCTCCGCATGGAAGAGATAGCTTGGCCCGTCGCCGTCCTTGAACTTCATCTCCGTTCCCGGCGCGGCATGACCTTTCAGGGCGCGGATCCAGCCCATGCGCGAGCAGACCACCGTGATCGGCTCACGCTCGATCATCGCCTCGTAGGCCACGTCCTCGATCTGTCCGGCCTCGGCGAAGGTCGAGCGGCGCGCCCCGCCGGGAGCCGACTTTCCGAACTGACGATCGACTTCGGTCAGCTCCTTGCCGATCTGCTTCCACTGCCGTGTCTCGGAGCCGAGCAGCGCCTCCAGCGCGTCACGCTCCGCAGTCAGGGCATCATGCTCACGCCGGAGGTCCATCTCCTCCAGCCGGCGAAGGGAGCGCAGGCGCATGTTCAGGATCGCCTCGACCTGCACGTCCGTCAGCTCTCCCCGACCCGGCACGGGGGGGCGGTAGTCCTTCTCCGAAGTGGCTCGGACATGCGGGTGCGTCCAGTCCTCTGCCATCAGCGCGCGTTTCGGATCATCGTCATAGCGGATGATGTCGATTACCCGGTCGAGGTTCAGATAGGCGATCAGCAGCCCGGCCAGTACCTCCAACCGATGATCTATCTTCTCCATCCGGTGCTGGGAGCGGCGATTGAGCACATCCCGGCGGTGGTCGAGGAAGGCGCGCAGCACCTCCTTCAGCGAGCAGACCTTGGGCGTGCGCCCGTCGATCAGCACGTTCATGTTGAGCGAGAACCGGATTTCGAGATCGGAATGGCGGTAGAGCTGGGCCATCAGCACTTCGGCATCGACATTCTTGGACCGCGGCTCCAGCACGATCCGCACATCCTCGGCGCTCTCGTCCCGCACATCGGCAAGGATCGGCACCTTCTTGAGCTGGATCAGCTCGGCCAGCCGCTCGATCAGCCGGGATTTCTGCACCTGATAGGGGATCTCGGTGACGACGATCTGCCACATGCCGCGGCCCAGATCCTCCGTCTCCCATCGCGCGCGCAGCCGGAAGGAGCCGCGCCCCGTCCGGTAGGCCTCGATGACGGACTCGCGCGGCTCCACGATCACACCGCCGGTCGGGAAGTCGGGTCCGGGTACCAGCGCCACCAGCGATTCGTCGGTGATCGTGGGCGTCGCGATGAGCGCGCGGCAGGCGGCGACCAGTTCGCCGAGGTTGTGGGGCGGCACATTGGTCGCCATCCCTACGGCGATGCCGGAGGCGCCGTTGGCCAGCAGGTTCGGGAAGGCCGCCGGGAACACGACCGGCTCTTCCAGCGTGCCGTCATAGTTCGGGCGGAAATCGACGGCGTTCTCCGCCAGACCCTCCATCAGCGCCTCGGCGGCGGGGGTCAATCTGGCCTCGGTGTAGCGGGACGCCGCGGGATTGTCCCCGTCGATATTGCCGAAGTTCCCCTGCCCGTCCACCAGCGGATAGCGCACCGCGAAATCCTGCGCGAGCCGCGCCATCGCGTCATAGATCGCCGTATCGCCATGCGGATGATAGTTGCCCATCACGTCGCCGGAGATCTTTGCCGATTTGCGGAACCCTCCGGAGGAGGACAGCCGCAATTCCCGCATGGCATAGAGGATCCGCCGGTGTACCGGCTTCAGCCCGTCCCGCGCGTCGGGAAGGGCGCGATTCATGATCGTGGACAGCGCATAGGTCAGATAACGCTCGCCAATGGCGCGGCGGAGCGGTTCCGAACTGGTGGGCGACCCGTGTTCGATATTGTCGGAGGCGTCGGTCATGGCCCGATCTAGCTTGAGCAGGCGGGCACGGTCCAGCGGGAAGTGTCGCGGCAAAGGCCATCCCCAATGCGGCACGGGGCGCCCGCGCGACACCTCGGGAACTGGACGTTCGGCCCATGGATGTGCAAGTTCGCCGCCGCGCCCAACCGGACAAGGACACGCATGACCCGCTCCATCCTCATCACCGGCTGCTCCTCCGGCATCGGGCTTGATGCCGCGCGCCGGCTCCACACCCTGGGCTGGCGGGTATTCGCCAGCTGTCGCAAGGCGGAGGATTGCGCGCGTCTTGAGGCAGAGGGGCTGGAGAGTCTGCCGCTCGACCTGGCGAACGAGGAGAGTGTCACCGGGGCGGTCTCGGAGGTGCTGGCGCGCACCGGCGGCGGGCTGGACGCCCTCGTGAACAACGGTGCCTTCGCCTGTCCGGGTGCGGTCGAGGATCTGCCGCGCGGCGCGCTCCGCGAGGTGATGGAGGTCAACCTCATCGGCACGCATGACCTCACCCGACAGGTGATCCCGGCAATGCGGCGGCAGGGGTACGGCCGAATCGTCACCATCTCCTCCATCCTCGGCGTGGTGCCCGCTCCCTGGCGGGGGGCCTATGTCGCCAGCAAGTTCGCGCTGGAGGGGCTGACCGATACGTTGCGGCTCGAACTTTCCGATACCCCGATCCGGGTGAGCCTTGTTGAGCCCGGCCCCATCGCCACGCAGTTTCGCGTCAACGCCAAGCGCCATTTCGAGCGGTGGATCGACTGGGAAGCGTCCGCGCGCCGTGAGCAATATCGCACGAGCCTCCTGGAGCGGCTCTACGGCACGCCCAAGAAGGATCGGTGGGAACTGCCCCCCTCGGCCGTGACCCGCGTCATCCTGCACGCGCTGGAGAGCCGCCGCCCCCGCCTCCGCTACACGGTCACCACGCCTGCCCTGCTGGGAGTGACGCTCAAGCGGCTGCTGCCGGACCGGGCGATGGATGCGCTGCTCAAGCGGCAGTAAGGGTGGCCTTGCGCAGCCGGTGGGCGTAAGACGGAGGACAAGGACAGAGGGTCGGAAACACACGCCCTTTTCCACCCGCCAGACCGGATCGCCCGATCGAGAATCGCGGCAGACCTCAAGCCCGCATCGGAGACAGCATGCTCCAAGACCCCTTGTTTCTCATCGTGGCGATCGCCTGTTTCGGCGTGCTCATCATCCTGATGATCGGCGTGGGTGGCTTTGCCCGCGGAGGGGAGTTCAACCGCCGCCACGCCAACCGGATCATGCGCTACCGCATCATCGCACAGGCTGTGGCCGTGATCCTGATCCTTGTGTTCGTCTATTTCCGGAGAATGTGATGGTCGTGCTGAACCGCATCTACACCCGCACCGGCGATGGCGGGGAAACCGCGCTTTCTAACGGCCAGCGCGTCCGCAAGGACAGCCTTCGGGTGGAGGCCTATGGCACGGTGGACGAAACCAACGCGACCGTCGGCCTCGCCCGTCTGCACGCAGAGGGGGAGATGCACGCGCGCCTCGGCCTCATCCAGAACGACCTGTTCGATCTGGGCGCGGACCTGTCGCGTCCCGGAGTGGATCGGGATCATGAGGCGAAATACACCCCTCTCCGCATGGTGCCGGCCCAAGTGGACCGGCTGGAGACGGAGATCGACGCGATGAACGCCGCGCTGTCGCCGCTCCGGTCCTTCGTGCTGCCGGGGGGGAAAGCCCTCGCCGCGCATCTGCATCTTTGTCGCACCGTCTGTCGGCGCGCGGAACGTCTGGCCGTCGCACTTGCCGCCGAAGGCGACGTGACGGAGCCGGCGGTGCGCTATCTCAACCGCCTGTCCGACTGGTTCTTTGTGGCGTCTCGCGTCGCCAACGAAAACGGTGCCGGGGATGTGCTCTGGGTTCCCGGCGCGAACCGTTGACGCTGCGAAGCAGCACAAAGTGCGAATTTTCCCTGTCCTGTGCCGATCCAACTCGCTAACAAGCCGTTGGAGAGCATGAACCGCGCCTCTGAACGGGCGCACGGAGGGGAGTTGCCCATGAAGATATTGGTGCCTGTGAAGCGGGTGATCGACTACAACGTCAAGGTTCGCGTGAAAGCGGACGGCTCGGGCGTTGATCTTGCGAACGTCAAGATGTCGATGAACCCGTTCGACGAAATCGCGGTCGAAGAAGCGATTCGCCTGAAGGAAAAAGGTGCGGCCGAAGAAGTGGTCGTGGTTTCCATCGGCGTGAAGCAGGCGCAGGAAACGCTGCGCACCGCGCTCGCCATGGGGGCTGACCGGGCGATCCTCGTCGAAGCTGCGCCCGATGTGACCACCGACATCGAGCCGCTCGCTGTCGCGAAGATCCTCAAGGCCGTCATCGACGCAGAGCAACCGGGCCTTGTCATCACCGGCAAGCAGGCGATCGACAACGACATGAATGCGACCGGCCAGATGCTGGCGGCGCTTCTCGGCTGGGCGCAGGCGACCTTCGCTTCCGAAGTGGTGATCGAGGGCGACTCCGCCGTCGTGACCCGCGAGGTGGATGGCGGCCTGCAGACGGTGAAGGTGAAGCTGCCTGCCGTCGTGACGGCGGACCTGCGGCTGAACGAGCCGCGCTATGCCTCGCTGCCCAACATCATGAAGGCGAAGAAGAAACCGCTCGAGGAAAAGACCGCCGCCGACTACGGCGTCGATGTCACGCCGCGGCTGAAGGTCGTCAAGACGGTTGAACCTGCGGGCCGCAAGGCCGGGGTGAAGGTCGGCTCGGTCGATGAGCTGATCTCCAAACTGAAAAACGAAGCGGGGGTTCTCTGATGGCTGTGCTTCTTGTTGCAGAAGTGACGGGTGCCGATCTCGCTGTGGATGCGACGGCGAAGGCTCTGTCGGCGGTGAAGTCGCTTGGCCCGGTGACGGTCCTCGTCGCGGGCGAGGGCGTCTCCGGCGCGGGGGAAGCGGCTGCAAAGCTGGATGGCGTGGCCAAGGTGCTCGTCGCCGACGCCCCGCTCTATGGGCACGGGTTGGCGGAACCTCTCGCTGATCTGGTGGTCAGCCTTGCGGGGGAATACGAGCAGATCGTGGCTCCGTCGACCGCATCGGCCAAGAACGTGATGCCGCGCGTGGCCGCGCTGCTCGACGTGATGGTGATCTCCGACGTCTCCGGCGTCGTGGACGGCTCCACCTTCGAGCGTCCGGTCTATGCCGGCAACGCGATCCAGACGGTGCAGTCCTCCGATCCGAAGAAGGTGCTGACCGTCCGCACCGCCAACTTCCAGGCGGCGGTCGAAGGCGGTTCGGCATCCGTCGAACCGGCAACGGCAGCAGCCGATCCGGCCCTGTCCTCCTGGGTTGAGGACAAGGTCGCGGCCTCCGATCGCCCCGAACTGACCTCCGCCAAGATCGTGGTCTCGGGCGGGCGCGGCATCGGCAGCCAGGAGAACTTCGCCGTCGTCGAGAAGCTGGCTGACAAGCTCGGCGCAGCGGTTGGCGCCTCCCGTGCAGCCGTTGATTCGGGCTTTGCTCCGAACGACTGGCAGGTGGGTCAGACCGGCAAGGTCGTCGCGCCGGACCTCTATATCGCCGTCGGCATCTCCGGGGCGATCCAGCACCTCGCCGGGATGAAGGACAGCCGCGTCATCGTGGCGATCAACAAGGACGAAGAAGCCCCGATCTTCCAGGTGGCGGATTACGGGCTCGTCGGGGATCTATTCACGCTGCTGCCCGAGCTGACCGAAAAGCTCTGAGCCCTCCGGCGGACTCAACGACATCGCGGGGCCTTCGGGCCCCGCTTTCTTTTGGGCCGCCCCTCTGTTGCCGCGGAGCGGCGCGCGCCCTAAGGTCTGCGCAAAAGACGGAGGATGACATGCAAGTCAGGACGGTGGGCGTGATCGGCGCCGGGCAGATGGGCAACGGCATCGCGCATGTATTTGCGCTGTCGGGCTACGATGTGGTGCTGAACGACATTTCGGCAGAGGCACTGGAGCGCGCGAAGGGCGTGATCGCCAAAAACCTCGACCGGCAGCTTCAGCGCGAAAAGATCACGGCCGAAGAACGTGAGACCGCCTTTGGCCGGATCAGCACCACGACGGCGCTCCCCGATCTCGGCCCGACCGATCTGGTGATCGAAGCGGCAACGGAGCGCGAGGCGATCAAGCAGAAGATCTTTGAGGATCTGGTGCCGCATCTCAAGCCGCATACGATCCTGACGACGAATACGTCATCGATCTCCATCACCCGCCTTGCCTCCCGGACCGACCGGCCGGAAAAGTTCATGGGGCTGCACTTCATGAACCCCGTTCCGGTCATGCAGCTTGTCGAGCTGATCCGTGGGATCGCCACGGACGACGAGACGTTTGAAACGATGCTGGCGATCGTGGAATCGCTCGGCAAGACGGCGGCGGTGGCCCAGGACTTCCCGGCCTTCATCGTGAATCGCATCCTGGTGCCGATGATCAACGAGGCGGTCTATACGCTCTATGAAGGGGTCGGCTCGGTGACTTCCATCGACGAGTCCATGAAACTGGGGGCGAATCATCCCATGGGTCCGCTCGAGCTTGCGGATTTCATCGGCCTGGACACATGTCTTGCGATCATGAACGTGCTGCACGAAGGTTTCGGCGACACGAAATACCGGCCCTGCCCGCTCTTGACCAAATACGTCGAAGCGGGCTGGCTCGGGCGGAAGGCGAAGCGCGGGTTCTACGACTACCGCGGTGATAAGCCCGTTCCGACGCGCTGATCAGAACTCCTCGCCGAAGCGCCCGGAGACAAGGGTTTCCAGCGCATCGGCGAGCTTCTCCGCCTCGGCGCCCTTCGTTTCGACCTGGATCGTGGTGCCCCGCGACGCTGCGAGCATGAGCAGGCCCATGATCGAATCGCCGGAAACGGTCATGCCATCCTTCGATACGGCCGCCTCCGCGTCATGCCCCTCAACAACCTCGACGAATTTGGCGGAGGCGCGGGCATGAAGACCCTTCTCGTTCACGATCCGCAATTCCCGTGCGACACCCGTCACGAAGCGGCCCGCGGTGCGCAAAGGTCGATACTGTTGATATACTTCCGTCCGGCGTCCATCGCGACCTCTACCGCCTCCTGAACCGTGAGATTGCGCGATTTCGCCAGTTTGATGAGCATGGGGAGATTCGCACCATAAAGGATGCGACGCCCCCCCTGCGTACAGGCGCGGAGCGACAGGTTCGAAGGCGAGCCTCCGAACATGTCGGTCACCACGACGACGCCATCTCCGGTGTCCACCGCGTCAGCGGCGCCGAAGATTTCCTCCTGCTTCGCCGCGCGATTATGGTCTTCCTCGATGGAGATAGCCCGGATTCCGTCCTGCTTGCCGACCACATGCTCGACGGCTGCCAGGTACTCCCGGGCAAGGCCTCCATGCGCGACGATCACGATACCGATCACGCCCCAGTTACCTCACGCCCTAGTGTCTCGAATGCTGCAGGGGCAACGAACCCTCTGCGCTCAAGTTCCCTGTGTCTTTTTGACACCGGCCAGCCTGCTTCCGCAAGCGTCTTGGCCATTTTTTCTGCAGTTGCAACCGAACGGTGCTGACCTCCTGTGCAACCGAAGGCTACCGCGAGATGCGTTTTGCCCTCCTCCACATAAGCGGGGAGCAGGCTTATCAGGAGATCTTTCGCCTTCACGAAAAAGGGATCGAACCGCGGGTCCGCCTCCACGAAATCGGCAACGGCCGGATCGCGGCCATCCTTTTGACGCAACAGGAGATTCCAGTGGGGGTTTCGCAGGAAGCGGCAGTCGAACACCATGTCCACCCCCCGCGGCAGGCCCCGCTTGTAAGAGAAGGAGTGTACGGAGACCGCCAGCGCCCCCCCGCGTTCAAGCGCGAACCAGCGCGAGATTTCCTCCCGCAGATCATGCGGCGTCATTTCCGACGTGTCGATAAGCACGTCCGCGCGCTCCCGAATCGGGGCGAGAAGTTCCAGTTCCCGCTGAATACCCAAGGCGGGCTGCTCCGAAGGCGCAAGCGGGTGGCGGCGGCGGGTCTCCGAATACCGCCGTACCAGAACGTCCACGGCGCAATCCAGATAGAGCAGATCGACGTCTATCTCCGGCACGGCGGTCATGACATCGATGAGCTCGAGCGTCGCATCCGTGGAGAAATCCCGGTTCCGCACATCTATGCCAAGCGCGAGCGGGTGGACGAGCGCATCGCCTTCCAGCAGCTTCGGCACCATGCGCAGCGGCAGGTTGTCGATCGTCTCGTACCCCAGATCCTCGAGCGCAGCGAGCGAGCTGGACCGTCCGGCGCCGGAAGCCCCGGTCACCAAGACGATCCGGCTCTCCCCGGAAGCATCATCCTGTCGCGTTCCATCGCCTGTCATGCGATTCGTCCCGCCTTCAGCCATTGCAGCAGCGCTGCGGGAAAATGGGGAGCGTCGACCCGGAATAGCAAGGGGACTGCGACACCAAGGACGTCATGGCTGCGCCATTCGGGCAATCTCGCCTCCTCCAGCCGGTCGAGATCAACCACCAGTGCCAGCGGGACAGCCTTCCCTGCCGTCGCAGCGAGGAGGCCAACACCTCGAGCCTCCACGCAGCCACGGATCGTCTCGGGCGCCGCCGCTACGACGATATTCCCTTGCCGCACGAGCCTCGTCTGATCATCGGCCACAAGCTCGGCGCCGAACGCCATCAGCTGAAGCACAAGTCCCGACTTTCCGCTCCCCGACCGGCCAAGGATCAACAGCCCGCGTCCGGTGACGGACACCGTGCTACCGTGGATCAATGCGCCCTCCCCGACTGCAAGTGCCGGTTGTCGTCCCTCTGCCCTCAACGCGCACCTCTCGCAGTCACGGCCCTCGTACCCCAGTCTAGCACCAGCGGGCGCCGATGGGTAACCTGACCTTTTGACCGCCTTGTCAGCCAGAGTTGAACCGGTATCCTCCTCCATAGAGCGTGCGTATCGCGGCAAAGGCCGGGTCCACGGCACAGAATTTCCGGCGCATCCGCTTGATATGACTGTCTATGGCACGCTCCACCCCACCGGCCCCCGAGCTGTCGAGCAGATCCTCGCGCGTTCGAACATGGCCCGGATGGCTGGCGAGGCGGTCGAGAATCGCAAACTCACGGGCCGTGAGAGGAACCGGCGCGCCTTTCCAACGTGCGAGACGCCTCGCACGGTCAAGGTCAAGGCTGCCTCTCACCAGCATGTCGCCCTCCGGCACATGGCGGCGGAGGACCGCCCGTATGCGCAGAGACAAGAGCGGTACGGACACGGGCTTGCGGAGGAAATCGTCGGCGCCAAGGCGAAGCGCGTCCGCCTCCGCCGCCTCACCGTCGCACCCGGTGAGGAAGATGACCGGCAAGCGGCTGCGACGGCGCACCCGCCGCATCAGGCACAGACCGTCTATCCGCGGCATCCAGATGTCCATCACCGCGAGATCGGGCGGCTGTCGACCGAAGGCCGCGAGCGCCATCCTCCCGTCTGCATATCGCTCCACGACGAACCCATCCCGCTCCAGCAATCTGCCAAGCGAAATGAGCGTGTGACGATCATCGTCCACGAGGGCGATCCGCTCACCTTCCGCCGCCATCGCCCCGTCTCCCGAATCGCCTTCATTTCGTGCAGAGGAGGGGCAAAAAGGGAACAAACCCCTAACATCCTGCGCACGCGGCAAATTATCACCGATGGTGGCGCTAACCTTTCCGTGCTAGCGCTAACCCATTGAAAGCATCCTATTCATTCCGAAATCCGTTCTGTAAGATCGGTGTGTCACCCACTTCCGCCGCCATCGCACGTCCCGCGACGGAGAGTTATTTTCATCGCCTAATCTGGGGGCATCGGAGCTTGACTATGACAATTGGACACGTGAACCCCGCCTGCCGCCTTGAGGATCAGGGTCTGGCCGGACTGGGGAACGTCTATTACAACCTCCTTGAGCCCGCCTTGGTCGAAGAGGCGCTGAAGCGGAACGAAGGAACACTTGGCAAGGGCGGGTCGCTTCTGGTCAACACCGGCAGCCACACTGGCCGCTCGCCGAAGGACAAGCACGTGGTCCGCACCGCCTCGGTCGAGGACAAGATCTGGTGGGAGAACAACGCGCCGATGGCGCCGGAAGCCTTCGACCAGCTGTATGAGGACATGATCGCGCACATGAAGGGGCGTGATTACTTCGTGCAGGATCTGTTCGGCGGCGCCGATCCGGCCCACCGGCTGGATGTGCGGCTTGTGACGGAGCTGGCATGGCATGGTCTGTTCATCCGGCACCTCCTGCGTCGGCCGGAGCGGCAGGAACTGAACTCCTTCCAACCGGAATGGACGATCATCAACTGCCCAAGCTTCAAGGCTGATCCCAAGAAACACGGCTGCCGGTCCGAGACGGTGATCGCGCTCAACTTCGACCGGAAGCTGATCCTGATCGGCAACACCGCCTACGCGGGTGAGAACAAGAAATCCGTCTTCACGCTGCTGAACTATCTCCTGCCGGAGAAGGGTGTGATGCCGATGCACTGCTCGGCCAACCACGCGCCCGGCAACATCGCGGATACGGCAGTCTTCTTTGGCCTGTCCGGCACCGGCAAGACAACGCTTTCCGCCGATCCGTCGCGCGTTCTCATCGGTGATGACGAGCATGGCTGGTCGGAGAGCGGCACCTTCAACTTCGAAGGCGGCTGCTACGCCAAGACGATCAGCCTCTCCCCCGAGGCGGAGCCGGAGATCTACGCGACGACCTCCAAATTCGCGACCGTGATCGAGAACATGGTGTTCGATCCCTACACCAAGGCACTCGATTTCGAGGACGACAGCCTGACCGCGAACATGCGGTCGGCCTATCCGCTGGACTACATCTCCAATGCGTCGGAATCCGGCCTGGGCGGGCATCCGAAGAACGTCATCATGCTGACCTGCGATGCGTTCGGCGTGCTGCCCCCCATCGCGCGTCTTACCCCCGCGCAGGCCATGTATCACTTTCTGTCCGGCTTCACGTCCAAGGTCGCTGGCACCGAGCAGGGGGTCACCGAGCCGCAGCCTACCTTCTCCACCTGCTTTGGTGCGCCCTTCATGCCCCGTCGGCCTGAAGTCTATGGCAAGCTGCTGCAGGAGAAGATCAACAGCCAGGGCGCGACCTGCTGGCTCGTCAACACCGGCTGGACGGGTGGCGCCTACGGAACGGGCAAGCGGATGCCGATCAAGGCGACGCGGGCCCTGCTCGCCGCAGCGCTGGACGGATCGCTGAACGATGGCAGCTTCCGCAAGGATCCGAACTTCGGCTTCGACGTTCCGGTTTCGGTGCCGCATGTGGACGCAAAACTGCTGGATCCGCGCTCAACCTGGGCCGATGCGGCGGCCTATGACGCACAGGCGAAGAAGCTCGTGGAGATGTTTGCGGCGAACTTTGCGCAGTACGTCCCCTATATCGATGACGAGGTGAAGGCCGCGGCGATCGGCTGAGCCGCTCCCTCACTCACCCAAGCCAAAAAGGCCCCGGCGGTAACGTCGGGGCTTTTTCGTGGCCGACAGACAGAGCCTGCGCAGAGCACATCTTGTCGGCAGGCCAGAGGGCTGCTAACCCACGCGACGGAAAATTCCCCGGCCGGGCAGCAAAGCGCCCCCTTGCGTCGCGGAGCCAGCCACAGAAAGCAATATCATGTCCACCTCCTCCCAGGCGGTCGCGGAGCCCGCCGCACCTGTCAATTCCAAGACGAATGTCATTCTGGCCAGCCTGGTCGGAACGACCGTCGAATTCTACGACTTCTATGTCTACGCCACGGCGGCGGTGCTGGTCTTCCCGCACCTGTTCTTCCCTGCCGGCAACGATACGACCGCGCTCCTTGCCTCTTTTGCCATCTTCGGGGCCGCGATGATCGCCCGCCCGCTGGGCGCGATCTATTTCGGTCACCTTGGCGACAAGAAGGGGCGCAAGCTCACGCTGGTCGGCGCGCTGTTGACCATGGGGATCGCGACCTTCCTGATCGGCCTGCTGCCGACCTACCACATGGTGGGCTGGGTGGCGCCGCTGCTCCTTGTCATCCTGCGGCTGGCGCAGGGTTTCGCCATTGGCGGCGAATGGTCCGGTGCGGCGCTCGTCGCGACGGAAAATGCACCGGAGGGCAAACGTGCCCTGTTCGGCACCTTCCCGCAGCTTGGCGCACCGCTTGGCTTCATCATCGCGAACGGCCTGTTCCTCATCATTGCGGCTTTGATGCCGTCTGACGATCCTTCGCGCCCCTCCGAAGCCTTCCTGAGCTGGGGTTGGCGCATCCCGTTCCTGTTCTCCGCCATCATGGTGATCGTCGGCCTTTACGTTCGGCTGCATCTGGTGGAATCGGAGGCGTTCACCAAAACGGTGCAGAAGGGCAATGTTCAGAAAGTTCCGCTCGCCGCCGCGTTCAAGCTGCATTCGCGCGAACTCATCCTCGGCACTTTCTACATGCTGGCGACCTATGTTCTGTTCTATCTGATGACCACCTTCTCGCTTTCCTACGGGCGGGCGGCGTCATCGGCGGCACTGCCGGGTCTGGGCTACGATTATCGCACCTTCGTGCTGATGATGATTCTGGGCGTGGTGTTCTTCGGGATCTTCACGATGGTGTCCGGGCCGCTGGCCGACAAACTCGGTCGTCGCAAGACGCTGATCTGGGTGACGCTGGCGATCATCGCCTTTGGTCTCATCTGGGTGCCGATGCTGTCTGCGGGCACCTTTGGCGTCATGGCATGGCTCATCCTCGGCTTCTCGCTGATGGGGATGACCTTCGGTCCGATGGGCGCGCTGCTGCCGGAACTGTTCCCGGCAAACGTCCGCTACACCGGCTCCGGCATTTCCTACAACGTCTCCTCCATCCTCGGCGCGGCGGTGGCCCCGTTCATCGCCGTGGCGCTCTGGAGCTATGGCGGCGGCAGCCCGTTCTGGGTCGGCGTCTACCTGTCGATCATGGGGGTGCTGACGCTCATCGCCCTGCTGGCCGGCAAGGAAACCAAGGATGTCGACATCAACCACTGATCCGCAGCGATCATGGTATTGGGGGGGCGCGTCGCCGATGCGCCCCTTTTTCACGTCCGCTCGCAGAACCTGATCCGATTACCGAAAGGATCGACCACTTCCATCTGAAGCCCCCAGGAGAGTTCCTCCAGCCCGGGACGGTTAAAGCGATATCGCTTGCCGAGCAGGTCGCTGTGAAAGGCGCGGATATCTTTCGTCTCCACGAAAGCAGTCGAGCCGGGCGTCGCGTCGCCATGGTGTTCGGACAGATGCAATGCGAAGCCCCCGCACTCAACGCCCATGTATAGGGGCGCCGCAGGGGCGAAACGATGCTCGAACAGGAGGCGAAACCCAAGAAAGTCGCAGTAGAACTCCCGCGCCTTGGCGTCATCGAACATGCGGAAGACCGGGCAGCAGCGGGGAAAGCGTATGCCTGTCGCACCCTCCCCCATCTGTCGCGCGACGATCTCGGCTATGCGCGAGTGGGAGAGATCGATCCCGTCTTCCAGCAGCGCCATCCGAAGGGTATCGGCCATCTCCTGCTCGGTCGCCATTGCCCGCCCCCCTCTTCGCAGAGACAGGCTATCTGCTCCACCGCCCGCATTGTGGCATTTCTTACGCTCGGCTCAACGCAATTTCAGTGTCGCCAGCCCCACGAGCGCCAGGATGATGGAGACGATCCAGAAGCGGATGACGATCTGCGGTTCCGCCCAGCCCTTCTTCTCGAAGTGGTGGTGGATCGGCGCCATCAGGAACACGCGTCGCCCCGTCCGCTTGAAGTAGAGCACCTGGATGATGACGGACAACGCCTCCACCACGAACAGGCCACCTACGATCGCCAGCACGATCTCATGCTTGGTGGCCACCGCGATTGCACCCAACGCCCCGCCGAGCGCAAGCGACCCGGTATCGCCCATGAAAACCGCCGCGGGTGGCGCGTTGAACCACAGAAACCCCAGGCCCGCCCCTATCAGCGCCGCGACGAAGATCACCAGTTCACCGGTTCCCGGCACGTAATGCAGGCCGAGATAGTTGGTGAAGTCCACCCGTCCGACGAAATAGGCGATCACGCCAAAGGAGGCGGCAGCGATCATCACCGGCATGATCGCCAGACCGTCCAGCCCATCGGTGAGGTTGACGGCATTGGCCGCGCCCACGATCACCAGCATCGCGAAGGGAATGAAGAACAGGTGCAGGTTGAACAGCGCGTCCTTGAAAATCGGCAGCGCGAGCTGAAACCGCAGCTCCGAAGGTTGCACCCACGCACAGGCGATGGAGGCAATGAGCGCGATGGCCAGCCCGATACCGATCCGGACACGACCGGAAACGCCCTTGGTATTGTTCCGCGTGACCTTCCGCCAGTCATCGGCAAAGCCGATGGCGCCGAAGCCCAAGGTCACGAACAGGACGATCCAGACATAGGGATTATCGAGCCGCGCCCAGAGCAGGGTGGAGATCGTCAGCGCCGACAGAATCAGCGCGCCGCCCATCGTCGGTGTGCCGGCCTTCGTCACCAGGTGGCTCGCCGGCCCATCGTCGCGGATGGGTTGGCCATGCCGCTGCTTCGACTTCAGGAATTCGATGAACGGTCGCCCGAACACGAAGCCGATGACCAGCGCGGTGAAGAACGCCCCGCCCGCCCGGAAGGTGATGTAGCGAAACAGATTCAGGAAGCCGCCCCCTTGGGCGAACTCCGCCAGCCAATAGAACACTATTCCCCTCCCGCCGCCTGAGCTTCGGGCGTGCCGAGACGGCGCAGCGCCTCCACCACGGGGGGGAGCTTGATCCCCTTGGAACCTTTCACCAGCACAACATCTCCTGCGTCGATCAGATGGCGAAGGCGGGGAAGAAGGCTCTCCGCCGTTTCATGCCATTCACCGCGTTTCTCTCGCGGCAGCGCGGCATGAAGTGCCCGCATCCGAGGGCCGACGCAATGCACGATGTTGAGGGTCGTCATGGCCGGATGCGCGGCAATCTGCCGATGCATCTCCAGCTCCTGCGGGCCGAGTTCGAGCATGTCGCCGAGGATAGCCACCCGGCGGCCCTTCACAAAGCGGCCAGGCCCGTCCTTCGGCTCTGTCGCGGCCAGCAGGTCCAGCGCCGCACCCAGCGAGGCGGGGTTGGAGTTGAAGGCGTCGTCTATCAGATCGAAGGCCATGCGGTCATCGACGACATCCAGCAGGATGCGCTCGCGCAGACCGCGCCCTTCCGGCGGCACCCAGCGACCCAGATCGAGAATCGCCATCGTCAGGTCCAGACCGAGCGCGTCGGCGGCGGCAAGCGCCGCAAGCCCGTTCATCGCGAAATGCCGCCCTGCCGAGCGCACGCGAAACAGGATCGTCCGCCCTTTCGCCAGCGCGCGAGAAGAGGTCGCGCTATCGGTGATTCTCGTTTCGAGAAGCTGCCAGTCACAGGAGGGCGTCGCGCCAAACAAGGTTGTCGCCAAACCCTGAGCCCGTTGTTTGAGGATCGGTGTGACGGCCAGATCCCCCGGCAACAGCACATGTCCCCCCGGTTCCAGACCGTCGAGGATCGAGGCTTTTTCGACCGCGATGGCCTCCAGCGAGTCGAATGCCTCCAGATGCGCAGGCGCCACGGTCGTGATCAACGCGACATCAGGACGGGCAAGACGGGCAAGGGGCGCGATCTCACCCGGATGGTTCATGCCGATTTCGATGACGGCGAAGTCGCTGTCCGCAGGCATCCGGGCAAGGGTGAGCGGTACGCCCCAGTGGTTGTTGAAGCTCCGCACCGCCGCATGGACCCGTCCCTGACCGGAAAGAATCGCTCGCAGCATCTCCTTGGTTGAGGTTTTGCCGACAGAGCCGGTGACGCCGATAACGCGTGCCGTGCTGCGGTCGCGCGCCGCACGCCCGAGGTCTTCCAGACCCCGGAGCACATCCGGGACAATGAGCAAGGGCGCGTCCTGCGCGACCCCCTCCGGCACACGGGAGACGAGCGCCGCCGCCGCCCCTTTTCGGAGCGCTTCCGCCACGAAATCATGGCCGTCGCGCATGTCACGCAGCGCGACGAACAGGTCGCCGGGAAGAAGCTCGCGCGTATCGATGGCGACCCCGGTGGCCGCCCAGTTCTGCGTGACCGTGCCACCCGTAGCGCGGGCCGCCTCCTCGGATGTCCAGAGCGGGGTCATATGCGTTTGCCGTCCAGGGCGGCGACGGCGATCGAAGCCTGTTCGGCATCGTCGAATGGATAGCTCTGATCGCCGATCGTCTGGCCCGTTTCATGTCCCTTGCCCGCGATGAGCAGGGCATCGCCGGGCTGGAGAGCGTCCACCGCGCGCAGGATGGCCTCCGCCCGGTCGCCCACCTCGTTGGCCTCCGGCGCCCCGCCCTTGACAGCCGCGCGGATCACGGCGGGATCCTCGGAGCGGGGGTTGTCATCGGTGACATAGACCACATCCGCATAACGATGGGCAGCTTCGCCCATAAGCGGGCGCTTGGCCTTATCCCTGTCACCGCCCGCACCAAGAACGACGATGATGCGGCCCAGCACATGCGGACGCAGTGCCCTCAACGCCGTGGCGACGGCATCCGGCGTATGGGCGTAATCCACAAAGACCGAGGCACCATTGGCCCGGGTGGCGACAAGCTGCATCCGCCCCCGAACGGTGGAAAGCGCCGGGAGCGCCTCGAACACCCGTTCGGCCTTGCTGCCGGAGGCAATGGCAAGCCCTGCCGCCAGCAGGACGTTGTCCGCCTGAAATCCGCCAATGAGGTTCAATCGCACCTGACGTGGCTTTCCCTGCCAGTCGAACCGCAACTCCTGCCCGGTCGCATCGAACCTCTGGGCGGTAATGCGAAGATCGACAGACCCGCGCCCCACACCGAGGACAGGCAGGCCCCTGTCATGACAGAGCCGCGCGATTTCGACGCCCTTCGGATCGTCCATATTCACCACGGCGGAGCCATCATCGGGGAGAACGCGGGTGAAAAGCCCTGCCTTCGCCGCGAAATAGGCATCGAAATCATGGTGGTAGTCGAGGTGATCCTGCGTGAAGTTGGTGAACCCCGCAGCGCGGAGCCGAACACCGTCCAGCCGCCGCTGCTCCAACCCGTGTGAGGACGCCTCCATCGCCGCATGGGTGATGCCTTCGGCCGCCATCTCCGCCAGCAGACGGTGGAGCGTCAGAGGCTCGGGCGTCGTATGGGTCGCGGGCGCGACAAAGGCGCCTTCCACCCCCGTCGTGCCGATATTGGCGGCGAGATGACCGAGCCGCGTCCAGATCTGGCGGGTAAAGGTGGCGACCGACGTCTTGCCATTGGTGCCGGTCACGGCGACCATCACCTGCGGTTGCGCCCCGAACCATAGCGCCGCCGCCCCTGCCAGCGCGGCGCGGGCGTCCTCCACCACGATCACGGGAATATCCGTTCCCGTCAGCACCTCCCGCGCCATCTCGGCCCCCGCCGGGTCGGTCAGCACCGCGCCCGCCTTCATGCGGAGCGCATAGGGAATGAATTCCGCACCGTGCATCTTCGCCCCTGCGAGGGCTGCGAACAGATGACCGGGCTTCACCGTGCGGCTGTCCACCGACAGGCCGGTGATCCGCGTCTCCCGCCCATCGCGGGCGCGCAGGCCAAGGTCGGAAAGGCTCTTGGTCGTCTCGGGCATCGGAGGCTCTCCCGTCAGTTCCGCACGAGCGTTAGCGCAGCGGGATGCGGGGCTTCAACCTCGGGGCGGAGGCCAAGAAGCGGCGCGATCCGCCGGATCATCTCCGCTGCCACGGGAACGGCGGTGAAGCCGGCTGTCCGCCGCGGTATGGGGCCAGAGGTTTCAACGGCTTCGTCAAGGCTCACGATCAGCACGTATTTCGGATCCGACATCGGGAAGGCGGAGGCGAATGTCGCGATCACCTTGTCGTGAGCATATCCGCGGCCGTTGCGGAGCGGCTTCTCCGCGGTGCCGGTCTTGCCGCCGACATCGTAGCCTTCCACCTTGCCGTAAGTGGACCCCGAACCCTCCTCCACCACGCCGCGGAGCATCTCCCGCGTCATGTCGGAGGTTCGTGCGGAAATGACACGCTCCCCCACCACAGGTTTATCCTGC
Organism: Haematobacter massiliensis; assembly: GCF_000740795.1. Taxonomy (GTDB): domain Bacteria; phylum Pseudomonadota; class Alphaproteobacteria; order Rhodobacterales; family Rhodobacteraceae; genus Haematobacter; species Haematobacter massiliensis. The sequence continues at coordinate 19,200 of NZ_JGYG01000003.1, forward strand.
CGGATGAGCGTCGGATTGACCCGCGTGCCGCCATTCACGATCGTCGCATAGGCGGAGGCGAGGTGCAGGGGGCTTGCAGACATGCCATGCCCATAGGCAATGGTCATCGAGGAAATCTCGGACCAGACTTTCGGGAGCAGCGGCCGCGCGCCGGGTGCCTCCGTCAGCTCGACGGTTGTCGGCGACAGGAAGCCCAACCGCTTCAGGAAGTCCTGCTGACGCGGCCCTCCGATCATCTGCGCCAGCCGCGCGGAGCCGACGTTGGAGCTTTTCTCGATGATGCGGAGCACGCTGAGCTGCGCGCCATAGTTGTGCATGTCCTTGATGCGGAACCTGCCCCAGTTGAACGGGCGCGTGTCGATTATCGTGCTCGGCGTCACGAGGCCCAGATCGATTGCCTGGGACGCCGCGAAAATCTTGAAGGTGGAGCCGAGTTCGTAAAGCCCCTGTACCGCGCGGTTGAAAAGCGGGCTGTCGGACGGATCGCCTTTCACCGGCGGCAACGGGCGGTCGTTCGGGTCGAAATCCGGGTAGGACACCATGGAAATGACCTCCCCCGTATGAACATCCATCAGGATGGAGGTCGCGCCCTTGGCGTTCATGAGCTTGACGCCACCGGCGAGGATCTGCTCCGCCGCCGCCTGCACCGAAAGGTCTATGGACAATTCCAGCGGCTCGCCGCCGTTGGCCGGATCCCGGAGATAGTCGTCGTAGATCTTCTCCACCCCCGCCGTGCCGATGACTTCGGCGGAGGAGACCCCCTCCCGGCCGAAGCCCGCGCCGCCCAGAATGTGTGAGGCGAGCTTGCCATTCGGATAAAGCCGCATTTCCCGCGGGCCGAAGAGCAGGCCGGGATCGCCGATGTCATGGACCGCCTGCATCTGCTCGGGAGAGAGCTTGCGCCGGATCCAGAGAAACTTGCGGCTACCGGTGAAATCCTTGACCAGCTGATCTTCCTTGAGATCAGGGAAAATACTCGCCAGCTCACGCGCGACCCGGGCAGGTTCGATCATCTGCTGCGGCTGGGCATAGAGCGAATGCGTGACGAGATTGGTCGCGAGCACGCGCCCGTTCCGATCCACGATATCCGCCCGCTGCGCGATGATCGGAGAGCCGACACCGGCAATCGCTGGTTCCTCTGGCTCCACCGAAGCCAGCAACCCCATGCGCGCACCGATGGCGGAGAAGGCCGCGAAGAAGAACAGCGACAGGACCAGCAGCCGCCCCTCTGCGCGCAACCGGGCCTTGTCCCGCGCCGATTCCGCCCGAAGGCGGATGTTCTCGCGCTCGATGGCGTCGGGATTCTCCCCCTTCTCGCGGGCGGAGAGAATGCGGGCAAGCGGGCGGAGGGGGGTCCGGGTCACGGGAGCGTCTCCTGATCGGTCGGGGCGGCAAGCGGATCGGGCACAGCGGGCAGCGGAAAGGTTACCGATGAGACGCTGCCAAATTGCGACGGCTCCAGCGGCAGGAGCTTCAGACGATCAAAGTTGATGATGGTGAGTTCAGCAAGCCGGTCGGGCCGGTTCAGATAGGCCCATTCCGCCTTCAGAACGCCCATCGCCTCATGCAGAGAGCCGATCTCCCGCCGGAGGCGAGCGGCCTCTCGGGACGCTTCCTGCGTATGGTAATTCTCCTGATAGGCCCAGTAGGCGAGACCCATCACGGCGAGGGCGGAGAGGACGTAGAACAGGCTCCGCATCTCAAAGTCCTTTCACCGACGGCAACCCGAGCGCCGCGCGATCCGACCGGCGGGCGGCTGCGGATGTCCGCTCCCCCACGCGGAGTTTCGCGGAACGTGCGCGCGGGTTGGCCGCGACCTCGACCTCATCCGGCCCCACGGCGCGGCGCGTGACGAGCCGAAAGGTGGCGGTTTCTTCAGGCAGGTCAGGGGCATAGCGGTTTGCACGTGCGGCAGCCCCCGCGCGATCCTGAAAGAACCGTTTCACCACCCGGTCTTCCAGCGAATGAAAGGTCACCACCGCGAGCCGCCCGCCGGGCGCCAAGGCCCGCTCGGCCGCCTCCAGCCCGGCGATGAGCTCGCCGAATTCGTCGTTCACCGCGATCCGCAGGGCCTGAAAGCTTCGTGTCGCAGGGTGGGTCTGGCCGGGCTTCGGGCGCGGGAGACAGGATTCGACGATCTTCGCCAGCTCCAGCGTCCGAGTAATGGGTCGAGCGGCGACGATGGCGCGGGCGATGCGGCGGGAGGCGCGCTCCTCCCCGTAGTTATAGAGAATGTCGGCGAGCACTTCCTCACGCGCGGTGTTCACGAGATCCGCGGCGCTCGGCCCGGATTGCGACATCCGCATGTCGAGCGGTCCGTCCTTCGCAAAGGAGAACCCCCGGTCAGCCTCATCGAGCTGCATGGACGAAACGCCAAGGTCCAGCACCACGCCGTCCAGCCCGGTCGCATATTCGTCCATCCGCCCGAAGGTGCCCTGCACGAGCTCCAGACGGTCGCCATAGCTCCCCGCCCAGTCCGCTGCCAACCGAAACGCCAGCGGGTCACGGTCCACCCCGATGACCTTGTCAGCGCCGGCGTCCAGCAGCCCGCGCGCATAGCCACCCGCGCCGAACGTCCCGTCAAGCCAGACGCCCTGCACAGGGGCAACCGCCGCAAGCAGCGGCGCGAGCAGGACCGGAATATGCGGCGCCTGCGCCATTCACTCTACCTCGTCTTCATCCGGCAGGAGGGAAAGCGGGTCGAAATCCTCGGGCTGTTCATCCAGCCAGTCGCGGAGTTTCGCCTCTTCCTCCGCCCAGGCGTCGGGGTGCCAGATCTGGAACGTGGCGCCGGACGCCACGAAATAGACCTCTCCGCCGCCCGGGGCGAGGTTCAGCCGCTCCCGCACCACCGGCGGCAGGACCAGACGCCCGTCGTCATCCACCTGTGTGGGAAAGGATTGTCCCTGCATCAGGCGCTCCAAGGCGCGGCGCTGGGGGGAACCTGTCTTCATCCGGGCGATCAGCCGGTCGATCCGGTGCGCCTCGCGGACGGTATAGCATTCGATGAACTTGCGGCGGTGATCGCCATAGACCAGCACGATGCCGGAGCCGTCGCCTGGCTTTCGGTCGGGGTCGCAGGCGTCGAGCACGCGGCGGAACAACGCGGGGATCGAGACCCGTCCCTTGCCGTCCACCTTGTTGAGGCTCTCGCCCCTGAACGTGTCCACCACTGCCCCGCACTCGTCCCTTCCGGTCCGTTGATCGGACCCTGGTCGGCCCGGAGGACCGCCAAGGCGACCCCCCGGATGGACTACGGCGGACCGGGCCGCTGCCACTGCCCGATCCGCCGCCCTCGTCCCATCACTGGGTGCGTCCGGTATTTTCTGCGGCACATCCTGGGGGATGCTGCTCTGCCGCGCCGGATCTCTTTCATCTGATGAAGGGGGGTGCCTGTATGAAACTGCCTTTTGCCGTGGGGTCTTCCGCCCCTTTAGCCCATCCCTCATCGGATGGATAAGGAATGCCATGGGAATTCACGGGAAGCAATGGGAAACTTAGGTACAGACATGGGAGAAAGCGGCGCGAAACGCCCAGCTTTCGCCAAAAAATTCGCCTCGGACAGAATATATTGTGCCGCTCCGGCAGGATTACGCCAGAACTAGCATGTGGAGGAGTTTGGGGGGATGGCGCCGATCCTCGCGGATCCGTGCGCGGCGGGTGAGGAGTGATGCCGCAAAGCATCGCCTCCTCGCCATGTCCTGACTGATTTTAAGACAGCACTTGGCTCATCGCGAAACTGCGCTAGCCGCGAATCGTTCCAGGCTTTTTACGGTAATTTCAGGCCATTCCGCCCGCGACGAGCCGCTCTGCCAGATGCGCATAGGCCTGCGCTTCGGGCGAGTCGCCTGCGGCGATCGGTGTGCCCGAATCTCCTGCGACACGCACATCAAGGCTGAGAGGGAGCTCACCCAGGAACGGCAGCGCCAGCCGCTCCGCCTCGGCCCGCACCCCGCCATGACCGAAGATATGGGATTCGTGGCCACAGTTGGGGCAGAAGAAGCTCGACATGTTCTCGATAAGACCGAGAACCGGCGTATTCAACTTGCGGAACATGTCGATGGCCTTGCGCGCATCCAGAAGCGCCACGTCCTGCGGGGTGGAAACGACCAGTGCCCCCGTGATGTTGGCCTTTTGGCAGAGCGTGAGCTGAACATCCCCCGTTCCGGGCGGCAGGTCCACGATGAGCACGTCAAGCGCGCCCCAGGCCACCTGCCCCAGCATCTGCTGCAGAGCGCCCATCAGCATCGGCCCGCGCCAGACCACCGCCTCATCTTCCTTCAGCATGAAACCGATCGACATGATGGTGACACCATGAGCGGTGAGCGGGATGATCGTCTGCCCATCGGGCGAGGCGGGCCGCCGATTGACCCCCATCATCCGCGGCTGTGACGGGCCATAGATATCCGCGTCCAGCAGACCGACGCGCCGACCCTGCCGCGCCAAGGCAACCGCGAGATTGGAGGACACGGTGGACTTGCCCACCCCCCCCTTACCGGAGGCGATGGCAAGAATCCGATCGACGCCGCTCACCGGCTGCGGTCCGGCCTGGGGCGTGGGATGCCGGCCGATCTTGGGCATCGGCGGTGCGGACGCAGGCGCGGTGAGCACAGCGGAGACCTTTTCCACTCCCTCCAACCCGCGCACCGCCGCCTCGGCCGCTTCACGCGCGGGTTCCAGCCCCCGCGCCATTTCGGCATCCGCCGCCTCGATCACGAAGCGGACAATCCCCGCCTCCAGCGTCAGGGCGCGTAGGAGATCGCGGCTTACCAGAGTGCCGCCCCCCGGCACAGGAACGCCGGACAGAGCGGCAAGAACCGAGTCACGCGTCAGAGACATCTTTACCCTTCCTGCAGCGCAGGGGGTTCCGGCACCGCAACCCCCTCAACTGCGACATTTTCGCCACCCATTCGGGGCAGATCGTGGCAGACTGAACACCATCCGACGCCAGAAGGCCAGTTTTACTGGGAAATTCGGCGTAGAAAATAGGTCAGCATGGGTTATGCATCTTATGCATGGCCGGATTGCCCCTCCCCCCCATTGTGCACTCGCAGCATAAGCGTATGTTCACTCCAGACGGCGCAGGACGAGAGACAAAGCCTGCTGCGCCCGACCACAAGAGATTGGACTTAAAATGGCCTACCTGAACCATACCCATGGTGCGGCCCAAAACGCTTCGGGCCTGAGCGATTTCTTTGCCCGCGTTACCGAAGCCTGGGCGCGCCGCCGCCTGTACCGGCAAACCGTTGCCGAGCTGCGGGAACTAAGCGACCGTGAGCTGGCCGATCTGCAGCTCAGCCGCTCCTCGATCTATTCTGTAGCCCGCGAAGCGGTCTACGGCAAGTAATACGGGTTTCGATCGCCTCTCCTCCTCCCTGGGCGATCGGAAAGGTGACGGCACACTCCTCCTCCCAGTGCCGTCGCCGGAATACGGGACCTACAGGTTCCAGACTTTGCGACAATCCCTCCTCCTCCCTGGATTGTCGTGAATAGGCAGCGGTTCTCCTCCTCCCCGGACCGTTGTCATCTCCCTCCGGCAGAGGATGTCGGAACAGATGCGGTGCGGCCCCTCCTCCTCCCTGGGTCGTATCGCAGGCGAGAGCGGCGGCTCCTTCCTCCTCCCCAGGAGCCGCCGCATCCCCCCTTCCCGGTCAGGACAGACCGGACGGAATGCGATCGGCCTCTCCTCCTCCCTGGTTCGATCGTCATACAGCGGCAGCCTCCCCTCCTCCTCCCCGGAGGCTGCCGCGCCCTCCATCTGAGGACAGGCACCGACGCGCTATTTCAGTCGCGCGCAGCCTCCCGCAAGATCAGGGCCTCTCTTTGCCGAGCCAGCAAAGCCATCAGCGACGTCACTCCGAAATCTGGCCAGCCGGTCCCGGCGCCGAAGACACCAAGCGCTGCGAGCAGAATCTCCAGATTGGCTATCACGTCATTGCGTAAGCAGACCCGGACCGAGCGCATGTTCGCGTCGCCATCGCGGGATGCCATCCGGCAGAATCACGCAGATTGGGTTCGCCAGCAGGGCCGAGATACCGATGACACGCATAACGTGAAGCCATGGGGACCCGTGGGCGATGTGCCGGACAACCGTGCCCAGCCCGAAAAATCCCATCGACGCGCCTCTCTGATACCATTTCAGGCTCTTGCCCGGGCAAGAGCAGGCTGATGGCGTAATTGCTGGCGGCGGCAAAGAAGTCCAACGCATCGGCCTGCAGGGCGGCGGAGCCTGGCAAGCAGGGCGGCCGGGATGTCCACCGCAAACATCCCGCCGTTGATCGCGACGGCAATTCATACGCGGCGGCGGTTTCCGATAGATGAAGCGCAGCTATCGGCAGAGCAGCGGGGCAGGATCGACTCGCTTCACGGCCAGTTGCCCCCACTGTTCCGGTTTACAGGACTAAAGGGTCAAGCCGGACTGCAGCATCGGAGATCTGGTCCGTCTCACCGAGACAAGGGTCGTGACACTACGCTGCCATGAAAGCACCGGACTTATGCCCATGCCGAGACGAAGCGCGAAGAACTATCGTTTCTAGGGAAGAGCGCGGCCGGACCACCTCCGCTTCATTCGGCGCTGCCATGACCTTGGCTTCCGGCCGGCGGGGATTGCCGAGCTTGCCGACCTGTCATCTGACAGTCAGCGGCCTTGTCACGAGAGGGAACTGCTGGCACGCGCCCATCTGGCGGAGGTCGAGGCATGGATTTCTGACCTTGACGCTCTTGCGGTCGAGCTAAGCCAGATCGTCGTAATGCCGCGACAGTACGACGATCTTCAACTGCCGCATCATCAAGATACGGGATCGAAACTGAACGTCCAACATGTGGGTTCAGAGTGTTGCCTGCCCTGGCCATGGCGTGCAACATCCCATGACCCCCTCGAAACGGCTGGCAGCCGGAGTGCTGGGGCATGGATGCCGAATGCGAACAGCGCATTCCCGCCCCCGGTGGTGGGCTCAACAGCCCTTCACGAAGGGGCAGCAGGATGAGGCATAATGGCGGCTTCCCTCCCAAGCGGCCCGGAGGTCAAGTCACGTGGTCAGAGGCTGGGTGGCCTGAGGGACGCCACCCATAAACGCAACAAGCCCATCCGGCGAGATGCTGGAGCCTTTGCAGAGAGGGCCGATCCATCGTGGATCCTTGCCGGTCGTCAGGCCGGACGTTGGCCCGGATAGCCGGTGGGTCGGATGAGGCTGTGATTGAAACGGCAGGGCGCAGGCGTGACCCCGATGCAGGTTAAACGGGTTTCCAGAGCGGCTGACGAAGTAGAAGCTGGAAGGCGCCGATCATCTCCAATCAGCGACGATAACTTACCCGTCTAAGTTGAAGGCCCGGCGTCCACATCAGCAGACAAGTCGGAGCTGGAATGGGCGTGCTATCGGCAAGGATTGGCTGCCTGTTGACGGTATCAGCAGCACATGGCCACCAGCCATCATATGTGGGGCGTGATTTACGGACCTCGGTCATTTCCGAGTAAAAACAATCACCCACTTCCAGATACAGGATGTGGCGACCCCGGCAGGATTCGAACCTGCGACCAACCGCTTAGCCTACCACTTCGGCTTTCGCCGCAGGCCGGAGGCCCTTCGTGGTCTGGACTGTCCCTTCACCCTTCCGCGGGAGGCGGGGCGGGTGCCTGCCGTCCAGTCTCTACACCTTCCCCGCAAGGGGGCTTGGCTCGGGATTGCCACGCCGCTCGGCAGAGGTTTCCCCGAATTTGACAGGTTCTGCAGCGCCGGTTTCCCGACGCGCACTCCAATTGAAGGCGGTTGCTCTATCCAGCTGAGCTACGGGGCCATGAGTGGCTGCATGCCGAACTCCTGACAAAATAGCAAGAGCCAAGAGCCAAGAGCCGCGCCAAACCAGCCGAAACGGCTTAGCGCGAATTTTGTGAAGATAAAGAGGAAATTGGTGAGAAACCCGAACTAGTTGAGAAAAAATTCCGTGATCTCACCGAGTTGGGGGACGGACCTGTCCAAAAAGACAGGTCGCGCGAGAACGGAAAATCTCTTACACCTATACGTGCATCAGGTGGTGTGGCGACAGTATTACCAAGTGTCCGTTTCACGAGTTCAGGTCGCCGCGCCGCCTGGTGCCCGCTCCGAAAATCAGCATATCTAGAAGATCACCAACCCCGAAGGGAATGGTGGCCCGGAAGAGATTTGAACTCCTGACATTTCCGATGTGAACGGAACGCTCTACCACTGAGCTACCGGGCCAGCCTGGTCCCTGACGCCTATGCGTCCTGGGTTAATTTGGTGCGGTCGAGAAGACTCGAACTTCCACGGGAGTTACCCCACAGCGACCTCAACGCTGCGCGTCTACCAATTCCGCCACGACCGCACTGCCTTGGCTTGGTGCGGCGGGTGATAGCGAAAGGCTTTGGGAAAGAAAAGGGGGAATCTGCAACTTTTTCCTAACGCCTTTCCAAACTTCATTGCCTGCCAGCAGCGCCTTGATACGTGAGCTCTGGCAGCGGCAACGGCGGTTGCAATCCGGGCGCGGTTCAGGTCTATCCAGCGACGCGGAGCGACAACGCGCTCCCCCGGGCATCCCCGATAACCTGTCGCCGGACGCCAACACCTCGCGGAGTTCAGCAAGATGACCGAGTGGATCATATCAGACAGCCTGATCGCCTATCCCGACGCGCTGGAGATGATGGAGCAACGCGTCGCCGCCATCAGCGCGGGCACGGCAGACGAGGCCGTCTGGCTCTTGGAGCATCCGCCTCTCTATACTGCAGGCACCTCGGCCCGGCTGGAAGATCTTACAGATCCCGACCGCTTTCCGGTCTATGAGGCGCGGCGTGGGGGGCAGTACACCTACCACGGGCCGGGGCAGCGTGTGGCCTATGTCATGCTGGACCTCAATCGGCGCGGGCGTGACGTACGCAAGTTCGTCTGCCGGCTGGAAGACTGGGTCATCGCGACACTGGCGGAGTTCGGCGTGAAGGGCGAACGGCGCGAGGGGCGCGTCGGCGTCTGGGTGGTGCGGCCGGAGAAGGCACCGAACCTCGACGGCTCCCCGCGGGAGGACAAGATCGCGGCAATCGGTGTGCGTGTGCGCCGCTGGGTGACGTTTCATGGCATTTCCATCAACGTGGAGCCGACGCTGGAGCACTTTTCCGGCATCGTGCCCTGCGGCATTCGCGAACACGGAGTGACCAGCCTGGTCGATCTGGGCCTGCCGGTGACGATGGGCGATGTCGATGCCGCGCTGGTCCGCACATGGGAGCGGGTCTTCGGCGACCATCCGATCGGCACCACCTGCAATCCGTAACTCGACACGACCCATCCCGACACGACCGACAAGGAGCCAGCCATGCGTCGTTTTCCCCGCACCGCCAGTGGACTTGCCTTCGCAGCCCTCGTCTCGCTCGCCGCCCCCACACATGCGGAAGGGGATGCAGAGGCGGGCGCGAAGGATTTCGCGAAATGTCGTGCCTGTCACTCCATCACCGCGGCTGACGGAACCGCCATCGTGCGGGGCGGCAAGACCGGGCCCGACCTTTACGGTGTCGTGGGACGGGGCGCCGGGGTGGAATTCAACTACTCCCCCGCCCTGCGCAAGGCGCACGACACGGGGCTTGTCTGGGACGCGGAGAGCCTGACGCAATTCCTGGCGGATCCGACTGGCTTTCTCAAGACATACACCGGTGACAGCGGCGCACGTTCCAAGATGGCCTTTCGCCTGACACGCGGGACGGAGGACATCATCGCCTACCTTTCCGCCGTCGCCGAACCGCAGCCAGACTAAAGTCCGACGCAGCGGGGCAACATTTCCACACCGGGTTGTGATCAGGACGATTGCCCCCTTCGTCCGCGCGCTCTACAACCGCATGCAGAGAGCGGCGCGGGAGGAATGCACCCGGGCGCCGCCCCATCAAGATACGGGAGGCGGCAGCATGGCCGACGCAGCCATCCATGGCCACGAAGGGCATGACAAGCGCGGGTTCTTTACCCGCTGGTTCATGTCGACGAACCACAAGGACATCGGGATTCTCTACCTGTTCACGGCAGGTGCCGTCGGGCTGATTTCCGTCCTGTTCACTGTCTATATGCGGCTGGAGCTGATGCATCCGGGCGTGCAATACATGTGTCTCGAAGGCGCACGGCTCATCCCCTCTGCGGAAGCCTGCACACCGAACGGGCACCTGTGGAACGTGATGATCACCTATCACGGCGTGCTCATGATGTTCTTCGTCGTGATTCCCGCGCTGTTCGGCGGCTTCGGCAACTACTTCATGCCGCTGCATATCGGTGCGCCTGACATGGCGTTCCCGCGCCTGAACAACCTCAGCTACTGGCTGTTCGTGGCGGGGACAGCCCTCGGCGTGGCCTCGCTCTTCGCACCCGGCGGCAACGACCAGTTGGGATCGGGCATCGGATGGGTGCTCTATCCGCCGCTTTCCACGCATGAGACGGGTTATTCCACCGACCTCGCGATCTTTGCGGTGCACGTGTCGGGCGCCTCATCGATTCTGGGCGCGATCAACATCATCACCACGTTCCTGAACATGCGCGCGCCGGGCATGACCCTGCACAAGGTGCCGCTCTTTGCCTGGTCGGTGTTCGTGACGGCCTGGCTGATTCTGCTCGCACTGCCGGTTCTGGCCGGTGCGATCACCATGCTGCTGACGGACCGGAACTTCGGCACCACCTTCTTCGACCCGTCGGGCGGTGGCGATCCGATCCTCTACCAGCATATCCTGTGGTTCTTCGGCCACCCGGAAGTGTACATCATCATCCTGCCGGGCTTCGGCATCATCTCCCATGTCATCGCAACCTTCTCGCGCAAGCCGATCTTCGGCTACCTGCCGATGGTCTATGCGATGGTGGCCATCGGCGTGCTGGGCTTCGTCGTCTGGGCGCACCACATGTACACGGTGGGAATGAGCCTTGCGCAGCAGTCCTACTTCATGCTCGCCACCATGGTCATCGCGGTGCCGACGGGGGTGAAGGTGTTCTCCTGGATCGCCACGATGTGGGGCGGCTCCATCGAGTTCAAGACGCCGATGCTCTGGGCGTTCGGCTTCCTGTTCCTGTTCACCGTGGGCGGCGTGACCGGCCTCGTGCTGAGCCAGGCACCGCTCGACCGCTCCTATCACGATACCTACTATGTGGTGGCGCACTTCCACTATGTGATGTCGCTGGGTGCGGTGTTCGCCATCTTTGCGGGGGTCTATTACTGGATCGGTAAGATGTCGGGCCGGCAATATCCGGAATGGGCAGGCAAGCTGCACTTCTGGATGATGTTCGTCGGCGCGAACCTGACCTTCTTCCCGCAGCACTTCCTGGGCCGTCAGGGGATGCCGCGCCGTTACATCGACTATCCCGAAGCCTTCGCGACGTGGAACCTGGTTTCCTCTCTCGGCGCCTTCCTGTCGTTCTTCTCCTTCGTGTTCTTCATCGGGGTGGTGTTCTATACGCTCACCCGTGGCCAGCGCGTGACCGAGAACAACTACTGGAACGAATATGCCGATACGCTGGAATGGACCCTACCCTCCCCGCCGCCGGAGCACACGTTCGAAACGCTGCCGAAACAGTCCGACTGGGACAAATCCCACGCTCACTGAGCGCGCTGACTGATGCCGTATGAATGGGTCAAACGACTGGAAGGAGCCTCGGAGAAATCCGGGGCTCCTTTACCTTCGGGCGGCGCGGAGCCGTTGGCAGAACTACATCTGTGGCCCTATCGCTCCCTCCCGCGCCGGGGATTTGTATGGGTCATGGGAGGTATGGCGCTGCTTCTGTCCTTGCCTCTCATCGAGGTTTTGGGCTCCCCCGTCCTGTGGGGCCTTCTTCCCTTCGTGCTGGCAGCGCTCTGGGGCCTCTGGTTCGCGCTGAGCCGGAGCTATCGGGACGGCGAAATCCTGGAAAGGCTGACCCTCTGGCCCGACAGGGTCGATGTGCTGCGTGACGGGCCGCGGCAGGCGCATTCCGAATGGCACGCCAACCCGCACTGGGTCAGGGTGGACCTGCATCGTCGGGAGGGGCCGGTGCCGAACTATCTGACACTCTCCGGGGCGGGGCGGGAGATCGAGATCGGTGCCTTTCTCTCGGAAGAGGAGCGCCTCGCCCTCTGGCCGGAGCTGGCCCATCTGTTTCGCAGTGCCTGACTTTCGCAGTACCTGACGTTCAGCCCTTGCGGTCTGGCAGTTCCTTGCGCTTGGTGGCCGCGAATTCTTCGAGCTGCGCCTCGCTCATGTCGTCATACATCTCGCGCGCGGCGCCCTTGAGACTGGACACCGGCTCTTCCCCCCGCTTGGCGGCAAGGGCCGCGCCGGCCGCCTTCTGCTGCGCTTTCGACTTGGCTGGCATAACCGTCTCCGCCGTTGGAATGCGGAGGAGAAACACCGGCTCCTGGTGGTTGTTCCCGGCCGGGGGAGTCCGCCGGGGGAGTCCTCAGATCAGCCGTTCCTAGCCGAGTCGTTCCTTCACTTTCGGGCCGACGGTCGTGAAGTCCATCTGACCGGTATATTTCGCCTTCAGTGCCGCCATCACACGGCCCATGTCGCGCACCGAACCCGCACCAAGTTCCGAGATCGTCTCGGCAATCGCCTTTTCGACTTCCTGCGGGTCGAGCTGCCGAGGCAGGAATTCCTCGATCACCTTGATCTCCGCCCGCTCCTTCTCCGCCAGTTCCAGCCGACCGCCCTCCTCATAGGCGCGCGCGCTTTCCTGACGCTGCTTCACCATGCGGCCCAGGATGGCGAGGATATCGGAATCCGTCGCACCCTGCTCGTTCCCTTCTCCGCGGAGCGCGATATCCCGGTCCTTGATCGCGGCGCTGATGAGCCGGAGCGCAGAGAGCCTGGCGGCATCGCGGTTCTTCATCGCATCCTTGAGGTGCTGGGAGATCAGGTCTCGGAGCTGCATGGCTGTTACCCGTGGCTGTTCGCGAAAGGTTTCAGATATACTCGCACCCGCGCGGAAACAACGGGCGTGATCGCCTTGACCCTGCCGAGAGGTTTGCCTAGTTTCCCGCAGATTTTCCGAAGGAGTCGTCTCATGACCGGTCTGTCCCCCCAGAGCCGCCCGACCGCATGCCTTGCCCTGTCCGATGGCACGGTGTTTTACGGGCGAGGCTTCGGCGCGACCGGCGAGACGGTGGCCGAGCTTGTCTTCAACACCGCGATGACCGGCTATCAGGAGATCATGACCGATCCCTCCTATGCCGGTCAGGTCGTGACCTTCACCTTTCCGCATATCGGCAATGTCGGGGTCAATGCCGATGATGACGAAACCGCCGAACCCGTCGCCGCCGGCATGGTGGTGAAATGGGATCCTACCGAACCTTCCTCCTGGCGTGCGACGGGTGAGCTGACGGACTGGCTCCGCCGCAAGGGGCGGATCGGCATCGGCGGGATCGATACCCGCCGCCTGACCCGTGCCATCCGCCAGCAGGGAGCGCCGCATGTCGCGCTTGCCCATGATCCCGATGGCAATTTCGATGTCGCGGCGCTGGTCGCCAAGGCGCGGGGCTGGAAGGGTCTTGTGGGGCTCGATCTGGCCAAGGATGTGACCTGCGCCCAAAGCTATCGCTGGGACGAAAAGCTCTGGGCTTGGCCCGAAGGTTATAGCCGGCGCGAGGGGCCGGGCGCCAAGGTCGTCGCCATCGACTACGGCGCGAAGCGGAACATCCTGCGCTGCCTGGCGTCTGCGGGCTGCGATGTCACGGTTCTGCCCGCGACCGCAACGGCGGAAGATGTGCTGGCGCTGAACCCTGATGGGGTGTTTCTGTCCAACGGTCCGGGCGATCCCGCAGCGACCGGCGTCTATGCCGTCCCGATGATTCGGGGTGTGCTTGAGCGTGACCTGCCGATTTTCGGCATCTGCCTCGGGCATCAGATGCTGGCCCTCGCGCTTGGCGCGCGGACGGTCAAGATGAACCACGGTCACCACGGCGCGAACCATCCGGTGAAGGATCTGGAGACGGGCAAGGTGGAGATCACCTCCATGAACCATGGCTTCACCGTGGACAGCCAGACCCTGCCCGCGGGCGTGATCGAGACGCATGTAAGCCTGTTCGACGGGTCGAATTGCGGCATCCGCATGAAGGATCGCCCGGTGTTCTCCGTCCAGTATCACCCGGAAGCCAGCCCCGGCCCGCAGGACAGCTACTATCTCTTCGAGCGTTTCGCGGAAGCGATCGAGCGTAAAAAATTGAGCTGATTTGTCTTTCTTAACTTCGCGTTAAGGTTGATCGAGGGAAGTTGACCCCTGTTCCAGGGGGTCAGCATGTCCGTCACGCCGCTTCGGGTCATTCGCGCACATCGTCAACCCGCGCCGGATCGTGCTCGGCCCGATATCGGCGCCTTGCTGGTCGGCAAGGGTGCTCTCCTTCCCGCCGACCTCTTTCGGGCACAGGGGGCGCTCGCGCGTCAGGAAGTGGACATCCCCGATATCCTCCTGGCTCGGGGTCTCGTGTCGGAGGCCACCCTTCTTGCGGCCTTTGCCGACCAAACCAATGCAAGGATCATCGATCCGCTGGCAGAGCACCCCGACGCCCGGCTGATCGACATCTTCGGAGCCGCGCGCTGTCTTCGTGAAGGCCTGCTGCCCTGGCGGCGGGCCGGCGGCGTGACCATCGTGCTGTCCGCCCGCCCCGATGGCTTTCACAGGCGGCGGGAAGAGCTGGTGACGCTCTACGGCCCCGTCGCCCTCGCCCTCGCCTCAGCCCCGGCGATCGAGGAAGCCGTGGTGCGGTCCGCGCGGAAGGAGCTGCGCGATCAGGCCGAATCCACGGTGGGAGAGGAGGAGAGTTGCCGAAACTGGCGGCCGCAGCGTCTGGCCCGGATCGGCCTGGGTCTCGCGATGGTCGTGATGCTGCTGCTCGCAACCTCCCCCCGGCTGGTGCTCGGCATGCTGAGCGCCGCCGCGCTGCTGGTGCTGGCCGCGAGCACAATCCTTCGCGCGGCCGCTTTGGTGGCACGGCTCCCCTCCCTCCTTGCCGAGCGCCGGCCTGTCGCCACATCAGGCAGTCCGGTTCCGCTCATGCGGCTTCCCGTCGTCTCCCTGCTCGTGCCGATGTTCCGGGAGGAAGACATCGCAGCCCGTCTGATCGCACGGCTCGGCCGGATCGACTATCCGCGGGAGCTGCTGGATGTCATCCTCGTGCTGGAGGAGCGGGACAGGCAGACACACACCGCGCTCGCCCGGGCCGATCTTCCGCCCTGGATGCGGATCGTCACGGTTCCCGACGGGCCGCTGCGAACCAAGCCGCGCGCAATGAACTTCGCACTGGATTTCGCCCGCGGATCGATTGTCGGTGTCTATGACGCGGAGGATGCGCCTCATCCGGATCAGATCAATCAGATCGTGCGGCGGTTTTATGAGGCCCCGCCAGACGTCGCCTGTCTGCAGGGCGTCCTCGACTACTACAACGCGCGGACAAACTGGCTCTCGCGGTGCTTTACCGTGGAATACGCGAGCTGGTTTCGGGTGATCCTGCCGGGATTGCAGCGCCTTGGCCTGCCGCTTCCGTTGGGTGGCACCACGCTGTTCATGCGGCGCGAGGCGCTGGAGACGCTTGGCCGCTGGGATGCCCACAACGTGACCGAGGATGCCGATCTGGGGGTCCGCCTGACCCGCCACGGCTATCGGACGGAGGTGTTTCCGACTGTAACGGAGGAGGAGGCCAACTGCCGCGCGCTCCCATGGATCCGGCAGCGCTCCCGCTGGATCAAGGGCCACGCGATCACATGGGCAGTTCACATGCGCAATCCCGGCAAGCTTCGCCGCGATCTGGGCTGGCGAGGGTTCTGGGGGATGCAGCTGATCTTTGCGGGCGCGGTCGCCCAACCCCTTCTGGCGCCCGTGCTCTGGAGCTTCTGGGCGCTTGCACTGGGCCTTGGTCATCCCCTGTCGGGGATGCTGTCGCCCGCAGGCACCACGGCGCTGCTCACGCTGTTCTTCGGAGCCGAGGTGCTGAACATGGTCTGCGGGATGCTGGCCGTTGCGGTGCCGGGACGGCGCTTCCTGATGCCGTTCGTGCCGACGCTGCATGTCTACCACCCGCTTGCGACGCTGGCGGCGGCAAAGGCAGTCTACGAACTCGCCTCACGCCCGTTCTACTGGGACAAGACCGCGCATGGCATCTTCGATGCGCCCGCCCCCGCCTCACCGGCTGTCAACGCGTGAGGATCATACGATCACCGGCGATCTCCAGCCGTTCGAACCGACGAAGGTAGTCCATCCCGAGCAGCGATCCCGGCATCTCGCCCTCGCTCACCCAGGCGGTAACGTTCCGCTCCGCATGGGGACCGAGGCGCAACTCCTCCAGCCGGACGCGCGCGGTCCGCACAAGGCCGTTTGCCGTCATCGCCTGCCCGAAATAGGGGAGTTCATCCGGGTCCAACCCGATGGCGCGGGCATCCTCCCGCGACAGGACGACGTTGGAGGCACCGGTATCCACGATGAAGGAGACCGGCGTGCCATCGACCTCCAATGTCAGATGGAAATGCCCATCCCGCCCGCGCGGCACCTCTATGCGGGCGCCGTCCTCCATCACCTGCTGGCGCGGCATGACGGTGGAGCGGATATCCCCCCATAACCCAATGACCGCCAGCACGCCGAAGAAGATCAGCCCCCAGAGCGCCGCGTGGCGCAGAAGCGTCATCCCTCCCCCGCGGCGGCCCAGCAGAAAGCTCCCGCCGACGGCGGCGAGGAGCAGCATGAGATAGATGAACTGTCCGACGTCGTTTCCGCTCAACCTGCTTCTCCGTTGCCGGTTATGGACATAAGCCGCTGCCGGCCGACCGCCAGCCCCTGCGACCTATGGCCCCGTCAGCAGCCCCATCTGGCGAATGCCGTCGATCACGAATTGCACGGAAAGCGCCGCAAGCAGCATCCCGAACAGCCGCGTCGTGACCATGATCCCTGTAGGGCCGAGCCGCAGCGCGATCCAGCCAGAGGCAAGGCACAGCAGATAAACGATGGCCACCACCGCCACCATCAGCAGAAGGATGATGGCCATGTCCAGTATGCCCGTGCCCGACTCGCCCATAAGCAGGATCATCGTCGTCAGCGCCCCCGGCCCGGCGATCAGCGGGATGGCAAGCGGGAATACCGAAGGGTCGGGCGTCGGCTCATCGGCATTGCGCACGCGCCGTTCCGTCCGCCGCTCGAACAACATGTCGAGCGCGGTGAGGAACAGCAGCAGCCCCCCCGAGATACGGAACGCAGGCATCGAGATGCCGATGGCCGCAAGCAGCGGCTCCCCCAGCAGGCCGAAGGCTGCGAGGATGATGATGGCCGTGATGCTGGCGCGCAGAGCGACCTGCTGACGCTCCTCGGCACTCATCCCCGCGGTGAGGGTAATGAACGGCGCGACAAGCCCGATGGGGTCGATGATGACGAACAGGGTGACGAAGGCCGAAACGATCGCTGTGAGGGTCATCCGCTGGCTCCCCCGCCGTTGAAGCCCCCGACGTCAGAGGCGCTCGTTCTTCAAAACCTCAGCCTTCCGCCGCCTCCAGCCGCTCCAGAGCCTGCAGCCAGAGCGCCTCCGCCCGTTGCAGACCCTCAGTGACCTCAAGGCTCTTGGCCTGCCACTTGCGGGCATCGGCAGCACGTTCCGGAGCATATAGCGCGGGATCGGCCAGAATCGCATCGAGTTTCTTGCGCATTTCCGTAAGCTTCTCGATGCGTTCCTCGGATTTGCGGACCTCCTGGCGGAGCGTCTGGACCTCGTCACGCTTGGGACGCGCCTTTTTCTCCGCCCGCTCCTCCCGCGTGTCATCAGAGAGCAGCATCCGGCGGTAATCCTCGAGATCCTCGTCGAACGGGGTCACATCCCCATCCTTGACCAGCCACAGCCGGTCGGCCACGAGGCTGAGCAGGTGCATGTCGTGGCTGACCAGCACCACAGCACCTGAATACTCCGTCAAGGCGACGACAAGCGCTTCCCTGCTTTCGATATCCAGGTGGTTCGTCGGCTCGTCGAGGATCAGCAGATGCGGCGCGTCAATCGTGGCGAGCAGCAGGCTGAGCCGCGCCTTCTGTCCCCCGGACAGACGGGCAACGGCGGTATCCGCCTGATCCGCCCCAAGGCCGAACCCCGCGAGCCGCGCCCGAAGCCGGGGCTGTCCTTCTGCGGGACGGAGCCGCTGGACATGCTGAAGGGGCGTCTCGTCCAGATACAGCTCATCCACCTGATGCTGGGCGAAATAGCCGACCCGGAGCCTGTTCGACACCGTCATCCGCCCTTCCAGCGGCG
The DNA here is from genome assembly GCF_000740795.1 of Haematobacter massiliensis. GTDB lineage: Bacteria > Pseudomonadota > Alphaproteobacteria > Rhodobacterales > Rhodobacteraceae > Haematobacter > Haematobacter massiliensis. Next base: position 37,416 of record NZ_JGYG01000003.1, read on the forward strand.
CGAGCTTTCCGGCCAGCAGCTTGGAGAGCGTCGATTTCCCCTCGCCGTTGCGGCCAAGCAACGCGATCCGGTCATCCTGGTCGATGCGCAGGTCCAGCCGTTTCAGCACCGCCCGTCCGTCGTAACCCACCGAAACCTTGTCCATCGCGACGATGGGCGGAGAGAGCTCCTCCGGCACGGGGAAGGTGAAGACATGGGCCTTTGCCTCCTCCGGTGCCGTTATCGGCTCCATCCGGGCAAGCTGTTTCAGGCGGCTCTGCGCCTGTCGGGCCTTGCTGGCCTTGGCGCGAAACCTGTCCACGAAGCCCTGCAGATGGGCCCGCCGGAGGTCCTGCTTCTTCGCCTCCGCCGCCTGTAGCGCCCGCTGCTCCGCCCGTTGCCGCGCGAACTGATCGTAGTTGCCCTGCCAGTAGGTGAGCTTGCGGTTGTCCAGATGCAGGATGCCCTGCACGGACCGGTTCAGCAACTCCCGGTCGTGGGAGATGATGATGACCGTATGGGGATAGCGGCGCAGGTAATCCTCCAGCCACAATGCCCCTTCAAGGTCGAGATAGTTCGTCGGCTCGTCGAGCAGCAGCAGGTCCGGCTGCGAGAACAGCACGCCCGCCAGCGCCACGCGCATCCGCCAGCCGCCGGAGAAATCCGAGCAGGGTCGAAGCTGCGCTTCCGCGTCGAAACCGAGACCTTTCAGGATGGAGGAGGCGCGCCCCTCCGCCGACCAGGCGTCGATATCGATGAGCCGGGTGTGAATTTCTGCGATCCGCGCCGCGTCTGTAGCGGTCTCCGCTTCCGCCATCAGGTCAGCGCGTTCGGTATCGGCAGCGAGCACCGTATCAATCAGGGAGACGTTGGAGGACGGCACTTCCTGCGCCACGCCGCCGATGCGCGCGCGGGAGGGAAGAGCGATCTCTCCGCCCTCCAGCGACAACTCTCCCCGGATCAGCCGGAAAAGGGTCGTCTTGCCCGCGCCGTTGCGTCCGACGAGGCCCACCTTGTGGCCAGTCGGAATCGTGGCCGAGGCATGATCGAAGAGCGGTCTGCCCTCCACGCTGTAGCTGATATCGGTGATCCTGAGCATGGGCTGGGCATGTCCTCTGCGCGGGGGGTTGTCAATCCGGCGCCGTCAAATACGGCGCGTCGGCAGCAAGAGAGCGATTCAACAGCAGGCGAAAGACGCGCGGCTTCCCATCGCAGGCGTCCCGTGCTAGCAGGGCGCGGCAATCCGGGGCGCCCTGTCGGTGCCGCCGGCAAAAGGATATGTGACATGGCCATCGAACGGACCCTTTCGATCATCAAGCCCGACGCCACCGCCCGGAACCTGACCGGCAAGATCAACGCGCGCTTCGAAGAAGCGGGCCTGCGGATCGTCGCGCAGAAGCGCCTCTGGCTCTCCGAAGCCCAGGCCGGCAAATTCTACGAGGTCCACAAGGACCGTCCCTTCTACGGCGAGCTGGTAAGCTTCATGGCCTCCGGCCCGGTGGTCGTGCAGGTGCTGGAAGGTGAAGGCGCGATCGCCAAGAACCGCGAAGTGATGGGCGCGACCAACCCGGCCAATGCTGCCGATGGCACGATCCGCAAGGACTTCGCCCTGTCGGTCGGCGAGAACTCGGTTCACGGCTCCGACGCGCCGGAAACGGCTGCCGAAGAGATCGCCTTCTACTTCTCCGGCCTCGAAATCGTCGGCTGAGGCCGTCACCAGGAATGAAAAAGGGCCGTCCCGATTGGGGCGGCCTTTCCTTTGGCGCTTCGGCGCAACGGGCTGTAGCGTCCGAACCCGTTGGGGTCAGATTGCAGCCCAGTCGGTGAACGTCGTTTTCCGGCGTGTCTGGAACGCAGGCTGTGCGGCCTGGCTCTGCGCCGCGTCGATGTCGTCTGCGCCCATCTGCGGCGCGTGATTGTTGCTGTCCCCGGCCTGTTGAACAGGTTGCTGGACGGGCGGCTTCGCGGATGCCATTCCACTGCTCCTTGGTTTGTGGCGATGGCTACTTACTCCCTCCGCAGAAGGAAGCAAGGGGCGATCTTCCGGCCCACGCGATCATGTGATCACACCGAGAGAAAACAACCGGTGTCTGGCAGGTTTCCGCAGCATGACAGGCGCGTGAGGGAACCAAGTGACCTTTTGCAAAGCAATGTAAATAAACGATTTTTCTACCTACTTTTATATCATTGCCGCTCACGCAACCCGTAGGAAGCACGCGCAAGGATGGATTAATGTTACTCCAGAAACACTCCGTGAGCGATACATCACCGGCCAAAATGCCACAGCGATCCGAAGGCGACGGCGAACCGAAGCAAACAGTATTGTTTCCACGTGAGCGCCAGAGTGCGGCATCAAGTGATCGCAAATGGTCATGGTCAAAGCGGAGGCGACTGCGGCGCGCAGGTCGATCGGGTATTCGTGGAAACCAGCCTCAGTCGCTTGAGTTCCAAGAACTGTCTCTCGATGAGGATGCAACAGCTCGACCAGACGCCATCCCGCGTCGTTCAGACCCTGTCACGCGATCCCTTCCCCCTGCTTTCCGCAGAAGTAAGTCAGCATGTAGCACAAACCTCCGCGCACCACGCCTAGTCGCGAGGGTTTCCGGCCCCAAGTCCCGCCCGCATCAGGGTCTTTCGCACCGGAGCCGCGGAATAGAACGCACCCAATGCCGCAGCACGCAGGTCCCGGAGGGGGCGGGCCGACACCATGGAGGCGCGGTTGAGCAGGTCGATGCCCGCTTGCCGCAGATGAACGTCTCGCTCCCGCTGCAACGCGAACTGCCGCAGCATCCCGGCCCCGCCGAGGCCCGCGGGATCGGATACCGCAAGATCGGCAAGCGCCGCGATGTCGGCGAGGCTCATGTTCAGACCCTGCGCTCCGATGGGCGGGACGACATGCGCAGCTTCCGCCACCAGCGCCACACGCTCCGCCGTCATCCGCTCCGCCCGCTGGGCGATGATGGGCCAAAGGCTCCGGCGCGTGATGAGGCGGAGCGGACCCATCACTTCCGCCGAACGCTCGGTCGCTTCGGCCTCGAAGTCTTCCACCGACAGACGGGAAAGGCGCAGCGCCTCCGGTCCGCTTTCCATCCAGACCACCGCGGATGCCGGGCGGCCATCCCGATCCGGCAACGGGACAAGCGTGAACGGCCCGCCGGAACGGTGAACTTCGGTCGAGATACCGCCATGCGGCACAGGGTGGCTTACGGCGAAAGCCAAAGCCTTCTGGCCATAGGACACCCGCCGGACGGGAATCGACAACGCTTCCCTGACCGGAGAATTGCGCCCGTCTGCCGCGACGAGAAGCCTCGCAGAGACCTGTCCCCCGTCGGAGAGTGTGACCAGGGCCGCCTCCGTCCGGGTCAGAACACCTGCCGTCGCCACACCCGTGCGGAACGCGACATTCGGCATCTCGGCCAGCCGGGCGACCATCTCCCGGCGCAGCAGCCAGTTCGGAAGGTTCCAGCCGAAGGGCTGATCCGAGATATCGGCGGAGTCGAAATCGCGCGTGAGCCGGGGGATCGTCTGCGCCCCTCCCGCATCAACGATGCGCATGATGGAGAGCGGTGCGGCAAAGGGCGCGAGCCGCTCCCACAGCCCCGCGCGGGTAAGCAGATCAACGGCCGGCTGCAGGAAGGCGGTGGTGCGCAGGTCGGCCGCCGGGTCGGCCTCCTCCACCGACGGCGGAGCGGGATCGACGCAGAGCGTGCGGAGGCCGAGGTTGCCGAACACCGCCGCCGCCGTCAATCCGGCCACGCCACCGCCGGAGATCATCACGTCAAAGCCTTCGCGCTGCATCTCAGCCCCCCTGACCGCTGGCGAGCCGGGCAAGGAACCCGGCCAGATCGTCCGTGTGATGGCGCACATGCGGCGCGTCCAGCCGTTCTGGCGCGACCAGCACCGTCTGCATTCCCATCTCATGAGGCGCGAGAAGGTTCCGGGGATCGTCCTCGAACATCGCGGCTTCCGCTCCGATGACGCCCGCAAGCCCGAACACGGTGTCGAAGGCTGCGCGCTGCGGTTTGGGAACGTAGCCTGCATGCTCCACCCCATAGATCCCGTCGAACAGGTCCGACAGTCCCCGCGCCTCCAGCACCCGCTCCGCATAGGGCGCCGAACCATTGGTATAGACGAACCGCCGGCCCGGCAGCGCCGCGATCTCCGACCTGAGCGCGGGATCGGGGGACAGCACGTCAAAGGAGATGTCGTGCACGCGGGTCAGATAGGATCCAGGCTCCACCCCATGTTCGCTCATCAGCCCGGCAAGCGTGGTGCCATAGAGCGACCAGTAATGATGGCGCAGCCGGTCAGCCTCCTGTTGCGCGACGCCGAGCGTCTCCATGACATATTCCGTCATGCGCCTTTCGATCTGGTCGAAAAGCCGCATGGCCGGGGGATAGAGCGTGTTGTCGAGATCGAACACCCACTGGCGGACATGGGCGAAGTCGTTCGACGGAGGCGTGGCTTGGCGTGTCATCGCACCTGTCTAGGCCCAGCGACGCCCCGCCGCAACGCCCCCCCCGCGTCTCCGTCCCTATGCCTATCCACGACGCTTGGCCTTGCCCCGGCCCATCGCGCCCACTAGCTTCGGCCCCAACATTCCGAGACATCCGCATGACTGCCATCAAAGATCCGCCGAAAGACGCCTATTCCCTCATTCTCGACGCGATAGACGCCGGTATCTATCGGCCGGGGCACAGGCTGGTCGAGTCGGAGCTTGCCGACCGTTTCGGCGTGTCGCGCACACCCATCCGGGAAGCTCTGCAACGGCTTGAGACACAATCCATGCTCGTCCGGGACGGGAGGAGCATGGTGGTGGCCTCGCTCGATCATCACCAGCTCGCGGAACTGTATGCCGTTCGGGCCGAGCTGGAGGGTCTGGCCGCCCGTCTCGCGGCCCGCCATGCCACGGATGAGGAGGTGCGCGTGCTCCGCGCCATGGCGGAGGAGGATCGCCGTCTTGCCAATGACCCGACCGCGCTGGCCCGCGCCAACCGGCGCTTTCACCATCAGATCCATCTGGCGTCGCACAACCGCTATCTGATCCAGCAGCTCGACCTCGTGCACCGCTCCATGGCGCTCCTGGCCTCCACGTCCCTTGCGGCGGAAGGGCGGGCCGACGCGGCCCTTCTGGAGCATCAGGCGATCATTACGGCCATCGCCCAGCGGGATGGGGATACTGCGGCGGAGGCGGTGAAAACCCATATCTCGCGGGCCTATGAGATGCGTCTGAAGCTGGACGCGCAGAAGTCCGAACAGTTCTGAGGGTGTCGTCCGCACTCGCCGCCCCCATATAGACGGGCAAAGGAGGCGCCCATGACCCTGCCGTTCGACAACAGCTATGCCCGCCTGCCAGACCGGTTCTTTGCCCTTCAGCCCGCCACGCCGGTGAGTGCGCCCCGGCTCATCAGGCTGAACCGCCCGCTGGCGGAGCGACTTGGGCTGAACGCCGACTGGCTCTCCGGTCCGGAGGGGGTGGCGGCGCTTGCGGGCAACACCGTACCGGAGGGGGCGGAGCCGCTCGCCATGGCCTATGCCGGTCACCAGTTCGGCGGCTTCGTGCCGCAACTTGGCGACGGGCGGGCGGTCCTGCTGGGAGAGGTCGTCGCCCCCGATGGCGCCCGGTTCGACATCCAGCTCAAGGGCGCTGGCCGCACGCCCTTCAGCCGCATGGGGGACGGGCGTGCGTGGCTGGGGCCGGTCCTGCGCGAATACATCGTCTCGGAAGCGATGGCCGCGCTCGGCGTGCCGACGACCCGCGCCCTCGCCGCGGTGGCCACGGGAGAGCCTGTCTACCGCGAGGGGGCCTTGCCCGGCGCCGTGCTCACCCGTATCGCGGCATCGCATATCCGGGTCGGGACCTTCCAGTTCTTCGCCGCCCGGCGGGATGAGGAGGCGCTGCGCCTGCTGACCGAGCACGTGATCGCGCGGCACTATCCGGGCGCGGCGGGGCCGCTCGGCCTTCTGAAGGGCGTGATCGAACGTCAGGCCCGGCTCATCGCGCGATGGATGTCGGTCGGCTTCATCCATGGGGTGATGAACACCGACAACATGGCGGTGTCCGGCGAAACGATCGACTATGGCCCTTGTGCGTTTCTCGACACCTATCACCCGCGCAAGGTTTTCTCCTCCATCGACCGGCAGGGGCGCTATGCCTATGCCAACCAGCCGCAGATCGCGCTGTGGAACCTCGCGCAGCTTGGCACCTCACTTCTGGCGATCATGGACGGGACGGAGGATGCGGCGGTAGAAGCGGCCGAGGATGCCTTGGGTGGCTTTGCGCCGATCTATCAGGCGGAATACCTGCGCCTGTTCCGTGCGAAACTGGGCCTGCGGGCGGCGGAGGACGGGGATCTCGACCTCATCCAGTCGCTGCTCACGCTGATGGCCGAAGGAGAGGCCGATTTCACCCGCACCTTCCGGGGGCTGACGGATGGCACCGCGCGCGACGAGTTCACCGACCGCGAGGCCTTCGACCGCTGGGCCGAGCTCTGGCAGGCGCGGCTTTCGCGCGAAACCGGCGATCCGGCGGAGCTGATGCGCGGCGCGAACCCGTGGATCATTCCCCGCAATCACCGGGTGGAGGAGGCCATCGCCGCCGCCGTGGCGGAGGACTATGCCCCTTTCGAGCGCCTGACGGATGCGCTTGCCGATCCCTTCACCGCAAGGAGTGACGACGCCGATCTCACCCGCGCGCCGCTGAAGGAAGAGGCCGTGCACCTGACCTTCTGCGGCACCTGAGCCGCAAGACGCACCCGTTAGCGCCGACGGTCGCGCTAACGGGGAAAATCCGGCTGGCGAGGCCGGTGGAGATCGCTTAAACCGCCCCAAACACCGAAGGATTGCGGGATGGAAAGCATCATCGCCCGTTGTGAGGCGCGCGGCCTGCGGCTGACCGAACAGCGCCGCGTGATCGCCCGCGTGCTGGAAACGGCCGACGACCATCCCGATGTCGAGGAACTCTACGCTCGTGCGAGCGGGATCGACCCCAGGATCTCCATCGCCACCGTCTATCGCACGGTGAAGCTGTTTGAGGAAGCGGGCCTTCTGGAGCGGCATGAGTTCGGCGACGGCCGTGCGCGCTACGAGGATGCGGAGCGCGACCACCACGACCACCTGATCGACATCACCACCGGCGAAGTCATCGAATTCGTCGACGAGGAAATCGAGGCGCTGCAGGAGAAGATCGCGCAGCGGCTCGGATACCGGCTGAAGGGCCACCGGCTGGAACTCTATGGCGTTCCACAGCACAGGAAGGACAAGGACAGGGCATGAGCACGATCATCGACATCATCGGTCGCGAGATCATCGACAGCCGCGGCAACCCGACCGTCGAGGTCGATGTGATCCTGGAGGACGGCACGCTGGGCCGCGCCGCCGTGCCTTCCGGCGCCTCCACGGGCGCTCATGAGGCGGTGGAGAAGCGCGACGGCGACAAGGGTCGCTATCTCGGCAAGGGCGTGCTGGAGGCCGTGGCCGCGGTCAATGGCGAACTGGCCGAAGCGCTGGTGGGCGAGGACGCGACCGAGCAGGTGGCCATCGACCGGCTCATGATCGAACTCGACGGCACGCCCAACAAGGCGCGGCTCGGCGCGAATGCCATCCTCGGCGTCTCGCTGGCAGTGGCGAAGGCCGCGGCGGATTTCACCTCGCAGCCGCTCTACCGCTATGTGGGCGGCACTTCCGCCCGCGTGCTCCCCGTGCCGATGATGAACATCATCAACGGCGGCGCACATGCCGACAACCCGATCGACTTCCAGGAATTCATGATCATGCCCGTCGGCGCGGAGAACATCCGCGAGGCGATCCGCATGGGGTCTGAGGTCTTCCACACGCTGAAGAAGGAACTGTCGGCGGCGGGCCTGTCCACGGGCATCGGCGACGAGGGTGGTTTCGCCCCGGCCCTGTCCTCCGCGCGCGACGCGCTCGACTTCATCCTGAAGTCGGTCGAGAAGGCGGGGTATCGGGTCGGTGAGGACATCTTCCTTGCACTCGATTGCGCCTCGACTGAATATTTCAAGGGCGGAAAGTATGAGCTGGAGGGTGAGGGCAAGTCGCTCTCCGCCGCCGAAAACGTGGATTATCTAGCCGCCCTCTGCGCCGACTATCCGATCATCTCCATCGAGGATGGCTGCGCCGAGGATGACTGGGAGGGCTGGAAACTGCTCACCGACCGTCTGGGCGACAAGGTGCAGCTCGTGGGTGACGACCTCTTCGTGACCAACCCGGTGCGTCTGGCCGAGGGGATCGCCAAGGGCTGCGGCAATGCGCTGCTGGTGAAGGTCAATCAGATCGGCACGCTTACCGAAACGCTTGCTGCCGTCGATATGGCGACCCGCGCGCGGTTCAACTCCGTCATGTCGCACCGCTCGGGCGAGACAGAGGATGCGACGATCGCCGATCTCGCCGTCGCGACGAACTGCGGCCAGATCAAGACGGGGTCGCTCGCCCGGTCCGACCGGCTGGCCAAGTACAACCAGCTCATCCGTATCGACGAGATGCTGGGCGAGACGGCGGAATATGCCGGCCGCTCCATCCTGAAATAAGGCGCGGGGGCATGGACGAGGCGGAGCGGATCATCGCAGCGCTCGGCCTTGCCCCGCACCCCGAAGGCGGCTGGTTCCGCCAGACATGGATCGCGGAGTCCGCGGCGGGGGAACGCCCGTCCGGCACCGCGATCCTTTTTCTTCTGAAGGCGGGCGAGCGGAGCCATTGGCACCGGGTGGATGCGGCGGAGATCTGGCATTTCCATGCCGGAGCGCCGCTCATCCTCTCCCTCTCCGAACATGCGGAAGGTCCGGCGCGGCACCTGCGCCTTGGCCCCGATGTGCTGCTGGGGGACAGCCCACAAGGCATCGTTCCCGCCGGCCACTGGCAGGCGGCCCGCTCCGTCGGGGCGTGGACATTGGTCGGCTGCACCGTCAGCCCGGGCTTCACCTTCGCGGGGTTCGAACTTGCACCCCCCGGCTTCGATATCGGCGGTTAGCAGGCTGCTGAAAGGTCACCGAAAACCGTTGGCAATCCGCGGAAATCCAGCCGGGACTCCCCAATAGTCGGGTCAAGTCGGGTCATTCCAGGACCGATCCCGAGTCAAAACTCGGCGGGGGAGCCAGAAACGGCAGCATCGGTCTATTTTGGTCGAACCGGCAGGGAAAGTCTGTTCAGCGCTTCTTGCGGCGCCCTTCTGAGGGACCGGTTCGGGACAGCTTCAGCTATTCCGAGATCGACGCACCTCTGCCGCTTTCCAGAGCGGGGGCACCTCGGAACCCTTCCCACCCGGTCAGGCCGCCCGCGCGTCCGGGCGGCTGATCCTCCCGCCCGTCACCGGCCGCGGCACACCCGTTGTCATCGGCGCCGAGAGCGGCAGCCCCCGCAGCACACGAACGGCGAGGAAAGCGAAGGCCTGCGCCTCCAGCATGTCGCCGTCGAGGCCCGCCTCCTCCACCGGTGCAACGCGCGTGCCAAGCCGCTCAGCCAGCATCCGCATCAGCGTCGCATTGTGCCGCCCGCCCCCGGTCACCAGCACACGCGATACGGGCGTCGGGAAGTGCCGGGCGCCTGCCGCGACGGTTGCCGCCACCACGGCGGAGAGCGTCGCCGCTCCATCCGCATCGGAAAGCCCTTCGACCGAGGGCAGAAGCCCGGGAAAGCCGTTCCGGTCCAGCGATTTCGGCGGCCTCTGTGCGAAATAGGGATGAGCCAGCAGCGCTGCCACCGCAGCCTCATCCACTCTGCCGGAGGCGGCGAGCGCCCCCCTTTCGTCCCGCGCCACACCCCGACGCTGGCGAAGGAAGTCGTCGATCGGAGCATTCGCCGGCCCGGTGTCAAAGGCAAGCAGGGCACCTTCGGACTCCGGCGCGGGGCGGCGCGGATCGACCCAGGTGAAATTGCCGACCCCGCCCAGGTTCAGGAAGGCCACAGGCTCCCTCTCCCCCGCCCAGCGGGCACAGGCGAAATGGAAGAAGGGTGCAAGCGGCGCCCCCTGCCCGCCTGCCGCGACATCGGCGGACCGGAAATCCCAGACCACCGGGCGTGCCAGCGCCGCCGCCAGCGCCGCGCCCGAGCCTGCCTGATGAGTGCCGCGCCCGCCGGGATCATGGGCCAGTGTCTGACCGTGGAAGCCTGCAACCTCCCCCGCCATGGGGGACATCAGAACCGCATGGGCAGTCTCCACCACCCGCGCGGCCTCCACCACCCCCGGCTCGCCGGGCCAGCGGCCGAGCGCGGCACGCAGAACGTCCCGCTCCCCCTCCGCATAGGGGCGGTAGGCGGAGGGGCCGAATGCCTCGATGCGTTCACCATCCGTCACGACCGTCGCCGCATCCACCCCGTCGAGCGAGGTTCCCGACATCGCGCCGAGCGCTGTCATCATCCGGTCCATGACCCCTCCGAAACCGTTCCGTCCCGCCATGACGCTTTCCCTTGCAGCCGCCCGGCGGTATAGGCGACGGCACATGGACAGGCACCACGGGGTGAGCCTTGGGCTCCATGTCAGACAAGAGAGGATGAAAGGGCAATGGCCTTCCAACCGAAATCCGATTTTCTGAGCGTCATGATCGAGCGTGGCTATGTCGCCGACTGCACTGATTATGAGGCGCTCGACGCGGCTTTGGTGAAGGGGATCGTGCCCGCCTATATCGGCTATGACGCGACGGCGGCGTCACTGCACGTGGGACACCTGCTCAACATCATGATGCTCCGCTGGCTGCAGAAGACCGGGCACAAACCGATCACGCTCATGGGCGGCGGCACCACCAAGGTGGGCGATCCGTCCTTCCGCAGCGAGGAACGCCCGCTGCTGACCCCCGAGCGGATCGACGAGAACATCGCCGGGATGAAGCAGGTATTCTCCCGCTACCTCTCCTATGGGGAGGCGGGGAACGGCGCGCTCATGCTGAACAATGCCGAGTGGCTGGACAACCTCAACTACCTCGAGTTCCTGCGGGATATCGGGCGGCATTTCTCCGTCAACCGGATGCTGTCCTTTGAATCGGTCAAGTCGCGGCTGGATAGGGAACAGTCGCTGAGCTTCCTCGAATTCAACTACATGATCCTTCAGGCCTATGACTTTCTGGAGCTGAACCGCCGGTATGGGTGTCTGCTGCAGATGGGCGGCTCGGACCAGTGGGGGAACATCATCAATGGCATCGACCTGACACGCCGGGTGATCGACAAGGAAATCTATGGCCTGACCTCCCCGCTGCTGACGACATCGGACGGGCGGAAGATGGGCAAGTCGGCGGGCGGTGCCGTGTGGCTGAACGCGCAGATGCTTTCCCCCTACGAGTTCTGGCAGTTCTGGCGGAATACCACGGATGCAGACGTTGCCCGGTTCCTGAAGCTCTACACCGAGCTGCCGGTCGCGGAATGTGAGCGGCTGGGCGCGCTGGCGGGGTCCGAGATCAACGGCGCGAAGATCATCCTCGCCAATGAGGTCACCACGCTCCTGCACGGTGCGGAGGCGGCGGCGGCGGCGGAGGCCACGGCGCGCGAGGTGTTCGAGAAGGGCGGGATCGGGGACGACCTGCCGACACTCGCGCTCGAAACAGGCGAGGTGGGCGAGGGCATCACGCTGGCCCAGCTCGTCGTGCGGTCGGGGCTGGCGAAATCCGGCAAGGATGCGAAACGCCTGATCGCCGAGGGCGGCCTGCGCGTCAACGACGCGGCGGAATCCGATGCGGGGCGCATGTTCGCACCTGCCGATCTCGCGGAGCCGGTGAAACTCACCGCGGGGCGGAAGCGTCACGCGCTGGTCGTGCTGAACTGACGGGCGGAGGCTGCGGGCGTTGCGCCTGCGGCCTCCATCCGTATGCTGCGGGCAAGGATCAAGGAGAACACCATGGATATCCGCGCCCTGACTGACGATTACGCCGTCTCGCCCCAGATCGACCCGTCCGACATTCCGGCGATCAAGGAGGCGGGCTATACCACCGTCATCTCCAACCGCCCGGATGGGGAGAACCCGCCGGAGCTGCGCAACGACGAGATGCGCCGCGCGGTGGAGGCAGCCGGCCTGATCTTCGTGGAAAACCCGGTGATCGGCGGCGCGCTGACCGAGGACAACGTCACGGCGCAGGCCGCCGCGCGGGATGCGGCGACAGGGCCGGTGCTGGCCTATTGCGCCTCCGGCAACCGTTCTTCCATCATGTGGGCGCTGACCGAGGCGGGCAATCTAGCCACTGATGACATCATCGCCACACCTTCGCGCTATGGTTACAATCTCGAACCCGTCCGCGGGCTGATCGACGCGCTGGCCGCGCGGAAGTGATCCTGCGCTTCGCCGACAGCCACGCCTATCCGGGCTGTCGAGTGACGCTGGCAGAGGCCGGGGGCGACACGCTGGCGGAGTTTTCCGACGGCAGCACCGCCCCCGCCATGGCAGAGAGGCGGGGCGCAGGGTGGGACATTCGGATCGCGGCTTACCGGACAGCGCGGGGCACTGCGATCACCGCCAGGAACTGGCGGTTGTCCCCCGCAGGCGATGACTGGACGGTCACGGCCCGGCTCGGCGGGTGACGCCTTTGGCGAAGCGGAGTCATCCCGGCGCGCGCGCTTTCAGCCCTGCTCTGCCGGAGCCTGCACCAGCGGCCGGGAGCGGTTTCCGATCAGCGTCGGGCGTCGGGCCAGGCAGGCTGCAACCTGAAACCTGTTTGCGGCAGTAGGCCCTTCAGCCATGCACGCCCAAAGCGCACACCGGCTGCTGCCGGCGGTCTCAAGATCAGCACGGGTCGCATGGGCCGGGAAGCCTGCGACCCGCTCCGTCAGTGCCCGCTCCGGTCAGTGCATCGACACGAAACCATGCGCTTCGAACAGCGCACGGATCGGTTCCGAGGACAGGAAGGTGACAAAGCCGTCTGCCTCTGCCGGATGGGGCGGAGCCTTCATCACGGCGATCGGATAGAAGATCGGCGCGTGGCTTTCCGGGGGGAAGGTGGCGACGAGGGTCACCGCCTTCTGCGCGACAGCATCCGTGCCATAGGCAATACCGTAAGCCGCCTGCCCCTCGGCAACGGCGGCGACCACACCCGGTTCCGTCTCGACGATCAGCAGATGCGGCTCCACGGTCTCCCACACGCCCAGATGGCGGAGCGATTCCCGCCCGTAGGTGCCAAGCGGCAAACCCTCCGCCGCCAGCGCGACCTTGCCCTCGGCCAGTAGCTTGCCGACATCGGCATTTTCGAGCGGGGCAGGGTCAGCATGCCCCGGCCCGCCGATCAGCACGAGCGTATTGCCGAGCAGGTCGAACCGCTTGCCCTCCTTGATGAACCCGCCCGCATCCAGCAGGTCCATCGACTCCGCATCGGAGGACAGGAACACATCCACATCCGCGCCCTCCGCAACCTGCCGCGCCAGTTCCGAACTGGCCCCATAGGTGATGAGAGCACGCTCTCCGCTCACCTGCGCCCATTCCGCGGCGGCGAGGTCGAGCGAGGGCTTGAGGCTGGTGGGCGCGAAGACCACCACCGGCTCCGCCGCGTGAACGGGCAGGCTGGCGAAGCTCAGCCCGGCGGCGAGAAATATGCGGCGTGTCAGGTCGAACATGGGTTCCTCCTTGGATCGGAACGAAAAGCGCGGCGAGAGCGGCGCGTGTCAGAGCGGCACGGGCGTCAGCACTTCCGGCTCATGCACCGTCACGCCCGGCAGACCGTCCCGCAGAACCGAGGCATCCTGCGCGAGCAGCGGAAAAGTCCGGTAATGGCTGGGCAGCACCACCGAGAAATCGAAGAATGTCTTCGCGGCATAGGCGGCGCGCGTCATGTCCATCGTGTAGTGCCCGCCCGCACAGAGAATGCCGATGTCGGGCGCATGCAGATCCGCGATGATCTTCATGTCGGCCGTCACATCGGTATCGCCCGAGAAATAGATCGTCCGCCCTTCCCCCGCGATGACATAGCCCGATTCCGTGCCGGCATAGATCGTCTGGCCGTCGACGCTCATGGAGGAGGAATGCGTGGCATTGACCATCGTCACCTTTGCGCCGTTCAGGTCGATCGTGCCACCCTTGTTGAAGTCGATGGTTTCGCAGCCGTGGCGTTCCGCGAAGTAACCCATCAGCTCCGGGATACCGACGAGCGGAATGTCCAGTTCCTTCGCGATGGCGAGCATGTCGCCGGTATGGTCGTTGTGGCCATGGGTCAGCACGATGTGGGTGGCGCCCCGGATGGCGTCGGCGCGCCGTCCCTCCGGGAACATCGGGTTACCGGTCAGCCACGGGTCGACCAGCAGAACCGCGCCCTCGACCTCGATGCGCCAGCCGCCATGGCCAAGCCAGATGATCTGCATGGATTTCTCCTTTACTGTTCCGCCCGAAAGGTAGCCGCGCCGCGCAGGAATGGAAACGCATGGACTGGAGCCAGACGATAGACGCCTATTGCGAGCGGACGGACGCCTCCTTCTGGTCCGAGCCGCTGAACGCCGTCACCAACCTTGCCTTCCTCATCACGGCCCTTGTGTCGTGGCAGAGAGTTCGGGGGGAGCGGCTGCCGCTGGCAGGTCTCCTCTGCGCGCTCCTGGCAATGATCGGCATTGGATCGTTCCTGTTTCACACTTTCGCGACCCGCTGGGCGGCGCTGGCCGATACGCTGCCGATCCTCGCCTTCATCCTCGTCTACCTGTTTGCGGCAAATCTGCATTTCCTGCGGGTCCGCTGGTTGTTTGCCCTGATCGGGATGGCAGTGTTCATCCCCTTCGCCACTCTGGTCACGCCGGTTCTGGCGCAGGTGCCGCTGCTGGGGCGATCCGCCGCCTACCTGCCAGTGCCGCTCCTGATCCTGCTCCACGCGCTCCTGCTGTGGTCCCGCGCACCGCAGACGGCCGCAGGGCTGGCTCTCGGGGCGGGCCTCCTTCTGCTGTCCCTCACCGCCCGCTCCGCCGACGGGCTGGTCTGCACCCGGCTGCCGATGGGCACACACATGATCTGGCATATGCTCAACGCGCTGATGCTCGGCTGGATGATAGAGGTCTATCGGCGTCACATGCTTGCGGAACGGGGCCTGCCTCGCTAAACGATCCCGGTCCTGACGCGGAGACATCCCATGTCCATCGACACCGATACCGCGCGCCGCGTGGCGCATCTCGCCCGTATCCGGGTGGAGGAGACCGACCTGCCCGGGCTGGCGCAGGAACTGTCGAACATCCTCACCTTCATGGAACAGCTCAATGAAGTGGATGTGGAGGGCGTGGAGCCGATGACCTCGGTCACGCCCATGCGGCTCAAGCGCCGCCAGGACGTGGTGACGGAAGGGGAGATGCAGGACAAGATCCTCGCCAATGCCCCCGATGCCCGTGAAGGATTCTTTGCCGTGCCGAAGGTGGTGGAATGACCGAAGTCCTGCCGAACCGTCTGACCATCGCCGATGCGCGCGACGCGCTCCGCAAGGGCGACATCACCTCCGTCGAACTCACGGAATCCTGTCTTGAGGCCATTGCCGCAGCCGGGCCGCTGAACGCCTTTGTCCACACCACGCCGGAGATCGCGCTCCACCGCGCGACGGAGGCCGATAAACGGCTGGCTGGCGGCGATGCGCCCGACATGTGCGGGATCCCGATCGGCGTGAAGGATCTGTTCTGCACCGAGGGCGTCGCCTCGCAGGCCGCCTCGCGCATTCTGGAGGGCTTCCGCCCGGGCTACGAATCGACCGTCACGCAGCAGCTGCGCGACGCGGGCGCGGTGATGCTCGGCAAGCTGAACATGGACGAGTTCGCCATGGGCAGCTCCAATGAAACCTCCGTCTACGGCGATGTGGTGAACCCCTGGAAGGCGGACGACCGCGCCCTGACGCCGGGCGGCTCCTCCGGCGGTTCCGCGGCGGCTGTGGCGGCTGACCTCTGCCTCGGCGCCACGGGGACGGATACCGGCGGCTCCATCCGCCAGCCTGCCGCCTTTACCGGTATCGTGGGGATCAAGCCGACCTACGGGCGCTGCTCCCGCTGGGGCACCATCGCCTTCGCCTCCTCGCTCGATCAGGCCGGGCCGATGACCAAGACCGTGCGCGACGCGGCGATCATGCTGGAGGCCATGTCGGGGCCGGATGCGAAGGACTCGACCTCCGCAGACCTCGCCGTGCCGAATTTCGAGGCCGCGCTCACCGGCGATATCCGGGGCAAGCGCATCGGCATTCCGCGCGAATACCGCATGGACGGCATGCCGGATGAGATCGAGGCGCTCTGGAAGCAGGGCACCGAAATGCTCCGCGACGCGGGAGCGGAGATCGTGGACATCTCGCTCCCCCATACGAAATACGCGCTGCCCGCCTATTACGTGATCGCGCCGGCGGAGGCCTCCTCCAACCTCGCGCGATATGACGGCGTGCGCTATGGCCACCGGGCAAAGCTCGGGCCGGGCGAAGGCATCGTGCAGATGTACGAAAAGACCCGTGCCGAAGGTTTCGGCAAGGAAGTCCAGCGGCGCGTGATGGTCGGCACCTATGTGCTCTCCGCCGGCTTCTACGACGCCTATTACAACCGCGCCCGCAAGGTCCGTGCGATGATAAAGCATGACTTCGACGTGGTCTTCGGCGACGGGATCGACGCGATCCTGACACCGGCCACGCCATCTGCGGCATTCGGTCTGGGTGAAATGGCCGATGCGGATCCGGTAAAGATGTATCTCAACGACGTCTTTACCGTTACGGTCAACCTCGCAGGGCTTCCCGGAATTTCGGTGCCCGCGGGGCTGGACCGGCAGGGTCTGCCGCTGGGCCTACAGCTCATCGGCAGACCGTGGGAAGAGGGTGAACTTCTGAATGCGGCCTTCGCACTGGAGACCGCTGCAGGATTCGTTTCCAAGCCCGCGAAATGGTGGTAAAGCGCTAGAAAATCAAATGGGTTGCCCGATGCGCCTTACCTTTGCTGTCCTTGCTCTCTCGGCCCTTGCTGCCTGCTCCTCCGAAGGGAGTTATCAGGAATACATGCACATGCGAGAGGGAGGCGCGGCCGGCGCTGCTCCCGGCAGTGCGATCGCAGGGCCGTCGGTCTCGTCCTCCTCGCTGGGCGCGCCGGCCGCTACTTATGGCGCCACGGAACCCGCGCAGGAGCGCGCGGCCGTGTTCACCGGCATTTCCGACGAGCAGAGCTTCGCCGCCGTCCGTTCGCGCGAAACGATCGAGAGCGACAAGGCCCGGATCGAGGCCAACGCCCGCAGCTACCAGCAGGTCGCGGCCGTTCCCCTGCCCCAGCGCACCAACACCGGGCCGAATATCGTGGCCTATGCGCTCCAGACCACCAACAACGTGGGAGAGCAGCGTTACAGCCGGGTGAACCCGTTCCGGGGCAATATGAACGCCAGCGCCTGCGCGCGCTATGCCTCGCCGGATCTCGCCCAGCAGGCGTTCCTTGAGGCGGGTGGCCCGGAAAACGACCGGCGCAGCCTTGATCCCGATGGCGACGGTTTCGCCTGCGACTGGGATCCGACGCCCTTCCGCAACGCGATGCGCTGAGCCGTGGCCTCGCCGAACTTCGGCGAGCGCCGGGACGGCGCGCGGCCCGACCTGGTGGTGATCCACTACACCGCGATGGCCGATTGCCGCGCGGCGGCGGCGCGGCTGTGCGATCCTGCGGCGGAAGTGTCGGCCCACTGGCTGATCGGCAAGGACGGCACAACGCTGCCGCTGGTGGAGGAGAGCCGCAGGGCATGGCACGCGGGGGCCGGCCAATGGGGCGCCGTGACCGACGTGAACTCGCGCTCCATCGGCATCGAGCTCGACAATACCGGCGCGGAGCCGTTCTCCGCCCCGCTGATGACATCGCTGGAGCGGCTCCTGGCCGATATCCTCGACAGATGGGCCATTCCCCCGGAGCGGGTGATTGCCCATTCCGACATGGCACCCGCCCGGAAGATCGACCCCGGTCCCCGGTTCGACTGGCGGCGGCTTGCCCTGTCCGGCCTGTCGGTCTGGCCAGAAGCGCCGGATGACGCGCCGGGTCAGGACAGGCCGCTTGCCGCCTCTCTCCGTGCCTTTGGCTACCCGGACGGAGATGAGGCACTGCTCCTCTCCGCCTTCCGGCTTCGCTTCCGCCCCTGGGCTGACGGACCTGCCGACCGTGTGGATGCGGCATTGGCGGCCGACCTCGCCCGTCGCTTTCCCGTTGACCGGGCGCGGGGGAGCGTCTAGCTCTCTCCCCGCGCGGATGGCCGGATGACCGCGGGGGCCGCAAGGCCCGCGAGGAAAGTCCGGACTCCATGAAGCAACGGTGCCGGGTAACGCCCGGCCGGGGCAACCCGAGGGAAAGCGCCACAGAGAACAGACCGCCCGCGGTTCGCCGCTGGCAAGGGTGAAACGGTGGGGTAAGAGCCCACCGCGGGACTGGCAACAGGACCGGCTTGGCAAGCCCCACCGGGAGCAATGCCGAATAGGGGCCTCGCGCCTTCCGCTTCGGCGGAGGCAGGGACGCTTCAGCCCGGAGGCCCGGGTTGGCAGCTTGAGCCCGGAGGTAACTCCGGGCCTAGAGGAATGGTCATCCAGGGGGTTCGCCCCCGGACAAAATCCGGCTTACAGGCCATCCGCGCATACAGACCAGGGGTCATCAGGCCCCGAGAGCCGGAAAGGACACGCCCGTGGACGAATCGGAGCATGCCATGACAGACGACCGGACGCAGAAACAACGTATGCTGGCGGGAGACCTCTATCTGGCGAACGATCCCGAGCTTGTGGCCGAACATCTTTCTGCGCAGCACCTGCTTTCAAGCTTCAACGCCAGTGCGCCGGACGAAACCGCCGTGAGAGACCGGTTGCTGTCCCGGCTGTTCGGCCATTGGGGCGATGGCGCGGTCCTGAAGCCCGCCTTCCGCTGCGATTATGGCATTCACATCTCCATCGGGGCGCGCAGCTTCGTGAATTACGACTGCGTCTTTCTGGACTGCAACCGGATTGAGATCGGGGAAGAAGTGCAAATCGGCCCCGGTGTGCACATCTATACGGCGACCCATCCGCTCGAGGCCACCACCCGGCGCTCCGGCCTCGAATCGGCCCTGCCCGTGCGGGTGGGAGACGGCGCCTGGATCGGCGGAGGCAGCATCCTCTGCCCCGGCGTAACGGTGGGCGAGAATACCGTTATCGGTGCAGGCAGCGTGGTGACGCGCGATCTGCCCGGCGGAGTGCTCGCGGTCGGCAACCCCTGCCGCGTCGTGCGGTCGATTTAGAATCGTTCCAGAAATCTTGACTTTCCCGGTCGGAATCGACATCTTGGCGGCAACAGGAGACAGCCCATGTTCATCCAGACAGAGACGACCCCGAACCCCGCCACGCTGAAATTCCTCCCCGGCTTGACCGTCCTGGAGGTGGGAACTGCCGATTTCCCGAACGAGGCGGCGGCCGACCGGTCCCCCCTCGCCCGCCGCATCTTTGCGGTGGAGGGTGTGACAGGGGTCTTCTTCGGCACTGATTTCGTGACCGTGACCAAGGCCGAAGGTGTCGCCTGGGAGCATATCAAGCCCGCGATCCTCGGCGCGATCATGGAGCATTACCAGTCCGGTATCCCGGTGATGGAGGGAGAGGCGCCGAAGGCCAACTCCGGGCACCGCGAGCATACCGGAGAGGACGGAGACATCGTCGAGCAGATCAAGGAACTGCTGGACACCCGCGTTCGCCCCGCTGTGTCGCAGGACGGCGGTGACATCACGTTCCACGGCTTCGACCGGGGTGTGGTCTATCTGCACATGCAGGGAGCCTGCGCGGGCTGCCCGTCTTCAACCTTGACGTTGAAGATGGGGATCGAAAACCTGCTGCGCCACTATATCCCCGAGGTGATCGAGGTCAGGCCCGTTGCCGCCTGAGCCGCTGATTCTCGCTTTCGACACATCGGCCGCGCATTGCGCGGCCGCTTTGCTCTGCGGCGACCGGCTGCTTGTGTCGCGTCAGGAGGCCATGGACAAGGGGCAGGCCGAACGGCTGATGCCGCTGCTGGAGGAAGTACTCGCGGAGGCGCAGGCCGGATGGCGGGATCTCTCGGCGCTTGGCGTGGGGGTGGGGCCGGGCAATTTCACCGGGATCCGCATTGCTGTCGCGGCGGCGCGCGGACTGGCGCTGTCGCTTGGCCTGCCCGCGATCGGCGTCAGCCGGTTCGAGGCGCTGGCAGTGAACACCCCGCGCCCGGTTCTGGTCAGTCTCGACGCGCGGCGCGATCATGTCTGGCTCTGTCCGCTCAAGGCGAATGGCGGATCTCTGCCGCAGGGAACGGCCGCCGGCGCTGTGCTCGCAGAACCCGGATCCCTGCCGGAGGAATTGGCCGACAGCCACCTTCCCGTCCTTGGCCACGCCGCGGCGGAGATTGCCCGCGGGACGGGAGGCAAGGCGCTTGGACCCGGTCTGCCTGTTGCGGAAGGTGTGGCCCGGCTCGCGGTGGAGCGGCGGCATCACCCTGCGCCTCCCCCGGCCCCGCTTTACCTGCGCCCTGCCGATGCGGCGCCGCCCGCCGATCCGCCACCCCTCATCCTGCCATGAGGCCCGCGATCAATTCGGGGGAGCTTGCGCGGCTTCACGCGGCGAGCTTCATCACGCCCCGCCCCTGGTCGGAGCGGGAGATGGTGGAGATACTGGCTGGACGGGGCGTCTTTCTCCTGACGGCGGAGGCCGCCTTTCTCATTGGCCGTGTGATCGCGGACGAGGCGGAACTGCTGACACTCGCCGTTTCACCCGATTTGCGCCGGCAGGGCACCGGTCGGCGGCTGGTCGAAGGGTTCGCGGCGGAGGCGGCACGGCGCGGTGCGGCCAGCGCCTTTCTGGAGGTCGCCGCCGACAATGCCGCGGCCCGCGCGCTCTATGCCGCGACAGGCTTTCAGGAGGCCGGGTACCGCAAAGGGTACTACGCCACCCCCGATGGCGGCTCCATAGATGCGGTGGTCATGACGCGGGCACTCTCCCCCTCCTGAAGGGCCGCACCAGCATCTCCGCCAGAAATCTGTTGACCGCCCGCGGGGGCTGCGGCCAAATCGTGCTGGGCGAAGACCCGGCTGTCGCCACTGGAACCGGGCGGCTGGCAGACAGGCAACAAGGAGATATTCCATGGGTTTGATGCGGACCTATCTCGGCGCCGCCGCTGCGCTGTTTCTGGGCGCGGGCGTCGCAGCAGCCGACCCGGCGCTGATTTTCGATCTCGGCGGGAAGTTCGACAAATCCTTCAACGAGGCAGCCTATGGCGGCGCGCAGCGCTGGGTTGCGGCATCGGGCGGTAGTTACCGTGAGCTGGAGATGCAGTCGGAGGCGCAGCGGGAGCAGGCCCTCCGCCGGCTGGCCGAAAGCGGCTCCAATCCTATCGTGATGACCGGCTTTGCCTTCGGCGATGTGTTGAACAAGGTCGCCCCGGATTATCCCGACACCAAATTCGTCATCATCGACATGGTCGTCGATCAGCCGAACGTACGCTCCGTCGTCTTCACGGAGGAACAGGGTTCGTACCTTGTGGGCATCATGGCCGCGATGGCATCGAAAACCGGCACCGTGAGCTTCATCGGCGGCATGGATATTCCGCTCATCCACAAATTCGCCTGCGGCTATGTGCAGGGCGTGAAAGCGGCCAACCCGGACGCCAAGATCATCCAGAACTACGTGGGCACCACGCCGGCCGCCTGGAATGACCCGGTGAGGGCCGGCGAACTGACCCGTGCCCAGAAATCGCAGAAGTCGGACGTCGTCTATGCGGCGGCGGGCGGGTCCGGCATCGGGGTTCTGCAAGCCGCGGCGGATGAGAAGATGCTCTCTATCGGTGTCGATTCGAACCAGAACTTCCTGCATCCGGGACAGGTTCTGACCTCCATGATCAAGCGGGTGGACAATGCCGTGTTCGAGGCATTCACCGAGGGCGAAAACCTGGCGCCGGGCCTCAAGGTGATGGACCTTGCCTCCGAGGGTGTAGGTTATGCTTTGGATGAGAATAACGCGGCTCTGATTACTCCCGAGATGAAGGCCGCCGTTGACAAGGCGGCCGCGGAAATCGCCGCCGGAACGTTGAAGGTGCACGATTACATGGCCGACAACACCTGCCCCGTTCAGTGACCGCAGCGATGACGGAAGGCGGCGAGGGCAAGGAGCCGGCGGCGCCCCTCGCCATCGAACTCAGGGGCGTGTCAAAATCCTTCGGTCCGGTGCAGGCCAACCGGGACATATCGCTCAAGGTGCGCAAGGGGACGATCCACGGCATCATCGGCGAAAACGGCGCGGGAAAATCGACACTCATGTCGATCCTGTTCGGGTTCTATCAGGCGGATGCGGGCGAAATCCTGATCGACGGCAAGGCGACCGCGATTCCCGACAGCCAATCCGCGATCCGGGCGGGCATCGGTATGGTGTTCCAGCATTTCAAGCTGGTCGAGAACTTCACCGTGCTGGAAAATGTCGTGCTCGGTGCGGAAGGCGGGCGTTTGCTGCGCCCCTCGCTCGCGCGGGCGCGGAGCCTGCTCGTCGACCTCGCCCGCGACTACGAACTGAACGTGGACCCCGATGCGCTGGTGGAGGAGCTTTCGGTTGGCCATCAGCAACGGGTGGAAATCCTGAAGGCTCTGTACCGGCAGGCCAATATCCTGATCCTCGACGAACCGACCGGCGTGCTGACCCCGGCGGAGGCGGACCACCTGTTCCGCATCCTCCGCGCCCTGCGGGACGAGGGCAAGACGATCCTCCTCATCACCCACAAGCTGCGCGAGATCATGGAGGTAACCGATGCCGTCTCCGTCATGCGGCGCGGAGAGATGGTGGCGACGCTGCCCACGCGGGACACCACACCCGAAGCGCTGGCGGAGCTGATGGTCGGGCGCAAGGTTCTCCTCAGGGTGGAAAAGGCGGAGGCGACGCCTGGCCCCGTTGTTCTGTCCGTCGACAATCTGACCGTGCGCGACCCCTCCGGCGTGGAGCGGCTGAAGGATGTCTCCCTCACCGTCCGCGCCGGAGAGGTTGTCGGGATCGCCGGTGTGGCCGGCAATGGACAGTCGGAACTCCTGGCGGTGCTGGGCGGTATCCTTCCGGCTACCTCAGGCCGCATCCAGCTCAACGGCCGGGAATTGCCGTTGTCGGGGCGCGAGGCGAACGGAAAGGCCCGCAGGAGGGCAGGCATCGCCCATGTGCCGGAGGACCGCCATCACCTTGGCCTGATCCTCGATTTCGCGGCATGGGAGAATATGATTTTCGGATATCAGGACGACCCGGCCTACCGGAGCGGCCCTTTCATGCGCAACGGCGCGCTCATCGAGGAGACCGGGGCGAAAATGCAGCGTTTCGACGTGCGTCCGCCCCTTCCGCGGCTGGCGGCCAAGAACTTCTCGGGCGGCAACCAGCAGAAGATCGTTCTGGCACGGGAGATGGAGCGCAACCCGGACCTGCTGCTCATCGGCCAGCCGACGCGGGGGGTGGATATCGGTGCGATCGAATTCATCCACCGGCAGATCGTCGCCCTGCGCGATGCGGGCAAGGCGATCCTGCTGGTTTCCGTGGAGCTGGATGAAATCCGCGCGCTCTCCGACCGGATCGTCGTGATGTGCGGCGGCGAGATCATGGGCGAACGCGCGCCAGAGGTGACCACGGAACGGGAACTCGGCATGATGATGGCAGGCATGGACGGGAAGGCCGCGTGATGCCGAGATGGGCCGATGTCTTTCTGGTGCCGCTTGTCAGCATCCTGCTGGCCTTCATCATCTCCGCGCTCGTGATCCTCGCCATCGGCGCCGACCCGGTGGAGGCGATCCGCACGATGGTGACAGGGGCGCTTGGCTCCTCCTACGGTTGGGGGTTCACACTCTACTACGCTACCTCCTTCATGTTCACCGGGCTGTCGGTGGCGGTCGCCTATCATGCGGGACTGTTCAACATCGGTGGCGAGGGACAGGCGACACTCGGCGGGCTCGGCGTCGCGCTGGTCTGCCTGGCACTGCCTTGGACGCACTGGTGGCTGGCGCTCCCCGCAGCGATGATCGGCGCGGCGCTGTTCGGCGCGGCCTGGGCTGCGATCCCCGCGTGGCTTCAGGCACGGCGCGGCAGCCATATCGTCATCACCACCATCATGTTCAACTTCATCGCCGCGGCCTTGTTGAACTATCTGCTGGTGAACATTCTGCGGCCCATCGGCTCCATGGATCCGGCGACGGCCCGCTTTCCCGCAGGCGCCACGCTGCCCCGTCTGGCGGATATCCTCGCGCTCGTGGGTATTCCGTTCAACAACCGCAATCCGGCCAATATCACCTTCCTGATCGCCGTTGGCGCCTGCATCGCTGTGTGGCTGCTGATCTGGCACACGCGCCTGGGCTATGAAATCCGCGCCTTCGGCAAATCGGAATCCGCCGCCCGCTATGCCGGTATCTCGCCCACGCGGATCACCATGTGGGCCATGCTGATCTCCGGCGGACTGGCGGGGATGATGGCCATCAACAACGTCATGGGGGAGGCGCAGCGGCTGGTGCTGAACTCCGTCGAGGGGGCGGGCTTCATCGGCATTGCCGTGGCGCTCATGGGCCGTTCGCATCCCGTGGGGATTTTCCTCGCCTCCCTGCTGTTCGGCTTTCTCTATCAGGGCGGCGCGGAGCTGTCGCTCTGGATGGCGATCCCGCGTGAACTGATCACCGTGATACAAGCGCTGGTCATCCTCTTCACCGGCGCGCTCGACAATATGGTCCGCATGCCGGTGGAGCGGCTGTTTCTGAAGTTCGGAAGGAAGGGCTGATGGACGCGGCCACGATCCTGCAGATCCTGGACAGCACGATCCGCCTTGGGACACCCTTGCTGCTGGCCTGTCTGGCAGGGATGTTTTCCGAACGGGCGGGGATTTTCGATATCGGGCTGGAGGGCAAGATGCTCGCCGCGGCCTTCCTGTCCGCAGCAGTGGCGGCGGTGACGGGCAATGTCTGGATCGGCCTGCTGGCGGGTGTCGCGGCGTCGCTGTCGCTGTCGGCCATTCACGGCCTCGCCTCCATCACCTTTCGGGGCAATCAACTCATCTCCGGCGTCGCGATCAACTTCCTGGCCTCCGGCCTGACGGTGCTGATCGGGCAGAACTGGTTCCAGTTGGGGGGGCGCACCCCATCGCTTGAGGGCGCGGCGCGGTTTCAACCCATCACGCTGCCCTTCGCAGAGACATTGCGCAATGTCCCCGTGATCGGACCGATCTATGCGGAGCTGATCTCAGGCCATACGATTCTGGTTTATGTCGCATTCCTGCTCGTGCCGGCGAGCGCATTCCTCCTCTATCGCACGCGGTTCGGGCTGCGGCTCAGGGCGGTGGGGGAAAATCCGGCTGCCGTGGATACGGCGGGCGTGTCCGTCACAAGGCTCCGCTACGCGGCCGTGGCGATCTGCGGGGTGCTTACCGGGCTTGCGGGCGCCTATCTGGCGACGGGCCTCTCAGCGGGCTTCGTCAAGGAAATGACGGCGGGGCGCGGCTATATCGCACTCGCCGCGCTGATCTTCGCCAAGTGGCGGCCATGGTATGCTCTCGGCGCGACGATGCTCTTCGGCTTCCTGGAGGCGCTGACCAACCGTTTTCAGACGATCGAACTTCTGGGCATCACCGTACCGGTTCAGGTCATGCAGGCGCTGCCCTATGTGTTGACGGTCATCATTCTTGCCGGCTTCGTCGGTCGGGCTGTTCCTCCGCGCGCGGGCGGGGTAGCCTATGTGAAGGAGCGGTAACCGCGGGCGCACGGAACCGCCCGCGCGGGGAATGAGATGCTGCAAGTCTATCTGCCGATTGCCGAAGTTTCCGTCAACGGCGGGATCGTCTTCGCGATAGGCGCCATCGTCGGAATACTCTCGGGCGTCTTCGGCGTGGGCGGCGGGTTTCTCATCACTCCCGCTCTGTTCTTCATTGGCATTCCGCCGCCCGTTGCGGTGGCAACCGGGGCCAATCAAGTGGTCGCCTCCTCCGTTTCGGGTGTTCTCGGCCACCTCCGTCGCAAGACCGTCGATCTCAGGATGGGGACGGTTCTGCTCGTCGGCGGTCTCATCGGCTCGCTGATCGGGATCTGGCTGTTCAACCGGTTGAAGGCGCTGGGGCAGATCGACCTGATCGTGCAGCTTTCCTATGTCGTACTGCTCGGCACAGTCGGCCTGCTCATGTTTCAGGAAAGTCTGCGCGCGTTGCGGCGGCAGCGGATGCAAGGCCCGGTCCGCATCCGGCGGAGCCAGCATCTGTGGGTCCACCGGTTGCCCTTCAAGATGAAGTTCCGGGCATCCGGCCTTTATATCTCCGTGATCCCGCCGATGCTGGTGGGCTGTCTCGTGGGGATCATGGCGGCGATCATGGGTGTGGGCGGCGGCTTCCTGATGGTGCCCGCGATGATCTACCTGCTCGGCATGCCGACCAAGGTCGTGGTGGGCACGTCGCTTTTCCAGATCATCTTCGTTACCGGCTTCACGACATTCATGCAGGCCTGGACCAATCAGGCGGTGGATCTCATCCTCGGCACCCTGCTGATCATCGGCGGGGTGATCGGGGCGCAGATCGGCACGCGTCTTGGCGCCAGGCTTCGGGCCGAGCAGCTTCGGGTGTTGCTGGCCGTTCTGGTGCTGCTCGTCTGCGGGCGGCTGGCATATGACCTCGTCGTGACGCCACCGGAGCTTTTCTCCATCGCGCGGGGAGGCGGGTTCTGATGCGGTTTCTGATGCGCCTGCTGCCCGCGTGCCTGCTGCTCCTCACCCTCCTGCCCCTTACAGCGGATACGCAGACCCGCCCGACGGGCGAAAGGATCGTGGCTGGCTTCAGCCATGACTTCATTGACATCAGCGCACGTTTCGACGGGTCCGAAATCCTTGTCTTCGGCGCTGTCCGGCGGGAGCAGGCAATCCCGGAAGACAACCCGCTGGGCGTGATCGTCATCGTCGAAGGTCCGCCCGAGACGCTGACCATCCGCAAGAAAAGCCATCAGTTCGGCATCTGGATGAACACCCAGAACGTGCGCATTCGCTCCGCGCCGAGTTTCTATGCCGTGAACACCTCCTGGCCCGTCTCCTTCATGCTGACGCCCGAGCAGGACCGGCAATACGGCATCAGCCTGCCCCGGCTCATCTATATCGCGGGGCGTGACGTGTCGGAGGAGGAAGAGCCGGCCTTCGTCGATGCACTGATCCGGATTCGCCGGGAATCAGGAACATATCAGATCAACGAACGCGCCGTTTCGCTGGAAGAATCCACGCTGTTCCAGACGCGGGTGGAGCTGCCCTCCACCCTTGTGGAAGGCACCTACATCACCCGTATCTATCTCACGCGGGAGGGGCGGGTGATCGACCGCTATGAAAGCCATCTGCCCGTGTACAAGGTGGGGGTGGAGCGGTGGGTACATCTCCTGGCGGTGGAACAGCCACTGGTGACGGGGCTTCTCGCCCTCATGGTGGCTGTCGTCGCAGGATGGGGCGCCTCGGCCCTGTTCCGGTCGCTGCGCCTTTGATCGCTCAGAATGCCTTGAAGGTCATGGTCGTCAAGCTGCGTTGAATATCCGCGATGTCGAAAAGGTTATCGGCCAGCCAGCGGCCCGTATCCTCTTCCTCGGGGATGTAGATCTTGGCGAGAAGATCCCATTCGCCAGACGTGGAGTACAGTTCGGAGACCACCTCCCGGTCATAGATCGCATCGGCAACCGCGTAGGTCTTGCCGGGAGTGCAGCGAAGCTGAACAAAGATGCAGCGCATGGCATTTCCTTTCCAAATCATCCCGAACGGGAGTCATTCCTCCGCCTCTGCGGCGAGTTCCAGCGTGGCCCGCGCGCCGGCGAGATCGGCGACACCCAGCGGCGCCGTGGGCCGGGCCAGCCGGTTGCGCACGACCCAGAGCAGCCGTTTCTCCGCCCGCGTGATAGCCACATAGGCAAGTCGCTTCCACAGCGGAAGGCCGGCCTCCATCCGCCCGGTCTGCGCCGCAGCCCAGAGATCGGGGGCAAAGACCTGCACCGCCTCCCATTGCGAGCCCTGCGCCTTGTGGATCGTCACCGCTGCCCCGTGCAGAAAGGTGGCTCCCATGCGCGCCGCAAAGGGGATGAAGGGTTCCTCCTCATCCGGCTTCTCGATCTTGACGATGGACGCGGCGGAGACCTGCGGTTCCTCGGCGCCCAGCACATGCAGGCGCGAGAAGCCGGGCTTGCGCCCCTCGCCCAGATAGATGACCTGCGCGCCCTTGATGAGACCGCGCGCCTCAAGGTCGATCCGCTTCTTGCGATGCTTCAACGGTAATTCGATCCCGTCGCAGATCAGCGGTTCACCGGGCAGCAGGGCATCCTCCGGCGCGCCGAAGGCCGCCCGAAACGCCTGAATGAGCCGGATGCGGGTGACGTTCCGCCAGACCAGCACCGGCGAACGCGCCATCAGATCGGCCTCCACCCGCTGGCTCACCACGACACGGGGGTCGCGGCGGGCCGCGTCCTCCACCATCGCCTCGAACCGCTCGAAGGTCAGCGCCGGGTCGGCCAGCGCATGGGCGAGATCGAGGATCGGGTTGTCCTCCGCCTGCCGGTGGATGCGGGAGAGGTGCAGGACACGCTCCTCCCTCAGCCCTTCGAAGGCCATCTCTCCCGACTGCCCCACGGGCGCGAGCTGCGCCGGATCGCCGAAGAGGACGAGTGTCGGAAAGATCTCCTGCAGATCCTCGAACTGGCGGGCGTCGAGCATCGAGGCCTCATCCACGAAACCGATGTCCAGCGGATCCTCCCGCCGCTTCCAGCCCCGGATGAAGTCCGAGCCTCGCAGCCCTGCCGTGGCAAGCGCGCCGGGGATCGATTTCATCTGGTCGTAGAATGCCTTGGCCCGGTCCAGCAAGGCGTCCGCCATGCCTTCCACCACCGGTCGCTCACCGCCATTGGCGAGCCATTCTGCCAGCCGCTCATACTGCGGATCATAGACAGGCGTGTAGAGGATGCGGTGGATCGTCGTCGCCGGCACCCCGCGGGAACGGAGCACGCTTGCCGCCTTGTTGGTGGGTGCGAGCACAGCGAGCGTCCGGCGCTCCTTCCGCCTCCGCCCTTCCCAGTCACCGGAGACGATCTCCACCCCGGCGTCCTCCAGCGCCTTCGTGAGGCTGGCAAGCAGCATCGTCTTGCCCGAACCCGCCTTGCCGGTGACGGCGAGAACCGAAGCCCCCTCTCCCGTCGCCGGTTGCAGGGTGCCTTCATTGAGGTCCACCCCGGCCCCGGCCAGCATTTCGGCAAGTCGATCCCAGGCCTCGGCCTGATCGGGAGAGAGAGGGAGAATGTCGGCAGCCATGGCGCGACCCTATCCCGACCGCCGCACACGCGCCAGCCGGATCAGCCCGGCTGCGGGGGCGAATACGGAGCATCCTGAGGCGCGGCGTCGATCTCCCGCCGCGCCACCTCCTCCGCGATCACGATCTGATCGGAGAGAAGCGGCAGACCGTTCAGTTCTGAAAAGCGGCGCAAATCCGCGAGGACATCAAAGATCCAGTCATGCCGCGTCACAAATGCTCTCCATTCTCGAAACATCTGGAGGTTAGCATGTCTTTCACCTGCGACCGCGCGCAAATCCGCACCCGACAGGGAACGCCCCGCGCTTGCCCTGCCCCTCGGCGAAGCCTATCTTCTCAATATGACAGCGCCGTTGATCGACCCTTTCGCCCGCGCAATACGCTACCTCAGGGTATCGGTCACAGACCGCTGCGATTTCCGCTGCGTTTACTGTATGGCGGAAAACATGACCTTTCTGCCCAAGGCGGAGCTTCTGACACTGGAGGAGCTGGACAGGATCTGCTCCGGCTTCGTGGCCTTGGGGGTGGAGAAACTCCGTATCACCGGGGGTGAGCCGCTCGTCCGCCGCGGCATCATGACCTTCTTCCGGGCGATGGGGCGTCATCTGGAAAGCGGCGCGCTGAAGGAACTCACGCTGACGACCAACGGCTCGCAGCTCGCGCGGCATGCCGCGGAGCTGGCGGATTGCGGCGTCAGGCGGGTGAATGTCTCTCTCGACACGCTGGACCCGGACCGTTTCGCGGAGATCACCCGCTGGGGCCGGATTTCGCAGGTTCTGGAGGGGCTGGAGGCGGCAAAAGCGGCGGGCCTGCGCGTCAAGATCAATACCGTGGCGCTGAAGGGCGTCAACGAGGATGAGCTTGAAAGGCTGGTCGCATGGTCCGCCGCCGAAGATCACGACCTGACGTTCATCGAGGTCATGCCGATGGGCGACATCGGCAACGAAAATCGGCTGGACCAGTTCTGGTCGCTTCGCGATCTTCGCGCACGTCTGGCACAGAACTGGACCCTGACCGACCTTGCTGAACGGACGGGTGGTCCCGCTCGCTATGTGCGGCTGGAGGAAACCGGCCAGAAGATCGGCTTCATCACGCCGCTGTCGCATAACTTCTGCGAAAGCTGCAACCGTGTCCGCCTTACCTGCACGGGCGAGCTTTTCATGTGCTTGGGACAGGAGGACAAGGCGGACCTGCGCGCCCCGCTGCGGGACGGCGCAGACGATGCGGCGCTGGAGACCGCCATCCGCGCTGCCATCGCACGCAAACCCAAAGGCCATGACTTCGACTATTCCCGCCAGACGATCGCGGGAACCATGTCACGCCATATGAGCCACACCGGCGGCTAGACGCGCCTCAGGGCACCTGACCGGGAAGGCGCGCCAGCAGGTGATCCACCATGTCGCCGGTAAAAGGCTCCCGAAGCAGAAACCATCCTTCCGACACGGCATCTTCCTCCGCCAGCGAACCGCTGACGACGATAACCTTGCCGCCCCGCTCCTCCACGGAACGGTGCAGGCCGGAGTCCAGGATCGCCTGCTTTCGCATCGACAGGAACGCCGCCGTCACATCCGGCATTTCCGCCATTGCCTGATGGGCAATATCGGGGCGCGAAAACACCTGCACATCGCATTCCCCCGCCGATCCACGGATCGCTTCCACGATGTCAGTTGCGATAAGCGGTAGCGGCTCGACCACAATGAACCGCGAGACATCAGGTCGCCGTATCACGGAAAATCCGGATCCTTCCGTCAAGGCCACCTCCATTCTAGAATGCTGCATCATGTCTTTGGAACATTCCAAAGCTATCGTCATTAAACTACGACATATCAAAAGGAATGACCGGCGTGACGACCCCCTGCAGTGCCTGTCCCCTTCGCCGCCGGCCGGCCTTTCTTCCCATGAGCTCCGAAGAGCTGCGTTTCATGGAGCGGTTCAAGCGGGGTGAGATGATAGTCTCCCCCGGAACGCCGCTTTTCAGCGAAGGTGAACAAAGTCGGAACATGTACACTGTATTCTCTGGAATGGGATTGAAATTCAAAAGCTTGGAGGATGGCCGCCGTCAAGTGCTGAACTTCATCTTTCCCGGAGATTTCGTAGGGCTGCAAAACGCGATCAGTGCCGGAATGCAGTTCGGGATAGAGGCCACGACCCCGATGACCCTCTGCGTCTTTGACCGATCACGATTGGGGGAGCTGTTCACGAACCAGCCCACGCGCGCTTATTCGCTGACATGGATCAGCGCAGCGGAGGAGTATTTTCTTGGTGACGCATTGGCAACAATTGGCCAGAGAGACGCACGGGAACGGCTGGCCTGGGCCATGGCGCGCATCTTCGGACGGTTGACCGCGCTTGGTCTGGCGGAGGGTCAGACAGTCCCTTTTCCCTACAGGCAACAGGACCTCGCCGATGCGGTGGGCCTGTCGCTGGTCCATACCAACAAGATGCTGGCGCGCCTGCGCCTCGACGGGCTGGCGGACTGGGCTGGAGGGCGGCTCACCGTGCCGGATGTAAAGCGGCTGGGCGACGCGGCGATGACGGATGAACTCATCCCGCCGCCTCGCCCGATCTTCTGATCGCCCTTACGCGGCGCGAAGGCGCTGTTCGACCAGCTCGGCCCAGAACGATGCCCCTGCCGGAATCGCCTCATCGTTGAAGTTGTAAGCGGGATGGTGGACATCGGCGCTGTCGCCATTGCCGATCTGGATATAGGCGCCCGGGACCACCTCCAGCACGTAGGAGAAGTCCTCACCCCCCATCAGCGGTTCGGCATTGGTATCGACATCACCCGCCACGGTGCGCGCTGCTTCGGCCGCATAGGTGGTCTCGGCTTCCCAGTTGACAGTCGCCGGATAGCCAGGGCGCCAGTCTATCTCGGCGCTGCCGCCAAAGGCACCGGCGATCTGGGGGACCAGCGCCTTCAGCCGCTCCTCGCCCAGGGCCCGCAATTCCTTTTCGAAGGTGCGAATGGTACCGCGCAGGGTCACACGCTCGGGAATGACGTTGAAGGCTTCCGTCTCGGTGCGGAAACTGGTCACGGAGACGACGATCGACTTGATCGGATCGGCATTCCGCGAGGCGATGGATTGCAGCGCGATGATGATATGGCTCGCGATCAGCGTCGTGTCGATCGAGGCATGGGGCTTCGCGGCATGACCCCCCTTGCCGGTCACGGTGATCTCGAATTCATCCGTGGCGGCATAGAAAGGCCCGGACCGGATGGAGAACTTGCCCACCTCAAGCCCCGGAGAATTGTGCATGCCATAAGCTTCGGTAATGCCGAAACGTTCGATCATGCCGTCATCCACCATGGCCTTGCCGCCCGCCCCGCCTTCTTCCGCAGGCTGGAAGATCAGCGCGACGGTGCCATCGAAGTTCCGGGTCTCCGCCAGATACTTGGCCGCGCCAAGCAGCATGGCCGTATGCCCGTCATGGCCGCAGGCGTGCATCTTGCCGGGCACACGAGAGGCATAGGGAAGGCCCGTCACCTCATAGATCGGCAGGGCATCCATATCGGCGCGCAGGCCGATCACCCGGTCCGATCCGCTGCGCCCCCGGATGATGCCGACAACGCCGGTACGGCCGATACCTTCCACAACCTCGTCGCAACCAAATTCCCGCAGCTTTTCGGCCACGATTCCTGCCGTGCGGTGGACGTCATACATCAACTCGGGGTTTTCGTGGAAATCGCGGCGCCATGCGGCGATCTCCTCTTGCAACTCCGCCAGACGGTTCTTGATCGGCATGTCTTGTCTCCTGTCAGACGCCGGGGCCGAGTTCCAGTTTCGACCCGTCGGTAAATCGGGACCAGCGAAAGCGGGTCATGTCATGGCCCGCGGGGCGACCCGTCACCATGTCTGCGATGATCCGGCCCATCGCGGGACCGATGCCGAAGCCATGGCCGCTCATGCCGGTTGCGAGTGTCAGCCCCGGCAGCGCGGGAATGTGGTCCACCACGGGCACCGCATCCGGCATCGCGTCGATCATTCCAGCCCAGGCGCGGGCGATCCGCACGGTACCGAGCTGCGGGAACGCGCGTTGAAACCGGGACCGGAACTGCTCGACGATCCGCTGGTTCGGCTTCGGGTCCAGCACGCGCATCCGCTCGAAAGGCGTGAGGTCATCAGGCTTCCAGCGGCGCGGTGTGCTCCATGCATCGGGATAGCCGTCTGGGGCCTTCCAGACGAAGTGGTTGGAGGCAAAGTCATCGAACAGCGCGGGCAGGTAGCTGCGGAAGTGGCGGAACGCATCCGGCCCGATCAGCACCTCATGAAAGCCGCGCGGGGCGAGAGTGTAGCCGCCATCCTCCCGTCGCCGGAAGGCGTGGTCGGCGGCATAGACATTCCCCCCGAAGACCTCCGGCAGCGGCTCCGTCGCGGCGACGGTGGAGCGAACGGAGAGCTGCGGTATCATGACGCCATGATTGCGCAGGAAGAGCGAGGACCACGCCCCCCCGGCCAGCACCACCCTGTCACAGGCGATGCGCCCCTGTTCCGTCACCACACCCGCGATCCGGCCCGCGGCGATGTCGAGCGCGCGGACGGCGCAGTTCTCCACCACGGCCACCCCCCGCCGCCGCACGGCGCGGGCCAGCGCGGGCACAGCCACCCATGGCTCTGCACGCCCGTCGGACGCCGTCCAGAGCCCGCCAACCGCCGCAGTCCCGGCCATTGGCACCATGGCGGAGACTTCCGCCGGCGTGAGCAGCCGCGTGTCGAGTTGATGCGGCACGGCATTCCGGTCGCGCCAGTCTTCGTAATAGGCCAGCTTCTTCGCATCTCCGGCGATGTAGAGCACCCCCTCACGCCGGAAGCCGAGGTCTTCGCCAGCGGCCTCCGCCAGCCCGCCCCAGATGCGGCTCGCCTCCATCATGATCGGAAGCTCCGCGTGGTCGCGGCCCTGCTGGCGCACCCAGCCCCAGTTGCGGGAGGATTGCTCCCCCGCGATCCGGCCCTTCTCGCAGAGGACGACCTTCTCGCCCCGCTCCGCCAGATACCAGGCCGTCATTACCCCGATGACTCCGCCGCCGATCACCACGACATCCGCCTGTGCGGGAAGTGGGTCGGCGAACTGCACGGGAGTTTCTGCGGTAATGCCCGCCCGAACCGTGAATGCCATGCTGCTCCTCAGGCCGCCAGTTGCCCGACAAGGCGCTGCATGAACACCCAGCCCGCGTCAAGCTGCGCGACGGTTATATACTCATCGGGCTGATGCGCCTGGGCAATGTCGCCCGGGCCGCAGACGATGGTGGAATAGCCCTTGTGCTGAAAATGTCCGGCCTCTGTGCCATAGCTGACGACCCCCGCCGCGTTCTCTCCGGTCAGGCCGCGGGTGAGCTCCTCCGCCCGGCCACCGGCCTCGGGCTTCAGGAGCGGTACAAAGAACCGCTCGGTCACGGTGATGCGGGCGGCAGGATTGATGGCCTTCATCCCTGCCTCCACCTCCGCCACGCGGTCCGCCAGACGCCGGCGGTAGTCCGCATTCTGCTCCCCCGGAATGACGCGGAAGGCCATGTCGAGCCAGCAGTCCTCAGCGGTGATGTTTCCCGCCGTGCCGCCCCGGATGGTCCCGACATGGATCGTCGTCCAGGGTGGATCGAACATGTTCGCAAGGTCGGTTCGCGGCTTCGCCCGGTTTTCCACATTCACCTCATTCGCCCACATGACGAGCCGCGCCGCCTCATGGATCGCGCTGACGCCCTTGTGGAGCATGGAGGAATGCACCGGCACGCCCCGCACATGGATGGCAAGCCCGGACCCGCCCTTGTGGCCGGAGATCGGCTTCATCATCGACGGCTCCCCCACGATGACAGCCGCGGCCCGCGGCAGCCGCTCCGCCATCTCCGCCACCATGGAGGGGGCACCGACGCAACCGACTTCCTCGTCGTAGGAGAGCGCGATCTGCAGCGGGCGCTTGACGCCCGCCGAAAGCGCAAGGGGCACCGCCGCCAGCGCCAGGGCATCGAACCCCTTCATGTCGCAGGCCCCACGCCCGTAGAGCCGCCCGTCCCGTTCCGTCAACACCCACGGGTCGCTCGTCCAGGTCTGCCCGTCTACCGGAACCACATCGGTATGCCCCGACAGCACCACGCCGCCTTCGACATCCGGGCCGATATGGGCGTAGAGATTGGCCTTCGTCCCCTCGGCGTTATAGACGCGATGCGCGCTGACGCCGTGCCGGGCCAGATAATCCTCCACCCAGTCGATGAGGGGAAGGTTGGAATCGCGGCTGACGGACTGGAAGGAAACCAGCTTCTCCAGGATCTGCCGCGGGGTCAGGGTGGTCATGGTCTTCTCCGGCCCGGCCGTCCCCGCCGGGCGCTCATTCAGGATTGCAGGACGAAATGACCCGGACTGACCTCATCGTACAGAGAGGGAGCGGGTTCGTGGCCGACCGGGAAGATCGGCGAGGGAATGGGTTTGAAGCTCAGATCCTCGCGGATCTTCTTGCGTGACGGATCCGCCACCGGAACGGCGGAGAGCAGGGAACGGGTGTAGGCATGCCGTGGATCCTCGAAGATCGCCTGCCGCGGCCCGATCTCCACGATCCGTCCCAGATACATCACGCCGACATGGTGGGAGACCCGCTCCACCACCGCCATATCGTGACTGATGAACAGGAAGGACAGGCCCAGCTCCGCCTGCAGTTCCATCATCAGGTTCAGCACCTGCGCCTGCACGCTCACATCAAGGGCCGACACGGCCTCATCGGCAACGATCAACCGCGGGTTCAGGGCCAGCGCCCGCGCGATTGCCACCCGCTGCCGCTGCCCGCCGGAGAGTTCATGCGGATAGCGGCGCAGGAAGGAACGCGGCAGTTCCACCCGGTCGAACAGGCCCGCCACCCTTTCCTCCAGCTCCGCGCCGCTCATCAGCCCGTAATTGACGATCGGCTCCGCTACCTGATCCGACAGCCGGCGCTGGGGGTTCAGCGATGCGAAGGGATCCTGAAAGATCATCTGCATCTCGCGCCGCATGTCCCGCAGCTCCGGTTCAGACAGCAGGCGCACATCCTTGCCGTCGATCCAGATACGCCCCTCATGCGGCTCCACCAGCCGCAGGATCGACCGTCCGGTCGTGGACTTGCCGCAGCCGGATTCGCCAACCAGCGACAGGGTTTCGCCCACATTGAGGCGGAAGCTCACATCCTCCACCGCATGAACATTGGCGACCGTCCGGCGCATCAGCCCGCCCTTCACCGGAAAGCGCGTCGTCAGATGCTGAACATCCAACAGAACCTTCGGCTCCCGCGCCGGTTTGAGGGCGTCAGCCATCTTGGCGGGTTCGGCCCCCATGATGCGCATCGGTTCTGGCGCCGGTTTGCCACGCATCTCCCCGAGCTTCGGGACGGCGGCGAGCAGCGCCTTGGTGTAGTCCTTCTGCGGGTTGGAGAAGATTTCCTCGACCGTCCCCTCCTCCACCATGTTGCCGCGGAACATGACCACCACACGGTCGGCCATCTGCGCGACCACGGCCATGTCATGGGTGATGAACAGCACCGCCGTGCCGTGCTCCCGCTTCAGCCGGTCGATAAGCGCGAGGATCTCCGCCTGAATCGTCACGTCCAGCGCGGTGGTCGGTTCATCGGCGATCAGCAGTCGCGGCTCGCAGGCCATGGCCATGGCGATCACGACCCGCTGCCGCATCCCCCCTGACAATTCATGCGGATACTGTTTCAGCCGCCGCTCCGGCTCCGGGATGCGCACCTGCCGCATGAGGTCGAGCGCGCGCGCCCGCGCCGCCTCCCGGGACAGTCCCTTGTGAACGCGCAGCCCCTCCACCAACTGCCGCTCCACCGTGAACACCGGGTTGAGCGAGGTCATCGGCTCCTGAAAGATCATGCCGATCTCATTGCCGCGGATCGTGCGCATGAGCGAGGGATCGGCCTTGGACAGATCGACCGCTTCTCCCGATTCGCGGGTGAACATGAGCTTGCCGCCCGCGATCTTGCCCCCGCCATACTGCACGAGGCGCATGAGCGACAGCGAGGTGACCGACTTGCCCGAACCTGATTCGCCAACGACGCAGACTGTCTCACCGGGCCGGATGGCGAAGCTCACGTCTTCCACACCGACCACGACGCCATCATTGGTGTCGAACTCCACCCGAAGCTTTTCCACCGAGACAAGCGGCCTCACGGCGGCGGGATCGTCGAGCATATGCATCTCCTTCAGAGGGTGGGCCACGCTAGAGAGCAGCCCGCGAAAAAGTCAAATGCCGCTTCCCTCATCATCCACATGCTCCGGCTTATGGCCAGTATTTTAAGCTTATCGCCCATCCGCTGTGCAAAAACCACTGTTTGAGCCGATGAATGTCTTGATCGCGACCCAGAGATCATTTGACTTCATCACACGCTGCGCTTGCAATCGCATCTTCCCGTGACAGAGTGCGGAGGCGAAACGGCCATCGGAAAGCGCCGAGCGGTCAAGGACAAGCAGCCAGATATGTCGTCCGCCCACAGCATCCATAGTCCGTCGACCGGGGAAATAACCCCGGCAGAGCGCGCAGCTTCAAATCCCAGCAAGGAGATTTCCATGAGACGAACCACTGCCCTGAGGGGAGCAGCGGCGCTGATCGCGCTTCTGCCGGCCGCCGCCATGGCGGAACGCGGCGCGGACGGGCATCTGAACATCATCTACTACCAGGCACCCTCCATCCTGAATCCCTACCTCTCGGGGGGTACGAAGGATATCGAAAGCTCCTCCCTCATCATCGAGCCGCTCGCGCGCTACGACGAAAAGGGGGAGCGCGTCCCTTATCTGGTGGATGCGATCCCGACGCTGGAGAATGGCGGCGTGTCGCAGGACATGACCTCCATCACCTGGAAGCTGAAGCCGGGGCTGAAGTGGTCTGACGGCTCGCCGCTGACCTCGGCCGATATCGTGTTCACTGCAGAATACTGCATGCATCCCGAAGGCGGCTGCGCCCAGCTTTCCAAGTTCGAAGGCGTCAAGACGGTCGAGGCCGTGGATGATCTGACGGTCAAGGTCACCTTCGAAGGGCCGA
Organism: Haematobacter massiliensis; assembly: GCF_000740795.1. Classification (GTDB taxonomy): domain Bacteria; phylum Pseudomonadota; class Alphaproteobacteria; order Rhodobacterales; family Rhodobacteraceae; genus Haematobacter; species Haematobacter massiliensis. The sequence continues at coordinate 75,563 of NZ_JGYG01000003.1, forward strand.
AGCCGAACCCCTATCTGCCCTTCGTCGGCGGCCAGTCCCCGATCATCCAGAAGGCCCAGTTCGCCGAATGCCTCGGCACCAAGGCGCCGACCTGCACCAGCGCGAACTTCGGCCCCATCGGCACCGGGCCCTTCGTGGCGACCGAATTCCGCCCGAACGACGTGATCTCGCTGAAGGCGAACCCGAACTATCGCGACCCGGCGAAACCCGCCTTTGCCACAGTGACCTTCAAGGGCGGCGGCGATGCGGCGGCGGCGGCGCGGTCCGTGCTGGAAACGGGCGAGTTCGACTACGCCTGGAACCTGCAACTTCCGCCCGAGGTGCTGGAAAAGATGGTGGCCGCCGGCAAGGGGGAGCTTGTCACCGGCTTCGGCACGCTGGTGGAGCGGCTTGAGCTGAACCTCACCAACCCCAGCCCCTCGCTGCCCCCCGAGACGCGTGCGACACTCAAGGAACCCCATCCGTTCTTCTCCGACATCCGGGTGCGCAAGGAGCTCTCCATGGCGATCGACCGCCCGTTGCTGACGGAGATCGGCTATGGTCAGGCGGGGCGGGCGACCTGCAATCTCGTGCCGGCGCCGGAAGCCTTCGCCTCCACCGCCAACGACGCCTGCCTGACGCAGGACGTGGCAGGCGCCAAGGCGCTGCTGGACGAGGCGGGCTGGGTTCCCGGGCCGGACGGCATCCGCGTCAAGGACGGCCAGAAGCTCGCCATCATCTTCCAGGCGCCGGTCAACGCCATCCGCCAGGACTTCCAGGCACTCATCAAGCAGTGGTGGCAGGATATCGGCGTGCAGACCGAACTGCGCACCGTCGATCCCTCGGTGTTCTTCGGTGGCGATCCCGGCAGCCCGGACACCTTCCAGAAGTTCTACGCGGACGTGGAGATGTACGCGAACAACTTCGACGGGACGGACCCGGAAGCCTATCTCGCGATGTACAAATGCGGGAACGAACCGCGCCCGGAAACGGGCTGGCAGGGCGAGAACATCAACCGCTTCTGCGATCCGGCCTATGACGCGCTGATCGACAAGCTCGGGGAAACCGGCGTCTTCGAGGAGCGCACGAAGATCGCCAAGGAAGCGCACGACCTCTACATGCAGCAATCCGTGCTGCTGCCGCTGGTCGATCGCGGACGGGTGTCGGGCAAGTCCAAGACCCTTGGCGGCGTCGTCCTGAACACCTGGGACAGCGAGCTGTGGAACGCGGCCGACTGGTACCGGATCAAGTAATCTGATCCGTCAGGCGCCCCGCCTTTCCGGGCGGGTCGCCTCTTCCCCCGGCCGTCGTCGCCGAACGCTTCACGAGGCGCCATGTTCAACTATACGCTCCGCCGGCTGCTGCTGGCGATCCCGACCCTGCTGTTCATCTCGCTGGTCATCTTCCTGCTTCTCGATCTCGCTCCCGGCGACCCTATGGCCCAGATGCCGCTGACCATTCCGCCCGAAGTGCGCGACAAGATGCGCGAGGCGCTCGGCCTCAACGAACCGATCTATGTCCGCTACGGACTGTGGCTCTACCAGTTCTTCTGGGTGGAACCGCTGCATATCCTCGGCAATCTCACCGGCCATGAATTCGCCGCCGGTCAGCAACGCATCCTGTCCTGGCAAAGCCGCAGCCCGGTGGCAGATGTCATCGCACAGCGCCTGCCCCAGACGCTCTGGGTCGTCGGTCTGTCCTATGTGGTGGGCGTGCTGCTCGCGCTGCCTATCGGGATCATTTCCGCCTACCGGCAATATTCCTGGTTCGACCAGATCGGCACCTTCGTTTCGATGATCGGGTATTCGGTGCCCACCTTCTTTACCGGCGTGCTGATGATCGTGATCTTCTCCGTCTATCTCGGATGGTTCCCCTCCATCTACGATACGACGCTGCACGTGAATTCATGGGATACGTTCCTCCTCCAGGCACGGCAGATGGCGATGCCGGTCTTCGTGCTCGCGCTCTACAACGCCAGCCAGATCAGCCGCTTCATGCGCGCCTCCATGCTCGACAATCTCAATCAGGACTACGTGCGGACAGCGCGGGCCAAGGGGCTGTCGGAAAAGACCGTCGTGCTTACCCATGTGCTGCGCAACTCTCTGATCCCCGTCATCACGGTGATCGCGCTTGGTGTGCCGACGATCTTTGGAGGGGCGATCATCACGGAGCAGGTGTTCAAGGTGAACGGGCTGGGGCAGCTCCTCATCACCGCGATCTACGCCAATGACATCCCGATGGTGCAGACCCTGACCTTCATCTTTGCGGTGCTGATCGTGCTTTTCAACCTGATCGCCGACATTCTCTACGGCATTCTGGACCCGAGGATCCGCTATGACTGATGCAACGCTGGCCAAGACTGCGGCCAAGCCGCCCCGCAGCCAGTGGGTGGACATCTGGCGGCAGTTCCGCACCCACAAGGGCGCGGTGATCGGCGCGGCGGTATTCCTGCTGATCGTGTTCGGCGTGATCTTCGGTCCCTATCTGTGGCACGCGGATCCGACGACGATCGACATCCGCGCCCGCAATCAGGGCCCAAGCCTGCTGCACCCCTTGGGCACCGATCAGCTCGGCCGCGACATGCTGGCGCGGATGATGGCCGGCGGGCGGGTTTCCGTCGCGGTCGGCCTCACCGCCATGGTGCTGTCGATGATCCTCGGCACGCTGGTGGGCGTGATCGCCGGCTACTTCCGGCGGCTGGACGGGCCGCTCATGCGCCTGACGGACCTGTTCCTCGCCCTGCCGTTGCTGCCGTTGCTGCTGGTCATGGTGCTGTTGTTCCGGGAGCCGCTTTCAGGCTGGCTCGGGCCGGAGATGGGCACCTTCCTGCTGATCGTGACGGCCATCGGGGTCACGAGCTGGATGCACACGGCGCGGATCGTGCGCGGCGACGTTCTGGCCATCAAGGAGCGGGAATTCGTGCTCGCCGCCCGCTCCATCGGGACACGGCCCAACAAGATGATCCTGCGCCATATCCTGCCGAATATCCTCTCGCCCATCATGGTTTCCGCCACGCTGGGGATCGCCACGGCGATCATCACCGAAAGCTCGCTCTCCTTTCTCGGGCTGGGCTTTCCGCCCGATTTTCCGACGTGGGGCCGCCTGCTCTACGACGCAGTCGACTACCTCCAGCAATATCCTGAGCGGGTGATCTGGCCGGGACTGGCGATCTCTCTCACTGTGCTGTCGGTGAACTACATCGGTGACGGGCTGCGCGACGCGCTCGACCCCCGCATCCGCGGGCGGTGATTTACTGCTGACCGGCAAGAAAGGCGCCCCTCGAAGGGGCGCCTTTTTCGTTTCGTTCAGAACATGAAGCGCCAGAACAGGCTCGGCCGCCGGGTGGCGCCTCCCCTCTTGCGGGCCGCGATGGCAGCACTGTCGCAGTGGATGTCGTCACGCATGGCATCGGAGTGAAGAAAGAAATAACCCGCCACTGCGGTCTTTGGAAAAGCCAGCATAATGAAATACCTCAAATGAAAAGACGCCCGGCAATCGCCGGACGCCTAATATTTTAGCAGATCATGGCCGTTTCGGCCAGTCTCGGCCTATCAGTTGATCAGCGGCAAAAGCTGATCCAGCGACTTCTTGGCATCGCCATAGAACATCCGCGTGTTGTCCTTGTAGAACAGCGGGTTCTCGATCCCGGAGTAGCCGGTGCCCGCGCCGCGCTTGGACACGAAAACCTGCTTCGCCTTCCAGACCTCCAGCACCGGCATCCCGGCGATGGGGGAGTTCGGATCTTCCTGTGCGGCGGGGTTCACCACGTCGTTGGAGCCGATGACGATGACCACATCCGTGTTCGGGAAGTCGTCGTTGATCTCGTCCATCTCCAGCACGATGTCATAGGGCACCTTGGCCTCGGCCAGCAGCACGTTCATGTGCCCAGGCAGACGGCCTGCGACCGGATGGATGCCGAAGCGCACTTCCTTGCCCGCGGCGCGGAGCTTGCGCACCAGTTCCGAGACCGACTGCTGCGCCTGCGCGACCGCCATGCCGTAGCCCGGCACGATGACGACCGAGTCGGCATCGTTCAGCGCGGCGGCAACACCCTCTGCATCGATGGCGATCTGTTCGCCGCTGATCTCCATGGCCGGACCGGTGGTGCCACCGAAGCCGCCAAGGATCACGCTCACGAAGGACCGGTTCATCGCCTTGCACATGATGTAGGACAGGATCGCACCGGAGGAGCCGACGAGCGCGCCCACCACGATCAGCAGGTCGTTGCCCAGCGTGAAACCGATCGCCGCCGCCGCCCAGCCGGAATAGCTGTTCAGCATGGAAACCACGACCGGCATGTCCGCGCCGCCGATCCCCATGATGAGATGCCAGCCGATGAAGCCCGCGAGGATCGCCGTGACGATCATCGTCCAGATGCCCGCACCGTTGAAATACATCACCCCGAGGATGATGCAGACCAGCAGGGCGGCGATATTGAGCAGATGGCCGCCCGGCAGTTTCTTCGGCTTGCCATCCACCTTGCCGGCCAGTTTGCCGAAGGCGACGACAGAGCCGGTGAAGGTGACGGCGCCGATGAAGATGCCAAGGAACACCTCCACCTTCATGATGGCGAGTTCGACGCCGGATTTGTGCGCCAGGACTGCCGCGAAACCGGTGAAGGCGTCCGGCGAAGTGCCGGAGGCAATCAGGCGCGCGACCCGGCCCGCCTCAAGCTCGGCGTTGAGCGCGATGATCACGGCGGCAAGGCCGACGAGGCTGTGCATCGCCGCCACGAGCTGCGGCATCTCCGTCATCCCGACGCGGGACGCGAGCACCACGCCCGCCGCCCCGCCGATGACGACCATCAGCAGGACGAGCCAGTCGCCATGCACGCCGGGCGCCAGAAGCGTCGCGATAAAGGCGAGCGCCATGCCGGCGATGCCATACCATACCGCGCGTTTCGCGCTTTCCTGACCGGACAGGCCACCCAGCGACAGGATGAACAGGACCGCCGCCGCGACATAGACGGCAGCAACCATTCCAAGGGACATGATTTCCGCCTCCTCAGCTCTTCTGGAACATGGCAAGCATCCGGCGCGTAACCAGGAAGCCGCCGACGATGTTGACGGAAGTCATCAGCACGGCAAGCGCCGCAAGGATCGTGACGAGCCACGAGCCGGAACCGATCTGCAGGATCGCCCCGACGATGACGATGGAGGAGATCGCGTTCGTCACAGCCATCAGCGGCGTGTGCAGCGAGTGGCTGACATTCCAGATCACCTGGAAGCCGACGAAGCAGGCGAGCGCAAACACCACCATATGCTGCATGAAGCTCACCGGCGCGAAGCTGCCAAGGATCAGCAGGACCAGCGTCCCGACCACGAGCAGACCCACCTGGTTGAACGTGGCCTTGCGGAACGCGGCGGTCTCGGCCGCGCGCTTCTCCTCGGGCGTCAGTTCCTTTTCCTTGGGCTTCGGCTTCGCCGCGGCAATGGCCTGCACCTTGGGCGGCGGCGGCGGGAAGGTGATCGCATTGTCCTTCACCACGGTCGCGCCGCGGATCACGTCATCCTCCATGTTCTGAACGACCTGTCCATCCTTCGCAGGGGTCAGGTCGGTCATCATGTGGCGGATGTTCGTCGCGTAGAGGGCCGAGGACTGCGTGGCCATCCTGCTGGGGAAGTCGGTGTAGCCGACGATGGTCACGTTGTTGTCGGTGACGATCTTCTGATCCGGCACCGTCAGCTCGCAGTTCCCGCCCCGTTCGGCAGCGAGATCGACGATGACGGAGCCGGGCTTCATCGCCTCGACCATGTCCTTCGTCCAGAGCACCGGCGCGTCCCGGCCCGGGATCAGCGCCGTGGTGATGACGATGTCCATCTCGGGTGCCAGTTCACGGAACTTGGCGAGCTGCTTCTCCCGGAACTCGGGGCTGGAAGGCGCGGCATAGCCCCCGGTGGCGGCCCCGTCCTGGCTTTCCTCGAAATCGAGGAACACGAAGTTGGCGCCCATGGATTCGATCTGCTCGGCCACTTCCGGCCGCACGTCGAACGCATAGACGATGGCACCGAGAGAGGTGGCGGCGCCGATGGCGGCAAGACCGGCCACGCCGGCGCCCACGATCAGCACCTTCGCCGGGGGAACCTTGCCCGCCGCCGTCACCTGGCCGGTAAAGAAGCGGCCGAAGTTGTTCGCCGCCTCGATCACCGCGCGGTAGCCGGCGATGTTGGCCATGGAGGAGAGCGCGTCCATCTTCTGCGCGCGGGAAATCCGCGGCACCATGTCCATCGCGATGACATTGGTGCCCCGGTCCTTCAGACGCTCCATCAGATCCTTGTTCTGGGCCGGATAGAGGAATGAAATCAGAAGCTGACCGGAATGTGTGAGATCCACCTCCGCGTCTGTCGGCGGACGGACTTTCGCCACGACATCGGAAAGCTGGAACAGCTCCGCCTCGGTCGGCACGACGCGTACATTCGCCGCCGTATAGGCCGCGTCCGTAAAGCCCGCTTTCAGCCCCGCTCCGCTCTGGATCAGGCAGTCGTATCCAAGCTTTTGAAGCTGAAGCGCGCTGTCGGGCGTCATCGCCACCCGCGCTTCTCCCTCGAAGCTCTCCTTCGGCGCCCCTATTCTCACACTCTGTCCCTCTCTTGGATCGTTCTTTGTTGGGAGTCGGTATGGCCAATGAAATGTGGCTTCGCAACAAACTATGCGCCTCGCCGCCGGGCGGAGGCAAAAATGGCCGGGAAAATCGCATTTGCGCAACGCCGTTCCACGAAGGCCTCATTGCGCGGAACGGCGGTTTCAGGATCGTTAGCGCTAACCCCTGACCGGGGCGTGCGGTCCTTTACGAATCGTCACAAGGATGACGGAATTTTCTGCAGAACTGGGAGGAGTGTGGCCATTTCCGGCCCGTGATCCATGCCTGTCAGCGCCTTGCGAAGCGGCATGAACAGACCCCTTCCCTTGCGCCCTGTCGCTGTCTTCACCGCGCCTGTCCAGGTGCTCCAGGTCGTCTCGTCATGCGGGCCGGGCGGCAGAAGCGACAGCGCGGTGGCCACGAACTCCTCGTCCTCTGGCGCAACGACCGGCTCCGCCCCTTCCGACACCAGTCTCCACCAGCCGTCGAGGTCCGACAGCACCGTGATGTTGTCTTTCACTGCATTCCAGAACGGTCCTGCAAGCTCTTCGGGCACACCAAGCGCCGTGAGCCGCTCTGTCACCGCGGAAAGCGGCAGAGACTGCACGTATTTCTGTGTGAGCGGAAAAAGATCGTCCGGGTCGAACTTGGTTGGCGCCGCACCGAACTGATCGAGCGAGAAGTTCTCCGCGATCTCGTCGAGGGAATGGAACAGCTCCACCGGCTGGGAGGAACCGAGCCGCGCCATCAGCGACAACAGCGCCATCGGCTCCACCCCCTGCGCCCGCAGATCGCGGAGGGAGAGCGTGCCGAGCCGCTTGGACAGCCCCTCGCCCTGCGCGCCCGTCAGCAGGCTGTGATGCGCGAAGTCGGGCGGCGTCGCGCCCAGCGCCTCGATGATCTGGATCTGAGTCGCGGTATTCGTCACGTGGTCGGAGCCGCGCACGATATAGGTCACGCCCATATCGACGTCATCGACCACCGAGGCGAAGGTATAGAGCACCTGTCCGTCCGCCCGGATCAGCACCGGATCGGAAACGGAAGCCGCGTCGATGGAGATCTGGCCGAGGATACCGTCGTGCCACTCCGTCCGCTCCTGATCCAGCAGGAAGCGCCAGTATCCGGGCTGCTCCAGCCGCTTGGCATCCTTCTCCGCATCCGTCAGCTTCAGCGCCGCGCGGTCATAGACCGGAGGCTTGCCCATGTTGAGCTGCTTCTTGCGCTTCAGGTCCAGCTCCACCGGGGTTTCGAACACCTCGTAGAGCCGCCCCTTCTGCCGGAGCTCGGCAGCACAGGTCTCATACCGGTCCAACCGATCGGATTGCCGCTCCAGCCGGTCCCATGTCAGCCCCAGCCATTCGAGATCCTCCATGATCCCGTCGGCATATTCCTGCTTCGACCGCTCCCGGTCGGTGTCGTCGAGACGCAGGATGAACGTTCCCCCCGCCTTCCGCGCGATCAGGTAGTTGAACAGCGCGGTGCGGAGGTTACCGACATGGAGATAGCCGGTCGGCGAGGGCGCGAAGCGGGTCGTGGTCATGGTCGGACTCCTGTTGAGGCTGCTCTTTCACAGACGGTCGCTTTTGTCCATAACAGCGACAGGAGACATGCCATGACCGAAGAAGAACTCGACGAGAATCTGCTCTGGGCGGGCACCACGCCCCCGTCGCTTGAGGATATGGAGGCGCTGGCGCGGGAAGCCATCGCCGCGCTGCCGGGCCAGTTCCGCACAGAGGCGCTGAAAGTCGCGCTCCGCGTCGAGGATTTCGCGCCGGAGGATCTGCTGGCGGAGATGGAGATGGAGGATCCGTTCGAGCTGACCGGCCTCTATGAAGGCATCCCGCTGCCGGAGAAATCCGTGATGGATCAGCCGATGCGGCCCGATACGATCTGGCTGTTCCGCAGACCGATCCTGGACGAATGGGTGGCGCGGGGCGATGTGGCCCTCGGCGATCTGGTCGGCCACGTCGTGGTGCATGAACTGGCCCACCACTTCGGCTGGTCGGACGAAGATATCGCCACGATCGACCGCTGGTGGGAATGACGCCTCGCCGTCTTTGACGCGCGCCCGCCCCGCGCGTGGGGAGTTGCAACACCGCCGCCGCGAAAAACTCACACGCATTGTTCTCATGCGTGTGGGAAGTCGCTCTCCGCATGAAGCGTCTGCTCTCCCTGCTTCCCGCGCGGACGGCCCCCGCGAGGGTGAGGAGCCCCATCTCGGCCTCCCACTGCCGCGCTGGCCCTGCGCGCCTGAGGAACCCCTATCCCGAGCCCATTGACCCTCTGCGCAAAGGGCACTGCCCCTGCGTGTGTGAGGAAGTCGGCGGCTGGAATATGCCCCGCGGCCCGCAGGTGTAATGGGGAGGAGTTAGGGACGCGGCGCCAGCACCATCCTTCTTGAGGCCGCTGATCCGCTTGCATGCGAACAGCTAGCATCCGCCGCATCGCCTTTCACCTTTCACCTTTCGCTGCGATGGCCCGCGCGCGTTGGGGAAGCGAAGCCTCGTCCAGATCCTTTCCTGCGGCGTCGAGTCACAGGAGTGACGACAATCAGGCGGGGACTTTTTTCCTCCCGGCGCTACTTTCAGGATCAAAGCAGCACAGGAGAACCGCCATGACCGGATTGACCCGCCGGACGGCCCTGATGAGCGGGGTTGCCGCTCCGTTTATCGCAACCCTTCCCGTGGCTTCCCCGGCCCGCGCCGCCGCACCTGAACTTGGAGCCTCGATGCCCACGCACTACCGGTTCCCCCTTGGCGCGATGGAGGTGACGACCGTCCTCGCAGGCTCCGGCGCGATGCAGGATATTCATGCGACCTTCGGCCTCAATGCCAGCGCTGAGGCGTTCGCCGCGCAGGCGCGTGCCTATTTCCTCTCCGACAGCGAGGGACGGAACGGCTATGCGCCGGTCGTGATCAATACGGGAGAGATGGTGCTGCTGTTCGATACCGGGCTTGACGGCACGGCGACGGCGGCAGCGCTTGGCGGCGCGGGGGTAGACCCCGCCAGCATCGATGTCGTCATCCTTACCCATATGCACGGAGATCATATCGGCGGGTTGATGACCCAAGGCGCGCCCACCTTCGCCAACGCACGTTACGTCATGGGGCGGGCAGAGTTCGACTACTGGGCGACGACGGGCAATGAGCGGTTCGACTCCAACGTTCGCCCGCTGGCAGAAAAGACCGCTTTCATCGCCGGCGGGGACGAGGTCGCGCCCGGCATCACCGCCATAGAAACCTTCGGCCACACGCCCGGGCATCTTTCCTTCCGTGTGGAGAGCGAGGGCAAGGTTCTGATGATCCTCGGCGATGTGGCAAACCATTACGCCTTCTCCCTCGCCAAGCCCGACTGGCATGTCCGCTTCGACATGGACAAGGACAAGGCGGCCCAGACACGACGCGCGATCCTCGCCCGGCTGGCGGAGGAGCGCATCCCGTTCACCGGCTACCACATGCCTTTCCCGGCGGTGGGCTTCGTCGCGGCCGAGGGGGAGGACTTCCGCTTCTTTCCCGCGACGTACCAGTTTCTTCTTGGTCAATCTTAAGGATTGACCACGTTCAGGCTGGCGCTCTGGCAGTTGACGGGCATAGCCCCTGCAACTGGCGGCCAGCCGTTTTACACGTCCGCATCGAGAACGGGCTTCGAACCAAAGCTGCGATATCGCGTCAGTCACGCGGGCTGCAGCTAGCGGAGGGTGTACGAGATATCTGCACCCTGCGTTGAACCGCTTGTCTGCACTCGTACAAAGGCCCCCGCTCTACGCAGGCTGCGGTCTGTGCGAACCATCGCCAACCTTCCGCCAGTCCTCTCGCCGGGACTCTGGGCGCCATCTATCCCCCCATCAGCGGTGTCGGCTCGCCGAGGATCATGTCCGGGACGCATCCCGTCGATCCGGACGCGGAACTCCTCACATCCACGAGCGATTCCATCGGGGCGCCGGTTTTCCGCATGTGCCTCGGGGCCACGACCGATATCAACAGTCGCGCATGGCATACTGCGCGCCAGCCGCATCTGAGCAAACATCAACAAGACGGCCGGCCTTGGCGTAGTTCTCCTCCAACGGACCACCTGCAAGGCCGGGGCAGGCTGCAGGCGCAATTCAACGAAACTGCCCTTCAGGCGACAGAGCCTTGCGCCAACGGACTGCCATGGAGTACCCCTCAGCCCAACCAGCCCGCGATCCGCTCATTCCCCGGCAGACCACGACAATATCCCCTACCCTCGCGATAAGGTGTGCTGAAGCCGGAACCCCGTGACAAAACGCGGGCGGGCTGCGCCTCCCGGGCGGAGACGACGGCCCGCCGGCAGGAGCAGACGAGCAGAGCGCACCCTCATGCGTGTCAGCCGCGGCGGGTCACGGGGGCCGGCTTCTCCGCCATCGCTGCTTCGAGATGCGCGCGCAGGAGCCTGTCCATCGCCGCCCGGGCATGAAGACTGCCGACCCGGTCGAAGCCGAAGCTCCGCACCATGCGCCAGTGACCATGAACGAGGCTCACGAAGACGAAGGCTATTTCCTCGCAGGCGGCGGGCGTCAGGCTTGGATAGCTTTCCGCCGTCGCCGAGACGATGGCCTGTCGCAGTTCATGCTGCCGCTCTACCAATGTCTCGCGAAGATCGGGCACGCGTGCGGCGAGCACGACGAGTGCATCCTCCACCTGCTGAAGTTCTCCCCGTGGCTGATCGCCCTCATCCAGCAAACCAAGGTGATAGTCGAACAGCACACCCAACCGGCTTTCGTCCCCGCGGGCAAACCCGGCCGCCACCTTGTCCCGCTGCACGTCCGAAATGGCGTGCGACACCGCGCCTATCAGACTTTCCGCATCGGGAAAGTAGTGCCGCACCAGCTGACGTGACATTCCCGCTTCTCTCGCCACGGCGTCATAGGATGGAAATGGCAGTCCTTCCTGCTGAATAACAGAGACGGCGCTCGCCACAATCTCCTGACGTCTGAGATCCGCCACAGACTTCGGCATGATCGTTCCCCCCTCAGGCACCTCCCCGTGCCTTTCTCCATGCTAACGCGCTCCGACGATCCTGCCAGCCCTCTTTACACGCCGCGCCGCTTGCGGAGTTGATTTTGCAAAGATTTTGCGGTTTGACCGCGCCCGACACGAACGGCGGCAGCGCCGCGACGCAGAAGGATCGGGCGATGGCGGAGACGCGGGACCATGGCGGTGGGCTGGACGCAGCCCGCGCGCGGCATGGGGGCGCAGCGGCGGAGTGGCTCGATCTGTCCACCGGCATTAACCCGGAGGCCTATCCGCTTCCCGCTCTTCCACCTGAAACCTGGGCCCGCTTGCCCGATCTAGATGCCTCCGAGGCGCTGGAGCGAGCCGCACGGGCCTTCTGGAGGGTGCCGAAAGCAGCGGCCGTGCTGGCGGCGCCGGGGGCCTCCGCGCTGATCGCGCGCATTCCGCGGCTGCTGTCGGCGGGCCGAGTGGAGATACCGGGACCGACCTACAATGAACATGCCGCCGCCTTTGTCGCGGCGGGCTGGGAGCAGGGACCAGGCGGGGCGCGGGTGCTCGTCCATCCCAACAATCCCGATGGCAGGCTTCACCCCGCGCCAGGGCCCGGTGTTCTCACCGTGATCGACGAGAGTTTCTGCGACGTGCTGCCGGAGGCGAGCCTCATTACCCTCTCCGCACAACCTCGCACGCTGGTGCTGAAAAGTTTCGGCAAGTTCTGGGGTCTGGCAGGGTTGCGGCTAGGGTTCGCCATCGGAGACCCCACGCTGATCGCGGGCCTGCGGGACTCCCTCGGCCCCTGGCCCGTTTCCGGCCCCGCGCTGGAGATCGGTCGCGCCGCGCTTTCCGATGAGGACTGGGCCGCCCGGACGCGGGCGCGACTTGGCCGTGATGCGGCGCGGCTGGACGGCATCCTGACCGGACGAGGCGCGCGCGTGGTGGGGGGAACGCCGCTCTTCCGCCTCTACGACGTCGAGAACGCGCAGATCTGGCAGGAGCGCCTGGCCCGCGCCCGCATCTGGAGCCGCATCTTCCCTTACAGCGACCGCTGGCTCCGCCTCGGCCTGCCGCCGGGGGATGGCTGGGCAAGGCTCGAAGGCGCATGGTGATGCAGCCCCTCGCCCTTGCCGCGGCTCTGGTGCTGGACGCGGTCTTCGGCGAGCCGGAAAGGCTCTGGTCCCGAGTGACGCATCCCGCCGTCATCATGGGCCGCATGATCGACGCGATGGATCGTCGTTTCAACAGGGGGCGCGGGAGAAGGGCGAAAGGGGCTGTGGCAATCGGTCTGCTCGTGCTTCTCGCCCTGATCGCGGGGCGGCTGGTTGCGGCGCTGCCGGGCGGCGCGCTGCTGGAGGTGCTGGCCACCGCGGTTCTGCTGGCCCAGAGAAGCCTTGCCGATCATGTCGCCGCCGTCGCAACCGGTCTCCGCGCGAGCCTTGCCGAAGGCCGGCGGGCCGTGGCGCGGATCGTCGGGCGGGATACCGCGGCAATGGATGCGCCCGCCGTCGCCCGCGCGGCGATCGAGAGCGCGGCAGAGAACCTCTCGGACGGCGTCGTCGCGCCAGCCTTCTGGTTTCTTGTGGGCGGTTTGCCGGGCATCCTCGTCTACAAGTTTGTCAATACGGCCGACAGCATGATCGGGCACCGCACCCCCCGGCACGAGGAGTTCGGCTGGGCGGCGGCGCGGCTGGACGATCTTCTGAACCTCATCCCCGCGCGGTTGACGGCGCTGCTGATCGCGCTCGCCCACAGGCGGCTTGATGCGCGGCGGGTCATCCTGCGGGATGCGCCGCTGCATCGCTCGCCCAATGCAGGCTGGCCGGAGGCGGCGATGGCGGCGGTGCTCGGCATCGCGCTCTCCGGCCCAAGGAGCTATCACGGCGAGCGGCGCGACTTTCCCTATGTCAACGCGGAGGGCCGACATGACATCGGCGCGGGGGAGATCGACGCGGCTGTCGCGGTGCTCTGGCGGACATGGGCGCTGATGCTGGCAGTGGTGCTTCTGGGATGGCTCATCACTTAGGGCCTTGTCCGGCTACCGCCCCGCCCTAGCTTCGCGAAAGGAGGAAACCCATGCGCCTCATGCTGATTCCCGCCCTGTTGGGCTTCGTCACCCTCGCGGGCACCGCGTCCGCCCAAAGCGTGCCCTGCGGCGGCGACTTCGGACGCTTCATCGCCGGACTTAAGCAGGAAGCGGTCGCGAACGGCCATTCCGCACAGGCCGCCGACCGCTTCTTCGCCAATGTTCGTCGCGACCCGAAAGTGATTGCCGCCGACAATTCGCAAGGGGTCTTCCGCAAGACATTCACCGATTTTTCCCGCGCGCTCATCAGCGGAAACCGGATGTCCAACGGCGTCGCCAACGGCAAGAAATACGCCGGGCTGCTCAAGGAAGCGGAGCGGCGCTATGGTGTACCGCCGGGCGTTATCCTCGCGTTCTGGGGATTCGAGACGGATTACGGCGCCGTGCAGGGCAACTTCAACACGGCGAATGCGCTCGTCACCCTCGCGCATGACTGCCGCCGCCCCGGCCTCTTCCGCCCGCAGGTCTTCGCCGCCTTGTCGCTCTACGAAAAGGGCGAATTCGACCCGGCCACAACGACCGGCGCCTGGGCGGGGGAGATCGGGATGATCCAGATGCTCCCCAAGGACATCCTCGAACGCGGGGTTGACGGCGATGGAGACGGGCGGGTGACGCTCAAAACCTCCATCCCCGATGCGATCATGTCAGGGGGCCGGATGCTCGCCGATCACGGCTGGCGGAGAGGGGAACCCTGGCTTCAGGAGGTCACCGTTCCCGACCAGATGGACTGGAGCCTGAGCGGTCTCGATACGCCGCGCCCGGCCGCGGACTGGGTGCGTTTGGGTGTAAAGCCGCGCGGCGGCAAGATCGCCACCAACCTGAACGCGGCGCTGCTGCTGCCACAGGGGCGCAAGGGGCCGGCGTTCCTCGCCTATCCCAACTATTACGTGTTCTTCGACTGGAACAAGAGCTTCGTCTATGTGACGACCGCCGCCTATTTCGCCACCCGCCTTTCGGGGGCACCGGCCTTCGACCCCGGCAACCCGGACCCGCCGCTCACCGATGCGCAGATGACCCGGCTCCAGCAGAAGCTCGTAGCCCGTGGCCATGATGTCGGCGCGATAGACGGCGTGCTGGGCGCCATGACCCGCAGCGCCGTGCAGAAGGAGCAGGCGCGCCTCGGCCTGCCCGCAGATGCATGGCCCACCCGTACCCTTTTGGACAGGCTCTGACTCATGCCGCAAGCGACCCCTGAAACACTTGCCCTCGCCCTGCCCCACGTTCTCGCCGCGCCAAAGGACGATGCGCCGATCCACACGCTCTGCTTCCGCAAGGGTTTCGGCAAGCGCGACTTCCGCGAGAGCCTGACACTCACCGTCGCGGAAGGCGTCCCGGGCGAGCGTTGGATGAAGCACCCATGGATGAAGCTGGCGGATGGCAGCCCGGATCCCCGCATTCAGATATCCATTCTCGGTTCCCGTGTGGTGGAGGCGGTCGTGACGGAGCCGGAGATGATCCACCCCGGTGACACGATCGTCGCGGATATGGATTTCTCGGAGGAGAACCTGCCCGTCGGCACCCGGCTTCGGATCGGCACGGCGGTCGTGGAAGTGTCCGACCTGTGGAACGATGCCTGTGTGAAGTGGAAGAAGCGCTACGGAAAGCCGGCCTTCGACTGGGTCCGCGCACCCGGCCATCCGGAGTTGCGGCTCCGCGGTGTGCTCTGCCGCATCGTTGAGGACGGCGAGGTGACGGTTGCGGACCGTATCCGCAAGATATGACGCCGAAGCCGGAACCTCGACCAGCCACGAACGTTCTACTGGGTTGAAATCGAGGAGAAAATCATGACCAGGACTTATCTTGTCGCCGGGCTGCTCTGCGTCTCAGTCGTCGCGGCCTGCGGCAATACGCGCGGACAGCGGATAGCCACAGGTGCGGTCGGCGGAGCGGCTGCCGGTCAGGTGATTGCCGACGAGCCCCTCGCGGGGGCGGCTGTCGGCGGCCTTGTCGGCGCCGTCCGCTAGGCGACGAGCGCCTCTGCCCGCGTCAGATCGACGGAGACGAGCTGGCTCACCCCCTGCTCCTGCATGGTGACGCCGAACAGCCGGTCCATCCGCGCCATCGTCACCGCGTGATGTGTGATGACGAGGAAGCGGGTGCCGGTCCGTCGCGTCATCTCGTCCAGAAGATCGCAGAACCGCCCGACATTGGCGTCGTCGAGCGGGGCGTCCACCTCATCAAGCACGCAGATGGGCGCGGGATTGGCGAGGAAGACCGCAAAGATGAGCGCCATCGCCGTCAAAGTCTGCTCTCCGCCGGACAACAGAGACAAGACGGAGAGCTTCTTTCCCGGCGGCTGGCACATGATCTCCAGCCCTGCCTCCAGCGGATCGTCCGACTCCACCATCACCAGATCCGCCTCTCCCCCCCCGAAAAGATGCGTGAAAAGCTGACGGAAGTTGCGATTGACCTGATCGAAGGCCGCCAGCAGCCTTTCGCGCCCCTCGCGGTTCAGGGCGGCGATCCCCGCCCGTAGCTTGGTGACCGCGGCATCGAGATCGGCCCGCTCCACGGCCAGCGTTCCCTGCTCCTCGGCGAGCGCGCGGGCATCCTCCTCCGCGCGGAGGTTCACGGCGCCCAGGGCCTCCCGCGCGCGGCGGAGGCGATGGATCTCCTCCTCCGTCTCGCCGGCGGTGGCCGTGACTTCGCCAAGACTTGCCGCCAGCGCGTCAGGCTCCGTCTCCGTTTCCTCCCGGATGCGGTCGGCAGCTTCGCTGCAGGCGAGTGCTGCGGCGGTGGCGCGCGCAATCGCAGCCGCCCGCGCCTCCCGGCTGTCGGAGGCCGCGCGCTCCGCCGCCCGCTCCGCCGCCTCAGCCTCAGCCAGCGCGCGTTCCGCCGACTGAAGCGCAGGGCGCGCGCGGGCCTCCCGCGAGGTGGCAAGCGCAATGTCGCCGGAGAGCGTTTCGGCACGCAGGGCAAGCGCCTCAGGCACGGCACGGGCGCGGGCAAGATCGGCCGCGACAGCCGCCTCCCGTCCGTCCATCTCACGGGCACGGCCCTCTGCGGCGGCGAGCCGCTCCGTCCAGCGGGCCTGTTCGCGCGACACCTCCACCGCCCGCCGCTCCCGTGCGGTGCCCTGCCGGCGGATATCCTCCGTGGCTGCCCGGCGCTGCAACGTGGCGGCGCGCGCCTGCTCCACCGCGCGCCGTGCGGCAGCGGCTTCCTCACGCACCCCGTCAAGCGGCGGGAAGGCGGTCATGGCCGCACGAGCTTCCTTCACCTCCGCCGCCGCGCGCTCCGCCTGTTCCTGATGCGTGCGTGCGGCGAGGCGGGTCGTTTCCATGCGACCGTCGGCCACCGAACGCTCCGTCTCCGCCCGGTTCAGCGCCCGGCTTGCCTCGGCCAGCCGCTGCTCCGCCCCCTTCCGGGCCATCCGCGCGGATGTCTCGGCGGCGGCGGCGGAGGCAAGAGCGTCCGCCAGCGTCTCATGCCCCTCGCGCAGCGCCTCTGCCCGCGCCTCAGCCTCCGCCAGCTCCACCTGCAGTGTCGCGAGGCGGTTGCGCTGCGCCAGTTGCCGCGCGGCATCCGACACACCGTCCCCCGCGACACGGACGAGGCCGTCCCAGCGGAAAAGGTCGCCCTCCTGCGTGACCAGCCGCACCCCGGGCGCAAGCGCCGGGAGCAGGGCGGCCGCACGATCCGCCGACACCACACCGATCCGTGACAGCCGGCGGGCCAGCGCCGACGGACCTTCCACATGGAGCGCCAACGGCTCTGCCCCATCGGGTATCCCCGCCTCCGGCAGCGGCGGCAGCTGCCGCCAGCCAGAGCCATCGCTCTCCCGCTCGGGCAGGTCGAGATCATCCGCCAGCGCCGCGCCGAGTGCCTTTTCGTAGCCAGCTGCAACGGTTACCTGATCGAGCACCCGGCTGCTCTTGCCGCGCGCCTGCGCCACCATCCGGCCGAGTGTCGTAACCTCGGCCGAGATCGCGCGAACGACGGCTTCGGCGGCCGTGCGCTGGGTCCGGGCCTCGCTCTCCTCCCCCTGAATGCGACGGAGCTCTGCCTCTGCCGTGACGAGTGTCGTCTCCGCGATCTCCACGGCATAGACGCCTGCCTCCTGCCCCTCCGCCGCAGCCTCCGCGGCTTCGACGGCGCGCGCCCGAAGCTGCTCAGCCTCCTCGGCTTGCATACGGGCGCGGGTGGCATCGCGAAGGCTCCGCTCCACCACGGTTTCGGCGGCAGAGAGCCTTCTCTGCCCGGCCTCATGATCGGCGACGGTCCGGGCCAGCGATTCCGTCAGCCCGGCAAGCCGGGCTTCCGCTTCCGCCAGCACATCAGCCGCGGCCTCCGCGGCCTCCTCCGACTCCGCAAGACGCTCCGCATGGCCTTCGCCCGCCTGCAGAAGCGCAAGCGCCTCCTCCTCCAGCCGGCGGAGCGTTTCGCCCGCGTCCCGGTGGAGCGCCGCTTCCCGCTCCCGGTCGGCAGCCAGCTGTTCCGCCCGCGCACGCAGGGCCGCAACCGCCTCCTCCGCGCGCGCCTCCTCCTCCGCGAGGGCCGCCTGCTGCAGACGGAACCGTTCCAGAACCGCGGCGGAGATCGAAGCCTCTTCCCTGAGGCCGGGAATTTCGCTGGCGAGATCCGCGCGGAGGGCGGCGGCTTCCTCTGCCGCGGCCCCCGTCTCCGCAGCTTTGCGGGACGCTTGCTCCGCTGTGGTTCGTGCGGTGTCGGCGGCGGTCATGGCCTCCAGCCAGCGGGCAAGCAACAAGGCCCCCTCCGCCCGGCGAAGCGCCGCGCCGATCTCCCGGTAACGGGCCGCCTGCCGCGCCTGTTTCTCCAGCACGCGCATCTGTTGAAGGAACTGCTCCAGCATGTCATCGACACGCTCAAGGTTCTGCGTGGTGGCGGACAACCGCAGTTCAGCCTCGTGCCGGCGTTGATAGAGACCGGAGATCCCCGCCGCCTCTTCCAGTATCCGGCGCCGCGCCTGCGGGCGGGCGTTGATGAGTTCCGCGATCTGCCCCTGCCGGACCAGCGCAGGCGAATGCGCCCCGGTGGAGGCATCGGCGAACAGCATCTGCACGTCGCGAGCCCGCACGTCCTTGCCGTTCACCCGGTAGGCCGACCCCTGATCGCGGGTGATCCGCCGCACGATGTCCAGCGCATCCGCGTCATTGAAGGCGGGCGGGGCCAGCCGCTCGCTGTTGTCGATGCTGAGCGCCACCTCCGCAAAGCCGCGCGCAGAGCGGGAGGCCGCGCCCGCAAAGATGACATCCTCCATCCCGCCGCCGCGCATCGCGCTTGGCCGGGTTTCCCCCATCACCCAGCGCAGTGCTTCCAGCAGGTTCGACTTGCCGCAGCCGTTCGGCCCGACGACCCCCGTCAGCCCCTCGGCGATGACGAGGTCGGTCGGATCGACGAAACTCTTGAAGCCGTTGAGCCTGAGCCGTACGAAGCGCAAGGAGAACTTTCCTTTTGGAATTGAACGGTCATCCTAGGGCGAAACCTGCTCTGTGTCGATCACATCCCAACTGGCGGCAGTCGAACGCAGCACTGCCACAACATCTGGACAACGGACATGATCACCATCGCCGCGGAAAGCCCTCTCACGCCGGACGGACGCGCCCTCATCGCGGAAAGCCAGGCGCATATGGAGGCGGTGTTTCCGGCGGGCGGGATATTCACCCTGACGGCGGAGGAGATCGCCGCCGCCGCCGGGGTCTTTCTGATCGCGCGGGAGGAGGAGGGGCAGGCGCTCGGGTGCGTGGCGCTGGTGACACGGCCGGGGTACGGGGAGGTCAAGCGTCTCTGGATGCGCCCTACCGCCCGGGGCCGGGGCGCGGCACGCGACCTCATGCAGACGCTTGAGCGAGAGGCCCATGCCGCAGGTTGCCGCCTCCTCCGGCTGGAGACCGGCCCGGCGCTCCCCGCCGCCGTCGCGCTCTATCGCGCGCTCGGCTACCGGGAGCGGGGGCCATTCGGCGACTACGATCCCCACCCGGACAGCCTGTTCATGGAGAAATCCCTGCCGCGCGAAGGCCACTGCCTCTGCGGCCGCATCCGGTACCGCGCAGAGGGAGAGGTGATCTGGCAGCTTCATTGCCACTGCGAAAGCTGCCGCCGAGCGAGTTCCTCCCCCGTAACCAGCTTCTTTGCCGTCCGCGATGGCGGCTGGCGCTGGACAGGAGAGGCGCCAGCCGCCTACGCTTCCTCCCCCGGTGTGACGCGCTATTTCTGTCCCACATGCGGCTCACCGATGGGCTATCGTCCGGCGACGGGCGGCGAGATGCATTTCTATGCCTGCTCGCAAGACGATCCCGCCGCCTTCGCCCCCGAAGCCCATGACTTCCCGGAAGAGCGCCTGCCTTGGCTTCACCTGTCCGATCTCGGGGACGGTTCCTGACTCCATGCCGCGTCGGCAAAGGGCCCGACCTATCGTCACGCGCTCCGCTTCGGCACCCTGTATCCTCACACGAGCAATCCTCTGACCATGACACCCCGTATCGCGACAGCCGCAGACTTTCCGCAAATCCTTCACCTGATCCGGGAGAGCTTCGCCTATATGGACGCGCGGATCGACCCGCCCTCCTCCATGCACCGGATGTCGGTCGCCTCCATCGCCGGTCAGGCGGAGACGGGCGAGATCTGGCTGATCGACGGCCCGGCGGAGCCCCATGCCTGCGTCTTTCTGACACCGCAGGGGGAGGTGCTCTATCTCGGCAAGCTCGCGGTTGCGGCAGCGGCACGCGGACAGGGTCTTGCACGGCGGCTGGTGGCACTGGCGGAAGCGCGCGCCCGGGCGCTCGGCCACGTGGCGCTCGAACTCCAGACGCGGGTGGAGCTGGTGGAGAATCACGCGATCTTTGCCGGAATGGGTTTCCATCGCGTCGCGGAGACCGCCCATCCCGGCTACGCGCGCGCGACCTCTTTCACCTGGCGAAAGGCGGTCGGCGCGCAAGCGCCGTCTTCCGCCATCTGAGCCGCTCCGCCCCGAAGGACTGGATCGTGGCCTGCCGGGGCCTTTGCAGAACGGGTCCTCGCTCCACCAAGCCCGCCTTACCATGCAACCCTGAGCGCGGTCGTGCCCCGGATCGCCGGCCCTCCCGGGATAACCGCCCCGGCTTCCGCCATCGTCGGATCGCCCTGTAATGCCGGATCGTTCCGCCGTCTGGTGATGCCGCCGCCACCCCTGCGGGATCAGCCCGGCCCGGCTTGCGCCTCCCGCCCCGGCGGGCGTAGCTTCGGAGCGAGCCTCATATGGCAGGCGCCTCCGCTCACCTCCTGCCCCTTGGGCGCCGCTTCTGGCCATCCGCAAAAGGTCGTGCTCCATGATCCCGTCTTTGTTCCTCATCCTCGCCTGCCAGCTTGTCGGCGAGGCGCTCGCCCGCCTGTTTCCGATCCAGGTGCCCGGCCCGGTCATCGGCATGGTGCTGATGGCCGCGGCGCTGGTGCTGTCGCCCGCGCTGGTCCGAACGATCCGGCCCGTGGCGACCGGCATCTTGGGCAATCTGTCGCTGCTGTTCGTGCCTGCCGGTGTCGGGGTGATCGGGCACCTGCCGCTGCTGGAGAGCGAGGGACTGGCCATCGGCGCGGCGCTGGTCGGAAGCACGATCCTCGCTATCGCGGCAGGAGCCCTGACCTTCGTCGCGGTCGCGCGTCTGATGAAGGGGCCACGACATGACTGACTTCGCCGAGATCTGGAGCTACCTGTCCCATGCGCCGCTGCTCTGGCTCACCCTCACGCTCGGTGCCTATGTGATCGCGGATGCGGCCTTCCGTGCCTCGGGGCGAAAACCCTTCGTGAACCCGGTACTGCTCTCGGTCATCATGATCGGCGGGCTGCTGCTGGCGACGGGCACACCGTATCCGGTGTATTTCGAGGGCGCACAATACGTTCACTTCCTGCTCGGCCCGGCGACGGTGTGCCTCGCGCTCCCGCTTTACGACAATCTGCCCAACCTGCGGACCGCGCTCATTCCCCTGATCGCGGCGCTGGTGGTCGGCTCGCTCACCGCCATGGGGTCCGTGTTGCTCATCGCGCATCTGCTGGGGGCAAGCCACGAGACGCTGCTGTCGCTCGTCCCCAAATCGGTCACGGCCCCCGTAGCCATCGGCATCACGGAAAAGATCGGCGGCTCCCCTACCCTCGCGGCGGCTCTCGTCCTCATCACGGGGGTCATCGGCGCCATCGTCGTCACGCCGCTGCTCAACGCAATCGGCGTGCGGGACTGGCGGGCGCGGGGCTTCGCGGTGGGCGTCGCTGCACATGGGGTGGGCACTGCCCGCGCGTTTCAGGTCAATGAGACGGCGGGCGCCTTTGCCGGGATCGGCATGGGGCTGAATGCCGTCCTGACCTCGCTCATCGCTCCGTGGATCGCGCGGATTTTCCTCAACTGACCGGGGTCAGACCGCGCACGCGCGCCGCAAGCCACATGAGATCGGCATCCTCAAAGCCCAGCGCCTCCAGATGGCCGACGGTGTTGTGCAGATAGTCGCTGTTCGGCCCGCGCCCCCCCGCCGCCACGGCGATGATAAGGGCCTGATCCTCCAGGGGGAGGTTCGCGCAATACTGCACATGGTCGGGGTCGATGACATAGGTCAGCGCCTCCACCCGCCTGCCATCCTCCAGCGTCACGGGCTGAGAGGTCTCGAGATAGGCGGAACTGACAAGCTCCCTTTCTCTCAGCATCGCAAGCACCTCCTGCGCCTCCTCCGCCGCGACTGCCAGCGCCACGCCGTCACAAACCGCGCCCTCCTGCCGGTCGAGGGCGAGGACGAGACCCGGGGCTTCCACCGTGCCGCGATGGTGGATGGAGCGCATGCAGAAGCACCGGTGCCAGCCTTCCAGCCGCGCGCGCTGCCGCTCAACCGGGCGGAATCCCGGCTCCCACATCAGCGATCCATACCCGAATACCCAGAATGCGATCTCCGCCACCTGCGTCTCCATCTGTTGCTTCGCCGCCTCCCGATATAGACAGAAGGACCACAGCGTGAAGGGAAAGACCATGCGCTTCATCCTCGGCTTTGCCGTTCTCCTGCTGCTCGGCTGGACGGGATGGTGGTTTTTCGCCGCCTCGAAAGTGAAGCATGGTGCGACGGCCTTCATCGCGGAGCAGCAGCAGCGCGGCATGGCGATCGAACATCAAGGCCTTTCGGTTCGCGGATTTCCCTACCGCTTCGACCTGGAACTGACGGCGCCCGAGATCCATGATCCGCGCAGCGGGTACGGCTGGGAGGCCCCCTTCCTGCGGTTGCAGGCACTGGCCTATCAGCCCAATCACATCATCGCCACGCTGCCGGACAGCCAGACCGTCTACCTGCCTGACCAGACGCTCACCCTCGCCTCCAGCCGGATGCAGGGCAGCATCCGGACCCGCCTGCCGCCCGGCATGGCGCTGCAACGGCTGGTCACGGAGGGGGAAGCGGTGACGCTCTCCTCCGACCGCGGATGGACCCTGGGGATGCCGAAGGTCGTCGCAGCCCTGCAGCCGGCGGCTCAGGCGGGCGCGGCGGGCAATACCTATGACCTCGCGCTCTCTGCGGCGCAGCTCGCGCCGGGCGGCACACTGAGGCTCGACATCGATCCGCGCAGCCGCCTGCCCGATGCGATAGATACGGTAACGCTCGACGCCTCTCTCCTCCTCGACGCGCCCCTCGACCGGGCGATGTTCGACCGGAACGCCGTCACGCCGGAGATTCAGGCAATCGGCATCCGCGATGCCGGGGTCGTCTGGGGAAACGCCAACCTGCGCCTTTCCGGCGATCTGGCCATGGATACAGAAGGGCTGGCGGACGGAACGCTGCATCTGCGGGTAAGCGGCTGGGAGACCATCCTCAACATCGTCATCGCGCTTGGTATCGTGCCGGAAGAGAACCGTTCGGTGGCCGAGGTGGCGCTGCGCGTCATGGCGGGCACCACGCTCGGGGCAAAGACGCTGGATGTGCCGCTGCGCGTCTCCTCCGGGGTCGTGTTCCTTGGCCCGGTTCCGCTGACGACGATCCCGCCTGTGCTGCGTGAGCAGCGGGGATAGCCCCCCCGCGCCTGACAGGGCGACGGAACCATGACGCGAGGGGCAGACGGGAGGCATTCGAATGGGTGGGTCTGCAGGCCAAATACGCTGGCACGGACCCGCCGATCACGGCACCAAAGCGATCCGGCCAGAGATCAGCCAGAGATGAGGCGACGCGACAACCTCCGTCCCGCGTGACATCCCGATGGCTCCCGCCGGCATATCGATCCCGGCGGCTTGAGCACGAGCCGCGGCCTCAATACGTCCTGAGTATCGTCGGGATCGCTTTCTGCGACCAGGTTTGGCCGCCTGGCGATGATTTTGCCGCGGGGCCTTGCCCCCCAAGCACGCCAGCCGTGTTCCAACCACGCGAAAGAACCGCCGCGTCAGCGGCAATAGGCGCTGCCGTTGCGACGAACGGCAGTGTCGAAATGCAGGTGGTCCTCATGATAACCGTCGGATCCGGGGCCGAGCGTTGTCCCGAAGATCCCGCAGGCATTCCGGTGGGCGGCCTTCAGAATCCGCCCCGCCTGCCCCCTGCCCCAGTCCCGTTCGACATTGAGCGCCTCACCGTTCGCCAGTACCACTGCTGCCACATCCACCGCCTTGCCGCGTCCGTGTTCTGAGATCTTGCCGCCCGCCAGATTGTTGCGCGGACGGCAGGCATAGGTTCCGGCGATCTGAAGCGATTTCACCCCGCCCCCCTGCCGCCCGACCGCGGGCTTCAACGCCGTCCTCACCCACTGGTCAAGGGCGATCGCCGTCGGGCAATCCACCATCGCGGGCTGACTGAGCCGGACACCATCGACAGCCGTGATCTCCACCGCGTCGGGAATCCCGCAGCCGCTGATGCGAGAGGTAACGGGTGCAATCCGCCGTCCGGTGAGCTTTGGAACCCCGCAGAGGCCGGACCCTTGCCGGGACGTCACCCCGGGTGCGGCCGGCGCGATGAAGGAGACATTCTGCACCAGCGGCGCGGACGACCGCATGCCCTTCGCCGCGATCTGCGGCGGGCGGGGCATGGGGCGGAGCAGCGCGTCCGGCAGCGCCATCCCTTCGTCCGCCACAACGGCTTTCCCCTGCGACGCGGCGAGCCCTCCGGGGCGGGGCAGCGGGCGCGCGGCGGAAAGAGCGGCGACCGGCCCAGGCATTGCCGGGGCACCCAAAGTAGCAGGGCGCATCTTCGGCGCATCCGACCGGAGCGGCCCCGCATCTGCGGCGCCCGCCAGCGCTACACCAGTAAGACAGAGCCAGAGGGCGAGCGCACGCCGCCCCTTCACTCAGTCGCCCGCCTTCGTGCGCCCGAAGTCGGGTGCGGCCGTATCCTGACCCGCCTCGATGATGCCACGGCGAATGGCACGCGTGCGGGTGAAATAGTCGAAGAGCATCTGGCCGTCCCCCATCCTGATCGCGCGTTGCAGCGCGAAAAGCTCCTCCGTGAACCGCCCGAGGATCTCCAGCGTGGCCTCCCGGTTGGTGAGGAAGACATCGCGCCACATCGTCGGATCGGAAGCGGCAATGCGTGTGAAGTCTCGAAAGCCCGCCGCAGAGAAATTGATTACCTCGCTATCGGTGACCCTGCCAAGATCATCCGCGACGCCGACCATGGTATAGGCGATAAGATGCGGAGTGTGGGAGGTGACGGCGAGGACGAGATCATGGTGCTCCGCATCCATCGTCTCCACATTCGCGCCCATGCCGCGGCAGAGCGCCTCAAGCCGCTCCAGCGCCGCGTCCGATCCGCCGGGCAGCGGGACCAGGATCCACCAGCGATTGCGGAACAGCTCGGCGAAACCGGAGCGGGGGCCGGAATGCTCCGTCCCGGCAAGCGGGTGGCCGGGGATGAAATCCACCCCCTCCGGCACGAAGGGCGCGACGGCGTCAATCACCGCCTGCTTGACAGAGCCGACATCGGTCAGCGTGGCGCCTGGCTTCAGATGCGGGCCGATCTCCCGCGCCACATCGCCCATGCCGCCCACGGGAATGCAGAGCACGACGAGATCCGCATCCTCCACAGCTTCCGCCGCCGTTTCCGTCACCCGGTCGCAAATGCCGATCTCCAGCGCCGTGGCCCGCGTTTCCGCGCTACGGGCATAGCCGACAATCTCCCCCGCGAGGCCCGCCCTCCGTATGGCATGGGCCATGGAGGAGGCGATGAGCCCAAGCCCGATCAGCGCCACCCGCTCATAAAGCACCGCCATCAGACCGCTCCGCTGTCGCGCGCCTTGAACTGGCCGACCGCATGCGCCACGCGGCGACAGGACGCCTCGTCCCCGACGGTGATCCGCAGGCAGTTGGGCAGGCCATAGCCCGCCACACGCCGCACGATCAGACCCTGGGACTGCAGATAGGTGTCACAGGCCTGTGCCTCCGCCTCATCCGCGAAACGCGCAAGGATGAAATTCGCCGTCGAAATGTCCGATGGAACGCCCTTCTCCGCCAGGGAAGCCGCGAGCCATGTCCGCAGGCGGGCGTTCTCCGTCCGGCAGCGGGTGACGTAATCCTGATCGCGGACCGCCGCCTCCGCCGTCTCCAGCTGCGCACTGGACAGGTTGAACGGCCCCCGGATGCGGTTGAGCACATCCACGATATCCTTTGGCCCGTAACCCCAGCCGATCCTCAGACCGCCAAGGCCGTAGATCTTTGAAAACGTCCGGGTCATGAAGACATTGGACATCCGCGTCGCCAACTCCGCACCCGCATCATAGCCTTCGACATATTCGGCATAGGCGCCGTCGAGCACCAGAATGGCGCCCCCCGGCAGCCCGGAAGCCAGCCTTTCCAGTTCCGGCAGACCGACCATCGTTCCCGTGGGGTTGTTCGGATTGGCAAGATAGACAAGCCGCGTCCGCTCCGTACAGGCGGCAAGGATCGCATCCACGTCGGTCGTCCGCTCCCGCTCGCTCACTGCAACAGGCGTACCGCCTGCGGCCAGTGTGGACGTCCGGTAGAGCAGGAAGCCGTGTTCGGTGAACACCACCTCGTCCCCCGGCCCGACATAGGCCTGCGCAAGCAGGTTCAGGATCTCGTCCGACCCCACGCCACAGATGATCCGCGACGGGTCCAGCCCATGCACCTCCCCGATCGCCTGACGGAGCGCCGCATGATCCGTAGACGGATAGCGGTGCAGCTTGAGCACAGCGCGGGAGAAGGCATCCTTGGCCCGATCGGAAGGGCCAAAGGGATTTTCGTTCGACGAGAGCTTGATCGCATCCGTCTGACCTGCGACATGCGATGCCCCGCCCTCATAGAGAGCGATCTCCATGATACCGGGTTGCGGGCGGATGTCGGACATGGGGCACCTCTCGCCAGAATTGCGCACAGGTCTTAAACGCGCGACCCTCTCTCCGCCAGCGACAAGTTGGCTGATGTGGCACGCCAGCATCGCCCTCCGCGCGCTGCGGAGAGACCCGGTCTGCAGAACTCCCCTCCAGGCATCGGAGAACTTCATGTGCTACGGGGGCGCGGCGGCTTCACGTCGGGGCCAGCAGTCAGCCCGCTCGCCTCCCCAAAGTTAAAGCAAAGCGCGCCGAAGCCCTGCCGGAACGCACAAGCACCGCCGGTCTCCCCCGCGTCCCCGATGTCGCCGCAGCGAACGTCGGGCGCCAGGAGCATCACCACAGAACCCGCGTCGCAAAAAGTGGTGACAGTATGGTGTCGGGTAGCCCGACCCACGCTGTCCTGATCAAGAAAGCGGTCCCGCATGGGAGGGACCGCAGCCCCACCGGGCAAATGCGTGCCGTGGACTGCCGACCTCCGATCATCAGGTGCCGGATGGGCAGCTACTCTTCCCGCGCAGGCTGGGGAATGACCGTTCGCGATGGTCTGCACGTTACCCGCCCTCAGCCGACGCCTGCGCGGCCGATCTCCAGTTGATAGACATACCGCGCCTATGCCGTCCGCTCTTTCACGTGTTTTCCCGAGAGGGAGCACGGCTCGCCCGCGGCCACTCACCCCCGCGCTCTTCCGCGCCCTGGCCCTGTTACTCCGGGATGATTGGTCTGACACCAACCGCGGACACGGCGCAGACACTCGTGCCGATCGCGTCACCGCCACCGGCAGGTATGTGCGTGATCGGGAGGCAATGCACGCAGGCCGTCACGCGAGCTAGATGCATTTTCGGCGCAGGCTCGCGTCTTGCGGTGCCCATGTCCACACTGACGCCGCGGCGCGATCTGGGGGCAGATCGCCTCCTTGCACATCCCTCGGTCACGCGGGCTGAACGTCATTGAAATCACTTTGATCTAGATAGGTATGGCACACCCCTCGGTCACGCGGGCTGAACCCTTTCCCCCGGCGGATCATCCAGCGGTCCGAGCGCCTCGCTGCCGCCCGCCGTGAGAGCGTGTGTCTTCGTCAATCCCCGACGAGCGTGGCCAGCCGGCGGAGCGCCAGCAGATACCCCTCCGTCCCGCAACCCGCGATGACCCCGTCCGCCCGGAGCGAGACATAGGAATGGTGCCGGAAGCTCTCTCGCTTGTGGACGTTGGAGATATGCACCTCCATCACCGGCCCCTCGAAGGCATTCAGCGCGTCGAGAATCGCCACGGATGTATGGGTATAGGCCGCGGGATTTATCACGATGCCCACCGCTTCCTCCCGCGCCGCGTGGATCAGTTCCACAAGCTCCCCTTCGTGGTTGGACTGACGGAAGACGACAGAAAATCCAAGCGAATGCGCCAGCTTCCCGCAGGCGGCCTCCACATCGGCGAGCGTTTCGCGCCCGTAGATATCCGGCTGACGGCGACCAAGCAGGTTGAGGTTCGGGCCATTGATAATATGGATGGTTTTCATGAAACAGCTCCCTTCGGCTCCCTGCTTACCCCATCTCCCGGCCTGCGTCAGCGGTATGACGCCGGCGCAGAAAAGGAGTGGTCAAACGGGATCCGGACGGCCTCCTTCACGCGGGGCAGTCGCGGGGCAATCAAGCGCCGGATGTCGCAGGAGCGACAGCGGTTGCGTGCAAGGAGCATCGCGCCCTTGACCCTTCGCGCGTGCTGGAGAAGATGACCCATGTTCCCGTTTCGCGATCACAACCCCGCCTCCCGTCAGCCGGTCGTCACCTGGCTGTTGATTGCGCTCAACGTCGCGGTATTCGTGATGATGTTGCCGCTGATGGCGGATCCCGCGGGGCTTGCCGCCTTCTACGACCGCTGGGGGCTGGTCCCCGCTCGGTTCATGGCGGGGGAGAGGCTGGAAACCGCCCTGACATCCATGTTCCTTCACGGAGGCTTCCTCCACCTGCTCGGCAATATGCTGTTTCTCTATGTCTTCGGTGACAATCTGGAGGATCGGATGGGGCGGCTGCCGTTTCTGGCATTCTACATCGCCTCCGGTCTCGGGGCGGGAGCGTTGCAGATCGCGGCAGGGCCGACATCTTTCGTGCCGATGGTCGGCGCCTCAGGAGCCATCGCCGGGGTGATGGGCGGCTATCTCCTGCTGTTTCCAAAGGCAAAGGTCGATCTGCTCGTCATCTTTTTCTTCTTCATACGGATCATCACGCTGCCTGCCTCCATCGTCTTGGCCTACTGGTTCCTGATCCAGATCATTGCCGGAGCCTTCACCCCGGAGGCGGATGCCGGGGTCGCGCATTGGGCGCATGTCGGGGGATTTGCGGTAGGAGGTCTGCTCGCGGTGCCGCTCTGGCTCCGGCTCGGCGGACCGGAGTTCTGGCGGGCGACGCACGGTACTCCCCCGCATCCGGCGGCGGCGACCAGCATCCGGCGGACGCACGTTCCGGTGATCCGCCGACGCCGCTGAGCCTCCGCCCGGCCAGGGGGGTTGGAGCGACCCGCCGCCATGCCTACCTTGAAAGCAACCGCACGTCGCGGATCACCGGAGGACCCATGACAGATACCAGACAAAAACCCCTCCCCGTGCAGAAGACCGAGGCCGAATGGCGGGCACAGCTTTCCGATCTCGCCTATCGCGTCACACGGGAGCAGGCGACGGAGCGCCCCTTCAGCCATGATGCCTTCCCGCAGGGGGCCGCAATCTATCGCTGCGTCGGATGCGGGACGGAACTCTTCGATCAGGCGGAGAAGTTCGACAGCCACTGCGGCTGGCCCGCCTTTACCGCTCCTGCGGAGGGCGCCCCCGTAGGTGAGAGCGTGGACCGGAGCCACGGCATGGTGCGCGTGGAGGTGCACTGCGACAACTGCGGCGCGCATCTGGGCCACGTGTTCCCCGACGGACCGGGACCGACGGGGCTGCGGTACTGCATCAACGGCGTGGCTCTGGTCCACGAACCGAAGGAGTGAAGCCCACACCCTGAACCGAGCGCCGGCAAGGTCGCGCCAGGCGGCGCGATCTTAACGGTCTTCAGGCAGTATCTGATCGAGGCTCGGCGTGCCGAGGTTGCGCAGGAGCTGCGTGACGAAGCTGACGTTCGAGATGCCGGATTCGGTCACACGGCGCGACAGGACGACGACATTGCCGTCCCGCAGGCCGAATCGCTCGATATTCGCCACGTGACCGCTCGGAGAAAAGGAAATCGCCAGAACCTGGCGGTCCACATTCTCCGGTGCCAGCGCGCCATAGTTGCGGAAGCGATCCTGCACGAAATACCAGGCGGAATCGCCCATCACCCCGTGCGTGCTCGGCTGCCCTATGGATTGAGAGACCGTTTCGCGTGTATCGACACCGACGCGCACCTGCTCCAGCTCATGCTCCGTCGGAACATAGCCATGGTCACGATAGACGGGGCTGCAGGCCACCAGGAACGGTAGGACGAGGCAGGGAATGCTCCGCCACGCCAGATACCGGAGCTTGACCATTCCGTCCCCTTGTCTTTTGCTTCCAAGCGTCCCCATGGCTTACAGAAGGTCACGCTCTGGTTCAAGGAAGGAAGATATACCCTTCTCCGGGTGCAGCAATGCGGCGCTTGCGCCTGCCGTTGCTTCGCCTATCTGGAGAGATGAACTGCGGCGGGAATGCCGCATCCTGCCACCGCCCGCCACGGGCCTCGAGATCGCCGGAGCGCCCATGCCCCTGTCCTTTTCCCATCCGATCCGCGTCAGCAGCCTCGGTCCGCGCAAGCCCACACGGTTTGATCTCAAGCCGGATGGGGAAGAGCTTGCCGACCTCACCGCCGCCGTTGGCGCCTCCAGCCTCTCGGGGGTGCATTTCGAGGGTGAGATTCGCCCCCTTGGCCGGGAGGACTGGGTGCTCGAAGGCCGTCTGACAGCGGAAATCGTTCAGCCCTGCATCGTGACGCTCGACCCCGTCACCACCCATGTCAGCGAAGATGTAGAGCGGCGCTATCTTGCCAATCCGCCGGAACCAGCGGCGGAAGAGGCCGAGATCCCCGAGGATACCGATATGGAACCGCTCGGCTCCGCCATCGACCCCGGCGCGGTGATGGCCGAGGCGCTGGCCCTTGCCATGCCGCTCTATCCCCGCGCGGATGGCGTGGAGATCGGGGAACAGGTGTTTACCGAGCCGGGTCTGCCGCCGATGCGCGACGGCGATGTCAAACCCTTTGCCTCTCTTGCGGAACTGCGTGAAAAGCTGGCAAAGAAGGACTGAACCGCTGGATCTCCGCCGCAGCGGAACCAGAAAGGGCTTGCGCCCACCGCGAATCCGGCTATGTTCCCGGCCTCGTTTAACCGCTGGCTGCCACGCTCCCGGAAGGAAGAGGGCGGCTGGCTCATGTGCTATCAAAAGGGGCCTGTCCCCCAGAGTCGAGGTTGTGACATGGCTGTCCCTCAGAATCGCGTTACCCGCTCCCGTCGCAACATGCGCCGTGCGCATGACGCGCTCGTCGCCGCCAATCCGAACGACTGCCCGAACTGTGGCGAACTGAAGCGTCCGCATCACGTTTGCCCGTCCTGCGGCCACTACCACGAACGTGAAGTGGTTGCTGCCGGTCAGGACGTCGATCTGGACGAAGACGCGGCATAAGTCGCAGTCGGGATTCGGCAGAAAGCCACCACGAGTTACGGACCGCATGGAGCCCCAGACGGACACCACACGCATCGTCATCTCCGTCGATGCGATGGGCGGTGATCGCGGCCCTTCGGCGGTCGTCGATGGCATCGTGGAGAGCGCTGAAAAAAACCCGGATGTCTCGTTCCTCATTCACGGGAACGAAGCGGAGTTGAAAAAGCTCGTAGCGCGTCGCAAGCCTCTTGCGACGCGCTGCGAGATTCGTGCGACCGAACGGGTTGTCACGATGGATGAGAAGCCCTCCTACGTGATGCGGAACGGTGCGGGCACCTCCATGTGGTCCGCCGTGGACAGCGTACGCAACGGCGAAGCCGCGGCAGCCGTCTCCTGCGGCAATACGGGCGCGCTCATGGCAGTCTCCATGCTGCGGCTCAGAAAGCTGCCCGGCGTGAACCGCCCCGCGATCGCCAGCGCCTGGCCCTCACGAAATGCCCACGAGTTCAACGTGATGCTCGACATGGGTGCCGATGTGCGCGCCGATGCCGAGGATCTGGTGCAGTTCGCCGTCATGGGTGCCTCCTATGCGCGCAACGCGCTCGGCCTGGCGGAACCCCGCGTCGGCCTGCTGAACGTGGGCACGGAGGAGAACAAGGGCCGGGCGGAGCTGAAGGCCGCGCATGAGCTGATGCCCGCGGCAGCCGGTATCAGCAATTTCGCCTATATCGGTTTCGTCGAAGGCAACGACATTCTGGGTGACAGGGCCGATGTGATCGTCACGGACGGGTTCACCGGCAATGTCGCGCTCAAGACTGCGGAAGGCACCGCCAAGCTGGTGGCTGATTCGTTGCGCGAGGCCTTTCAGAAATCCCCGCTCTCCCGCATGGCCGCGCTGCTCGCAATGCCGTCACTCAAGCGATTCTCCCGTCGGATGGATCCGCGCCGGTCGAACGGCGGGGTCTTTCTCGGGCTGAACGGGATGGTGGTGAAGTCGCATGGCTCCGCCGATGCGACGGCGATGGCCGCGGCCATCAACCTCGCCATCCGGCTCGCCCGCGCGGGGTTTCAGGACCGCCTCGCCTCCCGCGTCGCCACGGCGCTCGCCACTCTCCAAACCGGCACGACCGCCGGATCCACCAACAGCGGAGCCACCGAATGACGAGACGTGCCGCCGTCCGGGGCGTAGGGCATTACCTGCCCGCCCGGATCGTCCCGAATGCAGAGTTCGAGGCGACGCTCGAAACCTCCGACGAATGGATCCGCAGCCGCTCCGGCATCGAACGCCGGCATTTCGCTGCGGAGGGGGAGGCGACATCCAGCATGGCCGCAGAGGCCGCGCGGGCGGCGCTCGCCGATGCGGGCCTGCAGCCGGGTGACATCGACGCGATCATCGTCGCGACCTCTACCCCAGATCTGACCTTCCCCTCCGTCGCCACCATGGTGCAGGACCGGCTCGGCATGACGACGGGCTTTGCCTATGACGTGCAGGCTGTCTGCGCGGGCTTCGTCTTCGCGCTCGCCAATGCGAACGGGATGATCCTGTCCGGTCAGGCGGAGCGCGTGCTGGTTATCGGGGCGGAGACGTTCAGCCGCATCCTCGACTGGAACGACCGGGGCACCTGCGTGCTCTTCGGCGACGGCGCGGGCGCGCTGGTGCTGGAAGCCACGACCGGCAACGGCCTGCCCAGCGACCGCGGCATCCTGTCGGTCGATCTGCATTCGGACGGGCGCTACCGCGACATTCTCTACGTGGATGGCGGCGTCGCCACCACGGGGACGGCGGGTGTGCTGAAGATGCAGGGCAAGGAAGTCTTCCGCCAGGCGGTGGAAAAGCTCGCTGAAACCGCCCATGCCGCGCTCGCCAAGGCGGGGCTGGAGGCGCAGGACGTGGACTGGATCGTGCCGCATCAGGCGAACCTGCGCATCATCAAGGCGACGGCGCAGCGCATGGGCCTGCCGATGGACAAGGTTGTGGTCACCGTGCAGGATCACGGCAACACCTCCGCCGCCTCCATTCCGCTCGCCCTCTCGGTCGGCAAGGCGAAGGGTCAGATCAAGCGCGGCGATCTCGTCGTCACCGAGGCGATCGGCGGGGGCCTGGCCTGGGGGTCGGTCGTCATCCGCTGGTGACCGGCATGTTGACTTGGCCCGCTTAATCCCTGACAGTCATATGGATTTCCAGTGATCTGTTGCGAGGATAGACCATGAGCCAAGGCACTCTCACACGCATGGATCTGAGCGAGGCCGTCTTCCGCGAGGTCGGCCTGTCTCGGAACGAGTCCGCCGCCCTCGTCGAGAGCGTGCTTCAGCACATGTCAGATGCGCTGGTGGCGGGCGAGCAGGTGAAGATCTCCTCCTTCGGCACCTTCTCCGTGCGGGACAAGTCCGCGCGCGTCGGCCGCAACCCGAAGACAGGCGATGAAGTGCCGATCCTGCCGCGCCGGGTGATGACCTTCCGGCCCTCCCACATCATGAAGGATCGGGTCGCTGCCGGAAACCGGGGCTGATCTTGGCGATCGGGGTCGAGAAATCACCGGAGGCATTCCGCACGATCAGCGAGGTCTCCGACGAGCTTGGGGTGCCCGCCCACGTGCTGCGTTTCTGGGAAAGCCGCTTCACCCAGATCAAGCCGGTGAAGCGGGCGGGCGGGCGGCGCTACTACCGACCGGAGGACCTGGTCCTCATCGCCGGGATTCAGCGGCTTCTGCATGAAGAGGGGCTGACCATCCGTGGCGTGCAGAAAATTCTGCGCGAACGCGGCATTCAGCATGTCATCGCGATCGGTCTGGGGGAGGAAATGGGCACGGCTTATGACGCGCCCCTCCGCCCCACGGCGATGGTCCGCACCCTCCGCCCACGGGCGGCGCGGGAGCCTTCGCCGATTCCCGATCCGATCCCTGAGCCCGGCCCAGCCCCCGAGCCGGAACCTGAGCCCGATCCCGCCCCCGGGCCGGACCTGCCGGTCGCCGCCGGCAAAGCCGGTCGCGTCATTGACGCGCCGCAGGCGGCAACGGGTCTCTGGCTGGACACGCATGCGCTGCTGACCCGGTTGCGCAGGCTGCCAGCAGCGGCCCTGCCCCAGGCGGCGCCGCTGCAGTCGCGCCTCCTCGCGCTTCGCGACAGGATGCGGGAGGCGGGGTAATCGCCTCCGCGGGCCGCGCCTCTCATCCTGCAAGCCCTGTGACTTTTGCATGCCAAACCTGCGCTTTGCCGCTTGCCCCTGCCGGCAAAGTCGGTATGTATGCGCCCGTCGGGCCGTGGCGCAGTCTGGTTAGCGCGTCCGTCTGGGGGGCGGAAGGTCGCGAGTTCGAATCTCGCCGGCCCGACCATTGAATTCCGCAGAAGATTGGGGATGACCGGGGTGCATGACGTGACATTGCCCACCGGAGTTCTCCCCGACCACACGATCTCCCGGATGATTGCCGATGGCGTGATCTCTTCCGGGACACCCATCCTATCCGCTCAGATACAACCTGCGAGCCTTGATCTGCGCCTGTCCGGCACGGCCTATCGCGTGCGCGCCTCGTTCCTTGCGGGGCGGGGGCGGACGGTGAAGGACCGGATCGCCGAATTCGGCATGCATGAAATCGACCTCCGCCCCGGTGCGGTGCTGGAGAAGGGCTGCGTCTATCTGGTGCCCCTGGGGGAGCGCCTCGCCCTTCCCGACGGGATCGCCGCCGTCGCGAACGCCAAAAGCTCCACTGGCCGGCTTGACCTGCTTACCCGCACGATCACCGATGGCGGGACGGAATTCGACCGGGTTGCCCCGGGCTATAACGGGCCGCTTTACGCGGAAATCTGTCCCCGCTCCTTCTCCGTTCTCGTGCGGCCCGGCATGCGTCTGAACCAGATCCGATTCAAACGCGGCAATGCCGTGCTGACCGATGCGGAACTTGCCGCGCTCCATGCGAAAAGCGCTCTTGTCGCGGAGGGCGATCCGGTGATCGACCAGGGCCTCGGCTTCTCCGTGGATCTGAAGCCCGCCAGCGGCACGCTGGTCGGCTACCGCGCCAAACCCCATGCCGGGTTGATCGACCTCGACCGGATCGGCGGCTATGACCCCGCCGATTTCTGGGAGGAACTGCACAGCACGGACGGGCGGCTGATCCTTGATCCGGGCGCGTTCTACATCCTCGTCAGCCGGGAGGCCGTGCATATCCCGCCCGATTGCGCCGCCGAGATGGCCCCCTACCTTGCGATGGTAGGGGAGTTCCGCGTGCATTACGCTGGCTTCTTCGATCCGGGCTTCGGCCATGCGGAGGCGGGCGGTGCCGGTTCCCGCGGTGTGCTGGAGGTGCGCTGCCACGAGGCGCCTTTCGTTCTGGAACACGGTCAGATCGTCGGGCGGCTGGTCTATGAGCGGATGGCGGCAAGGCCGGACAGGCTCTATGGCGCGGGCATCGCCTCCAACTATCAGGGACAGGGGCTGAAACTCGCCAAGCATTTCCGCTGACGTTTTACGCAGCGGAACGCTTCTCGCCGGGTTGCGCCGTCCATTTCCGCCAATATGTCGGAGGCAGAAACGAACCGGAGCGGTCTGGGAGCGGCGGTGCGGGTCAGTTGACCTTGCGCCTTGCCGTGATATGTCCCGACCAAGCAAAGGATTGCCCGATGAACATATTCAACACCATTCGCGCCCTTGTCGTCGACAGTCTCGGAGATCTGGCCGCAGAAGGCGTTCTGCCCGCCGGGCTGGACACCTCCGCCGTTACGGTGGAGCCCCCGCGCGACCCCGCCCACGGCGATCTGGCGACGAATGCCGGCATGGTACTGGCCAAGCCCGCCAATATGAAACCCCGCGAGATCGCCGAGGCGCTGGCGGCGAAGCTTACGGTCGACCCCCGCATCGCCGCTGCCGAAGTCGCTGGTCCGGGCTTTCTGAACCTGCGGGTGCACCCTTGGGTCTGGGACACGGTGGTCCGCGGCGCGGTGACGGACGGCGCGGATTTCGGCCGCTCCACACTCGGCAACGGCAAGAAGGTCAACGTGGAGTTCGTCTCCGCCAACCCGACGGGGCCGCTCCACGTCGGACATACGCGGGGCGCAGTGTTCGGGGATGCGCTTTCGCGTCTGCTGGATTTCGCGGGCTACGATGTCACGCGCGAATACTACATCAACGACGGGGGCGCGCAGGTCGATGTGCTGGCGCGCTCCGCCTATGAGCGTTACCGGGAGGCCAATGGCCTTGACCCGGAGATCCGCGAGGGGCTCTATCCCGGCGATTACCTGATCCCGGTGGGAGAGGCGTTGAAGGCGAAGTACGGCACCTCGCTGCTGGACAAGCCCGAAGCCGAATGGCTGGACGAAGTGCGCGACTTCGCCACCGATGAGATGATGAAGATGATCCGGGAGGATCTGGCGCTTCTTGGCATCGAGATGGACGTGTTCTTCTCCGAAAAGTCGCTCTATGGCACGGGACGGATCGAAAGCGCGCTGGAGCGGCTGCAGTCGGAGGGCCTGATCTACAAGGGCGTGCTGGAGCCGCCGAAGGGCAAGACGCCCGACGACTGGGAACCGCGGGAGCAGACGCTGTTCCGCTCCACTGCCTATGGCGACGATGTGGACCGGCCGATCCGCAAGTCCGACGGCGCCTGGACCTATTTTGCCCCCGATATCGCCTATCATTGGGACAAGATCTCCCGCGGCTTCGACATGCTGATCGACGTGTTCGGCGCGGATCACGGCGGTTATGTGAAGCGGATGAAGGCCGCTGTCGCCGCGCTTTCCGCCAACAAGGTGGAATTCGACATCAAGCTCACCCAGCTCGTGAAGCTGTTCAAGAACGGCGAGCCGTTCAAGATGTCCAAGCGCGCCGGCACCTTCGTGACCCTGCGCGATGTGGTGGATCAGGTCGGCCCTGACGTGACGCGCTTCGTGATGCTCACGCGCAAGAACGATGCGCCGCTGGATTTCGACTTCGACAAGGTGCTGGAGCAATCCAAGGACAACCCGGTCTTCTACGTCCAATACGCCAATGCACGGGTGAATTCCGTGCTGCGCAAGGCGGGAGAGATGGGCATCAATGTGGATGATGTGACGCTCGCCGATACCGATCTCGCCCCGAACCGCCATCCGGCGGAGACGGAGCTGGCGCGGAAGATCGCCGAATGGCCGCGTCTGGTGGAGATTGCGGCCCGCAACAACGAGCCGCACCGGATCGCCTTCTATCTCTACGAGCTGGCTTCCGAACTGCATGCCTTCTGGAACAAGGGCAATGATGAGCCGACGCTCCGCTTCGTGCAGGAGGATGACGTCAACGCGACGCAGGCGAAAATCGCCCTTGCGCGGGCCGTATCCGTTGTCATTTCCGCGGGCCTTGGTATCCTTGGCGTCACGCCGGTCGAGGAAATGCGCTGAGAACAAGCGCGCCGCCGGCGCGGCGGGCAGCAGGACGCCTCCTTCCCCGTTGCGGGGAGGAGCGGCTCCGTCGGTATGAGAGGCGGAGCCATGGCAGATTACGAGTACCAGACGACGGAAGACCCCCCGCGGGAAGGGCGAGCGGCACGGCTACAGGGGATCGTCAATCTGGCGGGAACAGTCGTTTCCGTATCGCTGCTGATCGGCTTGGGCGTCTGGGGTTATCAGCTTACCATGCGGGATGTGACGGCTGTACCGGTCATCCGTGCGCTCGAAGGGCCGATGCGTATCGCGCCCGAGGAGCCGGGCGGACTGACCACCTCCTATCAGGGTCTTGCCGTGAATGCCGTCGCAGCGGA
This sequence comes from Haematobacter massiliensis, assembly GCF_000740795.1. GTDB lineage: Bacteria > Pseudomonadota > Alphaproteobacteria > Rhodobacterales > Rhodobacteraceae > Haematobacter > Haematobacter massiliensis. The sequence goes on from NZ_JGYG01000003.1 coordinate 113,725, forward strand.
GGGGACGGCTGCCCCCCCGCCTGATCGTCTCGTCCTCGCGCCCCGTCCCGTGACGCTGGAGGAGGAGGATCGGCCCGCCGCCGCCCTGCAGGCCGAAGCCGTGCAGGAGAAGGTCGCCGCTGCCGTGGACAACACCGCAGTCGACAATGCCGTGGCGCAGGCCGTGGCTGCCCTTCCTGCCGATATCTTCGCCCCCGAAGAACCGGCGGAGGAGCCGCCTCAGCCCGCCTCGAATGCCCGCCTCTCCGCCGATCTGCGCCCCCTGCCGCGTCCGCCGCGCCGCACGACGGTGGCGCCGGTGGTGCAGCCCGTCGCCCAGCCGGTGGAGGCGTCGAGCCTCAAGACCGGCGATCAGCTTGTACAGCTCGGCGCCTTTGACGACGCCGCGACGGCGGAGCGGGAATGGGCGCGGCTGCAATCCAAGTTCGGCGCGCTGCTGCGCGCGCGGTCACGCGTCATCCAGCCTGCGGAAAGCGGCGGACGCACCTTCTATCGCCTGCGCGCCGCAGGTTTCGCCGACGATGCCGATGCCAGACGCTTCTGCACCGCCCTTCTGGCCGAACAGGCCGCCTGTATTCCCGTAACGGTACGCTGATGCCCGGAGCCACCATTCTGGGGTGCGAGGGATTCGCCCTCCTGCCCGACGAACGCCAGTTCTTTCGCGAGGCCGATCCCTGGGGCTTCATCCTTTTCGCCCGCAATATCGAAACGCCGGAGCAGATCCGCCGCCTGACCGACGATCTGCGCGATGCCGTGGGCCGGGAGGCACCGGTGCTCATCGACCAGGAGGGCGGTCGCGTGCAGCGCCTCCGCGCGCCGCACTGGGCCGAGTGGCTGCCCCCGCTGGAGCAGATGTCCCGCGCGGGCACGGATGCCGTGCGCTCCATGTGGCTCCGGTACCGCCTGATCGCCGCGGAACTGCGCGACGTGGGGATCGACGCGAACTGTGCCCCGCTTGCCGATATCGCGGGACCGGCCACGCATCCGTTCCTCCGCAATCGCTGCTATGGCGAGGATGTGACGACCGTCACCGCCGCCTCCCGCGCCGTGGCCGACGGGCTGCTGGAGGGCGGCGTCCTGCCCGTGCTGAAGCACATCCCCGGCCATGGCCGCGCAACGGTTGACAGCCACCTGTCGCTTCCCACCGTCACCGCGCCGCTGGAGGAGCTTGAGACAACCGATTTCGCCGTCTTCCGCGCGCTCAAGGATCTGCCGATGGCGATGACCGCGCATATCGTCTTCCCCGCGCTGGACGGGGAGCGCCCGGCGACCTGCTCGCCCATCGTGATGCAGACGATCCGGCAGGACATGGGGTTCTGCAATCTCATCATGTCGGACGACATCTCCATGCAGGCGCTGGCGGGCAGCCTGGAGGAACGGAGCCGTCTGGCCATCGCGGCGGGATGCGACGTGATCCTGCACTGCAACGGCAAGCGCGCTGAGATGGTGGAGGTTGTCACCGCCTCCGGCCGGATGGAGGGCATTACGGTGGAGCGCGGGGAGCGGGCGCTTGCCGCCCGCCACGCGCCCGATGCGGCCGATCGCCCCGCGCTCCGTGCGGAGCTTGACCGGCTGCTCGCGGAGCCGGTGAGTGGCTGAGACATCCGGGACAGGGCGGGCGGAGGAAGCCCCCGACACCGCCACGCCCGAGGCAGGGATCAGCCAAGCAGGCGACGCGGCATCCGCCCCCTCGCTTCCGGCACCTGATCCGGCAGAGGCACCCGGCGCACTTTCCACAGCCGCCCCGAAACACCCCTCCGCACGCGCCGCGATCCTTCTCGCGGGCAACTCCCGCGTTCAGCTGGCCACCGCCGCTGCATCGGCCGCCTCCGACACGGCCGGTTCGGTTGCGGAACGGCGCGCGGCAGAGGCGCTGATCGTCGATGTGGAAGGGTTCGAAGGCCCGCTCGACTTGCTCCTCTCCCTCTCCCGCAGCCAGAAGGTGGACCTGCGCCGCATCTCCGTGCTGCAACTGGCGGAGCAGTATCTCGCCTTCGTAGAGGAGGCGCGCGCGCTTCGCATCGAACTCGCCGCAGATTATCTGGTGATGGCCGCGTGGCTCGCCTACCTGAAGTCCCGCCTGCTGCTGCCGCCCGATCCGGAGGCGGAGGGCCCCTCGGGGGAGGATATGGCGGCGCATCTGGCCTTTCAGCTCGAGCGGCTTCAGGCGATGCGGGAGGCGGCGGAACGCCTGATGGCCCGGCCCCGCGTCGGCATGGACATGTTCCCGCGCGGGCGGTCCGAACCCGTCGTCGCTGCGCGCACGACGCGCTACACGGCGACGCTGGCGGATATCATGCAGGCCTATGCGCGGCTCCGCACCAAGGAGGAGTTCCGTCCCTATGCCTTCGACCGGGAGAACCTGTTTACCATGGAACAGGCGCTCGCCCGTCTCCGCGACATGATCGGTTTTGGCGGAAGCTGGATGGATCTCAGCCGCTACCTCCCCGACGGCTGGCTGGACGATCCGGGCCGCCGCCGCTCCGCCACCGCGGCGACCTTTGCCGCGACGCTGGAACTCGCGCGGCAGGGGCGGCTGGAAATCCGGCAGGGCAGCACCTTCGCACCCATCCAGATCCGCGCGCTCGGCGAGGGGCGCGCATGACCGGGCTGTTCCCGCCGCCCGCGATGGAGGAGCAGGAGCGGATGGTGGAGGCCATGCTCTTTGCCTCTGCCGACCCGCTTACCACCCGCGCGCTGGCGGAGCGGATGCCGGAAGGCTGCGATCCGGCGGAAGCCGTCATGCGTCTCGCCCGCCGATACGAAGGCCGGGGTGTGGAACTCCGCCGTGCGGGCGAGGGCTGGGCCTTCCGCACCGCGCCGGACCTCTCCGGCCTGTTCCGGGACGAGGTGGTGGAAACGCGCCGCCTGTCCCGCGCCGCGGTGGAGACGCTGGCGATCATCGCCTATCACCAACCCGTCACCCGCACGGAGATCGAGGAAATCCGTGGCGTCGCCCTGTCGCGCGGCACGCTGGACCAGTTGTTCGAGCTGGCGTGGATCCGCTTCGGGCGTCGCAGGCTGACCCCGGGCCGTCCCGTGACCTTCATGGTGACGGAGACGTTTCTGGACCACTTCTCCCTCGCCTCCGCCCGTGACCTGCCCGGTCTGGCGGAACTGCGGGCGGCGGGGCTGCTCGACAACCGCGTCCCCCTCGACCGTGCGGATGCCCCCGACAGGGCGGAGGAGCAGCCGGAGCCGGAGGATGAGGATCGCCCAGCCACCCTGGACGACCTGTTCGGCGCCTGACGGGGGGCGCCCGACGCCGAAGGTGAAGAATGGCGGCCGGCAGCACCTGTTCGGCGCCTGACGGGGGCGCCTCTTCCGAGCGGAGCCGACCGTAGCGATCCCTGTCTACGGCGATCCGCGCTGACACAACGGTCAGGCCGTCTCCCCAAACAATCGCGCATGTTCCTGAAGCGCGAAACGGTCGGTCATGCCCGCGACATAATCAAGCACCACACGGGCAAGCTGCGTCTCATCGGTCGCGCGCGCCACATCCACCTGCCATTCCACGGGCAGAAGCGCCGGCTCATTCATGAAAAGCGGAAACAGGTCACGCACCACCTGCGTCACCCGCGCCCGCTCCTGCATGACGGAGGGGGCGCGATACATGCGTTGGAACAGGAAGGACTTGATCGCCTTCAGCTCCTGAAAGAGCGGCTTGGAGAAGCGGATGATCGGCCCGTCCATCGCGCGTATCTCCTCCACCGACTGGGGCCGCGCCGCGGTGAGCCGGTTCCTCGCCACGGCGATCACGTCCTCCACCATGACACCGAACACACGGCGCAGCGCCTCGTGCCGCCGTCTTGAGGGGTCGAGGCCGGGATAGATACGGTCCACCTCGGCAAAGGCGGGGCCGGTCAGCGGCAGCCCCATCAGGTCGTTCTCGTCGAAGAGGCCCGAGCGCAGCCCGTCGTGCAGGTCATGGTGATTGTAGGCCACGTCATCGGCCACCGCCGCCACCTGCGCCTCCGCGCTGGCATGGGTGGACAGGTCGAGGTCGTAGCCCGCATTCACCTCGGCCAGAGCATAGGAATAGGGCGGCTCCACCGGGCCGTTGTGCTTGGCGATGCCCTCAAGCGTCTCCCATGTCAGGTTCAACCCGTCGAAATCGGCATAGTGTCGTTCGAGGGAGGTGACGATCCTGAGCGCCTGCGCGTTGTGATCGAACCCGCCATAAGGTGCCATCAGCTCCGCCAGCGCATCCTCCCCCGTATGGCCGAAGGGCGGATGGCCGAGGTCATGGGCCAGTGCCACGGCCTCCGCCAGCTCGGTGTTCAGGTCGAGCACGCCGGCGATGGTCCGCGCCACCTGCGCCACCTCAAGGCTGTGGGTCAGCCGGGTGCGGTAGTAATCGCCTTCGTGTTCGACAAAGACCTGTGTCTTGTGCTTCAGCCTGCGGAAGGCGGAGGAATGTATGATCCGGTCCCGGTCCCGCTGAAAGGGCGAACGGAAAGTGGACATCCGTTCGGGATGGAGCCGCCCCCGGCTTTGATCGGGGAGGCAGGCATAGGGCGCGAGCATGGGTCTGCCTGTTCTTGTGCCGTCTTTTGCCCAAACCTATATTGCAGGGATGACCGGAATGATACGGGTTTTCCCATGAGTCTGACCCTTCCCCCCAAAGTGACCGACCGGGCCTTTGCCCGCATTGCAGAGATCAACGCCGCAACTGGAGAGGAAAAGGCGCTCCGCGTGGCGGTGGAGGGCGGTGGCTGCTCCGGCTTTCAGTACGACATCCGGCTGGACGAGGCGACGGCCGACGATCTGGTGATCGAGAAAGGCGGGTCGCGTGTGCTGGTCGACAGTGTGTCCCTCCCCTTCCTGTCCTCTGCGGTGATCGACTTCTCCGAAGCGCTGATCGGGGCACGGTTCACCATCGAGAACCCGAACGCGTCCTCCTCCTGCGGCTGCGGGACGAGCTTTTCGCTCTAGGTCTTCTAGGGTGTTCCAGCCTGCGGGTACTGCGATTCACTCCTGCGGGAAGGTTTGGCTCGGTTTGACCTGACAGACATCGGGGACCGTGGTCCGGACATCGTAGCCCATACGGACGGGATTGCCGGCAGACCGCATCTCGCCATCTGCGCTGCAGGCGGACATCCCGGCGGCGTCTGGGCCGATGGCATCGGCGTCAACCCTTCAGGCGGGCCGGAGGCGGGCCTTTGGGAAGCGTTCTGCACGTGGTGTCAGAGGCTTGGGATAGCGACATCCAGAAGATCGACTGATCTTCCATCCCGGTCGCCAGCACGGGACCAGTGGCACCATAAAACGGGTGATCGGATCGCCGAGGGTCATGCAGGCCGGCACGTCTTTGCCAGCCCTGCGCCGCCAAGCCCGGGCGACCAAAGCTCAGGCCACTAAGGCTCAGGCCGCCGAAAGGCTCACGCTCACCGTGTCACGCCCCTCCGCCTTCGCGCAGAGCAGGGCCTGATCCGCGCGGCGGATGATCTCCGCCGCGCCCTCACGCCCGGCCCCGGTCGCGACGCCGACGGAGAGCGTCACGAACACGTCTTCGGCCCCGTCAGGCAACGATACCGGCACGGCGGCCGTCACAAGGCGGATATCCTCTGCCATTTGTTGTGCCTGCGGCAGAGCGGCATCCGGCATCAGCACGAGAAACTCTTCTCCGCCGATACGCGCGAGAACCCCTGAATTGCCGATCGTGGTACCGATGCGGCGGGCGAGCTCCACCAGCACCGCATCCCCCGCAGCATGCCCCCAGGTGTCGTTCACGACCTTGAAGCGGTCGATATCCAGCGCCAGAATCGCAAAATTCCGTCCCGCGGCAGAGGTCCGCGCGATCTCCGGCAGGATGTGGCGACGGTTCGGCAGGCCGGTGAGCGGATCTGTCACCGCCAGCCGAAGCCCGGCACGGAGAGAGGCGCGGCGCCGATCGGCCAGCCGCTTCTGGCGGAGCTGGGCCTGAATGCGGAAGGCCAATTCGGCCTCCGACGCCTCGGCATCTACCACGTCCGAAGCGCCGAGATCGAACGCCATGGCGCGCGCGGCCCGCGACGTTTCCGGGAACTGAATGCAGATTGCCGCGTCCCTGCTGCTCGGCCGTGAACGAAGGTCTGACATAAGCTGCAACGCCTCCTCCTCCCGTCCTTCTTCGGCAGTCAGGAGATAGAGGTCAGCCGCATCCTTGCTTCCCAGTGCATCAGCGCGGCCAAGGTACTGTGTCCTGCCGCCGCCCAGCGCCGCTCCCAGCCGCTTGCAGACATCGCCAGAGGGTGTGCCAAGCGTAACGACGGCGATATGGGCGGCCGCCTCGAAGGTCTCCGCAGCTTCCGACAGGCCCAGGCCTGGCACATCCTCCTCAAAATCACCGGCACGATCGCTGGCCCGGAGCAGGCTCCGAAGCCGCGCGAGCAGTATCATGTCGTCCACCGGTCGCGGCATCGCATCATCCGCTCCGGCCCGCAATGCGGCCAGCCGCTGATCCCCCCCCGACGCGCCAAGGACGATGACCGGCAGCCGGCGGGTGCGGGGATCGCGGCGGAGCGTACGGCACATCTCGACGCAGGAGGGCGCGGCAAGTCCGACATCGAGCAGTATGGCGTCCGGCCTGTGGCTCCGCGCGAGCGTCAGCCCCTGAGCCGCCGTCTCGGCCTGTATCGTTTCATAGCAGGCGGAGGCAAGGCGGACCTTGAGGACGATACGGTTCGTCGCCACCCCATCCACGATCAGGATTTTTCCGACCATTCCAATATCCGCCCGCTGCTTGCCGACTGCTTACCGACCTTTTACGAAATTGGTTAAAATTTCCTTTCCGTGTCAGGAGGCAGTTATGCAGAACGAGCGTGAATCCGCCGAGACGCTGGCCATCGCCGCGCTCGGCTGGCTGGCCGCCGACGAAGAGCGCTGGCAGCGCTATCTCGTGGCAACCGGGGCTTCGGCGGAAAGCGTTGCACAGTCTGCGCGCGAGCCGGAGCTTCTCGCATCAGTCATGGATTTCCTGCTGACGGAAGATCAGCTGGTGCTTGGCTTCGCCGCGGAGGCAGACGTCCGGCCGGAGGCGATCCTGCGTGCCCGCCGACTGCTTCCGGGTGGCGAAACGCTTGACTGGGCATGACTGGGCATGACGGACGCTCCCCTTCGACCCGGCACGGGAGCGTGAAGGCAATCGCCTTGCCACGCCCCGCCGTAGCAGGCAGGGTTTCCGCGTTGCTCGCGGAGAAATGACGATGCCCCCCACCATCCCCGATAGTGCCGCGCCCGGTATTGCCGCGATCGTGTTCGACAAGGATGGGACGCTTTTCGACTTCAACGAGAGCTGGTCCGCGTGGTCTTCGCGATTGCTTGAGGATCTGGCCGGAGGAGACACGGCCCTTGCATCATCCCTTGGAACGGCCATCGGCTACGATCTGTCGCAGCGCCGCTTCGCCCCCGACAGCATCGTCATCGCAGGCACCCCCAGGGAGATCGCAACGAAGTTGCTGCCTCTGCTGCCGGGTTTCGACATGGCGAGGCTGGTCGCGCGCATGAACGTGCTGGCGGCGCAGGCCCCGCTGAAGGCCGCCGTGCCGCTCGGCCCGTTGCTGCGGCAACTGAAGCGTCGCGGACTGATCCTCGGACTGGCGACCAACGATGCGGAGGCTCCGGCCCGCGCTCATCTGACCGAGGCCGAGGTGCTCGATCTGTTCGACTTCGTCGCAGGTTCCGACAGCGGGCATGGCGGCAAGCCGGAGCCGGGAATGCTGCTGGCCTTCGCCCGCACCTTCGATCTGGACCCCGGGCGGGTCGTGATGGTGGGCGACAGCCTTCACGACCTTTCCGCCGGACGGGCTGCCGGAATGCGGACGGTCGGCGTGCTGACAGGGCCGGCGCGGAGAGCGGACCTGGCCCCCCTGGCCGATGTGGTGCTGCAGGATATCGGCGGCCTCCCCGCCTGGCTGGAAGGCGAGGCCCCCCAAACTCCGCTGGAAACCGGCAGGGAATCGGTCTCCTGAACCTGACCTTCCGCCAAACCGACGTCTCCATGTCGCGAACAGGCCACCCTTTCAACTGAAGGAGGAGCATGTCTCTGGCGAGCAATTTGCAGATGGGAAATGTGCCAATGGCGAGCGATGCCGTGCCCGGACAGATGCCGTGGTCCATGCCGGAAAACCCCGATCCGCCGCCCGCTCCTCTTTCGCCGGAGGATGTCATGCGCATCCGTCGTGCCGCGCTTCGCCTTCTGGCGGAGCGGGGTGTGGAGCTACAGGGGCTGGAGGGAGAGGCCGGTCTGCGCCGCGCTCTGGACGCAGCCCAGCTGAGGCTCGAGGGCAATGTCGCGCGGTTCGACCCCGACTTCGTCTCCGAAATGATCGCCCTGGCCCCTGCCGCCTTCCGCATAGAGCCCCGAAATCCTGCGCGCACGATCACCGTGGGCGGCCGCTACATGCTCTTCGGCGCTGTAGCATCCGCGACCGAGATCTGGGATCTGCAACGCGGGCGCAGGAGTGGGGACCTCGCGGCCTGCGAGGATCTGCTGCGCCTTGCCCAGAGCTTCAACTGCATCCATTTCCTTGGCGGCTATCCCGTGGAGCCGCAGGACATTCCCCCGCCCATGCGCCACCTTGTCTGCGCAGAGGCGGCCCTCCGCCTGACGGACAAGGTCATCCATGCCTATCCCCTCGGCCCCGATGCGGTACGGGACGTGATGACGCTGGCGCGGCTCGCCGCAGGTCTGGACGAGGCGGAATTCGCCGCGAAGCCGCGGCTTTACGTCAATATCAACTCCGCAGGCCCGCTGACCTTCGATGCGAGCGTTCTGGCCGCCACTCTCTGTGCCGCGCGCTCCGGGCAGGCGGTAATGGTGACCCCTCTCGTCATGGCGGAGGCCGGCTCAGGGGTTACGGTTGCCGGGATGGCCACGCTTGCGCTCGCGGAAGCGCTGGCGGTGGTGGCACTGGTGCAGCAGGTCCGGCCGGGAACGCCGGTCATTCTGGGCGCCCTCTCCGCCTGTCTCGGCCCGACCTTCCGGGCGCCGGTCTTCGGCACCGCAGAGAGCCTTCGGATGACAGAGGCTCTGGCGCAGATCGCGCGGAGCCTTCGCCTGCCGTTCCGGGCGACCGCGGCGTCCACGGCGAATATCGCCGACGCGCAAGCCATGGCGGAAACGGCCAACAGCCTGTGGAGCGGCGTGCGATCCGGCGCGAATATGCTTCAACATGCCGCGGGCTGGCTGTCGCGCGGGACCGCCGCCAGCGCGGAAAAGTTCGTTCTCGACTGTGAGCAGCTCCAGCTTGTCCAGCGCTACTGGCAGTCCTTTCCCGGCGGGACGCAGGATGAAAACCTGCTGTCAGGGCTTCCGGGCGCGGGGGGTACGGGGGCTGCCTTCCCTGAGCCCATCACCTCCGACTGGCGACCCTACCCGGTGTGGGAGGAGGACGGCGCTCTGTGGGCCAGTGAACGGGCGGCGAAGCGCGCGCGTCGCATCCTCGACGCCTATGAACCGCCCGCCCTCGATCCGGCCCGGGCGGAGGCGATGACTGAGTTCGTGGCGAGGCGCAGCCTCGAATGCTCCGACTGAGCATACCTCTCGCACCCGTTTCCGCTGAGGAGCGCGTTCTGGACCGGACTCGTTGCGCGCGCCCCCTGGCATCCCGAAACCAGCAGGCGCGGAACCGCAGGCCTCCTTCCGTGATACTTTCTTAACCCGGCTATGAAATGGTGCCGCCCAATGGGAGGTCTTCCATGCACGGACTCTTCAACCGATCTCTGCAATCCTACCTGCGCAACACCTTCGGTCGCGACTTCTGGGGCTCCCTCGCGGCGGAGGCGCGAATCGACGCGGAAGGTTTCGAACCGACCGTGGTCTACGACGACGACATTACCTGCCGCATGCTGGATATCGCTGCCGAACGCCTCAATCGGCGGCGCTGCGATCTGTTGGAGGATCTGGGTACCCATATCGTCTCCGGGCAGGACGGCGGCGCGTTTCGCCGCCTGCTGCGATTTTCGGGTGTCAGCTTTCTCGAGTTTCTGCGCTCCGTCGACCATCTGCCCGGTTGGGGGCGCCTCGCGCTGCCGGAACTCGATCTGCCGAGGCTGGAGATGGAGGAGCTTGGCGCCGGGCGCTTCCGGCTCACCTGTCGGTTCCGACTGCCCGGTGCAGGCCATCTGGCGAGCGGCGTATTGCGCGCCATGGCGGATGAATACGGCGCCCTCGTTCTGATGGAGGAGGTGCAGGATCTTCCCCATGGCGCAGAGCGGATAGAGATAGACGTGCCCCACTGGTCGCACACGCCCGGCCGGCATTTCGATCTGGCGGGGTGAGTTTTGGACCGTGCCCTTTGCGACATGCGCTTCAGCCGCGAGGCCCTCGCTCGGCTCATGCCGATGTTCCTGTGGATCGACGCTGACATGACGATACGCGCCGCCGGACCGACGATTGCCCGCGTCACCGGGCCGGAGCCGCTTGTCGGACGACCGTTCGGGGAGGTGTTCAGCCTCCGCAATGGCTCCCGCGGCATCCGGCTGGAGGACATCGCCCAGTCCGACGATCCGCGCCTCTACCTTCAGCTCCCCGGACGCGGGGGCCGCGAGCTGAGGGGCATCGCCGTGCCTCTGGGCGGGGGGGAAGTGTTCCTGAACCTCTCCTTCGGCGTCGGCGTGGCCGAGGCCGTGCGCATGCACGGGCTGACGCAGGCGGATTTCGCGCCGACCGACCTCGCAGTCGAAATGCTCTATCTGATCGAGGCGAAGAACGCCGTGATGGGGGAGCTGCGCGGCCGGAACGACCGCCTCCGCACCGCCAAGACCCGCGCAGAGACAGAGGCGCTGACAGACCCGCTCACCGGCCTCGGCAACCGGCGCGCGATGGAGCGGGCGTTGGAGGATGTCATCCGCACCGGGACGCCCTTCGCGCTCGTGCACGCGGATCTCGATTTTTTCAAGCAGGTCAATGATACCCTGGGCCATGCCGCAGGCGACGATGTGTTGCGGGAGACGGGTCGTATCCTGTCCACGCGGCTGCGTCAGAAGGATCACGCGGCCCGGATAGGCGGCGACGAATTCGTTGTTGTGCTTCCGGGCGTCACATCCGTGGGGCCGTTGGAGGATATCGCCGCCCGCTTGCGCAACCGCTTCTCGCGCCGGACCGTGGATGGGGCGACTCCGCTCCGGTTGGGGGCAAGCCTGGGCGCCGTGATCGTCCCGGCCCGGACCGCTGCGACCGGCACCGAGATCCTCGATGCGGCAGACCGGGCGCTTTATGCCTCCAAACAGGCCGGGCGCGGGCAGCTCTCCGTCAGCATCTTTCCGCCCTGACCCTTGGCACCGGCTGCCGGTTCGGTTGCCCATATTGAGCGACATCGGCGGAGATTTGCCGCCCTGTCCACCCCTGTCAGCAGGAGTTTGCTAGTGGTTTTTCGCCGATCTTGCGCGGTGCACAGGATATTGGATCCTCCCCGAATTGCGAGATCGCGACAAAACACGCCAGCGGCGTTCGAGGGACATCATGAACGGAAAACGAGTCGGTAAAACCGGCCGGGCGGCTTTTGTTCTCCTGACAGCCGTGCTCCTGGGCGCCTGCGCCGCGCCCGCTCGGGACGTTGCGAGCCGTCAGGCGATGGAGCCAGGCCGGGAACAACTCGCCCTGCTTGAGGTGAAGCAGAAACAGGCGAAGGGCCAGCGCGTCTGGTGCGTGCCCTTCGCGCGCACGGCGAGCGGCATCAACCTGCGAGGCGATGCGAAGACCTGGTGGAACAAGGCCGCAGGCCAGTACGACCGCGGCAACACGCCGGCCGTCGGTTCGGTCATGGCCTTCCGCGCGACCCGGGGGATGCCGCTGGGCCATGTCGCGATGGTTTCCGAGCTGGTATCGCCGCGGGAGATCAAGGTGGATCACGCGAACTGGAGCCGTAACGAAGTCTCGCTCCGCATGGCTGTAATTGATGTCTCCGCCAGGAACGACTGGTCCGCCGTGCGGGTGGAGAGCAGGCCCGAAAATTTCGGGCGCGTCTATCCGGTCACCGGCTTCATCTATCCGCAGCAGCACAGGTAGCCGCCTCCGCGCAGACGGCATCCGCCAAATGGAAAAGGGCGCCTGTCAGGGCGCCCTTTCCTGTCTCGTCCGAACCCCTGGGGTCAGGAGGCTTCGGTGATGAACTTCACCGCGTCGCCGAAGGTCTGGATCGTCTCGGCCGCGTCATCCGGGATTTCGATCCCGAACTCTTCTTCGAAAGCCATGACGAGCTCGACAGTGTCGAGGCTGTCCGCCCCGAGGTCGTCGATGAAGGAAGCGTTCTCGGTGACCTTGTCTTCTTCGACGCCGAGATGCTCGACGACGATCTTACGAACGCGATCTGCGATGTCGCTCATTTCAAGTCCTCATATGGTGTCGGGAAGGTTCCCGTCTTTGTCACGTTCCGGTCATGCCGGACCCCTGCACGTACGGGAGTTCCCGGTCAGGTCAGCGGCCTAATATCACAGGAGCGGACGGAGGCAACTGCTTTCCGGTTCGCGGCCCTGCTGCTCAGATCATCGCCATTCCGCCGTTCACATGCAATGTGGTTCCAGTGACGTAAGCGGCTTCCGCGCTGGAGAGATAGAGGACGGCGGAAGCGATTTCCGCCGGATGTCCCATCCGGCCGGCAGGGATCTGGGCGAGCAGTGCCGTTTTCTGCGACTCGTTGAGCTTGTCGGTCATCGCCGTTTCGATGAAGCCCGGCGCCACCGCGTTCACCGTGATACCGCGAGACGCCACTTCAGCCGCCAGCGCCTTGGACATGCCCACCACGCCGGCCTTGGAAGCGGCATAGTTACCCTGCCCCGCATTGCCCGTCGCCCCGACGACGGAGGAGATGTTTACGATCCGGCCCCAGCGCGCCTTCATCATGCCGCGCAGAACGCCACGGCAAAGCAGGAATGTAGAGGTCAGGTTGACGTCGATCACCGACTGCCACTCCTCATCCGACATGCGCATGAACAGGTTGTCCCGCGTGATGCCGGCGTTGTTCACGAGGATATCCACGCGGCCCAGAGCTTCCACCGCGCGCTTGGGCAGTTCCTCCACCTGCGCCCGATCAGCGAGGTTGCAGGGAAGCACCGGGGCATTCCCGAGCTTCGCCGAAAGCACTTCCAGCGGCTCCACCCGTGTCCCGGAAAGCGCAACTTTCGCCCCTGCATTGTATAAAACATGGGCGATTTCGGCGCCAATGCCACCCGAGGCGCCTGTTATGAGCGCATTTTTCCCTTCAAGGTTGAACATCTTAGCCTCTTGTTTATCTTTACGTGCATAGGGTACCGCAGACGGACCAGAGAGTTGCCCCAACGGCAACCCCTATCCTGCGAGGGAGAGAATCGCGATGGAGGAAATCAGCATCTCGCTCGATGGCGCAAGGCTGACACCGGCTCTGCCAGCGATCGCCATCGCAGTGGGAATCGGTCTCACGTTGCTCTGGGCTCTCTCCTGCGCAGCCGCCGCCTACTTTCTTGGACGATCCCGCCGCAAGACGCCATCCCCCATGGCTGACCCGCTGAAACAGCTGGAAGCGGTACGGAATGTCGAATTCACGGTAAAACCGCTTCTTCCACCGAGCACCGCGCATGTCCTGCCGCTCGTTGAAGCGGCATTGGCGGAGTATGCCCCCGAACACCGGGTCATGGCGCAGGTCGCTCTGCAGGAAGCTATCCAGCCGGTCACCACGACCTCCACCAGCGCCTCGCTTCGTGCCGACATGTCCATCAAGTCCAAGCGGCTCGACATCGCCGTGGTCAACGACGAGGGACAGCTTGTCGCAGCCCTGGGTTGCGCGGGTTCACATTGCAGCCCGATCCGCGATTCGATCCGGCGGGAGGCCCTGCAGAGTGCGGGTATCCCCTATCTCGACCTGAACGAGGTCCGGGACGAACTGGCGATCTGCAGTTTCATCGCGCAGAAAGTGGCCGGCACGGCGGGGCCGACACGACTCAGCTCCGCCGCCTGACCCTCTGACGGCCCGCTCCCCTATCCGAGGGAGGCCGCGGCTGCGGCGACTTCCTCGGGTGTGCCCACGGTTCGCGTAACGCTTTCCTTGGCGATCCGGCGAATCATGCCCGAAAGCGCCTTGCCCGCGCCGATCTCCCAGAATTCGGTCACACCCTGACCTGCCATCCACTGCACCGATTCCCGCCAGCGGACGGATCCGGTGACCTGCTGCACCAGCAGCTGCCGAATCGCCTCCGGGTCGCTTACCGCTTCTGCCCGCACGTTGGAGACGACAGGCACGGCCGGCGCCGCGACCGTCACGCGGGACAGCGCTTCTGCCATCGCATCGGCGGCGGGCTGCATCAGAGACGAATGGAACGGCGCGCTGACCGGCAGAAGGATCGCCCGCTTGGCGCCTCGCCCCTTGGCGATCTCGACGGCCCGCTCGACCGCCGCCCGCGTGCCGGAGACGACGACCTGCGCCGGATCATTGTCATTGGCGGCCTGCACGACCCCGCCTTCCGCCGCAGCTTCTGCGGCAACCTCGGTCGCCGCCGCGAAATCAAGCCCCAGAAGGGCGGCCATCGCCCCCTCGCCCACCGGCACAGCGGCCTGCATCGCCCGGCCCCGCAGTTTCAGGAGCCGCGCCGTATCCGCAAGCCCGATCGCGCCTGCCGCGCAAAGCGCCGAATACTCACCGAGCGAGTGCCCGGCGACATAGGCCGCAGCGGTGATCGACACGCCCTCTGCCTCCAGCGCGCGCATGGCGGCGATCGAGGTGGCCATCAGCGCGGGTTGGGCATTCTCGGTAAGGGTGAGCACTTCCTGCTCCCCCTCCCAGATCAGGCGGGACAGCGGTTCACCGAGAGCCTCATCCACCTCCGCGAAGACCGCTCGCGCCGCCGGATAGCTCTCCGCCAGCGCCCGCCCCATGCCGATGGTCTGGGCCCCTTGCCCCGGAAACACGAATGCGCGCATGTCTTTCTCCCTCTTTCGCCTCGCGGATAGCCGGTCCGGACCGGTCCTGCAACGCCTTCGGCCTGCGCTTTGGCCTTGTTCTGCCACGTCTGCCGTGTATAAGGCGACCTTCCTTCCGCTGGTCACGAAACCGGCGCAGACTCTCGTGGGCGGATGCGGAAGGTTCAGTCCCGCCCTATGAAATGCGCCTGACAATGGAGCCTACATGCCGCTTTACGAGCATGTCCTCATCGCGCGTCAGGATCTGTCCAACGCGCAGGCCGAAGGCCTTATCGAACATTTCTCCACGGTTCTCGCGGATAACGGCGGCAAGGTCGTTGAAAACGAGTACTGGGGCGTCAAGACGATGGCCTACAAGATCAACAAGAACCGCAAGGGGCATTACGCCTTCCTGAAGTCCGACGCGCCCGCCGCGGCGGTGCAGGAGATGGAGCGTCTCGCCCGTCTGCATGACGATGTGATGCGCGTGCTGACCGTGAAGGTCGAAAAGCACGAGGATGGCCCGTCGGTGCAGATGCAGAAGCGCGACGACCGTGAGCGTGGCGACCGCGGTGATCGCGGCGACCGTCCGCGTCGTTTCTGATCTCGAAAGGATATTGATCCATGGCCAACAAACCCTTCTTCCGCCGCCGCAAGGTCGATCCGTTCGGGGGCGATAACGCGCCCAAGATCGACTACAAGGACACCCGTCTGCTGCAGCGCTACATCTCCGAACGCGGCAAGATCGTGCCTTCGCGCATCACTGCCGTTTCCGCGAAGAACCAGCGCAAGCTCGCCCAGGCGATCAAGCGGGCGCGCTTCCTTGCGCTCCTCCCCTACGCTGTGAAGTAAGGAGAGAAAGATGCAAGTCATTCTCCTGCAACGCGTTCAGAAACTCGGCCAGATGGGCGAAGTCGTGAACGTCAAGGACGGGTACGCCCGCAACTTCCTGCTGCCGCAGGGCAAGGCGCTCCGCGCCACCGAAGGCAACATCGCGAAGTTCGAAAGCCAGAAGGCGCAGCTCGAGGCCAACAACCTCGAGACGAAGAAAGAAGCCGAGGCGATGGGCGAGAAGCTCAACGGTCAGACCTTCGTGCTGATCCGCTCGGCTTCCGATGCCGGGGCGCTCTACGGCTCCGTCACCACCCGCGACGTGGCGGACGCGGCGACCGCCGATGGCTTCACCCTGAACCGGGCACAGGTTTCGCTGGATCGCCCGATCAAGGATCTCGGCGTCCACCCGGTGACGGTCGTGCTGCACCCGGAAGTTTCCGTCTCCATCGCCGTGAACGTTGCACGTTCCGCCGAAGAAGCGGAACTTCAGGCTTCCGGCAAGTCGATCCAGGAACTTGCTGCTGAAGCAGAAGCCGCGGCCGATTTCGAGATCGCGGAACTGTTCGACGACATCGGCGGGGCGGCCTCCGACGAGGAGTGATCCTTCAGAGCCGACCTGTGGAAAGGCCGCGTTTCCGGACGCGGCCTTTTGCTTTGCTGCTGAGCATGCGCCCGCATCCTTATCGCCAAGGGATCGGCCCTTCTTCCACGCAGACCCGAAGGTGACCGCCCGCTCCGACCCTGAGGTCGTTGAGCATCAACCGTCTGCTCCCCACCTAGATTAAACGCCGTCGTGTAAGCGCCTCCATACTCCTGAAGTGGCCGTGCGACGGACAGTTGCGACAAAGAAAAAGGCCGCGCCTTTCGACGCGGCCTCTCGGTTCATCCGTCGGATGCGAGGATCAGACCTCGTCCAGCGCCTCGATGGCCTTCTGGAGATCGTCTTTCGTGATCTCCTTGTCCGTCACCTTGGCGCCCTCGACGATGTAGTCGACAACCTTGTCCTCGAAGATCGGCGCGCGCAGCTGCTGCTGCATCTGCGGGTTCTTCTGCACGAACTCGAAGAACGCGCGCTCCTGCCCCGGGTACTGACGGGCCTGTGCGAGCACGGCTTGCGTCATCTCCGCGTCGGTGACGTCGATGCTTTCCTTGCGGCCCAGCTCGGCAAGCAGCAGACCGAGACGCACCCGGCGCTCGGCGAGCTTGCGGTGCTCATCGCTCACTTCGATATTGCCGTGGTCGTGGGTGTGCACCTCCGGGTGCTCCTCATGCCAGAGCTGGTGGGCGATCTGGTTCGCCTCGGCTTCCACCAGCGTCGGCGGAAGGTCGAAGGCGACCTTGCCGTCAAGCTGGTCGAGCAGAGCGCGCTTCAGCACCTGGCGTGCGGCGCCGCTGTATTCGGCTTCCAGACGTTCCTTGATCTGCGACTTGAGCTGCGCCAGATCCTCGGCGCCGAATTTCTTCGCCAGTTCGTCGTCGATCTCTGCGGTCTTCGGCGCCTTCACGGCCTTCACCGTGACCGAGAAGACGGCAGCCTTGCCGGCCAGATGCGCAGCGCCGTATTGCTCGGGGAAGGTGACGTCCACGTCCTTCTCCTCGCCGGTCTTCACGCCGACAAGCTGCTCCTCGAAGCCCGGAATGAAGGAGCCAGAGCCCAGCACCAGCGGATAATCCTCCGCAGAACCGCCCTCGAATGCCTCGCCATCCACCTTGCCGACGAAGTCGATCACGACCTGATCGCCGTCCTCGGCAGCACCGTCCTTGTCCTCATAGGACTTGGCGGTCTCTGCAAGGTTCTGCAGCGCTTCATCGACAGAGGCGTCATCGGCCTTCACGACCAGCCGCTCAAGCTCGATCTGCCCACGGTCGAAGCCCGGGATCTCGGGGAGCGCCTCGTAGGTGAAGTTGACGACCACGTCGTCGCCTTCCTTCCAGGTCTCGCCGTCCTGCATCTTCACTTCGGGCTGCAGGGCCGGACGGTCGCCGGACTGCTCGAAATGCTCTTTCATCGCACCGTCGATGGTGTCCTGCATGGCGTCGCCCAGCAGACGCGGGCCGAACTGCTTCTTCAGCATCGCCATCGGCACCTTGCCCTTGCGGAAGCCTTTCAGCTCAACCTCGGGCTGCGCTTCGACGAGCTTTTCCTGCACCTTGGCTTCCAGCTCGGCTGCTGTCACCGTGATCTGGTAACCGCGCTTAAGGCCTTCGTTCAGGGTCTCGGTGACCTGCATATATCCGTCCTTTTCCTCTCTGGTGCGGGTGAAGGGACTTGAACCCCCACGCCTTGCGGCGCCAGAACCTAAATCTGGTGCGTCTACCAGTTTCGCCACACCCGCGTATTCTGCCGAAAGGCGGCCCCCTGGCCACCTGTCGAAATCCGCGCCCTTCTATCAAGCTTCAGAAGGGGTGACGAGAGGAAAAGCAGTTTCACAGCGAGGCTGCGCCGCTCCTCCTTCCGGCGCCCACACCCAGCGCGCGCAGGCAGCCCGGCACCATATCGGGCAGGTCTTCCGCGATAAGTCCGGGACCGAAACGACGCGCTGCCTCGGCATGCAGCCAGACCGCGACCCGCGCGGCGCGAGCGGGAGCGAAACCGCGCGCCAGCAGCCCGGCGATCAGCCCGGCGAGCACGTCCCCCGACCCCGCCGTGGCAAGCCATGGCGCGCCCTCTTCCCCCACCGCAGCGTGGAGCCATACAGCGCCGGAAGGCTCTGCGATCACCGTGACGGCCCCTTTGAGCAGAACCGTCGCCCCGGCCCGCGCGGCCGCTTCGCGCATCAGCTCGACGCGGCTTTCCCCATCGGCCAGCCGCTCGCCAAGGTCGGGGAACAGCCGGGCGAACTCTCCCTCATGCGGCGTCAGGACGGCGGGCGTCGCAAGCGGCATCAGATCCCGCTGCTCCGCCAGAGCGGTCAGCCCATCCGCATCCAGAACCACGGCGGGGGCGGTGAGGACCTGCGCCAGCACGCTCGCCGCCCGCGCGACGCCGAACCCGGGGCCGAGGCCGAGGCAAAAGGCGGTGACACGGCGATCTGCCAGCAAGACAGGAAGCTCCGCCGCCGCCCGGATCATCACCGCGTCAAGACGCGCCGCGTTCTCCGCCACTGCCTCCGGCGGGCAGACCAGCGTCACCAGACCTGCACCCACCCGAAGCGCGCTCCGTGCCGCCAGCCGCGCCGCGCCTCCCGCGCCCGCCGGACCGCAGAGGATGAGGGCATGACCGTGACGGAACTTGTGACCTTCAGTCGCCTTGTCCAGCGTGCCGGCCTCGGGCTGCTCGACCCGCCGGACCGGGGGCAGGTCGCCACGCCACAGATCGTTCTCCGGATGGAGCCCGATATCCGCGACGACAAGCCGTCCGGCGATCTCCGCCCCCGGCAGCAGCAGGTGACCCAGTTTCGGCGCATGAAACGTCACCGTCAGGTCCATCGGCGCAAGCTCCGCCCCCTGTCGGCCGGTATCCGCATCCACGCCAGACGCGATATCCACGGCGACCCGCAGCCAGCCCTTCTCCCGTGAGCGCCGGTCGAGCAGTTCCAGCACCGGCGGACGGTCCCACCCGCCCCGAAACCCGATGCCATAGACTGCATCTACCACCACGCCCGGCAGCTGCTCTGCCAGGCTGTCCGCATCCCAGCGCGAGGTTTCCGAGACCTGCCGCCAGCGCCGGAAGTTTTCCGCCGCCGCGGGGGACATGCGGTCAAGCGCGCCGAAATGCGCCACATCCACCTGCCAGCCCAAACCGTGCAACAGCCGCGCGACGACATAGCCGTCCCCGCCGTTATTGCCCGGACCGCAAGTCACGAGCGCGCGCCGTGGCAGGCCGCCTCGCCGCAGCCCTTCGGCCAGAATGGCAGCAACGACCGCCTGCCCCGCCCGCTCCATCAGCTCCAGCGGGGTCACGACACCGGCGCGGAAAGCGGTATCCTCTATGGCGCGCATTTGGGCAGATGTCAGAACTTCTGTCATAATTCAGGCCAATCTGTTTTCATTTTGCCCGCTTAGCGATCTTATTGCATATTTTATGTGCGATTATTTGCCGATTTTCCGCTATCCTCAGGAAGCAGCCCGGCAGCGCATTGTCCGCCCGCTGCGAAAATGGTCTGACAGCAACGGTATAGTCCGAGGGAGTCGCCACACCATGAAGAAAGTCGAAGCGATCATAAAACCCTTCAAGCTCGATGAGGTGAAGGAAGCGCTTCAGGAAGTCGGTGTTCAGGGGCTCTCCGTGATCGAAGTCAAAGGGTTCGGGCGCCAGAAGGGCCATACCGAACTCTATCGCGGTGCCGAATATGTGGTGGATTTCCTGCCGAAGGTGAAGATCGAGGTGGTTCTGACCGACGACCAGGTCGATGCCGCCGTCGAGGCGATCATCTCCGCTGCACGGACCGACAAGATCGGCGATGGAAAGATTTTCATCTCGCCGGTCGAACAGGCCATCCGCATCCGCACGGGTGAGATCGGCGACGACGCCGTCTGATCCGACCGAAGAATGCGCCGGGAGCACGCGTGGCGTGTCTCCGGCCAAGGACTGCTCAACAGAAGGAAACGACGCCAGATGAGCAACGAGAAGGTTCTCCAGATCCTGAAGGACGAGGATGTCGAATATGTCGATATCCGCTTCACGGACCCGCGGGGCAAGCTCCAGCACGTGACGGTCATGGCGGACCAGGTCGATGAGGACTTCCTGACGGAAGGCTTCATGTTCGACGGCTCCTCCATCGCCGGCTGGAAATCCATCGACCAGTCCGACATGAAGCTGCTGCCGGACACCGAATCGGGCTATATTGATCCGTTCTATGCGGAAAAGACGCTCTGCATTCACTGCAACGTCGTCGAACCCGACACGATGGAACCCTACTCCCGCGATCCGCGCTCCACGGCGCTGAAGGCGGAAGCCTACCTGAAGTCCACGGGCATCGGCGACACGTCCTACTGGGGACCGGAAGCCGAATTCTTCGTCTTCGACGACGTGCGCTATGCCGTGTCGATGAACAAGGTGGCCTTCGAGGTCGACGCCGTCGATGGCGCCTGGAACACCGACACCGCCTATGAAATGGGCAACATGGGTCACCGCCCCGGCATCAAGGGCGGCTACTTCCCGGTCAACCCGATCGACCCGGCGCAGGATCTGCGGTCCGAAATGCTCTCCACCATGAAGCGGATGGGCATGAAGGTGGACAAGCACCACCACGAAGTGGCGTCCAACCAGCACGAACTCGGCCTGATCTTCGGTTCGCTGACCAAGCAGGCGGACGAGCTGCTGAAATACAAATACGTCATCCACAACGTCGCCGCCGCCTATGGCAAATCGGTGACCTTCATGCCGAAGCCCATGCGCGGCGACAACGGCACCGGGATGCACGTGAACATGTCGATCTGGAAGGACGGCAAGCCGCTCTTCGCCGGAGACAAATACGCGGATCTCAGCCAGGAAGCGCTGTGGTTCATCGGCGGCATCCTGAAGCATGCCAAGGCGCTGAACGCGATCACCAACCCGTCCACCAACTCCTACAAGCGCCTGACCCCCGGCTTCGAAGCCCCGGTTCTGCGCGCCTACTCCGCGCGCAACCGGTCGGGCTGCGTGCGTATTCCGTGGTCGGAATCGCCCAAGGCCAAGCGTGTGGAAGCCCGCTTCCCCGATCCCTCGTCGAACCCCTACCTGTGCTTCGCCGCGCTGCTCATGGCCGGCATCGACGGGATCAAGAACAAGATCGATCCGGGCCCGGCTTCCGACAAGGATCTCTACGATCTGCCGCCGGAAGAACTGGCGACCATCCCGACCGTCTGCGGCTCGCTGCGCGAGGCGCTGACCGAGCTGGAAGCGGATCACGAGTTCCTGCTCGCGGGCGACGTGTTCACCAAGGACCAGCTGGAAGGCTACATGGCCCTCAAGTGGGAAGAAGTGTATAACTACGAACACACCCCCCACCCGATCGAATACCAGATGTACTATTCCTGCTGAGGCAGGACGGACAGTGAACCAGAAACCCCCGGAGGCGAGTCCTCCGGGGGTTTTTTAATACGTCTTGGTGGGGAGGGAGCGGGATGGAGGAAGACCGCACGGTGGTGCTGACGGGATGGCTGCTGTGCGCCACGATGGCGGATGCCGATCTCGCCGCAGCGTTGCTGGAGGAGCACACCCGGCTCAGCCGCGCCGAGCCAGGGTGTCTATCCTTTGAGGTCGTGCGCTCCATGTCCGATCCCATGCGCTTTGCCGTGAGGGAAGCCTTCGTCGATCGTGCCGCCTTCATCGCGCATCAGGAGCGGGTGAAGACCTCCGACTGGGGGCGCCAGACGGCCCATATCGAGCGCGACTACCGGATCGAACGCGGGGAATAGCAAAAGTGGCTGCCCTGGCGGCCGGAACCCGCAGGATGGGTCAATGCGACCTCAGGGCGGCGCGGGCCAGGCCGCGTTCTGGAGCACGATGCGATAGCCGTCAGGATCCTCGAATGTCCTGCCGCTTCTGTCCCAATAGGGGTTGAAGGAGGGCACAGGATCGTAGCCCGCGCGCCGCAGTCGCCCGACCGCCGCCTGCCGCCTGCCGCCTGCCGCCTGCCGCCTGCCGCCTGCCGCCTGCCATTCCTCGGGGTCCGGGATATAGAAGACCAGCAGATTGTCCTGTGTCGGCGCACGCCCCGCTGGATGACCAGACTTCCGCGTGAACTCAAGGTGACAGGCTATCCCCGGCTTGCCCAGCATGACACCATCGAAGCCGTCATGCGCCTCGAAGCTGGCGATGACCTCCAATCCCAGACCATCACGGTAAAACGCGACCACAGCCTCCAGATCGTCGCTGGGCCGTGCGATGCGAAGCGCCTGCGCCGCCCTCATCCGAACAGTTCGTGGCTGAACATGCGAAGGTCTCTCATGGATAAAGGCCGGACCCGAAACACGGACCCGGCCCCAGAAACATCATCCAGACGACATCACACCTTGTCGACGGAGAGCGCCACGAAGCGCGGCTCCCCCTCGCGGCGGATGAGCAGGAGGAGCGATTTGCGCCCCGCCTCCTTGGCTTCCGAAATCCGCGTTTCCAGATCCTTCGGCGTGGCGACCTTCTGCTGCCCCGCCTCGGTGATGAGATCGCCGTTGCGCAGACCCTTCTCGAAGGCTTCGCTGCCGTCGTCGATGCCGGTTATCACCAGACCATCGGTGCCGTTCGGCACTTCAAGCTGTTTGCGCATCTCGGGCGTCAGGGCGGTGACGGTCATGCCGAGAAGCGTCTGCTGCTTCTGTGCCTCCGGCGCCGCCGCAGCGGGAACCACCTGCGCTCCCTCCGCTTCCTCGCGACGGCCGAGCGTCAGATCAACCGTCACGGGCTTGCCGTCGCGCATCAGGGCAACGGCGACCTTCTTGCCGACCTCTGTCGCGCCGACCTGACGGACAAGCTCGCGGGTGTCGTTCACTTTCACCCCGTCGAATTCGGTGATCACATCGCCAGACTTGATCCCGGCGACCTCCGCAGGCCCTTCCGGCACATCGGTCACCAGCGCGCCTCCTGCACCCGCCAGACCCATGGATTCGGCGATATCGGGCGTCACGTCCTGAATGCGCACCCCGAGCCAGCCGCGCCGGGTCTCGCCGAACTCCTTGAGCTGATCCACCACACGCGACACGACCGCCGAGGACATGGCGAAACCGATGCCGATGGACCCGCCATTGGGGCTGAGGATCGCGGTGTTCACCCCGATCACCTCGCCATCCATGTCGAAGAGCGGCCCGCCGGAGTTCCCCCGGTTGATCGCCGCATCAGTCTGGATGTAGTCGTCATAGGTGCCCTGCAACGCCCGCCCGCGGGCAGAGACGATGCCGGAGGACACGGAGAAGCCCTGACCCAGCGGGTTGCCGACCGCCATCACCGGCTCCCCCACACGAACCCGGTTGGAATCACCGAACTTCACGAAGGGGAGTTGCTTGGCATCCTCGACCTTCAGCAGCGCGATGTCGGTATTGGGGTCCGTGCCCACTACCTTGGCATCCAGTTTCTCGCCCGCATAGGTTTCGATCTGGATCTGATCCGCACCCTCGATGACGTGGTTGTTGGTGACGATGAACCCGTCAGCGGAGATGATGAATCCCGAGCCGAGCGCCTGGCTTCGCCGCGGAACCGGGCGGGCACCATCGCCGCCGCCCTGGCCCGGGGGCATGAAGTCGCGGAAGAAATCCTCGAACGGCGACCCCGGGGGAACGCCCGGAATCCCGCCCTGCATGGACGTGGCAACCGTGGATGTGGTGGTGATATTGACCACCGCCGGGCTGACCCGCTCCGCAAGGTCGGCAAAGCTCAGGGGCATGCCATTCGGAGCAGTC
Organism: Haematobacter massiliensis; assembly: GCF_000740795.1. Taxonomy (GTDB): domain Bacteria; phylum Pseudomonadota; class Alphaproteobacteria; order Rhodobacterales; family Rhodobacteraceae; genus Haematobacter; species Haematobacter massiliensis. Next base: position 137,729 of record NZ_JGYG01000003.1, read on the forward strand.
TGAGCGGAGGCGGCGGGCGCGAGGACCGGCACCAGCGCGGTGCTCAGGCCCAACCCGGCGACCAGCCCGAGGGCCAGCAGAGCGCGCGCCGGGGCACTGCGCAGCGATTGTGATTTGACGACCAAGGACGACACTCCAAGCTCCTTCCTCTTCAGGGGTCCGGCGAGGCAGCACGCTCCCGAACCGTCTCCTCCTATTTGGGATCTGTGCGCTTTCGCCGCAAATCAATGACCGTCGCGGTGTCTCAATTCGGTGTGACACTTCGTAACATGGAGGGTTCCATGGCTGACGGGAGAGAGCAAGCGCTTCCTGAACGCCGGAAACGAGAAGGCCGGTCGCTGGGACCGGCCTTTCTGCATCAATTCGCGGGTCGGGTGCCGCTATCGCTCTTGAAGAACTCGAAGAACTCGCTTCCGGGGCTCATCACCACGGAGGTGTTGTTCTGCTGGAGCGCGTTTTCATAGGCGGTGAGCGACCGGGTGAAGGCGAAGAACTCCGGGTCCCGCCCGAAGGCCTCCGCATAGATGCGGTTCCGCTCCGCATCGGCTTCACCGCGGATGACCTCGCTCTGGCGGCGGGCGTCTGAGACAAGCTCCGTCACTGTCCGGTCTGCCAGGGCCTGAATACGCTGGGCGGCCTCGTTACCGCGCGCGATCTCGTCGGCGGCCTCCCGCTCCCGCTCCGCCCGCATCCGGGCAAAGGTCGCGGCAAGGTTCTGCTCCGGCAGGTCCGTGCGGGTCAGGCGCACGTCGATGACCTCGATCCCCAGTGCCTGCGCCTGCACGCGGGCCTGATCGCGGATACGGTTCATCAGCGGGGTCCGGTCTTCCGAGAGCACCGCACCGGAGGGCACGGAGCCCAGAACCTCGCGGATTTCCGCGTTCAGGATCCGCTCCAGCCGGGCCTGCGCTGCGCGCTCACCCTCGACGCCCACGGCCTCGCGGAAGCGCACCACATCGGAGATCCGCCAGCGGGCAAAGGCATCGACGACCAGGCGACGGTCATCGAGCGGGGTGATTTCCGCCGGTTGCGTGGGAAGGCTCAGGATCCGCCCGTCATAGCGCACGACCTCCTGAATGAAGGGGATCTTGAGATACATCCCCGGATCCTCGCGAACGGCCTTCACCTCCCCGAACTGGAGGACCAGAACTTTCTCCCGCTCGTCCACGATGAAGATGGAGGACAGGCCCAGAACCGCCAGAAGAACAACGACGACAATACCAATCGTGGAGCGTTTCATCAGTTGTTCCCCCCGTTGGTCGTCGTGGTCCCGGCAGCGCCGGCGACGGGCGCCTGCGGCATGGCCCGGTTGCCCAGCGGCAGGAGCGGCAGCACACCCTGCCCGTTCTCTCCGTTCACGCCATCGACGATCACCTTATCGACGCGGCCGAAGACGCGCTCCATGGTTTCGAGATACATCCGGCGACGGGTCACGTCGGGGGCGTTGCGATATTCGTCATAGACGGAGACGAAGCGGCTCGCCTCACCCTGTGCCGCATTGACGGCCTGGGCACGGTAACCTTCGGCCTCCTCCAGCACCCGGGCGCTTTCCCCCCGCGCCCCGGCGAGCACGCGGTTGGCATAGGCATCCGCCTGATTCTGGAGCCGGTCGCGTTCCTGACGCGCCGCCTGCACCTGACGGAAGCTGTCGATCACCTCGGACGGCGGGTCGGCGCGGTCGAAGTTCACGCGGATGATGTTGATGCCGCTGTCATAGGTATCGAGCGTCGATTGCACCGCCTGTTGCAGGTCGGAGGCGATGATGCCCCGGTCCCGGTTCAGGATCGGCGCCATCTGCGAGCGCGCGATGATGTCGCGCATGGCGCTTTCCGAAACGGCACGGATCGTGTCCATCGGATCGGCGAGGTTGAACAGGTATTTCGACGGATCGTTGATGTTCCAGACGACCTGAAACTCCGTATCCACAAGGTTCTCGTCCTGAGTGAGCATCAGCCCGTCGGAGCGGCGGGAATTGGCGTTGGAGCCGATGTCGAGCGTCCGTTCACCGGTGACGGAGAAGATCTCCCGCGTCACGACCGGCCAGGGCGCGAAGTTCAGACCCGGTTCCCCGGTCTTGTAGTAGCGCCCGAACAGCAGCTCGACCGACCGCTCCTCCTGCCGCACCGTATAGAAGGAAAGCGCGAGCCAGCCGATGAACAGCGCGCCGATCGCCAGGAACACGCCCTTGCGCGTGATGCCCAGACCGGGGCCGGACTGACGCGGGCCGCCGGAGCCGGTCCCGCGACCGCCCATCAGCACGCGGAGCTGCTCCTGCCCCTTTTTCATGATCTGGTCGAGTTCGGGGATCTGGGGACCTTCACCGGGACGCCGGTTGCCCCCGCGGGGATCGTCCCCCCGGTTGTCACCGCCGCCGCCTGATCCTCCGCCCCCCCAGGGGCCGCCGGAATGTCCTGCCATTAATCCGGTTTCCTTCCTCTCCGCCTCGATTCCGCACTGGTGCGAGGTGCCAACTGTGGACTATCGCCGCTCATGTCAAGCGCCGGGGGGTGCGTCACCATGACCGGGAGGGTGCCTTCATGGTGACCAGTTCCTCCGCCATCGTCGGGTGAACGGCTACGGTTCTGTCGAAGTCTTCCTTGGTCGCGCCCATCTTCACCGCAATCGCGGCGAGCTGGATCATCTCCCCCGCCTCCGGTGCGACGATGTGACACCCGAGCACACGGCGGCTTTCGTTGTCCACCACCAGTTTCATCAGCACCCGGTCATCCCGGCCCGCAAAGAGCGTCCGCATCGGACGGAATGCGGTGGAGTAGATCTGCACCCCGCCCCGCTCCCGCCCCTCCTGCTCGGTCATGCCGATCCCGGCCATTTCCGGCTGGGTGAAGACGGCGGAGGGAACGAGGTCATGATCCGCCTTCGTGGGATTGCCGTGGAATACGGTTTCCGCGAAAGCCTGCCCCTCGCGGATCGCGACGGGGGTAAGGTTCACCCTGTCGGTCACGTCGCCCACCGCATAGATGGACGGGACGGAGGTCTGCGACCACTCATCCACCGCGATGGCCCCGGATTTCCGCAACCGCACCCCCAGGGCCTCCAGCCCCAGGCCACCGGTCGAGGGCGCCCTGCCCGTGGCATAGAGCACCCGCCCGTAATCCTCCTGGCCGCCATCGGCGAAGACGACCCGCACACCGTCCGCCGCGGGATGCAGCGCCGCCACATCCGTCTCCGTCCGGATGTCGATACCCGCGCCCCGCATCGCGGCGGAGACATGGCCGCGGATCTCCTCATCGAAGGCGCGCAGGATCTGCGGCCCGCGATAGGCCAGCGTCACATCGACGCCCAGACTGTTGAGGATACAGGCGAATTCGCAGGCGATATAGCCGCCGCCCACCACGAGGATGGAGCGCGGCAGTTCCTCCATCAGGAACATGTCGTTGGAGGTGGAGGCAAGCTCCCGCCCCGGAATGTCCGGGATGAAAGGCGCGCCGCCCGTAGCGATGAGGATATGCTTCGCGGTGAAGCTCTCGCCGCTGTCGAGCCGCACGGTATGGGCGTCCTCCAGCACCGCGCGGGCGGCATGGAGGGTGACGCCCGCCCGCTCCAGATTGGCGCGATAGATCGCCTCGAGCCGGTCGAGCTCGTTATGCAGCGCCCTGCGGAAGCGGCCCCAGTCGAAGCTGCCGATGCTGGCATCCCAGCCATAGGCGCGCGCGTCTTCCACCACCGCCGGAAAGGAGGAGGCAAAGACCATGAGCTTCTTGGGCACGCAGCCGCGAATGACACAGGTGCCGCCGACGCGGTATTCCTCCGCGACAGCAACCTTTGCGCCGGACTGTGCAGCCACGCGGGCCGCGCGCACACCGCCGGAACCCGCGCCGATCACGAACAGGTCGAGGTCGAAGGCCATGCGACTGCTCCTAGAGATCCGCGAAGATGTTGTCGCCCTCGCCCAGATCGCTCCGCTCGATGGAAACGGTCCCGGCGTCGAGGTCGCGCAGTTCCACCCGCCCGTCGGCATGGCCGATGACCACCGTATCGCAGATGTCGATGAAAAGCCCGTTCTCCACCACGCCGGGGATCTGGTTCAGCATCAGCGCCAGAGAGCCGGGATTGCCGATCCGCGCGAGCGAGAGATCGAAGATATGGTTGCCCTCGTCCGTGACGAAAGGCCGCTCCCCCGCCATGCGCAGGGTGATGGCGCGGCCCATCACATCCTGCCCGGCAAGAACCTCCTCAATCAGGGTGCGGGTGGCCTGCATGCCGAAGGGGATCACCTCCACCGGCAGGTCGAAGGCACCGAGCATGCCGACCTCCTTGGCCGCATCCGCGATGACGATCATCCGGTCGGAGGCCGTCGCCACGATCTTCTCCCGAAGCAGCGCCCCGCCGCCGCCCTTGACAAGGTTGAGCGCCCCGTCGAACTCATCCGCCCCGTCGATGGTCACGTCCAGCCAGCCCGCCTCGTCCAGCGTGGTGAGCGGGATGCCAAGCTCCGCCGCGAGCTCCGCCGTGCGCGTCGACGTCGGGACAGCCGTGACGCGGAGACCCTCCTCCCGCACCACCTCGCCCAGCCGCCGCACCATGAAAGCCGCGGTGGAGCCCGTGCCCAGGCCAACCTTCATGCCGTCCTCTATGAAGTCGACGGCGCGGCGGGCGGCAACGACCTTGGCCCGGTCGATGGGGGAGAGGGACATGGCAGGCTCCTTGCTTTGCCTGCCGTTATAGCAATTTGTCACCGCCCTGCGAGAGCCAATTGCCGGGATGCTCCCGCGGGGTTGCTGCCCGGGCCACAGTTACCGCAGAAAGGCCAGCAGATCAGCGGTCAGCCGCTCCTTGTGAGAGGCCTGCAGCCCGTGCGGACCGCCCTCGTATTCTACAAGCTGGCTGTTCGCGATGCCGCGCGCCGCGGCGCGGGCGGAGGCGTCGATCGGCACCGTCTTGTCCGCCGTTCCGTGGATGATGAGCGTCGGCATGGTGAAAGCCGTCAGGTCGGGGCGGAAATCAGTGGTTGCGAAAGACTCCGCACAGGCCAGCGTCGCCTTGAGGCTCGCCTGCATCGCCAGATTGCACGACCATTGAACCACCTCGTCGCTGACACCGCCGCTCAGAAGTCCACCGCCCTGCAGCAGTGTCTTGCCGTAGAAGGTCTTGAAGAAGTCGGCGAAGAAATGGGCACGGTCCTCCTTCATGCCCTTCGCCATGTCGTCGAACACCTCCTGCGGCGTGCCATCGGGATTGTCCGTCGTCTTCAGCATGTAAGGGACCACGGAAGCGACCAGCCCCGCCGCCCAGATCCGCGTGGAGCCGTGGCGGGACAGGTAGCGCGCGACTTCTCCCCCACCCATGGAGAAGCCGATGAGCGCCGCATCCTCGGCGCCGGTGGCCGCCAGAACATCCGCCAGATCGTCGGCCAGCGTATCGTAGTCATAGCCCGACCACGGCTGCTCCGATCGGCTGAAGCCGCGCCGGTCATAGGCGATCACCCGATGCCCGGCGGCGGCCAAAGCCATGCCGGTATCATCCCATGTATCCGAAGACAGCGGCCAGCCATGCAGCAGGACGACAGGCCGCCCCTGCCCCCAATCCTTCACATAGAGCCTGGTTCCGTCGCGCGTCTCGATCATCGCCATCTGCATCTCCTGTGCTGTCCGAAGCGAACGGACCCGATCCGCAGTTTGTTCCGGCTCCGACATTTGTTGACAGGTGCAGGGCGCCTCGGGATCGCGAATGCATCGCCAGTGCAGACCCCTCCCGCGGCGGACACTTTCAAACCGGAGGCGATCGGTGCCGGCTAACGGGGGAAGGCCCGCTGCCGGATGCGCATCGGAGCGTCGCGGCGCCTGCCGGCGGCGCTTCGCCGCCTTTACCGGGCGCGCTACAGGGGTTCCTCGGGGCCATATGGACCTGGCAGCCGGGAAACCGCACGCAGGCGAAGCCCCTCTCGGCTACAGACGGCCATTGCTGTCGAGCATCACGGCCGTCGTGCTCCAGCCGGTCCGCGCCCGGCTGATCATCGGCAGCGGCAGCTGCAGCGATATCATGCCGGTCTCCATATTGTCAGGAACGCGGCTGCCGGGGCGGCTCCACCCAGTTGGCGGAGGGAGAGATCGTGACATCTTCCTCCCGCGTGTCGATATAGGTGGCGGGCGTGCCATCCGGATAGAGCGGCACGCCATCGGCCCCGCAGGCCGAAAGCGCCAGAAGTGCCAGAAGCGGCAGAAGCCTCACGCCAGCTTCTCCTTCCAGCGGGCGATCTGGCTGCGCACCTGATCAGGCGCCGTGCCGCCATAGCTCTGGCGACTGCGGACGGAATTGTGAACGCCCAGCACCGCGAACACGTCATCACGGATGCCCGGATGCACTGACTGCATCTCCGCCAGCGTGAGTTCTGGCAGGTCGACGCCCTTCTTCTCCGCCATGGCGACCAGCGTTCCGGTGACATGGTGGGCATCCCGGAACGGCAGGCCCAGTTCCCGCACCAGCCAGTCGGCAAGGTCGGTCGCCGTCGAGAAGCCGGAGGCCGCCGCGGCCTCCAGCACCGGGACATTCGCCGTCAGATCCCGCACCATGCCTTCCATCGCGGCGAGCGACAGGATGAGGTTGTCGGCGGCGTCGAAGACCTGTTCCTTGTCCTCCTGCATGTCCTTGGAATAGGTGAGCGGCAGGCCCTTCATGATGGTGAAGAGCGCGACCGTCGCGCCGAGGATCCGGCCCAGCTTGGCGCGCAGAAGCTCTGCCGCATCCGGGTTGCGCTTCTGCGGCATGATGGAGGAGCCGGTGGAGAACCGGTCCGACAGCCGCGCGAACCGGAACTGGGCGGAGGACCAGATCACCAGCTCCTCGGCAAAGCGCGACAGGTGCATGGCGCAGATGGAGGCGGCGGAGAGGAACTCCAGCGCGAAATCCCGATCCGCCACCGCGTCCAGCGAATTGGCCATCGGCCGGTCGAAGCCCAGCTCCTGCGCGGTCATCTCCCGGTCGATGGGGAAGGATGTGCCCGCCAGCGCGGCGGCACCGAGCGGGCTTTCATTCATGCGGATGCGGGCGTCCTGGAAGCGCCCCATGTCCCGGCCCAGCATCTCCACATAGGCCATCATGTGGTGCCCCCATGTCACGGGTTGCGCGGTCTGGAGATGGGTGAAGCCCGGCATCACCCAGTCCGCCCCCTTCTCCGCCTGGGCGAGGAAGGCGCGGATCAGCAGGTCCAGCCCGGCGATCACCGCATCTGTCTGGTCCCGCACCCAGAGGCGGAAGTCGAGCGCGACCTGATCGTTCCGGCTCCGCGCGGTGTGCAGCCGGCCCGCCGGCTCCCCGATGATCTCCTTGAGCCGCGCCTCCACATTCATGTGGATGTCTTCCAGATCAGTGCGGAACTTGAAGGCGCCGCCCTCGATCTCTGACAAGACCGTGAGAAGCCCTTCCCCGATGGCCTGCGCATCGGTATCGGAGATGATACCCGTCACCGCCAGCATTGCGGCATGGGCACGCGAGCCGCGGATGTCCTGCGCCGCTAGCCGTTGGTCGAACCCGATGGAGGCGTTGATCGCCTCCATGATCGCGTCCGGCCCCGCGGCGAAGCGGCCACCCCACATGGAGTTCGCGCCCGTGTCGGAAGTGCCTTTGTCGGTCATACTGGTCATCGTGGCCTCTGGAGGAAACATGCGCATTCGATCCCTTGTCCTATACGCGGCCCTCGGGCTTGGCGTAAACACGCCTCATGTCTTCGCGGCCGATCTGGCGGCGATGGAGGCGGCCCGAGCGGGGGATATGCGCAAGCTCACCCTTTCCGCGAACCCGCCCGACGTCTCCTCCGCCGCGCTGGAGGATGAGGCGGGCAACCCCCGCTCCATCGCCGAATGGCAGGGAAAGCCGGTGCTTATCAACTTCTGGGCGACGTGGTGCGCCCCCTGCCGGGAGGAGATGCCCTCCCTTGAACGGCTTCAGAAGAAGATGGCCGATACGCCTTTCGAAGTGGTTACCGTGGCGACCGGCCGTTCCGACGCGCGGGGGGTGGACAAGTTTCTTGATGAGATCGGCGTGACGGAGCTTCCGCGCTTACGCGATCCGAAGATGCAGATGGCGCGGGACATGGGCGTGCTGGGGCTTCCCGTCTCCGTCCTGGTCGATGCCGACGGCAGAGAGGTCGCCCGCCTGATCGGCGATGCCGACTGGGACACACCGGAAGCGGTCGCGGTCATCGAGGCGCTGATCCGGTCTCCGCAATGATCCGCTGACGGAAGCAGGCGGCGACATGGTCGTTGACCAGCCCCGCCGACTGCATGAAGGCATAGGCCGTCGTCGGCCCGCAGAAGCGGAACCCCGCACGGGACAACGCCTTGGACAGCGCGATGGAATCGGCTGTCTTCGGCGGCACCTGCGCCATCGTCCGGGGCGGCGCGTGGTCCTGCGGCGCATGGCGCCACACGAGGTCGGCGAACGGCTCGGCTCCGCCAAGGTCCAGAAAGGCGCGCGCATTGCCGATGGTCGCCTCGATCTTGCCGCGGTGCCGGACGATTCCCGCATCGCCCAGCAGACGGGCGACCTCCGCCTCCCCCCATCCGGCGACCACTGCCGGATCGAACCCTGCGAAAGCCCGGCGGAACGCCTCCCGCTTGCGCAGGATGGTGATCCAGGACAGCCCGGCCTGAAACCCCTCCAGCTGCAGAAGCTCCCACAAGGCGCGTCCGTCCCGCAGCGGAACGCCCCATTCCGTATCGTGATAGGCGACGTATAGCGGATCGGCTCCGCACCAGCCGCAGCGGGCAGGCGATGTTTCCACGCTCATGTGCAACGCTCCTTTTGAGAACGAAAAATGAACTTTTTCCCGTCAGGGTCAAGCTGCGGCATATCAGCGCCGTCGCTGTTGCGCTCTCTTTGGCGAGCAGCCATAGATTGCACAAGCGCCGGTGCCTGCACGCAACCCGGCCCAAGGGGAGAATTGCCATGACCAATGTTGTGATCGTTTCCGCCGCCCGTACTGCGGTCGGCAGCTTCAACGGCTCTTTCGCGTCCACGCCTGCCCATGAGCTTGGCAAGGTCGTGCTGGAGGCGCTGGTGGAGCGCGCGGGCATCGCGCGGGGGGATGTGTCGGAAACCATTCTCGGCCAGGTGCTTCCCGCAGGGCAGGGCCAGAACCCGGCCCGTCAGGCGCATGTGAACGCCGGTCTGCCGATAGAGGCCGCCGCCTGGGGCATCAATCAGGTCTGCGGTTCCGGCCTTCGCGCCGTGGCGATCGGGGCGCAGCACATCCAGCTCGGCGATGCCACCGTGATCGCGGCCGGCGGGCAGGAGAGCATGTCCCTGTCCCCCCATGTGCAGCATCTGCGCGCGGGCACCAAGATGGGCGATCTCAAGTTCATCGATTCGATGATCCGCGACGGTCTGTGGGATGCCTTCAACGGCTACCACATGGGCCAGACGGCGGAGAATGTCGCCGCCAAGTTCCAGATCACCCGTGAGGCGCAGGACGAATTCGCCGTCGCCTCTCAGAACAAGGCGGAAGCCGCGCAGAAGGCAGGCCGCTTCAAGGATGAGATCGTCCCCGTGGTGCTGAAGACCCGCAAGGGCGACGTGACGGTGGATGCCGACGAATACATCCGCCACGGCGCGACGATCGACGCGATGGCCAAGCTGAAACCCGCCTTCGCCAAGGATGGCACCGTCACCGCCGCCAATGCCTCCGGCATCAACGACGGCGCGGCGGGCGTGCTGCTGATGACGGAGGAGGAAGCGGCGCGGCGCGGCCTGAAACCGATCGCGCGCATCGCCTCCTGGGCTACTGCCGGGGTCGATCCTGCGATCATGGGCACGGGGCCGATCCCCGCCTCGCGCAAGGCGTTGGAGAAGGCGGGCTGGAAGGTGTCGGACCTCGATCTGGTCGAGGCGAACGAAGCCTTCGCGGCGCAGGCGCTGGCGGTGAACAAGGAGATGGGCTGGGATCCGGAGATCGTGAACGTGAACGGCGGCGCCATCGCCATCGGCCACCCGATCGGCGCTTCGGGCGCCCGGATTCTCAATACCCTGCTGCATGAAATGACGCGGCGCGACGCGAAGAGGGGCCTCGCGACGCTCTGCATCGGCGGCGGAATGGGTGTGGCGATGTGTCTCGAACGCGCGTGAGCGGCACAGGACTATCATTACCGTACAATTGATTTCTTGGGAGAGGGGGGAAGTTATGTCGAGAGTCGCATTGGTGACGGGTGGCACGAGGGGGATTGGCGCAGCCATCTCCCTCGCGCTCAAAGATGCGGGTTACAAGGTTGCCGCGAATTACGCCGGCAACAGCGCCGCGGCGGACGAGTTCAGCCGCGATACCGGCATTCCGACGTTTCGCTGGTCGGTCGCCGATTATGAGGCCTGCAAGGCGGGAATCGCGGAAGTGGAGGCGGCGCTTGGCCCTGTCGACGTGCTGGTGAACAATGCCGGTATCACGCGGGACGCACTCTTCCACAAGATGACGCCCGATCAGTGGCGCGAAGTGATCGACACCAACCTCAGCGGACTGTTCAACATGACCCACCCGCTCTGGCCGGGGATGCGGGAGCGGAAATTTGGCCGCGTGATCTCCATCTCCTCCATCAACGGGCAGAAGGGGCAGGCGGGGCAGGCAAACTACTCCGCCGCCAAGGCAGGAGATCTCGGCTTCACCAAGGCGCTGGCACAGGAGGGCGCGCGGGCGGGCATCACTGTGAACGCCATCGCACCGGGCTATATCGCCACGGAGATGGTGATGGCTGTGCCGGAAAAGGTGCGCGAGAGCATCGTCGCCCAGATCCCCACCGGGCGTCTTGGACAGCCGGAGGAGATCGCGCGTTGCGTGGTGTTCCTCGCCTCCGATGATGCGGGCTTCATCACGGGGTCCACGATTACGGCGAATGGCGGACAGTTCTTCGTCTGACACAAGCGGGGCGCGTCCCCGCGACGCGTCCCGCAGCCGTGCCACGCTGGTCGGCTTGTCGGCAGTGCTTCTTTGGGCGCTGCTGGCCCTTTTCACCATCGGTTCATCGCCAGTCCCACCGCTCCTGCTGAATGCGCTGTGCTTCGGGATCGGCGGCATGGTCGGCGTGGTCTGGATGGCAGTCTCCGGCACGGCGCATCGACTGCGGCAGGTGCCGCTCGCTGTCTATGCCTTTGGGACGGCCGGGCTTTTCGGATACCATATCCTGTATTTTACTGCCTTCCGGCTCAGCCCGACGGCGGAAACGGGCTTGATCGCCTATTTATGGCCGCTGCTCATCGTGCTGGGCTCGGCCCTGCTTCCGGGTGAGCGGCTCCGCGCCGCGCATGTCGCCGGCGCGCTTCTGGCCTTTTCGGGCGCGACGCTCATCATCCTCGGCAAGGGTTCGAACGGTGAGGCATCCGGCCTGGGGCAGATGTTGGCCTTCGGCTGCGCTCTTACATGGGCGGCCTACTCCCTCATCTCTCGCAGACTGGGTGCCGTTCCTACTGAGAGCGTGGCCGTATTCTGCATTGCCACGGCAGTGCTCTCCGCCTTGGCTCATGTCATGTTCGAGCCGACGATCTGGCCCAAGGATCTGACGGGTTGGGTCTGCGTCGTTCTCCTCGGACTGGGACCGGTGGGCATCGCCTTCTACACCTGGGACGTAGGCGTCAAGCGCGGAGATGTGCAGCTTCTGGGTGTTGCCAGCTATGCCGCCCCATTGCTCTCTACCGTCGCTCTCATCGTCGCAGGTATCGCCGAAGCCAGTGTGACCCTGCTCCTTGCAGCCCTGCTGATAACCGGCGGAGCAGCTCTCGCCGCCCGCGCCGGCAAGGCACGCCAGAAGATCAGTGCGCCGAAAGGCGTTTGATCTCCTCCTTGAGACGCATCTTCTGCCGCTTCATCTCGGCAATATGGAGCGCGTCTGTCGCGGGACTGCGCTGCGCCTCCTCGACGCGCGCTGATAGCGCGGCGTGCTTCTTGCGGAGCTCTTGCAGGTGGGAACTGACGGCCACGGTCTTCCTCCTTTGGTGATCCACAGATCAATAGGAACACAGGAGACGAGTCGTGTCACGCCCGGAATGAAACGGAGTTATGACGTGCCGGCGACAGAAAGAGCACATTTGTTGCTAAAACGGCAGGTTCCTGCCATCACGGAGAATTTCAGATACGTTGTTCTTGAAATTTTCGCAATCAGCTTCGTGTTTTTCTCCCTCGTGGAGCACAAAAGGTGCAAGCAGGCGGAAGGCCGCGCGGCTGCCTTTCCGGGCCCGGCAGATGATCCGTCGTGCCGCTCGCCCCTCACGCGGAGCCAGCGGCAGAACCACGATGCCTCCCGTCCGGGCGGAGAGGGAGGTGAGCAGGTCCGGCAGACGATCCGCCGACTGAATCATGCTGAGATATCCCCCCGGAGAAAGCCGCTTCAGGCCCGTCTCCACCCAGAGATCAAGCGGCGTTTCCTCCCGAAGCGCGGCCTCCCGCCCCGGATCGCTGGCGCGGGTGCCGCCATCGGTCTGATAATAGGGGGGATTGGCAATGACGTGGTCGAAGCTCTCCGCCTTCAGATGCGCGGGAAGCGCGGCGATATCCCCCTCGGTCACTACAAGCGGGATGCCATTGACGACAGCATTCCTGCGGGCGAGGTCCGCATAAGCCGCCTGACGCTCCACCCCCATCAGGCGCAGCCCCGGCACACGCACCCCCAGACACAGGCTCGCCACCCCTGCTCCACAACCGAGTTCCAGAACCGACTCACCCCCTTTCGCCGGAACGGAAGCGGCGAGGAGCACCGGATCTATAGCCGCCCGATAGCCCTCCCGCGGTTGCAGGATGCGGAGCCGGCCGCCAAGAAACTTGTCGCAGGTCAGGTCACCTTCGGCGAAGCGCGGCAGGGGGGCACCGTCGGAGGGCTGCGTCATCGGCTGGCTGCGCGCATGGATCACTCGCTGACCGGCAGGCCATTGTCCATGAGCACACGGCGCGCATGGCTCAGGTCACCGTCGCGCACCATGAGGCGCCGCGGCAGAATGCCCAGAGATCCTTCGAGAATGCTCATGTGGACGTCCAGTGGAAACGCGGCTATACCCTCGCCCTGAAGCAAGGCCACGGCAAAGGGGATGACGGTTGGGTCGCTTGTTCGCAGCACTTCTCGCATGAGCGGAGTAAACGTGACTTCCCCCCGGTTGTCGAGGCCGGGCGTGGAACCGGCAGTCGCACGGCCGCTCGAGGCATTGAGCGCCTATCTGGCCGAAGACATGGCGGCGGTGAACCGCCTGATCCGCGAGCGCATGGCGTCGGAGCACGCGCCTCGAATTCCAGAGGTGACAGCGCATCTGATCGAGGCGGGGGGCAAGCGTCTGCGCCCCATGCTGACGCTCGCCGCGGCGCGGCTTGCGGGCTACGACGGCCCCTATCACGTCCACCTCGCGGCGACGGTGGAGTTCATCCATACCGCGACGCTGCTCCATGACGACGTGGTCGATGAGAGCCGGCAGCGCAGGGGCCGACCGACGGCAAACCTGCTGTGGGACAACAAGTCCTCCGTGCTGGTGGGAGATTACCTGTTCGCGCGCGCCTTTCAGTTGATGGTGGAGCCCGGGTCCATCCGGGTGCTCGACATCCTCTCCAATGCCTCCGCGACGATCGCGGAAGGCGAGGTGCTCCAGCTTACCGCAGCGCAGGATCTGGCGACGACGGAGGCCACCTATCTGAAGGTGGTGCGCGGCAAGACCGCAGCGCTCTTCTCCGCCGCGACGGAATCGGGCGCGGTGATCGCAGGCGCGCCGGAGGCGTGGGTCGCGGCGCTCCGCGACTACGGGGACGCACTGGGGATCGCCTTTCAGATCGTGGACGATGTCCTGGATTATGGCGGCTCCACCCGGGACATCGGCAAGAATATCGGCGACGACTTCCGGGAGAGAAAACTGACGCTGCCGGTTATCAAGGCGGTGGCGAAGGCCGGCGCGCCGGAGCGTAGCTTCTGGACCCGCGTCATCGAGAAGGGCGATCAGCAGGACGGCGATCTGGAAGAAGCCCTGCGGCTGCTTCATCAGCACGGGGTTCTGGAGGAGACGCGGGCAGAGGCGCGCGCCTGGGCCGAACGGGCGAAGGCAGCGCTTGCCCCCCTGCCCCATCATCCCGTCAGAGCCATGCTGGTCGATCTTGCGGATTTCGTGGTCGCCCGGATCAACTGATCGCTACAGCGCGGGCGGCTCCCGCAGCGCGGGGGCGGCGGCGACCCACCAGCCCTCCTGCTGAACCTCTCGCGCTGCGGCTTCGGCCGCCGTCTCACCATCGAAAAGCCCGAAGCAAGTCGCGCCGGAGCCGGACATCCGTGCGAGGTGGCAGCCGGGCTGCGCCGCCAGCAGATCAATGACTTCAGCGATGACGGGCGCGCGGGCGCGGGCCGGTTCCTCGAGGTCGTTGCGCGTCTCCGCCGCCAGCCAGTGACCCAGCGCCGCGGCATCCGCAAGGCGGGGGAGCGGCGGCAAGGGCAGATTGTCCCGCCGGGCGAGCGCTCCAAAGACTGCGGCCGTCGGTACTTCCACACCGGGATTGGCCAGCACCAGCCAGAAATTCGGCAGGCCGGACAACGGCACCACCTCCTCCCCGATCCCCTGCATCCGCGCGGGCCGGCCGCCGAGACACACCGGCACATCCGCACCGAGCGCCAGCCCTGCCTCCGGCACTTCCCGCCCCGTCATGCGAACGAGAGCACGGAGCGTCGCCGCGGCGTCGGAAGAACCGCCCCCGATTCCGGCAGCGGCGGGCAGCCGCTTCTCCAGCGTGATCGCCGCCTCCACCCCCAGCAGGCGCGCGGCGCGCAGCACGAGGTTCCCCTCCCCCTGCGGCACATCGTCTGCGCGCGGCCCCGTCACGGTGAGGGAGAGCGGCCCCGGCGTTATCGTCACCCTGTCGCCCACCCCGGCAAAGACCACCAGACTGTCGAGCAGATGGTAGCCATCCGCCCTCCTCCCCGTCACATGCAGAGCGAGGTTCACCTTGGCCGGGGCGAATTCCCCGATGGTCGCGTGCTGCGTCACGGCAGGATCAGTCGGCGTCGCCGGTCCGCAGGATGGGGGGAGCGCCCTCCTCCTTCAGCACGGCATCCAGCCCGATGGAGAGCTTCTTGCGAATCCGCGTCGCGTCCTTTTCCTCCGGGTTGAAGGAGAGTGCGCGGCGCCACTGGAAATCGGCCTCCAGCTTGCGCCCGACGGCCCAGAAAACGTCCCCCAGATGGTCATTGACCACCGGGTCCACCGGCATCAGTTCCGCCGCGCGCTCCAGATGGCCGACGGCCTCCTCGTAGCGGCCGAGCCGGAAGAGCGCCCAGCCAAGGCTGTCAGTGATCGCGCCGTCATCGGGGCGGGCATCCACCGCGCGCTGGATCATCGCAAGCGCCTCATCCAGATGCTCGTGCCGCTCCACATAGGAATAGCCGAGGTAGTTCAGCACGGCGGGCTGATCGGGCGACAGCTCCAACGCCTTGCGAAAATCGGCTTCCGCCTTTGGCCACTGCCCGGAGCGTTCGAAGGCAATGCCGCGGGCAAAGAAAAGCGGCCAGTGCTGCGGGCCCGGCGTTCCCAGCAGGGCGATGGCGCGGTCATAGCTTTGCGCGGAGTCGGCGAACTTCTCCTGCCGGCGGAGCATGTCGCCATAGGCTACCTGCACGGAGAGCACATCGGGAGAGGCCTTCGCCAGCTGCTCCATGGCCTCGAGCGCGGCCTCCGTCCGGCTGCCGTCGTAAAGCGCGGAGGCGCGGCCCATTTCGGCGACATGGAAGGCGGGATCGTTGCGGGGGATGCGGTTGTAGGCAACCGTGGCCAGGTCATATTGGCCCTGCTTTTCCAGAATCCCTGCGACCATCAGGATCGCTTCGGTAAAATCGGGGCGAAGGTGTTCGGCCATGCGGGCATAGACCAGCGTGAAACCATCCTCGCCGCCGCCGTTGGCCAGCACGCCCGCGACACCGTGAAATGCCTCCGCCATCCCGTCGGTCGCAGAGCGCACCACGTCGAAGGTCAGCGTCTCACCAGCTTCCAGCTGCGCGCGGAAGCCGTCCATCTCCGGATCACCCTGGAAGGTGTTGTCGATCAGGGCGATGGCGTCGGCGTTGCGGTCGAGCTGGCTCAGCACCTCCACCTGCGCGACGACGCCCCGGCGCGTCACGCTCACCACCCGCCCGGTCTCACCGCCCAGAATGGTCTGAGCCCCTTCGAAATCGCCCGCGGCGGCGAGGGCCAGCGCCTTGTGGTAGAGGGCGAAAGCCCGCAGCGGCTCGTTGCTGGCGACCCTGTCGAAGGCGGCTTGCGCATCCGACATCCGGCCAAGCCCGAACTCCGCCCAGGCTCCGGCAAGTCCGTCGATCAGCGGACTGATCTTCGGTCCGCCCTGCACATCTGCCTTGACCGCCTCCCAATCTTTCCGCCCGATCATGTCCACGAGCAGCACCAGGTCGGCAAGCTGGCTGTCCTGGCCTTCCCGCTGCATGGACTGCGCCACAGTCAGCGCCGCATCGAACTCCCCCCGGCCGATATCGGAAAGGAGGGCGAACTCCTGTACTTGGGCATTGCCCGGATCATGGGACAGAGCCTCATGGAAATAGGTACCCGCCGCGCGGTAGTCCCGCTCCCCCGCGGCAGCGCGACCGGCGAGGTAGGGCCCCGCATAGCCATCCGCCCATGCGGCCGTTGCCCCGAGAAGCAGGGCAGAGCCGCAGAGCAGGGAGGCGGCGAGACGGGAAAGCTGAGACATCAGGGGCACCACAGATCGAACATCCGGGTGACCGTATCCGTGGGGCGGCAGCAAGGCAATCGCCCCGCACCAGCGGGACGGAAGCTCGCCCTAATGTTACATGTTGGGATAATTCGGCCCGTCGCCGCCCTGCGGCGTCGTCCAGGTGATGTTCTGCGGCGGATCCTTGATGTCGCAGGTCTTGCAGTGGACGCAGTTCTGGAAGTTGATCTGGAAGCGCGGCCCCTCCGTGCCCTCAATCACCTCATAGACGCCGGCGGGGCAGTATCGCTGCGCGGGTTCGGCGAATTTCGGCAGGGTGTAGCTGATCGGGATCGTCGGATCCTTGAGCTTCAGATGGCAGGGCTGGCTTTCCTCATGGTTGGTGAAGCTGAACGAGACATTCGTCAACCGGTCGAAGGACAGCACGCCATCCGGTCTGGGATAGGTGATCGGGGCATAGCCAGACGCCTCCGCCGTGGCGGCGGCATCGGTCTTGGGATGCGGCATGGTGCCGAACAGGCTCGCCCCGAAGAGCGAGTTGGTCCACATGTCGAACCCGCCGAGGCCAAGTCCGAGCATCCCCATCTTCGACCACAAGGGTTTCACGTTGCGCACCTTCTTCAGGTCGCGCCCGATCTCTCCCGTACGGACTTCGGTTTCGTAGTCGGAAAGCTCGTCGCCCGTGCGGCCCGCAGCAATCGCCCGCTGCGCCGCTTCTGCCGCCGCGATGCCCGACAGCATGGCGTTGTGGCTGCCCTTGATGCGGGGCACGTTCACCATGCCCGCCGAGCAGCCCAGCAGCGCGCCGCCCGGAAACACCATCTTCGGCAGCGACTGATAGCCGCCTTCGGTGATCGCCCGGGCGCCATAGGCCACGCGCTTGCCACCCTTCAGAAGCTCCGCCACCATCGGGTGATGCTTGAAGCGCTGGAATTCCATATAGGGGAAAACGTAGGGGTTCTTGTAGTTCAGGTGGACCACGAAACCGATGAACACCTGATTGTTCTCGGCGTGATAGATGAAGGAACCGCCGTCCGCATTCTTGCCGAGTGGCCAGCCCATCGTGTGGATGACCGTCCCCTCGCGGTGCTTGGCCGGGTCGATCTCCCAGATTTCCTTCATGCCAAGGCCGAATTTCTGCGGCTCATGCCCGGCGGAAAGATCGTAGCGGGCGATGATCTCCTTGGCCAGCGAGCCGCGCACGCCTTCGGAGATGAAGACGTACTTCCCGAGCAGTTCCATCCCCGGCTCATAGCTGTCGCCGATGGAGCCGTCGGCTTCACGCCCGAACTCTCCCGCGACGACGCCCTTCACCGTGCCGTCTTCCCCATAGATGACCTGCGAGCAGGCCATGCCGGGGAAAATCTCCACGCCCAGCTCCTCCGCCTGACCGGCGAGCCAGCGGCAGAGATTGCCGAGCGAGATGATGTAGTTGCCATGGTTGGACATCAGCTTCGGCATGGGCCAGTTTGGCAGCCGGATCTGACCGGATTCGCCGAGCATGTAGAAGCTGTCGTGGTTCACGGCCACGGTGACGGGCGCGCCCTTGTCTTTCCAGTCGGGGATGAGCTTGTTCAGGCCAACCGGATCAAGCACGGCGCCCGACAGGATATGCGCCCCCACCTCCGACCCCTTCTCCAGCACCACGACGGACAGGTCGGGATCGAGCTGTTTCAGACGGATCGCTGCGGACAGCCCGGCAGGGCCGGCCCCGACGATGACCACGTCATATTCCATCGACTCCCGTTCGATTCCGTCACTCATGCTGGTCCCCCCTTGCCCGCAGATGCAGGCGAACTGGCTTTTGTCAGGGGTCAGCGTTACCGGGCCGTAGCGCACGGGTCAATCGGAACGGGCGACCTGAGCGCAGTGCCCTTGCGGCAAAGCGCCGCCGACGGGACGATCTCTCCCTGTGGATCAGGCTTGCAATCCCTGCCCGTCTCGGTTCAGGTGCAGCAGAAATGACACGCACCCGCGCGCTTCATCGAGCGCGTTCGGGTGCTTTTGTTCCAGACCGGGAAAGACGACGATGGAAAAGATCCTTATGACCCGCAAAGGTCAGTCCGCGCTGGACGAGGAACTGCGCAATCTGAAGTCGGTCGAGCGTCCTGCCGTGATCCGCGCGATTGCGGAGGCGCGGGAGCATGGCGACCTCTCCGAGAATGCCGAGTATCATGCCGCCCGCGAACGGCAGAGCTTCATCGAGGGCCGGATCGGCCAAATCGAGGCCATTCTCGGGCTGGCGGAGGTGATCGAGCCGTCCCGCCTTTCCGGCCCGATCAAGTTCGGCGCGACGGTCACCCTCGTCGATGAGGATACCGAAGAGGAAAAGACCTACCAGATCGTGGGTGAAACGGAGGCTGATATCGAGAACGGCCTTCTCAACATCCGTTCCCCTCTCGCCCGCGCGCTCATCGGTAAGGATGAGGGAGACACGGTCGAGGTCAAGACACCCGGCGGCGAGCGCAATTATGAGATCGTGACCGTCCGCTATATCTGAGGAGGGCGCCGCAAGCGCATTCCGCATGCCTGATACATCGCAAGACGACCAGACTTCCCCCCGCCCGGCAGGACTGCTGCCGGAGGGGTCCGCCCTCAGCCAGCTTCAGCCGACCGATATTGCCGCAGCGGTGCTCACGCTGCTGTGGCTGGCGATGGCGGCGATCTTCTTCTTCACCGGCGAGGAGAGCGAGGGCGGGGGACCGCTCTCGGCACTTGTCGCCGGGCTGGCGGTGGCGATGCCTGTCGCGCTGATCTGGCTGATCGCGACCAGTCTGCGCACCGTTCGCGGCCTGCGGGAAGAAGCCGTCCGCCTGCAGCAGGAAATCGACGCCCTGCGTCGTGGCGCAACGGCCCAGCCATTGCGCCAACCGCCTGTTGCACAGCAGTCTGTTGCACAGCCGTCTGTTCTGCAGCCATCTGTTCTGCAACCGGCCGGGGCGCAGGCGCCGCTCGCTCAGCCGGCTACGGGAGCCCCGCGCGCGGCGCAACCGGCGCGCCGGCAGCCTACCCCTCCCCGCGCCGTAGCCCAGCAGGCTGCCTCGGAACCCGCCGAGCTGGAGGCGCTACCGCCTGCGGATTTCATCGGCGCGCTGAACTTCCCCGACTCGCCCGAGGATGCGGAAGGCATCCGGACCCTCCGCCGGGCATTGGAGGATCCGGCCGCTGCCAAGCTCATCCGGTCCGCGCAGGACGTGTTGAACCTTCTGGGCGCCGACGGGATCTACATGGATGATCTCGTGCCCGAGGAGCTGCCGCCCGGCGCGCTCTGGCGGGAGTTCAGCGCGGGGGCGCGCGGCCAGTCCGTCGCCGGTCTCGGCGCGATCGAGGAGCCGAACGTGCTCGCAGCGACCGCAACACGGATGCGCAGCGATCCCGTCTTCCGCGATGCGGCGCAGCACTTCCTGCGTCAGTTCGACCGCAGTCTTTCCGACTTTGCCCCCACCGTGCCGGATGAGATGCTGGCAATGGTCGGCATGACCCGCACCGCCCGCGCCTTCATGCTGCTCGGTCGCGTGGCCGGCACATTCGACTAGGCCGCAACCAACCGGCATCGGCACCCCCTCCGCGCGGCATCGGACACAGCGATGCAATATCGCCGCACCGGCGCGCGGCGGGCGGTTGCAAACCCTGACCTCGCCTCCTTATGGTGACGCGGTGTCGGCGGAGGCGACCAGCGCCAATGTTTCTCAATCCATGGTTTCGTCGGGGGGTGGTCGCGGGCCTGCCCTATCTCATCGTCGTCGTGCCCTTTGGGCTGTTGTTCGGCATCACGGCCCGAACGGCAGGGTTCAACCTTGCCGAGATCATGGGGTTTTCCATCCTGGTAATCGCCGGCGCCTCGCAGTTCAGCGCGCTGCAACTGATGAATGACAATGCTCCCGTGCTCATCGTCATCGCGACGGGGCTGGCCGTCAATATCCGGATGGCGATGTATTCGGCCTCCCTCGCGCCGCATCTGGGCGGAATGCCGGTGTGGCAAAGGGCGCTCGCGGCCTATAGCCTGACGGACCAGTCCTATGCGATCAGCGCGTTGCGCTTCGACACCGGGCCTCCGATGCGGCTGCGCGACAAGGTGGCCTATTACTTCGGCGCGGTGCTTTTCACCGCAGTGCCATGGCCCGTCTTCACCCTGGTCGGCGCGACGGCGGGCAGCCTCATTCCAGCCGACGTGCCGCTGGACCTCGCCATCCCGATCACCTTCCTCGCCATGATCGCGCCGCTTCTGCGCAACCCTGCCCATCTGGCGGCGGCGGTCGTGTCAGTGGTCCTCACGCTTGCGTTTTCCTTCATCCCCTACAACCTCGGCCTGCTCGTCGCGGCTGTCTTCGCGATGATGGCGGGCGCGGCGGTGGAGCAGCTTCTGGCGCGGCGGAGGGCGCGCGAATGAGCTACGGCAAGCTGGAGATCTGGACGATCATCCTTGCGCTCGGGGCGGGCACATTCCTGCTCCGCTTCTCCTTTCTCGGGCTGATGGGAAACCGGCCCTTCCCACACTGGCTGCAACGCCACCTGCGCTACACAGCGGCGGCGGTGCTGCCGGGGCTCGCCATGCCCATCGTCCTGCAGCACACGCCGGATGGCGGGCTGGATCCGCTGCGGCTCATGGCGGCAGGGGCAACGATCGTGGTCGGAATGATCACGCGCAGCACCCTTGCCGCGATTCTGGGCGGGGCTGTGGCGCTGGCCCTGCCCTATCTCTTCTGACGCTCAGCGAATCGGTCAGCGAATCGGATCGGGATGGTCCTGCTGACGCAACGGGTTCGCGTTGTCCTCATCGTCATCGTAGAAATAGGTTGTGACCACGCCCGGACGCTCTCCGAATTCCTCCATCAGCGTCTTGGGGAAGTAGGTCCGCCCGATATCCTCGAA
The DNA here is from genome assembly GCF_000740795.1 of Haematobacter massiliensis. Classification (GTDB taxonomy): domain Bacteria; phylum Pseudomonadota; class Alphaproteobacteria; order Rhodobacterales; family Rhodobacteraceae; genus Haematobacter; species Haematobacter massiliensis. The sequence goes on from NZ_JGYG01000003.1 coordinate 159,237, forward strand.
CCCCGGAAGCTGGGACAATACACTGCTGACAGCCCGGGCACACATCGCCTTGGGCGTCGCGCCATAGGCCTCCACCAGCCGCCTGGCTTCCGCCGCGACAGCGGGGCTGACCACGATTTCCTGACGGACCACGTGATAAGCGGGACGGGCGTGGTAGTTGACATACCAGTGCTCCACCCCCGCGCTGATACCGTAATGGACATCGTTCCGCTCGGGCACCTTGCTATGTGTCCAGCTTCCCGCCGGGTCAAAAAGGACGCGCTGATCGGCGTTGATCATCAGGCCGGAGTGCTCGCCTGCCCCGGTGTTGTTGTTGATCGCGGTATAGAGCGTCAGGGACGGCGGCCCGTCGAATCGATAGGTCGCGGCCTGTACGGCAGCATCCGGCGCCCATGTCTTTTCCGCCGCGCCGCAGGCGGCAAGCCAGAGCGGCATCGACACCACGGCCAAGAGCCGCACCCAGCCAGCAGCGTTCATCGGACGGCAGGCCCCGCCCTGCGGAATGCCCGCATGATCAGAGAGTGGTCAGTGCGAGAAAAATCAGGACGAGCAGAACAACCACCGTCCCATAGGTCATGAAGCGGATGAAGCCCTCGAAAGTCTTCTCCTGAGCGGAGATATCCATCGTGCCATGCTCATGGGCGGGGGCTTGGGCGTGGTCCTGCATCATCTCGCCTTCCTGTCAGTTCGTCTTTCCAAAGCGATAGCTTATCGGGATGCCTCTGTCACCACCGACGGAGGGACGAGCCATGCCAAGGGGACAGAACGTTGCCGTTCTGCCCTGTGGCCGCGGTTCAGGTGCGCTTCCAGAACCACGCCTCGTTGCCGGGTTCGCGATAGCGCCGCGCGCGCCCCGTCTGGGTCAGGTGGTTGAGATGGGCGACAGCCTCTCCCAGAGCGAGGGTATACTCGCTCTCGCCGATGGGACGGCGGAACAGGAAGGGGAAACATTCCGCCGCACGGCGGGGAGTGGCGAGCGCTTCCTCCAGCCGGTCAAGCGCCGCGACATGGCCGGAGATCATCTGCGCGAGCCGCGGCCCGATCCCGGAGAACGGCAGCTTGTGCCCGGAAAGCGCCAACTGCCCCTCACGCGCATAACGGCCAAGACGCGTGCAGCTCTCGAGCCAGTCCCCCACCGGATCGGCCTCCGGCTCCGTCGCATAGACGCCGAGGTTGGGGGAAATGGTGGACAGAATCTGATCTCCCGCGATCACGAGACTGCCGTCGCTGCTCCACAGCGTTGCATGTTCCGGCGCATGGCCATTGCCGATATGCACCTCGAAATCCCGTCCGCCGATGCGGATGGCGTCTCCCTCCGCGATGCGGCGGAAGCTTCCGGGAATGGCATGGACGACATCGGAACTGTTGTAGGGCCGCTCGTTCGCGCGCTTGTCGTAGATCGCGGCATCCATGCCGCAGGCCCGCCAATAGGAGAGCTGCGTCTCCGGCGGGCGGTCATGCGCCTCCAGCCGCAGCATCCGGGCAAAGAGGAAAGCCGTTCGCGTGGTGACCAGCTCCGCCCCGTGCTTCTCCACGAACCATCCGGCAAGGCCGATATGGTCCGGGTGGTGATGAGTGCCGATCACCCGCCGAACGGGGCGGCCCGCCAGCGGGCCCGACAGCACGGCCTCCCACATCTCGCGCGTGGGCGGCGTATCGAAACCGGTATCCACCAGCGTCCAGCCATCGCCATCGTCGAAGGCATAGGCATTCACATGATCGAGCCGCAGGGGCAGCGGCACCCGGATCCACAGCACTCCGTCAGCGATTTCCGCTACGTCACCCGGCGCAGGCGGCGCGTCCAGCGGATAACGCAGCGCGTTCAAACCGCCAGTTCCTCTGCCGTGACGGCATATAGCCCCGCCGCTCCCTCATGCGCCTGCCGCAGCAGGGAAACATGGTCGGGCAGCATCCGGCGAATGAAGAACGTGGCCAGCGCTGCGCGCTCTGCCGGGTCGGAACAGGCGGCTCGCAGGTGGTAGGAGCCACCCAGCACCAGCGCAAAGGCCCGCAGATAGGGCACGGATCCGGCGAACCGGTCGTTCACGGGCTGGGCGACGAGCCAGTCCGTTACTTCGCGGAGCGACTCGGCGGCGCTCCAGACTTCTTCCGCCAGTTGCGGGTGGTCGGGTTTCGCCGCCTCAGCGCCGGACTGTACCTCGTCGATCAGGCGGTTGATGGCCTCGCCCCCGTCCATCATCTTGCGTCCGACGAGATCGGCGGCCTGAATGCCGTTCGTCCCCTCGTAGATGGCGCAGACCCGAACGTCGCGGGCAAGCTGCGCGGCGCCCGTCTCCTCGATGAATCCCATGCCGCCATGGATCTGGATGGAGGTCTGCGTGACCTCGTTGCCGGTATCGGTGGCAAAGGCCTTGGCGATGGGGGTCAGAACGCCACCGCGCGCTTCCCACTCCGGCTCACCCGTGGCCTTGGCCATGTCGAGGGCGAGCGCACAGTCCAGCACGATGCAGCGGGCGGCGAAGGTCTGTGCCTTCATCCCGGCCAGCATCCGGCGCACATCGGCATGGTCGATGATCGTGCCCCGGCCCGGTACGGGCGTCTTGCCCTGCTTGCGGTCCAGCGCATAGGCCAGCGCCTGCTGACAGGCGGCTTCGGCCACGCCGACCCCCTGGGTCGCCACGCCGAGCCGGGCATTGTTCATCATGGTGAACATGGCCTTGATGCCGCCGTGGCGCTCGCCGATCAGCCAGCCGGTCGCATTGTCATATTCCATCACGCAGGTCGGTGAGCCATGCAGGCCCATCTTGTGCTCAAGCGAGACGACGCGCACACCGTTCCGCTGTCCGGGTTCGCCGTTTTCGTCCAGCAGCAGCTTCGGCACGAGGAACAGGCTGATGCCCTTGACGCCCGGACCACCGTCGGGGAGCCGCGCCAGAACGAGGTGGCACACGTTGGGCAGGAAATCCCCGTCGCCCCAGGTGATGAAGATCTTCTGCCCCGAAATCGCAAAGGTTCCGTCGCCGTTGTCCACGGCCTTCGTCACCAGCGCCCCGACATCCGAACCGGCACCCGGTTCGGTGAGGTTCATCGTGCCGTTCCATTCCCCGGAGGTCAGTTTCGGCAGGTAGAGGCGCTTCAGCTCATCCGTGGCGTGATGCTCCAGCGCTTCGATCTGGCCCTGGGTGAGCAGCGGGTTGAGATGCAGCGACAGGCAGGCCCCGGAGAACATCTCGTTCACCGCAGTGGCCAGCGTGATCGGCAGGCCCATTCCGCCGAACTCCGGTGCCGCCGACATGCCGACCCAGCCGCCCTCCGCGATGGCCCGATACCCCTCGGCAAAGCCCGGAGAGGTGCGCACGACGCCATTCTCCAGCTTGGCGGGCGTCAGATCGCCCGAGCGGTTCAGCGGCGCAAGAACATCTCCCGCCAGCTTGGCCGCCTCATCAAGGATCTGCTGCGCAACGTCGCGGGTCGCATCGGCATAGGGCTGTGTGGCAGACAGGCCCTCAAAACCAACGATATGATCGAAAATGAAGGTCTGATCCTTCACCGGCGCGCGAAAAGCCATCGAATTCCTCCCTCACACCTTGGCGGCAACGGCCCGGGCGCGTATCTCGGCATCAATTGGCATGAAGGCTAAACAAAGCAAGATGACCGGCAAGCCCCAACGCAGCGTCACTGGCAACACGCTCCGTCTCGCCCCCGACAGCGCGGGGATCGAGACAGCGGCGCGCCTTCTCGCAGAGGGGGAGCTGGTCGCGCTGCCGACGGAAACGGTCTATGGGCTGGCCGCCGACGCGCGGCAGGATCACGCGGTAGCGCGCATCTTCGAGGCGAAGGGGCGGCCCCGGTTCAATCCGCTCATCATCCACGTGGCCGATCTGGCAAGCGCGGGCCGCTATGCCCGGCTGACCCCGGAGGCGGAGAGGCTGGCCCGCGCCTTCTGGCCGGGACCGCTGACGCTCGTCCTGCCGCTTCTGCCGGACGCGGGGCTGTCGCCGCTCGTCACGGCGGGCAATGACAGCGTTGCGGTGCGGGTGCCCGCGCATCCCGTCGCACAGGCGCTGCTCCGCCGGTTCGGGGGGCCACTGGCCGCGCCCTCCGCCAATCCTTCCGGCCGGGTCAGCCCGACCCGCGCGGCGCATGTGCTCGACGGCCTTGACGGGCGTATCGAAGCGGTGATTGACGGCGGAGAGGCGGCTGTCGGGGTGGAATCGACCATTGTCGGGCTGCTGGGCGCACCGCTGCTGCTGCGTCCCGGCGGGCTGGCGCTTGAGGATCTGGAAGCCGCGTTGGGCCGTGCGATCCCCTCGCCCGCCGCCGACCTGGAACGGCCCGTTGCGCCGGGGCAGCTCTCCTCCCATTACGCGCCGCGGGCGGAGATGCGGCTTGGCACCCAGCCGCGGCCGGGAGAGGCATGGCTGGGCTTCGGGCCGGCGGACACTGGCGCGACGCTGAACCTCTCTCCCGCAGGGGATCTGACGGAGGCCGCGGCCAACCTCTTTCACTACATGCGGGAAATCGACACCGGTCCGGGAACGGTCATTGCCGTCTCCCCCATCCCGGAGCGGGGGCTGGGGCGCGCCATCAATGACAGATTGCGCCGGGCCGCAGCCCCCCGGCCCGCGCCGCTTCCGTGAAGGGTCTCAACGCGGGCGGGCGAGGCAATAATCGGCCACCGGACCGTTCAGGCTCTGCCGCCGAAGGCTGACAGGCTTATCGGATCCACTCCCATGGACCGGATCGCCGCCAGCCACTTCGTTCCATTGTCGGCGGCGAAGACGAGGTCGGGCAGCGCGTTGCACACCAGCCAGTCATCACGAAGAATCTCGCCCTCCAGCTGCCCGGGCCCCCAGCCCGCATAGCCCAGCGCCAGAAGGGCGCGCCCCGGTCCGGTGCCGCGCGCGATCTCCCGCAGGATATCCGGCGTGGTGGTCATCGCGAAATCGGGACCGACCTCGATCGTGCCGGCTTCCTCCTCCTCCTCGACCTGAGGGGAATGGAGGACAAAGCCGCGGGCAGCTTCCATCGGCCCCCCGACATGGATCGGGCAGCGGCCGCCGAGGTGCGGAATGGAAAGCTGGTCCAGCAGCGCCTCAAAGCTGATATCCGCAGCCGGCTTGTTGATGACAAGCCCCATGGACCCCTGCGGAGAATGGGCGCAGACAAGAATCACGCTCCGTTCAAACCGCGGATCGCCCAGGCCGGGCATCGCGATGAGGAGCTTGCCTCCCAGGTCAGATATATGCGTGGTTCTGCTGCTCATGAGCATAAGATGGCGCATCGGACCCTCGGCACAAGCGGAGATTGCGCCACATCGGAGACAATGGCCTGTCGTCGCCGGAATGTGATTTCAACTCCTGCAACATCCCGCCGACAGTCCTGCCATGATGCTCCGCCCGCTCCGTCTCCTCGCTTTTGCCGCAGCGACGCTGCTGCCCGCCGTCGCCGGCCATGCCGCCCCCACGCGGCCGCAGGATGTCGTGCAGGCGGAGGTTCTGCCGGGTTGGCGGCAGGCCGATGGCAGCCATGTCGCGGCGCTTCGCCTGACGCTCGCCGACCAGTGGAAAACCTATTGGCGCGCACCGGGAGATGCGGGCATCCCGCCCAGTTTTGACTGGCGTGGGTCGGAAAATCTGGCGGATGTGAAGCTCCACTGGCCCACGCCGCATGTGTTCGAGCTGAACGGAATGCGCACGGTCGGCTACACGCGGGAACTGATCCTGCCTCTGGAAATCCGGGCCCAGAACGCGGATCAGCCCATTTCTCTGCGAAGCCATGTCATGCTGGGCGTATGCCGCGACATCTGCGTGCCGGTCGACCTGCGGATAGAAGCCCTTCTGCCGATGACGAAGCAGCCGGACCCGGCGATCCGGGCAGCGCTGGCCTCAGGCCCGCTGGATGCGGACACAGCGGGGGTAAAGAGCGTGGCCTGCCGGGTGGAGATGATCCCGGATGGCCTGCGCGTGACAGCCTCTTTCCAGGCGCCGCCTCTTGGCGGACGGGAACTGGCGGTGTTCGAGACACCGGACCCCTCCGTGTGGGTATCGGAAAGCGATACGCGGCGGGACGGCCATGGCGTGACGGCGACCGCGGATCTGGTGCCCCCTCCCGGCGAAACGCTGGCGCTGGAACGCTCCCGATTGCGCATCACGCTTATCGGCGACACGGGCGCGGTGGATATCCTGGGCTGCCCGGCCAACTAGCCGCGCGGCAGAATGTCGCACATTCATAGCAGATATGCATAAAAATACGGCATAATGTTAACGTTGTGACTCGCGGTCGCTGATCCTTTCTGGTACGAAGCCTGCCCGCCGCTTTGTCGGTACCCGGTATGATCCCAGTATGATTGGAGTATCCATGTTTCGCAGCCTTCCGCTGATGTCGCTTCTGCTTGCCACCCCCGCTTTCGCGCATGATTTCCGCGCAGGCGACCTGACGGTCGGGCATCCCTATGCCTTCGAGACAACCCGAGACGGCCAGGCGCCGCAGGGCTATTTCTCGGTGACCAATGCGGGTGCAGCAGATGATCGGCTGATCGCCATCCGTCCGGCGCAGGGTGAAGCGAGCCTCCGCACGGCGGAGCGGTTTCGGCACATGGTTTCCACCACGTCTGCCGGCCCCATCACCATTCCCGCAGGGGAGACGGTGACGCTGAGCCCCACCGGCCCGCATGTGAGCTTCACGGCGCCCGAAGCGCGTATCTGGTCGGCTGCCGACCGGATGGACGCGGTTCTGGTGTTCGAAAACGCCGGTGAAGTTCCGGTCGTGTTCAACGTGGAAGCCCGCAAGTCGGGCATGGGCAACGGCCATTCGCCCAACTGATCCGCCTGTCTGCGAAGGGCCACCCGCGCCCTTCGCCCCTTGACAAGGATCGGAAGAGCGGATCATCCATGATCCGCTTCGGTTCCGGCAAAACCGGATGAAAAGGGAACTGCGGTGAGCCTTCGGGCAAAACCGCGGCTGCCCCCGCAACTGTGAGCGGCGAGCGACGGCCCAGAACGTCACTGGAGGTCCGGCCTCCGGGAAGACCGGCCCGAGCGATGACCCGTGAGCCAGGAGACCTGCCGCAGCGCTCACCCATTTCCGGCGCGGGGCGCGTCCGGAAAGCGGCTTTTCCGCAGAGGTGACGTCACCGGCCTGCGGGATTCCCTTAGGCCATTCTGCAATTCGCGGGCCGCCATGCGTGCGGCGCTGCGCTGGAAAGGCCCTTGCGATGACCTTCACTGGCATCAGGACGATCACAATTCTCGCCGCCCTCACCCCCGTGGCAGCACACGCCCAGGCCGGTTCTCCGGTACTGCTCGACAGCATCGTATTGTCGGGCGGGCTCTCCCCGATCTCTGCTGCGGCCTATGGCAGAGCCTTCAGCGTGGTCACAGCGGCGGAGATCGAGGAACGCGGTATCCGCACGGTGCAGGACGCGCTCCGCGGAGTGCCGGGTGTCTCCGTCACCTCCGCCGGCCCCAGCTTCACACAGGTCCGCATCCGCGGGGCAGAGGCGAGCCATACGCTCATCCTCATCGACGGGGTTCCGGCGACCGGGGGCAATGACGAGTACATCCTGACCGGGCTGGAAACCGCGAATGTGGAGCGGATCGAGGTGCTGCGTGGGCCTCAGTCCGTCTACTTCGGCTCCAATGCTTCCGCCGGGGTCATCAACATCATCACCCGGCGGGGAGAGATCGGCACGCATTACGGCGGTGCGGTGGAGGTCGGAAACGGTTACGCAGCCTCCGGCTGGGTCACCCAGCGGACGGAGCGGGGCGGGTTGTCCTTCAACGTCTCGAAGCGGGACGATCACGGCTACAACCCCGCCTTCACCGGCAGCGAGAAGGACGGGACAGACCGCCGCACCATCGGGCTGACCGGCGACTGGCAGGCGACGGAGGCCCTGAAGCTTGGCTTCACCCTGCGTTATTCCAGGGAGAACTACGGCTATGATGCAACAAACTATGCCGCCACCGGCTATCGTGATTACCTGATCGACGATCCGCACCTCACGGGCGAGCGCAAGGAGTTTACCGGTTCCCTCTGGGCCGAATACGAAATGCTGGAGGGCCGGCTCGTCAATCGGCTGGAATTTCAGAACTCGATCTTCCGGCAGGGCACGACGGAGGCGGCGGAAACCCGGGGGGAGACGCGGGCGCTGAAATACCGGCTCAGTTACGGGCTGGACGGTCAGCCGATCGCCGAGGCACGGCATCTGCTCAACCTCATGCTCGAACGGTCGGAGGATGAGAACGACACCGCCCGCGACTACGACCGCGCCAACAATTCGGTGGCCGTGGAATACCGAGGCTCCTTCGATACGGGCGTGGATGTGCAAGCGGGCCTGCGCCACGACGATTTCGACACATTCGAGGATTTCACGAGCTGGAACATCGGTCTGTCGTGGCAGATCCCGGACAGCGCCTTCCGCGTGCATGCCTCTGCCGGGCGGGGGTTGGTGAAGCCCTCCTATTACGAGCTTTTCGCCAATGACGGTTATACGCTCGGCAATCCCGCTTTGAAGCCTGAACGCAACACCGGCTACGATATCGGCGTCGAGGCGGAGGTGCTGAACGGGCGTGGGCTGATCGACGTCACCTATTTCAACGAGAAGATGGCGGATGAGATCACCTATGTCTTCGGGGGCGCCCCCGATGGCAGGGCGACCTATATCAACCAGCGGGGCAAAAGCCCGCGCGAGGGGGTGGAGATCGCCGGGCGGTTCGCTGCGACGGACGCTCTGAACCTGTCGGTGAGCTATACCTATCTGGACGCGAAAAACCCCGATGGCACGGTTGAAGTGCGCCGCCCCCGCCATGAGCTTGGCCTCGAGGCTACGCAGCAGGTGCTGAACGGTCGCGGCTCCCTCACAGCAGATATCCGTTACGTCTCGGGCAATTACGACACCCAGTACTGGGGCTTCTACGACACGAAGGAGTTGGGTAACTACACGCTGGTCAATCTTTCCGCCGGTTACGATCTCACGGAAAATCTTCGCGCCACCGCCCGCGTGGTGAACCTGTTCGACAAGGAGTATATGGAGGTCTGGGGCTTCCGGAGCCAGGGGCGGCAGGCCTATCTCGGGTTGGAGGCGAAGTGGTAGCACGGCTCATCGGGATGGCGCTGCTGACCTGCGCGGTTTCCGCGCAGGCTGCGGAACTTGCCCCCCCGACGGAGGCGGGTGCCTCGGCAGCGCGTGTATTCGCAGTCCCCGCGATTGTGAGGCCCCCCTCTCCACGCGCCTTGGTGTCACTGCATGGGCCTGCCCCGCGAGATAGCGCACGGGCAGCGCCCCTCCGCAGCGCCGTTGCATCAAGCACCGCTTCGAGAACGTCGCTTGAGGTTGGCGGCGCAGCCGAGACATCTGCCCTCATGACCACGATCATACGCCGCGACCCGATGCCGGCAGACGGGCGGGAGGCGGCGTGGCGGATGGGCGCGTCTTTGATCCCCATCTCGGCCTCGCTGTCGAAGTCTGCCATGTTCGCGTCCTCTCCTGCGGCCGGCGGTATGTCAAAGACAGCAGAGGACGCTTCGACCGACACCCATACGCTCGCTCATGCGCCGATCCGCGCTGCCGCTGGCGGGGCAGCGTCCGCCCTTCCGGCGTCTGCCGAAGGGATGCACGCCGGAGCGGAGAAACCCGCCTTCACCCCCCCGACAGAGACCGCTGCCTCCGGCAGAGGGGCGCCAGGACGCGTTGTCTCGCTGAACCTCTGCACGGACCAGCTTGCCATGATGCTGGCGGCGCCTGGGCAGCTTATCTCCGTCAGCCATCTGGCCAGCGACCCCCGCTCTTCCGCCATGGTGGCGGAGGCGGCCCAGTATCCCCAGAACCACGGGCTTGCGGAGGAGATCGTTCTGCTACGACCGGACCTGGTCCTGGCGGGGCGCTACGGCTCCGCGGCAACAACCGCTCTCCTGCGCCGCATCGGCGTACCGGTAGAGGTATTTGACCCGGAGACCAGCTTCGCCGGCATCCGCGACAACCTGCGCCGGATGGGCGCCGCTCTGGGGCGGGAGGCAGAGGCCGAACGCCTTGTGAACCGGTTCGACGCAAACCTCGCAGCGCTTGACCAACCCTCCGCCGATCGGCGCCGTGCCGCGATTTACTACGCCAACGGTTATACAGCGGGAGATGCCAGCCTCGCGGGAGAGATCCTCTCCGCCGCTGGTCTTGCCAATATCGCGTCGGAGCTGGGAATGCGCGGCGGCGGGATGTTGTCACTGGAACAACTGGTGCTGGCCGACCCCGACCTGCTCATACGCGGGGAACGCTATGCCGGTTCCTCCCGCGCGGAAGACCTTCTGGACCACCCTGCCCTCGCCGCGCTTGCCGGCACCGCGAAAGGGGCTCTGGCCGACAGCGACTGGGTCTGCGGGACGCCACATGTGATCGACGCGGTCCGGCGGCTTCGCGCCGGGGCGGAACCGTGACCGGACAGTCTCGCGGCCTGCTGCCTGCCCTCGGTGCCGCCGTTGTGCTGTTGTTCATGGCCTCGCTGCTCATCGGGCAGGCCAAGGTGCCACCGATGGATGCGCTCCGGGCACTGCTGGGGCGGGGCGATCCGCTGCTGGTGATCGTCATGCAGGAAATACGCCTCCCCCGCGCATTGCTCGCCGTTCTGCTCGGGGCGAGCCTCGGGCTCTCCGGCGCGGCGATGCAGGGCTTCCTGCGCAATCCGCTGGCGGAACCGGGGCTGATCGGCACCTCCGCATCGGCGGCCCTCGGTGCGGTCCTGGCGCTTCAGACGGGGCTTGCCGTTGTCGCGCCTGCGTTCTTCATGGCTGCCCCTCTGGCAGGTGCCCTTCTCTCCTTCGTACTCATCCTGATGCTGGCGGGGAGCCGCGGCGGGGCCATGCCGCTCATCCTGGCCGGCATTGCGATATCCGCGCTGGCCGGTGCGATGACGTCGCTGGTGCTGAACCTCTCGCCCAATCCCTTTGCCGCGAACGAGATCGTCTTCTGGATGATGGGATCGCTCGCCGACCGCTCAATGGCCCATGTCTGGATGGTGCTTCCGTTCTTCTGTCTCGGCACCGGGCTGATCCTCGCCACCGGCCGGGGGTTGGAAGCGCTCACACTCGGGGAAGAAGCGGCGACGACCATGGGGATCTCCCTTCCCCGGCTACGGCTCATGCTTCTTGCCGGTGTGGTGGCGCTGATCGGCTCCGTCACCGCGGTGGCGGGCGCCGTTGGCTTCGTCGGACTGATCGTTCCGCATCTGCTTCGCCGCGCAGTGGGATCCAGTCCGGCGCGCCTGCTTCCAGCCTCCGCGCTTGGTGGCGCGGCAGTGATCCTTGCCGCCGATATCGCCGCGCGGACGATCGCGCCGGGGCGGGATCTGAAGCTGGGCGTCCTCACGGCACTGGTCGGTGCGCCGTTCTTCTTCCACCTCATATGGCGCCTGCGGCGGGAGACGACATGACAGTGCTGACCACCCGCGGCCTCACCGTCCATCGCGGCGGTCGCCCGGTTCTGGGAGGGATCGACCTCTGCATTCACCCGGGGGAGTTCGTGGGTCTTCTCGGCCCGAACGGCGCTGGCAAGACCACCCTGCTACGGGCAGCGCTGGGGCTTTTGCCCTGTGGCGGGACTTCTTCCCTGGCGGCGCTGCCGACTTTGGAACGGGCACGCCGTGCCGCCTTCATGCCCCAGGGCCGGGAGATTGCCTGGCCTCTGTCGGTGGAGCGGGTAGTCGCCCTCGGACGAGCGGCGCATCCGGCGGGGGCACGGGATGGGCAGATCGTGGCGAAGGCGCTGGCGCTGCTGAACCTGACGGAATTCCGGGAGCGGCCTGCCACCGACCTGTCGGGCGGGGAACAGGCCCGCGTGCTGATCGCGCGGATGATCGCACAGGACACACCGCTGATGATCGCCGATGAGCCGATCGCCGGGCTCGATCCCGCCGCCCAGATACAGGTCATGGAGGTCTTTTCCGGGATCGCCGCCCGGGGCGGGGCGGTGCTCGCCTCCCTCCACGACCTTGGTCTTGCGGCACGCCATTGCACCCGGCTCGTCCTGCTGCATGCGGGCCACATCGCCGCAGAGGGAAGGGCCGAGACGGTCCTGTCGCCGGAAAACCTCGCGCAGGTTTTCGGCATCACCGCCTTCACCGCCCAGACATCGCAAGGCATGGTGTTCCAGCCGCTCTCCGTTCTCCCCCGTCCACCCTCGCGCTGACGTTCGACCGGCTTTTCATGAGGTCAAAAATCAGCCGTCGGGACGACAGCCGGGGCGCGGTTCTTCGGACTGAGGCCCTGCCTTTGCCACTGCAACCCCGCCGCCGCTTGCAACGCATTCCAAGCCGGCAAATCTCTCTGCAAGGCCCCTTGCAAACGCTTGCGTCATCGTTTAGTCCGCCTCCCACGGTCGGAGCGTAGCGCAGCCTGGTAGCGCACCTGCTTCGGGAGCAGGGGGTCGGAGGTTCGAATCCTCTCGCTCCGACCATTTCCCGATTGTGTCCTGCATCAGGCAGGCTTCTCCCATCATAACTGCGATCCGCATTTCCGGTTGCTGGCAAGAATCCTGCCTTAAAGGCGTCGCAGGCGGCCCTTCGGCGCCCTCGGATTTCTGAGCCAGACTGTTCAGGCGACGGTATCGAAAGAGTGTAGGGGCGCCTCGTCAGCGGCTCACCCGCTCGGACCAGATCTTTCGAAAGCAACTGGCGATTTTCACGGGCAAGCGGGTCGGGTCTGCACCTTCCAACCCCGCGGGCCGTGGGAGACCACATGTCACCGAACCTCGTCTGGTCGACGCCCGCAAAAGCAAAGGGCTCAGGCGTTTCCGCCTGAGCCCTTGTATATATTGGTGAGCCCAACAGGACCGGAATAGTTGCTTAAATTCAGATACATACGCTGTAAAGCAGCTAATTGCTCACCCGTTCAGTTTCAATGGGTTGCGAAGGCGGCTGTAAACTTAAATCGGCCTCATCCGCGATCACCTAGGCAATCCTGACTCGACTAGTGGACGGAACAAATGTAGAACAATGAGACTCGCTGCCACGAGGATCACTGCCATGACCCCCGCTTTGGCCTCTGCGCCATGACCCGTCGCTCCACGCCACAATGGAAAATTGATCTCCGCGCTTGGCCGGTGACGCTCCGCGTAATCGTCCCGTCGGGCGGGTTGCGCGGAGCGAATGACATCTGGCCGTGGCTCCACCAGATCGGCCTGACGGAGCACGCGACAACCTCTCAGTGCCAGCCGGGCAGCCCGGACGTGCTGGAACTGCACCTGCGGGGGCTGGAGGAGGCGAACGCGTTCATGGCGCGGTTTCCGGGCCTTGTGCTGGCCGATGGCACCGAGTGCGTCACCTATTCGTCGCCGCACCTGCCGTTCGGCCGGCGCGAGGAGAAGGACTGGGATATGTGCAACTTATATGCGTCGAAGAAGTCGCAGGATTACATGCGACAGCTCTTCACCCCTGCCCCGCTTGATCGGCTGGGCAACCTTCAGCCGCAGCCCGAAATCTACCCCGACCAGATGGCCCCGATTGTCCGCCACGGGGCGGAGGGGCTGGAGCTGGTCATGGCGCGCTGGGGCTTGCCCACGCCGCAGACTGTGCTGCACCAGCGCGGCGCACCCTACGACCGGGGCGTGACGAATGTCCGCAACACCGGCTCCCCACATTGGCGACGTTGGCTTGGCGTGGCGCATCGCTGCCTCGTCCCGCTCACTGCCTTCGCGGAGCCGCGGGGGCCGGGCCTCGGAGTGGCGTGGTTCAGATTGCGGGACGCGGAAGCGCCTGCGTTCTTCGCGGGTATTCATGTGCCCGGATGGCGGTCAGTTCGGAAGGTCAAGGACGGCGAGACGACTGACGACCTCTATGGTTTCTTGACTTGCCCGCCGAATGCCGAAGTGGGCGCAATCCACCCTAAGGCGATGCCTGTTATCCTCACCGAGCCTGTCGAGTGGCAGACATGGCTGACCGCGCCATGGGTTGTTGCGAAAGAGCTTCAGCGGCCCCTGCCCGATGACGTTTTGGTGGCCCGCGGCTAGGGCCAAGCGCTGTACGCTTTTAGCGCCATCTCCCTCCTTGAAATGCACACGTCATGCGTGCATCGTGAACTATGGTTTATCGCTTGAGGGAAATATGAAGGCGCCACGCAATTTTCCTTTGTCCAATGGCGATAGGCACCCCGCATCCACCCGCGCGATCAGATCACGCCCCGCCGCGCGGCTCTGCGGCCCGCCGTCTGCAACCAACGCGGCAGCAAGCGCCGCCCGGGACGCCGCCGTCCCGTCGCAGATCGCCTCACCGCTGCGACCGGTCGCGCAGCCAGCGCAGATCGTCAGCAGCATCGCCGCGAGATACATCCGCATCGTCCATCCTCCGCCGGGTGTCCTGATAGTCCTGCAGGCGATCGGCGCGCGCATCGCGCCGGCCCTCGCGCTTGCCGCCCGCAAAGGCCAGCAGCAGCGTCACGATGATCCCGCCGAGCGCGGCCATCGCGCGGCCGAGGCGGGTGGATAGCAGCCACGTCATGTCAGCCCCGCGAGCAGATCGGGCCGATAGCCGTACCAGTGATGGTCTTGTCCGAGATAGACCACGGGGGCGGACTGGTAGCCCCATGAGCGCACCCGCGCGAGCGCCTCGGCATCGCGGCTGAGATCAACCTCCTCATAGGCGATGCCGCGTTGCTGAAGCGCACGCTTGGTGGCGCGGCAGGGCTGGCAGTCGGGGGCAGTGTAGAGGATGACCATCACGCGACCCCCCGGCTGCGCTGAAATGCCCATAGCGCCACCGCAATCAGCCCGAGGATCATCCCGCCGCCGACAAGGATATTGAGCGTCGATTCCGGCAGCGCGTCGCCGATGGCCGCGACGGCCGAGGCCAGCCCGCCCGCGGCGGCGCTGACCTTGGTGATCTGCGCCAGACGATCCTCCCGCGCGGGCTGGCGAATCGGCTGCGCATCTCGGCGCCGCGCCAATGCCGCCCAAGTGCGCGCGCCGACGATGCCATCCACCGGCAGGCCGGACTGCCCCTGAAATATCCGCACTGCCGCCTCTGTCTCCGGGCCGAAGGCGCCGTCCGGCTCGACCCCGAGGGCCAGCTGCAGACGCCGCACCGCCTCCCCACGGGCACCGGCCCGCAGCACGACGGGCGAGGCCTGCCCGGAAATTTCCTGATAAGCCGTCTCGATGCTGGTCGCATACTCGGCCACATTGCCCGAGCCATTGTAGCGCGCGGCAAAGGTGCGCCAGTCATGCGCCCGGAGCGCACTGTCCAGCCCCCATGACAGGATCAGCGTCGTAAACGCGGTGACCTGCTCCGCCTCGCTCTCCGCCATGGCGCGCACCATGCCGAGCGCAGTGATGTAGCCGGCGGCGCTGGCGTTGAATCCCATAATCTGCGGCCCGCCCCAGCTGGTCGCCCGCAGCGCGTCCTCCGGATCGCGGGCATAGGCCTGCTGAAACAGCGCCTCCCGGCGCGCCGCCGTCAGGCGCAGGCTGGAGCGATAGTCGCCGATCGGCACCCGCAGCTTGTGCGGCTCAAACCGACGCTGCAGCGAGCCATCCGGGCGATAGGGAGACCCCGCCGCCTCCACTGCCCATACGGCGCGGATCGCCGCCACCTCGCAGCCGATCCGCTCAGCCGCGCGCACGAAATCATCGGCGACCGCACGATGCGCGGCGCCCTTCCAAGGCTCTGTCATGGGATGAGGCTCCTTACCTCTTGCGGGCCAGCTCTACGGCCAGCGACGACATCGACCGGGTGACGTCACGAATTTCATCGCGCATGTCCTCTGCGGTCTCACTGTTGCGCTCCAGCGCTTCGGTATTGCGGTCCAGCGCCTCGATGATCTCGCGGGCTGCCTTGTCGCTGACGATCGCGGCAGAGACCTCCATGACCTCTTCCTGCGGAGCGGCCTGCTTTCGCCGGTTCCAGCCAAAAGCGGCGGCGAGGCCGAGGATCAGCACGACGAGGGCATTGGCGGCTTTTTCCAGATCCAGTTCAGCGATGTTCACGGTCCACACCCCGGCCAGCTTGGATATCGCCGGACGCACGGGCGAGATTGACGATCTCCGCCAGGAGCATCGTTGAGTACATGACCACGCCCGACCACGTCCCGCCCTCAAAGACGGCGGCGCTCAGGATACCGACGGCGAACTGCGCCCATGTCAGTGCCCCCGCTACGCTGGCCAACGCCCTCAGATGCGGCGACCAGCGGAAGCCCGCGAAGGTGCCGTTGACCACGAGTGCCAGCAGCCGCATCGCCCCGCATCCGAGCAACAGGACTGCCCAGAACGTCTCATCGCCCCATCGGGCAACTGCCGCAAACGAGGGCGTGACGCTGAACATGTCCTGCTGAAACCGCAGGGCGATGCCCATGGCCACAGCTGGAAACAGCATCAGCCACTCGCTGAACCGGATCGGAAAGTGCGCGACGATACCCTCGCGCAGGCGTCTGACCACGATCATGCAGGCCTCTGATGTTTATGAAGATTGTGCTTGCCCGAATCGCCCGACTCACGCGACCGTGAGGCGTTGGTTAATCCGGGGGATTTGAGGATGAGAGCGTTTGCGCTGGCGGCTGCGGCTGCTCTGATGGCCGGTCAGGCAGGGGCGGCGATTGTGACGTACAATTATACCGGGCAGATGATGTACTGGCTCCCGGAACTCGTCTACCCGATAACCCCATACGGAAGAATTACAGGTGGCTTTATCGTAGATGAATCTTTGCTGCCCGGAGGAAGTTTAGCCGGTGCAACCTTGGAATTCACAACGAATGAACGCACCGCTACTTACTCGATAACATCAGGCAATGGCTCCCAATATTCAGGTTCTAGCACGTTTTCTAGCATGCCAGATTGGAGCGCGGCCGGAGTAACCTCTTACGGCCTGATTTTTATGTACTCCCCAATTCAATATCACTCGGGCTTCCACATAGAGATTGGGGATGATCTTTCGGTATTGAGCTGGTCGGGCGGCTCTGCAGTTGGGGGGTCACCAGACCCATATTCCTTCGGTCCTGACGGATATGACAGCACAGATGACGCCCGCAGCTATGGCCCCGGAACTTGGACAGTGGAAGTAACGCCCGCGCCCGTTCCACTCCCCGCCGCCGCCCCGTTCTTACTGGCCGGGACAGCAGCTCTCTATGCAGTGAGTCGCCGCCGAAGGGCTTAGACCGCGTTCCCGGACGCAGGGTCTTTGTAGGGCGACGCATTGACCGTCGCTGCGTTGCCGGCGACCTCCATCCATAGGGTTTCCGTTCCGCCTGAGGTGATCCACACCTGATGCGAGGCTATCTCGATCCCCGCATTCATTGGCCGGGATGCGATGCCGTGGATGCGAAGCGGGCGGCTTGTCGTGAATGCCCCCGTCCCTTTCTGGCTGAACGGATATTTTGTCCACGCCTCATTGTTGGCCTCGCCGTTCATCCGAACGCCGAAGGTGCCGGCGGCCCCCTCGTTGAAGTCGGCGTAGAATTCCAGCAGCATCCAGAGACCGCGATGCACCCTGCCGATTTGCGTTTCACCAAGGACTGTGCCGCCTGATCCGTCCTTGATGCTCTCAAGCCGGATGGAATCCAGCTGCGAGACATACCCGAAATCAAATGCGTTGGTGTCGATGGATGCCAGCCAGCGGCTTGTGGAGTTGGCTGAAACATATGCGGCGCTGTTCGGCACCCGCCACATGATCCGGTGCCGAATTTTCGTCGTTCCTGTGGGAAGATTGTCAGTGCGACGGAAGAAGGGTCCATTGCCTGCGGTTGTGAAGTGCGTCTCTGGCACATCTTCCTGAACCATGAACCCCTGCTGCCACTGATTGATCTCAATGCCAGAGACCCCCCAAGGGGAGGCCGGATCAAACCACGCAGGGATATGTTCCACGGGATAGAACATGCGGATCATGCTCTCCTCGCGGGGGAAGAAATATCTCCCATAGTCGCTGCGATAATATGGCCCGGCCAAGGCGGGCGCGGTTTCGCTGATCTCCTTGGCCCTCATCGGAAATATCAGGTCGCCCTTCTTGAGAGGCACCTGCATGGTGAACCGGATTTTCCCGCCAACGATGGTCACAGTGCCGAGGTATTTTGCGTCGATGGCAGGATTCACGCCGGGGCGGCTGATGAAATAGGCTTGGCTGGGCGGCTCTCCCGCACGAAGGATGCCGAACCCCATGACTTCCTGAAACTCCGGGGCCTCATCGAGCCATTTCTGGTCCGGCTGGATATTGTGCACGAGCGCCTTAGTGGAAAGGATGCCGCCGTTTCCTTGCGACAATCCTACCTCAGCATAAGCCCCTCCCGGTCCGACTGTGAGATTTCCCAAAACCGGGGGATTTACCGTAACCCCCGCCGCTCTGAGCATCGGCCAGAGGAAAAATCCGTAGACAGCCTCGCCTTGCCCGGCCCAGTGCACTTTACCGGGGTGATTGCCGTCATCGGTTTGCCACATACTGGCTGGGCAGCCGAACACGCCGCCGAGAGACTGGAACCGGCTGTCTTTCGCAAAACGCTCGATGCCCAGATAGGCTATAATACTTGAGGACCACGGGCTGTGCGGCTGCAAGTCGAAGGGAATATCGCGCGGGAAAAGACCCCGGCCAACCTGAGTGGGGTCGGATTCTTCAAAATCCCAGAAGCAATGGTCGAAAACGACGCTTCGAATTTTCACATCGCTATCTGTCGCTACATCGGGGTTAGGATTGTGAAGATCGAAGGCCGCACCATTTTCAAGCTGTCCATAATAAAGCGGAGAAAATACACGAAGCCACCTATTCTCATAGCTTCTGTCATTCGCATACCAGAACTCTGCAATCCGGTCCGGGTATTTCTTTAACTCCGTCAGACACTCACCAATCATATCGGCTGTGAAATGCCACTGCCGACCTCCGTTGCTGTTGTCGTTTACAAGCTCGGTGCGGCCTGTTCCCGCTTCGCCAAGCTCTACCAGCGCATAGTCCACGCCGGGCGTGATGTATTCCAGCGCATTGGCAAGCAGGGCCATTGACGAATTGAACGTGCGCTTTGTTGCGGTCGTAATCGCCTCTGTGCGAGATGCTGAATCGACAGAGTTGTTTGCCCCGTTGCGCTGCATCAGGACAAGATTTCCGTCCCGCGTCAAATCTGGCGGTATGAGCTGCTGGTAGAAGCTTCCGCGCTCAGTGCAGCTAACCGGCTCTGACTGCGCCAGATGTGCCACGACGATCCTGTTTTGCGGCACAACGCGATCCTCGGTCGTGTACTCCCCCGCCAGCTCATGCAGCTGCTCGACGGCATAGCCCTGCTCTGACAAGAGTGCTGCAAGCTGAACGGAACTGGTAAACCGCGTATCGGAATCGCCGATAGCCGTGCGGGAATAGGTAAACAGCGGCATGTCAGGCTCCGATCTGGGGTATGGTTTCGAGCGTGGACCAATGCTTCCGCCACAAGCGCATCCCCCATGTCGTCGTGGGGTCGTCTGACGCGACGATGGTTTCGCCCTCAAATATGTGGGAGTAAGGGGAGAATTCCGAAGGGTAAATCCCGAAGGCTGCCCCCTCTATCGGCAGGGTGCGCTTTGCATACTGAACGACCGGCGTCCATGACGGCTGAACAATACCTAGCGCCTGCGCGACAAGGACGAAGTCCCCGCCCACCGCTTGTTTTCGATAGTCTGCGCCAGCCGCAGGGTTGTCGACGTGCGTGTATGTTGGGATATTGTCTCTCCACCGGATAGACCAGTTAGGGTCTCCCGGAACTAGGGTTCCGTCCTCGGAGAACCAGACCTGCTCCCCAACGACGAACGTATGGGCGCCCTCTACAGTCACGACAAAAGAGTTACCCGAGGCATTCCCGGGCGTGGGGCCGGTCATCCGGTTTGACTTTGTGCCGTCCTGACTTTTGAGAAGAAGTCCACGGAACCCCAGCTTGGAGGTGCGCCTTGATGTATTCGCTGTATTATCTACTGTTATATCCTGCCCGTTGACGGCCAGAACTTCTCTTAAGTTACAGATCACCGGATCAGATGAATTCGTATGCGGTGTCCGGTAGCGCAGCAGGTTTTGTGCCGTTTCCTGATAGAATTGCCCAAGGACGTTTCCGCCGCTCTGCGGAGCAACCCCTTTTGCTCCCATGACGAACGACGACAGGCTTTTGCCCGTGAAATGGCGGGCAAGGTAGATCATGGGAAAATTGGTCGTCCAGATGCCGCCGTTTGGACCCGTATTTATCCCGTCCTGCTGAATTCCGGACGAGATTATCGCCCGGAGCGCCCGCTTGGTCTGCTCCTCTGTTCCCGCATTCGTCCAGAGCAACGGGAAAAGGCCCGCAGCCACCTGCGACATGCCACGACCATACCCAGTCCCCCCGAAACCGGAATTATTCGGCATGAATTCGCCATACCCGCCTTTAAACGTGCCATCCCCGGCCTGATAGTTTGCCCGGAGGGAGCCTTGGAATTTTTCTGCGTATTGGAGGTAGAGGTCCAGATCGGCAGGCGGGCTTGTCTCAGATGCATCATAGCGCGGAAGGCTGTCATAGATTGCGTCAATGTCGATACCGGTCAGTACCGGAGCGACACCCGCCGCACGGCAGACTTGAGGCGCGAACAAATCACCGCTTGGAGCCGTCCCCTCCATCACGGTCAGGGAGAGATATTCAGTGATGAGAGAGCCGTTTGCGGCAGACAGAAGCGGCACCTCAGACAGAGCGCAGTTAATGACATCGCCAGCGGTCAGCATAACCGGGAATGTCGCCAGCTTAGACTGTGAATAGGTATCATTGACCTGTGTATAGCCGGGCCGCGACCGGCCATCATAACCGTGCGGACGCGCCAGCCCAACGGAGCTTGTCATCACGCCGATATTCACCGTGGACCCATGGATGGTCCGCCCATACTCATCTGCCGTGGTCGCAGGCGTCCGGCTGTTGACCGTCACCGTCCCGCCAGCGGGCAGCAGGATAATCGCCTGCCGCTGTGGGTCATCGGTGTAGATAAGCCGCGCTCCGGGGGGCATGATGCCCTCAATTGTCACCAGACCGGACGAGCTCGTCGCGGTGAACGGCTGGGCTGTCTGAGTGTCAGACGTCGTGTATTCGCCCGCCACGACGCTCCACTGCTCGACCGCGTAGCCCTGCTCTGACAGCAGTGCCGCCAGCTGGACCGAGCCTGTCAGGCGTGTGTCAGAGTCTCCCACGGCCGTTCGGGAATAGGCAAAGACCGGCATCAGAGCCTCCCCGCAGAGATTTCCACGAACTGCATTGCACCATTTTCCGAAGGCGCTTGCGAGGTCGAACCTTGCCAGCGCGCGCCCAACTTCGAGCCGACCGGATAGGCGCCGGTATACGTCCCGGTGCCGACCTGTGTGCCATCGACGAGGAGCGACAACGCTTTTGTCGACCGGTTGATGACGACCCGCGCCGTGTGCTCAGCGATGGCGTCGCCCA
This sequence comes from Haematobacter massiliensis, assembly GCF_000740795.1. GTDB lineage: Bacteria > Pseudomonadota > Alphaproteobacteria > Rhodobacterales > Rhodobacteraceae > Haematobacter > Haematobacter massiliensis. The sequence goes on from NZ_JGYG01000003.1 coordinate 180,570, forward strand.
GCCCGGGCATGGAGTGGGTAATCCGCGATGTCACAGTCCCGCCGATCCGCTCCTGCACGAGGATCGCATCGCTCGCAGAGCCTGCCGACGCGACGAAAAAGCTCAAAAGCAGGCAGTTGGCGGCATCCGCGTAGAGCGCGACTACACTCAGGGTGCCAGTGCGACGCACGGCAGTGGGCGGAGTTCCGCCGCCCATCTGTCTGCCGACAGCCTCAACATACCCCCCAGCGGTGGGCAGCTCGTAATTCGTCAGCTGCAGGTCAGTCCCGGAGTTGTTCGTCGTGCCACGCAGGCGTCCTGCGGCGGTGATCCGCATCGTGCCTGACACCGGGGCTGCCCAGATATGCTCGCTGTCCGATTGGTGGCCGGCAAGGTCACCCGTCGCAGCGTCAAACGTATCCGCGAACTCCGGCGCGATTGGCGCGGCAGCCGTCGTGAACAGCCCTTTCGCGCTCCTGCGCCAGACCATCAGATCGACTTTTGGCGCGGGGCTGTTGAACTGCGTCCCTGTGAACTGTTGCAGGTTGCCCCGCTGGCTCAGTTCGGGGTTCGTGCCGTTCCAGTCGGCTTTCGGCATCACCGCAAAGCCGGTGAACGCCGGGGATGCGACAGTTCCGGGAACGATGCGCGCGCTGTTATACGTGATATCTGTGACCGACGGTGTCGGAGGCTGCCCCGGAGACTTGACGATCGTGATAAGACCGTCCACTTCGGTGAATGCCCAGTCCACTTGAACGACGGCCCCGCTCTCGGCACTGCGGACGACCAGGGCAGGGCCGACGCCATTACTCACCGTGGCAAGGCGGCTGTAGACATAATTGGCCGCTGGGACAAAGGTCAGCCCCGTTCCGGTGTCCTCCCAAGTCGTCGCTGGTGGCAGACGGCGCTGGATTTTTTGGCTGGCTGTCGGGACAGGCGTTCCGCCAAAGGTCACAGCGGGCGCCGTTACCTCGACGCCCTCCGTGAGAGCTGGGAGATTGGGGTTGCTGATGACGTACGGAGGAACGTCAGTACTGGCGGCTGCGGCTGTGAAAGACAGCGTATCCGTGGCCGTGCCGGCGCTGTTGGTGACAGTCACCGTCACGACGTAATTGCCGTCCTCGATATCGTCGATATACCGCGACCATGTGCCGCCAGCGGTGGTGAACGGTGCTCCGTTGCGGGTGATCTCCCACACCGGGGTCGGATCAGGCGTTCCGGTTCGAGCCGCATCCAGCGTGACTGTATCACCCTGCGTGATTGCCCCAGAGGGCGTACGGGCGAGACTGACGGTCGGGGCTACCGCCGGGACCGTAACAACCGGCCCCCATCCCGCACCATAATCCCAGGTCTCGAAGCCGAGGCTGTCCACAGTGGCACGGGTGGCCGGACGGTAGCGATAACCTTCTGCCTCGGTCCCTGTCTCAGCCACCAATTCAATGGCCCCTGTGGTGCCGAGCTGGCGTTGCACGAAACCGTTGATATCTGGCGCCGGGTAGCCGGAAAATGTTGCTCGTGTGGAGATGTACTGCGCCCCCGGCTGTCCTGCGCTCGTGTAAGTCGCGGGGGTGACCATGACTGGCATGGCATAGACCGTCGCTGGCTCCGCTCTTACCTTGCGTGTCCGGCCTGTCGCATCGGTCCCCACTTCTTCCCACGTAAACTGGCTGCCTCCCGCGCCGGCGATGAACTCGTCTCCGGTCTGTGTGCTCGGTATCCACTCCGATCCGTTCCATTCGACCCACCCGCCCGGTCCGGCGGTAACACCTGCACCCCAGTTGGCTCTTTCGCGGCCCACCTCACCGCCCGTGAGCACCAGATTGGAAATGAGCAGTACCGGTGGGCTGATCAGCTCAACTTCATCCAGCGCGCTTTCGACAACCTGCGCCGTGCCAAGCGGACCGCGTCCGGCTGCATTCCGCCAGGCTACCTGCATGGATTGCGGCGCACCGGCAATGATGCCGTCGGAAATGATGAAGCGGCCGCCCTGCTGTGGAGAGCTGGTTACAAGCCGCTCGACGCCATCGATGATATAAACGGCGTCCGCCCCCTCCGGCGGCTCAGACAGCAGACGAACTTCAATTTCGCCGGCACGGTCTGTCGCTGAACCGGACCACGCGACCACTCCGGCGGGCACTGTGCCGGCTTCAGACCAGATCAGCACGTCGGCATGGTAGATCGCCCTCACCCGCAGAGGACCGCTATACATTCTGACTATATCGGCCACGGGTCAGCCCTCCACGACGATGTAGATCGTGTCAGCCGCTTTGGCGGGCAGAGCGTCATAGGCCGACTGCGTCAGCTGGACGTATTTCTTGCCCGGAACAATCCACGTACCGTTCGTGAGCAGAGAGAGCTCAATCGGGGTTTCGCTCTCCGGGATCACAACGTCACCGATCTGGATCGGTGTCTGGCTCAGGCCGTTGCCTGCAAGCGATACGGAGTACTTGGTGGCCGTGAGTCCCGCCGTGTTCGGCCACAGATCAACTTCAAAAGCGCCTGAAGCATCGAGCGAGGCTGTCACCTCCGCGGGCGCCACGAAGGCGTCGTCAATCCCCAGCCCGCTGGACTTGAAGGTGAGCGTGCCGGTAACAGGACGCCCGCGTACATCGCGGACCTCCCCGATAATCTTGGTAAGGGCGGTGATCGGCATTCTGTGCTCCCATAGAAAAAAGCCCGCGCGAGGCGGGGTTTGTCAGAAAAAGTGGGTTGAAGATCAGGCGTGCCAGCGGCCCACGGCGACGAGGTCGATACCCGACAGCACATCACCTGCGGCCCAGGCGGCAGCAGACTGTTGTTTGAGCGCGTAGAGGTTGACGCCAGTCACAAACGCTTCAGTCCAGATATTGGCCAGCCGCGCCCGATCGACGTTACCAGCCGTCTGTCGGGACGGGTTGAGCGACCAAAAGACGGCCGGAACCGCAGAAAAGGGTAAGGCATACGACCAGCTGCCACGAAGCTGATTGTTATCGGCGCCGTTGTGCGACACCGCCCGCTCTCCAACGATGCAAATCTGAAACCCGCCTGCAAACCGCCAATACGCGCCATTACTGTTGGACCCCGTTTCGATCAGCGCCCCGGTTGGTACGCCCCCCGATTGCGCGGCCACACCCACGATATCGCGCAGCGCCGCTGTGCCGGTGCCCGTGACCACCGGGATTTTCGCCGCCCCCGCAGCGCCGGACAGCCCGAGAATCGCGCGCGCGGCGGTGGTGAGCGTCGCTGTCGTGGCCGTTCCGGGACCGTCGAAATACGGCACCTTGTCTGCCGCCATCGTGACGCCCGACAGCGCGGAGAGCGCGCCCTCATCCAGCATATCGATCAGCTGCCGGGTCGCCTCGCCGTAGAGCACGTCGTCAGGCGTCAGCCAGACCTCATAGGGTGCCGCGCTGGCGGCTGGCCCCGGCCACGGGCGGGCGAGCGTCACGGAGGTCGCGCTGTTGACGCTTGCAATGCGACAGGTGATGCCAGCGATCCAGAGCACATCGCCCGCGCGGATCGCGCCTGCCCAGCCGGTGCCGGCGCCGGTGACAGCGGTGCCGCCTGCCGGGACACTGACCGTGCCGGTCGCATAGTGACGGGTCATGAGCATGTCAGGTCTCCTGTCCCGGCCAGCCGGTGGCGATGTCGATGAGCGAGAGGGCGTCCAGATCGGGCGCTGCCGTGATTTCCGCCAGCAGCTGGCCCTCGCGGGCAAATGCCGCCTGCACAAAGGCCATGGCGCCTTGGGCCAGTGTGATCACCGCAGCTGCGTCGAGCTGATAGAATTCCCCGTCGCTGCCCTTCCAGACGAGCGACATGGCCGGGTCGAGCCCCGCCGCGATCGCAGCCCCGGTCAGCTTCCCCTGACTGGTCGCGTCGATCCAGATCGGCACCCCGGCGATCGTGGCCGTGCCGCTCTCAACCTCCTGCCGCCTGAGCGTCACTGCGGCGGATTTCACCGCCTTGCGCGCGGCGAGCACTGCCGCGCTGTTGCGCCTTACTTCCACCATCAGATGATCTCCACGATGAGACGGGATCGCAGCCAGGGCGAGGGCGGCTGGACATCAATCGCGTAGCGGCCGAGGTCACTCAGCTCGATTGAGACGCGGTAGTCGTCGGCCTCCGAGGGCGAGAGCGTGGCCAGCAGATAGTCCGCCTCCAAGTCCCAGACCTCGATGATCGTGCCCTCCGGCGCAGTAACCTCCGCCCCGGTCGGTACCGCCTCGACGACGCAGGTCGCGCGCGGCACCCAGACCTCCCCGTCCCACCGTATCAGCGTGTGGTCATACCACGGGCTGATCGCGACGATCTCCCCCTCGGGCAGCGGGTCAGGCGCCCTGTCCGTTGGCCAGGACTGCAGCACACAGCCCTCCGCGTCGATGAGCGCGGAGTGGGTCAGTTCAGCGGCATGGGTCATCGTTTCGGCACCTTCACGGTCAGGCGGCGGGTGGTGATCGATATGCCGTTGGATTTCGCGGTCAGCATGACGCGCCGCTGACCCCCGCCCGGGATCAAGAGCGTCATGAAGCCGGTACGCGCGCCGGATTTCCCCCCGAAGCTGTCGACGGTATCGCCAAGCAGCCAGAGGCCGTCCTCCAGAAACCACCAGTTGAGCGAGAGGCGGGTATTATTGCCGGTCCACACGAAATTGGTCTGGGCGGTCAGCGTCTCATCCTCCGGCACGGTGCCGAGGTCGAGCTGCAGGGCAACATCATTGTCGGAGAGCGCGAGCGGCGTGCTTGCCGAGATCGTCGTGGCCTGCGTGACCGCGCCGGTGACGATGTTGCCGCGCACCACCAGCTCATCGACCAGCAAGGCCTTGGCCTTCAGGACCCCGTTCTCGACGATAAACGGCGCCTCGCGGGCGCTGCCATTGATGACGACGAACTGATCCGCCACGATGGCGACGCGGCTCAGCCCGCCCGACATCGCCTCCAGAAAGATCGCGGCGGAGCGCGCGCTGTTAGCCTCGCCGGAGGAGGCCGCCGCCTGAAGGGCGATCCGCGACAGCGACCCCCCGGCGTTGGCGACCGTGTAGGCCCGGAACAGCGCGCTGGCAGACATCCGGCCCACCGCGACATCGAGCGCCGTGATAGCATTGGCATTGGCGGTGATATCACTGCCCTGCTGGGTGACCTGCGTCTGCAGCGCGCTGACGGCCGTTGACGAGGCCTTGCCGTTGACGACGACAGCCAGATCGGTGAGCGCCTGCGCCGTCGCATCGATGTCGCCCTCGGCGGTGGTGACGCGGGTGGTCAGCGCGTTGAGGGCCGTGGCCGAGGCCTTGCCTGCGACAGTGGCATTCAATTCCGTCAGCTGCTGGGCCAGTGCCGATCCCGGACCGGTGGCGGCAGTGATCTCCTCGCGGTAGCTGGCCGTCACCCCTTCCGCGGTCTGGGTCACCTCCCGCCTGATTTTCTGACGCGCGGTATAGGCGGCGGTGTCGGCGTCGATATCCCGGAAGACATTGCGACGGGTGCTTTCCAACAAGTCCCGCGTGCTGTCCTTCAGCCACTGCGTATACCCGTCGACGAACTCATTCACTTCCTCGACCACACCCTCACCATAGGTGATATCGAGTTCGGAGAGGCGCACGTCGGGTGTGGTGACGGTGACCGGGCTCGTCCACATCGTCTGCCGGTCCGCCTCGATGCGGGCGCGCACCTCATAGGTCGCATTGGGCAGGATGCCGTCCATGACGATGGCGCCGCCGGCCTCCATCGCGACGAGCGGCCCTGAGATGATCTCCGCCGTGCCGACCATGTGGATTTCCCAGCGGATACCTTTCGCATCCACCGCGCCCTCCGGCGTCCATCCCATCTGGATCGCAGGGCGCCGCGCACGGCCCGCGCTGTCCCGATAAGTGATCGCGGCCACGGTCCAGCCGGGGACCGCCTGTACGACCACAGGCCCGGTGCCGGGGTCGGATGGGATGACGGGCAGTTCCTGTGAAGGTGACCAATTGTAATCGCTCTGGTCACGCTCCCGGGCGGTGATGGTCACCGTGGCGGTGCCGAGGTCCTCGTCGACCCGCGTGACCTCAAAGACTTTGCCGGTATACCCCTCGACCCCGCTCGTCCAGGCAATGCTGTCGAGAGGTTCCAGCATGGAGGCATACGGCCCGAGCGTGATGTTGATCACCCGGAAACGCCGGTTGTCGGCGAGGTTCGCCTCCATCAGCCGCTGCGCCTGCGTCGCGCTCGTCACCACCGGCAACTGAAGCTCCGCCACCCGGCGCTGCCCGTCTTCGGCCTCCCACGCCGCATTGTAGCGCGGCGGCGCGTCCTTCTCCGCCCAGAGCGCGGCAGGGTCGACATATGCCGCCTGAATACCGTTGTAGAGATCGGCGTCGCCCGGGAACTGGTCGAGCGTCTGCGCAGAGGTAACAAGGATATCGTCGGTCTCCGTCAGGAACAGCACGGGCAGCGCCGGCGGACCGATGCGGATACGCCAGACGCCGCCGGCTTCCACCAGCTGCCCATCGCAACCCGCCAGCAGGCGCTCGATGACGTCCGCCGGGTCCTCATCGACGGAGACCTCCGTACCGCCGTGATAGGCGGGCTCGCTGCCGCCTGCTTCCAGATCCACAAGAGCATCGCAGGCATTCATCGCTGCGAACCAGTTCGCAAGAGGCAGGTCTTCTGCCGCGGCACTCCCACCGTAAATATTTCCGTCAGGCAGGCGGATACCGCGCAGCAGGTTGTAGATCATCACCGCAAGATTCGCGGTCTGTGCCCAGGTCGCCTGATCGGACCACCGCTGCGGACCAGAGCCGCCCATCGTGCTGTCGAAGCGTGGATCGTAGAGCGGCGCGCCGTCCACTTCGAAGCGGATCGACGGCTGACCCGACCAGACCCTGGCGTCGAATTTGAACATAGCCACGGCGTAGGGGATGCCATGCCCGATCCGGTCCGATCCCCATGGCCGGTTCGCGGCGGTGCCGAAATGCTGGCTCAACACCGGGTCAACCACCGTCTGGCTGCCGTCATAATGACGCAGGAATGCGGCGTCTGAATACTTGCCGAGGACCGGGAGCACTTCACCGAGCCCGGCGCGGTTGATCATCTCCTCGCCGAGCTCGGCGTAATCGTCATTGATGATGACACGCCGTACCGTCTGACCCGGCCGACAGCCAAGCGCCATGATGTAGAACAGCACCGGGTTCGGGGTGTGACCCGGCGTTGTGGCCCCGGTCATAAGCGGGGCTGCCAGCTGTCCGGCAGTGGCGTAGCGCCCCATCACGAAGGTCTGGGGCGTGATGCCGCCCACTGTCGTCTGCAACTTCACGCCGCCGGAGCCGACCGCCTTTCTGGCAGCCAGCTTCTGCGACAGCAGCGACGCGCCCACGACAGCGCCGAGGCGCAGCGCCACACTGCCGATCGTCGCCCCGAAGGCTGACCAGAAGCTTGCGCCATTGGCGAGCAGCGCGAAAGAGACCGGATCGGCGGCAGCGGGAGCCGCCCAGAGACCGGCCAAAAGCGTCGTGGCGAGCAGCAGCCGTCTCATAGCCGGAACATCCGTTCGGCCGCAGTAAGGGGCACGACGATCTTGCCCGTTGGCATCGGCGCGTAGATACCTTCCCCCTGCACGATCCCAAGGGCGGGATATTGCTGGCCGGGCACAGCGGCGATATCGCCCACCTGACCCAGAGCGACCGGGCATTCCTCCAGACGGGTCGCCAGATAGGCGACATGATCGGCAAAGCCCATCTTGCGCAGCCGGGCGAGCGCGCGCCCCTGCGAGCGGTAATTGAACGGCATCAGGCTTTCGCCGTGCACGGCACGATACCAGTCATCCGCGAACCGGGCGCAATCGTGGCCGTCATCCATCGGGCGTGACCAGACAGCAGCGATATAGTCGAAGAGCATCATCTGCCTGTTCATCGTCTCCGGCCCCCTGTCTGGCGTGCGCCCCACATCGGCTGCGCGGAAATCTCCGCATCCGCGAAGAATCGGTCATTCGCATCGCGCAGTCGCTGGCTGGCGTCGGAATATTTCGTGGTCAGTGTGCGGGTAAGCGCCCGGCTGGCACTCGCGAGGGACAGCTCTACCGTCGCACCGGACGAACCGACCGGCGGCGTGTTGATGATCGACTTGTCGATCCATCCCTTGAAAAGACGTTCCGGACTGCCGGTCAGCTCGTCCGAGATCAGATCGAAGTCCACCCGGTGCAGCTCGGCCGCCGCACCCTTCAGGTCAAAGCCGCGTGCGGCCTGCAGGACCTCCGGCGTCACACCCGCAAAACTTACATCGAGATACCGGATCGTGAGACCCACCTCTGAGACAAGCGTTCCAACCGCCTGCAGGTTCTCCGCCCCGAAGTAGGGCCGACCGGCAATGGTCTGATGATCATCCCCGTTCCAGAATCCGATACCCTCGATGCCACCTGTCTCCCGGTTCCGGGCGGCAATCCAGAGCAGCAGACGTGTTTTCAGGCCGCGCCGCGTGGTGCGGGCGGCGAGCCGGGCGGCACTCCACGACTTCATCGCAGGGTCTGTCTCCAGTTGAAGGTCATGCCGGTCGTGAGCAGCGGATCGCCCAGCCCCGTGTTGACGGACCCCGGGCGGATGTATCCCTTACAGGCCGGTCGCAGGAAGGTGAGCGGCATCCCTATCACCGCACCGTGCCGGAGGCGCGGCACGATTTCGAGGGTGTTGCCCGACTTGGCGACAACCTGATGCAAGGCATAGCGCACCGGGTCACTCAGATAGGAAAACGAAAGGAATGCCCCAACGGCGACACTGGTCGCATTCGGGATCGTGATTGTTGTCCGGTCGCTGCCGATGGCGCTGATCTGCGCACCGGCGAGTGCAGCACCCGGACGTCGGGGATTGTACACCATGAACGCGCTGCCCGATCGCTGAAGCCGGTAGAGCTTCGCGGCGACCGCCTCGGCGTCGGCGTGATAAGCCGGGACAAGCGTACAGGTCCCGGACCAGAGCTCAGAGCCGACATCGGCCGTCAGGCCATCCCCCGCCCCGGTCTCGCCTGCAGACACGCGCGGATCGGAAAGCGCGAAGGTACAGCTCTGGACCCTGAGGCCATCGAAGAAGTCATCGAGGCTGAGGGTCTGAGAAAGAATCGCCATCAGCGCACCCGGGGATCGCGCATGGCTTTTGATACCGTCTCGCGCGCGACCTGCCGGTCATATTGACCGACGACACCGGTCGCGGCATCGACCGATACCTTCCGCACTGTTGCGGTGAAGAGATCGGTATTCAGCGAAATGTCGACAGCCATGCCGCGATCGGCTGAGTCTGCCATCCGCTTCGAGATATCATGCGGAATGATCTGGGTGCCATTCGGCAGGTTCATCAGTTCACCCCCCCGTTCATTGACCCAAGTCCATCCGCCACGCCAGTTATCCGTGCCGTTGGCGTTCGATCCGATCAGGCTGCCCAGAAAGCTGAAAATCCCGCCTGTCGCCCCGCCGGCTCCGGCGAGGGCCGCGAAGCCCTTGAGGGCCTGTGCCTGGGCAATCTGGGCGAGCAGCTGCGCCAATGCCTGCCGCGCCATATCCGACCCTTCGGTTGCTGCCAGAAACAGGTTGGCGACCGCGTTGCTGCCGCGCTCTCCATTGTCCTGCAACTCCTGCATCCGGTCCGCGGCGTCCTCAGCGCCCTGGGCGGCCACGGAATAGGCGGAGGCAAGGCTTTCGATCTGCGCCTCCAGTTCCGGCGTAACCTTCAGGCCGGCCTTCTGCACGGCGGTCATCAGCTCGGCGCGCCGCCGCGCGTATTCCACGGCATCCGCATAGGTCCGCCCTGAGGCTTCCGCCTTGCTGAACGCGTCGGACTGCGCCTCCAGAGCACGGGTTTCCTCGCGGATGGACGCAACGGCAGCAGAGTATTCGTCCTGTTTCGGCTTAGCGGCGCCGCCCCTTCCGCCTGATCCCTTACCCTTGCCAGACCCGCCACTGGGGATGAAGACGGGAGGCACCCAGTTGTCGTTCTGAGGCTTCCAGGTCGTCTCCTGCCGGCTCGACAGGATGCCGATGATCTCATCCTCTTCAGCGTTCAGATCGCGGAGGCGCTGGCTGATCTGACCCGTGCTGCGCATGCCGGACGGACGGCCCGCCATACGCTTCATCATTTCATTCAGCCGCACCTTCTCCTTCATTATTTCCGACTGGCGGTTTTGCAGCGTGGTATCCCGCTGGTTCTCGAACGAACGATATCCGTCGATAAAATCTGAAAGCGACGCGGCAGCAGACACGATCGCGGATTTGAGCGTCGTCCCCACTGTGGTTGCGATCAGATTGAACTGCCGGTCGACCTCGGCGGCCTTGGCGATCAACTCGTCATCCATGACGATACCCAGCTCGTTGGCCTGGTCGATGGTCCGCCGGATACCCGCCTCGCCCTGATCCAGCAGTTCGACGAACCGCTCGCCAGCGGAGCCGCCGAACAATTCGTCCGAAATCCTGATCTGGGCGGCACGGTCCATTTTCTGAAGGCGCCCGATGATTTCCAGCATCAGCTCGGACGGGTTCTTCAGCTTCTCCTTCAACTCTTCAGCACCGTAGCCGAGACGCTGAAACGCCTCGGCCGCAGAGCCTTGTCCGGTCAGCACGAATTCATCGGCCCGCAGGTTCAACTCCTTGAAGCCATCCACAAGGCTGTCCACGCCGATGCGGTTCTGATCGGCAACGAACTTCCACTCCTGAAATGCCTTGGTACTCATACCCGCGCGCTTCGCTTCGTCACCGACGGAAGCCACTTCCGTGGCGAGCCCGCGCACCCGACTTGTGGCCTCGGAGATCGCCGCAACGGCCGCGCCACCCAGAAATCCGCCAGCAAAGACAGCACCCAGCGACATCATCGAAGAGCGCATGCCGCTGGTCATACGGCTCAGACGGCCGCTGAAACCCTTTGCTTCCGAACTCGCCTTGTCCAGCCCGGACTGAAACGGCCCGATGTCGAGGCCAAGGCGCGCGCGCAGGGCAGCATTGTTCGGCGTGGCCATGTCACCCTCTCTGGCGCGCGCGCCAGTCCTCTATCGTAATTTTCGGGAGCCGCGCAGACAGGCTGCGAAGCGCAAGTTCCGGGTCCTGCGACTCATGGCGCTTCAGGAGCGACTTGAGCTTGGGTAGTCTGCGCTGATTTCCAAGCGCAACCGTCAACCAGGCCTGTGTCAGCCGCGCGTCCGCTTCGCTCTGCAGACGACGGCGAGCCCCGAGCATATGCACCTGATAGAGCCGCATCGTCAGGCCCCAGAAGGACCGGGGATCGAAGCCCGCCGCGACATAGGCCTCAAGCATCGCGGCCCAGCCCGGGCGTCCGGCAACCGGGCCTATTTCTTTTTTCTCCGGCCCTTCGCCTCCTGCGGCGCATCCGGTGCCGCCGCCGCGATGAGCTGATGTAAGATCTGACCATCCGCCGACAGGAGGTCCCCGGCTGTCTCTTCTGTGGCATCGGGATGGTGATGCTGCAGTGCCGACCAGACGAGAAGCCGCATCTCGATGGCACGGATGGCACCGATCTCATACCGCGCCAGAAGGTCGAACGAGCTTTTGCCACCCGAGGCCTCCTCGAACGCGCACATGGCGTTGAAATCGAGCCGGAGAGTGTAGCGCGCGCCATGAGCGCCAGCCGTCACCTCCCCCAGAAACGTGTTCGCCATCAGGTCACCACCTGCTCCGAGAGCCGGAAGGTGGCCGTCGCGGTCATCTTGTCCGCGATCGGCGCCGACCGGGCATAGGATTTCAGGAATCCCGAATAGGTCTCAGGCGCGCCATCCTCTGTCAGGGTAATCTCGATCAGGACCTGCTCACCGCTTGCCTTGATCGCGAGGAGGAGCACGTTGGTCGGGTTGCCGGGCACGAGGTTGGTGGGGATTGCCACCTCACCGCCGTCGATGAGACCGGAAATGAACTGCCGGCGGCGACCGGGAGATTTCATGTGCGTGACTTCGACTTCGTCGACCTGCTCATCCGGGAGATCGAGGTCTCCGACCAGTTCGAGGTCAGTCCAGGTGGGCGTGGCGCCACGCCCAATGCGGACGCTGCTGCCATAACCGATCATGCCGTCGGCCATCGTCGATCTCCATTACTGAGGGATGAGGGTCAGCCGCGGGACAGCGGCTGAAATGAGGTGATGCGAAATGTGCAGATCAGCGTTCCAAGGGCGCGCGAGGCGTGATCCTCGACCATGAGGCTGATCCCTTCGGGTTTGCAGATCGTGCTGGCACTCAGAAAGGCCGCGAACAAAGCCTGTTCGATCGCTTCCGCATCGATGTCGAGGTCATCCTCGACCTCGTCGCCACCAAGACGTTTGACGACGACCTGCAGGAGCGTTCCGCGTTCAGTCGCGCCGCGCGCGGAGAGCGTGATCCGCTCATCGGGGGTCACAACACCGAGGACAGGAAGTGTCTCCTCATCCACGTTGCCACGCCACGCTGGCAAGACCTTGACGGAAGAGAAGCGTGGTACCTCGGCAAGGGCTGCGCGCGCCGTCGTCCGGAAGGCTGTCCGCCACGCCCCCATCAGATATCCTCCGTCAGCTCGCAGAGGACCACTGCATCCGCGGCAGGGGACCCGGACGGCCAGACGTTCTTCACCCGGTAGCGCTTGCCGTTCCCGGGCTCTATCCGGTCACCGCGCGCGATCTCCGGCACGAGGTGACGTTCGACGCGCCAGCTGGGCGAGGTGATGAGCACCGCGACACCTTCGCTGTTCTGAGCCTCGACCGGGGCTTCGCGAAAGATCGACTGCACGGTGCGATCGACGCCGCTGGCCGGGAGATAGAGAATATCGGGGCGTCCCAGGACGCCCGCGATCAGACCCGCCATGCCGTCGAAGATGCTGGTCATCAGATCAGCGGATCACGCCGTCGAGCAGCACGTCGCCAGCCGCCGACGGGTTAGCCGCAGGGGCAGCGGCAGCGCCCACGAGCGTATTGCCAGAGGCCGTCGTCGTGGCGACCTTGTTGGTATCGTCCCAGTAAATCTTCGCGCCGGCAGTCCACGCCTGCGCCGAGGTCTTCGGAAGGACGAATACGCCGCGCCGGACATACACGCATGCCTCGCCCGCGGTTGCATCGAACTGTGCGACACCGAAGATCGCGCCCACGAGCTGCGCCTGACCCGAAAGCACATCTGCCGGTGCCGGAAGGGTGATGTTTTCACCCGGCATCTTGTAGTTTTTCATAGTAAACTCCGAGGTTTGAGGGGGCCGAGGTTTGAAAGGGCGCCCGAAGGCGCCCGTCCGTCAGGTCATCTCAGCGCCGGGATCAGGCGCCGGAGTTCTTGTAAGCGCCGCGGAACTCGATCGCGGCGGCACCGAAGATGTGGCGGGCGTTCATCTTGATCGCATCGGGATTCATGCCTTCGATCGTCTCCACCGTCGGCGCCTCATAGCCATCAAGATAGGCGTGCTGCACCGGCGGCAGGTCAGGATCGATCAAGTACCAGGCGGTATCGGACCCGCCGGCGATCTGGCCGAGGTTGGGCACGGTCTCTACTTTGAAACGCGACCGGTAGGGGTTGGTGTCAGCTGCCTTGGCGGGAACGATGTCCGCGGTGAACTGCAGAGCCGCGAGTTCCAGCGCCGGCGGCACGATCAGAAGCTCAGCCTCGGGGGCAATAAAGTCATCCGGGTCTTTCGAACCGAAGACACGAGCCTCCGCCATGGCTTTACGGGCAGCGGCGATGGTGGTGACCGAAATGGCTCCTCCCGAAGCGGCAAGGTTGCCGTGGTCGGCGTGGAACAGGGTTTTTCCGTCCGACTTCAGCACGGCATTGCCCCGGATCAGCGACCAGACGATGCTGTTTTCCATCGTGCGCGCCGCCTGGGCGAACTCGCGCGGGATGCGGGCAAAGGCTCCCATGTCGTCGTTGACGACCGCCTCGAAGGTCAGCGTGATGGTGCGGCCACGACGATGAACCTTCAGGCCTTCAGCCTCATCAACGAGGGTAGCAGATTCGTACTCACCGTTCTCCTTGACCTCCTTGAGCTGGAAGTCACCCCCGAAGCGGACAGCGTAGATCTCACGGAAGTCGGCTGCGGTGATTGCCTGCCCTGTGACCAGCTGCCACTGCGGGGCGCGCCGGGTATACTCCGCCATCAGCGAGCGCTTCATCACCTCCGTAGTGATGTAGGCAAAATCGCTCACGCCAATCGCACCTCCCATCATCGTGGTCGCACGCATGCCGCGGCGGACGGCCTCATTCTCATCGAAGCCCCAGACCCGGCCCTTCGGCGCTCCGAGCTCCATGGCCAGACGCCGAACCCTGAGCCCGCGGTAGCTCGCCGCTGGACCATCGGATTTACCCATCAGGGCACCGATCATACCTTCGAGCTTCGTATCGGTCTCATCGCGGCTGATGCGCGTCGACGGACCACGACCATCGATCTTCACCTTCTCACCCCCTTTTCCTTTGATGGCGGCGTAAACCTGCTGCATGCTCATGCCGCGCCCGATGTAATCGGCCGCCTTGGCGGAACTGACACCGTGGCGCGCGCACATATTGATGATCGCGACCGCACGGGCGCCTGAGGCCTCGACTTCGTCTTCTTCGGACGCGTCGACTTCATCCTCCTCTTCGGAGGTCACCTCGTCTTCGGTCTCCGCGGTAATGTCGTCTTCCGCCTCAGCCGTGACATCCTCTTCCTCTTCGGAGGTGATATCGTCCTCATCGGCGGCAGTCGCCGCCGTCACCTTGCTCTTCGGCATGGGTTTCCCTTTCTTGCCGGGTGGATTGGCGGCACCGACCATCATGGCCAGAACCGTTGCACGGGGTCGCTGGCGCGAGAGTGCGCCTGCGGCAGTCAGCAAGCGGTTCGGCGCGTGCTGATAAATGCGGTAATCGAAGGCGGCGGGGGCGAGTTCTTCGCCCTCCTCCTCCACTGCGGTCGCAAAACCTGCCTCCATGGCTCCGGGACCGTCGTAATAGGTCTCCGCCTTCATGACAGCGCGCGCGTCATCGACCGACATGCCGGAGCGGGCCGCGTAGATGCCGGCATATGCGTTGGCGATCACGTCGAGCGTCTCCGCCGCCTTCCGATGTGCTTCCGATGTACCTCGTTCGCCGAGGTAATCCTGTGCCGGGTCATGGATCATCATCATCGCACCGGGGGACATGGTGATCGTGTCCCCTGCCATGGCGATCAGGCTTGCCGCCGATGCTGCGACACCTTCAACGACGATCGCGACGGTGCCGGGGTGACCGCGAAGCGCGGTATAGATCGCCTGCCCCTCGCTTGCGATTCCGCCGCCGGAGTTCAGGCGCACCGTCAGGGGGCCCGTCAGCCCCGCCAGTGCCTCGCGCACGCTCTTCGCGGTGAAGCAATCCTCATCCCACCAGGACGATCCGACCGTCCCGTAGAGCAGCAGTTCGTTCATGATGTCCTCTTCAGGCTGCGAGAGTTTCGACAACGGCATGAAAAGCCGCGGGATGCGCCTGCCGGATCGCATGCAGAAGGCTCGTGACGCGCCCGCTCGCGTCGTCCTCCATCTTCGATTGACGCGAAACGTCGGCACGGGGATCACTGTCGAAGGGAAGACCAAGCCGATCTGCCTCCTCCTTATCCTGCGCCTGCTCCTCCAGCAGCCGTTCGGGGTCGATGCCCAGCATGCGAACCACCTGCTGGCGGGATGCAAAACCCGACCGGACAGCCTCTCGCAGTGCGGCGAACTCTCGGGCCGGATCGACGATGATCTTGCGCGGCGGCACCCAGCTCAGCCCGATATGCTGCCAGATGTCATCCGGCAGACCTGCGGCAGCGAATTCTTCCGCATCCACCGCCTGCCACGCATCGACGAAAACCCTTGAGAGAGGCTGCATCATCTGCGGCATCAGCATCAGCCATTGCCAGGCACTGACATTGGCATCCATCTCCAGCCGGCCCATGCGGGCCGACGAGAAGTTGACCTGCGCGAGATCACCGGTCAGCGCCTCGTAGGTGATCCCCATGCCGGCTGCGACCGACCGCAGCACCGAACGGGTGAACTCGTCATATCCTTCCACGCCCGGCGGAACGGCGAACTTCACGTCCTCTCCGTCGCCCAGATCATAGATCATGCCTGGCATGATATCGGTCGGGACTTCGCTGGTCCCACCCTCACCCAACACACGGAATGCAGCGAAACAGGCCGCGATCTTCTGCCGCATCAATTGCGCATCCTCGTGATCGGCAAGGTCCTGCAGGCGCATCATCACCGGCGCAAACCATGTCACACCGCGTTGCTGGCCGGGCCGGTCGACCCGGAACAAGTGAAGGATTTCGTCGGCCGGTACGCGTTGGGAGACCGTGGCTCCCCGGTTGCCAGGCCAGTCCGACCCCGGATGCGCCGGAAACAACCAGTAAGCGATGCGCCGCCCGGCGGCATCATATTCGATGCCATTGCGAATATCGCCTCCGCCGGACCCCCAGCCCACCTTCGACTGATCGAGATAATCCGGTTCCAGAACTTCGAGCTGCAGCGGCAGCGCACCCGGGACGAGTGCGTCGTTATGGATACGGATCAGGCACTCCCCGGCGTCGATCACCGTGTTCATCGCCAGCCGCTGGAGGCCGTAGAGGTTGAGCAGCCCTGCCCGATCGACGCGCGTCGTGTCGAAATGCTCTTCGATCCGCTTCAGCCCCCGCGCACTGACCAGTTTCAGCGCCGTCTTCCGCAGCTTGGGATAACTGACCGACACTTTCGGGATGATGCCGTCGCCCACAGTATTGCCGGTAATGACCGCCTGTGCCCGGGTGGCGAAAGGCGTGTTCCGGACCATGTCGCGGGCGAAGAAGGACATCCGCTGGCGATTCCGGGCAGCGCCGTCGGCGTCGGTCCCGCTGGGACGCAGGGTGGAGGAGCGCCGGCCGACGGTTGCCCCGTCGAAATGCGCGGTAACGGCCCGCGAACGCGCGCGCTGTGCAGCCCATCCCGGCGCAACCGCCAGGATGGCCCGTTCGACCATGTTCATGATGTCACCCCTTGCGGAACGCCGGGTAATGGGTGCGCGGAGATGGGACGAGCCCGAGGCCCTGTTCCATCTCGCGCTTGATCTGGCGCATCTCCGCCAGGCTCCGGTACGTCACCTTCTCGCCGTTCTGCTCTAGTGAGGTCACGCCCTTAGCGATTGCGCTGCAAAGGGTCTGGTACTGTTCAACGGTGTAGCTCACAGCCATTTGTCCCTTCGCTTGATCCACCCTCCGCGCGCCGCAACGCGGCCAGAGGGCTGGACAGATGCTTGATCTGCCGTCTCGGGCACCGGGTCTGTTTTCGTTCCGACTCGCACAACGAACTCATTCTCCTCCGACAGGATCGCCCATGGTTTCGCCGGCGCGGACCAGTCGATCTTTTCGGCACCGAGGTGGATATGAAGAGCACGCGCCTGCACGAGGTGGTCGAGGCTCTCGTTCCGTACCATCCCGGGCCGTTTCTCCCAGCCCGACGTGCCGCGGCGTTCCGCCGTGAATTCCGTCAGTTCCGATACTTCCATCCAGCCGGGTACGACGCAGAGGTTCTGGCCGTCATCTGTCAGGCGCAACGATGCAGCCACCGCATCCTTCAGCTTGTCGGTAGCCATATTGAGAATCTTGATGTCGCTCGCCACCCGCCGCTTGCCGCTCGCGCGTTCTGGCGCCCGCAGCCAGACCCGGTCCGTGTGGTGGAGACCACCGTTTCCCCGCGTCAGGAACCAGCGCTTTCCCTCCCCCGCCTTCCGACGCGCCCTGTAGAAGCGATAAGCATGGTCCGTGGTCGCACCGCCACCATGCATGTCGACAGCGATGGCGACGGCCCGCAGACCCCAGTCCGCGCCATCGACCGGCCAGACCTGTGTCGACAGCGCCTCCAGAACGATCCAGTCTTCCGCGATCTCGAAGGGCCGCAAGGCCCGACCGGACGATCCGGGCGCACCAGCAGGGGGCTGGATCAGGTCGAAGCGGTCGATCGGCTGATGTCGCCCGCCTTCCCCCCACGCCGTCACTCCCACCGGAAAGCGGCCGCCCTGAACGTCAACCGAGATGGTCAGGTACTTCGCCCATGATGGTGCCACACCTTTCGGCGTGTCGATCCCCTGCGCCTTGTCCTTCAGTCCCTGCAGCGTGATCTCCATCTCGGAGCTCGCAGTGCGGGGGCGATAGGGCTGCGCCTGCCCCGTGCTTACCGTGGCGCGGAGCTTTTCTTCGTCGCCGGTTGCGTCGAAATGATCCTCTGCCTGCCGGTAGGCGGTGACCAGCTCCGCCCAGCTGGCAAACGCCGCACTCGCCCCGTCGAGCCAGTAGCTGAGCAGATCGGTGCGGCGAAGATTACCGTCATCGACACGGACGAGGTCTATCCGGCCACCTTCGTCCGGAGTGCTCTCGTGATACCAGCACCCCGCGCCATTCAGTTCGCGCTTCAGGTCATGCCCGAACGTCTCGTGGCAATGCGGGCATCGCATCCGGGCCGCCTCCCCGGCCTCTACTGGGTCCGCGGAATCGGGGTAAACCAGACGTGCGAACGTCATTTCGAACATCGCCCCGCAATCTGGACATGGTACGTACCACCGTCCACGGGTCCCGCCTGGATATAGCGACAGTACCCCATACCTGACGGGCGGGCAGTCATGCGGCGATTGGGGTCGCCAGCTTTCATCCTCGATCGGCGCGCCCGGGCTGCTCTCAATGACAACCATTCCGCGCGAAAGATAGGTCCGGGTACGGGCCCGCATTTGCGTGTAGGGATCACCGTCTCCGATTGTACCATTTCCCCAAGCCGGACGGTCGAAATCCGTCGCGAGCAGCGTGCGGACCGTGGTCGAGGCGAGTTTCTCCGGCGTCGGCCAATCGAGGGTCAGATGGGTGCCGCCGACAAAAAGCTTCTGGAAGATCGTGTCCGATCCCCGTCCCTTGGCCAGCCGGCCGCGCAGCGCCGGGCTGTTGTAAATCACCGGCGCAATCTTTTCCCGCTCCATGAGCGCGGCAGCATCCCGCGTCATCTGAAAGATTGCCACCCGGCCCGGGTCCGACATGACGGCATGGGCTGCGACCGTCTGCAACATCAGCGTTTTTCCCGACTGCGAAGGCCCGGCAAAGACGAGACCCCTGAACCGGCGCGACGCCGACATATCGGTCGGTTCGACCATGTAGGGCGCGACATCCGCGCGGAAGGGCTGCCACTGACCAGAGACGTTCACCCGCATGTAGCGTTCTGCCGATTCGGTGACGCTGATGCGCGCGGCTGGTCGCAGCGATGGCAGTGCGATCTTCAGCGCCGACCGCGGATCGGTATACGCAGGAAGCGGCTCAACCCCACGCGGAGCCGAGACCGGCGCGCCGCTCAGATCAGCCATCGTTCCTGAACGTCGACATCCGGCACATCCCGTTCCTTGAGTTCCGCCTCTTCCACGGCCTCGGTCATGGCGCGCAACACGTCGTCTCCGACGCGAACCACTGCCGACACCTGATCCGGTTTCAGGCTCAGCTCCCGTTCGAGGCGATCCGGCATCGCCTCGACGCCATCGCGCACGATCTGAAACAGGCTTTCGAGCAGATTGACCACATCCCCAAGCGGGACCAGCTGGCGGCGCATGTGCGCGGCCTTTGACCACGCGATATCAGCCATAGCTGCTTCGCGGCGTTGCTGTGGCGTCATCTCCGCGCGTGGATCGGTAACTTCGAGGCCAAGGAAAGATGCTTGAAGCGCCGTGATCTGCGCCTTGTTATGCCGGTCTCTGGTATCCTCCTGCGCTTCCATCGCCTTGCGCCACGCCCAGCAGTGGGACAGCCGGATGATGTAACGGCGACCGTTGCCGCCGTGCTGCACCACCGGCATCCCGCCTTGTTTTATCCATGTCGCGACCGTGTTTACCGACATGTTGAACGCCTGGGCGATTTCCTCCTGACTGCAATCGGCATCCTCGACGCCATGCGGCAAAGGAAACCGGGACAACAGGTCCCGCATCGCATCGTCGACCTCGACCGGCATCAGCTCCGGAGTTTCAGGTTGACTTACCTCGGGAACCACAACAACAACCTCTTGTTAAGGTGCGGAAAACTAAAAAAACGCGCACGAACCGGGGTGCGAATTACCCGCGTGCAGAATCCAGCCCGGAAGGACCCAGACCCCTCTTTTCGACCATCCGGGCGAGGGTCCGGCGCAGGTGCAGGGGCAGACGCGTCCGATACGCCTCCTCCGCCCCGTCCATGAACCCGAGGCGGCGGCGATACGTCGGCACCTTCGAAGTGAACACCGCGACGATCCCGATCGCGCCCGTGCTGTCCTTCCGATAGATGCCCGGCGTGAGGCCGGTGCGCGGAATGAAGTAGGTCGCCCGTGTCTTGTGACGCTTCTTCGATGCGATGGTGGTGTTTGCTGTCACGTCCCGCTGAGCACGGATCGCTGACAGCGCCCGGTTGCGCTCCCCGCTCGACCAGTTGCCGAAGGCATCGAGCTTGGCCTCGTCAGCAGGCAGCACCCCCCGGATATCCATGTGCGTCGGCGTCGCGAGGGAAATAAGCTTCTCCGTCCCGGTCATTCCGCGTTGACCGCCCCGCTCCTGCACCTTGAGGTAATGGCGCTGCGACACAGAGGGACGCTCACCCACCACCGCCTCAAGCTCATTGGGCCGGGCTTTCTTCACCACTGCGAATGCGTTCTGAGTAAAGCGGGTCGGACGGTCGAAGCGCTCGCGTACGTTGGCCTGCACCTTGCCCAGCACATCCGCCGCGGTATCGTTGATGGCCCATGTCGCCGCGATAGCGACATCTTTGGTTGCCAACTGACGAAGCGCCTTCTGAAAGCCGCCGTCGTCGAGCGTCAGTTCGATCATGATGTCCCCGCTGCTTTCAGTCTTTCCGAGGGGTCCGAAAGCGCGGCATGATCCGTCCTGCGATCACATCCCAGCCTCTAGACGCAGCATTCCACGGGTTGTCCGTTACATCTCTCAATTGCACCCACTGCCCGGCGATGCCGCACTTACATCTCAGCTGCGCGGCGAACCTGATGATGCGGGTATGCACCTTCGGCCTTGCGCCACAGCCCGGGCATGGAGCGACCATTATGTTAGGCGAGTAGCCCATACGATACTCCAGAAAAGCAAAAGGCCCCAAGGACATCCCTCAGGGCACATTACAGGCTGTCAGAGAGTTTACTTCCGGCACTTCTCTCTTAAGGCCTCAGCGAGCTTTGCGGCCTCAGCCTTTTCTGCAGCTGATGACAACGCCATGCACCGATGGACTTGAGCGTCACAGGCGTTGTCGAAATCGCTGCCCCATGCAAGATGCGCAGGATTGACACACGACAGATGCCCATTTCCACACAAATGCCGAGATAGCGGCCGTTCTATGGAAGGTTCACCATGAGCTAGAGTGCACATTACCCGCGAGCATGGCGTAGGCTTTCCACGGAATTTCACTTTACGCGGCGAAACTCCATTCGCAAACGGCATGAACAGACAGTCTTCACCCTGAAACCCTACGTTCTGTTTCAGGAATGCCAAAGCGGACGGCGGTGCAGCATGAAAGCGACCTGACTGGACCGGTTCTTCATCTCTCGCCTTTCTGTCGATAGCTACTGAAGAGGCTGCTGGCCCCAGCGCGATCTTTCCACGCTTGTGAGCAACCATCGCCTTGTATTTCTTAGCTCTGAACCGGCGCGCCGGGTCATTGACCCGCAACCATTCCTTAGCTTCCATCGATAGTGAGGACATTATAACCCCGTGTCACGAGTTTAGAAACCCCGCGTCACCGACCACCAGTTGGGGCGCAAGGCCCCCTTTGGGGGCGGGCTTGCCAACATAAGTCTATAACAGAAACATACTCACAGCCTATCGAGACTGTCAACAGGACCGTTTAATGTTGACGAGATCGGCGACAGATACGTCTGCGGACGTTTTCCGGCCGAAGATCGTCACGATAACCTTCGCTCCATCATCAGCCCTAAGCTCAACCACCTCGCACTGCGTCCCGGCAAACGGACCACTCCGAAACATCGCCTGCTCACCCACCCGGATCGAGCGAGCCCGCTTCTGTGCAGCACGGAGCGCACGGCGCTCCTCATCGCTGTCAGCATCGACCTTGCGCATCGCATGGAGGGCGCGCAGGTCGGATGGCTCCAGAATGCCCCATGACCCATCGGCGCAGCAGATGGCGCCGGTGATCCCACAGCGACCGACCAGCCGGTGCGGCACGGCCTGACCCGGGAATCGCGCGAACACATAGCCCGGCAGATAGCGGCGCGCATAGTCCCGCGCCTTGCCCATGCGATGGACCCGACGCATCAGCACCGGGTGGAAGGCATAGACCCCCCGTCTCCGCAGCCACGCCTCCGCCTGATCCTCCCGCTGGGGCGACACCCGCAGCGCATACCACCGCGCCGGACCCGCCACGAAGACGGGGGCAAGCCCCCCACCAGCCGCCACGACATCCCCGACACTCAGACCTTTTGCGCTGAAATCCATATCTTGTGCCTCCGTTTGCCGCTTTATCAGCATCTTGTTTTCGTTTGTTCTTCTTAGGGACGTCAGGGACGACAGATGATTTTTCAGGGACGACAGGATGTGGGATGAGAGGGAAGATAAACACGTGAAATCAATGACCTGCTGATAATCAGGGACGACAGGGACGTCAGGGACGACGTTTCCACGCTACGCATGAACAGCGATCCCCCGCACCCTTCGTAGTCTCCATCACCACACGCGCGTGCGCGCATCGTCGTCCCTGACGTCCCTGTCGTCCCTGACCCAGCTTCATCCCGCTGATTTCGCAGGCTTTCCCCCGGACCCCGGCTCAAGGGACGTCGCCCCTCCGCTGTGCCCCGGACGTCCCTGACGTCCCTGATTTCGAGCGAAAGCGGGGTGCGGGGCGTCATATCAAGTCCCCGGACCTGCGGAACTCGGCGCGGGCTAGAACTGTCTGATACTCCTCGAAGCGGCTCTTGAAGGGCTCCAGAAGGGCGATCCCGTCGTAATAGGCATCCGACGTCTTGCGCCGGGTGAAGGTCTGACCGGTTGCGGGACTGCGCCATTTGCCTTGCTTGGCGCTCAGCCCATTGAAGATGGTGCGGGGCTTCCACACGCCGCGCCCTCCCTCATCGAGCCAGTAGGCGAACGCCTCCTGCAGCATCTTGGCGCGCATGGAGTGCTCGGGCTTGCCGGAGACGCCACAGACCTGCGTCAGGAAGGTCGCCAGCGGATCGCTGTCCTCCCGGTACTCCGCCGTGGCGCTCAGCACCTGGTCGGGTATCTGCAGCCCATGTGATAGGTAATCCCGCAGCCCCTGCACGAGCCAGTTCATGATACCGTCCCGCTCTGCATAGAGCTTGTCGCCCAGGTCTGGATCACGCTCATCGGGTGGTATCTGCACCTCGAAGGGGACGAGCATCACCCGGCGCCAGATGCCGTCATCACCGCCCCTGATCTCCGGACGGTGGTTGCCGGAGATCGTGAGCTTGAAGAACGGATAGACGGTGATGAAGTTCTCGTTGAGCGACCGCACCATGATGGGCTCGCCGCCGGTGAGCTCCTTGATCAGGCCTTCCTGCAGCTGCTGTCCCTGATCGGGTTCGGAGGTCCGGACAAATCGCGCACCGATCAGCGGCACGAGGTCCGGGGTGGCATCGCCGCCGCCGCGACGACTGCGGCCGGTGATTGACTCGATCTTGGCCGAGGCAGCATAGTCGCCCATGATCCGGGCCATCAGATCGACGAGCACGGATTTACCGTTGGCACCTGCGCCGTAGAAGAACGCAAAGACCTGCTCCAGCGTGAGGCCGGTCATCGAATATCCGAACCAGCGCTGGATAAACCCCTGCATCTCGCGCGAGGGCTGGATCCGGTTGAGAAAGGCCACGAAGGTCGGGCATTTGGCAGCGGGATCGAGGCCAACCGGCATGATCTTGGTCAGCAGCTGATCGCGGCTGTGATCGAGCCGCTCGACGATGACTTTGGGCGGCGGCGCATACATGCCGCCATCATCCTCGGTGTTGGGCTCCGTCCGGAACCGCAGAACACCGCCCAGCGTGTTGATCACCAGCGGATCGGCATCGAGGTCTTCCAGCGGACGCGCGATGATCGCGCCTGCCTCGGTAATCATGTTATTGATCGTATTGCTGTTTCCGGCGTTCTTGGCATGGGTGAGCCTACGACCGATCGACTTGTCGCGCCGGTCCTTGATCTCCTTGCCAGCCGCAATCACCCGGTTCGCGGCGATCATCTGATCCAGCTGGTCGGGCGTCCTGTCCTTGGCCGGGATCACCCCGATCTCATCCAGAATCACCGCCATCTGCTCAGCTTCCGCGAGGATATCCGCCTCGGCATCCGGCAGCACCATGTATTCGACTTCGGCCTCGATCAGCTCCGTCATCCGGTGTGCGAGACGACGCACGGCAACGTCATCGGGATCGGCGACATACCGGGTGTCATCCCACACGAACCAGCCGACCCGTTTGACATTGGCCAGATTGGAGCCAAAATGCGCGATCAGCCGTTGACCATTGCCGTGGTCATTGAGCGGCAGGTCAACGCAGCGGGCTGCCGGAGGCTCATCCGGCTCACCCTCATCACGGGGTGCGGGGTCTTCGGGCGACGGGCTATTGCCGCCGTCTTCCGGCGCCACATCCATGCCCTCAGGCAGATCCACGTCCTCAGGATTGGACATGATGGAGCGGACGCTTTCGACACGATCGGTCATTTTTCTGACCTCAATCGGTTTTCTTTTCCATACACATCCATATTGCGCGGGGCATTTTTGGTGTGTATATAAAACCTATGAAACTCGATTGGGACGATGCGAAGCGAGACTGGACCCTGCGGGAGCGCGGGCTGGACTTCGCCAGTGTGGCCGAGGCTGACTGGGACAGCGCCCTGACCGCCGAGGACCTGCGCGAGGACTATGCCGAACGCCGGTTCGTCAGCCTCGTCCCGATCCGGAACCGGCTTTGCGTGGTGGCGTGGTGTATCCGCGGCGATGCCCTGCGGGTGATCAGCCTGCGCAAGGCCAATACAAGGGAAAGGAAGCGATATGAGCAGGAATGATCCGATGATCGGCAAGGATGGCGAAGTCCGCGAACTGGGCGATGCGTTCTTCTCCACCGCCCGGCGGGGCCGACCGCCCATGCCGGCCGAAGAAAGAAAGGTGCGCATGAACCTGATGATTGACGCGGACGTAGCCGCCCGGCTTGCCGAACTTGGCAACAAGAGCGCGTTCGTGAACGAGGCCATCCGCAAAGCGCTGGCGGGATAAAGTTCAGAGGTCATCTTCCTGCCCCATCAGTACATCGTTGAGGTCCACGCCTGTCCCGGCATGGACGATCTGCCCTTGCAGACCGGGGCGGAGGACCATCGCGCGGCGCAGGCCTGACAGCAGCTGCGCCCGCGTCAGCCGCGGCTCCGAATCCCCGTCCTGTATGAAAATCAGCCGCTCCGTTCCGGGCGGCGGCACGAAGGCGGCGCGGTCCGTCAGGTCCGGGATACCGGCGTACCGCATCCCCTCCCCCAGCTTCCGGCTGCCCGCCATATTGCCGAGCGACACTCCCGCCCAATACCCGGCGCCCGGCGGCACATCCGCAACGAGGGCCGAGGCCGTCGTCTCAATCCCCTCGCCCATCACCATCACCCGGGCCGGGAGCGTCAGGCGGATCGCCCCGCCCTTCACCGAGCCGAGGGATTTCTTGACCTTGACCGGCTCGCCGGTCTCGGGATGCAGGATCACCGGCTTGCCCTTCGGGCGGGACAGGTCCAGCCAGGTGCGATGCACCCCCTGAAACCGCCCATTCGGCGCTTGGATCGCAGCGAGCATGGCGGGTCCGCGATGGACCTCTACCCATGTGCCGCCGATCTGGATCGTATAGGCCAGATCGGGGTGATACCTCAGCGACGCCGGCAGGCGCGGAAACCGCTCACGCGGCACACCCCGCAGGGCGAGATAATCCCGCACCGGCGTATCCTCAGCCGGCACCCCGGCCGACCAGATATCACGCGCACCGGCAATGGCGCGCTGCCGCTCCGCCTCTGCCCGCCGCTCATTGCGCGCCCGGTTGGCCTCCGCCCGGGCGATGCGCTCCCGGCGCTCCGCCTCCGATATCCCGTCCCGCTCCCCGCACAGCCACGTCAGGGCAGCTGGAAAATCGAGGCTGAGGACAAACATCGCCAGATCGATATTGCCGCCCGTGCCGCCGCAGTGGCGGCAGTTGAACACCCGCTTGGCGGTGTTGATCGAAAACCGGTCCCGCCCGCCGCATTGCGGACAGGAGCCGGTCAGTTCACGCGCACCGGCGCGTTTGAGCCCCTGAATGGCAAGCCGGTCGGCAATCTCGGCGATGTCCATCGCCAACGCCTCGGCGCGGCGCGGATCGTCGGAAACGCTGACCATACCGGGTCACGCGGCGACGCCGCGCGCCTCCCTGACCATGTGGCGCAGCACCTGCATGAGGTCCGCCTGCCCGTTGATCGTCAGGAGACCCCGATCATCACGGATCACGGAGGTCAGGTCTTTGAATCGCGACACCATCAGCGCGGAATCGAGATCGAGGTCGAGCGCCAGCACGGCGGCTTTCGTGCCCCGCGCAAAGCCTTCGACGATCTCCAGATCGGTTTCCGGGTCAAACCCCTTGCGACCGCCCAGCTTGCGCAGGGACAGCAGGATGCCGCGCTGCGCGATGGTCAACTCCTCCTCAGATGGCGCGGGCGCTTCCGGTTTCGGCGCGGGGGTTGCGGGCGGCGCAGATGCAACCGGCGCGGGCTTCTCTGCCGCAGCCACGGCCATGCGCTCCAGCGCCGCGTTTCGTCTCGCGCGCTCAGCACGATGATTTTCAATGGCCGCCTGCAGCCGCTCTTCCAGCTTCGACCGCAGACGCAAATCGCTGGCGGACGGCGTCCGCCCGATCGCCGCCGCGCCCACTTCCAGTGCGGCCTTTCGGGTATCCCCAGCGGCCAGACGCTCCGCCACCAGATCGATGAGCAACGCTTCGTCGTCTTCGGTCCAGACCTGCGCCAGCTGATTGGATGCACAGGAGGGTTCCCCGGCCGGAGCGGCAGCCGGAGCCACCTCCCCGACCGGAGCTTCGGCGCGTGGGATCGCCTCGGGGCTTTCACCCGTTTCCGGCGGTGACGCTGCCGGTGCGGCGGGGGGACCATCCGCGAGAATAGGACGCTGCAGATCCTCCAAGCCGCGCACCACCAGATCGTCGACCACCAGCTCACCCACATCCCCGGCGCAGGTGCACCCGCCCTCCCGGCACTCCGGCATCATCCATGCCGTTGCCAGCACCGCCACCCCACCGGGCTGCAGGCTGATCCGCACACCGCCCTCGACCGAGGCAGGCAGTGCCGCCAGCGTTTCCGCCGCCCGCCCGATCAGGGACAACGACTTGTTCAGTTCCTTCAGGTCATCCGCACTCATATCGTCCAGATTCATGATCTGCCCTCGGGTTGCGCCGGCATCGGCACGCGCGGTGCCCACCAGCAGGGTTCCGTCAGCTCGACCCCGAACGGGGCCCACGTCATGTCGCGCCGCCAGACCAGCGACGCCGCTTCGAGAAAATCCAGATCGGCGCGGAGCAGCGTGCAATCCCGCCCCAGTTCCTCCGCCAGTTCAGAGAGCGTGCGCACCCCACCCACCGACCGCAGATGCTCCAGCAGCTGGGCGCGGAGCGTGGCGCGATGGCCAACCCGCGCCGCCGCCTTGCCGATCGAGGTGAAGGTGTGGGTCATCGGGCGCCGGAAGCCCTGACAGGCCGGAATACCGGCGCAAACGGAAGGATTTTTCCCACCATCACGACCGGAGTGGCTATTCCGCCGGTCAGGAGGAAGGCCAGATCGGCCGACCCCGCGCTCTCACGCTCGCACAGTGCGCGGTGGCACTCGTCATCCGCTGGCACACGATCCGTCATTCGACCTGCTCCTCTGCATTTTCCACAGCCTTGGGCTTGACGAAGTGGAAAAACTTTTCCGCCTTTTTTTTGAACCGCAGCGCCTTACGCTCCGCGCGATGCTGGCGGACGCGGTAGAGGCGGTGCAGGATCCAGAATAACGTGTTCATGCGCGATCCTCCGGGTCGAGCAGGCCGAAGACCCCTTCCGCGCCAGCGATGGCGAGCACCCGCATGACATGGCGGAAATGCGGCGTGTTATCCCCGTTCAGCCAGTTGCGGACGGTCTTCGGCTGGACATTGCGGCGACGCGTGGACAGCACGGCGGCGGCGGTTTCGGACAGTTCGTGGTCCGAGGCAGCCCCCGGAAATGCCTTGCGAAGAAGGCGCGCGAACCTCTGCAACTCCGCCTCTTCATCCTGAGCCGCGACCGTCGCCACGCCCGTCGATTTTCGGCAAGACTTTTCCACGCAATACGCTCCATGCTGGTCCCGTTCAGGGTGACCACGTAGAGAGTGAGGGGCGGCGGATGAGGGCAATGTCATTCCGCCGCCTCGTTTCTAAGAGTGAAGACAGAACCTTTCGGCTCGACTGGCTGCACCGCGCAGCACAAGATCGCCGCGGTATCACCGGCACGAGGCGACTTCTGCATGACTTGGCTTGCACTACAGCACACTTGGGATGTCCTCACACAAAACGGGAATGCATGGATCACCGGCGCAAACATCCTGTTCATGGGGATCAGCGCGGGTGCCGCCGCCGTTTCGGCCCAAGCCGCCCGCAGGGCCCTCATGCGCCCCACGCCTGTGTTCGAAGTGAGAACTTTCTCCGACGACCCTTGGCCCGGCTGGCACAAGATTCGCATCGACGCGACGAGCAGTGGCCCGGCCACGCTCACCATCGAGAGCATCTCCATCCCATGGTTCCAGCCGGGACGGGTGGAAATGAGCCAGCGGCTTATGGAGGAGACCGAGACCCACTACCAAGAGTACATCACCGGAGAGATGCGGAGCAGAACTACAAAGCATCTTCCGAAGACCGACGCGGGCGTCACAGCGCGTCGACGCATCTCTGGCCTCGACCTGCATGTGCCCC
This sequence comes from Haematobacter massiliensis, assembly GCF_000740795.1. Lineage (GTDB taxonomy): Bacteria > Pseudomonadota > Alphaproteobacteria > Rhodobacterales > Rhodobacteraceae > Haematobacter > Haematobacter massiliensis. The sequence goes on from NZ_JGYG01000003.1 coordinate 209,409, forward strand.
CCGCGCGCAAGACACGCTTCGAAATCCTCGCCAAGGGCCGGCTGCCACGCCGGCTGACTATCCGCTACCGCTGGCTCGACCGCCGTCACCTCAGCAAGAGCCAGAGCGTACGTATCTGGTAGATCACCGCCGCCACCTGAATGAGCAGCGCGATCAGATTGATCAGCATAAGGATTTCGTCTCCGGTCACGATCTGTCTCCAATGTTGAGTGAGGGGCGGCGGATGAGGGCAAAGTCATTCCGCCGCCTCGGTTTTTTCTTCGGGAGGATTGGCCGCCATGTAGGCGCGAACTTTCTCCGCGACCTTCATCGTGCAGGACGCGGTTCCCGCCTCCCACTTCGACCAAGTGGTACCGCCGAGATTGGCTGCATTCTGCAGCACGGTGGAAGGGAGGATGCCCCGCGCCGCAGCGTACAACCTGATTTCGCTCATGAGGTGTTCCATGAGGCGGAGACTAGGTTTAAAAACCTATATCGTCAACGGTTTTTAATCCGATTGCCCCAACTTCTTGGGGATAGGATATTTTTCCTATGCGCGACTTCGTAGACATCCTTTCAGACCGCATCGCAGCAGACCCGTCTCTTAGCGAGGCAGGGCTCGCGAAAGCTGCCGGATTGGACAACAGCACAATCCGGCAGATGATCAAGTTTCATCGGAATCCGAGGATCGATACGGCGATCAAGATATGCCGCGCTCTCGGAGAGACAGTGGAGACGTTTATGTCTGAGCAGCACGATCCCGTCGTATCCGAGGTTCTGTTTCTGCTTGATCAACTAGAACCCGCAGAGCGGGAGATGCTGCTAGCTGCCGCAAGAGGTATGCACGACGCTCACCAGCGGGCTGAGCAACAATCTCTCGCAGCTGCGTCAAAATCTCATTCCAATCAGTAACCTGTCTCACCACTTAACCCTTTGAATTTACCACATCATAATGAGAACAAAGCAACAACATGTCTGAGATTCGGTCAAGGTAGAGAGTCTTATCGGTCATGGAGACACAAAGACCCGGCTATCGCTCCAAGTGGAGCAAGCTTGGAAATATCCCCCGCTCACTCTGGCAAGGACCCATGGCCTATGTTGCATTGTTCCTTGCTCTCACTCCGGTGGTATGGATTCTCGCACAGCATCTCGCTGCACAGTCCCTCTATGGTGAATTGCAGACCATTTCGAAGGAAGCAGAGACGACCTCTCCGCGCATCAGCCCCGAGGACATCTGGAACCGTGAAGCAGTTTCGATTGCACGTCTATCCGCTGCAATTTCCCTTGGCTCTCTCATCGCCACTGCCCTGGGCCTGATCGCACTCTTCAAGACGCTTCAGTCGTCCAGAGAAGCAACGAATGCGGCCCTTCGTGCAGTAGAGGTTCAGGAGCTGTAATCTCGGGACCATGCTCGCGCCTATCTCAGTGTCTCCAAGCTATCTGTTTCCTACCGCGGACGGACCGTGCCGAAGCAAGGAGAACAATCTCTGGAAGCCTATGGCTTCACCGCCTCGGTCCGAAATACCGGGCAAACCCCCGGACGGCGCTTTCGGATTATGGCTGAAATCTTCGTTCGTGAGCACCTTGAGAAGGGCGGCCACAAAGATCACCTTCGACATACTTTCACGAGTTCATACTACAGCGGCCCTCAGGCGGGCGCAGAGCGGACCCTGAGCGTCGGAAATCTTCCTACAGTGATGGCTATACACAAGGCAGTCGCCTTGGATAACGAAACAAACACGATGCGTGTTCTTATCGGCGTAGTCGGTGTCCTTGAATACGAAACTGTATTCGACGAACACCGGGCGGTCGATTTCGAGTTCGCCACTGATGGCTATCGTATAGGGGACTATATAAAAAGAAGACGGACGGACAACGGCCCCAAAAGTATTGACCTTCAACAGAGCTCAGTCGGCTTTGGCCGCCCAGGAGAACCCGAGGAAATCGACGACTAACCAACTACTCTATGGACCATGACCTGTCGCGGAACGGTGTTGTGTCAACACACTCGGTCGGCTCTATCTCCCTTTCCAATTCTGCGATCCGGCGATTCATACGCCGCACCTTTACCTGTAGCTCGCTGAGTTGAAGCGCCAATGCCAACACCTGCTTCGTCAGGTTGAGCTCGCTCGCTTCAGAGAGGCCCTCATTCTGTTCTGCTGTGGTCACAGCCCCCTCCTTCACCGAGGGGGCTTTTTCATGCCGCCCTCACGCGCCGCCGCCCGGCGCCGGCAGGGTGATTCTGGCATACAGTCGCTCGTCATGTAAACTGACATAGGTTTATTGTCCTATTTTTTATCTTGACGTAGGTTTTTTAACCTATATTCTCCTCATCGAACACCCGGACACTTTGTCTGCCCCGATGGAGGATCACCATGACGACACCCATCGCCATTCACCCCGCTGCCGTGGCCCATGCACGCCGCGCCGTGACGGATACCGATCTCGCCGCCCGCCTGCCTGAGGACCTGCGCACCGAGGCGTGGCACATCCTGCTGGACAACCGCCGCGCCATGCTCACCGCCGGAAGCCCGGTCCCGGCCTGAACCCCAATCCGCAGCCACCTGTCCCGGCTGCGGTCCCGCGCCAACCACTCTCGGTCCCCGGCGCGTACCTTCCCGGCCCGCCATCCCCCCGGATACCAACAGGCGGGCCGGGATTTTTCCCTCAAACACGATTGGAACGCGTGATGTCCGATCCCTTTGCCGACGATCTTGCACGCGCCCGCGAATTCAACCTGTCAGCGGACGAGTACATTCAGAATCTCCCGGATAGCCTGCGGATTGCTGCTGTTTACGGCGGGCCGGTAAGCCTTCTGATCACGCCGCACTGCGCCCTCCGCCTCGCCAGCCGGCTTGAACAGGCGAGGGAAGCAAAGCTGGTCGTCGTACAGCCTGCAACCCGGGGCGAGGAATTGATCGAGGCCTTCTGGCGCCGCCTCTGCGGCTTTGTCGCCATCGCCCTGATCGCCATCACTGCCGCACAGGCCGCTTTCGCCCTGCTGGAGCTGGTCAGATGACCGCAAGGAGCACCACAATGTCCGATCCCGTTACGGCCCTCGTGCCGCTGTCCGATCTCTATATCCACCCGCTCAACACCCGAAGTGCGCCACCTGATGCGGAGATCGCGGCGCTGGCCGACAGCATCGCGCAGCTCGGGCTGCTGCAGAACCTGTCGGGCTTCCGCGATCCCGTCGGGAAGCTGGGCATCGATCCGATGGCCGTAGAAACCCGCATCGGCATCGTCGCCGGCGGGCGGCGCTTGCGGGCATTGCAGCTGCTGGCCGGGCGCGACGGGCGCGACGCCGACGCGGTAACGGTTCCCGTGCTGTTGACCGAGAATGAGGACACCGCCCGCCTCTGGGCCAGCGCCGAAAACGCGGCCCGCCGGCCGCTGCACCCGGCCGATGAGGTCCGCGCCTATGCCCGAATGAGTACCACCGGCGCCGATCCGGCCACCATAGCCAAGGCCTTTGCCGTGACGGAGCGGCACGTCCGCCAGCGCATGACACTGGCCACCCTGCCCGCCGCAGCGCTGGACGCACTGCGCGGCAATCAGATCACGCTGGATCAGGCCGGCGCGCTGACCTCCGCACAGTCGGAAGAGGCGCTGCTGGCTGAGCTGCGCCGGGTGCTCACCACAACATGGGGGATCAGCGCGGCCGACATCCGCCGCAACCTTGCCCCGCGCGGCGTCCGGCTGGATGACCGCCGGGTCAAATGGCTGGGGCTCGACACCTATCGCAGTGCCGGCGGCGCAATGCGGGAGGATCTGTTCAGCGACGATGTCGCGCTGCTGGACGAGGCACTTTTGGACAAGCTCTTCCGCGAGCGCCTGGAGGAGTTTGCGGCACTTCAGCTTTCAGAGGGATACGCATGGGCTAAGGTCCATGCCGAAAACGCGTGTCTGCCCTACGACGTCACGCAGGACCTGCTCAGGGTGGACATGATCCCTGTGGATCTTCCGGAGGCGGATGCCGAGGAACTGGAGCGCCTGCTCGAATCCAGCGATCTGACCGATGAGGAAATCGAACGGCTGAACGAGTTGGAGAAGCGCTCCGAAGGTGACATCTCCGATGAAGATCGCGCGACGTCGGGCGTCTACATCTATGTCAACAGCGAGGGTCAGCTGATCCTCAGCGGCCCGTGGCGGGAAAAGGAAGCGAAGCCGCAAACCGAGGACGTCGCCGACACGTCCAAGGTGGAGAAGCTGTCCAACTCTCTCGTGGAGGATTTGCACCGCATCCGCCGTCTCGCCATCCAGACAGCGCTGCTGGAAAAGCCGGAACTTGCGCTGGACCTGCTCACCGTTGCGCTGACCGCGCCGGTCTGGAACTGGGATCGCCCGCTCGCGATCAGCCTGTCACCGGAAGAAATCATGCCGGAGAAAGCGGATGCGACAACGGTGGATGACCGGCTGGCCGACGCCGTCAACAAGGGCAGTGCCGGAAGTACCGACCTCTCCCCTGCGCATCTGCTGGACATCCAAGGCATGGGCAAGAAGGCCCGCAACGCCCTACTGACGACGGCGCTCGCCCGGCTCTATGAGCCGCAGGACGGGGACTTTGCGGCGCTCGTGGCAAAACTCTCCGGGGCGAACATCCGGGCGTGCTGGACGCCGACGGCCGAAAACTACTTTTCCCGCCTGCCGGTGGCGCGGCTCGATGCGATCTGGGCGGAGCTGGTCCCGGGCGGCGGGCCGGACGGAGACGGCTGGCTGTCCATGAAAAAGGCGCTCAAGGCCAAGGACCTCGACCGCCTGTTCCGCGATCAGGATTTCCGCGACGCGCTGTTCCTGACGAAGGAGGACGGCAAGCGGATCGAGGCATGGCTGCCCGCCGAACTGCAGTGGCCATCGGAGGCCGAGGCGCCATCAGCCCACGAAGAAGCCGCCTGATACCGCTGAAGAAAGCCCCATCAATCTAGTACGGGATCATTGCGATGATGCGTTTTTTCCTGCTTTCAGCGGGCTTGATGCTCGCACCCTCTGCACAGGCTGGCGAGGCCGACCGCTGCCTTGCCGTGGCCACGATGGCGCTGCGCGCTGCCTCCGCTGCTGAGGCGGGCATATCGCTGCCAGACTTTGCCGCGACCGTGCCAGACCCGTCCCGCACCGCGACCGGCATCATCCTCGTCGCCTACGGCCTCTACATCATCGGCGGGGACGCGCCGCGCATGATCGCCGCAGAGATTTACGACGGATGCATGGGGGAGGATGCGTGATGGCTGACAAGCCCATCCTGTTCTCCGCCCCCATGGTGCGCGCCCTCATCGAGGGACGAAAGACCCAGACGCGGCGCTTGGCCAAGATCACCACCGTCATGGGGGCTGAGCCGTATCGTCTGCGCTGTGCCGTCGGCGACAGACTGTGGGTCCGGGAGTCGTTTGTTACCGGATTCGACATTGATGACCAATACGGCAGGCCGGTCGGCAACAGAAAAGCGTGGTATCGCGCGACCGAACTTCATCTCACCTGGTATGATCCGGATAGCGAGTCCACGCTGGACAACCCGCCATGGAAGCCCTCCATCCATATGCCCCGATGGGCCTCCCGCCTCACGCTGATCGTTACGGATGTGCGCGTTCAGCGGCTGCAGGACATCACGGTCGAGGACGCGCTGGCCGAGGGCGTGCAGAAAACCGACGAGTATCTGGACATGCCGCGCATGGCATTTCGGGCGCTCTGGGACAGCTTGCACGGCCCCGGCGCGTGGAACGATAACCCGTGGGTCTGCGCGCTGACATTTGACGTCCATCGCCGCAACATCGACCAGATGGAGGTGGCACAATGATGCGCCTCGGCCATATGCTCGAACTCATCCCCAGCACTCTGGCGGGCGTGGCGATTGGTCTGACAATCACGCAGACCATCGCAGACACGGCAGGACCGAGCGATTTTCAGGTCATATACCTGCCCTCCGGGGAAACCTGCGGATCGCAATCCGCATGGCCTGTGGATTTCAGCGGACTGCGCCAGCCGCCCAGCACGTTTGTCTATGTGCCGCCCGAACCGCGCCCGCCGATTGTCGTTAATCCGCCGAGCGGTGGAGGTAGTCATCACCCTCGCCCGCCTGCGCCGCCTGCCCCCTCGCCTGTGCCGACCCCGGCACCCGGGGGACTGCTCGTAGCGGCTATTCTTGCCCTTATCCTCTGGAGGTCAAAATGGGCCTGATCCGACGTCTCTGGGCGCGCTGGCAGCACGACAACCGTATGCGCGAGCTTATCAAATCCTGCACCCCCGAATACGATCATCACAGCGATGCGTGGTATCTCTCTCCCGGCATGCCGATCAATGAGGAGCATATCCGCATCATTAAATCCGACCCGTGGCTGACCGTGCACTGGCCCCCGTATCTGCGGGCGGAATACGGGCTGCTGACGCTGGAGCAGATGCAGCGTGATTATGAAAAATGGCAGGATGAGGTTTGGTGATGAGGGACGAAAACGACAACCGCCAGAGACGGAACGACCTTATCGCCAAAGTCCGCGCCCTCCGCGCCAAAGCGGGAGATGCCGCCGCCTCTGAAGCTGAGGCAGAGGCGGCGGCGCGCCGGGCGGCGAAACTCATCGCGGAGCAGCGCCAGTCGATACTGCAGGCGAATGATGGACCCGCGAATGGGTAGACATGCCGAGCTGTCTTTCGCCCCGCGCCTCATGGGCGCCACAGAGGCGGCATCGTACCTCGGGATCAGTGAGACTACTCTGCGGGGACTTGGCATCCCGCGTCGCATTCTGGGCGGACGGAAGCTCTATGACCGACTCGACCTGGATGCCTATGCTTCCGAACTGCCGACAGAGAGCGAATCGGAAGAGGTCAACACGTGTCAGGGCAAGTTCGGACGGACGCGGTGACGCTTAAGCACATTCAGACCGTCCGCCGCGCCGGAAGGATATACCGATACCTTCGCGTCCCCGGTCAGCCTCGCATCAAGTTGCCTGATGTTGCACCCGACGACCCAGCCTTTCTTGCAGCCTATGTGGAGGGATTACGCGCGGCGCCCAAAGCGGTACGTGCGCCCTCTGGCACAATCTCTGCCGCAATAGAGAGCGCTATGCGCAGCGCAGCCTACCTTGAGCTCTCGGCGGGCTATAGGGCGATCCTGCGCAGGCATCTGGAGGCAATTCGCGAACAGGCCGAGGACGCGATGATGCGCCACCTTCGGACCGACGATATTCAGGCCGACCTTGTACCCCTCACTCCCGTGCAGGCACGCGATCGTATGAAGGCGTGGCGCTTCCTGTGCGGCCAGTCTCTCGGCAAAACGATCAGGACCGACCCGAGCGAAGGGGTGCGCCGCCCTGATGCACCCAAGCTGAAGGGACACGAGCCGTGGACGATCGACCACATTGAGGCGTTCCGGGCGCGCTGGCCCATTGGCACCGTCGCTCGCGCGGCGATGGAGCTGCTCTATTGGACGGGCGCCCGGCGTAGCGATGCAGTGATGCTCGGAAGAGGCATGGTGGACAAGGCCGGGGTGCTCACTTTTCGTCAGGCCAAGACGGGAGAGGAGGCCTACATCCCGTGGACCTGCGCCCTTCCTGATCACGCCATCGAGGGCGAGGCGGACAGGGGCATGATGCACGAAGCGATTATAGCGATCTCAACGGGACACATGACGTTCCTCGCGACGAAGCAGGGAACGCGATCAAGCAACGCGATCGGCAATCTGATATCGGGCGCTGCGGAGAAATCTGGATTCGATCGAAGCGCACATGGGCTGCGGAAATCTCGGGCGATCTGGCTGGCCGAACATGGCGCCTCCGCACACCAGATTGGCGCTTGGACAGGCCATCAGAGTCTCGCAGAGATCACGCACTACATAAAGCGCGCAGACCGGCGAAAAGCCGTCATGGGAACGGACCCGAAACGCCTTGCTGTAAACTCGGAAAATCCTGCTGTAAAATCGACAGCAAGTAGTTGATTTTCTTATGTTTCTGGAAACAGTGGTGAGCCCAACAGGATTCGAACCTGTGACCCACTGATTAAAAGTCAGTTGCTCTACCAACTGAGCTATGGGCCCACTCTGTGAGGCGGGTAACTAGAAACATGTGGGGACGGGGTCAAGGGCAAAACCGACGCGGCACTGGCAAAAAGTGTCTCGCTCGCGTATATCGTCGCGCATGAAGGACAACAGCACCCCCGACGGACTGCCGTTCATGAAGATGCACGGCCTTGGCAACGATTTCGTCGTGATCGACGGTCGGGGCCGGCGGACGCCTGTCACGCCGGAACTGGCGCGCGCGCTTGGCGACCGGCACCGGGGGGTCGGCTTCGATCAGCTTGCTGTGATCGAGGCGGAGGACGGCGTCGATGCGCGCCTGACCTTCTGGAATGCCGATGGCTCGCTCTCCGCCACCTGCGGGAATGCCACGCGCTGCATCGCGCGGTTCCTGATGGACGAGACCGGCAAGGCGCGCCTGACCCTTCGTACGGAGCGGGGGTTGCTGCTGGCGGAGGATGCAGGCGGCGGGCTGACCCGCGTCAACATGGGGGCCCCGCTGCTTCAGTGGCAGGAGATCCCGCTGGCGGAGGAGGTGGACACGCTCCATCTGCCGATCGAGGGGGATCCGGTGGCCACCGGCATGGGCAACCCGCACTGCACCTTCTTCGTCCCGGATGCGGAGACGGTGGAGCTGGAACGGCTTGGCCCACGGTATGAGCATCACCCGCTCTATCCCGAGCGGACCAACGTGGAATTCGTGAGCCTGCTTGGCCCCGACGCGATCCGTCTGCGGATATGGGAACGGGGAACGGGTGTGACGCTCGCCTCCGGCTCCTGTTCCTGCGCGGCGGCGGTGGCGGCGGCCCGGCGCGGCCTAACCGGTCGGCGCGTGTCGGTCCATGTCGATGGCGGCGTGCTGGAGATCGACTGGCGCGATGACGGGGTGTGGATGACCGCACCGACAACCTATGTGTTTGACGGGGTGCTCACCCCGGCCTTTCTCGGAGCCCTCTGATGGATGCCCGCGCGCCGATCTTCGCCACCCTCGGCTGTCGTCTGAACGCCTATGAGACGGAGGCGATGCGAGAGCTTTCCGCCGCCGCCGGGCTCGATAATGCGGTAATCGTCAACACCTGCGCGGTGACGGCGGAGGCGGTGCGCAAGGCCAAGCAGGAGATCCGCCGCCTGCGACGGGAAAACCCGGATGCGGCGGTGATCGTCACCGGCTGCGCGGCCCAGACGGAACCCGAGACCTTCGCCGCGATGCCGGAGGTGACGCGCGTCATCGGCAACCATGAGAAGATGCAGGCCGACACCTGGCGCGGCATCGCCCGCGCGCCCGATTTCATCGGCGAGACGGAGCGTGTCACGGTCGATGACATCATGTCGGTCCGGGAAACCGCCGGTCATCTGATCGACGGTTTCGGCCGCCATCGCGCTTATGTTCAGGTGCAGAACGGTTGTGACCACCGCTGCACCTTCTGCATCATCCCCTATGGCCGGGGCAATTCGCGCTCCGTCCCCGCGGGCGTGGTGGTGGAGCAGATCAAGCGGCTGGTGGATCGCGGCTTCAACGAGGTCGTCCTGACCGGCGTGGACCTGACGAGCTGGGGCGCCGATCTGCCCATGGAGCCGCGGCTCGGCGATCTGGTGCAGCGCATCCTGCGGCTGGTGCCCGACCTGCCGCGCCTGCGCATCTCCTCCATCGACTCGATCGAGGCGGATGAAGCGCTGATGCAGGCGATCGCCACGGAACCCCGCCTGATGCCGCATCTTCACCTGAGCCTGCAGGCGGGCGACAACATGATCCTGAAGCGGATGAAGCGCCGGCACCTGCGTGACGACGCGATCCGCTTCTGCGAGGAAGCACGCCGCCTGCGCCCCGACATGGTCTTCGGCGCCGACATCATCGCCGGGTTCCCGACGGAGACCGAGGAGATGTTCGCCAACTCGCTGAAGCTCGTCGAAGACTGCGGCCTGACCTTCCTGCATGTCTTTCCCTATAGCGCCCGCAAGGGCACCCCTGCCGCCCGCATGCCGCAGGTGGACGGACGGTCGATCCGCGACCGCGCGGCCCGGCTCCGCGCCCGGGGGGATGAACATCTTCGCCTGCACCTGGAGCAACAGGCAGGCCGGGATCACAGGATCCTGATGGAAAACCCCCGCCTCGGGCGGACGGAGCAATTCACGGAAGTGCGCTTTGCCGCAGATCAGCCGGAGGGCCAAATCGTGTCTGCCCGCATCACCGGCCATGACGGGGCGCGGCTGACGGCCTGACGCCATATCCGGCGGCGACACAGCTTTCCGTGCACCAGCGCCTCCGGGTTGACCATGTGCTGCCTTGGGTGAGGCAACGCCTACACTGCGGTCGTCGCCCCGCCACACGGCACAAGGATCGGAACTGGCCAGACGCGTCACCCGCAGGTGAGCCCTCCGCTCACCATCGGATCCGGCCCAGACCCAGGGAGTTGATCGTCGGGGAAATGCTCCCGTCACCATCCGCGCCGTCTATGATTGCGAAAAGCTGGAGATCGCAGCCAAACGCCGATCGCGCCGGACCGGCCACATGAGGAGCAGCTCCTCCACAGGAGGCCGCGCTGCACAACGTGTGGATCAACGCCTCTGCCATGATTGATCGCGGGGAGCCTCGGGCAGTGACCGACGTGACGTCCGCAGGGGCAATCCGCTTGCCCTGCGAACCATCAGCGGGCGATAGCGACAACCGAATTCCACAAATACCGCGCCCCATGCCTGGCTATGCTCCGGCATTGCCGCCACCGGCTGTTCCGTGCGCCCGAAACATCCCTCAACATTTCAGGTGACGGGTATCGGAATCGGTTGTTCTGCGGGATGGAGGGTTCACCCAGCGGTTCGGACAGGCATATCCGGCTGGCGACACACGCGCAGCCAGCGGAAATCGGTCTTTGGGCGCGGGCTGAGCCCGGAAGCGCTGGATGAACGACGCAGCCCCCGCGGGCACTGGATCCGCGCATCGCGCTCGCCTAGGCTCTGCGGGAGCAAGAACGGATGGAAGTCATGCGCCTTTACTACAGTCCAGCGTCTCCCTTTGCCCGCAAATGCGTGGTTACCGCCACGGAACTCGGGATCACCGAGCGGGTGGAGCGCGTGACGGTCGCCACAAATCCCCTGAGCACGGGGGAAACGCCGATTCCGGGCAATCCTCTGGGCAAGCTACCGACACTGGAAAGGGACGATGGGCCGGCGATCTATGACAGCCCGGTGATCTGCCGCTATCTGAACAATGTGGCGGAGGGCACGCTTTATCCGGCGGGAGAGCGGCTCTGGACCACGCTCACACTTGAGGCACTGGCGGACGGCATCATGGATGCGGCCCTGCTCATGGCATTGGAGTACCGGCTTCGGCCGGAGGAGTTGCACTATGCGCCCTGGCTGGAAGGCCAGTGGCAGAAGGTCGCCCGGGCGCTCGATACGCTGGAAACCCTGTGGATGAGCCATCTGCACGGGCCGCTCGACGTGGGACAGATCGCGACAGGCTGCGCCCTGGGATACCTTGACCTTCGGCATGGCGCACGGGACTGGCGGGCGGGACGGCCACAGCTGGCGCACTGGTTCACCGCGTTCGACCAACGCCCGGCCATGGAGGCGTCGCGCCCCTGACAAGGCGCAGGCTCAGCTGTTGCACAAGGCTCGCGCTCGGCAAGGAAAGCGGGATGCCTTCTGGACGCACGGATATTTGACCGCTAGAAACCTTGCAGGCGACCCCGGGACAACCCGGGGGCGACAGCATGTGCTGACGGCTAGGTAGGGAGGATTCCGTGTCCCAAGCAGAAGATCATACGACGAGCCGAAGGGATTTCCTCTTTTACGCGACGGGGGGTGCGGCGGTCGTGGCAGGGGGCGCGGCGGTCTGGCCGCTCGTCAACCAGATGAACCCCTCCGCGGATGTGCAGGCGCTCTCTTCGATCCATGTCGATATCGCCAATGTGGCGGAAGGGACGCAGCTCACCGTCAAATGGCTGGGCAAGCCCGTGTTCATCCGCCACCGCACGCAGGCCGACATCGAATCGGCCCGTGGGGTGGAGATGTCACAGCTCGTGGACGGCAACGCCCGCAACCCGAACAAGCCGGCGGATGCACCGGCAACGGACGAGAACCGCGCGCTGGACGAGGCGGGACAGTGGCTCGTGATGATGGGTGTCTGCACCCATCTGGGCTGCGTGCCGCTCGGCAATGGCGCGGGCAATTTCGACGGCTGGTTCTGCCCCTGCCACGGCTCGCACTATGATGCCGCGGGACGCATCCGCCAGGGACCGGCGCCGGAGAACCTGCACATTCCCGTCGCCGCCTTCACCGACGAAACCACCATCAAGCTCGGGTAAGCCAGATGTCCGGTATTCCCCACGACCATTATGAGCCGAAGACCCGCTTCGAAAAGTGGCTTCACACCCGTCTTCCCGTCGTGTCGCTGATCTATGACACGATCATGATTCCGACCCCCAAGAACCTCAACTGGATGTGGATCTGGGGGATCGTCCTGGTCTTCTGCCTCGTGCTCCAGATCGCGACCGGCGTGGCGCTGGTGATGCACTACACCCCGCATGTCAGCCTCGCCTTCTCCTCCGTCGAGCACATCATGCGTGACGTGAACGGCGGCTACATGCTCCGCTATCTGCACGCGAACGGCGCGTCGCTGTTCTTCGTTGCGGTTTATCTGCACATCTTCCGCGGCCTCTACTACGGCTCCTACAAGGCGCCGCGGGAGGTGACGTGGATCATCGGCATGCTGATCTACCTCGCGATGATGGCCACCGCCTTCATGGGCTATGTTCTTCCTTGGGGGCAGATGTCGTTCTGGGGCGCCACGGTGATCACCGGCCTCTTCGGCGCGATCCCCGGCATCGGCGAGACCATCCAGACCTGGCTGCTGGGCGGGCCTGCGGTGGACAACGCCACGCTGAACCGCTTCTTCTCGCTGCACTACCTGCTGCCCTTCGTCATCGCCGGTCTGGTGATCGTTCACGTCTGGGCGTTCCACACGACCGGAAACAACAACCCGACCGGCGTGGAAGTACGGCGCGGCTCCAAGGAGGAGGCGAAGAAGGACACCCTGCCCTTCTGGCCCTACTTCGTCATCAAGGATCTGTTTGCCCTCGTTGTGGTTCTGCTGGTGTTCTTCGCCATCGTAGGCTTCATGCCGAACTACCTCGGCCACCCGGACAACTATATCGAGGCGAACCCGCTCGCCACGCCCGCGCATATCGTGCCGGAATGGTACTTCCTGCCGTTCTACGCCATCCTGCGCGCCTTCACCGCGGATGTCTGGGTCGTGCAGCTCGTCCACTGGGTGACCTTCGGTATCGTGGATGCCAAGTTCTTCGGTGTGCTCGCCATGTTCGGCGCGATCGCAGTCATGGCCCTGGCGCCCTGGCTGGATACCTCCTCCGTGCGCTCGGGGCGGTTCCGCCCGATGTTCAAATGGTGGTTCTATCTGCTCTGCATCGACTTCATGGTGCTGATGTGGGTGGGCGCCATGCCGGCCGAAGGGATCTACACTTGGATCTCGCTGATCGCCGCCACCTACTGGTTTGCCTACTTCCTTGTCGTCCTTCCGCTCCTCGGCGTGATCGAGAAGCCGCTTGCCGCACCCGCGACAATCGAGGAGGACTTCAACGAGCATTACGGCAAGCCCGGCGCACGGCCCGATCTGTCGATCCCGAGCGATCACCCGGCGGAGTGAGGAAGACATCATGCTGAAGAAACTCGCGCTCGCTACCGCCACCACCATCGCCCTTGCCAGCCCGCTCATGGCGGCAGAGGGCGAGGCGCATGTGGAGGATTTCTCCTTCTCCTTCGAAGGTCCGTTCGGGGCCTTTGACCAAATGCAGCTGCAACGCGGCCTGCAGGTCTATACGGAGGTGTGCTCCGCCTGCCACGGGATGAAATTCGTGCCGATCCGCTCGCTCTCAGACCCCGGCGGTCCGGCGATGCCGGAGGATCAGATCCGCGCCTATGCCGCGCAGATGACGATCACGGACCCGGAAACCGGCGAGGACCGCCCGCGCACTCCCGCGGATCACTTCCCGCCGCACCAGCTTCCCAACGCGCCTGACCTGAGCCTCATGGCGAAAGCACGCGCCGGCTTCCACGGACCTTACGGGCTGGGCATCAACCAGGTCGTAAAGGGCATCGGCGGGCCGGAATACATCGCCTCGCTCCTCACCGGCTATACCGGCGAGGAGAAGGAGGAAGCGGGCACCACCTTCTACGGGAACCACACCTTCCCGTCCGGCTGGATCGCCATGGCACCGCCGCTGGCGGACGGTCAGGTGACCTTTGCCGACGGCGCGCCGAATGATGTTCGGGCGATGTCGCAGGATGTGGCCGCGTTCCTGATGTGGGCTGCGGAACCCAAGATGATGCAGCGCAAGACGGTGGGCTGGACAGCGGTCATCTTCCTCGCCGTGCTGGCCGGGCTGCTCTACCTGACCAACAAGCGCGTCTGGGCACCGGTCAAGAAGGCCGCGAAGGACGCCTACAAGAAGGTCTGACCCGGACCACGGGAGACGGAACAGGACGCGCGCCCCGTCAGGCGCGCGTTTTCATTTCCGCCGCTGGCCGAGATAGCGCGCAAGGGCATTGGGCGGATCGGCCAGCAATGCCGCCGTTGGATGCGGAGGAAAGGCCGTTCCGTCGTCCACGACGATCACCTCATCCGCCAGTCGCTCCGCATCGGCTGGATCATGCGTCACCATCAGCACCGTTGCCGCCGTCTCTGCCGCGATGCGCGCCACAAGCGCCAGCATCTCCTCCCGCAGAGCAGGCCCAAGCGCGGCGAAGGGTTCGTCCAGCAGCAGGAGCGGCCGCCGCCGCAGGAGCGCGCGGGCCAGCGCGACCCGCCCCGCCTGCCCGCCGGAAAGCGCGGCGGGTCTGCGCGCGCCCAGCCCCTCCAGCCCCACATCGGCAAGGGCCACGGCGACCTGCTGCCTTTCCGCTTCGTCAAGCCGCAGGTCGGGACGAAGACCCAAGCCGACATTCTGGCTGACGGTCAGATGCGGGAAGAGGTTGTTGTCTTGGAACAGCACGGTCATCGGTCGGGCACCCGGACGCAGCCGCCCGATATCCTCACCGGCGCAAAGAATGCGGCCGGAGGCGAGCGGCAGGAACCCGGCGATCGCGTTCAGCAGCGTGGACTTTCCAGCCCCCGACGGCCCCATGACCGCAACGCGCCGCCCCGCCTCCACCGTGAAATCGGCGGCGAGAACGAAGTCGCCCTGCCGGATCGTGACTTGCTCAAGCTTCAGCACCGCGTCCCGTCCTGTCGATGATCCAGAAAATCCCGAAGCTCAGCGCGAGCAGCAGAACCGCAGCCGCCGAAGCCTCCGCCATCCGGTAAGCACCCATCAGCCGGTAGATCTGAAGAGGCAGCGTTGCTTCGTCCGCGCGCGCGAAAAGCGCGATGACTCCCAGATCCCCCATGGAGAGCGCCGCCGCCAGCCCGCCGGCAAAGCAGAGGGGCCGACGAAGCCGCGGCAGCGTGACGAGCCGGAGCCGCGACATCCCCCGCATACCCAGGCTCTCTGCCAGGCGGGAATAGCCCGCCTCCTCCGCCCGGACGGCGGGAAGCAGGATGCGGAAGGCAAAGGGCAGCGCCATCACCGCATTCACGACCGACGTAACGCCAAGCGACAAGCGCGCCGGATCGACCAGCGGGTTCAGCAAGACGAACAGGCCAGTGCCCATCACCAGAGCCGAGGAGGCGAGCGGCAGCATCCCCGCTGTTTCCACCCATCGCCGGCGCGGTGACGCAAGCAGGGCGAGCGACAGCGCGAGAAGCAGCGTCAGCACCGCAGACCCGATCGCCACGATCAGCGACCGCCCCGCCGCCCGGAAGACGCTGGCGGACAGACCCGGCACCCCGACCGCCCCTTCCGCCACCAGCGCGAGGAGCGGCACCAGCAGAAAGACCGCGGCCGCGCCGATCGCCAGCGTATCGAGCAGACGGGCCAATGGCCCCTTCGCATCCCAGCGCTGCACGGGCCGGTCCAGCCCGGTGCCAAAGCCCGAGGGCACGGAGATCGCCGCCGCAACTACCGCCGCCGTGGCGCAGATGCCGAACTGAACCAGCGCGAGCAGCGCGGCACGCCCAAGATCGAAATCGAAGCCGAAGGCCTGATAAATCGCAAGCTCCACCGTCGTCGCCCGTGGCCCGCCCCCCAGCGTCAACGCGACGGCGAAGGAGGTGAGGCAGACAAGGAAGATCGCCAGAAACGCGCCCGGCAGCCGCTCCCGCAGCATCGGCCGCTCCAGATGCCGGCGCATGTCCGCAGCACGGAAATCCAGCGCGGCCGCAAGGCGAAACCGTTCCGCCGGTATCGCCAGCCAACCCTCCAGCAGCAGCCGGGTTGCAAGCGGCAGGTTGAAGAACACATGGGCGAGGATCACCCCCTGCGGCCCGTAGATCGACACTGGCGGCAGCCCCACTGCCGCGAGCGCCGTGTTCACCAGCCCCGCCCTGCCGAACACGGAAACGAGACCCAGGACCGCCACGATCACCGGCAGCAGAAACGGAGCACCCAGCAGGGTGATGAGCAGCCCCCGCCCCGGAAACCGCCGCCGCGCCAGCGCCCGGGCGACCGGAATGGCAAGCAGCACGCTCAGCGCCGCGGAGGCCAGCGCCTGCAGCACCGTGAAGCGGATCGCCGCAACATCGCCCGGCCGAAGCCCTGTAAGCCCCCCTGCCGTGACCGCCACGGCAAGCAATGTGCCGAGGGTCAGGCCCAGAACGAGGGCGAGCGCCGCCCCCCCTGCCAGAAACCTCACCGGCTGAGCGTCCCCAGCCATTCGTCGAGGGCGCTGTCACGCACGGAGCGCGCCTCCTCCGGGGTGAGGATCAGCGCGCGTTCGGGAATGGAGAGCTTCTCGAACCCCGCAGGAAGCCCCTCGGCAGGGGTGATGGCGGGATACATCCAGTTTGTCGTCGGCAGCACTGCCTGCGCCGCATCCGAAAGAAGGAAAGACAGGAAGCGGCCCGCCAGTTCCTGCTCCTGACTGCTGGCCAGCCGGGCGGCGACTTCCACCTGAAGGTAATGCCCTTCTGCGAACATCGCGGCGGCCTTGGTGTCGTCCTGTTCTTCAACGATATGGTAGGCGGGCGAGGTGGTATAGGAGAGAACCATGTCCGCCTCCCCCTTCAGGAACATCCCGTAGGCCTCCGACCAGCCCGGCGTCACGGTGAGCACATGCGGCGCGAGACCCTTCCAGATCTCGGGCGCCCTGTCGCCATAGGCAGCCTTCACCCAGAGCAGCAAACCGAGGCCGGGCGTGGAGGAACGCGGATCCTGAATGATGATCTTGAAGGAGTCCGGTCTGCCGATCAGCGTACCGAAACTATCGGGCGGATCGGAAAGCTTCGTGCGGTCATAGACAAAGGCGAAATAGCCCCAGTCGAAGGGCAGGAAGGTATCATCTCCCACCTCCACCGGCACGTCCAGCGCAACAGGGCCCAACCCGTGTGGCGCAAACAGGCCCGATTCCCGCGCGGCATCTATCAGGTTGTTGTCCAATCCGACCACGACATCGGCAGGGCTGCGGATACCCTCCAGCCGCAGCCGGCCGAGCAGGGATGCCCCATCCCCTGCCGTCACGAAATCCACGGTACAGCCGCATTCTGCCTCGAACAGGGCCTTGATCTTCGGCCCCGGCCCCCATTCGGAGGCGAAGCTGTCGTAAGTATAGACCGTAAGCACAGGTGCCGCTGCCGCGCCTTGCCCGAGAAGGCCTGCGAAAACAGCGGCAATCAGTCCAAGCCGCATGACGGCGCCTCCATTTTGGGGCAACAGCGTCGGACCTTCCCTCCGCCGGTGCTGACCGGATCAGGTTCTACGGGTTCGCGCGACGCGTCTCAGCCGGATAGCACCCCGAGGTGATACAGAGGATAACCCGTCCCGTGGAAAAGGCAAAGTGCCCTTCCGATCACGGCGGGACCGGCCTAGAATGTGCCTCTGATGAAGGAGACCACGGACTGTCAGAATCCTCTCCCAAGCGACAGAGCCTCCTGATGGCGATGCTGGACACGATGGACAGGGCGAACCTGTCCCTCGCTGCAGGAGGCGTTGCCTTCTTCACGGTCTTTGCCATGTTTCCCGCGACCAGTGCTCTGATCTCCGTCTGGGGATCATGGCAGGATCCTTATGTCATTCAGGAACAGCTTGAGTATTTCCGTGAGATCGTTCCGCCAGCCGCGTTCGAGATCATCCGATCGCAGGTCACGTCGCTGGTCGAGACCAATTCCGGTACGCTCGGCTGGGCAACGCTGATTTCCTTTGCCGTTGCGCTTTGGTCGGCCATGGCAGCCATTGATGCGATGGTCAGGGGACTCAATGCGATCTATCGCAAGCCGAACCCGCACAGCTTGATCGCCTATCTGGTGTCGATCCTGCTTACGCTCACGTTCACTGCGACAGCGCTCGTGGCGCTGACGGTCGCAGTCGTGCTGCCGATCCTGCTGACATTCTTCCATATCCCGCTTCTGGAGAACATCGCCTTCAACCTCGCCCATGTTCTCGCCTCGACGGGCATCGTGTTGGGGGGAATATGGCTGCTCTATCGCATCGGGCCCAACTGGCGCGGGAGCAAGCCCGGAAACCTGCTGCCGGGGACGTTGCTGGCCGTGGTGCTCTGGGCCATCGCCTCGCTTGGTTTCACATATTTTCTGACGAATTTTGGCCGCTACAACGAGATATACGGGTCCATCGCTGCGGTAATGATCCTGCTGATGTGGCTCTATCTTTCCGCCTATTCCGTGCTGCTCGGGGCGGCGCTCAATGCGGAGGTCCGACGCAGGCGGCTTTCCAGCGCGAGAAAGCGCGCCGCGCAGCTCGATCTGGAGACGCGCGGCGCTGATGCTCAATAACGGTTGGGTGGTGGCGGGGGCGGCGGCGGAGCGCCATTACGTGACCGCAACGCCGAATCCAGTCCGAAGAAGAACGCCTCCATCAACGGCGGAACGACCGAAGAACCAGGCGCAAATGCCCGCGCGGGGTCACGCGGGCCCGGGCCAGCGCCGGGCGGCGGAGCATCATAAGCCCTCACTCCCGGCGTTCCCGGATACGCGATGCGGTCCCGTCTCCTGCCGATGAGCAGGACAATGATCCCTGCGAGAATATAGGCCAGTGCCACCCCAAGGGCCGCTGTCAGTTCGTTGCTCTGCCGCTCGATGAACAACCACAAGGCAGCCGTCAAGAACGCGATACCGACGCAGAAAAGCACCCCTGCGATGAGCGAGAAGATGGATTTCCGCGCCGCATCTACAGCTGCTTCCTTCACACCGGCAGTCAGCTGCTCCAGCATGGTCAGCGACGCGAGAGGAGAAGACCGAACAGGAAACCCGCCCCGGCTGCGACGCCAAGCGAGGTCGCCGGATTTTCACGAACCATCTGGCTTGTCTGATCGCTGAGCTGATAGGCACGATCCTGAATGTCCGCGACCTTCTGTTCCCCGCGCTCACGAAGGGCCTGGGCTTCATAACGGGCCGCGTCCGCTACCTGCTGGCCTTTGGCACGACCCAGCTGGGCAAGCGTTTCCGTAATCGCCACCATATCTGCCCTGAGGGAATCAAGCTGGCTCGACAGCTCGGCCATCGAGGGTTCGGTCACTTCTTGTTCGACTTCCGTACGGGCCATTTGCCAGCTCCTTCGAATGACTTGTCTCCAACGGCCGACACTGCGACCGCGCACTCTGCCAACGCAAAGACCGCTACCACGGTTCCATTCAGGAAGCGTTAATAAGAAGGGAACCGCGACGCTGATTTGCTGGTTGTAAAGCAAATACCGCCACTTGGTGTAAATTTGAAGGGAAGGAAAACCTCATGCTTTACTGGGCTCTTGTCTTCCTGGTCGTCGCCATAATCGCAGGGGTTTTCGGCTTCGGCGGGATTGCCAGCGCATCTGCGGGGATCGCGCAGATCCTGTTCTTCATCTTTCTCGTGCTGTTCGTCGTCGCGCTCATTGCGCGGGCGGTCGGCGGACGGACACCCTGATTGAGAAAAGGCGACGGATTTCCGTCGCCTTCTTCGCTGCGCAGGAAGATGAAAAAGGCTAGACGCGCATATCCTCGGTGGAGGCAAAGAACATTGCCTGACTGACCGCAGACCTTACCTGTTCCTCGGAGTAAGGCTTCGTAATGAGGAATGCAGGCTCCGGACGCTCCCCTGTCAGCAGACGCTGCGGGAAGGCGGTAATGAAGATGACGGGAATATCGCCGAGAATTTGCAGAAGTTCGTTCACCGCGTCGATGCCGGACGATCCATCCGCGAGCTGAATATCCGCAAGTATGAGATCGGGCCGATCCTTCTGACCCAGGGCGACAGCAGCATCGCGGGTACGAGCATTGCCCGTCACGCGGTGACCCATTCCTGTGACAATCGAATGGATATCCATCGCGATGATGGCCTCATCCTCGATGATCATGATCTTTCCGAGGACGGAGGCTTCCATCTCGTTAAGCGCGGTCGTCAGCAACTCCTCCGCTTCTGCGGTGGAAATCTGCATAATCTCGGCGATCTCCTCAAAGGAGAACTCCTCGACCGTGCGAAGCAGCAGCGCTTCACGGGTGTTCCTGGTCAGCGTCCCCAGATGCACCTGCGCACGCCGCTCCAGCACATCACCCACAGCTTCGGCAATCGGTGCACCCGCACTCGACCAGATGAGGTGGAATGCACGAAACAGCGCCACCTTCGGAGAGAGCGCGCCCTCAAATACGCTCCGATCTTCGAGGATCGCCTCCAGCGTCGCCGCCGCATAGGCATCTCCGGTGGTCTGGCTGCCTGTCAGCGCACGGGCGTAGCGGCGCAGATACGGAAGCTGCTCTCCGATCCGTTGGGCGAGGTCAGCCTGCGTCTTTGTCATGATATCTCCGAAGATTCTTCCTGTGCAGTTGGAACCGAACGCGCTTAGAAACGTTTTGTTCCCGCGCAACGACTAGAAAATGACGTCAGGATCAAGCCTTCATCATGACAGACAAGCCCAAGGAAGCGACTCTTCGCCTCCAGATCGATGAGAACTTGCGACGAGTATATCAGGAGAAGGTGGAGGAAGCGATTCCCTCCCGTCTGATGGATTTGCTGAGCAGGTTGAAGGATCAGGATCAGGCTGTGGGTTCTGACGAAGAGTCTCCGCGATGAAGGTAGCCCTCGCCGACCCGAGGGACGAACTCGTCCAGCATCTTCCTGCGCTTCGTGCTTTCGCTCTCAGCCTTGCCCGCAATGGGGCGGCTGCAGATGACTTGGTTCAGGATACCATCCTGAAAGCCTGGACCAATATCGACAAGTTCGAGGTCGGGACCAACCTCCGCGCCTGGCTGTTCACCATTCTTCGCAACACCTTCTATTCCAGTCGCCGCAAAGTCAGCCGGGAAGTAGCGGACAGCGATGGACTTCACGCAGCGCGACTTGCCCAGAAGCCCGATCATGATGGTCGTCTTGCACTTGCGGATTTCCGCACGGCCTTTGCGCAATTGCCGGATGAGCAACGCGAAGCACTTATCCTTGTAGGCGCCTCCGGTTTCTCTTACGAGGAGGCGGCAGCGATGTGCGCCTGCGCTGTCGGCACGATCAAGAGCCGGGCCAATCGTGGCCGCAAACGGTTATCCGAACTTCTGCACCTGCAGGATGGTGAGGAATTCGAACTGACGGATCGGGCCACGCTGGCGGTGATTTCATCCAAAGCCGCCCACGGCTGACGCGCTTGAAAAGGATGGGGCATGAAGACTGGACTCAGGTCGAGGATCCGGTTCATTGACTCGCTGGGCTTTCGCCTTGCTGCCCTGCTATCCATTGCGCTTCTGCCTATTGGCCTGATCGCGGTTGCGCAAAGCTCGCGCAGCATCATGGAAAGCCGCCGTGTATCCGATACGGCGCTGCTAGGACGCACGGCGGAGGCTGCGGCCTCCGAGCGTACGTTGCTTCTGACCACCTTCGGCGCGGCAGAGGCGCTTGGCGACAGCGTGCTCGCCACGGCACAGCGGCCTGAACAGTGTTCGGCCCTGCTCCGTTCCTTTGTCGCGCAATCCTCGGTCATTGATTTCGTGGGTTACACCGACGAGACCGGGCAGCAGAACTGCATCTCCGCCGGGGCGCCGCTCGATCTTTCCCAGAACGAGTCCTTCCGCATCATGGCGGCGAACAAGGAGGTTCTGATCGCCGCGTCCGATGGCAACCGGAGGGTCGCGGAACCAAGTGTCGATGTCCGCTGGCCGCTGTTCTCCGAGGGGCAATGGCGGGGATATCTTTATTTCGGTATTCCGAAGAGCAATATGGGATCCATCAGGGACTACTCTGAAGGCGTGCGCCGTCCGACCGTCATCACTTTCAACGCGCGCGGCGAGATCCTGACAAGTTCCCTGGCACGCGACGACCTTCAGGGGCAGTTGCCGGAAGGACATCCGCTTACGACCTTCGCTGTAGACACGGAGCAGGTCTTCCGCGGGCGCAACAACCATGGGCAAAACCGGCTCTTTGCCGTGGTTCCGGTGATCCGGGGACAGGTTTTTGCCATCGGCAGCTGGGGGCCGCGGGAAGATCTGGCTGCCTCGGTCAGCATTCCCGCCGCAGTCCTCTATCCGCTCCTGATGTGGGCGGTCAGCCTCATCGTCGCGTATCTGGCCGTTCACCGTCTCGTCATCCGCCACATCCGGGAAATGCGTGGCCAGATGCGCCGCTTCGCGCTCGGGCAGCGGGACACCGCGCCTGAAGTGCTGACGGACGCCCCCGCTGAGATTCAGGAGATGAGCCATACGTTCCACAACCTCACCCGTATCCTGATCCGGGACGAGGATGCACTCGAGGCATCCTTGAGCGAAAAGACCGTCCTGCTGAAGGAGGTGCACCACCGGGTGAAGAACAACCTTCAGCTCATCGCCTCCATCATGAACATGCAGATCCGCCGGGTGAAGGAGCCGTCCGCGCGCCGTGTGCTGAAGAGCGTGCAGAACAGGGTGATGAGTCTGGCCTCGGTGCACCGCAGCCTCTATCAGGCCGAGCAGCTTTCGGCCGCACGGGTGGACAGGCTGATTTCCGAGATCGTCGATCAGATGGCGGCTGT
This sequence comes from Haematobacter massiliensis, assembly GCF_000740795.1. Taxonomy (GTDB): domain Bacteria; phylum Pseudomonadota; class Alphaproteobacteria; order Rhodobacterales; family Rhodobacteraceae; genus Haematobacter; species Haematobacter massiliensis. The sequence continues at coordinate 232,410 of NZ_JGYG01000003.1, forward strand.
TGCCACGGATGGGCATCACCGGATCGATATCCAGAAGGATCTCGCGGAAATCACGCTTTATCCCGATCAGGCAGTGCCGCTTGCCCTACTGACCACCGAAGCCTTCACCAATGCCCTGAAATATATCGGGAGACCCGCCAGCGGCGATCCTTGGGTGCGTGTCACCCTCTCGCAGCCGGAGCCGGGGCGCGCTCTGTTTTCCGTGGAAAATACGCTCGGCCCCGAGATCTTCGGGGAAGAAGAGCGGGATGCCCAGGCGGCCAGTACCGGTCTCGGCTCCCAACTCATTCAGGCGTTCGTCGTGCAGCTGGAAGGGGAGCTTCTTACCGCAGCTGTGGAAGGCGACATCTATCGGTTAGCGGTCAGTTTTCCCGTTCAGGCTTTCACGCCAGCCTGAGTTTCGCGGAACCGGAATTGGTTTTCTGCGTTGGTTGGCAGCAAACAAGGAGATCACCATGAACTGGGATCAGATCGAAGGCAAGTGGACGCAATTCAAAGGCAAGGCCAAGGAAAAATGGGGCGACATCACCGATGACGATCTGGACAAGATCGACGGTAAGCGCGACCAGCTCGTTGGCAAGCTTCAGGAAAAATACGGCTACGCCAAGGATCAGGCTGAGAAGGAAGTGGACGAGTTCTCCAGTTCCATGCGCTGATAAAATCAGCTTCTCATGAAAAAGCCCCGGTGAGCACCGGGGCTTTATTCCATTCCGAACAAGAGCTTCAGAAGTCGAGGTTTTCTACGGAGAGCGCGTTCTGCTGAATGAACTCCCTCCGCGGCTCCACCACATCGCCCATGAGCTTGGTAAAGATGTCATCGGCTTCGGCCACATCCTCGATCCGTACCTGAAGGAGCGTCCGTGCCTCCGGATCGAGCGTGGTCTCCCACAGCTGATCGGGGTTCATTTCCCCAAGCCCCTTGTAGCGTTGCAGGGTCAGGCCCTTCTCGCCCTCCGCCAAAACGGCTTTCAGCAGGTCGATCGGGCCGTGGATCGGCTGCTCCCGGTCCTTGCGGACGAGCTTGGCGGGGGTACTGTAAACTTCGCGCAGTTTCTCCGTCAGGCTGCCGAGGCGCCGTGCCTCTGCCGAGCGGAACACCGGGCCGTCCAGCGTCCGCATTTCCTCCACCCCCCGTACCAGACGGCTGAATCGCAGGCCGTGATCCTGGGTCGGACGCCCATGCCACCCCCGCTCATATTCCACTGAGACAAGGTCCAGCCGCTCCGCGACCACATTGGCCACGCCTTGGGCATCCTTGTCCACCGCGCCGGGCAGCATGGCTCCGGCAATGGCCGCCTGTTCCAGAATGTTCTGCGGATAGTGGGTCGGGAAGCTCTGCAGCACACGGCGCACGGTGCGCGCCTCCTCCACCACGCGGGTGAGGTCGGCGCCGGCAATCTCGCTGCCATCGCCGAGCCGCAGGATCGCGCCCTCAACCCCTTGGTGGACGAGATAATCCTCAAGCGCGGCCTGATCCTTCAGATAGACCTCGGATCGGCCCCGCGCGACCTTGTAGAGCGGCGGCTGCGCGATATAGAGATAGCCCCCCTCGATGATCTCCGGCATCTGCCTGAAGAAGAACGTCAGCAGCAGGGTGCGGATATGGGCGCCGTCCACATCGGCATCCGTCATGATGACGATCTTGTGGTAGCGCAGCTTCGACACGTCGAACTCATCCCGGCCGATCCCGGTGCCCAGCGCGGTAATGAGCGTGCCGATCTCCTGACTGGCGAGCATCCTGTCGAACCGGGCGCGCTCGACGTTCAGGATCTTGCCCCGCAGCGGCAGCACGGCCTGATTGGCGCGGCTGCGCCCCTGCTTTGCGGAGCCGCCGGCGGAATCGCCTTCGACGAGGAATACCTCGGATTTCGAGGGATCCTTTTCCTGACAATCGGCCAGCTTGCCGGGCAGGCTCGCCACATCCATCGCCGTCTTGCGGCGGGTAAGCTCGCGCGCCTTGCGGGCGGCCTCACGGGCCAGAGCGGCTTCGATGATCTTGCCGATGATCGTCTTGGCCTCGGCGGGATGCTCCTCGAACCACTCGCCCAGCTTTTCGTTCACCAGCCCCTCGACCGCGGGCCGAACCTCCGACGAGACGAGCTTGTCCTTGGTCTGGCTGGAGAACTTCGGATCGGGCACCTTGACCGACAGCACGCAGGTCAGCCCTTCGCGCGCATCGTCGCCCGTGAAATCGATCTTTTCGCGTTTGGCGATGCCGCTGTCCTGCGCGTATTTGGTGAGCGTCCGGGTCAGCGCTCCGCGGAAGCCCGCAAGGTGCGTGCCGCCATCGCGCTGCGGAATGTTGTTGGTGAAGGGCAGAACGGTTTCGTGATAGCTGTCGTTCCACCACATCGCGACCTCAACCCCGATGCCGCCCTTTTCGCCGGTGATGTAGATCGGCTCGGGCATCATCGCGGTCTTGGACCGATCGAGATAGCGGACGAACTCCTTGACCCCGCCTTCATAGCAGAGTTCCGTCCGGAGCGGTTCCGCCGGGCGGTCGTCCTCCAGAATGATGCGGACACCGGAATTCAGGAAGGCAAGCTCCCGCAGCCGGGCCTCCAGCGTCTTGAACGAATACTCCCGGTTGGAGAATGTCCCGTTCGGGTCATCGAGCTTGGTGGAGGCCAGGAACCGGACCTCCGTCCCCTTCTCGCCTCCCGCATCGCCCACGACACGCAGATGCTCCACCGTGTCGCCGTGTTCAAAGCGGGCGTAATGCTCCTTGCCGTTCCGCCAGACGCGCAGCTCAAGCCAGTCGGACAGCGCATTGACGACGGAAACGCCGACGCCGTGCAGGCCACCCGAGACCTTGTAGCTGTTTTGATCGAACTTCCCGCCTGCGTGAAGCTGGGTCATGATGACTTCAGCGGCGGAAACCCCCTCCTCCCGATGGATATCTACCGGGATACCGCGGCCATTGTCGCGCACGGAGACGGACCCGTCCGCGTGAATCTTCACCCCCACGAAATCGGCATGTCCGGCGAGTGCTTCGTCAATGCCGTTGTCCACCACCTCATAAACCATATGGTGCAGGCCCGAGCCGTCATCGGTGTCGCCGATATACATACCGGGACGCTTGCGAACGGCTTCCAAGCCCCTGAGAACCTTGATGGATTCCGCGTCGTATTCTTCGGGCTTCGCAACGGGTTGAGCCATAGGGGAGATACCTTCGACAATGCCCCCGGGTTATAGCGGGGGGAGCATGAAATGTCACCCTCGGACACAAGATTTGGTGTCAGAGAAATGCGATAGCGCCGCCGACAAGGATGAGCAGAGCCCCCGCGATACGGTTGGTGCGTGCCATCGCCGAGGGCGAGGATAGAACCGTCCGCGCGCGTGAGACAGCGGCAGCGGTGATGAGATTACCGGCCAGCGGCACGGCGGCGGAGACAGCCACGATCACGATCAGATCCACGGCGCCCGCCCGGGACAGATCGAAAAAACCCGGAAGCACGGCCATGTAGAACAGGATCGCCTTCGGATTGCCGAGGATGGCCATCACCCCGGCGGAGAAGCCCGACCACAGGCCGGGGCGCGCAAGACGGCTGTCGCCATCTGGCGGCGCGCCGGCATTGCGGATCAGCCCCCAACCGAGCCACAGGAACATCGCCACCGCCACCCAGCGCATCAGATCGAGCGCCCATGCGTTGGCGGCGATGAACCAGGCCATGCCAAACGCCGCGACCAGCGGCCAGAGCATATCCCCCACCGTCACGCCGAGCGCCAGCGGCCAGGCGGCGGAGAAGCCGCCGGAAAGCGCCCGCGCGGTGATGGCCACGAACACTGGCCCCGGCGTCAACCAGAGCACGAACAATGCCCCCGCGTAGAGCCAGAGCGCCTCGATCGTCAGGCTCATGCGGCACCGTTGCGGCACACCTGCCGGTGACGCGCCAGCCCGCCGGGCATCCTGGCAGAGGCCGCGTTCACAGCGCGGGGTAGAACTTGTCCGCGGGGGACAGGGTGAAGATCTCGCAGCCTGTCGCCGTCACGCCGACGGCATGCTCGAACTGCGCGGAGAGAGACTTGTCCCGCGTGACCGCCGTCCAATCATCGGCCAGCACTTTTGTTTCCGGGCGACCGAGGTTCACCATCGGTTCGATGGTGAAGAACATCCCCTCCTCCAACATGGGGCCGGAGCCGGGACGTCCGTAGTGCAGCACGTTCGGCGGCGCATGGAACACCCGCCCGATGCCGTGACCGCAGAAATCGCGTACGACAGACATCCGCTGACCCTCGACATAGGTCTGAATCGCGTGGCCGATGTCGCCGAAGGTATTGCCGGGCCTCACCTGCTCGATACCGAGCATCAGCGCGTCATGCGTCACCCGGATCAGCCGTTCCGCCTTCCGGGACGGGGTACCGGCGACATACATGCGCGAACTGTCTCCGAACCAGCCATCCAGGATCACCGTCACGTCGATGTTCAGGATGTCGCCGTCCTTCAGCACCTTCGCCCCGGGAATCCCGTGGCAGACCACGTGGTTCACACTGATGCAGGAGGCGTGCTGATAACCGCGATAGCCGATGGTGGCGGAGACCGTACCCTTCTCCGTCACCTTGCGGGTGATGATGTCGTCGATCTCGGCCGTGGTGGCGCCGGGATAGACCGTCTCGCCGATCTCATCGAGAATCTCGGCGGCAATACGACCGGCGGCATGCATGCCGGCAAAATCCTCGGGATCGTGAATTCGGATGCCGTCCTTCGTCAGACGGCCATGGTGGCGATCGTCCACAGGCAGCTCCGTCAATTGTGTTGGCCCCTAGATAGTCATTTGCTCGGGGATTTGCCAGAGCCGGGACGCACCGGCACGGCGGGGCCGAGCGTCAATCCTTCCGGGGCGATCCGGGTCGTATGGGCGATCATCTCCACGCCCGCCGCGCGCGCCGCCTCTGCCCCGCGTGCATAGGCCGGGTCGATATCGCCCGCGACTGCAACCGCATCACAGTCGGAACGGCCGAGCAGATAGAGCAGGACCGCCCGGCGCCCCTCTCCCGCCGCGGCCGCAAGCTCGGCCAGATGACGCGCGCCCCGTGCCGTCACCGTGTCGGGAAACTCGCCCAGCCGCCCCGCCCGGCGCAGGGTCACGCTCTTGACCTCCACCAGAACATCGGGCAGCCCCGCGCCGGAAAGCAGGAAACCCGCCCGGCTTGCCTGACCATACCGCACCTCGGCACGGTGGGTATCATAGGCGGCGAGTGCGGGGACCGCACCGCTCCGCAGCGCCTCGGCCACAATGCGGTTGGGGGTGGACGTGTCGATGTTCACCAGCGTCCCATCCGGCAGCTCCGTCAGCCGCCAGGCGTAGCGCAGCTTGCGCCGCGGATTGTCGTTCCCCTCCACCCAGATCGGCATCCCCGGCTCTGCCAGACCCGTCATCGCCCCGGGGTTCGGGCAATGGGCGACATGCTGCGTCCCGTCCTCCAGCAGGATGTCGGAGAGGAAGCGTTTGTAGCGGCGCAGCAGCCGGACCCGGCGGAGAGGGGATTGAAAGCGCATCGTCAGGGTCTATAGCTGTGACGGGGACGCGACAAGACGACCGGCATCGCCCGGCAGGAGGACAGGATGACGAACCCGACAGCCGCAATGCTGGTGATCGGAGACGAGATCCTCTCCGGTCGCACGAAGGATACCAACAGCGGCCACCTTGCCGATGAGCTGACGGCGCGGGGCATAGACCTGCGGGAAATCCGCGTGATTCCCGACGATCACGCCGCCATCGTGGAGGCAGTACGCTCCCTTTCCGACAGGTTCGATCATGTGTTCACGTCCGGCGGGATCGGGCCGACGCATGACGACATCACCGCCGATGCGGTGGCCGAAGCCTTTGGCGCGGCGATCGGCGTTCGGGCGGATGCGCGGGAGATCCTCGCGCGTCATTATGCGCAGCAGGGTACGGAACTGAACGAGGCGCGGCTTCGCATGGCCCGCATTCCGGACGGCGCCGCGCTGATCGACAATCCGATCTCCGCCGCCCCGGGGTTCACCATCGGCAATGTGCATGTGATGGCGGGCGTGCCCACGATCTTCGGCGCGATGGCGGCCTCCGTGCTGTCGACCATCGACGGCGGCGCGCCGCTCCTCTCCCAGACCCTCCGCATCGAGCGGGGCGAGGGCGAAGTGGCGACACCGCTCGCCGATCTCGCACACCGCTATCCCGAACTCACCATGGGCTCCTACCCGTTCCAGAAGAATGGTGTCTATGGCACGAACATCGTGGTCCGGGGCACCGATCCCGGCCGGATCGGCGCGGCGGTGACGGAACTGGCGCGCATGTTCCCGGAGGCGATCGCGTGACCTATGGCGAGGTGATGGACGCCACATGGCCCGCCGAATCGCTGCGGCGGGCCGGTGCTTGGCTCATTCGCCTGTCGCCCGCAGCGGGGGGCAAGCGCGTGCAGGCGATCACGCCTTCGAAGCCCGGTGCACCGGACCCGGAGGAGGCGATTCGCGCCGCCCGCGCGCTCGGCCAGCGCCCGATTTTCCGCGTGGAGGCGGAGGATGAGGCACTGGATGCCCGGTTGGCGGAGGCAGGGCTGACGAAAATCGACCCCGTCATCTACTACAGCGCGCCAACGGCACTGGTCGTCGGCGCTGGGCCGAAGCCCGTTACCGGCTTCACCATATGGGAGCCACTGCAACTCATGCTCGACATATGGGCGGATTGCGGCACCGCGCCGGAGCGGATCGAGGTGATGCACCGCGTCAGGGGGCCCAAGACCGCCCTTCTGGGCCGGTCGAAGGACCGCGCCTCCGGCGTGGGATTTGTCGCGCTGGCGGGGGATCGGGCGATGGTCCATTCGCTCGCCGTCCTGCCCGCTTTCCGCCGCTTGGGGGCGGGGCGCAACATGATGCAGCGCGCGGCGCTCTGGGCGATGGAGCAGGGCGCGGAGGAGATTGCTCTGGCCGTCGAGGCGGAGAATACCGGCGCGCGGGCGCTCTATGATGCGCTAGGCATGCGTGCCGCAGGAGGATATCACTACCGCGTGGGAGGAGACGCCTGATGAGTGACAACGCAACCGCCCTCGACCTGCCGATGGTCGATCCGCTGCCGGAGGCCACAGCGAAGTATTTCCGCATCTGCGAGGAAAAGCTGGGCCTCGTCCCCAATGTGCTGAAGGCCTATGCCTTCGACATCGACAAGCTGAACACCTTCACCGCCCTCTACAATGACCTGATGCTCGCCGACAGCGGGCTGACCAAGCTGGAGCGGGAGATGATCGCGGTTGTTGTCTCCTCTCTCAACCGCTGCTGGTATTGTCAGGTCGCCCATGGCGCGGCGGTGCGGGAATTATCCGGCAGTCCGGCGTTGGGGGAAGCGATGGTGATGAACTGGCGCGCCGCCGAGCTGGATGCCCGGCAGACGGCGATGCTGACCTTCGCCGAGAAGCTCACCCTCGACAGCGCCCGTATCGTTGAGGCGGACCGGGAAGCACTGCGGGCCGCAGGTTTCTCCGACCGCGACATATGGGACATCGGCGCCGTCACAGGGTTCTTCAACATGACCAACCGCGTCGCCTCCGCCAGCGACATGCGCCCCAATACGGACTATCACGGCATGGCGAGGTGAGGGGGAGCCGCCTGCTTCCACCGCTGCTTGCCCTGCTGATAGGCGCTCTGCCGCTTGCCGCCGCGCCAGATCTCGGATTGCCGCCCGAAGCCGTGCTGACGGTGGACAGCCATGGCACGATGGGCAGCTACGCCTTGCCGACGGGGCCTGCAGATGGCTCCCTTCCCATTCGATTGCTGGAGGGGGTCGTTACCAGGCAAGTCTGGCGTGTGCCCCAGCCGGGCTTTTCCACCTTCGAGGCATTGGCGGCGATGGCGGAGCGGCTTTCGGCGGCGGGGTATCGTATCGGCTTCACCTGCGAGACGCTGGCCTGCGGCGGCTTCGACTTCCGCTACGCAACCGATGTTGCTCCGGAGCCGGAGATGCACGTCGATCTGGGCGATTTCCGCTTCGCGGTGGCGGAGGGGGCCTCAGGCATCGTCACCCTGTTCATCAGCCGGTCGAGCGACAGCGGCTTTGTCCAGATGACCCATGTCGCCCCGCAATCTGTGACACCCGCGCCAGCACCAGCGCCTGCCTCGAAACCAATCCCCCCTGAAGGCGTACCCCAGGGCGAGATTGCCGAACGACTTGCCGCAGGATTCGCCGTTCCCCTTGAGGATCTGCGGTTCACCAGCGGGTCCGCGACGCTTGAAGGCGGGAACTTCGCTTCGCTGGACACGCTCGCGGCCTGGCTCGGAGGAAATGCCGCGCGCCGCGTGACGCTTGTCGGCCATACTGACAATTCCGGCGCGCTGGAGGCAAACCGCGCCCTGTCGCTCCGGCGGGCTGAGGCGGCGCGCAATTACCTGACCAGCAAGGGCGTCAACGGCCGGCAGGTCCGGGCCGAAGGCGTCGGCTGGTTGGCCCCGCGGGACAGCAACACCACGGAAGCGGGTCGCCTGCGCAACCGTCGGGTGGAAGCGATGGCGGAATAGCCAAGCCCGCCGTGCCCAGGGAAATCAAATCTGATGCTCTGCGAAGCGATCGCTCAGGAAGTCGATGAAGGCGCGCACCTTGGGCTGGGTGAATCTGCCGGGGGGGTAGACGGCATGTACGCCCACGGTCTCCATCGGCAGGCTGGGAATGGCTTCCTCCACCAACCCCGCCTTCATCGCCTCCGCATAGAGAAATCGGGGCAGATAGGCGATGCCGAGGCCGGAGATAGCCGCATTCAGCAGCGACTGGCCGTCATTGACGGTGAGCCACCCTGTCGTCCGCACCGCACGGCGCTCGCCCGAGGCCGTTATGATGCGCCAGACATTGGCGCTGGCTTCGTTAGAGTAATGCAGCAGCCGATGATCGCTCAGATCCTCCACCCGCTTCGGCCGGCCGAACTGCTCGAAATAGGCGGGCGAGCCGACCATCCTCCGCGTGGTGTTCAGCAGGCGCCGCGCACGGAGCGAACTGTCCTCCAGCTCTCCCATGCGGATCGCCAGGTCGAAGCCCTCCGAGATCAACTCCACATAGCGGTTGGAGAGCGACATGTTCACCGTCACCTCAGGGCAGTCCCGCAGGAAATCCGCGAGGATCGGTGACAGCAGGCTGACACCGAAATCGGTATCGACGGAGACCCGCAACACCCCTGAAGGCGCCGTCTGCATGGAGGTGACCAGCGCATCCGCCTCTCCGGCATCGTTCAGCACGCGGCGGGCGCGGTCGTAATAGGCCAACCCGATCTCCGTCGGGCTGACGCGCCGGGTCGTGCGGTTGAGAAGGCGCGCCCCAAGCCGCGCTTCAAGGGAGGACACATGTTTCGACACGGCCGATTTGGAGATGCCCATCTTGCGCGCCGCATCCGTGAATCCGCCCTGATCCACGACCGTAGCGAAGGCCTCCATCTCTGTCAGTCGATCCATTCCAATACTCCAAAACTAATCCCGGACAACGGCCACCACAAGCTATCTCACTGATAAGCAAGAACAATGATGGGCTTGAAAAAACGTTCGTGATGGGGGAGGCCGTGCAATTAAAAGAAGAAATAACACACAATCTATCACCTTAAAAGTGTTCTCGCGCTTGATTTCGATTCGGAAACGAATCACGTGAAAGGGCCGCGCCCCTAGCTTATTCCGAAACAGCGAGGAAGGCTTCCCAATCCTGACCGGCGATTCCTTGCCGATCGCTGATTCACGTCCCTGCTGCACCTCCTTCAGAAGAAAAGCCGTCCACATGACCAAAATTTCAGCTTGTCCAAACCCTACCGGCATCTCAAGGCTGTAGGCGAGCGCATCCTGTGATCCTGACGGGCATGCCAGAAGCGGTGCCCGATGTCCTATGCCCCCCTCGCCACATATGTTGCGCCGGCACGGCGACGATCTGCCCTGTGGCGGACGGCGCTTGGCCTGTTGCTGATCTTTGGGGTCTATGCCGCGATTCTCGCGGCCGTTGCGGCATTGCTTTTCCGTCTGGCCGGACAAGGCCGCTTCCAGCCGCTCGCCACCGATATCGCACTGGGCGAGACACCCTGGGGCATGATCGCACTCCTGTGGTCCTTCGCGGCGCTCGCCATCGGCCCCATGATCGCGGTTCGCCTGTTGCATGGACGGAGTATCCGCACCCTGTTCGGACGGGGGAGCACGGTTCTGCGCGACTTCGTAAAGGCCGCGGCGACGCTCATGGTGATCTATATCCTTGGCATCGCTCTCAGCAGCCTCTTGCCGGGGGCGGAAGGAACGCTGCCCGGCCTCGATCTGCGTCGCTGGCTGAGCTTCCTGCCCCTCGCGCTGATCGGGATCGGGATCCAGACGCTGGCGGAGGAATTGGTCTTCCGCGGCTATCTTCTCCAACAGCTCGCCGCACGCTTCCGCTCACCGCTGATCTACCTGCTCCTGCCCAGTATCCTCTTTGCACTGTTGCACTACGAGCCGGGGGTGATGGGGCCGAATGCAATCTATGTTGTCGCCGCCACGGGGCTTTTCGGGTTGGTGGCCGCCGATCTGACAGCGCGGACCGGGTCCATCGGCGCGGCTTGGGGGCTGCATTTCGCCAACAACGCTGCGGCACTGCTCTTCGTCTCCTCGGGCGGAGTGCTGCAGGGTCTGGCGCTTCGCATCTCCACGGTCGCGCCGGAGACGGAGGGCTTCGTCTCGATGATCGTCATCGACGTGGTGATGCTGGCGGTCGTCTGGGGGCTGTGCCGCCTTGTGCTGCGGCGCTGATTGCATTTCGGGCCCGCGCGGCTTATCTCAGTCGCGACCGAAAGAGGGCCCTCTGCGCGCATGAACTGGATTTCCAACTACGTCCGCCCGAAGATCAACTCGCTCTTCTCCCGTCGGGAAGTGCCTGAGAACCTGTGGACGAAGTGCCCCGAATGCGGAACGATGATCTTCCACCGCGAGTTGACGGACAACCTGAACGTCTGCCCCAACTGCGGCCATCACATGCAGATCAGCCCGCGCGACCGCTTCCGGGCACTTTTCGATGGCGGGATCTTCACGGAGGTGAAAGTCCCGGAGCCGATCGTCGATCCGCTCCACTTCCGTGACCAGAAGAAATATCCCGACCGCCTCAAGGCCGCTCAGAAATCCACCGGTGAGAAGGAGGCGATGCTCGTCGCCGAGGGCGAGATGGGCCGCACTCCGATCGTTGCCGCCGCGCAGGATTTCTCCTTCATGGCCGGGTCGATGGGCATGTATGTCGGGAATGCCATCATCGCCGCGGCAGAACGCGCCGTGGAACTCGGGCGGCCGCTTGTGCTGTTTTCCGCGGCGGGCGGGGCGCGCATGCAGGAGGGGATCCTCTCCCTGATGCAGATGCCACGCACGACAGTCGCCGTGGAAATGGTCAAGGAAGCGGGTCTTCCCTACATCGTCGTTCTTACCCATCCGACCACCGGCGGCGTGACGGCGAGCTATGCCATGCTGGGCGATGTTCAGATCGCGGAGCCGAATGCGCTCATCTGTTTTGCAGGCCCGCGCGTGATCGAGCAGACGATTCGCGAAAAACTGCCCGAGGGTTTCCAGCGGGCAGAGTATCTGCTGGATCACGGCATGCTGGACCGCGTTACGCCCCGCAAGGATCTCAAGGATGAGCTCACCGCGATCATACGCCTCCTGATGAGCCAGCCGCAGGCCGTGAAAGCAGAGCTTCCCGCCCCTGCCGCAGACGCGGAAATCGAGCCTCTTCATGCCACGGGCACAACTTCGTGAACGGCACGCCCCCCGGCAACAGGCCTGAGGAGGGCAAGGCCGATGGGCCGGTGAGCGACATATCCGTTCAGGACGCTTCCGGCAAAGGGCCGCACGCTCCGCAGACCGCTCCGGCGGGTGGGCTGCCTCAGGGGCAGGCACAGGACAGCACCGGGCAGAACGCGCCTGATGATGACAGTCACGGTATTTCGTCCGGCAGAACCGCGGGAAGCGATGTGATCCTTGATCGCATGATGCGGCTGCATCCCAAGGTGATTGATCTCACGCTCGACCGCATCCGGGAGCTGCTGGGCCGGCTTGGCCATCCCGAACGCGCCCTGCCGCCGGTTATCCATATCGCTGGAACCAACGGCAAAGGCTCCACGCAGGCGATGATTCGTGCGGGGCTGGAGGCGGAGGGGAAACGGGTCCATGCCTATACCTCCCCCCATCTCGTCCGGTTTCACGAGCGCATCCGGCTGGCCGGAGAGCTGATCGATGAGGGCGAGTTGATGCGCCTTCTGGACGAATGCGACCGGGTAAACGCCGGCGCGCCGATCACCTTCTTCGAAATTACCACGGCAGCGGCATTTCTCGCCTTCTCCCGTGTCCCGGCCGATTACCTGCTGCTGGAGGTGGGGCTGGGCGGGCGGTTCGATGCGACCAACGTGATCGACCGCCCTGCCCTTACCGTCATCACGCCCGTGTCTTTCGACCATGAGCAGTATCTGGGCGATACGCTCGGGCAGATCGCCTTTGAAAAGGCCGGAATCCTGAAACCCGGCGTCACCGGGATCATCGGGCCGCAACTTCCCGAAGCGCGCGAGGCGATCACGGCACGGGCGGATGCAATCGGCGCGCCGCTCCTGCTCTCCGGGCAGGATTGGCAGGTCTGGGAGGAGCGTGGACGCCTCGCCTATCTGGATCAGCGCGGGCTGCTTGATCTGCCGCTCCCAAATCTCGCCGGTCCGCATCAGGTCGAAAACGCAGGCGCAGCGCTGGCGGCGCTCCGCGCTCTGGGCATCGGCGAAGCGGGAACGGAGGCTGCTGTCACGCGTGCCGTCTGGCCGGCACGGATGCAGCACCTTCGCCGCGGCCCGCTCGTGGAAGCTGCGCCTGCGGCGGATATCTGGCTCGATGGCGGCCATAATCCCGCGGGCGGACAAGCACTGGCGGCGACACTCTCCCGGATGCCGGAACGGCGGACGCATCTCGTCTGCGGCATGCTGAACACGAAAGATATCGCCGGCTATCTCCTCCCGCTGACGGCGGTGGCGAAGGATCTGCGCGCAGTCAGCATTCCCAACGCGCCCGCGACGCTTCCCGCCGAGGAAACCGCTGCCGCCGCCCGGACGGTCGGTCTCACGGCACATGTTAGCGAAAACGTCCTGGCAGCCGTCGAAGAGATTGCCGCAGCCGATCCGGACTCGCGCATTCTGATCTGCGGCTCCCTTTATCTTGCCGGGGAAGTGCTCCGCGACAACGGCTGACAGTCGCTACTCCTCCAGAACCACTTCAAAGCGCGTGAGGTTGGTCCGGGCGCTACGCCGGTAATCCAGGTGCTCGGCCATCGCGCGGACGAGGAACCAGCCATAGCCCCCTTCCGGCGGTGGACCGCTTTCCGGCAGGGTTCCCTCGGGCAACTTGCCCCCTGGCATGACCCCGCCCCTGTCGCTCACGACGAAGCTGGCCCGGTCCGCGCCACAGCGCATGCGGATCGCGATCGGCCCCTCATCCCCTGCATAACCATGTTCGACGATATTGTTGAGGATTTCAGCCAGGGCGATTTCCGCCCTGACAAGACCTTCATCGGAAGTGCCGCGCAGACGGAGCACACCGATGATCCGGGTCAATGCGCCCCGGACCGCCATCGGATCGGCAGGAATGAGCAGACGCATTTGCGCCTGCTCGCCTGCCATGTTGTTCCTGTCGACGCGGCCCATCGCCGTCAGGAGGCGAGAGGCAACGGCCCCGCCTCGTCCAAGGGCGGGAGGATCCGGAATATCCTGTCCATCCGGGTGAGCGTCAGAACCTTGGCCACCATGGGGGTCACGCCCGCAAGCTCCAGCCTCCTCTCCGGCTGAAGAAGCTTCATCACCGCCACCAGCGCGCCAAGACCGGAACTGTCGAGAAATGCGACTTCAGCCATATCGAGAATCACGCGAGGCGCCGGTTCTGCGGTGAGGTGGCGCATCCGCTCCTTGAAGGCGATGGCGGAGGCCGCGTCGATGCGGCTTTCCTCCACCCGGATCAAAAGAAGCCCGTCTGTCAGTCTGGCGGAAAGCTGCATGTCAAAAACCCCTTAAAAACCGGCGAGTCGTACCCGCATATGGAAATGCTGGCAGCAAACCGTTACTTTTGAGTAAACTCGCCGCAGGTTGAGGAGGACAGAATGAGAGAAGTCGTGATCGCGGGCGCGGCCCGGACACCGATGGGCGGGTTTCAGGGCGCCTTTGCCGAACTTGACGCCCCCACGCTCGGGGGTGCGGCGATAGAGGCCGCACTGAAGGATGCGGGTATCTCTCCGGCCCGCGTTGAAGAGGTTTTGATGGGCAACGTCCTGTCCGCAGGTCAGGGGCAGGCTCCGGCACGGCAGGCTGGTTTCAAGGCGGGCCTGGGCGAAGACGTCCCGGCCACCACGCTGAACAAGATGTGCGGCTCCGGCATGAAGGCGCTAATGATCGCCGCCGATCAGGTGGCGCTTGGCCAGACGGGGCTTATGGTCGCGGGCGGGATGGAAAGCATGACCAATGCCCCCTACCTGCTGCCAAAGATGCGGGGCGGCGCGCGGATGGGGCATCAGCAGGTCATCGACCACATGTTCCTCGACGGGCTGGAGGATGCCTACGACAAGGGCCGGCTCATGGGCACCTTCGCCGAGGATTGCGCTGAAGCCTTTCAATTCACCCGCGAGGCTCAGGACGAATTCGCGCTCGGCTCGCTCGGCAATGCGCTGGAGGCCCAGAAATCCAACGCCTTTCGGCGGGAGATCGCGCCCGTCACCATCACGACCCGCAAGGGACAGGTCACGATCAGCGAGGATGAACAGCCCGGCAATGCGCGGCCCGAGAAGATCCCGACGCTGAAACCCGCTTTCCGCAAGGATGGCACCGTGACGGCTGCGAACTCCTCCTCCATCTCTGACGGTGCGGCGGCGCTGATCGTGGCCAGCAACGATGTAGCGGCGGCAGAGGGCCTGCCGATCCGGGCGCGGATCCTCGGCCATGCCTCGCACGCACAGGCGCCGGGCTGGTTCGCGACTGCCCCCGTTCCCGCCGCGAAGAAACTGCTCGAGCGGCTGGGCTGGTCGGTCGAGGATGTCGATCTGTGGGAGGTGAACGAAGCCTTTGCCGTTGTCCCCATGGCGTTCATGCAGGAAATGAACATCCCCCGCGACAAGGTGAACGTGAACGGCGGGGCCTGTGCGCTTGGCCACCCGATCGGCGCTTCGGGGGCACGGATCGTCGTCACGCTGCTGAACGCGCTGGAGACCCGCGGATTGAAGCGGGGCATCGCGGCGATCTGCATCGGCGGCGGCGAGGGCACGGCCATCGCCATCGAACGGCCCTGATGAACGGGCGCTGCCTCTGCGGACATGTCTCGTTCACCCTGCGGGAGACACCCGAGGGTGTGGTGATCTGCCGCTGCGCCGATTGTCGGCGGTGGTCGGGCAATGCCTGGGCCTCCGTCTCGGTGCGGCTGGAGGCGCTGGAGGTGCGGGGCGCGCCAGTCTGGTTTCGCTCCTCCGCCTATGCGCGCCGGGGGTTTTGCGGGGGCTGCGGCGCGTCGCTGTTCTGGCAGCCCGTGACCGAAGACACCGCAGGCGGCGAGAGAATCGCCGTCTCGGCGGGCGCGCTGGACCTGCCCACGGGAGTGTCGGTACTGCGGGAGGAAGGTGAGGCCGCCGACTTTCAGCAGGCCGGCCCCCTCCCCGCCGAACCGCGACAGCTGACTGGCCGCTGCCTCTGCGGCGGCGTCACCGGGCGGCTCGCGGGGCCAGCGGGCGCGGTGGAGGCCTGCCATTGCATCCAGTGCCGCCGGATGACGGGCCACCACAGCGCTTCCTTCGGGCCGGTGACGGATCTTGTGCTGAGCGGGCACACGCTTCGATGCCACGCCACCCAGACAGGCCACTGGAAATTCTGCGGTACCTGCGGCTCCTCCATCGGGTTCAGCCGGGGAGAGGAGACATGGCTGGATGCGGGCTTCATCGACCCTCCCACCGGCGGCAGGCTCACCGCGCATATCTTCACTGCCTTCAAGGGCGACTATTACCGGATCATGGACGGATTGCCGCAAGCGGCGGAGCGCTAGTAGGCGACCAGAAAGCATTCCGGTGGGTGCCCCGAAGTCGACATCGTCCTGCTTTCGCCGGAGATCGGCGCGAAAACCGCAGGTTTTGGCCGCTGTCCGGGCCGATTCCCGGCCTTTCGGCGCAAGCCCCGCCGATACCGGCTTTTCCTCGGCCTGCCAGACTTGGAACGGCGGTGCAGATGGCCTACATCCGCTCCGCCATGACAGATCATTATGCCCCTCCCGACACGCCCCTCAGTATCCTGCACCACGACCATGAGATCGTGGTGGTGGACAAGCCCTCGGGCCTGTTGTCCGTGCCCGGGAAGGGCGATCATCTGGCCGACTGCCTGATCGCCCGTCTGAAGGGGCCGTTCCCGGAGGTGCTGCTGGTGCATCGGCTGGACCGGGACACCTCCGGCGTCATGGTCTTTGCCCTTACCCCGCATGCGCAACGTCATCTCGGGCTGCAGTTCGAGAAGCGCATGACACGCAAGGTCTATCTCGCCCGTGTCGCCGGGCATGTGGAGCCGCGCCACGGCACGGTGAACCTGCCCCTCACCGTGGACTGGCCGAACCGCCCGCTCCAGAAGGTGGATTTCGAGACGGGCCGGGAAGCGGTGACCGATTGGCGCGTCGTCCGCCACGAAACCGGGCCGGAAGGGGGGTCCACGCGGATGCGCCTCATGCCGAAAACCGGGCGGAGCCACCAACTTCGCGTTCATATGCGGGAACTCGGCCATCCGATCCTTGGCGACAGCCTCTATGCGACGGGTGACGCCCTGAAGGCGCCCCGGCTGATGCTTCATGCCGAAAGCCTGCGCTTCCGTCACCCGGATGGCGGCAAGAGCCTGTCCTTCTCCGCCCCGGCGCCATTCTGAGACAGGCGTTCCGAAAGCGGAACAAGGCGAGGAAAGAGTTTGGCCGCGTCGCCATGCGACAGAATGCCGGACCTTTCCTTGCCGGCCCGCTGACACCGGGCGAGAAGCTGCCTATTCTCTTGGGCAACCGGCAAGCAGCCTGAAAGGATGGACCATGTCGCTTCGCATCAACGATATCGCCCCCGATTTCACCGCCCAATCCACGGAAGGCGAGATCCGCTTCCATGAGTGGATCGGCGATGACTATGCAATTCTCTTCTCCCATCCCAAGGATTTCACGCCAGTCTGCACCACGGAATTCGCCGCCGTGGCAAACCTTCAGGACGAATTCGCCAAACGCGGGGCCAAGGTGATCGGCGTTTCCGTCGACCCGCTGGACAGCCACCAGAAGTGGAAGGCCGACATCGCCCAGTACGGGGGCACGGAAGTGTCCTTTCCCCTGATCGCCGACCCGGATCTGACCGTGGCCAAGCTCTATGACATGATCCCGGCGGAAACGGTGCTGCCGGACGGGCGCACCCCTGCGCATACCGCCACCGTGCGCTCCACCTTCTTCATCGGGCCGGACAAGAAGATCCGCGCGGCGATCATCTATCCGATGACCGTGGGCCGGAACTTTCAGGAGGTGCTCCGGGTGCTCGACGCGCTCCGCCTGACGGACGGGGTGCCGCTGGCCACGCCGGCCGACTGGAAACAGGGGGACGACGTGATCGTGGCGCTGGCGCTCGACGATGCGCAGGCCAAGGAGAAATACGGCGAGCTGGACATCAAGCTCCCCTATATCCGCAAGGCCAAGCAGCCCGCCTGAGGACGCTAACCAAGCAGCCGGTCAAGCGCAGGGAGCGAGACCGGCTGGCTTGAGAGAGGGCCGCCGCGCGCGAAGCGCAGCCGCAGAGCATCCTCCGGCCGCAGGGCAAGACCGGCGGCCTGTCCCCGGCATCACGACTGCGTTTCCGTCATACGGTGGGAACGATATCCTTCGGATACAGCACGACCGGAGCACCCACGGGGACGAGGTTGTAAAGCTCCTCGATATGCTCGTTCATGAGCCGCACACACCCGTTGGAGACAGCCGTTCCGACCGTCCAGGGATCGGGTGTGCCGTGGATCCGCAGCATCGTATCACCGGCATTCGGCGCAAAGAGATAGAGCGCGCGCGCGCCCAGCGGGTTCTTCGGCCCCCCCGGCATCGGCTCCTCCGCCCATTTGGAATAGGCCGCAGGATTACGCTCCACCATTTCTGCGGTGGGCTTCCAACTGGGCCATTCCTTCTTGGCGCCGATCCAGAAATTGCCGGATTCGTAAAGATCGCCTTTGCCGATGCCGACCTTGTAGCGCCGCGCGCTCTGCCCGCCAAAAGTCAGGTAGAGAGCGAAATCGCTGGGAACGACATGCACCTGCCCCGCAGAATAGCTGTTGTTCAGCAAGACCATGTGAGGCGTCCAGTCGGCGGGCATCGTCCAGGCGGTCCGCGCCTCGGCCCGGCGTATCATCGACGCCGCCGAAACCGTTGCAAGAGCTGTGAAAATGAAGGCGCGGCGGGAAAATCTGGGCATGTCGAACTCCGTTCCATCTACCCTATCAAAAACACTATATAAATTCCGGTTCCCTGATCTCACATGAAAGTCACGCGGTCGGGAACAAAAAAACCCCGGCCGTTGCCAGCCGGGGCGATGAGAAGCGAGAATGCCTTATTCGGCGTTCTGCTTTTCCTTCTGTTCGGCGATTTCCTCACCGGTTTCCTGATCGACCATCTTCATGCCGAGCCGGACCTTGCCGCGATCGTCGAAGCCGAGAAGCTTGACCTTCACTTCCTGGCCTTCCTTCAGCACTTCGTTCGGATGGTTCAGACGCTTGTTGGCGATCTGGGAGACGTGGACCAGCCCGTCCCGCTTGCCGAAGAAGTTCACGAAGGCACCGAAATCGACAAGTTTCACGACCTTGCCGGTATAGACCTTGCCTTCTTCCGGCTCTGCCACGATCGACCAGATCATGTCATAGGCCCGCTTGATCGCGCCAGCGTCGCTGGATGCGATCTTGATCACGCCATCATCGTTGATGTCCACCTTCGCGCCCGAGGTCTCCACGATCTCGCGGATGACCTTGCCGCCCGAGCCGATCACTTCGCGGATCTTGTCGGTCGGGATGGTCAGCGTCTCGATCTTCGGCGCGTATTCGGAGAAGCCCTGCGGCGCGGAGAGCGCCTGGTTCATCTCGGCCAGGATATGAAGACGACCGTCCTTGGCCTGCGCCAGCGCCTGCTCCATGATCGCCGGCGTGATGCCCGCCACCTTGATGTCCATCTGGAGCGAGGTGATCCCGGCTTCGGTGCCCGCGACCTTGAAATCCATGTCGCCGAGGTGATCCTCGTCGCCCAGGATGTCGGTCAGCACCGCCCATTTGCCATCATCCTCAAGGATGAGGCCCATGGCGACACCGGCCACGGGGGCCTTCAGCGGCACGCCCGCATCCATCATGGAAAGCGAGCCGCCGCAGACGGAGGCCATGGAGGACGACCCGTTCGATTCGGTGATCTCGGAGACGACACGGATCGTGTAGGGGAAGTCCGTCGGCGCGGGCAGGACAGCCTGAAGGGCGCGCCAGGCAAGTTTCCCGTGACCGACCTCACGACGACCCGGCGAACCCACGCGGCCCACTTCGCCGACCGAATAGGGCGGGAAGTTGTAGTGCAGCAGGAAGTTCGACCGCGAATTGCCGGTCAGCGCGTCGATGATCTGCTCATCCTCGCCGGTGCCGAGCGTGGTCACGACCAGCGCCTGCGTCTCCCCGCGGGTGAAGAGCGCGGAGCCGTGGGTGCGCGGCAGGATGCCGACTTCGGAAACGATCGGACGAACGGTCTTGTTGTCACGCCCGTCGATCCGCGGCCCGCCGGAGATGATGTCGCCGCGCAGGATGGAGGACTCGAGCTTCTTGAAGGAGGAGCCGAGGTTCGGATCAGCCAGCTCATCCACCGAGAGCGCGGCTTCAACAGCCTCACGCGCGGCTTCGATGGCGGACTGGCGCTGCTGCTTGTCCTTGATGGCGAAGGCAGCCCGCATCTTGGCCTCGCCCGCCTTCTTCACCTTGGCATAGAGCGCGGAGTAATCGGCGGGTTTGAAGTCGAAGGGCTCTTTCGCGGCGTCTTCGGCAAGGTCGATGATCAGGTCGATCACCGGCTGCATCGCCTCATGGCCGAACTTCACCGCGCCCAGCATCTCTTCCTCGGTCAGCTCATAGGCCTCCGATTCGACCATCATCACGGCGTTCTTGGTGCCGGCGACGACGAGGTCGAGACGCTGCTCCGGGTTCGCGCGGAGCTTCTGCATATCCTCCACGGGCGGGTTCAGACGGTATTCGCCGTTGGAGAAGCCGACGCGCGCGGCGCCGATCGGCCCCATGAAGGGCACGCCGGAAATCGTGAGCGCAGCAGAGGCCGCGATCATCGCCACGATATCGGGATCGTTCACGAGGTCATGCGACAGCACGGTGGCCATCACCAGAACCTCGTTCTTGAAGCCCGGCACGAAGAGCGGGCGCGTCGGACGGTCGATCAGGCGGGAGACGAGCGTCTCCTTCTCCGAAGGACGCGCCTCGCGCTTGAAGAACCCGCCCGGGATCTTGCCCGCGGCGTAGTACTTTTCCTGATAGTGCACGGTGAGCGGGAAGAAGTCCTGACCGGGTTTCGGCTGCTTGGCGAAGGTCACGTTGGCCATGACGCTCGTCTCGCCCAGCGTGGCGATCACGGAACCATCCGCCTGGCGGGCGACGTGGCCCGTCTCGAGGGTCAGCGTATCGCCGCCCCATTCGATGGATTTCCTGGTAATATTGAACATGTCGTATCCTTTTCGCCGGAGGACCCTCCCCCGGCCGTTACGCGTACGGGCCGCATGCCCGTGATCCCTGACGATCATTTCTCCGGCCTGTCCCGCGGGATCTGACGGGGAGGTTTCGGCCTTCAGGCGGCTACGCACAGGCGCGTGCCGGGTTTGGGCGGGCGCGGTCATCCTGCGCCCCTGCCCGGATATATAGCGGTTGCGCCCCGCGGACGAAGCGCAACCGGAAAGGTCAGCGACGCAGGCCGAGACGCTCGATGAGCGACTGATAGCGGGCCTCGTCCTTGCCCTTGAGATAGTCGAGCAGCTTGCGGCGCTGCGCAACGAGTTTCAGAAGCCCACGGCGGGAGTGGTTATCCTTCTTGTGGGTCTTGAAATGCTCGGTGAGCGTCGCGATGCGCGAGGAAAGGATCGCAACCTGCACTTCGGGCGAACCGGTGTCGCCTTCCTTGGTTGCGAATTCCTTGACGACGCGGTTCTTCTCTTCGACGGTGATCGACATCGGGGCCTCCTGTTCGGCTTGAGATAAGGGCACGAGCCGGGATGTCGTCCAGCAAGGCCCGTGGAGCATCCGCGCGGAGATACGAGGATCTCCCGGACGGATGCGCGCCTATACTGGAAAAACCCGATAAAGGAAAGCACAAATGGCGTCACCCCGACCCGCCGAAAGGCTTTCCAGACGCCTCCGCAGCCGCTAAACGGGCGGGCGAAGGAGAGCCTCCATGAGCCTAAACACGTTCGGCCACGTCTTTCGCGTCACCACCTGGGGGGAGAGTCACGGGCCGGCGCTCGGCGCGACGGTGGATGGTTGCCCTCCCGGCATACCGATCGACCTGACGCGTGTTCAGGCATGGATGGACAGGCGCAAGCCAGGTCAGAGCCGTTTCACCACCCAGCGCCGAGAAGCCGATGAGGTCGAAATCCTCTCCGGCACCTTCGAGGGCGTCACCACGGGCACACCGATCCAGCTCATGATCCGCAACACCGACCAGCGGTCGAAGGACTATGGCGAGATCGCCAATGCCTTCCGTCCCGGCCATGCGGACATCACCTACTGGCAGAAATACGGCATCCGCGACTATCGCGGGGGCGGACGTTCCTCGGCGCGGGAAACCGCCGCCAGGGTCGCCGCGGGCGGTATCGCAAGGGAGGTGCTCGCGCGGCTCGTCCCCGAGTTGCGGATCACCGGCTATCTCGTGCAGCTCGGCGCGGATGCCATCGACCGCGACAGGTTCGACGCTCTCGAAATCGAACGGAACCCGTTCTGGTCGCCGGATGCGGCGGCGGCGGAACGCTGGGCGGCCTCGCTCGACGCGCTGCGCAAGGCGGGCAATTCCGTCGGTGCGGTGATCGAGGTGGTGGCCGAAGGCGTACCCCCCGGTCTTGGCGCGCCGATCTACGGCAAGCTGGACAGCGACCTCGCCGCCGCGATGATGTCGATCAACGCGGTGAAAGGGGTGGAAATCGGCGACGGATTCGCGGCGGCCGCCCTGACCGGGGTGGAAAATGCCGATGAGCTGCGCATGGGTAATCAGGGCCCCTACTTCACGTCAAACCACGCGGGCGGGATTCTGGGCGGCATCTCCAGCGGTCAGCCGGTAGTGGTGCGCTTCGCCGTGAAGCCCACGTCATCCATCCTGACCTCGCGACGGACGGTGACGAAGGACGGCTCGGAAGCGGAACTGGTCACCAAGGGCCGCCACGATCCTTCCGTCGGTATCCGCGCCGTGCCGGTGGGCGAGGCGATGATGGCCTGTGTCCTGCTTGACCACCTGCTGCTCGACCGCGCCCAGACCGGCGGCGCGCGCGGGGAGATTGGCTGATCTGCGGGCCCTCCACGGCGGGGGGCAGGATGCCAAGGCCCGCCGTAAACGCCACGGATGTAAAAAGCCACCCGGCAGACGAGCTGCCCCGCTGCGGTGCGTGCGCTTACTGGCTCTCTGCCAGAACCGGGCGGGTGCGGATCTGCTTGGAGAGCTGCACCGCGAGAATCCCTGCCATGATGATCAGCACGCCGATCAGGTCGGCGCCATGCACCGGCTCGCCCAGCAGGACGGCAGCGACGGCCACGCCGAAGAACGGGTTGAGGAAGTGGAAGGTCGCCGCCTTGACCGCGCCGATCCGCAGCACCAGCCGGAACCAGAGCCATGTCGCAAACAGGCCCGGGACGAAAACCATATAGAGAAAGGCCGCCAGCACCCGCGGGCTGCCGTCCAGATGGAACGGCTCTGTCAGGAGGGCGATCGGCAGCAGCACCGCAGCTCCGACCAGCATCTGCAACCCCACCACCATCAGGAGGTTGCCGCTCCCCGACGTTCCCCTCACCGCCAGCGTCGCGGCGGTGAGCGCGAGTGCACCGAGGCAGAGCAGAAACAGCCCCCATGGGTCCACCCCGCCGCTGATCCGCCCCGCCATGATGAGCGCGACGCCGACCATACCTGCGACCAGTCCCGCGATGCCCAAAGGGCGCGGACGCTCGCCAAGGATGAGCCAGCCGAACAGCGCCACCAGCAGCGGCATGGTGGAGCCGACGATGGCAGCGAGCGAAGCCTCCACAGTCTGCATGCCCACAAAGTTCAGCCCGAGGTAGAGCGCGTTCTGGCACACGCCGAACACGATCACCGAAATCCATTGCGCACGCGTCAGCCGCGCCGTCTGACCGAGGGAGACAGCAAGCAGGATCCCGCATATCCCCGCCAGCAGAAAGCGCCCTGACAGCGCGTAGAGCGGCGGAACGGCCGTAACGACGATCCGGGCTGCAGTGAAGGCCGACGACCAGATGACGGCGAAGGTCAGCCCCATCAGGAGCGCGCGGACATCCATATTCCCCCCCCGGAAATGGAAAGGGCCGCTCCTTGCGGGCGGCCCTTCGATATTCGGCTCAGGCGTTGATGCTGTCTTTGAGAGCCTTGGCAACGGTGATCTTCACCACCTTGTCCGCCGGCTTGGTGATCTGCTCGCCGGTGGCAGGGTTGCGCACCTGACGCTCGGGGCGGGTCCGGCAGACGATCTTGCCAAGGCCCGGAAGCGTCACGGCACCGCCGGCCACCACTTCCTTGGTCACCACGGACGCGATTGCGTCGAGCGCAGCCGTCGCCGTCTTCTTGTCCGAGCCCATCTCTTCGGCCAGGGCGGCGACCAGTTGGGTCTTGGTCAGCGCTTTCGACATCAGAACACTCCTCGTATAGTCCCGCTTGTGTTGTTATCGGCCCGTCATTTTAAGGGCATGTCGCTTGCTACACAGGTTTTCATCGCGCATTTCAAGCCGTTTCGCGTGGGGTAAGGCGGAAATCGGCCTTTAAAGAAAGGCTGTCTCCTCAAAGGAACGCAACTTGCGGCTGTGCATGCGCTCCAGCGGCGTCTCCCGCAGCAGTTCCATGGCCCTGACGCCGATCTTCAGATGCCGGGAGACCTGCGTGCGGTAAAAGGCGCTGGCCATGCCGGGAAGCTTCAGCTCCCCATGGAGCGGTTTGTCCGACACGCAGAGCAATGTCCCGTAAGGCACGCGGAAGCGGAAACCGTTGGCGGCGATGGTCGCGCTCTCCATATCCAGCGCCACGGCGCGGCTCTGGCTCAGCCGCTGGACGGGGCCGGACTGGTCGCGCAGTTCCCAGTTGCGGTTGTCGATCGTGGCCACGGTGCCGGTGCGCATGATGCGTTTCAGCTCATAGCCCTCCAGCTCGGTCACCTCCTCCACCGCATCCTCCAGCGCCACCTGAATCTCCGCAAGCGCGGGGATCGGCACCCAGACGGGCAGGTCGTCGTCCAGAACGTGATCCTCGCGCAGATAGCCGTGTGCGAGCACGAAATCCCCGAGCGACTGGCTGGATCGCAGCCCCGCGCAGTGTCCGACCATCAGCCAGGCGTGCGGGCGCAGCACGGCGATATGGTCGGTGGCTGTCTTGGCATTGGACGGCCCGACACCGATGTTCACCAGCGTGATCCCCGCAGCCCCCGGTCGCTTCAGATGGTAGGAAGGCATCTGCGGCATCTTCCCCAGCTGCGGCAGCGGATCGCCGGCGCCGGTGATCTCCACCCCGCCGGGACCGACGAAGGAGGTATAGCCGCTCACCGGATCGGCGAGGCAGGCCCGGGCATAGGCCTCGAACTCCTCTACATAGAACTGGTAGTTGGTGAACAGGACGAAGTTCTGGAAATGCTCCGCCGCCGTGGCGGTATAGTGCTGCAACCGGGCCAGCGAGTAATCCACCCGCTGCGCCGTGAAGGGCGCCAGCGCACGCGAGCCATCCTCATGCCGGATGTCGTAGCCGTTCACGATGTCGTCGTTCATGGTGTTGAGGTTCGGCACATCGAAGATGTCGCGCAGCGGAAAGTCCAGCGCGGCCTCCTGCGGGACGGTGAACCCCTCGCTCGACATGGCGAAATGCAGCGGGATCGGCGTGACCGACGGACCCACGGCCACCGGCACGCCGTGGTTCTGCATGACGAGACCGATCTGCTGGGTCAGGTAGGCCTCGAACAGGTCGGGACGGGTCACGGTCGTCGAATACTCCCCCGGCTCGGCCACGTAGCCAAAGGACAGACGGCTGTCGATCTTGCCGTAGCTTGTCGTCGTGATGCGGATTTCCGGGTAGAAGGCGCGGTACCGGGCGCGGATCGAGCCACCATTCAGCGTCTCTCCGAAGCGGTCGCGAAGGAAGGCTGTCGCCTCGTCATACAGCTCCCGCACGAAAGCCACCGCGGCGGCGGGATCGTCGAAAAGCTGCGGCTCACGCAAGGGGGGGGTGCGGATCGGCAGGTTGTTCTTGGGCAGGGACGCGAGGTTCACGTGAAAAGCTCCGTCAACTCGAAGGTCGTGACATCGACGAGCCCGAGATCCGAGATGCGGATCTCCGGGATCACCACGAGCGCCAGAAGCGAATGCTGCATATAGGCGTTGTTCAACCGGCAACCGCAGTCCGCCATGGCGCGCACCATGCGCTCCGCTGCCGCGGCCACCTCTTCTGCGGGCCGGTCGCTCATCAACCCCGCGATCGGGAGCGGCACGGAGGCGATCTCCGCACCGTCCTTCCACACGGTGATGCCGCCGCCGATCTCCCCCAGCCGGTTCGCGGCGCTGGCCATCATGTCGCGGTCGGTGCCTACGACGATCATGTGGTGGCTGTCATGCGCGACGGTGGAGGCGATCGCCATCCGCCCCGAGTAGCCGAAGCCGGAGACGAAGCCGTTCACAACGCCGCCGGTGCCCCGATGCCGCTCGACCAGCGCGATCTGCGCCACATCGCGAGCCTCGTCCGGCTCCACGCGACCATCCGTGACGGCAAGGTCTATCGTCAGCGCCTTGGTCGGAGCCTGGTTCTCCACCACGCCGATGACGCGGGCGGTAACGGTATTCGCCCCCTCCGGCGCGGCGATCAGGAAGTCGTCCCCTTGCAGCACCTTGCCCAGATGCACCGTCTGCCGCGCGGCCTCCGGCCAGTCGAGATGCGGGCAGGCCACCTTCAGCTCGCCATCCTCCGCCACCGTCACCCCCCGCGCGATCACCCGCTCGATGGGCAGCATCATCAGGTCGGAGGTCAGGATCAGATCCGCCCGCCGCCCCGGCGCGATGGACCCCAGTTCCCGCTCCAGCCCGAAATGCGTGGCGGTGTTGATCGTCGCCATCTGCAGCGCCACCAGCGGATCGCAACCGCAGGAGATGGCATGGCGCAGCACACGGTTCATGTGCCCCTCGTTCACCAGCGTGCCGGAATGGCAGTCGTCGGTGCAGAGAATGAAGCTCCGCGGATCGAGGCCACGTTCGGTGACGGCCTTGATCTGCGTCTCCACATCATACCATGCGGAGCCAAGGCGCATCATGATCCGCATGCCCTGCCGTGTGCGGGCGATGGCATCGTCAACCCGCGTGCCTTCATGGTCGTCCGCCGGGCCGCCGGCGGCATAGGCGTGGAAGGCCGGGCCGAGGTCGGGAGAGGCATAGTGTCCGCCAACCGTCTTGCCCGCGCGTTGCGTGGCCGCGATCTCCGCCAGCATCTGCGGATCACCGTTCACCACGCCGGGGAAGTTCATCATCTCGCCCAGCCCGATAATGCCGGGCCAGGTCATCGCCTCCGCCACGTCATCGGCGCTGATGGCGAAGCCCGTAGTTTCCAGTCCAAGTGCAGAAGGCGCGCAGGAGGGCATCTGGGTGAAGATGTTGACAGGCTGCATCAGCGCCTCGTCATGCATCATCCGCACGCCTTCCAGCCCAAGCACGTTCGCGATCTCATGCGGGTCGGTGAACATGGTCGTCGTGCCGTGCGGGATGACGGCAGCGGCGAATTCAGCCGGGATCAACATGCCGCTTTCGATATGCATGTGTCCGTCGCAGAGACCGGGGATCAGGTAACGCCCTTCGGCGTCGATCACCTCGGTGTCCGGGCCGATGCAGTGCGAGGCGTCCGGCCCCACATAGGCAAAGCGTCCGGCGGCGATGGCGACCTGCCAGCCGTCCAGCACCTCACGTGTGTGGACCGAGACGACCTTGCCGCCGGTGATGACCAGATCGGCCGGCGCGCGTCCCGCGGCGACGGCGACCAGAAGGGGGGCCGTATCGGCCCAGCTCTGAAGGGGAGAGACTTTGCGTTCCATGCCCGAGATTTTCACCCTGCGGCGTTGCGTTCAAGTGATATTGCGATGACAGTTGCCCCATGACCATGCCTCTCCCCGCCGAATCCCGCACTCCCACTCTCCTGTCGCTCGGCCACGGCTACACGGCCGGCTTTCTGGAGCGGCGTCTGCCGGACTGGCGCATCATCGGAACCACGCGGGACGCGGCAAGGGCCGAGGCTTTCGCAGCCCGGGGAGTGGAGCCGCTCCTTATGCCTGCCGATCTCCGCCCCGCGCTGGAGGCGGCGACGCATCTGCTCATCTCCGCCGCGCCCGGGATGGAGGGGGATCCGTTTCTGACGCTGGCGGGGGAGGCGATCGGCAAGGCCGCCCCGAAACTCGCCTGGGTCGGGTATCTTTCCTCCACCGGGGTCTATGGCGATCACGGCGGTGGATGGGTGGACGAGACAACCCCGCCCCGCGCCACGGAGGGCCACCGCGACCGCAGGCTGATGGCGGAGCAGGCATGGCAGGCACTCGCGGCGCAGACGGGCCTGCCACTCCACATCTTCAGGCTTGCCGGGATCTACGGCCCGGGGCGCGGCCCGTTCGAGAAGCTCCGTGCGGGCACCGCGCATCGTATCGTGAAGGAGGGACAGGTCTTCTGCCGCATCCATGTGGAGGATGCGGCCGAGGTGCTGGCCGCCTCCATCGCGCGGCCCGATCCGGGTGCGATCTACAATGTCTGCGACGATCTGCCTGCCCCGCCGCAGGATGTCGTGGAGGCCGCCGCCCGGATGGCGGGCCTGCCCGCGCCCCCCGCCGTCCCCTTCGAGGAGGCGGAGATGACGCCGATGGCGCGCGCCTTCTACCGCGACAATCGCCGGGTCAGGAACGACAGGATCAAGCGCGATCTGGCTGTCACGCTCCGCTATCCGACCTATCGGGAGGGGCTGGCCTCGCTCCTGTCGCCGTCACTCGCAGGGCTGGACTGAACAGGCGACCCCGGAACGGCGCTCGGACCGGCGGGCATCCCAGACGGTCACGCCCAGCAGCAGAAGGCCACCCAGCGCCAGCGCGCCGCCAACGAAGCCCGATGCCGGAAAGCCGTAGCCCGCCGTCAGCACCATCGCGGCCAGCCATGGCCCCAGAGCATTCGCAGCGTTGAAAGCGGAGTGGTTCAGCGCCGCCGCCAATGTCTGGGCATCGCCCGCGACATCCATCAGCCGGGTCTGCAAGACCAGCCCGAGCGACCCGCCCGCCCCGATCAGGAAGACGCAGGGCGCGATGGTCCAGAGGCTGTGCACGCTGAACGGATAGAGAAACAGCATGGCTGCGGAGAAGATCAGGATACCCGCCGCCGTCGCCATCAGCCCACGGTCGGCGATCCGCCCGACGATGAGCGTCCCCGCGGTCATCCCGAGGCCGAAGACCATGAACACGATCGGCACCGCCCATTCCGGGGCCATCGTCACCGTCAGCAGGGTGGACGCCACGTAGGTATAGACCGCAAACAGCCCGCCGAAGCCCACCGCTCCCGTCAGCAGCGTCAGCCAGACCTGCCGGTTGCCAAGCGCCGACAGCTCCCGGAGCGGGTTTGCCGCCGGATCGGCAGGAGGATCGGGGGCGAGCCGCAGGATCAGCCCGAAGGTCAGGAGCGCCAGCACCCCCACCACACCGAAGCCCCAGCGCCAGCCGATTGTCTGGCCCATCACATTGGCCATCGGCACGCCCAGCACGGTAGCGATGGTCAGGCCGATCATCAGCATGGACACGGCCCATGTCCGCCGGTTCGGCGGCACGAGGGAGGCGGCCATCAGGCTCGCCACGCCGAAATAGGCCCCATGCGGCAGCCCCGCCAGGAAGCGGAACAGCAGCATCACCGGATAGCTGGGAGACAGCGCCGCCGCCACATTGGCGATCCCGAAAACCGCCATGAGGATGAGGAGGAGGCGCTTGCGCGGCATCCGCGCGCCCAGCACGGCCAGTACCGGCGCGCCCACGACGACGCCCAGTGCATAGGCGGAAATCACATGGCTCGCCGTCGCCGCGTCAATGCCGAGCGCCGGGGAGAAGTACGGAACCAGCGACATCGCCGCGAATTCGGTGGTACCGATGGCAAACCCGCCCATCGCCAGAGCGAAGAGCACAAGCCGTACCGGCGCCTGAGCGATGGTGAGTGAATCGGTCATGTCGGGATCCCGCGATTGCTGAGGCGAGATGTCGCATAATGGGCCCGCCATTCAAGGGGGTCCGTCAGGTATTTCTGCATTGCAGCAAGCGAATGGCGGGATCAAGCCCGCCGTTCGATCCGCGCGACGCCCAAGACTTCCAGCACCTTCGCCTCAATCTCGGCGGCATTCATGCCCGCAACGGCGTACATGTCCTCCATGCTCGCCTGATCAATGAAGATGTCCGGCAGCACCATGGAGCGGAAGCGGAAGCCCTTGTCGAACACGCCTTCCTCCGCCAGAAGCTGCGCGACGTGGCTGCCGAAGCCGCCGACCGCGCCTTCTTCCAGAGTGATCATTGCCTCATGCTCGCGGGCAAGCCGCAGGATCAGCTCCCGGTCCAGTGGCTTTGCGAAGCGCGCATCGGCCACCGTGGGCCGCAGACCCCGCTGCGCCAGCGCCTCGGCGGCGGCGTTCACCTCCGCAAGCCGCGTGCCGAAGGAGAGGAGCGCCACACGGTTTCCCTCCGACACGATACGGCCCCGGCCGATCTCCAGCGGCTGGCCGCGCTCCGGCAGATCGACGCCGACCCCCTCGCCCCGCGGGTAACGGAAGGCGGACGGCCGGTCATCCAGCGCGGCGGCGGTCGCGACCATGTGGATCAGCTCCGCCTCATCCGCTGCGGCCATCACCACCATGCCGGGCAGATTGGCGAGAAAGGCGATGTCGAAGGAGCCGGCATGCGTCGCGCCATCCGCCCCGACCAGCCCCGCCCTGTCGATGGCGAAGCGGACTGGCAGGCGCTGAATGGCAACGTCATGCACCACCTGATCGTAGCCGCGCTGGAGAAAGGTCGAATAAAGCGCGCAGAACGGCTTCATCCCGCCCGCTGCCAGCCCGGCGGCGAAGGTCACCGCATGTTGCTCGGCGATCCCGACATCAAAACAGCGCTTCGGGAACCGTTCGGCGAAGAGGTTCAGCCCGGTGCCGTCCGGCATGGCGGCAGTGACCGCGACGATCTTGTCGTCCCGCTCCGCTTCCGACAGCAGCGCCTTGGCGAAAACGCTGGTATAGCTTGGCGCATTGCTCGGCGCTTTCGCCTGTTTCCCGGTGAGCACATCGAACTTCGCGGTGGCGTGGCCCTTGTCGAGTGCGGCCTCCGCGGGAGCGTAACCCTTGCCCTTGCGGGTGATCGCATGGATCAGCACCGGCCCCCGCGCCCGCGCCTTCGCGGTGCGCAGCACGGCCAGAAGCTGCTCCATATCGTGCCCATCGATCGGACCAATGTAGGAGAAACCCAGCTCCTCGAACAGCGTGCCGCCCACGGTCATGCCCTTCAGCATCTCCTTGGCGCGGCGCGCCCCTTCCTGCATCGGCGGCGGAAGGAAGCGCACGGCGCCGCGCGCCGCCGCCTTCAGTTCCTGAAACGGCTCACCCGCGTAAAGCCGGGCGAGATAGGAGGACAGCGCACCGACCGGCGGTGCGATGGACATGTCGTTGTCGTTCAGGATCACGAACAGCCGCTTGCCCAGATGGCCTGCGTTGTTCATGGCCTCGAAGGCCATGCCTGCGGACATGGAGCCGTCGCCGATGATGGCCACCGCATCGCCCACGCCCTCCGCCCCCAGATCGCGCGCCACGGCAAATCCAAGCGCGGCGGAGATGGAGGTGGAGGAATGCGCCGCTCCGAACGGATCGTAGGGGCTTTCCGACCGCTTGGTGAAGCCAGACAACCCGTTCTTCTGGCGAAGCGTACGGATCCGCTCCCGCCGCCCGGTGAGGATCTTGTGCGGATAGGACTGGTGGGAGACATCCCAGATGATCTTGTCACGCGGCGCATCGAATACCGCGTGAAGCGCGACAGTCAGTTCCACGACGCCCAGCCCCGCACCGAGATGCCCCCCGGTTTCCGACACGGCGGAAATGGTCTCGGCGCGCAACTCGTCCGCCACGGCGGACAACTCTCGGTCGGTCAGTCCTTTAAGGTCGGCGGGCAGCCGCACCCGGTCCAGATGCGGCGTCACGGGTTTCTGGCTCATCGAGGCCTCCCTACATCTCCCGGGCGATAACGAAACGGGCGGTGTCACGCAACCGTTCCGCCTCGTCCCCATATGGGGTGAGCGCCGCGCACGCCTCCTCCACCAGCGAGATGGCACGTTTCCGCGCACCGTCGAGCCCGAGAAGCGACACGAACGTGGCCTTGCCCGCCTCCGCATCCTTGCGCAGACGTTTTCCGGCCTTTGCCGGGTCGCCCTCGGCATCCAGAATGTCGTCCGCGATCTGGAAGGCGAGACCCAGGGCCTCGGCATAGGCGCGCATCGGTCGCGGGTTCGCCCCTGCCAGCAGCGGCCCCGCCTCCGCCGACCAGCGGAACAGCGCCCCCGTCTTGTTGGCCTGCAGGACGGTGATCTCCTCCAGCGTCAGGGGGCGGGCCGCCGTCTCCGCTGCGATGTCCTGTGCCTGGCCCAGCACCATTCCCTCCGCGCCCGTCGCCCGCGCCAGCCCGGCAATGAGCTGGAGCCGGGTAGCGGCGTCCGGCGCCGTCTCCGGCCGGGAGAGGAGATCGAAGGCCAGTGTCTGCAAGGCATCGCCAGCCAGGATCGCCGTTGCCTCGTCCCATTTCACATGAACCGTCGGCTGACCCCGGCGCAGGTCATCGTCATCCATCGCGGGCAGGTCGTCATGGACGAGCGAATAGGCATGGACCGCCTCGACCGCCGCCGCCGCATGGACCGCCTGTTCAGGCGGAATGCCATGCAGCCGCGCGCCCTCCATGACCAGAAAGGCCCGCACCCGCTTGCCGCCGCTGACCGCGTACCGCATCGCCTCGATCACCGGCAGATCGCCGATGGGAGAGAGCGCCGCCTGAAGCCGTGCCTCCACCCGTTCGGCCGCCGCGCGCAGCGCCTCCTCGAACATCGGTGTCAGAGCCCCTCCGCCGGCCGCGTTCCCGTCGGCTGACCGTTCTGGAGCGTGATCTGCTCGACCCGTTCCTCCGCGGCACGCAGCTTCGCCTCGCAATGCTGGCGAAGCGCGTTGCCGCGCTCATAAAGGGCGATGGACGCCTCCAGCGCCACCTCCCCCCGTTCGAGCTGGCTTACCACCTGCTCCAGTTCCTTCAGCGCTTCCTCGAAGCTCAGCTCCGTCACGGGCTGCGTCATGGCCGGTCTCCTTGGTTCGCGCCCCTGAAATCACAAGGCTGCGCCGGAGTCGAGCCGCCCTACAGCGGTTGCCCGTTCCACCGATGTCCCGCGGCAGCCGGAAAACCGGGGGTTCGATGCCCCCGGCTTTCCGGGCCCTCGGGCTGCAGTCATGCCTCTCCGTTCAGTCGGGCGCCAGCATGTAGCCTTCGCCCCGCACGGTCTGCAGATAGCGGGGCTGACGCGGATCCTCCTCGATCTTGCGGCGCAGGCGGGTGATCTGCACATCGACGGCGCGTTCCTGCGCCTGCCCCTTGTCGCGCCCCAGATCTTCCACAAGCTTCTCGCGGGTCAGCGCCTCACCCGGATTGGCCGCGAAGATACGCATCAGCGCGACCTCCGTCGCCGTCAACCGAACGTGATCCGGCCCGCGCCACATCTCGCCCCGCTCAACGTCATATCGTACGGGGCCAAGCTGGATGACCTTCGGGCCGACCTGCTCGGGCCGCGCAGCAGGCACCCGGCGCAGGATCGCATTGATGCGCAGCAGAAGCTCCCGCGGCTCGAAGGGTTTCGTCAGATAGTCGTCCGCCCCCGCCTCGAGCCCCTTGATGCGGTCATCCGCCTCACCCTTCGCCGTCAGCAGCAGGATCGGCGTATCCAGGTCCTCACGGAGCGATTGTGTCAGGCTGATCCCGTCCTCGCCCGGCATCATCACGTCAAGCACCAGAAGATCGAATTCCAGCCCTGCGAGCAACCGCCGCGCCTGCGCCGCATCCCGTGCGGTGGATACGAGAAATCCGTTCCGTATCAGGAATTTCTGCAAAAGGCCGCGGATCCGCTGGTCGTCATCGACGATCAGCAGATGCGGCGCGGAAATCTCCGTCACGATCCCTGCTCCTTCAATCCGCCATAGAGCCGGCGCATCTCCGTATCCATCATCGCCTCCAGCACCTGCCGGAACCCCGCCACCGCCTCCGGCCCCGCCGCCCTGTAGGCCGCGCGCATCCGTGCCCGCTGCGCCTCCGACAGGTCGCGCTCCAGTGCGGTGCCGCGCTCCGTCAGGTAAAGATGCCGCTCCCGCTTGTCGTTGCGCCCCACCCGGCTTTCGACCAGCCCGTCCTCCACCAGCGCCCGCAGGACACGGTTCAGTGATTGCTTGGTCACGCCGAGGATCGCGAGCAGATTGTTCACCGTGGTCCCCGGGACGCGGTGGATGAAGTGCATCGCCCGGTGATGGGCGCGGCCATAGTCGTACTGCTCCAGAATCCGGTCAGGGTCTGCGGTAAATCCGCGATAGGCAAAGAACATCGCCTCGATGCCCTTGCGCAGCTGTTCGTCCGTCAGAAACAGCAGTCCCTCGCCCTGCACGGGCGATGCGCCGATACCTTCCGCCAACCTCGACCCCTTTTGCTCCGTGGCACCTGGAAACCGTGTTTACGTCAGGCATGTTGACTTTCCAAGAATCAATTGATAGCTCCGCCGGGCTTGCGCGCAATATTCTTCAAGATGAAGAAATCGCGGCGCAAGATTCGCCAAGGAAATCCCCGAGGCGGGGAAACACGAAAGGAATGGCCCGATGGCCGGCTCGTACGAAGACCGCGATGGCAAGATCTGGATGGATGGCAAACTGGTGGAATGGCGGGACGCGCAGGTGCATGTGCTGACCCATGCCCTGCACTATGCCTCCGCGGTATTTGAGGGTGAGCGGTGCTACAACGGCAAGATTTTCAAAGGCACCGAACATTCCCAGCGGCTCCACCACTCGGCCAACCTGCTCGACATGGAAATTCCCTTCACTGTTGAGGAAATCGACGCGGCGAAGGACGCGGTCCTCAAGGCCAACGGGCTGACCGACGGCTATGTGCGCGCACTTGCCTTCCGCGGCGCGGGTGACGAGATGGGCGTTTCCGCGATCGGCAATCCGGTGCGGCTCGCGATCGCCACTTGGGGATGGGGAGCCTATTACGGCGATGCCAAGATGAAGGGCGCGAAGCTCGACATCTCCAAATGGAAGCGGCCCTCGCCCGAAACCATCCCGGCGGAGGCCAAGGCGGCGGGCCTATACATGATCTGCACGATGTCGAAACATGCGGCGCAGGCCAAAGGCTGCTCCGACGCGCTGTTCTTCGACTACCGCGGCTATGTGGCGGAAGCGACCGGCGCGAACATCTTCTTCATCAAGGACGGCGAGGTGCATACGCCGCTGGCCGACAGCTTCCTCAATGGTATCACGCGCCAGACGGTGATCGGCCTGCTTCGCGATAAGCAGATCAAGGTGCATGAACGGCATATCCTGCCCGCCGAGATGGAAGGGTTCCAGCAATGCTTCCTGACCGGCACGGCGGCGGAAGTCACGCCAGTGGGTCAGATCGGTGACTACAACTTCGAGGTCGGTGCGATCACCCGCGACATCGCTCAAACCTATGAGGCGCATGTGCGCGCCTGAACGAAAAAGGTCCGGGTCAATCGACCCGGACCTGTCGCCCCGTGATGAGGGGCGAATGTCCCGCATCGAAATGCGGGAAAACTTAATACCTGCACATCCCCCTTGCGATGAGGACCGGCTCAGATCGCGCAAGTGATCGGGACAGGCGCAGCGGGCGCCGGATTCTAGCCCTGCGCTGGATTGGACAGGCAGCCTCCCCGACCCGTCCTTGCCGCGAATGTCAGGCCTCTCGGCCCCGATCTATCCGTAGAAACTCCGTCATGCGGCGCGCATCTCCTTGCGTACGAGATCGCTGCATCAGCGTCAGCGAGGCCGGCGCAGGATCTTCGCCGAGGACGACCTCCTGCCGGCGCCACAGATCGGACGCATTCTCCACAGGTGGTTTCAGGCTTTCGCTATGTCTCATCGTTGTTTTTCTCCCGCCTGTTTAATGGGCTGAATTCCGAGGACATGGGTAAAGTTTATAGCACCCCAAGAACGTTCTATCCAGTTTCTTTTCCGAACCGCCTCGGTCTCGCCGACGGGGGAAACGCAACAATATTTCATTATCATCACAAAAATGTAACGATTTCACTTCATAGAATCGTTTTCTACAAATATATTTGACAAATACGTCATATTTTCGTCATATTTTCTTAATACATGGAGAGGGTGGTCCTATGATTGCGTTCAATCGTACGTTCTATCTGGTTCTAATCGGGCTTCTCCTCCTCGATATGGTGCTTATCGGACTGCATGTCGCGCAGACGCCGAACGTGCCCGACCGGTTCAACATCATCAGTGAAACCAGCCTCGCGTCCCGTCTCCTCTATTTGAAATGGGCGCTCGTGGCTGCCGCCTGCGCTGCGATCGCCTGGGTCTGGAGGGTGCCGGTCTTTGCCGGGCTGGCCGTCTTCTTCACCGTGGTGTTGGCCGACGACATGTTGATGATCCATGAAAAGGGCGGGCGGCGCCTGGTATCCGCAATGCCCGACCTGCCCACCTTCGGCCTGCCCCGGGCGGATATTGGCGAGATCTATGTCTTCGGACTGCTGGGCCTCCTCGCCGGCATCGCGATGCTCTTCGGGATCCTGCGATCAAACCGGGAGTGGCTCGCACGGGCCGCGCTTTTCGTGCTTCCTTTCGTCGGGCTGGTGGCCTGCGCCATCGGCATGGACGCGCTCGGCGCCTATATGCGCCTGCACTACCCGGAGGCAGCGACCCTGTCCCTGGTCGGGATTGCGGAGGATGCGGGCGAGATCGTCTTCGGTTCGCTCGCGGTGGCGATCGGTGCGGGCATCTGGGCCAGCCTGCCCGTCACACGGACCAGCAGCGCGATGATCAGCCCGGCGGAGTGAGCCGGGCAAGAGCCCATGCCGCCGCCTCCGCCACCACCGGATCGGGATCACACAAGCGATCCCGCGCTACCGGGGCCAGGGCGGCCATCCCGGAATTTCCGATGGCGTAGAGCACGTTGCGCACAAATCTGTCGCGCCCGATCCGCTTGATGGGGCTACCGGAAAAGCGCTCGCGAAAGGCTTCATCGTCCAAAAGCGCCAGTTCCGCCAAAGGCGGCGAGACCAGATCCTCCCGCGCGGCATAGCGCGTCTCCCGCGCCTCGACCGCGAACTTGTTCCACGGGCAGGCCGCCAGACAATCGTCGCAGCCATAGATGCGATTGCCCATCCGCTCCCGTAGCGGCTCCTCCACCGGGCCGCGATGCTCGATGGTCAGGTAGGAGATGCAGCGGCGGGCATCCAGTTGATAGGGCGCGGGAAAGGCATCCGTCGGACAGGCGACCTGACAACGCGTGCAGGAACCGCAGTGATCCACCTCCGGCGCGTCCGACGGCAGGTCCAGCGTGGTAAAGATCGCGCCCAGAAAGAACCAGTTGCCCATCTCGCGGCTGACGAGATTGGTGTGCTTGCCCTGCCAACCCAGCCCCGCCGCTTGCGCCAGCGGCTTCTCCGGCACCGGTGCGGTATCGACGAACACCTTCACCTCGCCACCGCCTTCGGCGATCAGCCATCGGGCAAGCCGCTTCAGCCGTTTCTTCACCAGATCGTGATAATCCTTGCCCCGGGCATAGACGGAGATCGCCCCCCTGTCGCGTCGAGCGACGGCGGCCATGGGATTCTCCTCAGGCGTATAGCTCTCCGCCAGCATGATGACGGAACGCGCCTCCGGCCAGAGCGCGGCCGGCTCCGTCCGCCAATGCACCCGCTCCGCGAGCCAGCCCATCTGGCCATGAAACCCGGCGTCCAGGAAAGCTTGGTAACGCTCCGGCACTTCGGGGATATCCGTGGGGCGACAGAGGCGGGCGGCGGAGAAGCCCTCTGCCAGCGCCTGGGCGACCAGGCGTGTCTTCAGGTCAGAAGTCGAGGTCGGCATAGTGCCTGGGGGGCGGGAAGCCCGGCACCTGATCGGCCAGCAGCGAGCGGAACGACGGGCGCGACTTGATCTTGGCATACCAGTCCCGCACGTTGGCGGCCCGGTTCCAATCCACGTCGGAGATGTAGTCGAGACAGGACAGATGGGCCGCGGCGGCGAAATCGGCCAGCGTCATCACGTCTCCCGCCAGCCAGCGGCGCTGGTCGAGCAGCCAGCCCATATAATCGAGGTGATACTTGATCTTCTGCGCGCCCGACTTGACGTTCTTGCTGTCGGGATAGCCGAGGCCCATGATCTTCTTGTTCACCCGCTCATAGAGCAGCTTGGACGTGACCTCATGGTGGAACTTGTCGTCGAACCAGGCGCAGAGCCGGCGCACCTCGAAGCGTTCGTCGGGGCTTTTGGGAAACAGCGGCGGATTCGGTACGGTCTCCTCCAGATATTCGCAGATCGCCTGACTTTCGGACAGGACACGGTTGTTAAGTCGCAGGACCGGAACCTTGCCGGCAGGGTTGCGGCGCAGGAAATCCTGGTTCGGCTCCCAGTAACGCTCCTCCACCAGCTCGACCTCGATCCTCTTCTCCGCAAGTGTGAGACGGACCTTGCGGGAGAAGGGAGAGAGGGGGAAGTGAAAGAGCCTGTTCATCGCTGCGTCGTCTCGCGCTTCATGGATATCGGGTGGAATGGCCTTTCATCGCGTCCGCAGCGGGGAATTTCAATCCCGTCCGAAGGGAAACCCGCCTCAGCCGGTGAAACAGTTTGCGCGCCCGTCCGCGCGGATCGTCTGCGCCCCATCCTGTATCGCGGCCGCGCGACGCTGAACGAACGCCGTTGGCCGGCGCGGGTCACGACCTTTCGGGTCGGGCAGAATCGCGGCCAGCCGGGCAGACTGAGAGGGCGTGAGCCGGGCGGCATCGACATTGTAGTAATGCCGCGCCGCCGCCTGAACGCCGAAAACCCCCTCACCGAATTCCGCCACGTTCATGTAGACTTCAAGGATCCGCTGCTTGGACCAGAACGTCTCTACCAAGGGCGTCAGCACGGCTTCCAACGCCTTCCGGGGCCAGGAGCGGCCCTGCCAGAGATAGACGTTCTTCACCGTCTGCTGGCTGATGGTCGAGGCACCGCGCTGGCCACCTGCGTCGATGGCGCGCCTTATCTCCCCCATGTCGAAGCCCCAGTGCAGGCAGAAATTCGCATCCTCCGCCGCGACGATGGAGCGTGCCATCGAGGGGGCCACGTTGTCGAAATCCACCCATTCCTGTTCAACCCCTCCGAGCCTGCGGGATTCGGCGGCCATGTAGATGGTCGTGGGCGGATTGAAGACCGAGAAGAACAGCACAGCGGCAAGCAGTACGGCGACCAGCCCGATCGCTGCCCGGATCGCCCAACGGACCACGTCCTTCCGACCGGGCGCGAGACTGACACGCGACGGAGTTGAAGCGGCCTTCCGGCGGGCAGTCTTTGCGGGTTTCGCCATGGCGGAGCCAGACCATGTGGCGTCTCACCGGTCAAGTGCGACATGATGTGCGGATGTGGAAAACGACCGCTGTTGATTATGAGCGGCACACCGGAGGCTGCCCACCGGGCGGATACGCTCCTGCAGTGGCCAATCAAGCGGCATTCAGGGTCGCTTACACAGCGCATATGGGGAGGAGACGTCTGGCTCTCTGCCTCCTCCGCCCTGCGAGGGCGACCCGGACAACACCTGCCGGATTTGCGATCGCTTCATCCGGCAGGCGAAAGTGGGTCAGACCTCCGCCAGCGCCCGGACGATGGCATCGCCCATCTGCGAGGTGCTGAGCGGGGCGCGGTCGCCCGCCTGCATGAGATCAGCCGTCCGATCGCCGTCGGCCAGCACTTTCTCCACCGCGCGTTCCAGCCGGTCGGCCTCTGCGCCACGGTCGAAAGAGTAGCGCAGCGCCATGGCGAAGGAGAGAATGCACGCGATCGGGTTGGCCTTCCCCTGCCCCGCGATATCCGGCGCGGAGCCGTGCACCGGCTCATAGAGCGCCTTCGGCCGCCCGTTCGCCATCGGCGCACCAAGGCTTGCGGAGGGCAGCATGCCGAGGGAGCCGGTGAGCATCGCGGCGAGGTCGGACAGTAGATCACCGAAGAGGTTGTCCGTCACGATCACGTCGAATTGCCTGGGCCAGCGGGTAAGCTGCATGGCGCCGGCATCGGCATACATATGCGTCAGCTCCACATCGGGATATTCGTCGTCATGGATCTTCTGGACGACTTCACGCCACAGAACGCCCGATTCCATCACATTGGCCTTCTCCATCGAGCAGACCTTGTTGTTACGCCGCCGCGCCAGTTCGAAAGCCGAGCGGGCAACGCGGGCGATCTCGGATTCCGTATAGCGCTGGGTATTGATGCCGACCCGCTCATTGCCTTCGATGAAGATGCCGCGCGGTTCGCCAAAATAGACGCCCGAGGTCAACTCTCGCACGATCATGATGTCGAGGCCGGCAACCACCTCGCGCTTGAGCGAGGAGAAATCGGCCAGTGCGTCAAAACACTGTGCGGGCCGAAGGTTCGCGTAGAGGTCCATCTCCTTGCGCAGGCGCAGAAGCCCGCGCTCCGGCTTCACCGAAAAGTCCAGCACATCGTATTTCGGGCCGCCCACCGCGCCGAGCAGCACGGCATCCACCGATTGCGCCAGCTCCATCGTCTCGTCCGTGAGTGGCGTGCCATGCGCGTCATAGGAGCAGCCGCCGACAAGGCCCTCGTGAATGTCGAAGACAAGGCCCTGACCGGCGAACCAGTCGATGACCTTGCGAACCTCGGTCATCACTTCGGGGCCGATGCCATCGCCGGGCAGGATGAGAAGCGACGGGTTAGACATGGGCAATTCCTCCTAATACGCCGTGATGGCCTAGCCGTCGTCCTCTCGCCGGTCAAGCGGCGTGCATCAGAGCGGAGATTTTGGGCCGCGGACTCACTGCCGAACCGGCAGATCCCGCATGGCTCCGACCGTCTCGGCGGAGAGTGCCGGCAAGTCCGGTCCCGGCCCTGCGGCAGTCGCTTGCTCCGCCCGCGGCGACGGGAGGGGATCGACGGCGTACCGCGGGGCTATTCCATGCGCTGCCGCCGCGCGCGCCGCGGGGAGAGCAACATCCACCACCACGACGGCGTGGCGGTCCTCCCCTTCCGCAGAAAGCAGAGCGCCGGAGAGAAGGATCAGATCGCGGGAGGGCAGGACATAGTCAACACGCAACCGCCCCGGCCCCTGCTTGCCGGAGCGCAGCATCGTCCAGTCCGCCGTCGCCTTGCCCCCCTGCGCATCGGCGGGGCGGGGATCGGTCAGACGTGGATCGGCCAGAAGGCGCACCATGGCCTGACGCATGCCATCGCCGCCTTCCGGGTCCAGATTGGCGCCCCCCATCAGCACGAACGGCGGTGAAGGCGGTACTCCCAGACCTCCATCCAGCAGAGCGCCCCAGAACGCGGTTTCGTCGTGATTGCGCCGGAGGCTCAGTTCCCCGCCAGAGGCTGGCGGCCCCGCACACCATGTCAGCAGCGTCAACCGCCCGCCCTCCCACAGGAGCGGCACCTGCCAATGCCCGGTGGTGGAGAGCCTTTGCATCTCC
Source organism: Haematobacter massiliensis (assembly GCF_000740795.1). GTDB lineage: Bacteria > Pseudomonadota > Alphaproteobacteria > Rhodobacterales > Rhodobacteraceae > Haematobacter > Haematobacter massiliensis. Next base: position 273,372 of record NZ_JGYG01000003.1, read on the forward strand.
GCCGCCCGGCCCGTCAGGGGAGAGAGATTGCCCGGAAGATCGCGCCAGAGCATCGTGCTGTGATCGACGATCTCCTCCCGCGCAATGGGCAGGCGGGACAGGATGGCCATTCCCTTCTCCCCGCTGAAATTGCCGAAACCCTGCGCGTCGGCCGGTCCGCCCAGGCGACCATCGCCATTCAGATCCAGCCTCGTCGCCATGCCGGTATTCGGCCGGAGCGCCAGGCGATGTGGATAGTCGATCCCCGCCGCCCTCACCCGATCCGCAAGCGCATTGAGCGCCAGCCCGTCGTGGTCCCAGTCGATGCCGCACAGCAGCAGCACATCCGCCCCCGCCGCCACGATCCGGCGCACCGCGGTTTCCACCGCCGGCGCGGCCGGTTTCAGCAGATCACGATACAGCAGGCCCGGCCCATCACGGGTGAGTTCGGTTGTATATTGCGCAAGCCGCAGCCGGTCACCCGCAAAGGCAGGTGTGGCGAGGAACAGCAGGAGGAGAAGCCGCAGCATCCCCATAGAATGCCACGACTTTCCTAAGACACGGTTAACAGGCGCGGCAAGCTCCGAATGACAACGCTCCGGCAGCCGGGAAATCCGCTCTGCGGCGGTTCGAAGCCCGTCCAGTGCCTAATAGGTCAAACCCGTTGACCGGCTTTTACGCAGACCACGGTCCGGTCAGGCCCAGGGGCGGGACATCCGCGTCTTTGCCTCATAGGCGTCGATGTCGCCCGCGTTCTCCAGCGTCAGACCGATGTCGTCGAGACCATTCAGCAGGCAGTGCTTGCGGAACGGGTCGATCTCGAAGTGGAAAACCTCACCTTCCGAGGCGGATACGGTCTGCGCCTCGAGATCCACGGTGATCCGCGCGTTGGAGCCGCGACGGGCATCCTCCATCAGCCGATCCACCTGCTCCTGCGGAAGCGTGATCGGCAGAATGCCATTCTTGAAGCAGTTATTGTAGAAGATGTCGGCAAAGCTGGTGGAAACCACGCAGCGGATGCCGAAGTCCAGAAGCGCCCAGGGCGCATGCTCGCGCGAGGATCCGCAGCCGAAGTTGTCGCCCGCGACGATGATCTCCGCATTGCGGTAGGCGGGCTGGTTCAGCACGAAATCCGGCTTCTCCGTCCCGTCGGACTCATAGCGCATCTCGTCGAACAGGTTCTTGCCCAGCCCTGTGCGCTTGATCGTCTTGAGGAACTGCTTGGGGATGATCATGTCCGTGTCGATATTGACCAGCGGCATCGGCGCTGCGACCCCGGTCAGCGTGGTGAAGCGGTCCATCAGGCAATCTCCCTTTCGCCGGTCAGTTCGCGCACATCCACCAGATGGCCGGCAACGCCTGCAGCAGCGGCCATGGCGGGGCTCATCAGATGCGTGCGCCCGCCGCGGCCCATGCGGCCCTCGAAATTGCGGTTGGAGGTGCCCGCGCAGCGCTCGCCGGGGGCGAGCTGATCGGGGTTCATGCCGAGGCACATGGAGCATCCCGCCAGCCGCCATTCAAACCCGGCCGCGCGGAAGATGTCAGCCAGGCCCTCCTCCTCCGCCTGCAACCGGACGAGGCCCGATCCCGGCACCACCATGCCCCGCACGCCCGAGGCGAGCTTGCGCCCTTTCAGCACGGCGGCGGCGGCGCGCAGATCCTCGATCCGGCCATTGGTGCAGGAACCGATGAACACGGCGTCGATCGGGATCTCCGACAGCGGGGTTCCGGGCGTCAGACCCATGTAGTCGAGGCTGCGCCGCGCAGCTTCCGCCTTTGCGCCGGGAAAATCCTCTGGGTTCGGCACGATGCCGGTGATCGGCAGCACGTCCTCCGGGCTGGTGCCCCAAGTCACCACCGGGGCAATATCCTCGCCCTTCAGCACCACCACCTTGTCGTAATGCGCGCCCTCATCGGTGAAGAGGGTCTCCCAGTAGGCGACCGCTGCCTCCCAGGCCGCGCCCTTGGGCGCATGCGGCCGGCCCATGACATAGGCGAAGGTCGTCTCGTCCGGCGCGATCAGCCCCGCCCGCGCCCCGCCTTCGATCGCCATGTTGCAGACCGTCATCCGGCCTTCCATGGACAGCTCGCGAATCGCCTGGCCGCAATATTCGATGACATAGCCGGTGCCGCCTGCCGTGCCAGTCGCGCCGATGACGGAAAGCGTGATGTCCTTCGCCGTGACACCGGGGCGCAGGCTGCCGGTGATCTCCACCTTCATGTTCTTGGACTTCTTCTGGATCAGCGTCTGGGTGGCAAGCACATGCTCCACCTCCGACGTGCCGATGCCATGCGCCAGCGCTCCGAAGGCGCCGTGCGTCGCGGTATGGCTGTCGCCGCAGACGACGGTCATGCCGGGGAGCGTCCAGCCCTGCTCCGGCCCGACGATGTGGACGATTCCCTGACGGATGTCGTTCACGGGATAATAGACCACGCCGAAATCGCGGGCGTTCTTGTCCAGCGCATCGACCTGAATCCGGGATTCCTCGTTGTCGATGCCCTTCTCGCGGTCCCAGGTGGTGGGGACGTTGTGATCGGGCACGGCGATGGTCTTCTCGGGTGCGCGGACCTTGCGGCCCGTCATGCGCAGACCTTCGAAGGCCTGCGGGCTCGTCACCTCATGCACGAGGTGGCGGTCTATATAGAGCAGGCAGGTGCCGTCTTCGGACTGGTGCACGACGTGATCGTCCCAGATCTTGTCGTAGAGCGTGCGGGGACCGCGGCTGACGGTGTCGGCTGACATCGGAATTCACTCCGTTCGGAATGGCTGTTGCGCGGCAATGCGCGCGGCTTTTCGGAAGAGTGTCGCAAGGCGCATGGGGCGGACGCGTGACGGCGCCGCCCGCGCGATCAAAGTCGCCCGAGGATCGAATGCTCCACGCCGAAAAAGCGGCCCGGAAGCCGTGCGCGGTCGTGGATATTGAAATAGACGAAGCCTCTCATGGCCGCTCTCATATCGGCATTTCCGGCGGCAGGCAAGCACCTACCGCCGCATGGCGCAACAACCGGATTGCGGTTACGCGCGGCAAGCAAGTTTGTTGCGCGCAGCCTGCGGGAAGCACAGCGTCGGTTCCGCCCTCGTTCCAACGTCAGCCTCCGCCACAAAGCTCAGCCGCTGCGCCCTCCCGCGACGAAGATCAACCCTTCGCCAGCTCCGCGTCGATCGCCGCGACGACACGGGGGTCATCCGCCGGGATATCCGGGGCAAAGCGGGCAACCACCTCTCCCGCGCGGGACACCAGGAATTTCTCGAAGTTCCACTGCACCTCCGGCTTGGGGTTCATGGCGATCCCCTTACCCTCCAGCCGGGCGCGCCAGGGGCCCTCGCCCTCCGCCTCCGGGATCGCCTCGGTTAGCGCGGTATAGAGCGGATGGCGGTCGGCGCCGGCCACGGAAATCTTGGAGAACATGGGAAAGGTGACGTCATAAGTGACGGAGCAGAACTCCGCGATCTCACCGTCCGACCCGGGCTCCTGCCCCAGAAAGTCGTTCGCGGGGAAGCCCAGCACTTCAAAACCCTGATCCTTCTTGGCCTCGTAGAGCGCCTCCAGCCCGGCATATTGCGGGGTGAGGCCGCATTTCGACGCGACATTGACGACGAGGAGCACCTTGCCGGCATGGGCGCCAAGCGTGTCGGGGCTGCCGTCGATACGGGTGAGCGGAAGGGTGGTGAGCGTAGCCATGGAGGGTCTCCGGCAGGGGTTTGTCAGCGGCTGTCCGGCAAGGGTATCGGCGAATGCCATCCGCCGGATGCCGTCACGCACCATGCCCCAGCCGGGCCGCGCCGTCACCCCCGCCTGTCAATGCTCATCACTTCTGCGCGGTTAGCTGAAAATCACGGCAGTAAGGGCACGAATCCGGGGCCGCTGTGCATTGAGAAATCGCCGTCGAAGTGTTAAATGGATAAGCGTCCCGGCGCCGGGGAGGATCGGGCGCGCAGATCAAGGAGGACAATGTCCTGTCGTACGTATCGCCCGCGGTCGGCGCCAAGACCGCTCCGGGAGCAGAGGCCTTGAGCGCCGCACCCGAAGGGACCATCGCAGAGCCCTCCAGTGAGGAGCTGCTGTCCCGCATCGTCGCCTCTCTGGATGACGACAAGGCCGAGGAGATCGTGACGATCGACCTCAGGGGCCGGTCATCGGTTGCCGATTACATGGTGATCTGCTCCGGTCGGTCGTCCCGCCAGGTGGCCGCCATCGCCGATAAGCTCGTCGAGCGCCTGAAGGAGGACTATCGTCGCTCCTGCAAGATCGAGGGCAAGGAGCAGGGCGACTGGGTGCTGATCGACGCCGCCGATGTCATCGTTCACGTCTTCCGCCCGGAAGTGCGCGAGTTCTATCAGCTCGAGAAGATGTGGATGCCCACCGGCCCCCGCGCCGCGTGAGCCTTGGACCTGCCTGACGGCCTGCGGGACGATCGGGCGGAGGGGTGCTGCATCAGCGGTGCCGAGGATGTGACGCGCCGTGAAAGTGCAGATTTGCGCCGTGGGCCGGCTTCGAAGCGGCCCGGAGGCGGAGCTTGTTGCGGATTACCTCGCACGTTTCGACCGCACCGGCCGCCCGCACGGCCTTGGCCCCGCGACGATCGCGGAGGTTGAGGACCGCAAGGGCGGCGGCATGGCTGCGGAGGCGGAGCTTCTGCAACGCAGTCTGCCCGCTGGCGCCCTGACCGTCGTGATGGACGAGCGGGGGCAGATGCCCTCATCCCCCGACTTTGCCGCGATGCTTGTCCGCTGGCGCGATCAGGGCCGCGACGTGGCCTTCGTGATCGGCGGGGCGGACGGGCTGTCTCCCGCCCTGCGCGACAGGGCCGACGCCGCCATCTCCCTCGGCACGATGGTCTGGCCGCACATGCTTGTCCGGGTGATGCTGGCCGAACAGCTCTACCGCGCCGCGACCATCATCGCCGGAACCCCTTACCACCGCGCCTGAAATCTCTGCCGGAGCCCGCCCTGGCCGGTAGTGTCCACCCTGACAATCGCCATGCTCGCAATGGCCATGCTCGGCCCCCGCACGAAACCGTCACCGGCGGGCGGCGGAGTTGCCTTGCGCAGCGGCGGAGCGTAGAACCCATGCGACCCGGCCGTTGCCATCCGCCTTTGCCAGCCAAGGAGCCTCTCATGCCGTCGATAAAGCCCGTGGTGCTCTGCATTCTCGACGGCTGGGGATTGCGGGAGGATCGAGAGGCAAATGCCCCGGCGCTCGCCGCGACGCCGAATTTCGACGGGCTGTGGGCCAACTGTCCGCATGCGACGCTCATCACTCATGGTCCGGATGTGGGCCTGCCGACGGGGCAGATGGGCAATTCGGAGGTCGGCCACACCAATATCGGTGCCGGCCGCGTGGTGGCGATGGATCTGGGACAGATCGACCTTGCCATCGAGGATGGCAGCTTCTTCGCCAATGAGGCCCTCCGTGCGTTCTTGTCGCGTGTGCAAGCGGCGAACGGGCGGGTGCATCTGATGGGCGTCATCTCCGACGGCGGCGTCCATGGTCACATCGAACATGTGCTGGCCGCGGCGCGCGCCGCGACAGAGGCCGGGCTGGCGGTGCTCGTCCATGCGATCACCGATGGGCGGGACGTGGCACCCACCTCAGCGCCCCGCTTCATCGCCGATCTGGCGGCGCGGCTGCCCGCCGGGGCGGAGATCGCCACGGTTTCCGGTCGTTACTACGCCATGGATCGTGATAACCGCTGGGAGCGGGTGGGCCTTGCCTATGACGCCATCGTGCGGGGCGGCGGAGAGCGTGCCCCCGATGCCGTGACCGCCGTGGCAGCCGCCGCGGCGCGGGGCGAAACCGACGAATTCATCCGGCCCACGATCATCGACGGCTATGCCGGCGCGCAGGATGGCGACGGTTTCTTCTGTCTGAACTTCCGGGCCGACCGTGCGCGGGAGATCATGGCCGCCATCGGCGCGCCGGACTTCGACGCTTTCGACACCGGGCCGCGGCCCGAATGGTCAGCGCTGCTCGGGATGGTGGAATATTCGGAGGCCCACAACGCCTACCTGACGACCGCCTATCCCAAGCGGGACATCGTGAATACCCTCGCCTCCTGGGTGGCGGATCATGGCCTGCGGCAGTTCCATATCGCGGAGACGGAGAAATATCCCCATGTCACCTTCTTCCTGAACGGCGGCAGGGAAGCCCCCGTGACGGGAGAGGATCGCTACATGGCGAAATCCCCCAAGGTCGCGACCTATGACCTGCAACCCGAGATGTCGGCGGATGAGGTGACCGATCACCTCGTCGCCGCGATCGGAGAGGGTTATGACCTGATCGTGGTGAACTATGCCAACCCCGACATGGTGGGCCATACCGGCATCCTCTCCGCCGCCATCACCGCCTGCGAGACGGTGGACCGGGGGCTGGGCCGGGTGATCGCCGCCGTCGATGCCGCAGGCGGGGCGCTGATCGTCACCGCCGATCATGGCAACTGCGAGACGATGGCCGATCCCGTGACCGGCGGGCCGCATACGGCCCATACGACGAATCCCGTTCCGGTAATTCTCCATGGCGGCCCGGAGGGGGCATCGCTGGTCTCGGGCAGGCTTGCCGATCTCGCGCCGACGGTTCTGGACCTCATGGGCCTGCCGAAGCCGGTGGAGATGACCGGCGAAAGCCTCGTGCGGCGATGAGCCAGTCCCTGACGGCCATGTGGCGGATCGCTCTGCCCGTTTTCCTCGCGCTGGGTCTGGCCATGCCGGTCAGAGCGGAAGACGATCCGGCGGATTCCGCGCGGTCGGCGGCGGCCGCGCTCGCAGCAGCCATCGACAGCCTGGATGCCGCGACCGGCGCGCAGGACAGAGTGGCGGCGCTCACCCTCACCATCCGTGCCTATGAGGACGGGCTGGCCGCCGCGCGGGAGGCGCTGCGCCGTGTGACCCACCGCGACGCTGAAATCCGCGCCGACCTGAACGGAAAGCGGGAGCGTGTCTCCCGGCTGGTGGGGGTCATGACGGGCATGAGCCGCGATCCCGCCCCCGTCCGCGTGCTGCATCCCGCCGGTCCGCTCGGATCTGCGCAGGCGGCGATGATCCTGGGCGACATCGCACCGGCGCTGGAGGCGGAGACGCACACGCTCCGGCAGGAACTGGCGGAACTGGGGGAGCTGCGCGCCCTCCAGCAGCAGGTCACCGAGATGCTGGAGAAGGGCCTCGGCGCGGCACAGACCGCGCGCACCGATCTGGCGAAGGCGATCTCCGACCGGCGTGACCTGCCACAGCGCTTCACCGAAGATCCCGCCGTTCTCCGCGCCCTGATCGAAAGCCATGATACGCTCGACAGCTTCGCCGAGGCGGTTGCAGGCGGAGAGACGGTGAGCCCGGGCGAGGGGCCGTTCGGCTCCGTCAAGGGTGACCTCATGCTCCCGGTGGCGGGCGACCTGCTCCGCGGCTACCGGGAGACCGACGCGGCAGGCGTGAGCCGCCCCGGCATGATCGTCGCCGCCCCGCCCCGCTCGCTGGTGGTGACGCCCGCTTCGGCAACGATTCGCTACATTGGCCCGCTTGCCGGCTATGGCAATGTGGTGATCCTCGAACCGGCCGCCGGCTATCTCATGGTGCTGGCCGGGCTGGGGGAGACCTACGGCCGCATCGGACAGGTCGTGCCCGCAGGCTCTCCCGTGGGCCTGATGGGGGGCGAGGATACGCGCACCGCTGAGCTATCGGCCGACATCGCGGGCCGCGCACGAAATGTCGCAGATGCACAGAATGTCGTGAACGATGCCCGCCCGGATGCACAAGCCGCTGGCGCGATGGCCCCGGAGACGCTTTACATTGAGGTCAGGCAGGGGGGGTCGCCCGTGGATCCCGCCGAGTGGTTCGCTGAGACAAGGATGTTTCCATGAAGAAGTTCGTGATGGCCGCGCTCGGCGGCACGGTTGCCGGGGTGCTGCTCACCACGCAGGTCGCAGGGCCGCTTGTCGCGCAGGAAGCCAAGGAGAATGCTTCCGTCTACCAGCAGCTCGATCTCTTCGGGGACATCTTCGAGCGGATCCGCGCCCAGTATGTGGAGCCCGTGGATACCTCGAAGCTGATCCAGGCGGCGATCAACGGGATGCTCACCTCTCTCGATCCGCATTCCAGCTATCTCGCGCCGGACGATTTCAGCGACATGCAGGTGCAGACCAAGGGCGAATTCGGCGGCCTCGGCATCGAGGTCACGCAGGAGGAGGGTTTCGTCAAGGTCGTCTCCCCCATGGACGACAGCCCGGCGGACAAGGCAGGCATCCAGTCCGGCGACTACATCACCCATGTGAACGGCGAAACCGTCATGGGCCTGACGCTGGACCAGGCGGTCGACATGATGCGTGGCCCCATCGGGTCGGAGATCACCATCACCGTCGTGCGCAAGGACAAGCCCGAGCCGTTCGACGTGACGCTGACCCGCGATACGATCAAGCTCACCGCCGTGACTGCGCGGATGCAGGGCTCCACCATGGTGCTCCGCGTCTCCACCTTCAACGACCAGACGTTCCAGAACCTGGACGACGGCTACAAGAAGATGCTGGAGGAGGCGGGCGGCGCGGACAAGGTCTCGGGCGTCGTTCTCGATCTGCGCAACAACCCCGGCGGGCTGCTCACCCAGGCGATCAAGGTCTCGGATGCGTTCCTCGAATCGGGGGAGATCGTCTCTACCCGTGGCCGCAACCCCCAGGACGGGGAGCGTTACAACGCCACCGCCGGCGACATCACCGGGGCGAAGCCGATGGTGGTGATCATCAACGGCGGCTCCGCCTCCGCTTCGGAGATCGTGGCGGGCGCCCTGCAGGATCACCGGCGGGCAGTGGTCGTCGGCACCAAATCCTTCGGCAAGGGTTCGGTGCAGACCGTGATCCCGCTGAAGGGCGATGGGGCCATGCGGCTGACCACGGCGCGCTACTACACGCCTTCGGGCCGGTCGATCCAGTCTCTCGGCGTCTCGCCCGACATCTGGGTTGAGCAACCCCCGCCCAAACCCGCGGCAGAGGATGAAGGCACGACCAACACGCTGGCCGCGCGGATCCGCTCGGAAGCCGACCTTCGCGGCGCGATCACCAACGACAGCATGACGGACGACGAACGCAAGCAGCTTCAGGAAGAACAGCATCAGGCCGAACTCGCCGCGAAACTGCGGACAGAGGATTATCAGCTAGCCTATGCCGTGGATATTCTGAAAGGGCTGTCCGCCCTCGAACTGCCGCAGTAACGCGTATCGACAGGGCGCAGGATAGTCAGACGGACGACCCGATTTCATTCGGGTAGTCCTGACGGACGGAGGAAGCATGGCCAAGGAATTGCCCTATCGCCCCGGCGCGGGCGTGATGCTGCTCAATGAGGCGGGCCTCGTCTGGGCAGGGATGCGCCGCGACACCGCGGGGGCATGGCAGATGCCGCAGGGCGGGCTGGACGAGGGGGAGGATCCTCGCGCCGCCGCCCTTCGGGAACTGCGGGAGGAGACGGGCATTTCGCCTGACCTCGTCGAGATCATCGCGGAGACCGGCTGGGTCACCTACGACCTGCCGCCCGAACTGCTTGGCAAGGTCTGGAAGGGCCGGTATCGCGGCCAACGGCAGAAGTGGTATCTCATGCGCTTCCACGGCGAAGACAGCGCGGTGGACATCGCACAGGACCACCCGGAGTTTTCCGAATGGCGCTGGATGCGCGCGGACGACCTGCTGGACTACATCGTGCCCTTCAAGCGCACGCTTTATGTCGATGTCATCAATAGCTTTCGGACATATCTCGCATAACACTTTTTTCTGCGTCGCAGCAAAAATCTGCTGCTCTGCATAAATGGTTGATTGATCGCTCCTTCGCTTCCCGTTTATCCCTTTCTGACTCGGAGTGGTGCGGGGAGCGAAGATGCCAAACTTCCGGAAGATACTGATAGCGAACCGTGGCGAGATTGCGATCCGTGTGATGCGGGCCGCAAACGAGTTGGGCAAGCAGACGGTTGCGGTCTATGCGGAGGAGGACAAGCTGAGCCTCCACCGCTTCAAGGCGGACGAGGCTTACCGGATCGGCGAGGGTCTGGGACCGGTTGCGGCCTATCTGTCGATCCCGGAGATCATCCGCGTGGCGAAGATGTCGGGCGCGGATGCGATCCATCCGGGCTATGGCCTGCTGTCGGAAAACCCGGATTTCGTGGAAGCCTGCGATGCCGCGGGCATCGTGTTCATCGGGCCCAAGGCGGAGACGATGCGCGCCCTCGGCGACAAGGCGAGCGCGCGGCGGGTGGCAATCGCGGCAGGGGTGCCGGTGATCCCGGCCACCGAGGTTCTGGGCGACGATTTCGCCGCGATCCGCGCGGAGGCGGGAGAAATCGGCTATCCGCTGATGCTGAAGGCAAGCTGGGGCGGCGGCGGGCGGGGAATGCGCCCCATCAACAACCCCGATGAGCTGGAGGCCAAGGTGCGCGAGGGCCGTCGCGAGGCCGAGGCCGCCTTCGGCAACGGCGAGGGTTATCTGGAGAAGATGATCCTGCGCGCCCGGCATGTGGAGGTCCAGCTTCTCGGCGATGACCACGGCGGTCTTTACCATCTCTACGAGCGCGACTGCACCGTGCAGCGGCGCAACCAGAAGGTCGTGGAGCGCGCGCCCGCCCCTTACCTCACGCCGGAGCAACGGGCGGAGATCTGCGAACTCGGGCTGAAGATCGGGCGGGCGGTAGGCTATCGCAACGCCGGAACGGTCGAGTTCCTGATGGATATGGACAGCGAGCAGTTCTACTTCATCGAGGTGAACCCCCGCGTCCAGGTCGAACATACCGTGACGGAGGAAGTCACCGGCATCGACATCGTCCAGGCCCAGATCCGCATCGCGGAGGGTGAGACACTGGCAGAGGCCACCGGGGCGCCGACGCAGGCAGACGTGCAGCTCAAGGGTCACGCCCTGCAGTGCCGGGTGACGACGGAGGATCCGCAGAACAACTTCATCCCCGACTATGGCCGCATCACCGCCTATCGCACCGCGACGGGCATGGGCATCCGGCTGGACGGCGGCACGGCCTATGCCGGTTCCGTGGTCACGCGGTATTATGACTCGCTGCTGGTGAAGGTCACCGCCTGGGCTCAGACGCCGGAGAAGGCGATCGCCCGGATGGACCGGGCGCTCAGGGAGTTCCGCATCAGGGGCGTGTCCACCAACATCGCCTTTGTCGAGAACCTGCTGAAGCACCCGACCTTCCTGACGCTGGCTTACACGACCAAGTTCATCGACACGACGCCCGAGCTGTTTCGCTTCGAGACCGGGCAGGACCGGGCGACACGGCTGCTCACCTACATCGCCGATGTGACGGTGAACGGCCATCCGGAAACCAAGGGCCGCGGCCCCCTCCCCGCCGAAGTGCGGGCTCCCGTGCCGCCGCCCGTGACGCTGGACGCGCCGCCTGCCGGCACGCGGACCCTGCTGGACGAGCAGGGGCCGCAGGCCGTGGTGGACTGGATCTCGGGTCAGAAGAAGCTCCTGCTCACCGATACGACCATGCGCGACGGGCACCAATCGCTGCTGGCCACGCGAATGCGGTCGATCGACATGGTGCGTGCGGCCCCGGCCTATGCGCATCTGCTGCCGGGCCTGTTCTCCGTGGAATGCTGGGGAGGGGCGACGTTCGACGTGGCCTACCGCTTCCTCCAGGAATGCCCGTGGCAGCGCCTGCGGGACATAAGGGAGGGGATGCCGAACATCCTGACCCAGATGCTGCTCCGCGCCTCCAACGGGGTGGGCTATACCAACTATCCCGACAACGTCGTGCAATCTTTCGTGCGGCAGGCAGCGGCGTCCGGTGTTGATGTGTTCCGCGTGTTCGACAGCCTGAACTGGGTGGAGAACATGCACGTGGCACTGGATGCAGTGATCGAGTCGGGCAAGATCTGCGAGGCCGCGATCTGCTACACCGGCGACCTGCTGGATCCGGAGCGGTCCAAGTATGACCTGCAATACTACCTGAAGATGGGTCAGGAATTGAAAGCCGCGGGCACCCATATCCTCGGCATCAAGGATATGGCAGGGCTTCTGAAACCCGCCGCCGCCCGGGTGCTGATCCGCACGCTGAAGGAGGAACTCGGCCTGCCGATCCACTTCCACACCCATGATACCTCCGGCATTGCCGGGGCTACGGTGCTGGCGGCGGCGGAAGCAGGGGCAGATATCATCGATGCGGCGATGGATGCGTTCTCGGGGGGCACGTCACAGCCCTGCCTGGGCTCCATCGTTGAGGCGCTGCGCCATACGGAGCGCGACACCGGGCTGGACATCGCCGCGATCCGGCAGCTCTCCGACTACTGGGAAGGCGTGCGCGCACAATATGCCGCTTTCGAGGCCGGGATGCAGGCCCCCGCTTCGGAGGTCTACCTGCATGAGATGCCGGGCGGCCAGTTCACCAACCTCAAGGCGCAGGCCCGCTCTCTCGGGCTGGAAGACCGCTGGCCGGAGATCGCGCAGGCCTATGCCGATGCCAACCAGATGTTCGGCGACATCGTTAAGGTCACCCCCTCGTCCAAGGTGGTGGGGGACATGGCGCTGATGATGGTGGCGCAGGGCCTCTCGCGGGCACAGGTGGAGGATCCGGGCACGGATGTGGCCTTCCCGGATTCCGTTGTGGACATGATGAAGGGCAACCTCGGTCAGCCGCCCGGAGGCTTCCCCGAAGGCATTCTGAACAAGGTTCTGAAAGGCGAGCGGCCCGACACGACCCGCCCGGGTGCGCGCATGGCCCCGGTGGATTTGGCACAGGCGCGGGCAAAGCTGGAGGCGGACCTGCCCGGCGAACACGTGGATGACGAGGATTTCGCCGGCTGGCTGATGTATCCCAAGGTGTTCCTCGACTACCGCGCCCGGCATCGTACCTATGGCCCGGTGCGGGCATTGCCCACGCGCACCTTCTTCTACGGCATGGAACCGGGGGAGAGCGTGGAAGCCACGCTCGACCTTGGCAAGACACTGGACATCCGCCTACAGACCGTCGGCGAGACCTCGGACGAAGGGGAGGTCAAGGTGTTCTTCGAACTGAACGGCCAACCCCGCGTCATCCGCGTGCCCGACCGGTCAGCCGTGGCAAAGGCCGGCGCGCGTCCCAAGGCGGTGGAGGGCAATCCCGCCCATATCGGTGCCCCCATGCCCGGCTCCATCGCCACCGTGCTCGTGAAACCCGGCACCAAGGTCCGGGCCGGCGATCTCCTCCTCACCATCGAGGCGATGAAGATGGAAACCGGCCTTCACGCCGACCGTGAAGCCGTGGTCAAGGCCGTCCACGTCACCCCCGGCAGCCAGATCGACGCGAAGGATCTCCTCGTCGAAATGGATTGAAAAGGCGCCACGCCGCTCTTCGGAGCCGGCGTGGCGACGTGTTGCAGGCGGCCCGCCAACGGCCACCTGCCGCAGCCCGAAGCTGACGGCCCGACGGGAAGTCCCAGCCTTGGCCGGAGGGTCGGAGCCTCATTCTCCGCATTGCCGGACCGACCGGATTTTCCAGCGTCACTTATGCGCTTCAGGGAGCGGCGGAGCCTGCGCCGCCTTCTCAGAACCGGTCACCGGAGCAGAGAGGACAGCGGCGAAGCGGACGCCCGTCCAATGGGTCCATTTGGCACTCGCGATCAACCTGCAATACGTCGGCTGATGGCGAGTTATCTTGGTTTTCTGACGCCGTTCCGAATGACCTGCCGGTTCTTTGGATGATCGGCCGTCACTCTGTGATCGCAGCGTAGATCGGCGGACCTCGGCCGTGCGCCCCGAGGCTTCATCGCCGAAAGCTCGTCCCCGACAGCCGCGTTGTCACTGGCATGACCTTTTTCCCTCGCGAAAAGGTTGCTGGCGATATGCGACCGGCGACGCGCCCAAAAGAACCTCTCCGACGGTTCGGATGCGCTGGAACCGGACGGAGTCCCAGACCGATCCTCGCAAGCCTCTTGGCCAAGGTCACGGTGGTGCATTTCGTGATGGCGGAGCGCTTCCAGCCAATCATGGCAGGCTCCCATGCCAAAAGCTCGCAGACGAGAGGAGCCTGATGACGACCAGTCCTAAGCGTCCAACACTGCGGGCGAAGAGGCAATGGAAGCGACGTGGCCCCTGATCGAGTGCGCGAAGCAGGATGAACGCGCCGGCGCAGCGCTGCGATCTGTCCAGAGCTTGCGGAGGGCCTGCGAACGAGGAGGCTGGGGCTGTTCCCGAGCAGGTCTGCGGGATGTTCACCACCCGGTGCCATTGAGCCGCTGGATTTCAGATGATTTGAGAGGCAACCCGGCCTGCACCTCTCGCCGAGAGGGTCGGAAAAAGGCCGCCAGCCACGACAAGCGTTGCTGCAACCCCGTCGAGATCAATTTGGCAGGATGATGGAGCGGGGACGTGTTTCCCGCGACGCAGCAGGTATTCCTCGTCTGCCCACCCCGCCCCGATCAGGCAGCCATCCTTTCACGCCAATGACTTGTCAGCCTGCGGAAACAAGCCCGGGTTGCGAACTCCCGCTTTTCGCCGGCGCGGGACGAGCCGAATGCCGTGCCACCGAAGGGCGCTCGCCACGGCTGACGGGTCTCATCCGCGAAAGCGTCGGTGGCGCCGCGTTGGGGCGTCGGAGAGCCCTTCGATCTTCCCGGCATGCTACTCGCTGCCCGAGGTCTCACCGGTGAGATCGGCAGGACGGTCTATGTCGTGGAGCATTTGGGGCGCAACCTGAATCAGCCCGTCCCCGGTGATGGTCTGAAGCATGTGTCCCGCCCCCCTGTCCCCCTCAAGGGCCAGCAGGGCCTCAAAGCTGTCCGCGTCGAAGGCTGCGGGGGGCATGCGCCGCACGCCATCCGTCACGCAGGACGCTCCGCGACCCGAAAGTACCGCCGCCATCGTGGCTGTGTCGATGCGGGGCATGTCGGCCAGCACGATGAGCAGCCGGTCCGCCCCCATCTCGCGCGCCCGCCGCACCCCAAGCCGAAGGCTCGCGGACTGCTCCGCCGGACGCGGCGGACGGAGCATGTCGTAACCGGGCAGAAGTGGTGACAGTTCTGGCGCTGCCACGGCGATCCGCGCCTCCAGCGGGACCGCCGCCAGCGCGGAGGCAGCCCAGGAGATGAGCGGGTGCCCCGTCCAGTCGGCCAGCAACTTGTCCTGCGTTCCGAAACGCCGCGACAGGCCACCGGCGAGCAGGAGCCCTACCCTCATGCAGCCCCCCTGTCACAGGACGCAGAAAACAACCGGGCGGCAGGGAACAGGAGGGCTGCCCGCAGACTTGGCGCTGCATGGCAAACAGCTTCCTCCTCTCCGCCCGGCAAATCTGGCAAAGCATCGGCGAGAACAACCTGTCTCTCATCGCGGCAGGGGTGGCCTTCTACACGATGTTCGGCCTGTTCCCCGCCATCACTGCCGTCATGGCTATCGCTGCGCTGTTGACGACACCTGCCGATATCGTCGCGCAACTTGATGCCCTGAGCGGTGTCGTGCCGGAGGAGGTGGCCAGAACGGTGATCTCGCAGGCCAGCGCGGTGGCCGCGGCACCGGGGGCCGGACTGGGGCTGACAGCGTTCTTTGGCCTTGGGCTGGCGCTCTGGTCGGCGTCCCGCGGGGTGGGAAGCCTCATCCAGGGGCTGAACGTGGCCTATGATGCGCGGGAGGAGCGAAGTTTCGTTCATCTGACGCTCGTGACTCTCAGTCTGACCCTTGCGGGGGTGGTGGGAGTGGTTGTCGTGCTGTCGATGATCGCGCTCCTGCCTGCGGTTTTCGCCATCTTCGGCGAGGATGAACTCTGGGCGCAGATCGCGAACTGGCTTCGCTGGCCCGTGCTGCTGGCAACCATGATCCTCGGGCTGTCCTTCGTCTATCGCTTCGGCCCCTGTGGGAGCAAAGGACGGCGGTTTGCACCGGGGGCAGCGCTGGCATGTCTGCTCTGGCTTGTGGTTTCCATAGGGTTTTCGATCTATGTCAGCCATTTCGCAAGCTACAACGAAACCTTCGGCGCGCTCGGCAGCGTCATCGTGCTGCTGATGTGGATATGGCTGTCCACCTTCATCGTGCTGCTCGGCGCAGAGGTAAACGCTGAAATCCAGCGTCGTGGTACTCTGGGCAAGGCCGTGAGCGAGGGGATCAAGCCCGCCCGCGGCGTCGGATGAGCGAATGCGACACTTCACCGCCCCTCGTTTCACGAGAAAGCCCACATAACTTATCTTTTCTATAGGAATTGGTTTTGACCGCCGAATACCGGCGGGGTAATGACGGCCCAACCGAAATGGAGGTCGCCATGAAGCTTTTTCACACCCTGCTCGGCACGGCCGCGCTTGGTCTTGCTCTTGCCGGAGCGCCCGTGATGGCTGAGCCGCTGACCATCGAGCATCAGCAAGGCACGCTCGAACTTCCCGCCACGCCGCAGAAGGTGCTTGTTCTGGATATCGTGTCTCTCGACAACATGGACGCGCTCGGCGTGGAACCTGCCGGAGTCATCGGCTCCACGCTCCCGCCTTATCTCCGGAAATACGCGGATGACAAATATCTGAAGATCGGCACCCTGTTCGAGCCTGATTACGAGGCGATCAACGCGGCGGAAGGCGATCTTGCCATCGTCGGCGGCCGGTCCCGGGCGAAATATGCCGAAGTGGCGGCGCTGCTTCCGACCATCGACATGACGGTGGTGAACGATGCCCAGTTCGTCGATCATGTGAAGTCCAATGTGACGAAGCTCGGCGCGCTGTTCGACAAGTCTGACCGGGCCGCCGAACTCACCGCCACGCTGGACGAAAAGGTCGCCCGGCTCAAGGCGGATGCGGTGGATGAAGGCACGGCGCTGATCCTCGTCACCAATGCCGGGAAGCTTGGCGCCTATGGACCGACCTCCCGCGTGGGATGGCTGCACACGCTGATCGGCTTCCCCACTGTGGAAAAGAGCATCGACGACCGCTTCCACGGCGGCGATGTGGTGTCCTTCGAGTATATCCTGGAGAAGAACCCGAAATGGCTCTTCGTCATCGACCGGGATGCCGCTGTCGGCCAAGTTGAACCGGGCGTTGCAGCCCGCGCGGTGCTCGACAATGAAATCATCCACCGCACGGATGCGTGGAAGGAAGACCGGATCGTCTATCTGGACCCGGCTTCGGCCTATGTCTCCTCGGGCGGCTACACCGCGTTCAGCACGCTGGTCGATCAGGTTCAGGCGGCGGTTTCCAAGGACCGTGGCGAGTAATCCCGACATATCGGACGGCCGGTCACGTTCGGTCCTGTCCGCGCTTCTGCTGCCCGCCGCGATCTGCCTCACCCTGGCGCTCGCGGCGGGCAGCCTTTTCGTGGGCGTGACCGATATCCGGCTTTCGGGGCTGATCGACGGGAGCGCCACTTCCGAACAGTCGCTGATCCTGGCCGCAAGCCGCATTCCCAGAACGGCGGCGCTGCTGCTCGCCGGATCCTCGATGGCGATTGCGGGGCTCATCATGCAGATGATGATCCGCAACCGCTTCGTCGAACCCTCCACCGCGGGGACAGTCGAATCGGCGAGCCTCGGCCTGCTGCTGGTCACGCTCTTCGCCCCGGCCTGGCCCATCTGGGGCAAGATGCTGGTCGCCGCGGGCTTTGCCGCGGCGGGCACATGGCTCTTCCTCCGGCTCCTCCGCCTCGTTCCGCTCCGCGATGTGCTGATGGTGCCGCTGGTCGGCATCATGCTGGGCGGTATCATCGGCGCGGCGACGACGTTCCTCGCCTATCGCACGGACCTGCTTCAGACGATGCTGGCCTGGACGACGGGGGATTTCTCGGGCGTGCTGCGCGGACGCTACGAGCTGCTTTATATCGGCTTCGCGCTGGCCGTGGTCGCCTATATCGCGGCGGACCGGTTCACCGTCGCGGGGATGGGCCGGGATTTCGCAACCAACCTCGGGCTGAACTATCGGCGCGTCGTGGCGCTGGGGCTGACCATCGTGTCGCTCATCACGGCGGTCGTGGTGGTAAGCGTGGGGATGATCCCGTTCCTCGGCCTCATCGTGCCGAATGTCGTCAGCCTGATGATCGGCGATAACATGCGCCGCGCCGTGCCCTGGGTCGCGGTGCTGGGCGCGGCCTTCATCCTTGCCTGCGACATCCTTGGGCGGTTGATCCGCTACCCCTACGAGATCCCGATCGGCGTGGTCGTCGGCGTGATCGGCAGCGGGATGTTCCTCTGGCTGCTTCTGAGGAAACAGCATGGCCGCTAACCGACCCCGTCTCGTCATCCTGCTGCTGGCCATCGTGGCGGCGCTCGCCGTGACGGCGTTCATGACGCTTGGCGCGAGGGGAAGCTGGGACTTCGTGCTCAAGTTCCGGGGCCTGAAACTCGCGGGTCTGGTGCTGGTCGCCTATGCCGTGGCGGTCTCCACGGTGATGTTCCAGACGGTCACCGCGAACCGCATCCTCACGCCCTCCGTCATGGGGTTCGACGCGCTCTATGTGCTGATCCAGACGCTGCTGGTTGCCGGCATCGGCTCCCATGCCGCGGCGGTGCTGAACCCGAACCTGCTCTTCGCGGCCAAGGTCATGCTGATGGTGGTCTTCTCGGGGCTGCTGTTCCGCTGGCTGTTTCTGGGCGAGGAGCGCAGCCTCCACCTCCTCGTGCTCGTCGGCATCATCTTCGGGGTGTTCTTCCGAAGCGTCTCCACGCTGATCCAGCGGATGCTCGACCCGAACGAGTTCATGGTCCTGTCCGATAGCCTCTTCGCCAGTTTCAACAGCGTTCAGCCCACGTTGCTCGGTGCCTCCGCCGTGCTGATCGGGCTGGCATCCATCGTGGGCTACCTGATGTTGAACCGGCTGGACGTGCTGACGCTGGGCCGGCCCATGTCGATCGGCCTCGGCCTGCCCTACAAGCAGACGGTGGCGATCATCCTGGCCATCGTCGCGCTGCTCGTCTCCGTCTCCACGGCGCTTGTCGGTCCGGTGACGTTCTTCGGTCTGCTGGTCGCAAGTCTCGCGCATGTCATGACCGGAAGCGCGAAGCACCGCCATGTCCTTCCCGTCGCCGTTCTGCTCGCCGTCATCTGCCTCGTCGGCGGTCAGACGGTGCTGGAGCGGGTGTTCGGCTTCAACACGGCCTTGTCGGTCATCATCGAATTCCTGGGCGGCATCGCCTTCATCCTGCTCATCATACGCCGGGGGGCCAGATGATCCACGCCTCGAATCTCAGCAAGACCTATGGCGAGACGGTCGTCGTCGATGATGTGACGCTGACGCTGCCCGCCTGTGGCATCACCTCGATCATCGGGCCGAACGGCGCCGGGAAATCCACCTTTCTGTCGATGGCGAGCAGGCTCCTGGCGATGGACAGGGGTACCGTCACCGTGGACGGGCTCGACGTAACCAGGACACCCTCCGACGTGCTGGCGCGGCGGCTGGCGATCCTGCGGCAGGACAACCACCTGACCTCCCGCCTGACAGTCCGCGATCTGGTGACCTTCGGGCGCTATCCCTATACCAAGGGACGACCCAATACCGAGGACCGCGTCCATGTCGAACGCGCTCTCGGCTATCTGAACCTTGAACCTCTGGCCGACCGCTTTCTGGACGAGATCTCCGGCGGGCAGCGGCAGCGGGCATTCGTCGCCATGGTCCTGTGTCAGGACACGGATTACGTGCTGCTGGACGAGCCGCTGAACAATCTCGACCTGAAGCACGCGCAGGCGATGATGAAGACGATGCGGGGCGCCACGCGCGATCTCGGCAAGACCGTCGTCATGGTCCTGCACGACATCAACTTCGCCGCCTGGTATTCCGACCACATCGTCGCCATGCGGGATGGCCGCGTCGCTATCGCCGGAACGGTGGAGGAGGTCATCCGCCCAGAGGTGCTCCGCGACATCTATGAGGTCGATATCGCGGTGGAGGAATTCGGCGGGCGTCGGGTGGCCCTGTTCTACGAATAGGCGCTACCCTGTATGCCCAGGCGGCACGCGGAACAGCGTCCGGAAAAGCGCGCGCATGACCCGCGCCCAAGGCCCCTGCCCAATGTATCCGTCCCCGCGGGAGCCATGCCTGCGGCTCCTCAGCGGATGCCGCCGCCAACGCTCCCTGCGCGCGGGACGCGCAGAGCTTGCCTGCCCCCGACCATGGCAGACAGCCCGGGATTTCATTGCGCCGAAGGACGCAGGGACTGGCGCCCGTTGAGGCGCCAGCCCGTAGCTCAGTGATGAGCGTGAGGATCGGCGTTACCGTCTTTGCGGACTTCGACGTTGAAGACGACGGGAACCTTGCCGGACTTTTCAAACACCAGCGTCGCGGGGATCTTTTCGCCCACGGTCCATGGCGTGCCGTTCAACCCCATGAACATGACGTGATAGCCGCCCGGCTCCAGGGTCACCGTCTGCCCCGGCGGGATTTCCACCGCCTCGACATGCGTCATTCTGGCAATCCCGTCCTTTTCTTCCGACAGGTGGATCATCGGATTGCCGATCTCCGCCTCGACACCGATGAGACGGTCGGGCGCACTGCCCGCATTGGTGACCGTCAGATAGCCAGCGGCGGCGCGGGCAGAGGCGGGAACCTCGAACGAATAGGGGTGACCGATGGTCAGCTCACCCGCCTTGAACTCATGAGCAAGCGCAGAGGTGGCAAGGAGCGGTGTGGCAAAAAGGGTTGCAGCCAGAAGCGTGCGGAACATGGGGTATCTCCGTGAAAGCGTTTGTCAGATGAAGTCGCGTTTCACGAAAGCGGCGGGCCGCGCGGCAAGGGGTTGAAAGACGGTGCTCCCGCCCGCAGCGTCAACGGGCCGAGCGTCGCGTAAACCGTGCCTGACAGGCGCCAGACCATACCGGGCAATGGCGGCGTCGGCGCGTGATCCAGAGCGTGCGGAAACGCACAGGGATCCGAGCGCACCTCCTCAACCGGAGCGCCGTTTCCATCGAGCACGACAACCCGCATCCCGTCGCCAGAACAGATGACGACATAGCGCAGGTCGACAAGCCCCAGCGACACCGCCGCCGCCGACACCTTCGGCAGCAGGACACCCGCGACAACGAGCAGAACGGAAAGAAGGCGCAGCAGTCCGACGATCATGGCGCGGACCATACTGACGCGCGCATGTTCTGGAAAGGCGCAGAATGTCCTAGGGTCGCTGATCGAAACTGACCGCTGTAGCCTCGGGGGGTGAAGGGGCTACCCAAACCGGATCGCCGCCCCAAACCGCAACTCGGCAGCGTCAGGAAAGCCGCACTCGGGTTGCTGCAGGCGCCAGGCGCCCGCTTCCGCAAATAGGTAAAATGCACTGCATGTCACTTCCACCACAGGGTATGGCGGCAGCCTTCCGTGGCACTCCCGCTGCGATGCGTACCGGGCCGCTTGATCTCTCGCACTGTCCGTCGCTGATGTGACCGCCGGATATAATCGCGCTTCCCTGCTTCCCTGCTTCCCTGCTTCCCTGCTTCCCTGCTTCCCTGCTTCCCTGCTTCCCTGCTTCCCTGCTTCCCTGCTTCCCTGCTTCCCTGCTTCCCTGCTTCCCTGCTTCCCTGCTTCCCTGCTTCCCTGCTTCCCTGCTTCCCTGCTTCCCTGCTTCCCTGCTTCCCTGCTTCCCTGCTTCCCTGCTTCCCTGCTTCCCTGCTTCCCTGCTTCCCTGCTTCCCTGCTTCCCTGCTTCCCTGCTTCCCTGCTTCCCTGCTTCCCTGCTTCCCTGCTTCCCTGCTTCCCTGCTTCCCTGCTTCCCTGCTTCCCTGCTTCCCTGCTTCCCTGCTTCCCTGCTTCCCTGCTTCCCTGCTTCCCTGCTTCCCTGCTTCCCTGCTTCCCTGCTTCCCTGCTTCCCTGCTTCCCTGCTTCCCTGCTTCCCTGCTTCCCTGCTTCCCTGCTTCCCTGCTTCCCTGCTTCCCTGCTTCCCTGCTTCCCTGCTTCCCTGCTTCGACGATTGTCAGCAGTCCGAATTTGCAAGGGTAAAGCGATGACCCGCATCCTTGGCCTTTGCTGACCCCCGGCATCCGACAGGGTGCGCGGTTCCCTGCGCCGAAGGTCGTGGCCGGATCCGGTTCGGACCCCTCCCAGCAAAGACCGGGGCCCTATTCCTCCATAAGCCCTGCCACGGCAATCAGCGCCGCGAGGCCGGTGGAGAGGCCCTTGCTGCTCGCCTCCGGCTCCACGTCGATCCATTCATCCACCGAGTGATATCGGTCGCCATGACCGCCGGTGCCGATCATGACTGCCGGAATACCGAGGCTCATCGGGATATTGGCGTCGGTGGAGGAGGCGGCCGTGACGAAATCGAGCCCATGCGCGCGGAGCGCGGCCTTGCAGGCTTCAACGATCGCGGCATCCTCGGGCGTGGCGCCGGCCGGACGGTTGCCGATCTGCTTCACCTCGGCGGTGATGCTGCCGCTCCGCGTCTCGCGACGGGCGTTCTCGGCGGCGACGGCCTCCTCGACCAGTGCCCGCATCCGCGCGTCGAGCTTCGCCAGCTCCTCCGGCGAGGCGGAGCGGAGGTCGATCTCCACCCAGACCTCCTCCGGAATCGCGTTGATGGAACTGCCGCCGCCGAAGACCGAGCAGGAGAAGGTCGTGCGCGGCGTCTCCGGCACCTCGATCTGTCCCATGCCGGCAACCAGCCCCGCCATGGCATAGGCCGGGCTGACCGTGCCGAAGGCGTTCAGGCTGTGCCCGCCCGGCCCCCGGAAGGTGACGCGGTAGCGATGGGAGCCGATGGCGGACGTGACGAGCTTGCCCATTTCCGGGCCGTCGAAGGTGAAGAACGCCCCGATCCGGTCGCGGTATTCTCCCTCCGCGAACAGATGGCGGATGCCGCTCAGGTCGCCCTGCCCCTCCTCGCCCACATCCGCCACGAAGAGAATGTCCTCTGCCGTCTCGATCCCCGCTGCATCCAGCGCACGCATGAAGGCAAGGAGCGCCGCCAGCCCGCGCGTATCGTCGCCCACGCCGGGAGCGAACAGTTTCGTTCCCTCCCGCCGGACGGTGGTGTCGGTGCCTTCGGGGAAAACGGTGTCGAGATGGGCGGAGGCAACGACCATCCCCTTCCGTCCCGGCGCGCGGCCCGGACGCAGGCCAGTGACATTGCCGATACCGTCCAGCTTCACATCATGCAGGCCGTGCTGGATCATCAGGTCGCGGTAAACCTCGGCCCGGCGCGCCTCCTTGAAGGGGGGAGCCGGGATTTCCGTCAGGGCCACGAGATCCTCCACGAACCTGTCGTGATCGCGGCGCAGGACGGCTGCGGCACGAGCAAAGGCGGGCAAGGCGATGATCCGGGCGGCGTCGGTGAGGGGCATGGCGGCTCTCAGGTTCGTCCGGGGGCGAGGGCTTCCCGGATCAGGGCGATGCGATCAAGAAGCGCCGACAGATCCCAACCCTCCGGTCCCCCGCCGCTGACGCGGGTTTCATAGACCGCCTCGATCACTCTTGTCACCTCATTGCGACGCGCGATCGTCGCCGCGGCGCCCTCCACAGGCGGCAATGAGGCCCGCCATTGCTTCAGCGGATCGGTAAAGGCCGCGCTGAAGGCGGCCTTGGCCTGCCCGGCGGGCCACACGCGGCTGCCGGGCTTGCGCGCATCGTCAAGCCATGCCCCGGCGATGAAGGCATTCACCGCCCCCAGAAGCACGCCGGTCACGGTTTCCATCTGCTTCGGATCCGGAATATGTTGCTTCAGGCCCATCCACTCGGCGAAATGCAACGACAGCCATGTCGTCGCACAGGTCGTAAGCGCTATGAGCGTGATCGGCGCCAGAAAGCCCAGCTGCATGAGGACGGCGGCACTGCGCGGCCACTTCGCCAGCAACGCGGTGGCAATCGCCATCGCCAGAAAACCCGCAAGCAGCGCCGCGACGGTCCAGCCGACACTGGCCCAGCCGGGTAGCAACTGGATGTAGATGCCCAGAAATACACCGATCAGCACCGGGGCAAGCGACTGAAATTTCTCCCACATCTCAGCGGAGGAGTTCGTGGGCCGGATTATGGTAGCATCGATAGACGAGCTGATCCCCCACAATGACCGAATAGACCTCAGAGGGCGGCAAATCGAGGTCACAGCGCGTTTCCTCCCGGAGCAGGGTGCGGTCAAGCTCCCGCATCAACTCCGTCGCATCCGCCAGAGGATCGTTCAGCGCCTCCGCCGCCGCCGCAGTCGCCTCCTCCAGGCGCGTGATGTCGCCGCCGACGACAAGCCCGGGTACTTCCGTAAGTCTGAAATCCGACATGGCTCTCACCCGTAAATGATCTGTGCAAATGTCATGATCTTCTGCCTCTCCCGCCTGTTGGGCAAGTGAGTCGTGTGGCTTGCCTGCGACAGATGAGCCTTCGCGTGCAGCGGGCGGAACCCCGCTCTCCTTCCAACGTTGGCGATGACCGGGAGCAGGTCATGACGGAGGATCACGCATGGAAGGACCAGCCATGACGCCCTATTGCGGACCCGCACCCGCGCCGGAGGCTCTCTGGCTGAGTTGGAACCTCGATCCGCTGGTCCTTGTTCCCATCCTTCTGCTGGCAATGTGGTCGCTTCATGCGCGTTCCCGCGCGGGTATCGTGGCGGCGGGGGTGCTGTTCATCGCTTTCGTATCGCCGCTCTGCGCGCTTTCGACCGCGCTGTTTTCCGCGCGGGTTGCGCATCACGTGCTCCTCGTCTCCATCGCCGCGCCGCTTCTGGCCCGCTGCCTGCCACGGGGCCCCAGTCGCGGGGCAGAGCTGGCCTTTCTTGCCCATGCGGCGACCTTGTGGCTCTGGCATACGCCCGGGCCATATGGCTGGGCGCTGTCGTCCCCCGCGGCATACTGGCTGATGGAGGCGACTCTCCTCGGCTCCGCCGTCTGGCTCTGGCGCGCCATGCTTTCACCGGCAACGGCGGCAGGGCGGGCGATCCTGCTCCTGCTGGGCGTCACCATGCAGATGGGGCTGCTGGGAGCGCTGCTGGTCTTTGCGGGGCGTCCGCTCTTTGCCGATCATCTCGCCACCACCGCAGCCTATGACCTGTCCCCGCTGGAAGATCAGCAGCTCGCGGGGCTTATCATGTGGGTTCCGGCGGCACTGCCCTATCTCGGCGTCGCACTCTGGCGCTTGAGCGGACTGCTGGCTCCGGACAGGCGCTCGGCATGATCGTCGCCTGGCTGAAGCTCATCCATATCGCCGCCATTTCGCTCTGGGCCTTCGGGCTGATGGCCCTGCCGCCCATGCTGATGCAGCGCAATCGCGTTGCTGGAGACGCGGCACTTCACAACCTGCACCGTGCCACGCGGTACTATTATCTCGTCTTTCTTTCGCCCGCCGCGGCTATTGCGGTCATCTCGGGCACCGCTCTGATCTTTCTGGCGCAGGTTTATTCGCCGTGGTTCGCGGCAAAGCTCGCCTTCGTGGCTGTCCTTTGCATGATGCACGGCCTTGCCGCCGGGCGGATCCTCAAGGTGTTCGGGGAAGAAGCCCGCTATCCCAGATGGATGGGCTTCATGTCGCTTTTCGTGACCATCGGCACCGTGGGGATTATTCTGTTCCTTGTCCTCGGCAAGCCCGTGCTTACCGGTCCCGATCTGCCGCTTCTGCGTCCCGGTGGCCTGTCCGAGCTTTTTCCAGGGCTTCCGTCTCTTCGTCCTGAATGAGGCCGATCCCGTGATGGAAGATAAGCTTGCCACCATGCCAGCCCGCAGCCCCAGCCACGATCGCGGAAAGAAGCGAGAGCAGTATCCCTTCCGGCATCACGTCGCCGCCCTGAAACCTGAACCCCCAGTTCAACCCGAGAAGCGAGATCAGCATGAGGCCCGCCACCCCGTGACTCCAGCTCCCGACCCGCGTCCTGATGCCCGGAACGGCAAGGATTTCCACCAGCCCCGCCAGACCCGCCAGCGCGCCGGAGATGAAGCCAAGGCCGACCATCCAGATCGCCGCCCGCGCCCAGAACGGGTCGCCGTTCCACCAGTAGAGCAGATCGGCCCCAAGAACGGTCATCGTCAGGGCGATCGGGAAGTGCACCAGCATCGCGTGAATCGGGTGCCCGGCAAAGGCCACGACCGATTCCGTCGTCTCGGCGGCGACCTCTGCCAGGACGGGATCGTCCTCGTCCTGCGGGTCGCGGGCGGTATCGTTCATCGGCTCTCTCCCCTGTGGCGCCTTGTCCGAACGGCGGGACGGAGCGGTCGGTTCCTGCTTGCGACGTTTCCGCTCACCGCCTGCGGCGGACCCCTGTCCTCGCTGGCGCCGGGAGGGCGCGTGGCGGGTGATATCGCCTTTCTCTGGTGGGCGATGCTGGCGGCCTCCGGTCTGGCCTTTGCAATTGTCATGGGTTTCTTTCTCGTGGCCCTGCTGCGGCCCGGGCGGCTGGGGCAGATCCCTGTCGGCCGCTGGCTCCTCTGGGGCGGGTTCGTACTGCCGCTCGCCGTACTGACGCTGCTGGTCTCCATCGGGTTCTGGGTGGGGGAGCGCGCGATCATGCGCGGCGCGGAGCCTCTGGTGATCGAGGCGGAGGCGCGGCAATGGTCCTGGACCTTCCGCTACGCCGACCATCCCGACCTGCCTCCCGAAGAAAACGGTATCGCCATCCCCGTGGGCCAGCCCGTGGAATTCCGGCTGACCAGCGCCGACGTGATCCATTCCTTCTGGGTGCCGCGGCTTGCGGGCAAGCTGGATGCAATACCGGGCCATGTGAACCGCCTGCGCCTCATCGCGGACGACGCGGGTGAGTTCGGCGGGGTGTGCGCGGAATACTGCGGTCCGGGTCACGCGATCATGCCCTTCTTCATCCGCGCGGTTCCCGTCGCGGAATTTGAACGCCTGACCGGAGGTTCCGAATGAGCGTGCTGCCCGACGGACGCCCCGATGCACGGCCCCGCAGCCGCCAGATCCCCACGCCCGAAGCGGAGCGGAGGGACCGGGAACTGGAGCGGATCTGGACCTCCGGCCATGGGTGGCAGAGGTTCTCGGCGGTGAACCACTCCGTCGTGGGAATGCGCTTCATCCTGACATCGCTCGTGTTCTTCACCATCGGCGGGCTGCTGGCCATGCTGATCCGCGCGCAGCTCGCGACCACCCGAAGCCCGTTTCTGGATGCCGAGAGCTATGCGCAGGTCTTCACCATGCATGGCACGGTGATGATGTTCCTGTTCGCCATCCCGTTCTTCGAGGGGTTCGCCATCTACTTCCTGCCGAAGATGCTTGGCGCGCGCGACCTCGCCTTCCCGCGGATGTCGGCCTACGGCTACTGGTGCTACCTGTTCGGCGGGGCGATCCTCATCGTGGCGCTGATCGCGGGCTATGCGCCGAAGGACGGATGGTTCATGTACACGCCGTTGTCTTCCGCGACCTATTCGCCGGGGGTGAACGCGGATATCTGGCTGCTGGGCATCACCTTCGTGGAGATCTCCGCGCTTTCCGCCGCGGTGGAGATCGTGGTGACGATCCTGAAGATGCGCGCGCCCGGCATGACGCTGGACCGGATGCCGATCTTTGCCTGGTACATGCTGGTCGTCGCGGCGATGATGGTACTGGGCTTCCCGCCCCTGATCGTCGGTTCCCTGCTGCTGGAGGCGGAGCGCGCCTTCGGCCTGCCGTTCTTCGATCCGACACGCGGCGGCGATCCGCTGCTCTGGCAGCACCTCTTCTGGCTGTTCGGCCACCCGGAGGTCTATATCATCTTCCTGCCCGCGGCGGGCGCGCTCTCCACCCTGCTCCCCGTCTTTGCCGGACGGCCGCTGGCGGGGCGGCGCCTGGTCATTGCGGCTGTGTTGTCGATGGGGTTCCTCTCCTTCGGCCTTTGGGTCCATCACATGTACACGGTCGGGCTGCCGCATCTGTCGCTGGCCTTCTTCTCCGCCGCCTCCGCCGTCGTGGCGATCCCGACGGCGGTGCAGATCTTCGCCTGGATCGGCACGCTCGCCACCGGGCGGCCAAGGCTCGAACTGCCGATGCTGCATGTCTTCGGCTTCTTCTTCGTCTTCGTGATCGGCGGGCTGACGGGGGTGATGCTCGCGGTGGTGCCCTTCGACTGGCAGGCCCATGACAGCCATTTCGTCGTCGCGCATCTGCACTACGTGCTGGTCGGCGGCTTTCTGTTTCCGATGATGGCGGCCGCCTATTACTGGCTGCCCGCGCTCACGGGGCGGATGCCGGACGGGCGGTTGGCGCGGCCCGCCTTCTGGCTGATCTTCATCGGCTTCAACCTCACCTTCTTCATCATGCACCTTACCGGGCTGCTCGGCATGCCGCGGCGGGTGGACCATTACACTGCCGATACCGGGTGGGAGATATTCAACCTCATCTCCTCCATCGGCAGTTTCGTGATGACGGGCGGGTTCATGCTGGTAATCGTCGACGTCGCGCTGACGCTGCGCTACGGGCGCCAGACGGAGCCGAACCCCTGGGGCGCGGGAACGCTCGACTGGGCGGTGCCGAAGCTGCCCGCGCCGAGCTACAATTTCCCCTCCCTGCCCCGGATCGGGGCAAATGCCGATCAGCTCCGTCCCCGCGACATCGGGCCCGCGCTGGCGGAGGGCGAAGGCTACCTGCCCACGCCGCGCAACGGCTGGATGGAGACGCTGGTGACCGGCGCCGCGGATGCGGAGCCTGAGCATATCGCCCTGCTTCCCCGACAGACCTATCTGCCGCTCTATACCGCGCTCGCGACGGGGACGGTTTTCCTCGCACTGATCTTCAAGCTCTACTGGTGGCCGCCCCTCGGCATCGCGCTGGTGGCGGCGCTGTTTCTGTGCTGGACCGCACGGGGGGAGTTCCGCCGTGATCACGGCAGGTTGGATGCGGGCTTGGGCCTGCGGCTCCCGCTTCATGCCGAAGTCCCCCGCCCGCTGTCATGGTGGGCCATGGCGGTGACGATCGCCGCGGATGCGACGGCCTATGCCGCACTCCTGTTCGGAGGGCTGTTCCTGTGGCTTTCGGCTCCGGGATGGCCGCCGCCGGACTTTCCCGTACCGCCGGTTTGGGGGGTGATCGTGGCGCTGGCCGCTCCGGTGATCGCGGCCTTCGCCGCCCGTCTGGCGGAGCGGGAGGGAGAGATGCCGATGCTGACGGTCGCACTGGTCTGCCAGCTTGCCGGGCTTGCGGCGCTCGTGGGGCTGATCCTTGCGGTTCCCACCCCCAGCTCCCATGCCGCTCTGGCGAGCATGGCGGCGGTTCTGGCCTATGCCGCCCTGCATGTCGGACTGAGCGCGCTTTTCGCGGCCTATGGCATCTGGCGCGTCCGGGCAGGCTATGTCTCCACGGCGCGGCGGGCGGATCTGGCGATCGGCAGGCTCTGGCAGGACTACAGCGCGCTGGTCTCCGTGATCGCGGTCGGGTTCCTCTATGCGCTCACCCATCTGTCGCAGACGGTGCCGCTATGATCGGTTTGCGTCCGCTGGCCGGGTTTGCGGCGCTCGTCGGAGCCTTCGTGATTTGGAGTATCGCCTTCCTCCTGCTCTACGGGACTCATGCCACCGGCTGTGCGCTGGGGTGGGAAGCGCGCGCCTTCCTGATGACCTCGTTCCTTCGTGCTGTCCTGGCGGGGATAGTGGCCCTTACCTTCGCCGCGCTGTTCCTTCTCCGACCGGCAACGGGAGAGGAACCGCTGGCCCGCGTCGCGCATCTTGTGTTCATCGCGGCCCTCGTGGCGACGGCATTCTGCTTCGCGGCGGTCTTTGTCCTGCCGCTCTGCTAGCCAGCCCGGCCCTTCCCCAGGAATGCGAACCGCCCGCGGAGTCTCCTCCACGGGCGGCCCGACGATCACCGACGAGGGAGCTTACTCGGCGGCGAACTGGTTCATGGTGTTGCCGTGGCCGCCGGCCTTCAGCGCGCGCTCACCCGCCACCATCTCCTTGAACGTGTCGCCCAGATCGGAGCCGACCTCATGCTGGTGCTTCACGGCGGAGATGCCGCGACGGATCTCCTCACGCTGCACGGTCGCGACATAGGCGAGCATCTTGTCCTCGCCGAAGTAGCCGCGGCTGAGCTCGTCCACCGATTTCGCGGTGAGGTGGAAGGTCGGCAGCGTGATGAGGTTGTGGAACACGCCTGCCTTGGTGGAGATGTCGAACTGGAAGTTCTGCAGACGGGCATCCGCCTCGCGGCCCAGATCGGTCGCGTCGAACTCCGCCTTCATCAGCTCGTTGCCCTCCGGGTAGTCGGCTTCCTGGATCCGACCCTCTTTCAGCCATTCGTTGCGGACCTGCTTGCGCAGGTTGAGCGTCCAGTTGAACGAGGGCGAGTTGTTGTAGGTCAGCTTCGCATGCGGGGCCTTCTTGCGGATGTCGGCGACCATGCCGGCGATCTCCGCCACGTTGGGCGTATCCGTCTCGATCCAGATCAGGTCGGCGCCGCCATCGTTGAGCGAGGCGATGCAGTCCTCGACCACCCGCGACCGGCCGGAGCCGTCCTTGAACTTGTAAAGGCCGTTCGGCAGGCGCACCGGCTTCACAAGCTTGCCTTCGCTCACCATCAGAACTTCGCCATCGGCAGGCAGATTGCCTTCGGCCACCGATTCCACCTCGACCCACTTCAGATACTCGGAAGCGAGGTCGCCCGGATGCTGGCTGACGGGAAGCTTCTGCGTCAGGCCGGCGCCGAGGCTGTCCGTGCGGGCCACGATCACGCCTTCATCGACGCCCAGTTCCTCGAAGGCAAGGCGGCAGGCGCGGAGCTTCTCGATGAAGTCCTCACGCGGCACGGTGACCTTGCCGTCCTGGTGGCCGCACTGCTTGGCATCCGACACCTGGTTCTCGATCTGCAGACAGCAGGCGCCCGCCTTGATCAGCTCCTTCGCCAGAAGGTAGGTGGCGTGCTCGTTGCCGAAGCCCGCGTCGATATCGGCGATGATCGGCACCACATGCGATTCAAAGGTGTCGATGGCCTCGATCGCCTTCTTCTCCGCCACCTGGTCGCCATTGGCGCGCGCGGTCTTCAGATCCTTGAACAGGTCGTTGAGCGCCACCTCATCCGCCTGACGCAGCGAGGTGTAGATCTCTTCGATCAGATCCGCGACGGCGGTCTTTTCATGCATGGACTGGTCCGGCAGGTGGCCCCAGCGGTTGCGGAGACCCGCGACCATCCAGCCCGACAGGTAGACATAGGCGCGTTTCGTGGTGCCGCGCAGACGCTTGACCGACTTGATCATCTGCTGCGCGTGGAAGCCGGACCAGCAGCCCAGCGACTGGGTGAACTGGGTCGGATCGGCGTCATAGGCCGCCATATCCTCGCGCATCACCTTGGCCATGTCGCGGGCGATATCGAGATGGGTGGAGTAGGTGTTCTGCAGCTTGAGCTGGACGATATCCTCAACCGTCACGCCGCCCGGCGTCTGGCCGGAGGGGTAGCGGGCAAGCGTCTCGGCTTCGAGTTCTGCATAGGTCTTGCGGGCCATCTTGGGTCCTTTCACTGTCGAAATGGTCGGGGAGAGGCGGACGGCAAAGCGCCCGCCCGGTTTGTCAGGTTTGTCAGTCCAGCGCGTTCAGCACGTCATAGGCTGGCAGCGTGATGAAATCGGGAAGTACCTCGGCGGAGGCGGCCTCCTGGAAGATCCGCGCGGCGGAGGCATAACGGCCCCGGTGGAAGGCGTTCGGGCCGATCCGGTCAAGGATGGAGACGATCTCCTCCTGCACCAGCTCCGCCAGCCATTCGCGGCTCATCGTCCGCTCGCCGCCCGCGGTGAGGCCGACGGTGGCGGAATGGCGGATCCACTGCCAGATCTGGGCGCGTGAGATCTCCGCCGTCGCGGCATCCTCCATCAGGTTGTGGATCGGCACCGCGCCACGGCCCGAGAGCCATTGCGCCAGATACTCGATCGCCACGGACACATTGGTGCGGACACCCGCCTCCGTGATCGTACCCTCCGTCGGCTTCAGGAGCATGGCCGGTTCGATCCGCCATTCCTGCCGCGGCTTGCGGATCTGGTTCGGGCCGGGCATCTCGGCGTCGAACACCTCCTGGGCGACCGCAACCAGATCAGGATGGGCGACCCAGGTACCGTCGAAACCCATGCCGACCTCGCGCAGCTTGTCCGCCCGGACCTTGGCGAAGGCGGCCTCGTTCGCGGCCGGGTCGTTCTTGACCGGGATCTGCGCGGCCATGCCGCCCATGGCGTGAATGCCGCGGCGGTGGCAGACCTTCACGACCCGCGCCGCATAGGTGGCGAGAAAGGCGCGGTCCATCGTGACCTGCGCACGGTCGGGCAGGACATAGGCGGAATGGTTCCGCAGCGATTTGATATAGCTGAAGATGTAGTCCCAGCGCCCGGAATTCAGCCCGGCGATATGGTCCTTCAGCTCCCAGACGATCTCGTCCATCTCGAAGGCGGCGGGCAGCGTCTCGATCAGCACGGTGGCCTTGATCGTGCCCTGCGGAATGCCGAGGCGATCCTGCGCGAAGACGAAGACCTCGTTCCAGAAACGCGCCTCACGGTGGCCTTCGAGCTTCGGCAGGTAGTAGAACGGTCCCCGCCCCGTCGCCGCCAGCGCGCGCCCGTTGTGGAAGATGTTCAGCCCGAAGTCGAACAGCGCGGCGGAAACGGCATAGCCGCCGATCATCATGTTCGCTTCTTCCAGATGCAGCCCGCGCGGACGCACGATCATCACCGCCGGGGTATCGCCGACACGGTAGGATTTGCCCGTTTCCGCATCGTCAAGCTCCAGCGTCCCGTCGCGGTAGTCGAGCATGTTGACATGCCCCGCGATGATGTTGGTGAAGCTGGGAGAGGTCGCATCCTCGAAATCGGCCATGAAGACCTTCGCCCCGGAATTCAGGGCGTTGATCATCATCTTGCGGTCGACCGGGCCGGTGATCTCGACACGGCGGTCGGCCAGAACGTCCGGCACCCTTGCAGCGGACCAGATACCCCGGCGGATCGTGACCGTCTCCTCCAGGTAGTCCGGCAGACGACCGTCATCATACCGCTCCTGCCGGCGCTGACGGGCGACCATCAGCGCATGGAGCTTGGAGCCGAAACGCGCCTGCAGCTCCGCGATGAAGGCAGTCGCATCCGGGGTAAGCACCCGATCCTGACCCCGCACCACGCGCAGGAACACCGGACGGGTCGCAGTCGAAGGGGTGGCGAGATCAAGGGACATGGCGATTCTCCTTTCGTGCAGGACAAGCACGATTCGTTATGTCATGTTAGTAATGTAATGCCGCACACGCAGCATGAGATGCATTATGGTCGCCGTGAATGAGGTCGTATTGTCAGTTGTGTCGCGGTC
Source organism: Haematobacter massiliensis (assembly GCF_000740795.1). Taxonomy (GTDB): domain Bacteria; phylum Pseudomonadota; class Alphaproteobacteria; order Rhodobacterales; family Rhodobacteraceae; genus Haematobacter; species Haematobacter massiliensis. The sequence goes on from NZ_JGYG01000003.1 coordinate 306,416, forward strand.
GAAACTTGGATTTTGTAAGGTTTGTAAGTAATGGCGAGAGGCGAAAAGCTCATCATCGGCCCGCGGTTGAAGGCGTTGCGCCAGAATCTCGGCCTCACTCAGGCCCAGATGGCCGAGCAGCTCCGCGTAAGCCCGAGTTACATCACCCTTATCGAAGCCGACCAGCGTCCTGCCAGCGCGCGGTTGCTCATGCGGCTTGCCGAGGTGTTCGACCTGAACGTCGCTGAGCTCGCCCCGAGCCATGATACACAGCTTGCCACCGACCTGACGGCGACACTCAAGGATCCCGCGCTGGAAGCCGCGCATGTCACCCGGACGGAGATCGAGCAGGCGCTCCATGCGGCGCCGGGCGTGGCTGGCGCACTCGTCCGCCTGCACGAGCGCTACCGGCGGATGATCCTGCGCAGCCAGTCGGAGGACAACCCCCTCGTCGACCGTGACAAGGTGCAGGTGCTGGAGGAAGGCTCCCGCCCGGTGGAGGATGTGCGCCTGTGGTTCTATGACCGGCGGAACTACATCGACGAGGTGGATCGCGCCGCGGAAGCGATGGCGGAGGAGCTGGGTCTGCACCGGGGGGAGCCGAATACCGTGCTGACGGAACGGCTCCGCGCCCATGGCATCCGCGTCCGCATCCTGCCGGGCGACGTGCTCTCCGGACGGCTGCGGCGGTTCGAGATGCACCGGCGGGAGCTCATGCTCTCCGAATTGCTGGGGCAGGCAAGCCGCCGGTTCCAGATCGCCGTCCTGCTGGCGCGGCTGGAGCATGAGCCGGTGATCGAGGCGACGCTCGCCGATTCGGGAATGGAGGGGGATGCGATGCGGCTCGCGCGGGTGAGCCTCTTCAACTACTTCGCCGCCGCCGTGCTGATGCCCTATCGCCGGTTCCTCGCCGCCTGCGAATCAGCGCGTTATGATGTGGAACTCCTCGGCCACCGCTTCGGCACGAGCTATGAACAGACCGCACACCGCATGTCCACGCTGCAACGCGCCGATGCGCGGGGGGTGCCCTTCTTTTTCGTGCGGGTAGACCGGGCCGGCAATGTTTCCAAACGGTTCAGCGCCGGGCGCTTCCCCTTTTCCAAGTTCGGGGGCACCTGCCCGCTCTGGAATATCCATGCAGCCTTCGAGGCGCCGGACAAGGTTCTCACGCAGGTCATCCGCATGCCGGATGGCGCCAGCTATTTCTCCATCGCGCGGACGGTCACGCGGACCGGCGGCACCTTCGATCAGCCGGCACCGAAGCTTGCCATCGGCCTGGGGTGCGACATCGCCTATGCGCCCCGGCTCATCCATGCCGACCAGGTGAACCTTGAGCGGACAGTGCCGACGGATGTGGGTCTGAACTGTTATCTTTGTGAGCGTCCCAACTGTGCCTCCCGCGCCCATGCGCCCATCAACCGCCGGCTGGCGATCAACGAGCAGGAGCGCAGCCTGTCGATCTACCGCTTCGAGGGGGAGAGCTGAGAGCTGAGAGCTGAGAGCTGAGAGCTGAGAGCTGAGAGCTGAGAGCTGAGAGCTGTGCATCCTCCCTTCGGCCGAACTCGTAAAGCGTGCAGGAGATGTCATCCGGGAAATCCGTGCCGCCGACTGCCTTTGCCAGATCGGCGATCACCGATTCGAGGAACTTCCGTCCGGCCCGCTGACGGTTGAGCAAAAGGATCTCGGCCAGTTGCTCCTCCTTCACTCCCTCCCCCGCCGCGCCACATTCCATCACGCCATCGGTGAGCAGCAGCATCCTGTCGCCGGGCCGCAGAGTCACTGTCGTCTCCTCGTACTCCGCCTCCGCAATGAGGCCGATGGGAAAGCCGCCCGCGCCCGGAAACTCCACCGCCCCGCCGGCGCGGATGAGCGCCGGGTTGGGATGGCCGGCCTGCACGAAGGTGACGCAACCGGTCACCATGTCGGCATCGGCATAGATCATGGTGAAATATCGCTCCGTCTCCATCTCCTCCAGAAACACCCGGTTCAGATGGACAGCGACCTCCCGCGGTCTGCGCGGCGTGAGCGTGCCGTATTCATTGCGGACCAGAGCCACGTTCTGCCCCCCGCCGCCGGGTGAGAACAGCCCCGAAAGCCGCGCCATCATCAGCGCTGCAGCAACCCCATGGCCCGCGACATCAACGGAGAAGAACCCGACCCGCCGGGGCCCGATCGGGAAGAACCCCGCCAGATCCCCGCCGATCTGCCCGCTGGGCCGCAGGAGCACCGAAAGGGCGGCCGGCCCGAAGTCGCGCGAATGATCGCGCACCAGCGCCTGTTGCAGCTTGCGCGCCTCATCCAGATCACGGTCGAGCGCGCTGTAGAGCCCGCGCACTTCCGCCAGCGTCTCGTTCAGCCGCCGGTTGCTGTCGGAGAGCCGCCGTTGCATGTGCATGATCCGCTCCCCCGCTGCGATCCGGGCCCGGAGCTCGCCAGGGGTTACCGGCTTGGTCAGGAAGTCATCCGCCCCGCAATGCAGCCCGTGGGCGACCTCGTCCTTCTCGCTCTTGGCGGTGACGAGGATGAAATAGCTGTAGCTTTCCCCCGGCAGCGCACGAAGCGCCTCACAGAATTCGAGACCGTTCATCCCGGGCATCATCCAGTCGCTGATGACCAGATCGAATTGTCGCTGACGCGAGAGAATCAGCGCCGCTTCACCCGTCTCCGCCTCCTGCACGTCGTAACCCCAGTCCGTCAGCATCTCTGCCAGCAGCCGCCGCTGCAATCCGCTGTCATCAACGACGAGTGCTGTCCGCCCACCCCGACGCAGCGGCTGGGAAAGGGGCAGGACAGCCGGGGACGCCGGGGACATTGTAATGGGCATGAGCAAAGGTGTTCCTCCGAAACTCCCTTCAGCTATGTCAGGAAATCCTTAACGCGCCATGAACTGACCGGCCCCGGCAGGGTAACCGGCCGTTAAGCTCCTGCTTCTAGGATGGTTCCGAAGCAGGAGGGCAGCATGATCGACTGGCGGCGCGTGGCGGTGTTGAAGGGCGACCTCTCCGACCAGACCTTTGATGCCCTCCTCGCCCTGTTCCGGCGGGAGGTGGAGGAGACGCTGGAATTGATAGCTGAGGAAAACGCGGGAGCGGAAGCCTGTCACTTCTTGCGGGGCAGCGCGCTCAACATGGGGTTTTCGACCTTTGCCCGCACCTGTGCGGAAGGAGAGCGGGCGCCGGGGAGCCTGCCCACGGAAACCCTGCGGTCCTGCTGGCGCGCGTCGCTTGCGGCGTTTCTCGCCGGTCCGCCCGTCAGAGGGAAAACCGATAGACCGTGGCCTGCCGGCGCACCTCTCCGGGGCGCAACACAAGGTCGGGGAAGCCCGGATGGTTGATTGCATCGGGCCAGATCTGCGTCTCCAGACAGAAGCCCGCGGCCAAGCCGTAGTCCCTACCCCCCAGACCGGGCACGCCGATCGTCATCCCCATGGCACAGAACAACTGCACGCCGGGTTCGGTGGTCAGCACCTCCAGCCTCACGCCGGAGGACGGGCTTTCCGCCCACGCGACCGGGCGCAGATCGACCCTGCTCCCGGAGAGACAGAAATTGTGATCGAACGCGATGCCCGCCTCAGCCATCCTGTCGCCCAGGACCGTGACATCCCGCAGGTCGAAGGGCGTGCCGGCCACCGGCGCGATCTCACCCGTCGGCACCTTCAGCGCGTTCAGCGGCAGATAGTCTTCGGCGTCGATGCGCATCCGGTGGCTCAGGATATCCGGCCCGCCGTCGAGGTTGAAATAGCCATGATGGCACAGGTTCACGAGCGTCGGCGCATCCACCCGCGATTCGTAGGTGATCTCCAGCCCGCCATCCGCAAGCCGCATGTGGCACAGCGAATCGACCGCGCCCGGATACCCTGCCTGCCCCGCCGGGTCATGGAGGGAGAGGGTGAGCCGGTCGGCCCCATGCTCCACCACCGTCCACACGCGTTTCGCCATGCCCTGACTGCCGCCATGGCTGTGGGTCACACCCTTTTCGTTCAGCTCCAGCGCATGATCGCGCCCCTCCAGAGAGAACCGACCGTTGCCGATCCGGTTCGCCACCCGCCCGCAGGTGGCACCGTGATTGCGCGAATGGCCGAGATAATCCTCCAGCGTCTCGAACCCCAGCACCAGTGGCGGGGCATGGCCCTCCAGCCGAAGGTCGCGCACCACCGCGCCATAGGTCAGCACCTCGGCCCAGAGACCTCCGCCGCGGAGCGTCAGAGCCTCCACCTGCGTGCCATCGGGCATGGTTCCGAATATGCGGCGGGTCATGGCTCTCTCCGGGCTGGGAAGGTGTCAGATCAGGAACTGACCCACGACCTCATCATTGGTGATATCGGTGAAGACGAAGCCTGCCGCGTCCAGCCGCTCGAACAGCGCGGCGAAATCGCCCGGCGCGCGCGTTTCGATGCCGATCAGGATCGTGCCGAAATTCCGCGCGGATTTCTTCAGATATTCGAACCGGGCGACATCGTCATGCGGGCCAAGCTGCCCCAGAAAATCCCGAAGCGCGCCCGGCCGTTGCGGCAGGCGGAGCAGCAGGTATTTCTTGACGCCGGAGAATCGCTGCGCGCGCTCCTTCACCTCCGGGAGCCGCTCGAAATCGAAATTCCCGCCCGAGGTCACGCAGACCACCCGCTTGCCACGGATCTGATCGGCGAGTTCGGGCAGAACGTCGAGCGACAGTGCGCCCGCCGGCTCCAGCACGATGCCTTCCACATTGAGCATCTCGAGGATCGTGGTGCAGATCCGGTCTTCTGGGGCGAGGAGGATGTCGTCCGTCGGAACGTGGCGGAGGCGGCTGAAGGTCAGATCACCCAGCCGTCCGACGGCAGCACCGTCAACGAAACTGTCCACCTTGGGCAGCGTCACCGGCCGACCCGCCCTGACTGCTGCCCGCAGGCTCGCACCCCCCAGCGGCTCCACGAAACGGAACGTGGTCTCCGGGGAGGCTTCGCGCAGGTATCCGGTCACGCCGGAAGCAAGTCCACCACCGCCCACCGGCAGGATCACCATGTCAGGCGGGCCGTCGAGCTGATCCATGATCTCCACGCCCACGGAGGCCTGGCCCTCGATCACATCGGCATCGTCGAAGGGCGACAGGAAATACCCGTGGATTTCGGCGCAGAACTCCTTTGCCGCCGCGAGCGACTGATCGAAATAGTCGCCCGTCAATTCGATCGTCACATTGTCACCGCCGAACATCCGGGTCTTTTCGATCTTCTGATCCGGCGTCGTCACCGGCATGAAGATCGTGCCTTGCACCCCGAAATGCCGGCAGGCAAAGGCCACGCCCTGAGCGTGATTGCCCGCGCTCGCACAGACGAAATGCCTGCTGGCGGGGCCGGATGCGATCACCTTGCGCATCGCGTTGAAGGCGCCGCGCAGCTTGTAGGACCGGACGGGCGTCAGATCCTCACGTTTCAACCAGATATCCGCGTCATACCGCGCGGAGAGCAGTTCGTTGCGCAGGAGCGGCGTTTCCGGAAAGAGATCGCGGAGCGCGGCGGTGGCGGAGCGGGCGGAGGTGGCGAAACTGGTCATGCCCTTCGATAGCGCTGGTCCTTCCGCACGTAAAGCGGCGTCAGATCACCATCCCCTCGCTGCCCAGAAGCGCACTCATCCGGCAATGGAGGCCCTCCGGCGCGAAATCCATGATGACCTCGCCACCAAAGGTGCCCAGCCCCGCCGCGATCAGCCCCGAGCCGCTTCCCTTTGCCTGCGGCTCGGACACCGGGGGGCCGCCCTTCTCCCGCCAGTCGAAGGTGAAGCGTCTGCCCTCCGGCACCGTCTCCAGCCCCCAGACGATATCCACTTGCCCCTCGGGCACGGAAAATGCGCCGTGCTTGAGCGCGTTGGTGCCCAGCTCGTGCACCACGAGCGACAGGCTCATCACGAGTTGTCCGCCGAGCACGACATGCGGCCCGCTCAGTCTGTAGCGCGCGCTTGTCCCCTCATCATAAGGCGACAGCGCCGCGCGGACGACGGCGGCGACGGTGCTTTCCTCCGCCTCGGTGTTGAGCAGCAGGTTCTGCGCCCTCCCAAGCGCCATCAGACGCCCGTCAATCACCTGCGCCGCCTCCCGCGTGTCGCGTGCCCGGCGCATTGTCTGGGAAATCACGGCCCGCACGACGGCGAGCTGATTCTTCATCCGGTGCGACAACTCGTTGGCGATGATCCGTTGCCGCTCCTCCTTCTCCCGCCGGTCGGTGACGTCGATGCCCTGGATGAGCACCCCGCGCGTCCCCGTCATCGGATCGGCGAAGGGCTGATAGACGAAATCGACGTAATGGCGCGTCATCTCGGCATGATCGTCGTGGAGCAGATCTATCGGGATGTCGCGGCCTTCGTATGGAGTTCCCGTGGTGAAGACCTGATCCATCAGCCGGATGAAGCCCTGCCCCACGATCTCCGGAAGAACCTCTGCGGTGGGCCTCCCGATGATGCCGGAATCCTTGCCGCAGAGATAAAGAAACCGCTCATTGGCAAGCGCGAAGACATGGTCCGGGCCCATGACCAGTGCCGTCGCGCCGGGAGAAAGCCGCAGAACCTCGTAAAGCAGCGCGCGTTCTTGTTCCTGCGCCCGTCGGTGCCGCACCTGTTCGGTGATCTCGTCGCAGGCGCAGAACATGCCCGGGATATTGCCGCGCGCATCGCGGACCGGCGTGTAGGAGAAGGAGAAATGCGCCTCCTCCGGGTAGCCGTTGCGGTGCATGACAATGGAGATATCCTCCATATGGGTCGAACGCCCCTCATAGGCGGCCCGCAGGATAGGATAGACATCATCCAGAATATCGGCCCAGAGCACCTGGAAGGGCACGCCGATCGCCGGATGACGGGCGCCGCAAAGGAGTGCGTAGGCGTCATTGTAGAGCATGATCTCATGCGGCCCCCAGGCCACGAACATCGGTTGGCGGGAGCCGAGCATGATGCCCACAAGCGTCTTGAGTTCGGTCGGCCATGTCGGGGGCGGCCCCAGCGGATTGGCCGACCAGTCCAGGTCGCGCATGAGGCGCGCGCATTCCGTGTCCGCCGAAAACATTGCCACCCCGCGCCAGTCTGCCTTGAAAGACTAAAGGAGGTGCAGTCTCCTTCAAGCCCCGCTGACGCTTTTCCTTGAGCCTCGGGCACAAAGGGCATAGACCCGCGCGGATTGTTGTTCGCCGGGGAAAGTCCCAATGTCCGCACCGAAAAAAGTCGTCCTCGCCTATTCGGGCGGGCTCGATACGTCCATTATCCTCAAATGGCTCCAGACCGAATATGGCTGCGAGGTCATCACCTTCACCGCCGACCTGGGTCAGGGCGAGGAGCTTGAGCCCGCGCGCCAGAAGGCAGAGATGCTGGGGATCAACCCCGCCAACATCTATATCGAAGATCTGCGCGAGGAATTCGTGCGCGACTACGTCTTCCCGATGTTCCGGGCGAATGCGCTCTATGAGGGCGAGTATCTGCTCGGCACCTCCATCGCGCGCCCGCTGATCGCACAGCGCCTCGTGCAGATCGCGGAGCAGACCGGGGCGGATGCCGTGGCCCATGGCGCCACCGGCAAGGGCAACGATCAGGTCCGGTTCGAGCTGTCGGCCTATGCGCTGAACCCGCATATCAAGGTGATTGCGCCCTGGCGGGAATGGTCGCTGACCAGCCGCACCAAGCTGCTGGAATTCGCCGAGGCGAACCAGATCCCGATCGCCAAGAACAAGCGGGGCGAGGCGCCGTTCTCCGTCGATGCGAACCTGCTCCACACCTCCTCCGAGGGGCGTGTGCTGGAGAATCCGGGCGAGGAAGCGCCCGGGTACGTCTATCAGCGCACCGTCGATCCCGAGGATGCGCCGAACGAGGCGGAATATGTCGAGATCACCTTTGAGAAGGGCGATGCGGTCGCGCTGAACGGCGAGCGTCTCAGCCCGGCCACGATCCTGACCCGCCTGAACGAAGTGGGCGGCAAGCATGGCGTCGGCCGTCTCGACATGGTGGAGAACCGCTTCGTCGGCATGAAGTCCCGCGGGATCTATGAGACCCCCGGCGGCACGATCCTGCTGGTCGCACACCGCGGGATCGAGCAGATCACACTCGATTCCGGGTCGGGCCATCTGAAGGATTCGATCATGCCCCGCTATGCGGAGCTGATCTACAACGGCTTCTGGTTCAGCCCCGAGCGCGAAATGCTTCAGGCGCTCATCGACAAGAGCCAGGAGCATGTCTCCGGCACCGTGCGGGTGAAGCTCTACAAGGGTTCCGCGCGGACAGTTGCGCGCTGGTCCGATGAGTCGCTCTACTCAGAGGCGCATGTGACCTTCGAGGATGACGCGGGTGCCTATGATCAGAAGGACGCGGCCGGCTTCATCCGGCTGAACGCGCTGCGGCTGAAATTGATCGCCACGCGGAACGCCCGCGGCAACTGATCCCTGCCAGAACCCCCGGGGAGGGCCGCGCACCGGCCCTCCTTGCCCCGGCTGAAACACCGGAACATCCCCCTTCACAATGCCACGGATCGCGCCACGGATCGCACCCCGCCCCAAGGGGTGCAAAGAGCCGCCAGCAGTGGCGAGAGGGCTTTCAGCTCTGCGCTCAAGCGGACGTCGTTCGTGATCTGACTGAATTCAGCCGGTGAGCCACGCAATGCGAAAAGCTTCCCGGGCAGATTTCCCGATTTCCGCAGATGTGAGACCTCGGAATTCTCCGGGAGCCTGCTAAACACCGCGCGCGGCCAGAAATGCCTCCACCTCCATGCGGGACGGCATGGCATCGCCCGCACCCGGGCGCCCGACCTGCATCGCGGCCGCCGCGGCGGCAAGGCGCATGGCGGCCTCCGGCCCCGCGCCTTCGTCCAGCGCCGCGACCAGATAGCCCGCGAAGCAATCCCCGGCACCGGTCGTATCCAGCACGTCGACGGTATGGGCGGGGACGCTCACGATCTCCTCCCCCTCCGTGATCCAGCTCGCCCCACGTGCACCCCGCGTCACCACGATGTCGGGAATGCCCAGCGTGGCGAGAGGCTGCCCCAGAGCGTCCTCAAGCTGCCGCGCCTCCAGCTCGTTCAGCAGCAGGAGGGAGAGATACGGCAGGACGGCGCGCACGGCCTCCACCTCAAAGGGCGCGGCGGAGTAGGCGACGCGGAGCCCCCTTTCCCGCCCCTCACGGGCGGCGGCCTCCTGGGCGGAGGTCTCGTTCTGGATCAGCAGAAGATCCCCGGGGCGCGATTCGGCCAGCCCCGCCGTCACCGCATGGGCGGGGATTTCGCGATTCGCGCCCGGATGAATGACGATGATGTTCTCGCCATCCTCCGCCACCAGGATCACCGCATGCCCCGTGGCCTGCGCCCCGGTCGCGACGCGCGATACGTCCACCCCGGCGAGGGCCAGCCGCTCCAGCGTCCAGCCGCCATCCTCGCCCACGGCACCGATATGCTGGACGCGCCCGCCCGCCCTTGCCGCGGCGACGGACTGGTTGGCCCCCTTGCCCCCAAGCCCCGTCGCATAAGACAAGGCGGCCAGTGTCTCCCCCGGCGCGGGATGCCGCGGCAGGCGATAGATCTTGTCGATGTTGATCGAACCCAGATTCCAGATGGTCATACCTGTTAGATAGCGCGGCAGGACGCCGCCGTGAACGGGATTTCGCCTTTCCCCCGCCTGCGCCGGTTTGTAGGTTCCGCTCCCGGAAACATGAGGAGAGACCGTGGCCAGCGACGATACCTCTGTCACCCCGATGATGGCGCAGTATCTGGAGATCAAGTCCGGGCATCCCGACGCCCTGCTGTTCTACCGGATGGGCGACTTCTACGAGATGTTCTTCGAGGACGCCGGTCAGGCGGCCGCGGCGCTGGATATCGCGCTGACCAAGCGGGGCAAGCATCTGGGCGAGGATATCGCCATGTGCGGCGTGCCCGTCCATGCGGCGGAGAGCTATCTGCTCACGCTGATCCGCAAGGGTTTTCGCGTCGCCATAGCCGAGCAGATGGAGGACCCGGCGGAGGCGAAGAAGCGCGGCTCCAAATCCGTGGTGCGGCGGGAGATCGTGCGTCTTGTCACGCCCGGCACGCTGACGGAGGAAAGCCTGCTGGAAGCGCGACGGCACAACTTCCTCGCCGCCTATGCCGAGATGCGGGAGGAGGGCGCGTTGGCCTATGTGGACATCTCGACCGGCGAGTTGGGCGTGACCGGCTGTCCGCCCGTGCGGCTTGCCCCGGAACTCGCCCGGCTCCGCCCGCGGGAGGTGCTGATCTCCGAAGTGCGGGAGGCGGAATGGGAACCGGTCGTCGCGGAGGTCGGTGCGGTCGCGACCCCGCGCCCGCGTGCGAGCTTCGACAGCGCCGCGGCAGAGCGGCGGCTGTGTGCGTTGTGGCGGGTGGCTTCTCTCGACGCATTCGGGGCGTTTTCGCGGGTGGAGATCGCAGCGCTTGGGGCGCTCGTCGATTATCTCGACCTGACGCAGAAGGGGCGGATGCCCCTGCTCCGCCCGCCGGTGCGGGAAGAGGCGCGCCGCGCCATGCAGATCGACGCGGCGACGCGGCGCAATCTCGAACTGACGGAGGCCCTGTCCGGCGGGCGCGACGGCTCCCTGCTCGCCGCCATCGACCGGACCGTCACGGCCGGCGGCGCGCGGCTCCTGGAGCGGCGGCTTTCCAGCCCGTCCTGCGATCTGGGGGAAATCGCCTCCCGGCAGGAAGCGGTGCGGCTTCTGGTGGAGGACCGCGCGCTGGCGGACAGGCTGGCCGAGAGGCTCCGCAAGGTGCCCGACATGGACCGCGCCCTGTCACGGCTGGCGCTCGACCGGGGCGGGCCGCGGGATCTGGCGGCGATCCGCAACGGTCTCGCGGAAGCGGCGGAGCTGGCCACGCTGCTCTCCGACAGCACGTCGAGCCGTCTCGCGCGGGCGGCGGGGGCGCTTCGCGGGCATGAGGCGCTGATCGGGCTGCTTGAGACCGCGCTGATCGCGGAGCCGCCGCTTCTGGCCCGCGATGGGGGTTTCGTGGCGGCGGGGCAGGACGCCGAACTCGACGAGGCGCGCAAGCTCCGGGATGAGGGGCGGAGCGTCATCGCCGGCATGCAGGCCGACTACGCAGCGGAAACCGGCATCGCCTCGCTGGAGATCAAGCACAACAACGTGCTGGGCTATTTCATCGAGACGACCGCCACCCATGCGGAGAAGATGCTGGCCCCGCCGCTGAACGCGCGCTTCATTCATCGCCAGACGACGGCCAGTCAGGTGCGCTTCACCACCGTGGACCTTGGCGGGCTGGAGACGCGGATCCTCAACGCGGGCAACCGGGCACTGGAGATCGAGAAGCGGATTTTCGAGAGGCTGCGTCAGGCGATCCTCGCCGCTGCCGGCCCGATCGGGGAGGCCGCGCGGGCGCTGGCGGAGATCGACCTGACCGGGGCGCTCGCCCTTCTGGCAACAGAGGCGGACTGGGCCCTGCCGGTGGTCGACGGATCGCGGGCCTTCCGGGTGGAAGGCGGGCGGCATCCTGTGGTGGAACGGGCGCTCCGCCGGCAGGGCGCACCCTTCATCGCCAATGACTGCTCCCTGTCCGATGGGGCGGAGGGGGCCGCGATCTGGCTCGTCACCGGGCCGAACATGGCCGGGAAGTCCACCTTCCTCAGGCAGAACGCGCTGATCGCCATTCTGGCTCAGGCGGGCGGTTATGTCCCGGCGCGGGCGGCGCATGTCGGGCTGGTCAGCCAGGTGTTCTCCCGCGTGGGTGCGGCGGACGACCTGGCGCGCGGGCGCTCCACCTTCATGGTGGAAATGGTGGAGACGGCGGCGATCCTCAATCAGGCGGATGACCGCGCGCTGGTCATCCTCGACGAGATCGGCCGCGGCACCGCAACCTGGGACGGTCTTTCCATCGCCTGGGCGACGCTTGAGCATCTGCATGGGGTAAACCGCTGCCGCGCGCTTTTCGCCACGCACTATCACGAGATGACCGGCCTTGCCGCGAAACTGCCCGGACTCAGGAACGCGACCGTCGCCGTGCGGGAGTGGCAGGGGGAGGTGATCTTTCTGCATGAGGTGCGGGAGGGCGCCGCGGACCGGTCCTATGGCGTGCAGGTCGCGCGCCTCGCGGGGTTGCCCCCTGTCGTGGTGGAACGCGCCCGGGTGCTGCTCGAGGCGCTGGAGAAGGGTGACAGGGAGGGCGGCGGCCATCGACGCGCGATGGTGGAGGATCTGCCGCTCTTTGCCGCCCGACCCGCCGCGCCGGAGACGAGCCCGGTTCCGGTGCCAGACGGGCTGAGGCTCGCGCTCGAGGAGATCGAACCCGATGCGCTCACCCCACGCGAGGCGCTGGAGGCACTTTACCGGTTGAAGGCATTGCTGGCCCCCGGCTGAGGACGCCTTTGCCGGGGGCTTGGCGGGCGACCGTCTTCCGGCCCGGATTGCTCCGGCGCGGGTCCGTCCGAGAGCCCGGCCAGAAGCGCCATCACAACGCCCTGACCGGCTGCAGAGCACATCCCCGCAAAACGCGGGCGCTCGGCAATGCTTCGGGCAGACAGTCCGGCCTCCTGCGCAAAACAGGGCTGAGCCAGGCCGTCATCCGACGCGCGCGGGAGCCCTCGGAGCAAAATGCGCTGCGGCCCTGACGCCTTGCGAAGCGCGCGGGACGGCCCGATACCGGCAAAATGCACGCGCTCCGGCAACACCGTGAAAGGACAGCCCCGCATCTTTTTGTAAACAGGTGCGATCGTGACCGGCTATCTCAGCCCGCCTCATTTCCTCCCCGCGCGGCAGGGAAGCGGCAGGGGGCTCCTCACAATGAAATGCCGGAGAATTGCCCGGACACCCGATGCCGGGCAAGGCGCGGGGGGGCGCCCGCGCATAAGCGCGGCGGGCACACCGGGCGAGGCGATACCGGGCAAGGCGCGGGGGACGCCCCCGCGACCCCCGGCGGGGAGGGTGGACTAGACCTTGTCCGTCTCGCGGCGGTGAACGCGCAGCGGTGCCCAGGACTGGCTGACCGGCATCATCTCGATGCTGTTGAAGTTCAGATGCGGCGGCTGGGTGGCCAGCCAGTGAATCGTCTCGGCGATATCCTCCGGCTGGATCGGATCGGCCCCGTCATACAGCGCGTCATACGCCGCCTGATCGCCACGCGTGCGGATCATGGTGAACTCACTCTCGCACAGCCCCGGCTCCAGCGAGGTGACCCGGACCCCGGTGCCATGCAGATCGGCCCGCAGGCCGAGCGAAAACTGCCGCACGAAGGCCTTGGTGGCGGCATAGACATTGCCCCCCGGATAGGGCCAGTGCGCGGCGATGGAGGAGAGGTTGACGATCATGCCCTTCCGCGCGATCAGCCCCGGCAGCAGCCTGTGTGTGACCGCGAGGAGACCGGAAACATTCGTGTCCAGCATGGCCTGCCAGTCCGCAAGCGGCGGTTCCGGCGCCGGCGCGGTGCCGAGCGCCATGCCCGCATTGTTCACGAGCAGGTCGATCGCCGCGAACTCGGCAGGCAGACTGTCCAGCGCCGCGGCGACGGCGGCGGGATCGGTAATGTCGAAGGCGAGGCCGTGGAAGGTCGGGCCGATCTCCTCGGCCAGCGTGCGGAGGCGCTCCTCCCTCCGGCCGGTACCCACGATGGTCCAGCCCGCGCGCGCAAAGCGACGGGCGGTGGCCTGACCGAAACCGGCAGTCGCCCCGGTGATGAGGATGGTGGGCATGGCTGTCTCCTTCCACGGATTGCGACCCGAGCTATTCCGCGAGATGCCGGGCAACACAAGCAAAAGCGCGCGGGATAGCTGTGCTGCTCAGCCAAGGATCGCCGCGAGGCGACCGAAGCTTGCAGCCGTACCATCCTCCGCCCTCTCCGCCAGAAAGGCGTCGAGCGCAGGCCAGACGGCGATGGCACGGTCGACCAGCGGATCGGAGCCGGGGACATACAGCCCCGCCTGGATCATCATCTCCGCCCGGTCATAGGCGCCGAGGAGGCGGCGCGCCTCCCCGATCAACAGGTTCTCCCCGGCAGTCGCGGCGGCGGGCAGGCTGCGGGAGACGGAGCGGAGCAGGTCGATGGCCGGGAAGCGCCCGCGTTCGGCGATGCTGCGGTCCATGACCACGTGACCGTCCAGCACGCCGCGCAGGATGTCGGCCACCGGCTCCTCCATGTCGGACCCGGCGACGAGCACGCTGAAGATCGCGGTGATGTCGCCCGCGCCTTTCGGCCCCGGCCCCGCCCGCTCGGCCAAACCCGTTATCATCTGGCTGGTGGAGGGGGGGAAGCCCCGGAGGCTCGGCGGTTCGCCGGAGGCGAGCGCGATCTCCCGATGCGCCTCGGCATAGCGGGTGACCGAATCCATCAGCAGGAGCACCTGTTTGCCCGCGTCGCGGAAATGCTCGGCCACGGCCATCGCAGTCCAGGCCGCGCGGCGGCGGAGCAGGGGTGACTGGTCGGAGGTCGCGGCGACGACCACCGCCCGCGCCATCCCGTCAGGCCCCAATACGTGGTCGACGAATTCGCGCACCTCGCGCCCCCGCTCACCCACCAGCCCGACCACCACCACATCGGCGGCAACATGGCGTGCCAGGGCCGCGAGCAGCGTGGATTTTCCCACGCCCGACCCCGCGAAAAGCCCGATCCGCTGTCCGCGCACGATGGGCAGAAGCGTGTTGAAGACCGACAAGCCCGTTTCCATGCGGGTGCCCAGCGGCCGACGCAGGGCCGCATCGGGCGGAGCGGCGGCATAATCCCGCATCCGCGCCCCCGACCCGAGAGGCCGCCCGTCCAGCGGCTTGCCGGAGGCGTCGACCAGCCTGCCGATCCAGCTTTCATCCGGGGCGATGCCGCTTCCCTGCTCCCAGAGTACGAGATCGCCCACCGCCAGCCCTTCCGGCCGCTTCTCCGGCAACACGCCCGCCCCCTCCCGCGTGAGCGAGACGATCTCGCCCGCCAGCCCTGCGCGGGGAAACGCGACCCGGTCGCCCAATGCGGCCCGTCGCGGTAGCCCTGCGACACCGATCAAGGCGCCGCTGACGGATGCGACCCTGCCGACAGGGCGGGTCACGGGAACGGCTGCGATCCTGGAAAGAAGCATTTCGGGCGGCGACATCGGATTCTCCTGCGGCTCTTACCATTCTTAAAGGAATCACTCTTAAAGCTTGGTTTCGACGAGAGAGGGAGAAACGCCGATGTTCGAAAGACTTGCACTGTCGCGTCTTGCCGGCGCGCTCGCCAATCACGCCGCCGACCGGCAGGCCATGGTGGCGGAGAACGTTGCCAATGCCGACACGCCCGGCTACCGCGCCCGCGACCTTCGCCCCTTTGCCGAGCTGATGGAACGGGGTGACATGCCGATGGCCGTAACGCGGGCGGGGCATCAGCCGGAGGGGCTTTCCGCCTTCCGTGCCTTTGTCGACAAGGGGGGGGAGGCCGCGCCCAATGGCAATACGGTCTCGCTGGAGGGGGAGATGGTGACGGCGGCGGAGATCCGTCACAGCCATGACCTCGCCCTTGCCGTCTATCGCAGCGCGGGCGGCATCATCCGCGCCAGCCTCGGGAAGGCCGGCTGATGGCGGACCTGAAGCAGATCCTCGCCGTATCCTCCTCGGGGATGGAGGCGCAGTCCGGCAGGTTGCGCAACATCTCCCAGAACATCGCCAATGCCGACACTCCCGGCTACCGCCGCAAGACCGCCGCCTTCGAAGCGGAAATGCGCGGAGCGGAGGCCGGGCAGGTGCATCTCTCCCGCACGCGGCTTGATCGCTCGGAGCTTCAGCGCATCCATGACCCCGCCCATCCGATGGCCGATGCCTCGGGCTATTACGACGGCTCCAACGTCGACCTGATGGTGGAGATCGCCGACGCGCGTGAAGCCCAGCGCAGTTATGAGGCCAACCTCCGCATGTTCGATCAGGCCCGGCAGATGACCTCCGCAGCGCTCGACCTTCTCCGCCGATAGGATAACCAGATGGACCTGACCCCCTCCCTCGCCATCCGTGGCTATGACACCGCCCGCCCCGCGACCCGCCCCGAACCGGGTGGCGCGGGCGGTCTGCTCGGCGCCGCGCAGGACTTCGCCCGCGTGCTCTCCGAAGGCGAGCAGACGGCCACCGCCGCCTTGAGCGGCAAGGCGGAT
The DNA here is from genome assembly GCF_000740795.1 of Haematobacter massiliensis. Classification (GTDB taxonomy): domain Bacteria; phylum Pseudomonadota; class Alphaproteobacteria; order Rhodobacterales; family Rhodobacteraceae; genus Haematobacter; species Haematobacter massiliensis. Next base: position 322,449 of record NZ_JGYG01000003.1, read on the forward strand.
GCCCACGCGCTGGTCCAGGCGCTCTCCGCCTCGCAGACGGCGGTGGAGACGGTCGTTGCCGTGCGCGACAAGGTGGTGGAGGCATATCAGGAAATCCTCAGGATGCCGGTCTGATGGCGGATACCGTCCTTTACGACACGCTCCGGCAGGCGCTCTGGATCGCGGCGCTGACAGCCACACCGCTTCTGGGCGTGGCATTGGTGACCGGCGTGGTGATCGGGCTTTTTCAGGCGCTCACCTCCGTGCAGGAGGCCACATTGACCTTCGTGCCGAAACTGGCCGCGATGCTTGTCGTCTTCTGGGTGTCGATGAGCTTCATGACCGAAACGCTGGTGAGCTTTTTCACCGACCGCATCGTGCCCCTGATCGCAGGAGGATAGGATGGACACCCCCGTTTACGTCGCCCTCACCCGCCAGCGCGGATTGACGCGCGAAATGGATGTGATCGCCAACAACATCGCCAATGCCTCCACCACCGGGTTCCGGCGCGAAGGGCTCGTGTTCTCAGAACATGTGAAGCGGTCGGGTCAGCCGGGCGAGGTTTTGTCCATGGCGACGGCCCATGGCCGCACCATCGACCCGCGCGCAGGCGCGATCACGGCGACAGGGGGCACCTATGACTTCGCCATCGAGGGCGAGGGTTATTTCCTCGTGGAAACGCCGGACGGTCAGGCGCTCACCCGCGCGGGTCATTTCACGCCCAATGCCGAAGGAGAACTGGTGACGCCGGAGGGCAACCGGTTGCTCGACGAAGGAGGCGGCCCGGTCTTTGTGCCCGCGGAGGCCCGCGCCGTGACGCTCTCACCGGATGGCACGCTCGCCGCGGATGGCACGCCGCTCACCCGCATCGGCCTGTGGCAGCCCGCGGATCCCGGCCGGAGCCAACTGGCGGGGGCAAGGCTCCAGATACCCGAAGGCGGCGCCGAACCCGTCGCGGAAGACGCAGCGCGGCTTCTGCAGGGACATCTGGAAGGATCCAACGTCAACCCGATCTCGGAAATCGCGCGGATGATTGCCGTCCAGCGCGCCTACGAGATGGGACAAAGCTTCCTCGAGATGGAGGACGGGCGCATCCGCGTCGTCGTCCAGACCCTCGGCCGATAGGAGAGAGAGATGCGCGCACTTCAGATCGCCGCGACCGGCATGGCCGCCCAGCAGATGCGGGTTGAGGTCACGTCGAACAACCTCGCCAACATGAACACGACCGGCTACGCCGCCCGGCGGGCAGAATTCGCCGATCTGCATTATCAGCAGATGACGCGGCCCGGAACGATCACCGCCGCCGACGGGACAATCGTGCCCGCGGGCGTGCAGCTCGGCCTCGGGGTCCGTCCTGCCGCCGTATCGGTGCAGATCGCCCAAGGCACCCTCTCGCAGACGGGGGGGGATCTCGATGTCGCCATCGAGGGGCGTGGCTACATCGAGGTTACACTGCCCTCGGGTCTGGCCGCCTATACGCGCGACGGAGGGCTCAAGCGCTCAGCCGAAGGGTTGATCGTCACGGCGGAGGGGCACGAGGTTGCGCCGGGGATTACCATTCCCACCGATGCGCGCACGATCTCCATCAATGCGGCGGGCGAGGTCTATGCCTATTTCAGCGACCGGGTGGAGCCTGAAATGCTGGGCCAGCTCACGCTTGCGGGGTTTTCCAACGAAAAGGGGCTGGAGGCGATAGGCTCCAACCTGTTCACCGAAACGGAGGCCTCCGGCCCGGCCCTTCCCGGTAACCCCGGTGAGGACGGGCTGGGCACATTGCGGCAGGGATATCTGGAAAGCTCCACCGTCGATGCCGTACGCGAAGTCACCCAGCTGATCGAGGCCCAACGCGGCTATGAACTGAACGCGAAGGTAATGACCGCAGCGGATCAGATGATGGCCGCGACGGCTCAGGTGCGCTGATGCGGCTGGCGGTTTTCCTTCTTCTGGCAGCATCCCCAGCGGGGGCGGAGGCTCTGGTCGCGGCGCATACGATCCGCGCGACAAGCGTCATCGCACCGACTGACCTCGCCCTTTCGGCAGAGGTCGTGCCCGGCGCGCTCACCGATCCTGACGACGCCATCGGGTTCGAGGCCCGCGTGGCGATCTATGCGGGACGCCCGATTCGTCCCGGGGATATCGCACCAGCGGCCGTGGTGGAGCGCAATCAGATCGTCCCCCTTGCCTGGCGGAAAGGCGGCCTGCTCATTCGTGCCGAAGGCCGTGCGCTCAGCCGCGCCGCGCCGGGCGAGGATGTCCGCGTTCTCAATCTCGCCTCGCGCACCACGGTGACCGGCATCGCCGGTGCTGACGGGACCGTGCATGTCGGCGGCACCTCCAAGGATCACGCTCAATGAAAAACCGAGTTCTTGCCACCCTGTTTCTGCTTCCGCTGACCGCTGCTTGCGGGCGAATGGCGGATGTCGGGCGCGCACCCGCCTTCAAGCCGGTGGAGGACACCTATCAGATGCAGGCGATGTATGCGCTTCCCTCGCATAGCGACGCGCGGGAGGGGCAGGCGCCCGCCGCCTCGCTCTGGAACGGGGGGCGCGAATCGCTGCTGGGGGACAGGCGCGCGGGCATGCGAGGGGATATCCTGACGGTGGTGATCGAGATCGACGACCGGGCGGAGATCTCCAACACGACGGGGCGTTCCCGGCAGGGTTCCGACACGATGGGGATCCCGCAGCTCTTCGGCCTTCCCCAGCGCCTGAACGAGAAGCTTCCCGAAGGTGCGGGCATGGCGGAGGCCATCTCCACCGGATCAGCCAGCAACTACAAGGGCAATGGCTCGGTCAAACGGCAGGAGAAGCTGATGCTCCGCGTGGCGGCGACGGTGGTCGAACGCCTGCCAAACGGTGTGCTGCGGATCGAGGGCAGCCAGGAGGTACGGGTCAACTTCGAGCTGCGGGAGCTTCTGGTAACGGGCTATGTCCGCCCCAATGACATCACCCGTCAGAACGAGATCGCCTACGACAAGATCGCGGGAGCGCGGATCGCTTATGGCGGGCGCGGCCAGATCACCGATGTTCAGCAGCCACGCTACGGCCAGCAGATCAGCGACATTGTCCTGCCGTTCTGAGGAGAAACCATGAAGCGCCTTCTTCTCCCCGTTCTGCTTTGCATCACCGGTCTTGCCGGAGGGGTCGCTGCCGGCATCGCCCTTCGCCCGACACCGACGCAGGAAGAGCCGGCCGCTCCCCCCCCGCCGGCGCTGCGCGACTATGCCCGGCTTGCCAACCAGTTCGTCGTCCCGGTGATCCGGCAGGGCGAAACGCGGGCGCTCATCGTGCTTTCGCTCAGCGTGGAGGTCCCGCAGGGGCGGAGCGATATCGTGCATCGGTATGAGCCGAAGCTTCGCGATGCGCTTTTGCAGGTTCTGTTCGATCACGCCAATACCGGCGGTTTCGACGGGGCCTTCACAGAAGGTGGGCCGATGATCGCCCTTCGCGCGGCATTGGGGGAGGCGGCAAGGGGCGTTGTGGGCCCGGATGCTCTCGATGTTCTCGTCACCGATATCGTACGGCAGGACAGCAGATAGCGGCACTCTTGCCAAAACCAGCGCCGGTTCCCTTGGTGCGAGGGGCATCGCACCCGCCGGTATCCGCAGATCGCCCTGGCGATTATTTGCCCTTCGCCGCGAGAAGGGAAAGCGCGTCCTCCTGACCAAAGGCCCGCGTCGCGCTCTCCCGTGCCTCCTCGATGCGCCCAAGCCGGTTGGCCAGTTCCAGGTTCAACGTCTCCATGCGCTGCCTGACCCATACCGCATGACGCTCGCCCAGCCGCTCATCCTCCCGGCGCGCCAGAAGGGCCCTGTCAGCCAAGTGCCGCATCTCTGATCGCAGCGTCTCCGCAGCCTCCGTTTCCCGACGCAGCGTATTCAGCTTCAGATCGAGCCGGAGGCTCGCAAGGTGCTGCAGGCGTCGCACATCCTTTTTCATGCGCCGGGCCTCCGTGCCGCACGGACGCGTTCTGCAAACCGGATCGCGATGGCGACCGCCCGGTAATGCTCCGGCCGGATGCGTGTGCCGACGTCCACCGACGCGTGAAGCGCCCGGGCCGTGGGAGGATCACTATGAATCGGAACGCCATGTTCCGCTGCCGCGGCGCGAATGCGGGCAGCGACCTCATCAACACCCTTGGCAAGACAGAGCGGAGGGCCGGGCTCACTCCGAGACCATTTCAGCGCCACCGCGTAATGCGTCGGATTGACGATCACCACGTCCGCCTTGGGCATATCGGCCATCATGCGGTTCGTGGCGATCGCCTCCGCCTTGGCGCGACGCTGCTGACGGATATGGGGATCGCCCTCCTGCTCCTTCGCCTCGTCCATTACTTCCTTCCGGCTCATGCGATTGCGGCGGAGGAAATCGAAACGCTGCCACAGATAGTCCAGCGCCGCGAAAACCACCGCGATCGTGAAGATCGGCACGAGAAACGCCAGAAGAAGCTCCCCCAGCAGGCCCGCCCCTTGAGCGGGCGCCAGATGAGGTGCCGTCAGAAGGAGCGACATGCGGTTGGAGAGAAATACGCCGAGCAATCCCGCGATGAGAAGGAGCTTGATGAAGCTCTTCAGGAATTCGACGAGCCCCGTGGGACCGAATTTCTGCTTTGCATTGGCAAGGGGCGAGATGCGTGAAAGCTTGGGCGCGATCTTGGATGGCGCGAAGATCATCGCCCGTTGCGCAAGGGTTGCGAGCAGCACCAGCCCCGCCGGGAGAACGAAAAACGGCGCGACCGACCGGATGGTGGACACCATGACGCCAGACATGCCCCCTTCCGGCGTGGTGACAAGCCCTTCCGCCAGCATGTCCGCCTGCCCGAGAAGCAGGCTGCCGAGCGTCCCTATTCCATCAACCGCCGCGCGTCCTGAAAACAGGCCTGCGAGCAGGAGACCGCCATAGGCGGCCGCCGTGCCGATATCCGCGGAGCGGACGACCTCCCCCTTCCTGCGCGCGTCGTCGAGCCGTTTCTGGGTTGGCTCGTATTGCTTTTCGGCGTCATCACTCATGGCATGCCGAACGGCGCGGAGAGGAACTGGCCGAACCGCCCGATCCAGACACCCAGCATAACGGGCGCAAGCAAGGCCAGAAGCACGATGCCGCCAAGAACCTGCGCAGGCGCGCCGACCAGAGACACCATGAGCGACGGCATCGCGCGGTTGATCGCCCCGATCGCAAGGTTGTAGAGCGTGCCGCCGATCACGAAGGGCAGGGCAAGCGAAAAGGCCAGCCCGAAGCTTTCCGCGATCAACGCCACTCCCCAGCGTGTCATCTCCGCCGCGACAGGACGGCCCCCCGCGGGCAGCAGATCATAGGACAGGATGAGATACTCCGCGAAGCGCACGTGAAGTCCGATAGTAACGGCGAGAGCCAGACCAGCAACGGTCAGCAGATGTGAGACGACGGGCTGCGGCTCCCCCACCGTGCCGAACATCTGAGCCAGGGAGATCGCCTGCGCGATGATCGCACCCGCCGTTTGCAGGGCGAAAACAAAGACCCGCAGCGCCGCGCCAAGCGCGAGACCGATCAGCGTCTCCGTCAGCAGCGGCAGACCGAGAAGAGCCTCTTCGGTCGCAATCGGTGCGACCTTGTCGGCGACGGGGGGCAGAACGATCGCCGTAAAGGCCAATGCCAGCGCCAGGCGAATGCGGACCGGCACCGTCTGCTCGCCGAAGGCGGGCAGCAGCGCCATGGCGGCGCCCACGCGGAGGAAGACGGCAAAACCGGCGAGAAACGTTTCGCGAAGGTCGATAACCAGGTCCAGGAGGCCAGCGTCCAGTGTCATGCCGGAACCTGCCCGACGAGCGAGGGGCGGGCATCAAAACCGATCTCGTCGAACGACAGGACGGGCGCGGTGAGGCCCCGGGCGCTCATCACCGTGCGCAGGAACCGCCGCCGCAGCGGCGAGGTGATGACGGCGGCATGTACCCCCGTCTCCCCCGCCCGCGCCAGCTTTTCCGCGATGCCATTGGCGAGCCGGTTGAACAGATCGGGCGGCAGCGCCACCTGCCCTCCCACACCGCCCAGCTCATAGGTTGAAAAGCTCTGCTCCCACTCCGGTGCAAGCTGCACGAGCGGTATGGTCCCGTCGGGACGACGCAACTCGGCCACCAGCTGAAACCCCAGGCGCTGGCGGACGTATTCGCAGACCGCCTCGGCATTCGGCAATACAGGTCTCGCCTCGGCTATTGTCTCGAGGATTACCGGCATGTTGCGGATGGAAACGCGCTCCTCCAGAAGAAGCCTGAGGACGGAAAGCAGCAGGTCCATCGGCACCCGTTCGGGGATCAGTTCATCTATCAATCGACGGTTCGCCTCCGCCCGCGTGCTGTCGGAAAGGTTGGTCATCTCGTCCAGCACCCGACGCAGTTGACGAAGCGTCAGCAGGCGACCGAAGTTCCGCTTGATGACCTCCAGCATGTGGGTCGCAAGGACTTCCGGCGGAGAGACGACCGTAGCGCCGGCGATGGCGGCTTCCTCCTGCCGGGAGGGCAGAAGCCAGCGGGCCGGGGCACCATAGACCGGCTCCCGCACATCATCCCCGGCCGGCATCAGCGCCTCCTCCGAGCCGCCGGGCATCAGGGCCAGGATCCTGTCCGCCTCCAGCCGATCCGCTGCCTGCTCCACGCCCTGGATGCGGATGCGATAGCCGCCGGGGGGCAGCGTCGCATCATCCGTCAGCCGGATCTCCGGCAGGATCAACCCGAAGGTCGCGGCGACATGGCGGCGCATGTTGCCGATCCGCGCATCCAGTCCGGAAGCGGGGTCGAGCACCATGGAGATCAGCGTGGGAGAGAATTCGACATGGATGTCGTCAAGTTCCAGGATATCGCCCAGAGACTTCTCTGCCGGCTTCTCAATGATCGCTGGTCCCTGAGCCGGTTCCGCGGCCCGCCTCTCCCGCCGAAAGCCGATCCAGGCGCAAAGGCCAAGCAGCATGGCCCCCGCCATGAAGGGCAGAAACGGCATGCCGGGAACAAGGGCGAAGAATGCCATCAACCCGCCCACGGTGGCGAGAGCGGCGGGGTAGCGCCCGAGTTGGCCGAAGAAATCGAGGTTGACCGCACCCTTGGAGCCGCCGCGCGAGAGCAGCAGTGCGGCGGCGACGGACACGATCACCGCAGGGATCTGCGACACCAGGCCGTCGCCCACCGTCAGGATCGCATAGGTCCGAAACGCGCCGCCGACATCCATGCCGTGAAGGCCGATGCCGACGGCCAGCCCCACGCAGATGTTCAGAAGCGTGATGATGAGGCCCGCGACCGCATCACCCTTCACGAATTTCGAGGCCCCGTCGAGCGAGCCGAAGAACGTGGTCTCCGCAAGTTCCCGTTCCCGCCGCGCCTTGGCCTCCGCATGGTCAATGGCGCCCGCCGCCATGTCGCTGTCGATGGCGAGCTGCTTGCCCGGCATCCCGTCGAGCGCGAAACGCGCGCCCACCTCCGCCATGCGGCCTGCACCTTTGGTGATGACCATGAAGTTGACGATCATCAGCACACAGAAGATCACCACGCCCAGAAAGACGTTTCCGCCCATCACGAACATGGCGAAGCCCTCGATCACGTGGCCAGCCGCCGCCGTGCCGGTATGACCCTGACCGATGATGAGCTTGGTCGAGGAGACGTTGAGCGAAAGCCGCAGCAGAAGCGTTGCCAGCAGGATCGTCGGGAAGGCGGAGAAGTCGAGCGGCCGTTCGATGAACAGCGTGATGGTGAAGATCAGGATCGCCAACGCGAACGAGGCTGCCAGCCCGATGTCCAGCACGAAGGCCGGCACCGGCAACACCATCATCACGATCACCGCCATAAGGGCGACGGCAAGCAGGACGGTGGGATGAAAGAGGAGCTTGAGGTCGAATCTCGCCGGCATGGCTCACTCCTGCGAGGGCGGGCCGATCAGCGGCCGGGAGGAGGGCGCGGAACCGGGAAACAGGGAGCCGCGCCGCCCGCGCTCACCCGCCTGCAGCAGCGGGAACAGGTTCTGCCGGGCAACCGGCTCTCCGCCGTTCATGGCGAGCACGATATCCGGAATGTCGGGGATGCCGTCCTCCTCCGCCAGACCGGCGTGGATACTGTCGAACCGGGCGCGGTAGCGCGCAGCATATTCGGGCGTGCGGGAGTGAAACGCGCCCGCGGCCGCACTCCATGATCCGAATTCCCCGTACAGGTCCGACAGGAAGCGTGCAGCATAGAGCGCGTTGCCGAGAGGATCGAACATCTCCTCCACCGTCTCGAACGCATCGCCGTGCCAGCGGTAGTTGATCTGGAAACAGCCGACATCGAAGGATCGCGCCCCACGGGCGAACTCCTGCCGGACATAGGCGAGCGCTGCCTCCGGCGTGTCGAACCAGCGCCCCTCCCCCTCCATATTGACGGTCCAGGGCCATGACTGAAACCGCCCGCCCTGCCGCCTGCCGGTTTCCGTGAGGGAAATCGCGCGGAGCACGGAGGCGGGAACGCCGCTCTCCCGCGCCGCCATCAGTGCCGCGCGTTCACAGACCGTCGCCGGATCGGCAACGGGAAGCGCGGCAACAGGCGCTGCAAGCAGGAGCATCAGGGAAAGAAGAAAGCGCGCCATGGATCCCGCCCGATTGGGGTTCTGGGATCACGCTAGGGGAAGTTCCTTGAGATTCGGTAACCACCCCGGAAGAAAACGCGGCCCCCCTGCGAGGAGCCGCGGGAAAGGCGGGCCTCAGCCCTTCTTCAGAACCCGGTTGCCCAGCGTTTCCGCGATCTGAACGGCGTTCAGCGCGGCGCCCTTGCGCAGGTTGTCCGAGACGCACCAGAGGTTGATGCCGTTCTCGATGGTCGAATCCTGCCGGATGCGGCTGATATAGGTGGCATATTCGCCAACCGATTCGATCGGCGTGATGTAGCCACCCGGCTCCCGCTTGTCGACGACGAGAATCCCCGGCGCTTCGCGGAGAATGTCGCGCGCCTCGTCCTCGTCGAGGAATTCCTCGAACTCGATATTGATCGACTCGGAATGGCCGACGAATACCGGAACCCGCACGCAGGTCGCCGTCACCCGCACCTTCGGATCGAGGATCTTCTTGGTTTCCGCCACCATCTTCCACTCTTCCTTGGTGGTGCCGTCTTCCATGAAGACGTCGATATGGGGGATGACGTTGAAGGCGATCTGCTTGGTGAATTTCGACGGCGCCACTTCCTGACCGGGGACATAGAGGCCCTTGGTCTGGTCCCAGAGCTCGTCAATGCCCGCCTTGCCCGCGCCGGAAACCGACTGGTAGGTGGAAACCACGACCCGCTTGATCCGCGCCCGGTCATGGAGCGGTTTCAGCGCCACGACCATCTGCGCGGTAGAGCAGTTGGGGTTGGCGATGATCATCTTGTTGCGGTAGTCCTCCACCGCCTCCGGGTTCACCTCCGGCACGACCAGCGGAACCTCCGGATCGTAGCGGTAGAGCGAGGAGTTGTCGATCACGACGCAGCCCGCCGCAGCCGCCCGCGGCGCGTAGATCTTGGTTGCATCCGAACCGATGGCGAAGAGCGCGATGTCCCAGCCCTCGAAATCGAACGTGTCGAGATCCTTCGTCTTGAGCGTCTTGTCCCCGAAGCTGACCTCCGTTCCCAGCGACTTGCGCGAGGCAAGCGCGGTAATCTCGTCGATGGGGAACTCCCGCTCGGCGAGGATGTTCAGCATTTCGCGGCCCACGTTACCGGTGGCGCCCGCGACGACGACCCTGTAGCCCATCCGGACCTCCTGTCTGTCAAGGGACGCGGTCCCTTAGCCTAAAGGGGGGCAGGTGGAAAGGGCTTTGGTGGTTCCGGCAGCGATTCCGGCGGCCCTGTGTCGGCCACGGGAGGCGCATCCTCCGCCGACATGTTGAGCGCGGCGGCCATGAGCGCGCGGGTGTAATCGGTCTTTGGCGCGGCGAAGATCTCCGCCGCAGGGCCCTCTTCCACCACATCGCCCGCGCGCATGACCATGACCTTGTGCGACAGCGCCCGCACCACCCGCAGGTCATGGCTGATGAACAGATAGGCGAGCCGGTGCTTCTGCTGCAAGCCGCGCAGAAGATCGACGATCTGCACCTGCACCGTCATGTCGAGCGCGGAGGTCGGCTCATCCAGCACGACGAGGCGGGGCCGCAGGATCATGGCACGGGCAATGGCGATCCGCTGCCGCTGACCACCGGAGAATTCGTGCGGATAGCGATACATGGATTCAGGGGGAAGGCCGACCTCCGCCATGATTTCCGCCACGCGGCGATGGCGCTCCGCCGTGGAGAGGTCACCATGCACGCCCAGCCCTTCGGAGATGATCTGCTCCACTGTCATGCGGGGGGAGAGGCTGCCGTAAGGATCCTGAAAGACGATCTGCATGTCGCGGCGTACCGCCCGCATCTGCCGTGATCGCCAGCCCTGGATGTCGCGCCCCAGAAACACGATGGGCCCCTCAGAGGAGATGAGCCGCAGGATGGCGAGGGCAAGCGTCGTCTTGCCGGAACCGGATTCGCCCACCACCCCGAGCGTCTCGCCCTCGCGGACGGAAAGGCTGGCGCTGTTGACGGCCTTCACATGGCCGGTGACCTTGCGGAGGAAGCCCCGATGGATCGGAAACCAGACGCGGAGGGCATCGGTCCTCAGCAGTTCCTCGGCCCCCTCCGGCACCGGGGCCGGGCGCCCCTTCGGCTCGGCGGCGAGGAGCTTCCGCGTATAGGGATGCTGCGGATCGCCAAACACCGCCCCCGTGGGGCCGGTCTCCACGATCTCGCCATCCTTCATCACGCAGACCCGGTCCGCGATCCGCCGCACGATGCCGAGGTCATGGGTGATGAACAGCATGCTCAACCCCTCCTCGCGCTTCAACTCCGCCAGAAGATCGAGGATCTGCGCCTGGATCGTCACGTCGAGGGCGGTCGTCGGCTCGTCCGCGATGAGCAGCTCCGGACCGTTGGCGAGCGCCATGGCGATCATCACGCGTTGCCGCTGGCCGCCTGAGAGCTGGTGGGGATAGGCATTCAGCCGGCTCTCCGCATCGCGAATACCGACCTTGCGCAGAAGTTCCAGCACGCGCGCCCGGGCGGCGGCGCCAGAGAGGTTCTGGTGGAGGGACAGGCTCTCCATGATCTGCTTTTCGATGGTATGCAGCGGGTTCAGCGATGTCATCGGCTCCTGAAAGATGAAGCTGATGTCGTTGCCCCGCACATCCCGCAACTTCGCCTCGGACGCGCCGCGGAGTTCCTCGCCCTTGTAGCGGATGCTGCCCGTCACTTCCGCGCTGTCCGGCAGGAGAGAGACGGTGGAAAGCGCGGTGACCGACTTGCCCGAACCGGATTCCCCCACCAGCGCCACCGTCTCCCCCCGGCCCACGGTGTAGGAGACGCCGCGCACGGCCTCATGCACGCGTCCGTCCTGCACGAAACGGACATGAAGATCGCGGACGTCGAGGACGGGATCGCTCACCGGAAGGTCTTTCTGGGGTCGAAGGCATCCCGCACCCCTTCAAAGATGAAGATGAGCAGGGACAGCATGATCGCGAAGGTGAAGAAGGCGGTGAAGGCGAGCCACGGCGCCTGAAGGTTGTCCTTGGCCTGCTGGGTCAACTCGCCGAGTGACGGATAGGAGGAAGGCAGTCCGAAGCCCAGAAAGTCCAGCGCGGCCAGCGACCCGATGGTGCCCGTGATGATGAAGGGCAGCATGGTCACGGTCGCCACCATGGCATTCGGCAGCACATGGCGGAACATGATCTTGCCGTCGGATACGCCAAGCGCGCGGGCCGCCCGGACATATTCGAAGTTCCGCGCCCGCAGGAACTCCGCCCGGACGACACCCACCAGTGCCGTCCAGCCGAAGGCCGTCATCAGAAGGACGAGCAGCCAGAAGTTCATCTGCCAGATCGCGCCCACGATGATGATGATGTAAAGGCTTGGCGTTGCCCCCCAGATCTCGATGATCCGCTGGAAACTCAGGTCGATCCAGCCGCCGAAATAGCCCTGTACGGCGCCGGAGGCGATGCCGATCACCGTGGTGGCGAGGGTCACCACCAGCGCGAATACGACCGACAGCCGGAAGCCGTAGATCACCCGGGCGAGGACATCCCGCGCCGTATCGTCGGTGCCCAGCCAGTGCTGGGCGTCGGGCGCGGAGGGGGCGGTGCCCTGAATGTCGTTCACGGTGTTGTAGCTGTAGGGAATGAACGGCCAGATCATCCAACCTGTCTGCACGGGCGCGCCGCCGACGGTGCCGGTGGCACGAGCCTCCTCCATCGTGGCGGCCGGGTCGTCCCAACAGGCTTCCGAGCCGCCGGCCGCGATCAGACACTGCACTTCCGGGTCGCGGTAGACGGCCTCGGTCGCGAAGTCGCCGCCGAAGGTCGTCTCCGGATAAAAGCGCATCACCGGCACAAAAAGCTCCCCCCGGTAGCTCACCAGAAGGGGTTTGTCGTTTGCCACGAACTCCGCGAACAGCGCGATGAGAAACAGGACGGAAAAGATCACCAGCGACCAGGCGGCACGCCGGTTGGCCCGGAAGGTCCGCCAGCGGCGGCGGGTCAGCTCTGAGATTGCCATCACTCAGGTCTCACGCGATTCGAAGTCGATGCGGGGGTCGATCCAGACATAGGTCAGGTCCGACAGCAGCCCAAGGATCAGCCCGATCAGCCCGAAGACATAGAGCGTGGCGAACATGACCGGATAGTCCCGCGACACCGCCGCCTCGAACCCCAGCCGTCCCAGCCCGTCGAGCGAGAAGATCGTCTCGATGATGAGGCTGCCGCCGAAGAAAACCGATACGAACAGCGCCGGGAAGCCCGCGATCACGATCAGCATCGCGTTGCGGAACACGTGGCCATAAAGCACCCGTTGCTCCGGGAGACCCTTGGCCCGTGCCGTCATGACATACTGCTTCTTGATCTCGTCCAGGAAGGAGTTCTTCGTCAGCAAGGTAAGCGTGGCGAAGCTGGAGATGGTGGAGGCGATGACCGGCAGCGTGATGTGCCACAGGTAGTCCAGTATCTTGCCGATGGGCGAAAGCTGATCCCAGTTGTCCGAGGTCAACCCACGGAGCGGAAACCACTGCCAGTAGGAGCCACCCGCGAACAGCACGAGCAGAAGCACCGCGAACAGGAAGCCCGGAATCGCATAGCCCACGATGATAAGGCCGGATGTCCAGGTATCGAAGGCCGTGCCGTCCTTCACCGCCTTGCGGATGCCGAGCGGGATGGAAATGAGATAGGCGAGCAGCGTCGACCACAGGCCCAGGGAGATCGAGACCGGCATCTTCTCCAGCACCAGATCGACCACGGAGATGGAGCGGAAGTAGCTCTCTCCGAAATCGAAGCGCAGATAGGACCACATCATGTCCAGAAACCGCTGGAGCGGCGGCTTGTCGAAGCCGAACTGCTTTTCCAGATCGGCGATGAAGTCAGGGGGCAGGCCCCGCGCGCCCAGGTAGCGGTCGTCCCCCCCGGCATTGCCCGCCGAAAGCTGCCCCGCCCCGGCATCACCGCTGCCGCCGGAGATGGAGGAGAACACGTCCCCCCCGCCCCTGACCTGCGCGATGATCTGCTCGATCGGGCCGCCGGGTACGAACTGCACCAGCGTGAAGTTGATGACCATGATCCCGATGAGTGTCGGGATCATCAGCAGGAGGCGGCGAAGGATATAGGCGGCCATGTTATCGAAGCGCGCCCTGAGCTTTCAGCCGGCCAAGCTTCGCCTCGTCCATCCACCAAAGCCCGTCTCCACGGGAATAGGGCGGCTTTTCGGGCGGCATGCCGAAGACGTCCCAATAGGCCACCAGATACTTGCCGGAATACCAGTTCGGCACCCAGATCTGCTTGGAGCGGAGCACCCGGTCCAGCGCCTTGGCACGGGCATCCAACTCCTCCCGCGTTTTCGACTGGATGACCTTTTCGATCAGAGCATCCACCACCGGGTCAGCCACGCCGGAGAGGTTGGCCGAATCCGGTGTCGCCGCCGCTTCGGAGGAGAAAAGCTGCCGGAGTTCGATGGAGGGGCTGAGCGACATGACGAACCGCCCGCTCATGATGTCGTAATCGAAATCCTTCTGCCGCTGCTGCATCTGCGCACTGTCGATCCGCGTCAGGCGGGCATCCACGCCGATGCGGCCCAGGTTCTGGATATAGGGATTCAGCACCCGGTCCATCGAGGTGCCGTCCTCGATGAATTCCAGCGTCAGCCGCTCGCCCTTGGCATTCTGGCGCATTCCGCTCGGCCCGACGGACCAGCCCGCCTCGTCCAGAAGCTCCGAGGCGCGGCGGCGGTTTTCCCGGTCGACCTGCTGCTTGCCCGAAACCGGCGGCTCAAAGGCGGGTGCGGTGAAGATCTCCGGGGGCAGCTTGTCACGGAACTCCTCCAGCACGGCCAGTTCCTCCCCCTCCGGGAGGCCCTCCGCCTGCATGGGGGAATTCTCGAAGAAACTGTCGGTGCGCTTGTAGAGGCCGTAGAACAGCGTCTCGTTCGTCCATTCGAAGTTGAACATCAGCCCGATGGCCTCACGCACGCGCGGGTCCTGAAACTTCTCGCGCCGGAGGTTGAACCAGAAGCCCTGCGTACCCGAGGGCGTCGCGTCCTCCAGCTCCTCCCGCTTCACCCAGCCACGCTCCACCGCGGGAAAGTTGTAGCCTGTCGCCCAGAGCAGGGAGAAGAACTCCTGCTGATAGAGGAACTGCCCGACCTTGAACGCCTCGAAAGCGGCATTGTTGTCGGCGAAATACTGATACGTGTAGCAGTCGAAGTTCGCCATGCCGATATTCACCGGCAAATCCTTGGCCCAGTAATCGGGGTTCCGGCAATAGGTGATGGACCGACCGGGCTGTGCATTGCTGACCACGAACTGCCCCGAGCCCACGGGCGGGGTCATCGTGGACTGCGCAAAATCCACGGTGTCGTAATAGTGCTTGGGCAGGATCGACAGCCCGCCCGCCAGCATCGGCAGATCGCGCGTGGCCGCGCCTTCCTTGAAGGTGAATTTCACCCGGTGGGGGTCAAGCGCCTCGACATTCTCGATGTCGCGGAGGGAGATGCGATAGGCGGGGGAGCCCTTCTCCAGCAGCACCTTCCAGGTAAAGACCACATCTTCCGCCGTGATCGGCTGACCGTCGGAGAATGTCGCCTCCGGCCGCATGGTGAAGATCACCCAGGAGCGGTCCTCCGGGTATTCCACGCTCGAAGCCACCAGGCCATACGCGGCATCAGGCTCGTCCGGCGCGCCGGAAAGCAGGCTGTCGTACAGCATCGCCAGCCCCTGTGCCGGATTGCCCTTCAGCACGAAGGCGTTCAGGCTGTCGAAAGTCTGGCTCGCGCCGGTGCCCCGAAAGGTCATCGTGCCGCCTTTGGGTGCTTCGGGGTTCACGAAGTCGAAGTGGCTGAAATCGGCGGGGTATTTCAGATCGCCGAAGGTGGAGATGCCGTGGGAGGTGATGACCTTCTGTTCCTGAGCCAAGGCCATCGAGGGGCCGAGCGTCAGAAACGGCAGTGTCAGGAGCAGGATGCGGGAGGAAATCGCAGACGGTTTCCGTTCCGCGATAATAGGTGTCCTCGGGTCAACCGGCATCCTGTCCCTCCGATAGCATCGTTTCGCGCCAGCTAAGGGCGCAAGCGGCAAAGTTTCAAGTTGCGATTGCGTGAGAGACTGCGCCGCCGGGCAGGATAGACGGAAAACCGATCACATACACCCCAAAGCAATGGCTCCCTGACGGCGTTGTCCTTGCAGACCTTCTTCTCAGGTATTCTCGGGGCCTCCCCGCCTCTCCCGCCTCCCCGAACCAGTTGCCATACCGGTCCATTATTCTGCGGCAGAGGAGCCGCGGGCAAAGGCAGAACGGCTGAGTTTCGCAAGGATGCAGGGCGGATCTCACGGAGCGGCGGTGGTCAGATTACGGATGATCTCGGCGCCGGCGTCCCTGTTGTAAGGGTAGGTGAAAACGCACCGCGGCGCGGATGCAGGTCTCCGCCGAGGATCGCCATCTCCGAGCGAACGGCTTCGGCGCGCTCCGCCGCATCCGTGAGGCAGGGAGCGGCATCCAAGCCAACCAGGTCTTCGCAAACCCAATGCCGCGAGGTTCGGGTTCGTCGAGGAGCCGTCGGACCCACCCGCTTTACCGGCTGCATGTCAGCCCTCGCGGCTTAGGGCCTTTCGCAACCCCCTGACAGCACCGGACAGGGTGGCACCGGGACATGGTGGTTCTCGGCGCAGATCAAACGGCCTCGCGTGCGGGGCTGGTTCCGGTGCGGGGCCCGTTAAACGGTGCCGTGCTGCCAAGCGGCCTCGCGCGCGGGGCTGGGCGGGGCTGAATCGTTCGCGCCTGGCCGCGCCCGCTGGTCATAACCAAGCGGCTTCGCGCGCGGGGCTGGATCGCATTGGTCGACCCTTAAAACCCTTCCCCAGATCAAGCGGCCTCGCGCGCGGGGCTTTGGTCGATATCGGGCGCCGGCGTATCGGTCAGTGAAGCGGGATCGACAGTGGTTACAATACGGCTGCTGAACACGACCGCCTGTTCAACAGCGCGCTGGAGCTGCCGGCTCCCGGTCACGCGCAATGCCCGCCGCGTGGCTTGGCTACGCAACAGAAAAAGGCCGGCGCAGGCCGGCCTGTCTCCTGCATCGCCCAAGCGCAGGTTCAGTGCGGCAGCGATTCCAGATAGGCGATGAGGTCCACACGTTCCTTGATGCGCGGCAGCCCGACAAAGGACATCTTGGTGCCGGGGACATCGGCCTTGGGGTTGGCAAGGAACTCGCTCAGCTTCTCGGGCGTCCAGTCGCCGCCATGAGTCTTCATCGCGTCCGAATAGCCGAAACCTTCGACAGCGCCGACCGCGCGGCCGACCACGCCGTCCAGATGCGGGCCGGTGGCATTGGCGCCATCGATCTTGTGGCAGGCGCGGCATTTGGCGAACACCTTCTCGCCCGCGGCGGCATCGGCGGTGGCGAAGACCTCCTCGAACGGCGGCTCGTCGGAGGCAGCCGCAGCGCCCGCTTCCTCCGCGCCCGTGTCGATCACATAGGCGGCGTGTTCCTCTCCATGACCACCCCCCACGGAGAACAGGGCGCTGGCGGCCCAGTTCGACAGCATCAGGATGAGAAGGGCCCCGCAGAAAGCGGCGACGGTCTTGGTCACGGTCATCTGGTCAAACATCTGGCCCCCCCGGCTGGTGTCTCGTCCGGTCTTAGCCGCTTCCGTTCGTCGTTTTCAAGGTGTAGTTACCACGCGCCGGGGCGGTGTGTCCCGCAAGCCCTCAGGATACGTCACAGAGCAAGCCTCAGAATTCCGGGAGAAACCATGCGAGGAAAGATCGCCTTTCAGGGTGAGCCGGGAGCCTACTCCCATCAGGCCTGCCGTCAGGCGCGGCCGGAGATGGAACCGATGCCCTGCCGTACCTTTGAGGATGCGATGGAAGCGGTCCGTCAGGGCAAGGCGGATCTGGCCATGCTGCCGGTGGAAAATTCCACCTATGGCCGTGTGGCGGACATGCACAGCCTGCTGCCGCAGAGCGGGCTGCATATCATCGACGAAGCCTTCGTGCGCGTTCACATCAGCCTGCTTGGCATCCCCGGCACGAAGATCGCGGATATCCGGCAGGCAATGAGCCATACCGTGCTGCTGGGACAGTGCAGGGATTTCCTGCGTGCGCACGGCATCCAGTCGCTGACCGGCGCAGATACGGCGGGCTCCGCGATGAAGATCGCGGAAATGGGCGATCCGGCGATCGGGGCGCTGGCCTCGGAACTCGCAGGCGAGATCTACGGGCTGGACGTGCTGGCGAAGGAGATCGAGGACCAGCAGAACAATACCACGCGCTTCCTCGTCATGTCCCGCGAACTGGATCTGACGCGCCGGGGAGAGGCGGGAATGATCACGACCTTCATGTTCCGGGTGCGCAACATCCCCGCCGCGCTCTACAAGGCGATGGGCGGCTTCGCCACGAACGGTGTCAACATGACGAAGCTGGAAAGCTACATGGTCAACGGCTCCTTCACCGCGACGCAGTTCTATGCCGATGTGGAAGGGCACCCCGAAGACCGGAACGTGCAGCTCGCCTTTGACGAGCTTCGCTATTTCACCACGGAAATGTCGCTGGTCGGCGTGTATCCGGCGGATTCGCGCAGGCATTAGCGACCATGATCGCGGGATGAAAACTGACCGGGATCGCGGTGCGACCTGACTGGGTCTTTTGCCTCTCGCAGCGTTTCCCGTTGGCGTGTTGCGCCAGATCGGCCGGCTTCACCGCGATCAATGAGCGCGGGAGGATGCAGAAATCATCCCCCAGTCAAGGGTCTTTGGCACGGCCTGCAAGCCGGGGCGGACAACCTGCTTCTGCCCGGAGAGCGACGGTTTGACAGGCTGCCGAAAACGCATTCCGCGGTTGTGCTGGGGTCGAAATCTTCTGCAGATTTTCAGAAGCGTCCCCGAAGCCGCGAGTCCGGACAGACGTTCCGGCCTTCAACGCAAGCCCGGGCAGGTGCCCGACTTATTCAGCAGCGATATTCCGCGGCCTCCGGTGGTCACAAGGCAGGCTGTCGGGGAAAACAACCTCGGGCAAGCCCGTCGGCGCGCCTCCGGCCGACCATTGCCCCCGGTATCGCCTGTCGGAATCCTTCCGGGAAGCCCTCCATGCACGCGGGGGCAGCCGTGTGCTGGCTTTCCTGCGCACAGCCTCCCTTGGCAGGCCGGAAGAGGCTTTCAGGTCGGCGCTCGAGCGGAAATCCTGCCAAGTACGGTCGGAAATCTATCCATTTCGGATCATTCAGAGGTTCGGCTTTCCGATTACCAAAGCATCGACATGAGGCTTCAAGACTTTTTCAGCAGCCCGCAGTTGGGGAAAAATCGCAAAACTCTGCCACCCCCGGTGAGACCCGGAAACCTGCGGGACTCGTTGCAGCGCACCCTGTATCGGTCAGCCTCAAGACGTGAGCCTCAAGACGTGAGCGTATTCCGGCGCGACGGCCAGCCAAGAGCTGCTTTTTACCTTCCTGCTCTCATGGCCGCGGCGGCGCCAGCCGATCTGGCGCAGCCCGCGAAGAGGGCATGCCGCGCGGGAACCCGGTCAGTTCACCCTGCGATGATGGGCGCTAGTCCAGCCGGTCCTCCATCCAGCGTTGGATGAGGAAATGCGCGATCGCTCCCTCCCGCGCCGGCCGGATCGCTGGATTGGCACCGGAGAGCACGTCAACCATCTCCTGCCGCGATACCCAGCGCGCGTCCTCTATTTCCGCCGGGTCGATTTCGATGGCATCCGACAGAGCCTCGCCCCGGCATCCGATCATCAGCGAGGCAGGGAAGGGCCAGGGCTGGCTCGCAAGATAGTTCACCGCGCCGACACGGACGCCCGCCTCCTCCAGCACCTCGCGACGGACAGCGGCCTCCACCGTTTCTCCCGGCTCGATAAAGCCCGCGAGCAGCGAATACATCCCCTGCGGCCAGGCCGCGCTCCGGCCCAGAAGCACCCGGTCACCCCGCGTGATGAGCATGATGACCACCGGATCGGTGCGGGGGTAAAGCTCTGCCCGGCAGTTCGGGCAACGCCGGATCCACCCGCCCATCGCGGGTTCTGAGGCATGGCCGCAGCGCGGGCAGAAGCCATGTGTCGCGTGCCAGCCGAAAAGCGCGCGGGCGGTAGCGGCGATTTCCGCCTCCCGGCGGGTGAGGCGGGTCATCACCGCGCGCAGCTCGACGAATCGGCTCTCGGCAGGCAGCGCGGGGTGGCGCTGCTCCCGCGGATCCAGGAAGGCGGCATTGGCCGCAGCATCGGCGATGTCGGGAGTCCAGGCGGAGATATCCGCCCCGAACCACGGCACGCCGTCGTCGAGGCCAAGCAGCGTCGGTGTGCCTGCGGCGTCAGCCAGGGCAGGATGGCCGGGTGACACGGTGGCAAGGCCCGCGTCCACGACGGGCACGAGACCTTGCCACATCGGCAGAACCCGCGCGTCCGGCCTTTTCAGCAGCGCCGCCAGAGCCTCCGGCTTCGCCCGCAGCCCGGACGCCCTGTCGAGCCCCGCGCTGCCAAAAGTTACCGCCTCTGCATCCCGCATTTCTGCCTCCCGCAGCCGTCTGACATCCGGCAGACCGCCCTCTGCTGTGAGTTTGATCCTTGGATCGCATGCTGCTGCGGTCGCTGCAAGCTGCACAAAAACGGGGCATTCATGGAAATTAAACAATTACAAGTTGTAATTTGTGGCTTATAGCTGCAATGGCAATCCTCCGCCGGGAGCGGGGAAGCGGTATGCGACCTGCGACCGATGATGTTAGGATCGCGCCGATCAAAAGGCGGGGGGTGGACATGCGGAGCGGGACAGACTTCACGATGACCCGGCGGAAGTTTCTGGCGGGAACGGCAGGAACCGGCTTGATCGCTCTGCATCCTTTCTCGCTTCAGGCGGCCACCAACCAGGCCCATCTGCGGATCCTCGAGACGACGGATCTTCACGTCCATGTCTACCCTTACGACTACTACGCCGACCGGGCTTCCGACACGGTCGGGCTGGCGCGTACCGCAGCACTCATCGACGCCGTGCGGGCGGAGGCCACGAACACGATCCTGGTGGACAACGGCGACTTCCTGCAGGGCAACCCCATGGGCGACTATATCGCCTATGAGCGCGGGATGCGGCAGGGGGACATCCATCCGGTGATCGCGGCGATGAATACGGTCGGTTACGATGCGGGGACGCTCGGCAACCATGAGTTCAACTATGGGCTGGAGTTTCTGGAACGGACGCTGGCGGGCGCGAACTTCCCGTTGGTCTCCGCCAATGTCGCGACGCGGCGGGGCACCGGCCCGCGAGAGGATCGGACGCTGATCCCGCCCTATGTCATTCTCGACCGCGTGGTGCAGGACGGCTCCGGGCGGAATATCCCCATTCGCATCGGCCTGATCGGCTTCGTGCCTCCGCAAATCCTGAAATGGGACCGAAAGCACCTCGAGGGCCGGGTCGAGACGCGCGACATCGTCGAGGCGGCGGAAGCATGGTTGCCGGAGATGAAAGAAGCGGGGGCGGATATCATCCTCGCGCTGTCCCATTCCGGTATCGGCCCGGCGGAACGGTCAGACGGAATGGAGAATGCCTCCACGCCCCTTGCCGCCTTGCCGGGGGTGGATGCGGTGCTGACCGGGCACAGCCATCTCGTCTTCCCCTCCCCCGCCTTTGAAGCCTCTGCCGCCGTCGATCCCGTTGCAGGCACGATCCATGGCAGGCCCGCGGTCATGGCGGGCTTCTGGGGCTCGCATATGGGGCTGATCGACCTGCTGCTGGAGCACGAGGGAGGGCAATGGCGCGTCGTCACCGCGACGAGCGAGGCCCGCCCCATTGCCCGCCGGAACGAGGACAGGAGCATCACCGCGCTGGTGGACAGCCGCCCCGAAGTGCTCACCTCGGTGGCGCGGGAGCATGAGGAGACGCTGGCCTATGTCCGCCGCCCGGTGGGCCGGACGAGCGCGCCGTTGCACAGCTATTTCGCCCTCGTGGCCGACGATCCCTCCGTCCAGATCGTCTCCAACGCGCAGAAGTGGTACATCGCAGAGATGTTGGTCGGCTCCCCGCATGAGGGGCTGCCGATCCTCTCCGCCGCGGCGCCCTTCAAGGCGGGTGGCCGGGGCGGGCCGGAGTACTATACCGATGTGCCTGCGGGCGACATCGCCATCCGCAACGTGGCCGATCTCTATCTCTATCCCAATACGATCCGGGCGGTCCGGGTGACGGGCGCCGAATTGCGAGGGTGGCTGGAACGATCAGCGGGAATGTTCAATCAGATCACGCCGGGCGAGGCCGATCAGCCCCTCCTGAACCCAGAGTTTCCGAGCTACAATTTCGACGTGATCGACGGGGTGAGCTATGAGATCGACCTCTCCCAACCCTCCCGTTACTCTGCAAAGGGGCAGCTGGAGGCACCGGACGCCGCTCGCATCGTCAACCTCACCTTCGACGGCCGCCCTGTAGAGCCGGAACAGGAATTCATCATCGCGACCAACAATTACCGCGCCGAAGGCGGCGGAGATTTTCCCGGCGCCGACGGCACGACGATCGTCTTCGAAGGGCCAGACACCAACCGGGATGTCATCGTGCGCTACATCGTCGAGCAGGGCACGATTAACCCCTCCGCGGACAACAACTGGCGCCTCGCCCCTCTGGCCGACACAAGCGTGATCTTTGAAACGGGGCCGAAAGCGGCGGATCATCTGGGCGACCTGAAAGGCCTGCGCATCGAGGCGGCAGGACCGGGAAACGATGGCTTCGCCCGTTTTCGCATCCTTCTTTAGTTTGCATTATGCCCATTTGTCGGGCATGATTTTACGGTTAGCCCTATAATCAAGCATTCGCCTGCGACGAATTTGCATAGTTCGCAGGCAGATCGCCTAAGATGCTCCCCTCCCGATCAAAGGTCGGGCAGGGTCGGTGCCGCAGTTTTCAAGGAGGCCCTTCGTGTTCCATCGCGCCCTGACAGCCCTCACCGCCACCGTCCTCATCGCCACGGGCGCCTCGGCGGAAACGACGGTCCCCTTCGCCCTCGACTGGAAATTCGAAGGGCCATCGGCCCCGTATTTCGCCGCGATCGACAACGGTCACTTCAAGGCCGAGGGCCTGAACGTGGAGATCTCCGCAGGCCAGGGGTCGCTCGACGCCATTCCGAAAGTGGCGACGGGCGCATTCCCCTTCGGCTTCTCCGACATGAACTCCATCGCGAAGTTCCTCGATCAGAACCCCGGCGCACCGGTCACGGCGGTGATGATGGTCTATGACAAGCCCGCCGCGGCCATGGTCGGCCGCAAGTCGCAGGGCATCAACGCGATCAAGGATATCGAAGGCAAGAAACTCGGCGCTCCGCCTCCTGACGGTGCATGGGCGCAGTTCCCGGCCTTCGCGAAAGCCAACGGTATCGACATTTCCAAGATCACCGTGGAGCCTGTCGGCTTCCCCACCCGGGAACCCATGCTGGCAGAGGGCAAGGTCGATGCGGTGATGGGCTTCTCCTTCTCCGTCTTCCTCAACCTGACGCGGCTCGGCGTTCCGGCAGATGACATCTCGGTCTTTCTGATGGCCGACAACGGGGTGAAATACTACGGCAACGCCATCATCGTGAACACGACCTACGCCAAGGAACATCCCGAGCAGGTGACGGGCTTCCTCCGCGCCGTGGCGAAGGGCTGGCAAGACGCTATCGCCAACCCGGAGGCGGCGGTGGAATCGATGATCAAACGCTCCCCCGCCTCCGATCTGGCGCTGGAAACGGAGCGGCTGAAGATGTCCATCGGGACAAACGTGCTGACAGACTGGGTGAAGGAGCACGGCATGGGTAATATCGATGCCGAGCGGTATGCCGCCTCCATCGAGCAGCTCAAGGAAATCTATACCTTCCAGAACGATCCCACGCCGGATCTGTATTTCACCGCCGATTACCTGCCCGCTGACGGCAGCCTGAAGCTCGCAGACTGACCACAGTGGATTAGGCCGGGCGGGGTCGGACCCGCCCGAAACGGAAGCGGCATGGCAAACCTCGTTGATATCAAGGGCGTCACGCACGCCTACAAGACCAAGGCCGGCCCGCTGCCGGTTCTGCAAGACCTCAACGTCTCCATCCCCGAGGGCAACTTCTGCGCGGTGGTCGGCCCTTCCGGTTGCGGCAAGTCCACGCTCACCCGGCTGATTGCCGGGCTGATGATCCCCGACAGGGGCGAGGTCTGGCTGCATGGGGAACGGGTGAAAGGCCCGCGCAAGACGGTGGGGATGGCCTTTCAGAACCCTGTCATGCTGGAATGGCGCACGATCCTGGACAATGTGATCCTGCCATTGGAGATCGTTTCCCCCGGCATGTCCCGCAAGGCCAAGGAAGCCCGCGCGATGGAGCTTCTGGAACTCGTGGGTCTCGGCAAGTTTGCCGACAAGCGCCCCTCCGAGCTCTCGGGCGGGATGCGGCAGCGCGCCTCTCTCTGCCGGGCCATCGTCCACAAGCCCGACGTGCTCATCATGGATGAACCCTTTGGCGCGCTCGACGCCTTCACCCGGGAGGATCTGTGGCAGACGATGCACGCGCTTCGCGCGGAAGAGCCGTTCACCTCCCTGCTCATCACCCATGACCTGCGGGAGAGCGTGTTTCTTGCCGATGAGATCGTGGTGCTGTCGGGCCGCCCCGCCACCACGCAATATGTCATGACCGTCAACCACGACGGCCCGCGGACGCTCGACATGCTTTACGAACCCGCCTCGGTGGAGCGTCTCTCCATTCTCCGCGAGCAGATCGAAATTGCGCAGGGCCGCAAACCGGCAGAGGCGCATTGATGGACACGCTGCGCAAGATCGCCATCCCGCTGATCGCCACGGTGCTTCTGCTCGCCGGGTGGGAGTTTCTGGTCTGGGTGAAGGGCTGGCCGAATTACGTGATGGCCTCGCCCTCCGATCTGCCGCCCGCCTTCTGGAAATACCGGGAGCTGTTCCTCACCCAAGGCTGGCAGACGCTGTGGCGCACGGTCGTGGGGCTGGTGCTGGCGGTGATCTTCGGAACGCTGCTGGGCATGGTGATGGGCTTTTCCCGCACCATGCGGGATGCGCTCTATCCGCTGCTTGTGGGCTTCAACGCCATCCCGAAGGCGACGGTGGTGCCGGTGGTGGCGCTGATCTTCGTGGGCCAGCACGATTTCAACACCATCCTGATGGCCTTCATGATTTCCTTCTTTCCGATTGCCGTGTCGGTGGCGATCGGCCTGTCCACGCTGGAGCCGGAGTATCGCGATATCCTCCGTTCGCTTGGTGCGTCCAAATTCACCATCTTCCGCAAGATCGCCCTGCCGAAGACGCTGCCGGAGTTCTTTGGCGCGCTGAAGGTCGCCGTGACGCTGGCCTTCATCGGCACGAACCTGATGGAGATCGTGGAACCGCATGGCCGGGGCCTTGGTGCGCTGTTCGATTCGGGCAAGATCAATGCGGATTACCCGCTGATGTTCGCCGTTCTGCTCGCGCTCGCCTTTCTGGGGATCGTGCTCTACTACATCGTCGTGGCGCTGGAGAAGGTCTTCGCCGGCTGGGCGGAGCGCAATCCGGGCTGAGAACGCCTCGGAGAGGCGCGGGACGCTTCACCTGCCGGAACTCCGCTCAGCTCAGGACAATCCGATTTCCCGCGCCCGGTTTCCAAGCGTCAGCGCCTTTCCACCGTGCTGATGTCCCTCAATACCCGGAATGGCGCTCCCCTCCATTTCAGCGAGAACCCGCGCCCTCGCCGCGCTCTGCATGGGCGCGGCGAGGGCGCGGTCGTGGTGATTTTCATGTGGAGCATGGATCGCAACCTTCCCCCCCGAATTGCGCCATTCTCGCAGGGAGCGCCGTGGCATTCGTGGCGGCCTCATCCCGCTCCGGTCGCAGAGGCCACCGTGGGCTACCGTGGAGATGGGCCTGCATACGCTCGATGATCCCCGCATCATTCCATCGCGGCCCGATGTCATCGCGGGCGCATATCACCGATCCGAGGATGCGGTCGCTGGCCCGTGCGAAGCATGGCGGCACGGACGCGGGGAGACACGGACGCGAGAAGACACGGGCGCGGGGAGATCGGCGAGACGACATCTCTCATCGCCGATCTCGACAGGCGGATCAGGCGGGAACCGGCTCTTTGGCGACCGCGTCGATGAGATTGGCAAAAGCGTCGACCCAGCTTGTCAGGAACGCCTTCGCCGTCGGCTCGACCAGCGTGCCTGTGGCGTCGAACAGCTCGGGCTTCCAGACGAAATAGACCTCCGGCTGGCCGAGTTGCACGGTGCCCAGAATCGTCGCGAGCATCTTCATCGACTGTTGTCCGGCGGCGGAGCCCGTCGTCCCGGGTGTGGTCCCGACGACGGCCGAGGGCTTGCCCAGCCAGGAGCTTTTCCCATAGGGGCGGGACCCCCAGTCGGCGGCGTTCTTCAACGCGGGGGAGAGCATGCGGTTGTATTCGGGCGTTACGAACAGCACGGCATCGGCGGCCTCTACCTCGGCCTTCATCCGCAGGACGGACGCCGGGACGTTGTCCCACAGATCCTCGTTGTACAACGGCAGATCGCCGATCTCGACAAATTTGAAATTCAGCTTGCCAGCGGCGAGTTTGGCAAGCGCTTCGGCGAATTTGCGGTTGATCGAATCCTTGCGGAGTGATCCGACCAGAACGGCCACGGTCTTCATGGGGGAGCCTCTTGTTTCTTTGAGTGACTGAGGGCAAATTAGTAACCGTCTCGCAAAACGCAAGAAGGCACCTTGCAGTCAGAAGGTTACGTCCATGGAACCAACTCACCAGCGCTGCAACCGCGTGAATGACATCATTGCCCTTGTCGGTGACAAGTGGAGCGTGCTCATCGTCATGCATCTCACCCCCGAACCGCGCCGATTTTCCGAGATAAAACGGTCTATTACCGGGATTTCGCAGAAGATGCTGACGGTCACCCTACGCGGGCTGGAGCGGGACGGTTACGTTCACCGGCGGGTGTATCCGACCGTGCCGCCGCGTGTGGAATATCGGCTCACCCCGCTGGGAGAGGAGCTGCAGGTGCCGCTCCGCGCGCTCGGCAACTGGGCGGAGGCGAATTACGAACGGGTCTGCGCGGCGCGGGAAGCCTATGACGATAGCGCGACCCAGCGGCTCGAAGCTGCAGAGTAGGCTTGCCATTTCCGCACGCGCCCCTTAGATCCCCTCGCGAGAGGTTGGCGCGGGCGAGCGCCTTGCCAACCCGGTCAGGTCCGGAAGGAAGCAGCCGTAACGAGTCCCGCTTGGGTCGTCGTCCAGCCTCTCACCTTACTCTCCCGAAAATCGTTGAGCAGCGGCCGGTCTTGTCCCAATCTGTCCGGATACCCACGGACAGGAGGAGCCGATGACCGCCCATCCCCGCAGGACCGTTCTCAAACTCGCCCTGGCTGCAGGCTTCGCCCCGATGCTCGGGGGCCTCACCTCCCGCGCATGGGCGGATCCTGTCAGCTTCGCTCCGGCTCCCACGCCCTGGCGGCGGTATGAGACACGCGTGACGATCGCCCTGCCCGCCGGCAAGGCGGAGATATGGCTGCCGGTGCCCTCGCTCTCCACCGAGTATCAGCGGAGCCTCGGCGATAGCTGGACAGGCAATGCCGCGCAGGCCGAGCTTGTGACGGACCCCGCCACCGGCGCGCGCTTCCTGCATGCGGCGTTTGACGGCAAGGCTCCCGGAAGCCTCGAACTGGTCAATCGGTTTGAAACGCGCAACCGCACCATCGACTGGTCCAAACCTTCCGCGGTCACCGAGGATCCTGCCGTTCTGGCCGCGGCGTTGCGACCCTCTGCCATGAAGCCGCTCGACGGGGTTGTGGCCGAGACGGCGGCGCGGATCACCGAAGGCGCCACCACGGATGTGGAGAAAGTGCGCGCGATCTACGACTATATCGTCGCCAACTGCTACCGCAATCTCGACACGCCGGGCTGCGGTCCGGGCGATGCCGTGGCCACGCTGACCAGCGCCGGGCTGGGCGGGAAATGCGCCGATCTCAACGGACTGTTCGTGGCCCTCGCCCGCGCTTCAGGCGTTCCGGCGCGTGACATGTACGGGGTGCGGGTCGCGCCCTCCGCCTTCGGCTACAAGCAGCTCGGCGCAAACAGCGAGACGATCACCGGCGCGCAGCACTGCCGGGCGGAGGTGTGGCTCGACGGCTATGGCTGGGTCGCGATGGACCCCGCCGATGTGCTCAAGGTGATGCGCGCCGAATCGGACCGTTGGATCCGTGACCCGTCCGACCCGCTGGTGACAGAGGTAAATGCGGCCCTGTTGGGCAACTGGGAAGGTAACTGGGTGGCCTATAACCGGGCGGAGGATCTGCACCTGCCGGGGCGCACGGGCACCCTGCCCTTCCTCATGTATCCACAGGGGACGGTGGCCGGCGCCCCGCTGAACGAGCTTGACGCCAAGGCCTTTGCCTACACCATCACCGCGCGGGCCGTGTGACGCGAGGGGCGGCCCTCAATGGGCCGCCGCCTCCGTTCCGTCGAGACCGATCTCACCTTCCACCCGCGCACTGTTCGCCATCAGGTAGAAGCCGAGACCCGTCGTCAGCACGGCGATGAAGACCAGATACCACGCATGGGCCATCGGGTTCACGGCGAGGAACGTGGTGACGAGCACCGGTGTCAACCCGCCAAAGATCGCATAGGCAACGTTGTAGGAGAAGGAGAGGCCAGAGAACCGCACCTGCGCCGGGAAAGCCCGCACCATGACATAGGGCACCGCCCCCACCATGCCGACCGCCAGCCCCATCACCGCGTAGAGACCGAAGAGGACCGGCAAGGACACACCCGCGAAGGTGTAGAAGGTGAAGGTTGCCACCCCGAAGACAACGCCCGCCACGGCAAAGAACGGGCCGCTGCCGACCTTGTCGACGATCGCCCCTGCGCTGACTGTCCCGAAGATCAGGAACAGCGTGCCGAAGCTGGTGGCGGAGAGCGCTTCCAGCGCGGAGTAGCCATAAAGCTTCTGCAGAAAGGTTGCCGTCATCAGTGTCGTGACGACAATCCCGGCAGACAGAACCCAGGTGAGCAGGCCCGAGATGATGACGCCATGCATATGGTCGCGCAGAACGGTGCGAATCGGCAGCGTCTCCTGCAGGCGGCTGTCTTGTTTCATCGCAAGGAAGATGGGCGTCTCCGACAGCCAGCGCCGCAGATAGACCGCGAACAGCCCGAAGATCCCGCCAAGGAAGAACGGAAGACGCCATGCCCAGGCAGAGACCTGCTCCGTCGTGAAGGTCCAGTTGATCGCCGTGGCGATCAGCGAGCCCAAAAGGATGCCCAGCGTCAGCCCCGAGCAGAGGAACCCGCAAGCCATGCCCACGCGCCGGGCGGGCACATGTTCCGCCACGAAGGTCCAGGCCCCCGGAACCTCACCGCCGATGGCCGCGCCCTGCAGCATGCGAAGCACGATCAGCAGGATCGGGGCCATCACGCCTATGGTCGCATAGGTCGGCAGCATCGCCATGCCCAGCGTCGAGATCGACATGAGGAACACGGAAAGGGCGAAAACGCGCTTGCGCCCCACCTTGTCGCCATAATGCGCCATCACGATTCCGCCCAGCGGACGCACGAGGTATCCGGCGGCAAAGATCCCGAATGTCTGGATCATGACGAGCCAGTCCGGCATATCCGGCGGGAAGAACAGATGCCCGATGACCCCTGCAAAAAAGACAAAGATGATGAAGTCGTAGAATTCCAGCGCCCCGCCCAAGGCCGACAGGCCCAGCACCTTGAAATCCTCACGGTTGAGGGGGCGGTTTTCTTCACCCGCTTCTTGCAGCGTCTCAGTCATCGTACGTCCTTTCAGTTTCCCGCTCCATCCTTCGGGACGCAGCCTTATTGCGGCATTCACGCAGCGCGGCAAGCGAGACGTGAGAGCACAACATGACACTGTGGCCAGAACATCCGGGTGCATTCTGCCCCCCCGCAGCGGGACGCGGGCCGGCTAGGCCGCCTTCCCTGCAGCCATTCCCGCCCCGAGATCCCGGCAACGGCTCACCCGCCGGGTCGCAGCTGGGTGCGAACGAGTCCGAGTGACGGCACCCATGAGGATCACGCGCAATCCCTGTATCGATGCGGCTTTCTCGATGACGGCATTCCCGCCCGAATGCCGCGACTGCCGCCAGCAGGGGCGCACAGACCGCTTCGGACGCCGATCTGCCCCCGGTCCCCGGTCGCGGCTATGCCAGCCAATACCGATAACCCGGGCTGAAACCCGTTGATCCTGATCTTCTGGAGTCTTCTTGGTCGAGTGGTGCCGCAGAAGGGACTCGAACCCCCGACCCCATCATTACGAATGACGTGCTCTACCAGCTGAGCTACTGCGGCGTTCCCTTGCGGGAGGCCCGCCCGGCGGGGCCGGAAGGGCGTTGTGGCGGGCTGATAGCACCATCCAGCGGGGGTGTGTAGCCCTAAAACGCAAGAATTCTCCCGCTCAGCCGCCGGCTTTTCGCATCGCGTCGAGGTCGACCTCGCGAGGCGTGTGGAACGGGCTGGAGCTTGCTGGCTGCGTCTCCTGCGGCTCCTTGGGGTGCGGCGGCGTCTCCACCACCGGCTCCGGCGTTTCATCCGGCGCAATGGTCACGGAGTCAGGCACCGGTTCCGGTTCCACAACCGGCTCCACAGGTGCAGGCTTCGGCTCCGGCGCGCGGACGATCAGCGGCAGCATTTCCGCCTGCGTCGGAGAGGGACCAGCCCCTTCCGGCGGCTCCTTCCACGCGAGCGTGTCAAAGGCGCCGCAATTGTCGCAGATCGGACCCCATTGCGCGTGAATCGCACCGCAATTGTCACAGACCCATTGCGGCCCGCGCGGAGACACAAGCGCGCGCGCAAGCCAGCCACGCACCACCGCATCGTCCGCGCCCTCTCCCCGTTCGATCGCCGCCATGATGGCAAGGCTCCGCGCGGTGGGATGCGTTTCCGCCAGATCGCCCATTGCCCGCCGTGCCGCGGGGAAATCCTCCGCCGCAATGTCCAGTTCGGCACGCAGAAGCCGGGTCTGCTCGTCATCCGGGCGCAGCCGGAGAAGGCTGTCGAACCGCTTCAGACGCTGTGCGGGCGTCTCATTCGGTTCGATCTCGGCAAAGGCGGCAGCGAGGTCGGGATGCGGGGACACCTCCCAGGCCTTGCGCAACACACGCGAGGCGCTCTTCTTGTCACCGGTGGTGAGATAGCCGCGTGCGGCCATGACAGCGGCAGGGATAAGGTCGGGCGACTGGCGGTTCGCAGCGATGGCCGCCTCCCGTGCCTCGATGGAATTACCCTCGGCAAAGACCTCCTTCGCCTCTTGCAGCGCCAGAACCGCGTCGCGGCGCTTGTAGACATCGCGAGGCATGTTGCCGGTGCGCTGCTTTGCCTCCAGCGTGCGCCGCGCACCCTTCCAGTCGCCGCGATCCGCCTGAAGCTTCAGAAGCACATCCTGCGTTTCGGCATGACGCGGGCGAATGGCCAGCGCGTGCTCCGCGAGCTTCAGCGCGGTATCGGTATCGCCTTCGGCCAGCTTCATCCGCATCAATCCGCGGAGCGCCACGAAGCGCGTCCGGTCATCGCTGAGACGGCGCTTCCACGCCTCCGTGGCGCGTTTCGAATCACCGACCATCTCCGCCGCCTGCGCAATGACGAGATCGGTGAGTTCGGGGCGGTTGAGAAATTTCTCCGCCCGCACGGATTTGTTGATGGCGAGACGCCCCTCCCCTGCTGTCAGGGCGAGGATACCGTCGGCCAACGCCTCGTATCCCCGCTTTTCGCGGCTGCGGTCGAGATAGCGGCTCATCGCGGTTTCATCGCCGTTCAGGAAACGGAACAGCGCGAGCACGAGGCCCACGACCTTGAACAGCACCCATGCGCCGACGAGGCCGAGCAGCGAGAGGATCACTGCCTGCAGCAGCCCGATGGAGAATTCCTTATCCCCGAAGACGATGCGGATGCCTTCGCCCGCGCTGAGCAGATGGCTCGCGCCGAAGGTCAGCGCCGCGATGATGGCGACGAAGAGGAGAACCTTGAGAAGGGACCAGAGCATGTGCGCCTCAGTTCCGGGTAAAGCCGGCGACGATCTCGTCGGCGGCCTGCTGTGCAGAAACGCGGGTCTTGGCGGCGGAGAGCCACCCGCCCATCGCGGCCTGACCCGCGGCGGGAAGGGCTTCGATTTCCGTCAGCGCCTGATCGATCTGCCCCGCCTGAACCGCCGCGTTGGCACGGGACAGCACCGCATCGGGTGAATTCCCCTCCTGCGGCGTGAGAGAGCGGATGCCGAGCTGATTGCGCAGGAACATTTCTGCCCGGTCGCCAAAGCTCTCCTGCCCCGTCGCGCGATATGAGGCATCAAGCGCGGCGCGCGCAGCTTCGGGAAAATCACGGCGGAGATCGGACAGGGGGGCTACGCCGCCGCTGGCCTCTTTCAGCGCGGCGGGAACGTTCACCCCCAGCTGCTCCAGACGCTCGACAGCCGGCGCGAAACCGGTCCCGAGTTCTATCGCCATGCGGATACGGGCAACGATCGCCTCCCCTTCCGCCGCGCGCGAACCGGCGGCAGCCGACGATCGGAGACTTTCCACCTCGCTGGACAGGGCAGCGTTGCGCTCCGCCTGAGCGGCGAGATCACCCCGAAGGCTCTCCAGCGCCGCGCTCACATCTGCCGACACCGTCTCCGACCCTCCTGACGAGGCGGCGGCGACGGGCCGATCCTCCAGCGCCGTGATCCGGGAGACCAGGGAATCGCGCGTCGTCTCCGCCTCTGCCACGGCGGCGGAGAGACGGGAAATCTCCGCCTCGACCCCGGACAGATCGGCCGGGGCGGGCAGCGCCGAAATCTGGGAACGCATCTGGGAAATCTGCTGCGCCTGCTCCGCGATCCGGCTCTCCAATGCGGGATCGGTCGCATGACGAGGCAAAAGGAAATAGGCCGCGCCGAACCCCAGTGCCGCAGCGATCGCACCCCCTGCAAGTGTCGGCCAGAAGCCGCCGCCCTGTGATACCGGTTCGGGACGAGTGGGGGGGGGCGGTGCCACGCGCTCCTCCTCCGCCGCCTTTACCAGCGGCTCCTCCAATGTCAGATCCCGTGGGTGATCGGCGGAGGGAGCTGCGGAAGGATCGGTATGCCGATCGGCGGTGAAGCCATGGCGCTCCGCCGGTGCCGGGTCTTCCGTCGCATCCGCCTCCAAAGGAGATTTGGCGTCTGTGTCAGGGCTCTGCGAAGCGTCGAAGGCCTCTGCCGCCTCCCGCGCGGAGAGAGTTCCTTCAGATGGCGGGGTCTGCGCTTCTTCGGCCTTCGCCTTGCTCCGCGAGCTCGGTTTCTTTTCGTCTTCCACGCAGCTCTCCCGTTGGCCGTTCCTTGAACGGAGATTAGCGACCGGTTCCCTCGGCCTCAACCCGCAGCCTGCGGCATCCGGGTGCGGCCCATCGGCAATTCATGCCTTCTCACGAGGCTAGGTTCCCGAAAAAACAACCTATTTCAGCCTTTCAGCGCTCCGATTGTCTCTAGCATAGCCGCCGCCGAAGGGATTGGGGCGATTTTCAGGCATCTCGGGGTCGCGCCCGACCATGCAGCCGATAC
The DNA here is from genome assembly GCF_000740795.1 of Haematobacter massiliensis. Lineage (GTDB taxonomy): Bacteria > Pseudomonadota > Alphaproteobacteria > Rhodobacterales > Rhodobacteraceae > Haematobacter > Haematobacter massiliensis. The sequence continues at coordinate 355,448 of NZ_JGYG01000003.1, forward strand.
ATTCTCGCTCATCGCGGCGATAAGAAGCGGTGCGCGCATCGGCCAGCCCGCCACAAGCCGCGCGGATCGCGGAGAGAACAGCGGCAGAAGGACCGGCCGATCCGCCTCCAGAAGCCGCATTGCCTCTCCCGAAGGCGGGATCGCCACCTGCTCATAGGCCACGGCGCCGGTGATCTCGACCTCGTCCCGCAATGCCGCAACCATATCGGCGGCAAGATGCCGCCCGTGCGGGTGAAAAAGCGGGCCGGAAGGCCGTTCATGCCGAATGAGGGACAGCAGGGACGTCGCATCCCCCGCCGCCGCATGTGCCGAGAGGCCATGCGCCGCCGCCGCCGCCGCCGTCCGTTCACCCACGCAATAGGCGGGCAGACCCAGCCCGAACGGCAGCGCCGGCACAGCGTTCTCCGATGTGAGAACAATGCCCTTCGTGCCCTGCGGCACGGCAATGGGGAGCGGCTTGATCTCCTGAGCAGGGGAAAGGATCACCGCGAGATCCGGCCATAGCCGCGCCACTTCGGCGGCGAAACGCCGGGACTGCGCCTCCGGCCGGGTCAGCAGGAGCGTTGGTGCACCGGCAGAAAAGGGCCGTCGGGTTGTCTCGCGCATGTTGCGGTGTTACCTGCGCGGGGGCGGTCAGGCAACGCGGAAGACCCGTCGGATCAGGATCATGGAAAAGGCTCTCACCCTTCTCGGCATCGAGTCGAGCTGCGACGACACCGCCGCGGCGGTTGTCCGGCTGACGCCGGAAGGCCGGGCCGAGGTGCTGGCGAATGTCGTCGCCGGGCAGACCGCGCTTCATGAGGCCTATGGCGGCGTCGTGCCGGAGATCGCCGCGCGGGCCCATGTCGAGAAGCTCGACATTTCGGTGGCCGAGGCGCTGCGGACGGCAGGGCTGGCGCTTGACGATCTTGACGGCGTGGCCGTCACCTCCGGTCCCGGGCTTATCGGCGGAGTATTGGCGGGTGTCATGCTCGCCCGCGGGCTGGCGGCGGGAACCGGCCTGCCGCTTCACGGGATCAACCATCTGGCGGGCCATGCCCTCACCCCCCGGCTGACGGGGGACATCGCCTTTCCCTATCTGCTGCTGCTGGTTTCCGGCGGTCATTGTCAGTTCCTGATCGTCCACGGCCCGGATCGCTTCGACCGGCTGGGCGGCACGATCGACGACGCTCCCGGCGAGGCGTTCGACAAGGTGGCGAAGCTGCTCGCCCTGCCCCAGCCCGGCGGCCCCGCCGTGGAGGCAGAGGCCCGGCACGGTGACGCCGCCCGCTTCCCCCTGCCCCGCCCGCTGCTTGACCGGCCGGGCTGCGACATGTCCTTCTCAGGGTTAAAAACGGCGGTGCTGCGGACGCGGGATCAGCTGATGGCCGCTCACGGCGGGCTGCGCCGGGGGGACCGGGCCGATCTCTGCGCGGTCTTTCAGCGCGCGGTGGCCGATGTGCTGACGGAGAAGGCGCGGCGGGCCATCGCGAGCTATCTGGAGCTTGCCCCCGAAACACCCGCCATCGCGGTGGCGGGCGGCGTGGCCGCCAACGGAGAGATCCGCGCGGCACTCCAAGGGGTCGCCCATGCTCAAGGCCTGGCCTTCGTCGCGCCGCCCCTCAAGCTCTGCACCGACAATGCCGCGATGATCGCCTGGGCGGCTATCGAGCGGCTGCGGGCGGGCATCCCGGACGATCCGGCCGACCTCACCGCCCGCCCGCGCTGGCCGCTCGACCAGAGCAGACCGGCGCTCATCGGCTCCGGCAAGAAGGGCGCCAAAGCATGAGCGGTATCGCCATTCTGGGGGCAGGCGCCTTTGGCACGGCGCTGGCGATCAGCCTTGCCCGGCAGGGAACCGAAGTCGACCTCTGGACCCGGGATGCGGTGCAGGCGCATGAGATGCGGGATCAGCGGACGAACAGCCGCCGCCTCCCCGGCGAGACGCTGCCCATGGCGATCCGGGTGAGAGAGACGCTGCCGGACGGGGCTGATCTCCTCCTCCTCGCCATCCCCATGCAGCAGACCGCTGCCTTTCTGGAAGCCCATCGCGCGCTTTTCGCCGGTCGGGGCGTGATCGGCTGTGCCAAGGGGATCGACCTCGCCAGCGGGCTTGGATCCACCGGGCTCATCGCGCGGTCCTGCCCGGACGCGGTTCCCGCCGTGCTGACCGGGCCGAGCTTCGCCGCCGATATCGCGCACGGCCTGCCGACGGCCCTGACACTCGCCTGCGCGGATGCCGCAGTGGGGGAGGCGATGCAGGAGCGGCTCTCCACCTCCGCGCTCCGGCTCTATCGCACGACCGATGTGGTGGGTGCCGAACTGGGCGGTGCGCTGAAGAACGTTATCGCCATCGGGGCGGGCGCGGTGATGGGCGCGGGGCTGGGCGACAGCGCGCGCGCCGCTCTGATGACCCGCGGATACGGCGAGATGACGCGGCTGGCGATGCGCGCAGGGGCACGGGCCGAGACGCTGGCGGGCCTTTCGGGCTTCGGCGATCTCGTCCTCACCTGCACCTCGCTGCAATCGCGCAACTTCCGCTACGGTCACGCGCTGGGGTCCGGCGCGGAGTGGGACGCCTCCACCACGGTGGAGGGGATCGCCACCGCCCGCGCGATGGCTGCCCGCGCCGCGCGGGAAGGGGTGGACATGCCCGTGGTCTCCATGATCGTTGCGTTGATTGATGGCCGCGTCACCGTGACCGAGGCCGCCGAGCGCCTGTTGAACCGACCGCTTAAGGAGGAATGATGTACGCTGCCGTGATCTGCCGGGACAAACCCGGCGCGCTCGATCTCCGCATGGAGAACCGCCCCGCCCATCTCGCCTATCTCGGGGAGAGCAAGGTGGCCTTCGCCGGGCCGTTCATCGAGGACGGTTCGCCCGTCGGCTCCCTCGTGGTGATCGAGGCCGATGACCTCTCCGCCGCCGAAGCCTGGGCCGCGAACGATCCCTATGCGAAGGCCGGGCTGTTCGAAACGGTCGAAGTCTGCGAATGGCGCAAGGTGATCGGCTGATGGCCTTCTGGCTGTTCAAGTCGGAGCCCGACACCTGGTCCTGGGACCAGCAGGTCGCCAAGGGCGAGGCCGGTGAGGAATGGGGCGGCGTGCGCAACTATCAGGCGCGCAACAACATGCGGGCGATGAAGGTGGGGGAGAAGGGTTTCTTCTATCACTCCAACATCGGCAAGGAGATCGTGGGAATCGTCGAGGTTTCCGCCGAATCCGCGCCCGATTCCACTGCGGACAATCCGAAATGGGACTGCGTGCATATCCGCGCGGTGCGCCCCCTGCCGCGCCCCGTCACGCTCGAGGAATGCAAGAACGACCCTCGCCTGAAGGATATGGTGCTGGTCAACAATTCCCGCCTTTCCGTGCAGCCGGTGTCAGAGGCGGAATGGCAGACTATCTGCGAAATGGGTGGATTGTAGCGGGAGGCGAGCGGTATGGCGGGCAGGATCAGGGTGGGAATCGGCGGCTGGACCTATGAGCCATGGCGGGGCAGTTTCTACCCTGACGGGCTGCCGCAGAAGCGCGAACTGGACTATGCCAGCCGCCATCTGACCACCATCGAGGTCAATGGCACCTACTACCGCAGCCAGACGCCCAAGACCTTTGCCGGCTGGCATGACGAGACGCCCGAGGACTTCGTCTTTGCCCTCAAGGCACCGCGCTTCGCCACCAATCGCAAGGTGCTGGCGGAGGCGGGCGAGTCGATCCAGCGGTTCATCGACAGCGGTATCGCCGAGTTGAAGGACAAGCTCGGCCCCATCAACTGGCAGTTCATGGCGACAAAGAAATTCGACCCGGAGGATTTCGCGGGGTTTCTCGCGCTTTTGCCGAAAGAGGTGGACGGACGCCCGCTCCGGCACGCGGTCGAATTGCGCCATGAGAGCTTCCTGGTGGCGGAATGCGCGGAGCTGCTCCACCGACATGGGGTTGCGGCGGTCATCGCGGGAGATTCTGAATTTCCGCTGTTCCCGGATGTGACGGCGGACTTCGTCTATGCGCGCCTCATGGGAACCACTGAAACCCCAGAAGCCGGCTATTCACCCGCTGATCTGACCCGATGGAGTGAAGCGGCAGTGAATTGGGCGGAAGGCGGCGATGGCGGCTTGCCCCCCATCGGAGAGGCAGCCCCGAAAAAACCCCGCGATGTGTTCATTTATGTGATCAGCGGCCACAAGACCGCCAATCCTGCTGCCGCCATGGCACTGCTCGAACGATTGCCCGGTCAGGCGTAGACGGATTCCTTGCCGAAGTTCTTCACCAGCAGGTAATAGAACACCGCCCGATATTTGTTGCGCTCGGATTTCCCATAGGTCTCCACCGCCTTATGGATGCCTTCCATAAGCGACGGCCCTTCAGGCAGACCGAGCTTCTTGACCAGAAAACTCGCCTTAACCCGCTCCAGTTCAGCGGAATCGGAGGCAGCAACCGTTTCGCTGTCTGCGCTGTAGATCGTCGGCCCGCAACCGATCGTGATCTTGGTGAGCAGATCCATGTCCGGCTCCATCCCGCACTTCGTGCGCAGATCGCCGGCATATTTCTCGATCAATTCGTCGCGTTTGCCCATCTAACCTCTCCGCATCTGGGATGCGCAGAGGTTAGCAGGACATTCACATAACGCAATCTGGCTCAGTAACGGTAATGCTCGGGCTTGTAGGGGCCGTCGACCTTCACCCCGATATAGGAAGCCTGATCCGGCCGGAGTTCCGTGAGCTTCGCACCAATCCGGCCCAGATGCAGACGGGCGACCTTTTCATCCAGATGTTTGGGCAGGATATACACGCCTGGCTTGTAGTCCTCACCCTTCTGCCAAAGTTCCATCTGTGCCAGAACCTGGTTGGTGAAGGAGGCGGACATCACGAAGCTCGGGTGCCCGGTTGCATTGCCGAGGTTCAGCAGACGCCCTTCCGACAGCAGAATGATCCGCGCGCCCGAAGGCATCTCGATCATGTCCACCTGATCCTTGATATTCGTCCACTTGTGATTGCGGAGCGCGGCGACTTGGATTTCATTGTCGAAGTGACCGATATTCCCGACAATGGCCATGTCCTTCATCGCGCGCATATGCTCGATGCGGATGATGTCCTTGTTGCCGGTCGTGGTGATGAAGATGTCGGCGGTCGCGACCTCATCCTCCAGCAGCGTCACCTCATAGCCGTCCATCGCCGCCTGAAGCGCACAGATCGGATCGACTTCCGTCACCTTCACGCGGGCCCCCGCGCCGCGGAGCGAGGCGGCAGACCCCTTGCCCACGTCGCCATAGCCGCAGACCACTGCGACCTTGCCGGCCATCATCGTGTCGGTCGCGCGACGGATGCCATCGACCAGCGATTCCTTGCAGCCGTACTTGTTGTCGAATTTCGACTTGGTGACGCTGTCGTTGACGTTGATCGCCGGGAAGGGCAGCAGGCCCTGCTTGTGCAGATCGTAAAGGCGGTGGACGCCGGTCGTCGTCTCCTCCGACACGCCCTGAAGCAGGTCGCGTTGACGGGTGAACCAGCCCGGGCTTTCCTCCGCCCGTTTGCGGATCTGGGCGAAGAGCGCCTCCTCCTCCTCCGAGGTCGGATTGGCGATCAGCGCGGTCTCCCCCGCCTCTACCCGCGCGCCGAGCAGGATGTAGAGTGTCGCATCCCCGCCATCATCGAGGATCAGGTTGGCGCGCTCCGGGAACTGGAAAATCTGATCGGTATAGGTCCAGTAGTCCTTCAGCGTCTCGCCCTTGATGGCAAAGACCGGCACGCCTGATGCAGCAATCGCCGCCGCCGCATGATCCTGCGTGGAGAAGATGTTGCAGGACGCCCAGCGCACCTCCGCGCCCAGCGCGGTCAGGGTTTCAATCAGCACAGCGGTCTGGATGGTCATATGCAGGGAGCCGGCGATCCGCGCGCCCTTGAGCGGTTGGGAGGCACCGTATTCCTCGCGGAGCGCCATCAGACCCGGCATCTCCGTTTCCGCGATATCCATTTCCTTGCGGCCGAAATCCGCGAGCGTGATATCCTTGACGATATAATCCTTCATGACAGCTCCTGCGTCGCGTTTGCCCGTCGATATCACCCATGGACGGGAACGGCAATGAAACCCCTCCCCCGCGCTCTGACCCTTGCCAAGCTGCGGGACCGGGCCTACCGCTACCTGCGATCAAGGAGCGCCAGATGAAGAAGCCGCCCCGCGCCTGGCAGAGGATGTTGTCCGGCCGTCGCCTCGACGTGCTGGACCCGACGCCGATGGACATAGAGATCGCGGATATCGCCCGTGGGCTTGCTTTCGTCGCCCGCTGGAACGGACAGACGCAGGGGGAATTCCCGTATTCGGTCGCCGAACACTCACTTCTGGTCGAGAAGATCTTTGCCGAAGGCGAATTCGGGCAATCGCCGCGCTGGCGGCTGGCCGCCCTGCTGCATGACGCCCCCGAATACGTGATCGGCGATATGATCTCTCCGGTGAAGGCGGCGATCGGGCCGGATTACGGCAAGCTGGACGAGAGACTGACAGCGGCCATTCACCTGCGCTTCGGGCTGCCTGCCGTTCTTCCGGCGGCTGTCAAGAAGGCGATAAAGCTGGCGGACAGTGCTTCTGCCTGGCTGGAAGCGACACAGATCGCGGGCTTTACCGTGGCCGAAGCGAACAAGTATTTTGGCCGAACGCAGTCGCAATTCGCTGGCCATGAAATAACCCCCCGCGCGCCCGTCATGGCCCGAGAGGCATTTCTTGCCCGACACTCCGCCCTGCTGGCGGAAATGGACCAAAGCTGAGGGGCGCGTGCCACCCAAAGCAGGTAGCACGCCGGGAAAGATGTTCAGATCGCGAGGTCTTCGAGCTGCCGGCCTGCTTCCAAAGCCGCTTTCACCCAGTTGGGCTGGCGTCCACGGCCTGTCCAGGTCTGATCCGGGTCGTGCGGATTGGCATATTTCGGCGCCGCTGGCCCGCGTTTGCGCGCGCTGAGCGTTTCGGTAAGATCGGCGATGTCGAAGCCGTGGCGTTTTGCGACTTCCTCCAGCTCCTGAAGAGCATCGCGTTTCTTGCGTTCTTCGAAAGTAGCGATCGCCCTATCTATTTTGTGACGCATATCCTTGAGTTCTTTCAGGGACAGCGTCTCGAGATCCATTTCCATTATCCGGCTCCGGGGAAAACATTAACGCTTAGGATAATATGCTGCTGACGAATATCCACGACGAGCGCAATAATTTTTTTTCGCCAGCTGGGCAACCGGCAAAAAGTTTCCCACCTCTGCGAATGAAGATATGTTATTTCGGGCTGCGTTTCGCCAAAATGCGCTGCAAAGTGCGGCGATGCATGTTGAGCCGGCGCGCCGTATCGCTGACGTTCCGGTCGCAGAGCTCATAAACCCGCTGGATATGTTCCCAGCGCACGCGGTCGGCGGACATCGGGTTTTCCGGCGGCGCAGGCAGATCGCCCCCACGGGCCAGCAGCGCGGAAGTGATATCGTTGGCATCCGCGGGTTTGGAGAGATAGTCAGTGGCACCCGCCTTGACCGCAGCGACGGCGGTGGCGATTGCCCCATAGCCGGTCAGCACCACGATACGGCTGTCCGCCCGCTGTTCCCGCAGGGTTTCCACCACTTCCAGGCCGTTGCCATCCTCCAGACGCAGGTCGATCACCGCGTAGGCGGGCGCCTGCTCGAGCGCGATGGTGCGACCTTCCGCGACCGTCCCGGCGAGAACCGGTTCGAAGCCCCGCTTCTCCATAGCGCGGGCAAGCCGCTTCAGAAATGGCTCGTCATCATCGACCAGCAGGAGCGAACGGTCAGGCCCGAGGTCTTCAGTGTCTTCGGTCATCTCTCATCCCACGAAATTCGCGGCACTCTAGGCGCGCCGCCGGACCGGGTCAAATCCCGCTCCCGGCAACCCTCGATATGGTGATCACATGTTATCTATGAAACAGGCGGCGGTTTTTGCAACCTGTTCGGGCGTCTGGTCGCGCCGGATGAGATCGACGAAGCCATAGCCGGGAAGCATCAGATAGGTGAAGGTCGAATGATCGACGAGATAGCTCTCATCCCCCTCGGCATGGTCAGGAATATGATAGTAGACCTTGTAGGCCTGCGCGGCCGTATGAATCTGCTCCTGCGTGCCGGTGAGACCGATGGCGCGGGGATGCATGGCACTCGACCATTCGCCCACCACCTCCGGTGTGTCGCGCTCGGGGTCGACGGTAATGAAGACGGGCGTCACGTCTTTGCCCTTCTCTTCCAGCAGTTCGACGGCCTCGGCGTTGCGCACCATGTCGAAGGGGCAGATATCAGGGCAGAAAGTATAGCCGAAATAGACGAGCGACGGCTTCGTCAGCACCGCCTTTTCGGTCACCGTCTCCCCCTTGCCATCGACAAGGCTGAACGGCCCGCCGATCTGACCGGCGCCCCCCGCAATGTTGGTGGAGCGGCAGGACGCAAAGGGATCCTCCTCTCCGCGGCCGCTGACGACAAGGAAAGCCAGCCCTCCAAGAAGAGCAATGATGAAGCCCGCGGCGAGCGCGGCATAGGTGCGTATCATCCCGATGGACCCCGTTCCGGTGCGCGGCTGCATTGATCGCCGATCGCGAGGCGATTAACAATCACCCCCCGCCCCCATGCGACATCAGGCCCCGGCATGACGCTTACCGACCTTTTCCCGGACCCGCCCGAAAGCGCGGCGGAACGCCCGCTCCGCCTGCGCACGCTGGTGCTGCTCAGGTGGATGGCGGTGACCGGGCAGTTCATCGCGCTCATGGTGGCGGAGCGGTATTTCGGCCTGCTTCTTCCCACGGGCTGGGCGATTGCGGCGATTCTGGCCATGGTGGCCGTCAATGTCGTCACCATGCTGGGCTTTCCGAAGAACCGCCGCCTGACGGATCGGGAGGCGATGCTGACCCTGCTGGTCGATACATCGCAATACGGGCTGCTGCTTTATCTGACGGGGGGGATTCACAACCCCTTCGCGCTGCTGATCCTTGCGCCCGTGACGATCTCCGCCACCTCTCTCCGGCTATCCTCGACCATCGTCCTCGCCGTGGTGGCCATCGCCCTCGTGACGCTGGTGGAGTTTCGCAGCGTTCCCATGCGATTCGCCGACGGAAGTCCGGTGGTGCTGCCGCCGATCTATCGCTTCGGCAACTGGCTCGCGATACTCATCGGCATCCTGTTCATCGGGCTTTACACGCATCGCGTGGCTTCCGAGGCGCGGGCCATGTCCCGGGCGCTGCTTGCCACGCAGATGGCGCTGGCCCGGGAGCAGAAGCTCACCGATCTGGGCGGTGTGGTGGCGGCGGCGGCGCATGAACTCGGCACACCTCTCGCCACGATCAAGCTTGTCTCCTCCGAACTGCTGGAGGAGGTGGGCGACGATCCCGATCTGATGGCCGATGTCACGCTGATCCGCGATCAGGCCGACCGCTGCCGCGATATCCTGCGGTCCATGGGCCGCGCGGGGAAGGACGACATGCATTTGCGGAGCGCTCCGGTGGAAGCGGTCCTGCGAGAAGCGGCGGAGCCGCACGCCAGCCGGGGCAAGACCGTGCGTTTCGTGATGGAGAGCGGCGACGGCTCCCCCCAGCCGATGATCCGCCGCAGGCCCGAACTGATCCACGGGTTGCGCAATCTCGTGCAGAATGCGGTGGATTTCGCGCGGAGCGGCATCGTCATCACCGCTATCTGGTCACGGGAGAGCCTGCGCATCACCATCGTCGATGACGGTCCCGGTTATCCCCCTCAGCTGTTGGGCCGAATCGGCGAACCCTTCCTGCGCCGCCGCCGCGATGAGCCGGACCCGGAACGCCCCGGTTATGAGGGAATGGGCCTCGGCCTGTTCATCGCCAAGACGCTCTTGGAGCGGACAGGGGCGAGCCTGCGCTTCACCAACGCCGCGGAAGGGGGCGCGGTGATCGCCGCCCGCTGGCCGCTCGCGACGCTTGCGGCGGAAACCGGTCCGCTGGGCGAGAATCCGACATTCGAGACCTGAAAGCCACGCTCTCCCCGCTCGTTAAAGGGTCGTGCGCGCATTAACTCCATCTTAACCCTTTTGCAGCCTCATGCCCAAAACCCTGCGTCCAGGCAGGGAATGGAGGACAGGGGCAATGGACATCGCCTTCTTCCTGACCGTGGCAACTGCGACGGTGATGGCAACCGGCGCGGCGACCGCCGTGGCGGTATTCCTTGGCGGTAAGACGCCGGGCGGGGTGAGGGAGCTTGCCTCAGAGCCGCGCGCGGAAGGGATCACCTTTCTCTTCGATGACGAGCGGCTCATCGACAGCTCGCCCGACGGGCTGCTCCTGCTTGCACCGCTTCGCGGCCGGACGGACTGGTCACGACTCGGCGGCTATCTGGAACCGCGGCTGCCCGGGGTGATGGCGCGGCTCCGTGCGCTCGCGCCTGGGGAGGAGGCGCGGGAGTCAGGGGGCGGCGTGACGCTCGCGGCCCGGCGGGAGAACAGCCACCTCCGGCTCACTCTCCGTGGCGCGACAGCCGGCGCCCTGTCCCGAACGGCCGCAGAGGAGGAGCTGGATCTGCTGCGCCGGACGGTGGAGACCGCGCCATGGCCGATCTGGCGGACAGACCCGGCGGGGGAAATCACCTGGGCCAATGCCGCCTATCTCGCGCTCACGGGAAGCAACCCGGACGATATCACCTGGCCGCTTCCGCGCCTCTTCCTCCCCGGCCCGCGCGCGACATCGCCGGGAAGCCTGCCGGGAAGTCAGCGGATCCAGCGCGCTGGCGGCGAAGCGTGGTTCGATTGCGTGTTCACCGCCGAAGACGGCGGCGATACCGTCGGATATGCGATCCCCGCCGATGGCGTGATGCGGATGGAGCGGCGGCTCCGCGGCTCGCAGCAGGCGATGTCGAATGCGTTCATGGGGCTCGCGATCGGGCTGGCGGTCTTCGACCGGAACCGCAAGCTCCAGATGTTCAACCCGGCGCTCGCGGACCTTACACGGCTGGGACCGGATTTCCTTGCCGCGCGACCTTCGCTCTTTGCCTTTCTTGAACGCCTGCGGGAACAGCGGATGCTGCCCGAGCGGCGGGATTACGCAAGCTGGCGTCAGCAGATGACCGAGGTCGAGAAGGCCGCCGAAACCGGTGGTTATGAGGAGACGTGGAGCCTTCCGGGAGGCCAGACCTATCGGGTGACCGGCCAGCCGCATCCGGAAGGCGCCATTACCTTCCTGCTGGAGGATATCACTGGAGAGATCACCCTGTCGCGCCGCTTCCGTGCGGAGATCGAGCTGTCGCAGGAGGTCATCGACGCCATACCGGACGGCATCGCGGTGTTTTCCGCCGCGGGAACCCTGCTCGTCTCCAATCGGGCTTACGCAGGTCTCTGGGGGATAGAGGGGGGTGAGGATCTGACGCCGGTGGATATCGACCAGGCAATCGCCGTGTGGGAGGCAACCCTTCCCGGGGCGACGCTCTGGCAGAAGCTGCGCCAGCAGGTCGGCACTCTCGACCGGCGGGAGGAATGGACGGCCGCCGTCCGGCGCGAAGACGAGACCTTTCTCCAGTGCCGCGCGACGCCCTTGTCCGATGGTGCGACTCTCGTGGCATTTCAGATCCGTCCAGCGGGGGAACGGCTGCTCGCAGCAGAATGACCGGCCCGCAGGGCAATCGCCGGAGGCACCGCGGCTTGGGCGATGAGCGCTCCAGCCCTACTGCATTCGGCGCGGCCCGCTCCTCAAGACGGCTTGCAGAACGGGACGGGAACGTTACAAGTCGGGCATGTCTGGAGCACCCCTTTCCCGCACGGTCGACCTTGCCAGCCCGGAGGCCACGGACGCCCTCGCACGGTCGATGGAGCCGCTGCTGCGGCCGGGAGACGTCCTGTTGCTCGACGGGTCGGTCGGAGCCGGCAAATCCCACTTCGCGCGCGCTCTGATCCGGGCGCGGTTCGGGGCAGAGACGGAGGTTCCCTCACCGACGTTCACCCTCGTCCAGACTTATGGCGCGGGGAGCAACGAGATCTGGCACAGCGACCTCTATCGCCTGTCGCATCCCGATGAGATCGTGGAACTGGGGCTGGAGGACGCGTTCACCACTGCGATAACACTGGTGGAATGGCCCGACAGGCTCGGCTCCCTCGCGCCGGAGGGGGCGCTGGCACTGGCCTTCCGGCCCACGCGGGAGGGGGAGAGCCGATCTGTCACCCTCACCGGAAATGCAGGCTGGGCCACGCGGCTGAAGCCCCTGCTGGAAACGTTGCCATGAGCGCCCCACCCGGAATGCCCCGGCAGGAACCGTCGCCCGGAATACCTCTGCCGGAGGACGTTCCGCCCGACCGCCTGTCCGGCGACCGCCCGTCCAACACCCCTCTGTTCAAAGACTGTTCTACCCATGGCGTTTCTTCCCATAACCCAGCGCACGAAGGACCGATGACCGAAACATCCCGGACCCACTTTGCAGATGCCTTTCTCACCCGGGCGGGGCTGATAGACGCGGCGCGCGCACCGTTGGCGGGCGACGCCTCCAACCGCCGTTATGAGCGGGTGCGCGCGGCGGGGGAGACGCTGGTTCTCATGGACGCACCGGCGGAGCGGGGGGAGGATGTGCGCCCCTTCACAGCAATCGCACGGCATCTCTCCTCGCTCGGCCTTTCTGCTCCCCGGATCCTGGCGGAGGATGCGGCGCGGGGCTTCCTGCTGCTGGAGGATCTGGGGGACGACCTTTACGCGTACCTGCTGCGGGAGGATGCCGGGCAGGAGCGCCAGCTCTACGCTGCCGCTGTCGATGCTCTCGTGGAACTGCATCGCCATCCCGCGCCCGATGGCGTGGAGCGGTATGCCCCACCGTTGCTCGGCGATCTCGCCGCGCTGGCGGTGGATTGGTATCTGCCGGGAACCGGTGCCGATCCTGTGGATCGCGCGCCGCTGGCCGAGGCTGTGAACACGGCGGCACTGCGCCATGCCGGCGGGCCTGAAGTGCTGGCGCTGCGCGATTACCATGCCGAAAACCTGCTGTGGCTGCCGGAGCGGGAGGGGGCGGCCCGTGTCGGCCTGCTCGACTTTCAGGACGCGCGGCGCGCCCATCCCGCCTATGATCTGGTCTCGCTGCTGGAGGATGCGCGGCGCGACACGACCGAGGCGCTCCGGCAGGAGATGATCGCCCGCTACGTCGCGGAAACGGGCGCGGAAGATGCGGCCTTCCGCGCCGCCTATGCCACATTGGGTGCGCAGCGGAACCTGCGAATTCTGGGTGTCTTTGCCCGGCTCTGCCTCCGGGATGGCAAGCCGCGTTACCTCGCCTTCATGCCGCGCGTCTGGGATCACCTGATGCGCGACCTCTCCCACCCGGCGCTGGCCGATCTCTCCCGTCTCGTGCGGGAGACGCTGCCAGAACCCACGCCGGAGCGCCTCGAAAGGATCAAAGCCCGATGCGGAACGCGCGCCTGCCCCTGATGTTGTTCGCCGCGGGTCGTGGCACGCGCATGGGCGCACTGACGCTGGACCGCCCGAAACCGCTGGTGGAAGTGGCGGGTCTGCCGCTGATCGACCATGCGCTCGGGCTGGCGGAAGCCGCCGGGGCCGAGCCGATCGTGGTCAACACCCATTACCTCGCCCCGATGATCGAAGCACATCTGGGCAAACGGGTGCTCTATTCGCCGGAGCCGACGCTCCTTGAAACGGGCGGAGGTCTCCGCGCCGCGCTGCCGCTGCTGGGCGGGGGGCCGGTCTACACCCTGAACAGCGATGCCGTCTGGACCGGGCCGAACCCGCTCGCCACGCTTGCCGCGGCCTGGGAGCCGGAGCGGATGGACGGGCTTCTCCTTCTGGTGCCCAAAAGCCGCGCGGCAGGACATGGGCCGAAGGGCGATTTCGACCTTGCCGACGGACTTGTCACGCGGGGGCAGGATTACATCTACACCGGCGCCCAGATCATCCGCCCCGACGGTCTGGCCGGGATCGCGGCCGAGGTGTTTTCCCTCAACGTTCTCTGGGATGAGATGATCGCCGCGGGCCGCCTTTACGGCGTGGTCCATCCGGGCCGCTGGTGCGACGTGGGCCGACCTGAAGGTATCGCGCTGGGAGAGGCGATGCTCGCCGATGGCTGACCTTTTCCCGCCAAGCGATACCCCCCGCGTCTTTGCCCTGCCCGCGGGCGTCGATTTCCCGCGGCAACTGGTCGAAGGTCTGCGTGCCCGGCTGGCCCCCCTTCCACCGGAGGCGGTCGCGCGGGTGGAGCTTTTCGTCAACACGCGGCGGATGCAAAGGCGGGTGAAGGCCTTGTTCGCCACAGGCGGGGCGACGCTCCTGCCCCGCATCCGGCTCGTCACCGATCTGGAGCGGGATCTGGCGATGGCAGACCTGCCGCCCCCGGTGCCGCCACTGCGGCGAAGGCTGGAATTGGCCCAACTTGTACAGCGTCTGCTCGACGTGCAGCCGCATCTCGCCCCCCGGTCGTCTGTCTATGATCTGGCCGACAGCCTTGCCGCGCTGCTGTCCGAGATGCAGGGAGAGGATGTTCCGCTGGAGCGGCTGGAGGCGCTGGATCTCGCCGACCATGCCCAGCATTGGGAACGGAGCCTCGCCTTCATCCGCATCGCCGCGCGCTTCCTGTCGCCCGGCCCCGGCGAGGCCCCGGATGCAGAGGCCCGGCGGCGCATGGTGGTGGAGCGGCTGGAAAGCCAGTGGCTGGAGACACCCCCGGCCCATCCGATCATCGTTGCGGGTTCCACCGGCTCGCGCGGGACGACGGCCCGGCTGATGCGCGCGGTGTCAGGTCTGCCGCAGGGCGCGGTTGTGCTGCCGGGCTATGACTTCGACCTGCCGGAGCCGGTCTGGGACTCGCTCGACGACGGGCTGACGGCGCAGGATCATCCGCAGGCACGGTTCCGCAGCTTCCTGCGGAGCGTCGATCTGCCGATGTCCGCCGTGCAGCACTGGGATGGCACGCCCCCGCCCTGCCCGGAGCGGAACCGGCTCGTCTCGCTTGCCCTTCGCCCCGCGCCGGTGACGGATCAGTGGATGGAGGAGGGGCCGACCCTTTCCGGCCTTGACCGCGCGGTGGCGGGAATGACGCTGATCGAGGCTCCCTCGCCGCGGGCGGAGGCGCTGTCCATCGCGCTTCTCCTGCGGGATGCGGCGGAGCGGAACGAGACTGCCGCCCTCATCACGCCGGACCGAAGCCTCACCCGGCAGGTGACGGCGGCGCTGGACCGCTGGGGCATCCTGCCCGATGACAGCGCGGGGCGACCGCTTGCGCTTTCGCCGCCCGGCCGCTTCCTGCGGCATGTCGCGGCGCTCTTTTCGCAAAAGCTCACCGCCGATGCACTGCTGACCCTGCTGAAGCATCCGCTGACCCATACCGGGGCCGGACGGGGTCCGCATCTGCGCTGGACCCGGGAGTTCGAGCTGCGGCTGCGCCGTCATGGCCCCGTGTTTCCCACGCCGGAAGACATCGGCGCCTTCGCCGCCCGCAAAAGCCGCGGCGGAGAAGTGGAGGAAGGGCGTGCCGAGTGGGGCGAGTGGCTGGCCGGCGCCCTGACGCTGGCAGCAGAGCCGGGGCATGACCTTCCACTCACGGAGCACGTGGCGCGTCACAGCAGGCTGGCGGAACTGCTGGCCGCCGGTCCCGTGCCCGGAAGCGGTATCCTCTGGGAAGATACGGCGGGGGACAAGGCGCTCGCCGCCATGGAGGAACTCGCGTTTGAGGCCCCTCACGGCGGCCGGATGAACGCCGCCGACTACCGCGACATGGTCTCCGCCATCCTTGCGCGGGGAGAAGTCCGCGAGGCCGCCGAGGTCGATTCGCGCATCATGATCTGGGGGACGCTGGAGGCCCGCGTGCATGGCG
The DNA here is from genome assembly GCF_000740795.1 of Haematobacter massiliensis. Classification (GTDB taxonomy): domain Bacteria; phylum Pseudomonadota; class Alphaproteobacteria; order Rhodobacterales; family Rhodobacteraceae; genus Haematobacter; species Haematobacter massiliensis. Next base: position 371,204 of record NZ_JGYG01000003.1, read on the forward strand.
CAGAACTTGTCATCCTCGGCGGGTTGAACGAAGGGAGCTGGCCGAAGATGCCGCCGCCTGATCCGTGGCTCAACCGGCAGATGCGGCACAAGACCGGGCTTCTCCTCCCGGAACGGCAGATCGGCCTCTCCGCCCATGACTTCGAACAGGCGGTAACGACGCCCCGTGTCGTGCTGAGCCGCGCCATCCGCTCGGACGAGGCGGAGACGGTGCCCGCACGCTGGATGAACCGGCTGGTAAACCTGATGGGCGGGCTGAAGGACAACGGCGGGCCGGAGGCGCTGGCCGGGATGCGGCGGCGCGGGGCGTACTGGCTCAAGCTGGCGGAGGCGCTGGAAACGCCGGCGCGACGCATGACGCCCGCACCGCGCCCCTCTCCGCGCCCACCCGTCGCCGCGCGGCCCCTGGAACTGCCCGTGACGGATATCGGGCGGCTGATCCGGGATCCCTACGCGGTATATGCCCGGCGCATCCTGCGGCTTCGCCCGCTCGATCCGCTCCGGCCGGAGCCGGATGCGGCGCTGCGCGGCTCCGTGCTGCACGAGATCCTCGCGCGGTTCTCCACCGTCGATCCGAGAGTGCCGGAGGCAAGGGCGCGGCTGATGGAGATCGCCGACACCGTGCTGGCGGAGGAAGTGCCCTGGCCCGTGGCCCGCCGCCTGTGGCGCGCACGGCTGGACAGGGCGGCGGACTGGTTTCTCGCGCGGGAGGCGCGGCGGACAGGTACGCCGCGGCTGGTGGAAAAGCCGGGGGGGATCACGCTGGAGCCGTCCGGCTTCCGGCTGACCGCCCGGCCCGACCGGATCGACGAGCTTCCCGACGGGCGCATCCACATCTATGACTACAAGACCGGCAGCCCACCCACGGAGAAGCAGCAGCGCGCCTTCGACAAGCAGCTTCTGCTGGAGGCCGCGATGGCCGAGCGCGGGGCGTTCGAGGATTTCGGCCTCGCCGATATCGCCGGTGCCACCTATATCGGCCTTGGCGCCACGCCGAAGGAGGAGCCACTGGACCTCTCCCCCGCCGTGACGGCCGCGGCATGGGAGCAGCTGGCCCAGCTCATCGCCCGCTATGCGGCGGAAGAGACGGGCTATACTTCCCGACGCGCAATGTTCAGCGAAGGCAGCGCCGGGGCCTACGACCATCTCGCACGCTTCGGCGAATGGGAGATGACTGCCACGCCGGAGCCAGAAGACGTCGGTCAGGATACGGCGGCCGACCGGCGCCCAGACGGGCCAGAGGACATGCGACCAGGGCATACCGACGCTTTGGGTGCCGCCACAGACGCACCCCGGAACGGGAAGGACGACCGATGAGCCGCGACGCAGCCAGCCAGCGGCAGGTGGATGCCGCCAACCCCCGCGCCTCCACCTGGCTTTCGGCCAACGCAGGCTCCGGCAAGACCCGCGTGCTGACGGACAGGGTGGCGCGGCTCCTCCTGAACGGGGTGGAGCCGCAGCGTATCCTCTGCCTGACCTATACCAAGGCCGCGGCAAGCGAGATGCAGAACCGCCTGTTTCATCGCCTTGGCGAATGGGCGATGCTCGGCGACGGGCCGCTGGGCGATGCGCTCATGAAGCTCGGCATTCCCGCGCAGGACATCGGCGCGGAGCGGCTCCGGGGGGCGCGCCGCCTTTTCGCCCGCGCGATCGAGACGCCGGGCGGCCTGAAGATCCAGACGATCCACTCCTTCTGCGCCTCGCTGCTCCGCCGCTTTCCGTTGGAAGCCGGGGTGACGCCGCAGTTCAGCGAGATCGACGACCGCGCGGCAGAGCTGCTGCGCGAGGAGGTGATAGAGACGCTGGCCGACGATCCCCGTCACGTCGCCGCCGTGGACGGGGTGGCCGCGCTCTGGACCGGGGACAGCCTGAAGGATCTGGTGGCCCAGATCTGCCAGCACCGCGCGGCCTTCACCGATCCTCTGAATCGCCGGGCGGCCTTCACGCTCTTCGGTTTGCCTGACGCGTTCACCGCTGCCGATGTGCTGGCCGAAGTTTGTCTAGGCAATGAGGGCGACCTCTGCCGGGAGTTGATCGCGGCGCTGGAGACCGGCGGTTCGATAGATCTGTCCGCAGCGGAGAAGCTCCGCGCCGCGCGGTTCGACCCGATGGGGCTTGGCACGCTCGCGGTGCTGGAGGGCGTGTTCCTGACCGGCGCGGGGGCAAAGGAGCCGTTCACAGCCAAGATCGGCAGCTTCCCCACCAAGGCCACCCGCGCCCGCGTGCCGCGCATGGCGATGGTGGAGGATCTGATGAAGCGGGTGGAGGGGGCGCGGGCGAGGCGCCTCGCCCTCGTCGCGGCGGAGCGCGCGGCGGCGCTCCATCGTTTCGCCGCCGCCTTCCTGCCGGAGTACGACCGGCGCAAGGCGGAGCGCGGCTGGCTCGACTTCGACGACCTCATCACCCGCGCCCGCGCCCTGCTGACGGACCGCTCCGCCGCGCAATGGGTGCTGTTCCGGCTGGACGGCGGGATCGACCATATCCTCGTGGACGAGGCGCAGGACACCAGCCCCGGCCAATGGGCCGTGATAGAACGGCTGGCGGAGGAGTTTGCCGCGGGCGAAGGCGCACGGGTGGAGACGCCGCGCACGCTCTTTGTCGTAGGCGACAAGAAACAGTCGATCTACTCCTTTCAGGGGGCCGATCTTGCGGTGTTCGAGGCGATGCGGAGGGAGTTCGGCCAGCGTCTCGCCCAGATCGACATGCCGCTGGTGGAACTGACGCTCGCCCACTCTTTCCGCTCCTCCGCCGCGGTCCTCAGCGCGGTGGACGCGACTTTCGCGGCGGAGGCCGGCAAAGGGCTCGGCGGCGAAGTGAACCACATCGCCTTCAAGAACGACATGCCGGGACGGGTCGACCTCTGGCCGCTGGTGCCCAAGGCGGGCGACCCGGAGGAAGACGTCTGGTACGAACCTGTCGATCTCGTCACCGACCAGCATCACGAGGCGCGCCTGGCCCGGATGATCGCGCGGGAGATCCGGCGGCTGATAGACGCGGGCACGCTGATCCCCGAGGGCAACGGCCGCACCCATCCGATGACGGAGGGGGACGTGCTGATCCTCGTGCGACGCCGGAACACGCTCTTTCGCGAGATCATCCGCGCCTGCAAGCAGGCCGGCCTGGCGATCGCCGGGGCGGACCGGCTGAAGCTCGCCGCCGAAATGGCCATCCGTGATCTGACGGCGCTGCTTTCCTTTCTCGTCACACCGGAGGATGACCTGTCGCTGGCCGCTGCGCTTCGCTCGCCGCTGTTCGGCTGGGGGGAGGGCGATCTCTACCGGCTGGCGGAGCCGCGGGGCGGCGCCTTTCTCTGGGAAGCCCTCCGGCGGGAGCGGGAGCGGCACGGGCCGACCCTCGCGATGCTGGACGATCTGCGCGACCAGTCGGACTTCCTGCGGCCCTATGAGCTGGCCGAGCGCATCCTGACCCGTCATGGCGGGCGCGGCAGGCTTCTGGCCCGGCTGGGGCCGGAGGCGGAGGACGGGATCAACGCCTTTCTCGCGCAGTCGTTGGCCTATGAGCAGGCGGAGGTGCCCAGCCTGCAGGGCTTCGTCGGCTGGCTCGCCTCCGGTGATGTGGAGGTGAAGCGCCAGGTGGACGCGGCGGGAGGGCGCATCCGGGTGATGACGGTGCATGGCTCCAAGGGCCTGGAAGCCCCCGTGGTCATCATGCCCGATACCGCCAAGACACGCCCCCAGGAACGTGAGCAGATCTATCTTTCCAACGGCACGCCTCTCTGGCGCACCGCCGCCGCCGAAAGCCCCGACCTCATCGCCAGCGCGCGCGGCGACCTTCTGGAACGGCAGGAGGAGGAACGGGCGCGGCTGCTTTATGTGGCGATGACTCGGGCGCAGTCCTGGCTCATCGTCTGCGGCGCGGGCGAGCCTGCCAAGGACCTCTCCTCCTGGCACGACCGGATCGCCGCGGGAATCGCGCGGGCGGCGGGCGACGGCCTGAAGCTGGAGGCTTGCACGTTCCCCTCGGGCGAGGGCAAGCGGCTCTCCCGGGGAGACTGGCCCGCTGACCACCCCGGCGAGGGCGTCATGGCCAGCGGGGAGACGTCGCCCGTTGTACTTCCCGGCTGGACCCTGCAGCCCGCGCCACCGCCCAGGGAGGACCCAGGCCCGATCTCTCCTTCCGCCCTCGGCGGCGCAAAGGCCCTGCCGGGAGAATCCGGGCTGGATGAGGAGACTGCGAAGCTCCGCGGCACGCGGCTTCACCTGCTGCTCGAGCACCTGCCGCATTACCCCGATGCGGATTGGGACCGCCTGTCCCACGATCTGCTGGCGCTGGACGACGATCCCCCGCCTGCGGCAGAGCGGCTGGCCCTGCTCGCGGAGGCTCGGGCGGTCATCCAAAATCCGGCGCTTGGATTCCTGTTCGCGCCGGAGACATTGGCGGAAGTGCCCGTCACCGCGGAAATCGGCGGGCGGCGGATGCTCGGCACCATTGACCGGCTCGTGATCGCACCCGATCACGTCCTCGCCATCGATTTCAAGTCGAACGCCGTCGTCCCCTCTTCGGAAGCCGAAGTGCCGGAAGGCATTCTTCGCCAGATGGGAGCCTATGCGGCGGCGCTCCGCCTGATCTGGCCGGGGCGGCGGGTGGAGACGGCTGTTCTCTGGACACGAACGGGGGTGCTCATGCCGCTCGGCCCGGCGCGGGTGGCCGCGGCGCTTGCCGCAGCCATGCCAGAGCCAGAACATGCCGATCCCTGTCCGCCTTGACGCTCTCTCTTGCCATACCTACGTTTGCCCCAACACTCAGCCGAGGAGAACCCGATGGCCACGCAATCCGTCACCGATGCCACCTTTGACAGCGAAGTCCGCCAGTCCGACCTGCCGGTCGTGGTGGATTTCTGGGCCGAATGGTGCGGCCCCTGCCGCCAGATCGGCCCGGCGCTGGAAGAACTCGCCGTCGAATATGACGGTAAGGTCAAGATCGTGAAGGTGAATGTGGACGAAAACCCGCAATCTCCTTCCCAACTTGGCGTACGCGGCATCCCCGCCCTGTTCCTGTTCAAGGACGGTGAGGTTGTATCCAACAAGATCGGTGCCGCGCCGAAGGCGGCACTCAAGAACTGGATCGACAGCGCGATCTGATCGCGGCGCGATCCACGGCAAGGGCGCCCGCGTCGGGCGCCCTTTTGCTTGGCATCCCGGAAGGAGAGAAGAATGGCGGAAGAACGGTTCCCCGGCTGGCATGGCACGACGATTGTCGGCATCCGCAAGGGTAACGAGGTGGTGGTGGCGGGCGACGGGCAGGTAAGCCTCGGCCAGACCGTCATCAAGGGCACCGCCCGCAAGGTGCGCCGCCTCTGTCCCGGCGGGGTGCGGGAGATCGTCGCGGGCTTCGCCGGTTCGACCGCGGATGCCTTCACACTGCTGGAGCGGCTGGAGGCGAAGCTGGAAGCCACGCCGGGACAGCTCGCGCGGGCGTGCGTCGATCTCGCAAAGGACTGGCGCACGGACAAGTTCCTGCGCAATCTGGAGGCGATGCTGATTGTCACCGATGGTCATGATCTGCTGGTGCTGACCGGCGCGGGTGACGTCCTGGAGCCGGAGGACGGTGTGGCCGCCATTGGCTCGGGGGGCAACTATGCCAAGGCCGCGGCGCTGGCCCTGATGGACAGCGATCTTCCGGCCGAGGACATCGCCCGCCGCGCCATGAAGATCGCGAGCGACATCTGCGTCTATACCAACGGTAATCTGACTGTGGAGCGGATTACCGCTCCGTGACCTGGGCGGGGAGGGTCCGCTTTCTCCTTCCGTTCAACGGCGTTGCGACACACGACAATGGTCATCAGCGCGCCGACATGCGAACTGGCGGAGGAGCGGACCAGTCATGACCCGCTCCTCCGTCCATGCGAGGCGCGCGGGCTGCGAGAAGGCGCGCCCGTGCCCTGCGACGCTTCAGAGCCGCACTTCTGCCACGTTATCCTTGTAGTCCTCCTTCGGGTCGGAACCGAACAGATGCTTGAGCCCGGCCCACATGCCGCTGGCATCCTTCCAGATCTCCGCGCTTTCCGGGTCGAAGCGGAGAAGCACGAGCTTGGGATCGTCCTTGCCGTCCTCGTACCAAGCGGCGATATGCCGGTTCCACAGACGATCCACCACCGCCCGATCCGTATCAACGGTGAGCGAGCCGTGCAGGCAGGCAAAAATCCCGTGGCCCTCCGAGGTAAATGTGGCGATGGCCCGCGACGTCTTGTCGCCCAGACCGTGGACGAGCTCGCTGTCGACGCTGGTAAAGAACCACACCGGGCCACCCTCATCGCCTTCGAAAAGGGCAGTCATCGGGCGGGTATGGCTGTCATCCTTGCCCGAAATACCCAGCATGACCGTCATGTCGGATTTCAGCGCTTTCCAGAAGTCGGCCGCGAGTTCCTGGGGGGTAGGCATTGTCATTCCTCCGCTACTGCATAATTGGGAAACGGGCGGAATGCGCGCGTGTTCCCGCAACTGACGAACAGGACCAGACATGACCAACCTTACCCCGCGGGAGATCGTCTCGGAGCTCGACCGTTTCATCATCGGCCAGAAGGAGGCGAAGCGCGCCGTGGCTGTCGCCCTGCGCAACCGCTGGCGGCGCAAGCAGCTTCCCCCCGCGATGCAGGAGGAGGTCTATCCGAAGAACATCCTGATGATCGGGCCGACCGGGGTCGGCAAGACGGAGATCTCCCGCCGTCTGGCAAAACTGGCGAAAGCACCCTTCATCAAGGTGGAGGCCACGAAATTCACCGAGGTCGGCTATGTCGGGCGGGATGTGGAGCAGATCATCCGCGACCTTTGTGACGCGGCCATCGCGGAAACCCGCGACCGGATGCGGGATGAAGTGAAGGCCCGTGCCCATAAGGCCGCAGAGGAGCGTGTGGTCGAAGCCATCGCCGGCCGCGACGCACGGGAGCAGACGCGCGAGATGTTCCGCCAGAAGCTGAAGCGCGGCGAGCTTGACGGACAAGTCATCGAACTGGAGGTTCAGGATACGTCCAGCCCGTTCGGGGGGATGGAGATCCCCGGCCAGCCCGGCATGGGGATGGTCAATCTCGGCGACATCTTCGGCAAGGCGCTCGGCGGGCGGCGCGTAAAGCGCAAGCTGAGCGTGGCCGAAAGCTATGAGGTGTTGATCGCCGAGGAGGCGGACAAGCTCATCGACGATGAAGCCGTGACGCGCGCCGCGCTCGAATCGGTGCAGCAGAACGGCATCGTCTTCATCGACGAGATCGACAAGGTGGTGGCGCGCGGCGATGCCCGCGGCGCGGAGGTGAGCCGCGAGGGCGTTCAGCGCGACCTGCTGCCGCTCATCGAGGGGACGACGGTTTCCACCAAATATGGTCCGGTGAAGACGGATCACATTCTGTTCATCGCTTCCGGCGCCTTCCATGTCGCCAAACCCTCGGACCTGCTGCCGGAGCTTCAAGGCCGCCTGCCGATCCGGGTGGAGCTGCGGGCGCTGACCGAGGAGGACTTCGTGCGCATCCTGAACGAGACGGACAACGCGCTGACACGGCAGTATGCGGGTCTGATGGGCACAGAATCGGTCAATGTGACCTTCACCGACGATGGCATCGCCGCTGTCGCGCGTATCGCGGCGGATGTGAACCGCTCGGTGGAGAACATCGGCGCACGGCGGCTCTACACGGTGATGGAGCGGGTGTTCGAGGAACTGTCCTTCACCTCGCCCGACAGGGCGGGCGAGACCGTGACCGTGGATGCCGATTTCGTGGAGAACAACGTGGGCGCGCTGGCACGGTCCGCCGACCTCAGCCGCTACGTGCTCTGAGCACTCTCGCCCAAGGGGGAACCGGCCTCTTCAGGCCGGTTCACTCCGCTGCTTCGGCATCGCCTCATGAACACTTCGAGTATCCGCAGTCCAGACAGGTCATGCAGCCCTCCGCCATGTGGAGATCGTAGCCTCCGCAACTGGGGCAGGCAGGGCCGCGCTTTTCTCCAACCACTACCCGGTCCGCGCGGGGATCGGACTTCAGACCCTGCCCTTCGCCGGCGATGAAGCCGATGGTGACGAGGTGCCGCTCGATCACCCCCCCGATCGCGGCAAGGATGGACGGCACGTAGCGACCCTCCATCCAGGCGCCGCCGCGCGGATCGAACACCGCCTTCAACTCCTCCACCACGAAGGACACGTCGCCCCCGCGCCGGAATACGGCGGAGATCATCCGTGTCAGCGCCACCGTCCAGGCGTAGTGCTCCATGTTCTTGGAGTTGATGAACACCTCGAACGGCAGCCGCTGGCCCCCCACGACGATATCGTTGACCGTGATGTAGATCGCATGGTTCGAGTCGGGCCATTTCAGCTTGTAGGTCTGGCCTTCCAGCGCCTGCGGTCGATCCAGCGGATCGCTGAGATAGACGACCTCACCCCCGGTAGCGGCGCGCACGGGACGTTCCTCGACGGGCGCTGCCGCGGGCGCGGGTTCCACCTTCGGCTCCGCAACCGTCAGAACCGATCCCGTCACGCTGTTGGGACGATAGGTGGTGCAGCCCTTGCAACCCGTCTCATAGGCCGCAAGATAGACATCCTTGAATGCGTCGAAGGAGATGTCTTCCGGGCAATTGATCGTCTTTGAAATGGAGCTGTCGATCCATTTCTGCGCCGCCGCCTGCATCCGCACATGGTCGAGCGGAGCAAGGCTCTGGGCATCCACGAACCACTCCGGCAGGGGCGCATCCCCGAACCGCTCGCGCCAGAGGCGGACAGCGTAGTCCACCACTTCCTCCTCCGTCCGCGAGCCGTCCTTCTGCAGCACCTTGCGGGTGTAGGCATAGGCAAAGACCGGCTCGATTCCCGAAGAGACGTTGCCCGCGTAGAGCGAAATCGTCCCCGTCGGCGCGATGGAGGTGAGCAGCGCGTTGCGGATGCCCTTCTCCCGGATCGCGGCCCGGACGTCCTCATCCATCTCCCGCAGGGAGCCGGAGGAGAGGAACTTCTCCACATCGAACAGCGGAAAGGCCCCCTTCTCCGCCGCCAGATCGGCGGAGGCGAGATAGGCGGAACGCGCGATGGCATGCAGCCATTCCTCCGTCCGCTCGGCGGCCTCCTCCGAACCATAGCGCAGGCCCAGCATCAGCAGCGCATCGGCCAGCCCCGTGACCCCCAGCCCGATCCGTCGCTTCGCCGCCGCCTCCGCCGCCTGTGACGGCAGCGGAAAGCGCGAGGCATCCACCACGTTGTCCATCATGCGCACGGCCACGCGCACCAGATCGTCCAGCACGTCCAGATCCATCCGCGCCTCCGCCCCGAACGGGTCGGAGACCAGCCGCGCGAGGTTGACGGACCCGAGCAGGCAGGCCCCGTAAGGCGGAAGCGGTTGCTCCCCGCAAGGATTGGTGGCGGAGATCGTCTCGCAATAGGCGAGGTTGTTCATCGCGTTGATCCGGTCGATGAAGATCACCCCCGGCTCCGCATAATCGTAGGTGGAGCGCATGATGCCGTTCCACAGATCGCGCGCCTGCACCGTGCGATAGACCTTGCTGCCAAAGCTCAGGTCCCACGGCCCGTCCGCCTTCACCGCCGCCATGAACGCATCCGTCACCAGGACGGAGAGGTTGAACATCCGCAGCCGCGCCGGATCACGCTTGGCTTTGATGAAATCCTCTATATCGGGGTGGTCGCAGCGCATGGTTGCCATCATGGCGCCGCGCCGCGATCCCGCCGACATGATCGTGCGGCACATCGCATCCCACACATCCATGAAGGAAAGCGGGCCGGAGGCATCCGCCGCCACGCCCTTCACCTCCGCTCCGCGGGGCCGGATGGTGGAGAAATCATAGCCGATGCCGCCGCCCTGCTGCATGGTGAGCGCGGCTTCCTTCAGCATGTCGAAGATGCCTGCCATGCTGTCCGGGATGGTTCCCATGACAAAGCAGTTGAAGAGCGTGACGCTGCGGCCGGTGCCGGCGCCCGCGATGATGCGGCCTGCGGGCAGGAAGCGGAAATCCTCCAGCGCGGCGTAGAAGCGGTTTTCCCACACTCCCGGGTCTGCCTCCGTCTCCGCCAGCGCGCGGGCGATGCGGCGCCAGGTATCCTCCACCGTGCCATCCACGGGAGTGCCGTCCGCCTGCCGGAGCCGGTACTTCATGTCCCAGATCTGTTCAGCGATGGCAGTATCAAAGCGGGACATATCGTAAACCCTGTATGTTGTGTGTAAACCGACGGGAAACACAAGATAGGCACTGATTTGTGCGGGTCAACCTTGCCCTCCGGTCAATGCCCGCCTATGTGGTCAGGTATCCCCCGGAGGCGATGATGACCGATTCCCTGCATATCGTGAAGCTTTGCGTCGGCGCAGAGGCGGTCGATGACCTGATCCGCTGGCAGAAGGAGCGGTATCCCGCCGGCAATCCGGTGCATGTCACGCGCATGTGGCCGAAGCGGGAGGCGGAGATCCTCTCGGGCGGTTCGCTCTATTGGGTGTTCAAGGGGCTGATCCTCGCCCGGCAGCGCCTGCTGGGGTTCGAGGAGCGCGATCACGGAGACGGTATCCGGCGCTGCGGCTTCGTGCTGGAGCGCGACGTGGTCCTGACCCATCCCATGCCCCGGCGCCCGTTTCAGGGCTGGCGCTACCTTGCCGCCACCGACGCGCCACAGGACCTGCCCAAAGGGCGGGAGAGCGAGGATCTTCCCCCCGCGCTCGCCGCCATGCTGGATGAGATCGGCCTCCGCTAGACGCCGATCCGGGCAGACAGCTGGGCCAGAGCACTGCGCTCCGCCTCTGTCAAAGATGCGGTGCGGGACAGGAACAGCGTCGCTTCCGACCGGTGGACAAGACCATCCGACAGGATCTTGAGGTGGTTGGCACGCAATGTCTCACCGGTGGACGTGATATCCGCGATCGCCTCCGCCGTCAGGTTCTTCACCGTGCCCTCCGTCGCGCCCTGGCTATCCACGAGCTGGTAATCGGCGACGCCATTGTCGCGCAGGAACTCCCGCACCAGCCGGTGATATTTGGTCGCGATGCGAAGCCGGTGCCCGTGGCGCGCCCGAAAATCAGAGGCCACGGCGTCAAGATCATCCAGACAATCCACATCGACCCAGAGCGCCGGAACCGCGATCACCAGATCGGCGAAGCCGAAACCCAGCGGGGCCAGCACCTCTGCCCTCTGCTGCCAGTCCACGATCTTCTCGCGCACCAGATCGGATCCGGTAACGCCGAGATGGATGCGGCCTGCCTGAAGCTCCCTCGGGATTTCCCCGGCGGAGAGCAGGACCAGCTCCACGCCCTCAACCCCCGCGACATGCCCGGAATACTCCCTGTCGGATCCCGCGCGCATCAGCCTCACGCCGCGCGAGCCGAACCATTCGAAGGTCTTTTCCATCAGGCGGCCCTTGGAGGGCACGCCGAGCTTCACCGCCATTCGCCCGCCTCCTTCAGTTCCGCCAGCACACCCGGCCGGATGATGCCGCCGACTGCGGGGATCGACTGCCCAAGGCCCAGCCGGGATGTCATCGCGTCATAGCGCCCCCCGGTTGCCACCGGCGGAAGATCAGGCCGGCCCTCGGCGTAGAAGCCAAAGACGAAGCCATCGTAGTATTCCAGCGTGGTGCGCCCGAAGCTCGCCTCGAAATCCAGCCGGTCCACGTCGATCCCGTGCGCGACGAGCGCATCCAGCCGGAGCGACATCCGCTCCACCGCCGGAAATAGCCCTGGCATATCCACGGAGAGATCTTCCAGACGGCTGAGCGCGGCGGGCGCGGTATCCCGCAGCCCGATCAGCTCATCCAGTATCTCTGCCTGCACGGCGGGGATCGGCGGGGTGTCGGCCTCCTCCACCAGATGGCGCACGCGCGCGGCGACCTCCTCATCGCTGCGAAGGCCGACAGCGGTGCCGGCCTCCCAAAGGAGCCGTTCCACAGGGGTTGCGGCCAGCCCGTGAAGCATCCGCTTGCGGGCATCGGTGGGCTTCGTGCGACCGGAATACTGGTCAAGCAGGGCGCGGAACCGCCGGGGCCGCCAGATGTGATGATGCAGCCGCGCCTTGCGCGCCTCCGACGTCTCCAGCGCATTCACCGCCGCCAGCAGCAGGCCCATGTCACCCGTTGCGGCACGCAGGCCGAGCGGAGCCAGTATCTCTGCGAACAGCGCAAACACTTCGGCATCCGCCGCGGGAATATCATCACGCGCGAAAAGCTCGTAGCCCACCTGGAAATACTCGCTGGCGCGTGCGCCGCGATGCTCCTGACGGCGAAATACCTCACCGAAATAGGTGTAGCGGGCCGGTTCTGCCCCCTGTGCCATATGCATCTGCACGACAGGCACAGTGAAGTCCGGGCGCAGCATCTGCTCCCCCCGGAGCGGATCGGATGTCACATAGGCGCGGGCGCGGATATCCTCGCCATACAGGTCGAGCAGCGTTTCGGCGGGCTGCAGGATATCCGTCTCCACCGGCAGGGCGCCGGCCAGCAGGAATCGTGAGAAGATCGCCTCGCCCTCGCCCCGTGCGGCGGCCTTGCGCGGCATCAGTACCGCCCGAGGATGCTGCGCACCCCCTGCACCAGCTCGCTCCGCGGCAGTTCGATCTGCGCGGGCTGGGATTTCCACTCCTCAAGGCTCGCCTCGGCGGCGATCTTGGCGCCCAGATACAGGTCCTTGAGCTGCACGACGCCCCGCGCGCGCTCATCCGACCCCTGAATCACCGCGACGGGCGAATTGCGTTTATCGGCGTATTTGAGCTGGTTGCCGAAGTTCTTCGGATTGCCCAGATAGACCTCCGCCCGGATCCCGGCACTCCGCAGCTCCGCAACCATCGCCTGGCAGTCCGCCAGCCGCTCGCGGTCCATGACGGTGACGATGACCGGCCCGATGGTTTCACCGCCGAGCCGCCCCTTCGCCCGCAGCGCAGCCAACAGACGGTCCACCCCGATGGAAACGCCGGTCGCGGGCACCGTCTGGCCGGTGAAACGCTTCACCAGATCATCATAGCGCCCGCCGCCCGCGACCGAACCGAACTGACGCGGACGGCCCTTTTCATCAAGGATCTCGAAGGTCAGCTCCGCCTCGAACACCGGGCCGGTGTAGTAGCCAAGGCCGCGGACCACCGCCGGGTCGATCAGCACTCGGTCGGCTCCATAGCCCTGCGCATCCAGAAGCTCCGCGATCTGTTCAAGCTCGCCCACGCCCTCCAGACCGATGGCCGAGGTGCCGACCAGCTCCCGCAGCCGGGCCACGGTTTCCGCGCCGCTGTCGCGCCGCGCGGCCATGAAGCCCATGACCACATCGGCCTGCTCCGTCCCCAGACCCGCGCCCTTGGTGAAATCACCGGATTCGTCGCGCCGCCCCTCGCCCAGCAGGGCGCGGACACCCGCCTCGCCCAGCCGGTCGATCTTGTCGATGGCCCGCAAGACGATGCCGCGCTCGGAGGCGAAGCGATCAGGGTCGGCGGGATCGAGCACGCCCGCAACCTCGATCACCCCGTTCAGCACCTTCCGGTCGTTCACGCGCACAACATAATCGCCGCGCGGAATGCCGAGGGTTTCCAGCGTGTCGGAGAGCATCGCGCAGATCTCCGCATCCGCGGCCACGCTGGCGGAACCCACCGTATCGGCATCGCACTGATAGAACTGGCGGAAGCGGCCCGGCCCGGGCTTTTCGTTCCGCCAGACCGGACCCATGGCGTAGCGGCGATAGGGAGAGGGCAGGTCGTTGCGGAACTGCGCAGCCACGCGGGCCAGCGGTGCCGTCATGTCATAGCGGAGCGCGAGCCAGTCGCCCTCGTCCTGCCAGGCAAAGACGCCATCGTTCGGCCGGTCCACATCGGGAAGAAACTTGCCGAGCGCCTCCACCGTTTCCACCGCCGGGGTTTCCAGCGGATCGAAGCCGAAGAGATGATACACCTCGGCAATCCGGTCGAGCATGGTCTTGCGTTCGGTGACCTCTGCGCCGAAATAGTCCCGGAAGCCGCGGGGGTTCTCCGCCTTGGGCCGGCGGGTCCCCTTGGCCTGGCTGCCCTTGTCCTTCGCCATCGGTGTGCCTCGTGGTTGACGGGCGTCGTCTAGCGGATGGACCCGTGCGGGGCAAGGCAATGCGGCTTTCCGGCCCGAAAGGACATGATTATGGATGACCGCCTTACCCGAGCGGAGGAACAGATCGCCCACCTCACCCGTACGGTGGAAGATCTGTCGGACGTGATGAGTGCTCAGTCCCGTGATGTCACCCGCCTGACGCGGCTCGTATCCCTCCTGATGGAGCGGGAGGCGGAGCGCGAGATGCAGGCCGGGGGCACGATCCCGCTCGCAGACCAGAAGCCGCCGCATTACTGAAAGCCTTGCTTTCACCGGATGAAACCAGACCCCGGCCGCCGCCCCTTGCCAGGCAGCGGCTGCCAAGGTGTGCCCGTACAGGATCGGCCGCAGCATGTTGCGTCTGTCGGAGCGCCCGGGTCAGGCCCGCACCGCCTTCAGGCGGCGCAGGCCCGCGTCATACGACGTGCAGACCGGACGCCCGCTGGCCGCCTCACGCCACCTTCAGGACGATCTTGCCGATATGGGCTGAGCTTTCCATCCGCTCATGCGCCTTCGATGCCTGTTCAAGCGGAAAGACCGAATCCATCACCGGCGCGACACGGCCCGCCGATAGTAACGGCCAGACCGACGCCTCAAGCCCCTGCGCGATTCGCGCTTTGTTGAGATCGGAAAGCGGCCGGAGCGTCGATCCGGTGACGGACAGCCGCCGCCGCATCGGCAGGCCTAAGTTCACCTCCGCCGTCGGACCGGAGAGGAACGCGATCTGCACCAGCCTGCCATCCTCCGCCAGGGCGCGCAGGTTGCGGGGGATATAGTCGCCCCCCACCATGTCGAGGATCAGATCCGCCCCGCCCTCGCCCTTGAGCACGGCGACGAAATCCTCCTCCCGGTAGTTGATCGCCCTCTCCGCACCCAGAGCACGGCAGGCGTCGCACTTTTCCTTGCTCCCCGCCGTGGCAAAGACCCGCGCGCCAAAGGCATGGGCAAGCTGGATGGCCGTCGTGCCGATGCCGGAGGATCCGCCGTGGACAAGGAACCGCTCGCCTGCCTTCAGCTTTCCCCGGCCAAAGACATTGGTCCAGACGGTGAAGAATGTCTCGCAGAGCGCGGCGGCGGCGGCAGGATCAAGTCCCTCCGGCACGGGTAGCGCCTGACCCCAATGGGTCACGACGTAATCCGCGTAGCCGCCGCCGGGGGTCAACGCGACGACGGCATCACCCGCCTTCCAGCGCTGCGCTCCCGGCCCGACGGCAACGACATGGCCCGATACCTCCAGCCCCGGCAGATCGGAGGCGGTGGGCGGCGGCGCGTAGTTCCCGGCACGTTGCAGGGCATCAGGACGGTTCACACCCGCATAATCCACGCGAATCAGGATCTCTCCATACCCCGGTTGCGGAATCGGACGCTCCACCAGGCGCAGAACTTCCGGCCCGCCGGGCCGAGATATCTCTACAGCACGCATGGAACGGCTCATTGTGCCGTCCTCCCAAGCGGGCCGGGCGCCGTTCGGGATCGACGCCCGGGCAGTCCGTCCCTCCGGCACCGGTCGGGAGAAGGCACCTGCCGTGCGAGCCAGTCGGGGCCGCTCATCAGCAGATTGAAGCCGGGCGTCTTGCGCAGGAAAGCCTTGGTTTTCTCGATCCGCATGACCCCGTCGATCCGGCGCTCCAGAAATGCCGCCGTGGCGCTGCTGTCGGGTGTTTCGTCGCCGAGCCAGTAAAGCACTGTCGCGCCGAAGACCCCGGAAAGGCTGGCGCGTTTCGTGTACCAGTTCAGATCGTCCGCCGTGTCGCCGAGCGCTGTCCAGATCGCATCCGCCGTCTCCCAGACCAGCCGGGATCCCTCTGCCGCGTGCTGGGGCAGCGAAAAGAGCGTCATGCCGCGGCGCACGGCCTCCCGGTCGCCTGCGCGTTCGAGGCGCAGCATGACGGCCTTTGCAACGCGCTCGCGGAAGCGCAGGGCAGAAAGGTCGCTTGTCGCCAGCGCCTCTGCCATGCGTCTGTCGCCAAGGACGTGGAAAGCGTGGGCAAGGTCGATTGCACCGCGCGGCGCGGCCATACGCGCGAGCGTCGGATCGACTCCCGAATCATCCACGGCCGCCTTGTAGGTGACGGCGGTCCAGCCATCGAAGACGACATGCGGCAGCGCCGCGTCCAGAAGGCGTTCACGGATCTCTTCCATAGAGTGAGCTGAACCGGAAGAAGTCTCGGTCATGGCAATTCCCCTTTTCCTTGCGAGGCGCGGTAGACAACCCCTCTGCCCCCTGATATGGAGCGGCGTCCTGCACCTGACAGAAACCCTAGACCAGAAAGGTGGTGACAACCACATGCAGGTAAGCGTTCGCGATAACAACGTCGAACAGGCCATGCGCGCTCTGAAGAAGAAACTTCAGCGCGAGGGCGTGTTCCGTGAGATGAAGCTCAAGCAGCACTTCGAGAAGCCTTCCGTCAAGAAGGCCCGCGAGCAAGCCGAGGCCGTTCGCCGGTCGCGTAAACTGGCTCGCAAGAAGGCGCAGCGCGAGGGTCTCCTCTGAGCCTCTGACGCGACGGGTAACCTCATGGTTGCCGAACCCCCGCTGCTTCTTGCGCGGGGGTTTTCTTTTGCGCAGGCAACGCCATTGCCAGAGCAGGAACGCCTCTGCGACGGGAGCCTTTCCCTGAGCGGGGATGGCGCGGGTCATCCCCATATGCCGGGCCCGTATGAAGGCGTATGCCGGGCAGTGACCCAGGGGGCCAATCGGCCCTGCTACCTTCCGTTGGCCAGGACAGGGAGCTCCCATGAATGCCGATCGCGTGCCGCAGTTCGAAACAGGATTACCAATTATCTCGATCGGTATCGAACCGGGTGATCGCCCGGTGATCGTCGGGGCGCGAGTTGCCCACGCCGGCGATCGGCCGGAGGTGCCTATACGGGAATCGCCGTGGTGCGAAAGACGGTGCGCAGCGCAAAGGAGGAATGCATCTGTGAGACTCCCGGCAGCTTCGCCAGATATTGCCTGTGTATCCGGGCAAAGTCCTCCGTATCGGAGGCCACGACCTTCAGCAGATAGTCCGCGGACCCCGCCATCAGGTGACATTCGAGAATATCGGGGACGCGCGCAACCTCGCGTTCAAAGGCTTCCAGCACCTCATCCGCCTGACCGGAGAGGGTGATCTCGACAAAGACCGTCGTGGGCACCCCCATGCGGCGCTCGTCCAGCAATGCGACATAGTCCCGGATATAGCCTTCCTGCTCCAGCCGCTGCACACGACGGTGACAGGCGGAAGCAGATAGGTTCACACGCTCCGACAGATCGGAGTTTGAGATCCTCCCCTCCTTCTGCAGGACGATGAGAATTCGACGGTCCGTCGCATCAAGTTCCATTCAGCGCAAACTTCTTCGAAAAGGAGCGGAAAATCCGGTAGAGCCTACCAATATTTCCGCCCCCGACGAAGAGGTTATTGCATCAGACGGCAGGGCGATTTTTCAGTTCGTCGCGGATTTCGGTGAGAAGCTTGATCTCCGGCGGATCTTCGGCCTTCTCTTCCTTGTCCTTGCCATCCAGATGCGCGAATCTGCGTGCCGTGTTCACACCCTTGACGATCAGGAACACGACCCAGGCGATGATGAGGAAGTTGATCACCGCCATGATGAACTTGCCGTAAGCGAATTGCGCGGCATTCGGTCCCTCGCCCAGGGCGATCGACAGTCCCGAGAAGTCCAGTCCACCGGTGAAGAGGGAGATGATGGGGTTGATGAGATCCGCAACCACGGAATTGACGATAGATGTGAATGCGGCACCGATGATGATACCAACAGCAAGGTCGAGCACGTTGCCGCGCGCGATGAAGTCCCGGAATTCCTTCAGCATTCTCTGCTCCAATCGGATGGTCGGCGGAAAGGGGGCCGCCGGTGCCTGCGAAAGAAGTTGAACCCCTCGTGTTGTTTGTCAACACTCGCATCAAGAACCACATATCTCTCTCACAATCCGTTGCGGGGACGACAGATGACAGGATATGCCAAGACAGCGCTTCTGATGGCCGCCATGACGGCGGTTTTCATGGGCGTCGGATATCTGCTGGGCGGACAAGGCGGCATGATCTTCGCGCTGATCTTCGCGGCGCTGACAAACGTCTTCACCTGGTGGAATTCAGACAAGATGGTGCTGAAGGCCTATTCGGCCCAGCCCGTGGATCCGAGCGCCGCGCCTGAATTCTATCATATGGTGGAAGGGCTTGTCGCGCGAGCCGGTCTGCCCATGCCGAAGCTCTACATCCTGCCCAACGACCAGCCGAATGCCTTTGCCACGGGCCGCAACCCGGAGAATGCCGCGGTCGCCGTCACCACCGGCCTCCTGCGGGCGCTGACGATGGAAGAGGTGGCGGGCGTCGTCGCGCATGAGCTGGCCCATGTGAAACACCGCGACACGCTCATCATGACGGTGACGGCAACCTTTGCCGGGGCGATTTCCATGCTGGGCAACTTTGCGCTGTTCATGCCGCGTGATCGCAACAGCTCCGCGGGCCCACTCGGCGGCCTGATCGCCATGATCGTGGCCCCTATGGCGGCGGCCGTGGTGCAGATGGCAATCAGCCGGACGCGGGAGTATGAAGCGGACCGAACAGGCGCGGAGATCTGTGGCCAGCCGCTCTGGCTCGCCTCTGCCCTTCAGAAGATCGAGGGCTATGCCAGCCGGATCGACAACGTCCCGGCGGAGCGCAATCCGGCCACGGCGCCACTGTTCATCATCAATCCCCTGCATGCCTTTCAGCGCGACAAGTTGTTTTCCACCCACCCCTCCACCGCGAACCGGGTTGCCGCCCTCAGGGAGATGGCATCACGTATGGGAAATGCGCCAGCGCCAAGACCTGCGCCGCCGCAGGCGAGACCTGCATCCGATGCTGGCCCCTATGCTGGAACCGATACTGGCCCCGATACTGGACTGAGCAGCAGCCGCATCCCGCGGTCTGGCGCGAAACGGCCACCCGGAGGAAACTGGCCGAGCTGACTTGAGCGACACCCGCCACGCAATGCATGAAATGCCTGCTGCGGGTGCAAAATAACTGCTTCGCGGTTGCCGAAACGGGGGGTCGCCCTAGTTTCCCCTTATGCAGATCAGTCAGACGCCACCCCCGGTCACGGACCGGGACTCCCTCTCTGACCCGGTTGCCGCTGCGGAAGCCACGTTGAGGTCGCTTCCCGCCGTTTCAGACCGCTGGGCCATGTTCCTGGACATTGACGGGACGTTGGTTGATCTTGCCGACAGCCCTGACAGTATCGTGGTGGAGGAGGAACTCCCCGCCCGCCTCACCCGCCTTTCCAGCCTGCTGGGCGGAGCGCTCGCGCTGGTCACCGGGCGAGCGCTGCTGCGGGCAGAGGCCATGTTCGCGCCGGCCAGTCTGCCGATCGCCGGCCTGCACGGGGCAGAATTACGGGGCGCGGATCAGCCGCCGCCGCCACACGCCTATATTGCCGCCAAGGCCGAGGCCGCCCGCTTTGCCGAAAGCCACTCCGGCGTGTTGTTTGAGGACAAGGGCCTCGCCTTTGCGCTGCACTATCGGGCGCTCCCCGAGGCGGAAGCTGAAGTCCGACGCGAGATGGCGGCGGCGCTGGCGACTGCGGGCGATGCCTTTCAGCTCCAGTCCGGCAAGATGGTTGTCGAGTTGCGCCCCGCCTCCGGCGACAAGGGTACTGCGGTCGCCGCGTTCCTCGCGCAGCCCGCATTCCAGGGCCGGCTGCCGATCGCCATCGGAGACGACCTAACGGATGAGGCGATGTTCCGCTTGGTGGCGGAGAGGGGCGGACGCGGTATCCGTATAGGACAGACATTGGAGGCCAGCGCGGCGACGGAGCGGCTCCCCTCGCCCGCGGCACTTCGCGCCCTGCTGGCGGAGATCGCCCCATGAGCAGGCTCGTTGTCGTTTCAAATCGCGTACCGCTCCCCGACAAGCATGGGAATCCGCCGCCGGGTGGGCTTGCAGTCGCCGTTCACGCCGCGCTGCGCGATCAGGGCGGCATCTGGATGGGATGGTCGGGACGGGCGGTCGC
The DNA here is from genome assembly GCF_000740795.1 of Haematobacter massiliensis. Lineage (GTDB taxonomy): Bacteria > Pseudomonadota > Alphaproteobacteria > Rhodobacterales > Rhodobacteraceae > Haematobacter > Haematobacter massiliensis. Next base: position 391,210 of record NZ_JGYG01000003.1, read on the forward strand.
GGATACCGAAGATGTCCGCGTCACCGTTCGCGAACAGGGTCGTATCGCCTATTCGCTGATGGACCTGACGGAAACCGACGTCGAGGAATACTATAACGGCTTTGCCAACCGGGTCCTGTGGCCGATCTTTCACGGCAGGGTCGATCTGGCGGAATATGCCCGTCGGGAAATGGCGGGTTACTTCCGGGTGAACCGGCTCTTTGCCGATCAGCTCGTGCCCATGCTCCGCCCGGACGACACGATCTGGGTGCATGACTATCACCTCATCCCGCTGGCGGAGGAGTTGCGGCAGCGCGGGGTCAAGAACCGGATCGGCTTTTTCCTCCACATCCCCTGGCCGCCGGCCGATATTCTTTTTGCCATGCCGGTCTATGAGGCGGTGCTTTCCGGGCTTTCCGCCTATGACTTGGTGGGCTTCCAGACCGATTACGATATGGACAATTTCATAGGCTGCCTGCAGCGCGAGGGCAGCGGCAGCCTTCTCGGTGACGGAGAAGCGGTGGCCTACGGCCGGCAGTTCCGCGTGGGCGCCTTTCCCATCGGCATGGAGACGGAGGAGTTCGCCAATCTCTCGCGCGCTTCCGTGGGCAAGCCGGGGGTGCGCGACCTGCTCCGCAGTCTGCATGGCCGGCGGCTCATCATCGGGGTGGACCGGCTGGACTATTCCAAGGGGATCCCCAACCGCATCGACGCCTATGAGCGGTTCCTGAAGCGTCATCCGGATTTCCGGGGGGAGGTGACCTTTCTTCAGGTCACGCCGAAGTCCCGTTCCGACGTGCCGGAATACCGAACCATGCAGGAGGCGGTCGCGGCGCAGGCGGGGCGCGTGAACGGCGACAATGGCGCAGTGGACTGGACGCCGATACGTTACATAAACCAGTCGCTGAAACGTCCGGTGCTGGCGGGTCTCTACCGGGTGGCGCAGGTGGGATTCGTAACGCCCCTGAAGGACGGGATGAATCTGGTCGCCAAGGAATATGTGGCCGCGCAGGATCCGGCGGATCCCGGCGTGCTTGTCCTCTCACGCTTCGCCGGCGCGGCACGGGAGATGGTGGAGGCTCTGCTTATCAATCCGTATGATATAGATGCCACCGCCAATGCTCTGGCCCGCGCGCTCTCCATGCCGCTGGAGGAGCGCACGGAACGCTGGAGCGCCATGATGGACAGGCTCCGCGCCTATGATGTGCATCACTGGTGCCGCGACTATCTCGGCACACTCGCAAAGGTCGAACGGCCTTCCGGGGCGGCGTTGCCGCAGGATGCCCCGGAAACCGCCAATCCGGCCTGACGCGATCAGGCCAGCGCGCCCGCATTGGCGTGAAGATGCGCCACGAGATCCGGGGGGAGCTTCAATCGTGCCGCCAGCATGGCAAGATAGCCCTTCTCCGCCGCGCCTTCCGGATCGACAGAAAGCAAAGAGGCCGCATAGATTTCTGCCGCCTCCGCCTCGTTGGCGGCAAGGGCCGCGATCCGCCCGACGTCGAGAGGGGCCGCCAGTTCTTCGGTCACGACCTGTGCAGCGCCATCGTCATAGCCCCGCTCCTTCAAGGCGGCGGTGATCCGCGCGCGCTCCGTAGGAGTGACTTCCCCGTCCGCCTTGGCAGCGGCGACCATGGCGCGCGCCAACTTCTCCGCCAATTCCTCGGGATCATCGGGCATGAAATCGGTCCCTCGCGGGGAAGGCAATGCCTCCAGCGCCGCGGCCGATTGCAGTTGCGTTGCCGAGCCATCAGCGCTGGCCGGTGCCCTGCCTGCCTGCCAGTCATTATAGGCCTTGTAGGCAAGCGTGCCGATCGCTGCAGCGACCGCCCCCTTGGCCAGCCCCTTGCCACCCAGAAGGGCTCCGGCAAGGCCACCTGCGGCCGCGCCCTTGGCGAAAGAGCCCTGATCGCCGACGAGGCCGCCCAGCATCTCCGACAGGCCGCCAGAACGGCCGGAAGATGTCGTTGCCCCTCCGCCCGTCAGGCTGGAGAGCAGATCCCCCAGACCTCCGCTGCCCCCGGAAGTTGCCCCGGCGCCGGCATTCTGCCCACCAGCCGGGCTGCGACTCATCCCGGTATCACCGGCGAGCTGGCCCAAAAGGCTGTCGAACATGGATTTTATCGAGGTCTGCTGCAACTGAACCTCCTGTCTAAGATTGCCGGCAGAAGGGTGGCACAATCTTCTGAAAGCGCAAGCTTTGGCGGTGAACTTGTCGCAGAAGAAGCAAAAAACTTCCATCGGCTAATTCCCGACAAAACTCGTTTGACATTCCCGACTGTTTCGCTCAGTTTCATCATCAGTCCTAGCCGCCCGAACAGGTCAGCCCGGAATAGACCCTCCGTCGGAGTACGGAAAATGAAACCTGAGATCCTGTTCTGGCCGGATCACCGGCAAATTCGGGAAGGCGCGCCTTCCACTCCGCTGGGGGAGCTGTACCGGCTCCTGCTTCTTGCCTTTGGGGGCGGACGCCCACTTGACCAGGTTCTCGACAGATTTGAGAGGATGCCATGAATGCCACCGTCTCCCGCACGCTGACGCTGCAGGACTCCATCCCCGTCCACGACGCACACCTGCTGACCTCCGGGGGCGTGCAGGCGCGCATCGTCCTTGATGGACAGGTCTATTCCCTGAGGATCACCAAGGCGGGCAAGCTCATCCTCACCAAGTGATCGGAAAGCCGGCGTCCCCCTCCCGGAAACATGCCGGATAGGCGCAGACAGGCTCCTGTCTGTATAGCGCCTTCAGAAGCCCTGCGATCCGTCTCCTCGGAGATCGTGGGGCTTCTTGCGTTTGCCGAGCTTGACAAGAGGCCGTGGCTTGCTGCTAACCGGTCACTTCGGATGCGTGTCGCGCTCGAAGGAGCCTCTCATGACAAAGCTGCCCTCTCCTTGTCTCAGCGTCTGCAAATTCCGCCGCGCGGGACATTGCATCGCCTGCTCGATGACCAAGGAGCAGAAGTCTCTGTTCAAGAAGCTCAAGAAAGAAAAACACCAGCAAGGTTTCCTGACCATGCTGGTGCATCAGCAGCGCGACCTTGGCAAATTTCCTGCCTGGGGACGCGCCTATGCTCGCAAATGCGGGAAGAAGGGCATCGAGATGCCCACCCTTCCCGGGCTTTGACTCATTCGAGGTGGGATTGAAGCATCCACGCGAATTTCTCGTGGACGCGCCCCCGCTCGATGGCCAGATCCTGCGTCAGCAGGTCGCCATGGCTTTCGGAAATCGAGGCAACGCCCGCAAGCGTTTCCGTCACCGTCCGCTCTGCGTTCAGCAGAATACGGATCATATCCTCGGCGCTGGCATGCCCGTCATGCTCATCGACCTTGGAGCGCTTGACCATATCGGCCAGACGGCCTTCGGCATGGGCACCGATGGCGCGGACACGCTCGGCCAGATCATCCTGACCCTCGAAGTGATCTTCATAAATCTTCTGGAAAAGCTGGTGCAGCGGCCCGAAGGACATCCCCTTGACGTTCCAGTGGAAATTCTGTGCGAGCATCGTGGTGACGACAGTCTCCGCGACGGCCTGGTTCAGGGCGTCAGCTATGGCGGCCTGCGCACTTTCGCTCAGGTTGGCAGCCGTTTGCGACATGTTCTCATTCCTTTCGAGTTGCGAATCAATGGCTGGCATCCGCTTGCCATGACCCTCAATTTAGAATGATTTTAAATTGTGTCCAGCCCTTCGGCGAGACCTTTCGCCAGATAGGCAATCTGGCGACGGTAGGGCTTGCGCACCTGCGACGCGATGAGAAAGGTCGTGCTGTCGCCATCCCCATGCCGGACAGCCTCCACCAACCGCAGGAGCCAGCTTTCATCGAAGGAGCGCTCTCTGGCGCCGGGGAACAGGAAATTCAATGGCTTGCCGGTCGCCTGGGGTAAGGCCCGCAGCAGGGCCTCAGCAAAAGCTTGCGCGGCTTCCACCCGATCCATGGCAAGGAGGGCGCAGGCAGAGAAGACATCGATCCGGCGCGCAGCGCGACACCGGAGGGAAAGCAGCCTCAGCCGGTTCAGCGCTGCGGTCAACTGAACATCGCGCTCCTCAGCCTGAGGAGCGGCAACGTCAGGTGCGTGAAGAAGAGCTGCGACGGCCATGAGACTCGCGTTCCATTCCAAGATGGTTGACTGATACAGTCAACATAACCGCGAGTAAAGAAAAACGAGGCTCTTTGCCTGACAAAACCGTGCACCGGAGCTAGCTTCTAGGCCTAGCCCGATGGCTCGACCAGCAAGGAAGAGAATCGCCCATGGCACGCCTTGCAACCGTTGTATATCGCGCCGGAGAGTCACCGGACGATGTCATTCGCTCCGCTTTAGACAGCATCCCCGGGGTGCGGGGCTATGTACAGGCACGGCGGGAGGATGGCGGGTTGGCGCTGCTGGATCTGACGGATGGGGCATTGGTGCCTCTGGGTGGCCCTGCCGGCAGCGGATGCAGGCTCGATCCCGCGGCGCTCGATCAGGCAGCGGCGGGGTTGGCAGCACACCTTGACCCAGCGCCATTTCTTGTGGTGCTCAATCGCTTCGGTGACAGCGAGGCCGCTGGTTTCGGCTTCCGCCCTGTGCTGGAAGCTGCGGTAGAAGCTGGAATACCGGTTCTGCTCGCCGTGGCGGATACGCGGCTGGCGCTCTGGCTTGCTTACGCGGGTGAGATGGGTGAAACGCTCCCCTGCTCCAGAGAGGCGGTGTCAGACTGGGCAGCAACGTTTGAAAAGAAGAGTTGCAGGTAGGCGTTCAGCAGGCGATCGGCATCAGGTTGGTGCGATGGCGGCCCATTTCCTCGATCCGCTCACGATAAGCGTTGAGATAGAGGCGCCAGACATTCGCCGCCTCATCGGCATCGCCCGCTTCGGCACGACGGATCAGCTTCATTTTGGTTCCGACACCGGCCTCATAACGGCCTGCGACGTCTTCCTCGGCAAAACGGGTTGCATTCGCCCGGTTTTCCAGATGGCGCGTCATGACTTCGTCGAGAATCTCGCCGAAGACCTCCGTGATGCCGTTGCCGGAATGCTTGACGAGTGTCCGGCGAAACTCATCGTCCAGCTCATTGTAGGCCACGGCGACTTCCGCGGGATTGTTCCGGGAGATCGCTGCCCGTTGTTCGACCATGCAGGCACGCAGCGCCTCTATGGCATCGAAGTTCCGCGCCTTGACGATGTGGTGAACGGCAGCGGGCTCCGTCTGGAGACGATAATCCATCACCTCCCCCAAAGTCATGCGCTGCATCTGGAAATAAAACCCGATCTGGCGTGCAATCGGCTCGATGGTCGGCCGGAGAACGCGCGTCCCTCCCCGCGGCCCGCGCTCGACCGTGAGCAGCCCCTCCGCCTCCAGTACACGGATGGCCTCACGGTAGGTGGGGCGGGAGATATTGTGCTGCTCCATCAACTCTACCTCACCGGGAAGGAGCGAGTTGGCCGGGAACTCACCAGAAGCAATGGCGAGCCGGAGCGTATCCGCAAGTGCCTCTGCCTTGCTCGCGGAACGTCTCGTTGTCTTCGCCATCTTACTCTCCACAAAGTTGTTTCGTACCCAAAACATCCTTCTCAAAGTTGAATATAAAATCAATGCTAATTTCTTCAAGAACAGGAACTTAAAAAGAAAAGGTAAGATATTCTCACCAAATTCTAGAATGCTTGATTAAAAAACAGGCTGGAGAAACATGAGAAAGAAATTTTCTATACGAAAATGTTTTCGTCGCCTCCGGCGGATGTCGCGCAAATTTGATCGATAAGCAACCCAAAACTTGCGCTTGACCGGGAACACGGCCCCTTCCGCTGCGTTATGGGCGGTTAGTCTCCATGGCAGATAGGTAGAAGATGGCACCCCGTCCCTTCTGGAAAGGCTACCTGAAGCTCTCCCTCGTCACATGCCCGGTCGCCATGACTCCCGCGACGAGCGAGGCTGACAAGCTGCGCTTCAACACGGTGAACGCAAAGACGGGAAACCCCACGCTAAGCCGCTATGTCGATGAAAAGACGGGAAAAGAAGTTCCAGAGAAGGATCAGGTGAAGGGCTATCCGAAGGGCGAGGATGATTATGTCCTGCTGGAGGATGCCGAGATCGAATCGGTTGCGCTGGACAGCACGCACACCATTTCCATTGACCGTTTCGTGCCGTCGGAGAATGTGGGCTGGGTCTGGCTGGATACCCCCCACTATCTGCTCCCCGATGACAAGGTGGCGGAGGAGGCCTATGCCGTGATCCGCGCCGCGATGGAGGCCACCGGCACCTATGGGCTGTCGCGGCTGGTGCTCTATCGGCGGGAGCGGCCGGTTCTCCTGGTGCCGAAGGGCAAGGGGATCATGCTCTGGACGCTCCGTTACGGCGATGAGGTGCGCGATCCCAGCGAGTACTTTGAACAGAAACCGGAGACGCCGGACAGCGATCTTCTTAAGATGATCACCAAACTCATCGATACGCGGAAGACCGATTGGACCCCGGAGATCGTTCATGACCCCGTTCAGGCGCGTTTGTTGGAAATGATTGAAGCCAAGCGCAAGCCGGCGCGCAAGACCCGGAAACCTGCTTCTCCCCCGAGCGAGCCGGAGGAGGAAGGCAAGGTCATCGACATCATGGATGCGCTGAAACGTTCGCTCTCCGGCGGGAAGAAGCGCTGATCAGAAGACCTGCCGCTGATGCAGGAGCGCCATCGCTTCTTCCGCCGTTTCGACATAGCTGAAGATCGACAGATCGTTTTCCGCGATCGTGCCCACGTCAACCAGCGCCTGCCAGTTGATGACACGATCCCAGAAGTCCCGCCCGAAGAGCAGGATCGGAATACGCTGCATCCGCCCGGTCTGGATCAGCGTCAGGCATTCCATGAGTTCGTCCAGCGTGCCAAAACCGCCAGGAAAGACGCAGACAGCCCGCGCCCGCATCAGGAAATGCATCTTGCGGATCGCGAAATAGTGGAAATTGAAGCACAGGTCCGGCGTGACGAACGGGTTCGGCGCCTGTTCATGCGGTAGCACGATATTGAGGCCGATGGACTGGCCGCCCGCCTCCGACGCACCTTCGTTGCCCGCTTGCATGATACCCGGGCCGCCGCCCGTCATGACCACCGATTCATGACCGTAGGTCTTGAGGCTCTCCTCGGTGATCTGCCGCGACAGATCGCGCGCGACATCATACCAGCCGGCAAGCGCCGCCGCCGGCCCCGCCTCCCCTTCACGGGGGATCCGCGCGCTGCCCATCAGCACGATGGTCGAGCGGATGCCCCGCTCCGCCAGAATCATCTCTGGCTTCAGGAGTTCGAGCTGCAGCCGCACCGGCCGCAGCTCCTCCCGCACGAGGAAATCGGTATCGGTAAAGGCCAAGCGGTAGGCAGGCGCACGCGTCTGCGGCGTGTCGGGCGTCTCCTCCACCGCCCGGGCATCCTGACGGCTGTCCCGGAACGGGTGCTGACGATCCGTTCCATCTATCCTGTGGGGGGTGTCCGGATCTTGCGTCATGGCCCGTCCTTTCGGCTGCGTTGCGTGCCTGCCGTGGGCGGTCTATAGGCTTGGCCCCGGTCGAGCCATAGAAATCGGAGCATCATCCCCATGTCGAATGCCGCGCTTGAAACCGCCATCGAAGCCGCCTGGGAGGCGCGCGACGGCATCACTCCCGCCACGAGGGGCGAACAGCGCGACGCGATCGAAGCGACGCTGGAAGCACTGGACAAGGGACATCTGCGGGTCGCGGAGCGGCAGGCCGACGGCAAATGGCATGTGAACCAATGGGCGAAGAAGGCCGTTCTGCTGGGCTTCCGGCTGCGCGACATGGAAATGCAGTCGGGCGGGCCGCAGGGCGGCGGCTGGTGGGACAAGGTGGATTCCAAGTTCAACGGCTGGCAGGAAGCGGAGTGGAAGGCCGCGGGTTTCCGCGCCGTGCCGAACTGCATCGTGCGGCGCTCCGCCTTTGTCGCGCCCGGCGTGGTGCTGATGCCCTCCTTCGTCAACCTCGGGGCCTATGTCGATTCGGGCACGATGGTGGATACCTGGGCGACCGTTGGTTCCTGCGCCCAGATCGGCAAGAACGTGCATCTCTCCGGCGGCGTCGGCATCGGCGGCGTTCTGGAGCCGATGCAGGCCGGCCCCACGATCATCGAGGACAACTGCTTCATCGGTGCCCGCTCTGAAGTGGTGGAAGGCGTGATCGTCCGCGAAGGCTCGGTGCTCGGCATGGGCGTTTTCATCGGGCAGTCCACCAAGATCGTCGACCGCGAAACGGGCGAGGTGATGTATGGCGAGGTTCCGGCGGGTTCCGTCGTGGTCTCGGGCTCCCTTCCCTCGAAGAACGGCGTCAATCTCTATTGCGCGGTGATCGTGAAGCGCGTGGATGCCAAGACCCGCTCCAAGACGTCGATCAACGAACTGCTGCGGGACTGATCTGCCGCTTGCATGTGAGCCCCTCCCGCCTTCGACGCGGGAGGAGGTGTCGCATGGGGGATATGGGGTGGCGTCCATCGCTGAGACCACTGGGGTGAAGACGGCTCTCCAGCGTCTAGCGTCGCGCTACCGGCCTCTCCCACCGACAGACGGAGACCAATGTCTGCCGGGCGCAAAGCTCCGCAGACACCGGACGACGGCCAGGTCATTGCCCCGCTGCAAACCCTGTCGAGGCAGGCGCCATGCCGGTGAAGGCGGAGAAGGCATGTCCCGGCCCGAGTCCGACGATGTTCCAGCGTCAGGGCTGGTTCGCCGAGGTTCAACGGCGCGTCGGTGATCCAGGTGTCCTCGACAGCGGATCAGCTTGCTAAAACCAGGTCTTGCCAGGTCTTGGAGGCGCAATTCGCAGCAGAGGAGGAGCGGCGTCGCCTCCCTGCTCGCTATGCGTGATTCGCCGCTAAAGGGTGACGTCTCGGAAGATGGCTCGTCGCACGGTCGCTTGGCTCACTTAAGGATTGCCCGAGAGCGGTATTCCGACAAGCGACGCTCCCTCCTGGGCGACGGAATCAAGCGCTGTACCTCCGTTGCCTTGGAAAGCCCGCTTTCCCCGCCGCCGTTGCCGCCGGCGGACGCCCCGATTACGGCTGGCGGAACAGATCGGCGTCTGGATCCTCTATCCCTTCGATCCGGCCGCGCACGATATCCGCGGCGATGACAGAAAAGGTGATGCCGTTACCGCCGAAGCCCATCACCACATGCACCCGCTCCGCGCCCGGCGCACGGTCGATGATCGGCAGCCCGGTAGTGGTGTTTCCGAAAGGCGCGGACCAGGCGTAAGCTGGCTCGCCGATGTCGATTCCCGTCAGATCGGCGAGTTTCTCCACGATCCGCCGCGCTTTCCTCTGTGCCTTCACGGGGTCTGCGAAGGCGGTGGCGCTTTCCTCGTCCTCGCCCCCCACAATGATCCGCCCGCTGCTCGCGGTCCGGAAATAGAGATACGGGTCGGAGGCCTCCCAGACCAGAAAGCCGTCCAGCCAGTCAGGCCGCGCCATGTCCGGTTGAGAGGCGAGCGCCCAGGTGGAGATGATCCGATGAGCCGGGCTTTCCATGACCTTCAGGAATTCGTAACCCGTGCAGAAGACCACATGCCCCGCCGTCAGAATGCGCCCCTCCGAGGTAGCGAGGATCACGGTCTCTCCCCGCTCTTCGACATCCGTCACCTCGACCGGCGAGACCAGTTCCGCCCCCCGCGCCATGGCCGCGCGCAGCAGGCCCGCCGTCATCTGCGCCGGATTGGCGGAGGCGGAGAAGTCGGACACGATGGCGCCAGTACGGCTGAGGCCGAAGCGCTCCTGAAGCAGGGTCGCGTTCAAATACTCCGCCGCAACTCCTGCGTCATGCCGGGTCTGCGTCTCCATCTGCAGGGCGCGCGACCCATATTCGTCACCGGCAAGGTAAAGGGCCTGTTTTGCCGTCATGGCGCAGTCGATCCCCAACCGCTCCACGCGGAGACGCAGATCTTCCACGGCGCGCGCGGAGCGCCGCCATGCCCGCGCCGCCCTTTCTGCCCCGATCTTGCGGGCCAGCACGTGAAGCGGCACGTCGATCTCATGCTGGATCATCGCCGTGCTGGCGAGTGTGCTGCCCTCGACCGGGTCGCGACGATCGAGGATCAGCACACGCCGCACCCCGTCCGCCAGCGATTCCGCCACCAGCGCCCCGCTGATCCCGCTGCCGATGACGATCACGTCATAGTGCCGGCTCGAAGGCTCCCGCGTGGCGGGCGCCTTGCGGTGCGGCGTTGCCGCCCAGAACGGCCGGTCGCGGTGGAGCGGGCGTTGTTCGGTAGGTGCATCGCCGCCCGGGGAGGGGGAGTGCTCGGTCTGTCCGTCATCCACGGTGTTTCTCCTGTGCGAACCGCTCCGCCCGAACGCCCGTTCCCGCGCCCGGTTCCTCTGCGGCAGCAAGGCAATGGTTGTGTCCGGGCACTGCTGTGCCTATTGCGGGAAATGTCGCTGGAGCAGCCATCCCGGTGCCACCTGAAACGTGAGGGGTAGAGATGTCCGATACGGAAAAGCAGAAGCGCCCTCAGCAAGTCTATATGCTGGTGGTGGAGGTAGGACGCCGTCCGGGCGACGGCCTGCCGGAGGGTTCATCGGGCGCGGGGCTGATCGTCTATGCCAGCGGGGTGGACGAGGCGGAAGCCGTGCGCGAGACGGTCGCCGTGCTCCGGCAAGCGGAGATGGCGCCACTCGATGTCTCCGGCTATGGCACGCTGGATGAACGCCTCGCCGCCGGGCAGGACGTGCCCGCCGAGGAGCGCGCCCTTATGGAGCGGGCGCTGGCGGAGAACGCGGTCGTCATCGCACAGCTTGAGCCCTATTTCGACAAGGGTTGAACGCGCAAGTCGGCAGAGATCCTCTCGACTCGCCGGGCAAAGCAGGGCCGGGCAAAGCAGAAACGACCGCTTCGCCGCCGCCCCGAAGGCAGCGGCCGGGTCTCCACCAGAGCCTCGCGAGGATCAGGGCACCGTATAGCCTCCGTCTACCAGATGGTAGCTGCCGGTGATGAACGAGGCACGATCCGAGAGCAGGAAGCAGGTCAGCGCCGCCACTTCCTCCGGACGGCCAAGCCGCCCCATCGGATGCAGGGAGATGAGGTGGTCATGGGTGGCCTTGTCCATATGGGTCAGCAGCGGCGTCTCGATATAGCCGGGACCGACCGCGTTCACACGGATGCCGCGCGTTGCATAGTCTAGCGCAGCAGTCTTGGTCAGGCCGATAACGCCATGTTTCGCTGCCACATAATCCGGGTTTCCTTCCGTGCCGACCGAGCTGAGGATGGAGCCCATGTTGACGATCGCGCCGCCCCCTGCCCGCTCGATGGCCGGCAGCTGATGGCGGAGGCTGTAGAACACGCTGTTGAGGTTCACGTCGATCACGCGCCGCCAGATATCCACGTCATATTCACCGAGCGGAGCGGGGTGCTGGCCGCTGATCCCGGCATTGTTGACGGCAAGATGCAGCGCGCCGAATTCGGCCTCGGCAAAGGCGACCATGGCGCGAACGGCCTCCGCATCCGTCACATCGACACGGAAAGCCTTGCCGCCAACCTCTGACGCGAGCGTTGCGGCACGGTCCTCGTCCATGTCGGCGACGACGACCTTTGCCCCGCCCGCAGCAAGTTCCCGCACCACCGCCGCGCCGATACCGGAAGCGCCCCCGGTGACTATGGCAACCTTGCCGTCGAACTCCGTACCTTTGGCGTCAGCCATGACACGTCTCCTTTCAGGATGTCTGCGCCCGAAACATAGAGCTTTGGCACGTCATCGCCGCATTCATGCCGAAGTGACGCAGCGGAGCGTGACGTTGATCCGCCCGCCCTGCGGCAGAAGCGTGGAGGAACCGAAGCGGATCCTGTCGATCCCGTGATAGGCCAGCCGCGCCTCCCCTCCCATCACCACGACATCGCCGGACCGGAGCCAGACCGACTCCGTGCGCTCCTCCCGCGTCGTGCCGCCCATGCGGAACAACGCTTCGTCGCCAAGCGAAAGGGAGACGACCGGGAAGCGGAAATCGCCCTCATCCTTGTCCTGGTGCAGGCCCATGCGTGCCGATTCCCCGTAGAAGTTGACAAGGCAACTGTCCGGCATCCGCCCTGTGCCCGAGACCGCGCGCCAGACGGCGAGGATGCCGTCGGGAATCGCGGGCCATGCTTCCCCCGTGCCCGGATGCAGCGGCTCGTAGCGATAGCCGCGCCGGTCCGTCACCCAGCCCAGCCGCCCGGCAGACGTCATCTGCACCGACATGGGCTTGCCCCAGGCCGTCACGGGCCGCAGGAAGGGTGCCTCTCCCGCGACGGCACGAAGGTCCGCCACCATCGCCTCCTGGCTCGTCCGGTCCAGAAAGTCACGGTGGAGCAGGAAGCCCCGGATCGCGACCGGGGGGACGATCGGCGGCGCGTCGGACGCGGCTTTACCCGGCGGCGGCGGCGGATCAGACCCCTGCTTCTGCTCCGATGACCGAATGGATGACGGGTCGCGTTTCGGCATTTGTTCCTCCCCCACGAAGCCCATGATACAGCTCGGCCCTGTCGCGCGTTTTGCCGCGAGTTTGCCGGGCGCTCCGCTTGCAGCGCTATTTCACCCTCCTTATATACCGCTTGAGCCGTCGGGAGGGTATCTCCCGGCGAACCACTGGGATCGGGGAGCGGAGGCCGAAGTCCGGCTCCGAACTCCAATAATCGCCGAAGGAAGAGGTAAATACATGGCCAAAGTCATCGGGATCGACCTCGGGACAACCAACAGCTGCGTCGCCATCATGGACGGGTCGCAGCCCCGGGTGATCGAGAACTCCGAAGGCGCGCGGACGACCCCGTCGATCGTCGCCTTCACCGACACCGAACGCCTCGTGGGACAGGCCGCCAAGCGGCAGGCCGTCACCAACCCCGCCAATACCGTTTTCGCTGTGAAGCGCCTGATCGGTCGCCGCGTTACCGACGCGGAAGTCGAAAAGGATCGCAAGCTCGTCCCCTACAACATCGTGGACGGCGGCAATGGCGACGCATGGGTCGAGGTGCATGGCGAGAAATACTCGCCCTCGCAAATCTCCGCCTTTATCCTGCAGAAGATGAAGGAAACCGCCGAGTCGTATCTTGGCGAAACGGTCACGCAGGCCGTCATCACCGTGCCGGCCTATTTCAACGACGCTCAGCGTCAGGCGACCAAGGACGCGGGCAAGATCGCGGGCCTTGAGGTGCTGCGCATCATCAACGAACCCACGGCGGCCGCTCTGGCCTATGGGCTCGACAAGAAGGAAACGAAGACCATCGCCGTCTATGACCTTGGCGGCGGCACCTTCGACATCACGATCCTTGAGATCGACGACGGTCTGTTCGAGGTGAAATCGACCAACGGGGACACGTTCCTCGGCGGCGAGGACTTCGACATGCGCATCGTGAGCTACCTCGCCGAGGAGTTCAAGAAAGAGCATGGCGTCGATCTGACCAAGGACAAGATGGCACTTCAGCGGCTGAAGGAAGCCGCGGAGAAAGCCAAGATCGAGCTGTCCTCCAGCCAGCAGACCGAGATCAACCAGCCGTTCATCTCGATGGACAAGAACACCGGCACGCCGCTCCACATGGTCATGAAACTGACCCGTGCGAAGCTCGAGTCGCTGGTGGATGATCTCATCAAGAAGTCCATGAAGCCCTGCGCCGACGCGCTGAAGGATGCCGGCGTCTCCAAGGGCGACATCGACGAGGTGGTCCTGGTCGGCGGTATGACCCGGATGCCGAAGGTCGTGGAGGAAGTGACCAAGTTCTTCGGCAAGGAGCCGCACAAGGGTGTGAACCCGGACGAAGTCGTGGCGCTCGGCGCGGCCATTCAGGCCGGCGTTCTGCAAGGCGACGTGAAGGATGTGGTCCTGCTCGACGTGACTCCGCTGAGCCTGGGCATCGAGACGCTGGGCGGCGTATTCACCCGGCTCATCGACCGCAACACCACGATCCCGACCAAGAAGTCGCAGATCTTCTCCACCGCCGAGGACAACCAGTCGGCCGTGACGATCCGCGTCTTCCAGGGCGAGCGGGAAATGGCGGCGGACAACAAGATCCTCGGCCAGTTCAATCTGGAGCAGATCCCTCCCGCGCCGCGCGGCATGCCGCAGATCGAGGTGACCTTCGATATCGACGCCAACGGCATCGTGAGCGTGTCCGCGAAGGACAAAGGCACCGGCAAGGAGCAGAAGATCACCATCCAGGCATCCGGCGGTCTGTCGGATGACGAGATCCAGAAGATGGTGCGCGATGCTGAGGCGAATGCCGAATCGGACAAGAAGCGCAAGGAACTCGTCGAGGCCAAGAACCAGGCGGAGGGGCTGATCCACTCCACCCGGAAGTCGCTCGAAGATCATGGCGACAAGGTCGACGGCTCCACCGTGGAGGCGATCGAACTGGCCATTGGCGCGCTGGAAGAGTCGCTCAAGACCGAAGATGCCGGCAAGATCAAGGGCGGTATCCACAACCTGACCGACGCTGCGATGAAACTGGGCGAGGCGATCTACAAGGCCAGCCAGGAAGAAGCGGCGGAGAAGGAAGAAGGCCCCGCCGGGACGCGCGATGATGATGACATCGTCGATGCGGACTTCGAGGATCTGGGCAACAACAAGCGCTCGTAACGGGCGCGGAATGCGGAAAGGCCCGGCCCTCGGCCGGGCCTGACCGTGTTTGAAAGGGAATTTCAATGGCAAAGCGGGATTTCTACGAGGTTCTGGGCGTCGAGAAGGGCGCCTCGGCCGAGGAAATCAAGAAGGCCTATCGCAAGAAGGCCAAGGAACTTCATCCCGACCGCAACGCCGACAATCCGAATGCAGAGGCCGAGTTCAAAGAGGTGAACGAGGCCTATGAAACACTGAAGGACGAGCAGAAGAAAGCCGCCTACGATCGTTTCGGTCATGCGGCTTTCGAGGGGGGGATGGGCGGCGCGGCCCGCGGGCGCGGTGGCGCCTATCAGGGCGGCGACTTCGCCTCCGCCTTCTCCGACGTGTTCGAGGATCTGTTCGGCGACTTCATGGGGGGCCGTCAGGGCGGCGCCCCGCGCTCCCGCGCGCAACGTGGTTCCGACCTGCGCTACAACATGCGGATCACGCTGGAAGACGCGTGGAGCGGCGTTCAGAAGACGATCACGGTACCGGCTTCCGCCGCGTGCGAGGCCTGCCACGGCACCGGCGCCGAAGGCGGCGCGGAACCCGTGACCTGTCCCACCTGCTCAGGCATGGGCAAGGTCCGTGCCCAGCAGGGCTTCTTCACGGTGGAGCGGACCTGTCCGACCTGCAGCGGGTCCGGCCAGATCGTGAAAAACCCCTGCAAGGTCTGTCATGGTGCCGGCCGGGTGGAAAAGGAACGGACGCTTTCCGTCAACATCCCCGCCGGTGTGGAGACGGGCACCCGCATCCGGCTTGCCGGTGAGGGCGAGGCCGGGTTGCGCGGCGGGCCGACGGGCGATCTCTACATCTTCATCGAGGTGCGCGATCATCCGATCTTTCAGCGCGACGGCCAGATCCTGCACTGCCACGTGCCGGTCAGCATGACCACCGCGGCACTTGGAGGTGAGATCGAGGTGCCGACGATCGACGGTGGGCGGAGCCGCGTAAAGGTGCCCTCAGGCTCCCAGTCCGGGCGTCAGATGCGGCTGCGCGGCAAGGGGATGCCCCAGCTCCGCGGCGGAAACCACGGCGACATGCTGATCGAGCTGACGGTGGAAACGCCGGTCAACCTCACCCAGCGCCAGAAGGAGCTTCTGCGCGAGTTCGAGGAGATCGACGCCAACAACAATCCCGAAAGCTCCTCCTTCTTTACGAAGGTGAAGAATTTCTGGGACGGAATGAAGGGGTGAGGGGGCGAAAGCCCCCTCTTCCATCAGCAGGATGCCTCCGAGACAGTCTGGTCGAACAGCGGAGCTGGCACATCCGCGGAAAGCTTTAGGGTTGTCCAAGCGGGACCAGAATAACGCTGCGATGCGCTGCGGTTTCGATAGCGCGTGACCGCGATCCGGCATTTTTCGGCAGACCCTTAACGCTTTATTCATGCCGCTTGGGCACAGTCGGCCCATGACCCACGCGTTTCAGGAAGCCCCCCTCCCCCTGCTCCTCGACCCGGATGAGGCCGAGGGGCTTCCGCTGCCCGACAGGCTGCCGTCCTATATCCGCGATCATCGCAAGCGCCTGCGTCACCGGTTCATCGAAGGGGGTGCCGCAGCGATGCCGGACTATGAGCTGCTGGAGCTCGTACTGTTCCGTGCCATTCCTCGGCAGGATGTAAAGCCGCTGGCACACCGGTTGATGGCGGCCTTCGGCGATTTCAACGGCGTAATCTCGGCTCCCCTGCCGCGATTGAAAGCGGTGGACGGCGTGGGAGAGTCCGTGATGCAGGAGTTGAAGATCGTGGAGGCAGCGGCGCATCGCATGGCCCGGGCCCGCATCATGCATCGCCCCGTGCTGTCGTCATGGAGCGCGCTGCTCGATTACTGCCGTACCGCGATGGCGCACCGGGAGACGGAGCAGTTTCGCATCCTGTTTCTCGATCGGAAGAACACGCTCATCGCGGATGAGGAGCAGGCGCGGGGCACGGTGGATCACGTACCGGTCTATCCGCGCGAAGTGATGAAGCGGGCGCTTGAGTTGAACGCCTCCGCCCTGATCCTCGTGCACAACCACCCATCCGGGGATCCGACGCCTTCCGATGCCGATATTTCGGTGACAGCGCAGATCGCCGCCGCGGCACAAGCCCTCGGGCTCACGCTGCACGACCATCTCATCATCGGCAAGGCGCGGGAGGTGAGCTTCCGCTCGGCAGGGTATCTGCAGTGATGCCAGGGCCGCAGGCGCTCTGCGCGTAACGGCGGCGTGGCATTGTCAGAAGTGATCATGCGGTCAGGGTAGACCTGGCAGGGGTCGAAGCACGGGGCCGTGGCTTAGCCGCAGCACAGATCAGAACCGATCGCGGCGCCGCCACAGGCCGTCAGCCAGCCAACCCCCGCAGATGCAGCCGCTCCCCCGAAGCGTCGCAAGCGGGAAGGGTAACCGTCAGATCGCGACGCTCGATATCGCCGCGCCGGACCACCAGCGTTTCGCCGATGAGATCGCGGCCGCAGGTTTCCGTCGTGACCGGCAGAACCACTTCGGGCGCCAGATTATCCGACGCACGCGTGGACAGGACGAGCGCGCGAAGCGGCAAAGCCACATCCTCGGCACCGAAATGGGCGGCCCCCGCCAGCTCCGGCTCCCCCGACCCGAGCCACTGCAAGACGAAACGGTTGTAAGCCGTGGCCGTCGGCACCTCGACCCGCGCCAGAACGGAGGGGGCATCAGGTAGCGTCACGGTGATCTCCACCGCCGGCGAAAGCGCCGGATAAGCACCTGAAAAATGCCCGCTCGCGTCCAGCCGCTCCGTAACCACGAAAGCATCCTGCGCGACAAGGATACGTGTACCCGGCGCACAATCCGCCTCCACCGTCACCCTGACAGACGCCGGTGCTGCGGGGGTAAGCGTCAATGCCGGCGTACAGGCCCATGCTCCACCGGGGAGAAGGGCAACACCTGCGGCCAGCAGAACACGGCGTAAGGGGGGCACGGCAATCTCCCTGAGGCCCGCGACCCGCCTCCGGGGCGTGGGCACATGCCGGTCAGATGAACCGGCCGTGGCAGTGCTTGAACTTTTCGCCCGACCCGCAGGGGCAGGGATCATTGCGGCCGGGATTGCCCCAGGTCGCCGGATCGGCCTCATCAAAGCCGCTTGCCTCGACCCTCACCGGCGCCGGCTCCGCCTGATTCAGCGGCGCGTCATCTGCGGTCGTCACCAGCTCGGGCGCCGCCGCATTTTGCGGGGTGCGTTGCTGCGCGATGAGCTGGCGCATCATCTCCGCCTGCTCCTCCTGGGTGAGCGGGCGGATCATGGCGAGCTTGGCCGTCACCTCGGAGCGCAGAGATTCGAGCATGGTTTCGAACAGGCCGAATGCCTCGGTCTTGTATTCGTTGAGCGGATCGCGCTGCGCATAGCCTCGGAAGCCGACGACGGACCGGAGATGCTCGAGCGTCAGCAGATGCTCCCGCCACTTCGCGTCGATGGTCTGCAGAAGCACCTGCTTTTCGATGCTACGCATCGTCTCGTCGCCGAAGGCCGCGGCCTTTTCGGCGGAGAAGGCATCGGAAGCCGCCGCCAGCCGCTCCCGCACCACCTCCTGATCGACGCCCTCCTCCTCCTGCCAGTCCTTCACCGGCAGGTCGAGGCCAAGCTGGGTCTGCACGGCATCGTGGAAACCGGCCATATCCCACTGATCCGAGTAGCTTTTGGGCGGAAGATGCGTATCCACCAGATCTTCGATGACCTGATGGCGCATGTCTTCCGCGATTTCGGCCACCTCGTTGGCGGACATGATTTCCCGGCGCTGGCTGAAGATCGCCTTGCGCTGGTCATTCATCACGTCGTCATATTTCAGAAGCTGCTTGCGGATGTCGAAGTTGCGGGCCTCCACCTTGCCCTGCGCCTTCTCCAGCGACTTGTTCACCCAGGGGTGGACGATGGCCTCGCCTTCCTTCATCCCCAGTTTCTGGAGCATGGAATCCAGCCGTTCGGAGCCGAAGATCCGCATCAGGTCGTCTTCCAGCGACAGGAAGAACGACGACCGGCCCGGATCGCCCTGACGACCGGAGCGACCGCGGAGCTGGTTGTCGATCCTGCGGCTTTCGTGACGTTCGGTGGCCAGAACGTAAAGCCCGCCCGCCTCCAGCACCTTCTGCTTCTCGGCCGCGTGCTCCTCCTCGATCCGGGCGCGCACCTCGTCCGGGTTCGCTTCCGGGTCGATCTCCAGCGCCTGGATCACCTTCATCTCGACATTGCCGCCAAGCTGGATGTCCGTCCCGCGACCGGCCATGTTCGTAGCGATGGTCACGGCGCCAAGTTTGCCGGCTTCCGAAACGATCATCGCCTCCTGCTCATGGTGGCGGGCGTTCAGCACATTGTGCGGGATGCCTTCCTTCTTGAGCAGGCTGGACAGCAGTTCCGACTTTTCGATGGAGGTCGTGCCGACGAGGACGGGCTGCCCCTTCTCGTTCGCCACGCGGATCGCCTTGACGATGGCGTCGAACTTCTCCCGCGCGGTGCGATAGACCTGATCGTGCTCGTCGATCCGCTGAATGGGCCGGTTGGTCGGCACCTCGACCACGCCGAGCTTGTAGATTTCCGCGAACTCCTCGGCTTCCGTCGCGGCCGTGCCAGTCATGCCGGAGAGCTTGTCGTAAAGCCGGAAGTAGTTCTGGAAGGTCACCGAGGCGAGGGTGACGTTCTCGGGCTGGATCTGGACGTCTTCCTTGGCTTCGATCGCCTGGTGCAGCCCTTCGGAAAGCCGCCGTCCCTTCATCATCCGTCCGGTGAATTCGTCGATCAGCATCACCTCGCCGTCCCGCACGATATAATGCGTGTCGCGCTGGAACAGCTTGTGCGCCCTGAGGCCCTGCGTGACGTGGTGGACGATGGTGGTCGATTCGGGATCGTAGAGCGACTGGTCCTCCGGCAGGACACCCATCTCGTGGAGCCGCTGCTCCACGAATTCGTTGCCTTCCTCCGTGAAGACGACGGTCCGCTGTTTTTCGTCCAGCGTGAAGTGCTCGGGCTGCACTTCCGGGATCAGCACATCGATGGTCTTGTAAAGCTCGGACCTGTCCTGCGAGGGGCCGGAAATGATGAGCGGCGTGCGCGCCTCGTCGATCAGGATCGAGTCGACCTCGTCCACCACGGCGAAGAAATGGTCGCGCTGCACCATCTCCTCGATGGAGGATTTCATGTTGTCGCGCAGATAGTCGAAGCCCAGCTCGTTGTTCGTGGCATAGGTGATGTCGGCCTTGTAAGCCGCGCGCTTCTCCGCGTCCTGCTGGAAGGGATAGACCACCCCGGTCGTCAGGCCGAGCGTGCCATAGACCTTGCTCATCCAGTCCGCGTCGCGCTTGGCCAGATAGTCGTTCACCGTGACGACATGCACACCGCGACCAGCCAAGGCATTGAGATAAACGGGGAAAGTCGCCATGAGGGTCTTGCCCTCACCCGTCTTCATTTCCGCGATATTGCCCTGATGGAGGAAGATGCCCGCCATCAGCTGCACGTCGAAGGCCCGCAGGCCCAAGGCCCGGCGCGCACCTTCTCGACAGTTGGCGAAGGCCTCCGGCAACAGGTCGTCCAGGCTTTCGCCCTTGGCATAGCGGTCCTGGAACTCGGCCGTCTTCGCCCGCAGGCCCTCATCCGAGAGGGCCTTGAACTCAGGCTCCAGCGCATTGATCCGCGCGACGAGCGGGCGAACTTCCTTGACCTTGCGATCGTTCGGGGTCCCGAAGACCTTCTTGGCGATTTTACCCAGCCCCAGCATGTTTTCTCCGCTTGGCCCACGTCATCGTGTGGCCACCGGCCTTGCCCGGGCGGGATGCCTTGCCTAGAACCACCCACGGAACGGCTCCGGAAGGGCAATGGACAGGGACGCCCCGGTCGCGCCGGTGCCATGAATCCTTGGGCGATGTAAGGGTCGCCCGTTGAAGTGTCAACGCCGCGAGGGATCGCGGCTTCTGCGAGGAAAGCATCCGACATGTCGAAAATGGCCAAGTTCTGCATGAGCGCGGCGGTAACGCTGGCACTGGCGCTCCCTGCCGCTGCCGCAGATGTGACTGCCGAGACCGTCGTTGCGACGGTGAACGGCAAGAATATCACGATGGGCGATCTGCTTGTGGTGAAGGAGGGCCTGCCTGCGCAGTACCAGCAGCTTCCCGATGACGTGCTGATGAACGGGCTGATCGAACAGCTCGTGCAGCAGACGGTTCTGGCCGACAGTGTTGAGGGCAAGCTCACCAAGCGCGAAGAGATCGGCCTCGGCGCGACGGAGCGGGCTTTCCTTGCCGGAACGGCGCTTGAGCGCGTCGCCGCAACCGCAGTGACGGAAGATGCGGTCAAAGCCGCCTATGACGAGCAATACGCGAAGGTGGAGCCGGGCAAGGAATATCACGCGCGCCATATCCTCGTTCCCACAGAGGATGAGGCGAAGGCCGTGGAGAAGGCCATCGCGGACCGCGGTGATTTTGCCACGGTCGCCAATGAAAAGACCCAGGATCCCAGCGGCAAGACCAATGGCGGCGATCTGGGCTGGTTCGGTGCCGGCATGATGGTGCCGGAGTTCGAAGAGGCCGTGGCCGGGCTGCAACCCGGACAGGTGTCCCAGCCGATCCAGACCCAGTTCGGCTGGCATGTCATCAAGCTGGAAGAAGTGCGCGACGCCGCGGTTCCGACGCTGGATGAGGTTCGCCCGCAGATCGAGACGCAGCTCCAGCAGGCCGCCGTTCAGGCGGAACTCGCGAAAGCCACCGAATCGGCCAAGATCGAGCGCACCGAAGGGATTGACCCGTCCGTGCTTCGCAATCAGACATTGCTGAACGAGTAACAACCCAGCGGCGCGAGGAGACGGGAATGGCGAAGGACTGGAAGGCCAAGGCGAAAAAGGCCGAAGGCAAGGTCGCCAAGCTGAAGAAGAAGCTGGAAACGGCGGTTGGCGAGGCGGTGGAGCGGGTCGAGGACGCCGTTTCCACCGCGAAGAAGAAAAAGCTCCCCGTCTCTCCCCTCGCGCCTGCGGCCTTTCCCGCGCTGCCTGTCATCGCGGGCGCGGAATTTGCCGTCACAGAGGCCGGTGTGCGCTACAAGGGCCGGACCGACGTGATGCTGGTCCGGCTGGCCCCCGGCACGTCCATCGCCGGAGCCTTCACCAAATCCTCCACCCGCGCGGCTTCGGTGCTGGATTGTCAGGCAAAGCTCGCCGGCCCCATCGCGCAGGAGGCCGGGGCCGCGATCATCGTGAACTCCGGCAATGCCAATGCCTTCACCGGCCGGAGCGGTCAGGACGCGGTGGACAGCGTGACAGGCGGGGTTGCCACGGCGCTGGATCTCCCTGCGTCCCGCGTCTTCTCCTCCTCCACGGGAGTGATCGGCGAGCCGCTGCCGCATGACCGGATCACCGCCGCGCTTGACGATCTGAAGAGCGCGCTGTCGGCGGACGGTATCGCCGATGCCGCCCGTGCCATCATGACCACCGACACTTTCCCCAAGGGCGCGATGGCCGAGGTGGAAGGGGAAGGCGGCACCATCCATATCGCCGGCATCGCCAAGGGTTCCGGGATGATCGCGCCCGACATGGCGACGATGCTTGTCTATATCTTCACTGATGCGAAAATACCTGCCGCCACGCTGCAACGTATGGTGAGCGCCCAGGTCGACGGCACGTTCAACAGTATCACCGTGGACAGCGACACCTCCACCTCCGACGCGCTGATCGTCGCGGCCACGGGGCAAAGCAGCGCCGCCGAAATCCGGGACATGCGCAGCAAGACATCCCGTGCCTTCCAGAAGGCGCTGCAGGGTGTGATGCTCGACCTGGCCAAACAGGTGGTCCGCGACGGTGAGGGGGCGACGAAATTCGTCGAAGTCCGCGTAACCCGTGCCGCCAATGACGCGGATGCGCGCAAGGTGGCGCTCGCGATCGCCAATTCGCCGCTCGTCAAGACCGCAGTGGCCGGTGAGGATGCGAACTGGGGCCGGATCGTCATGGCGGTGGGCAAGTCGGGGGCGGAAGCGGATCGCGATCGGCTCGCCATCCGATTCGGAGATTTGCTTCTGGCGGAAAAAGGTCTTCGTGCGGAGGGCTACAGCGAAGACGCTGCATCGGCCTACATGAAGAATCAGGAGCTGACGATTTCCGTCGATCTGGGGCTTGGCCGTGGCAAGGCAACGGTCTGGACCTGCGATCTTACCCACGGATATATCGACATCAACGCCGACTATCGCTCGTGAAGCTCGTTCTCGTCTCGGCCGTCGCGCTGGTGGACAGCGACGGGCGCGTGCTGCTGGCGCAGCGCCCGCCCGGCAAGTCTCTCGCAGGGCTATGGGAATTTCCCGGCGGCAAGGTGGAGCCGGGAGAAACCCCGGAAGCGGCCCTCATCCGCGAACTGCATGAGGAGCTTGGCATCGACACGGAGGAGAGCTGCCTTGCGCCGCTCACCTTCGCCAGCCATTCCTATCCCGATTTCCACCTGCTCATGCCGCTTTTCGCCTGTCGCCGCTGGCGCGGCACTCCCGAGGCGCGCGAAGGGCAGGTGCTGAAATGGGTGCGGGCCGGTGCGCTCCGCGAATACCCCATGCCGCCGGCGGACATTCCGCTGATCCCGATCCTGCGCGACTGGCTTTGAATTTCTTCGTGATTCGGCGCTCCGTTAACTCATCCTTTAGGTGGTTGCGGCATAGAATCAACACATTCGCGGGAGTTGATCTTGCGGGATGATTTAAAGCCCTTCATGAGATATCCTTAACGGACCGCAATGGTCTTGCTTTGGGAGGAGAAAGCCATGCTGCGTACCATCACCATCGGAAGCTGCATTTCCGTGCAGGGAATGTTCATAAAAAGGCTCGAGAACGGTAAGGTCGTCGTTCGCGTGGGCGACAAGACCTTTACCGGAAGACCGGTGGACACCGGAAAACGCGCCGCCTGACGGTTGGGGGACAGAAGACAAGGTTCCGGTCAGGCGCTATAGTTGCAAAAGATCAACAATACCACTTGTAGCCTGAGTCGCTCCTGTAACTGGCGGGTTCTGTCGGTTTCTTAGTTGAGTTGCGCGTGAAACCGGCCACTCGCGGCGACAGTCATTGGTCAATCCGTGCGTGCCCGGGACCTTGTCCTATGTTCACTCCTGTACAACGGCGGCCATCCGGGCGCAGGCATCCCGTGACTGCGCGCCGGCAACCGACGGGCGCCGATCACCTGTTGCACCGGCTCTGTCAGAGGGCGCGCGTGCTGGCTGTGACGTAGTTCACAGAGAGATCTTTCGGGGAAAGCGACCACCTCTGGCGCAGGGGATCGAAGACCATGCCCTTGCGATCCACCTGGGTCAGTCCTGCGGCTTCGATCAGGGCGCCAAGCTCCTCTGGTGTGATGAACTTGCGCCAGTCATGCGTGCCCTTGGGTAACCACCGGAGAACCCATTCTGCCCCCACGATGGCGAGGGCGAAGCTCTTCGCCGTGCGGTTCAATGTTGAGCATATCATCAGCCCGCCAGGCTTGAGAAGATCATGGCAGGCGGTCAGATAGGCAAGGGGATCGGCGACATGTTCGATCACCTCCATATTGAGGACCACGTCGAAACGCTCCCCAGCTTCGGCGAGCGCTTCTGCCGTGGTGTGACGATAGTCGATCTGGAGCCCTTGCTGCACGGCATGCACCCGTGCGACCGGAATATTGCCCGCGGCGGCATCGGCCCCGACCACATCGGCGCCGAGCCGCGCCATCGGCTCAGACAGAAGCCCGCCGCCGCAGCCGATGTCCAACAGCCTCAACCCTGCAAAAGGGCGCGCCCCATTCCTGTCGCGTCCAAACTCCGCCGCGATCTGGGCGCAGATATAGTCGAGTCGGCAGGGGTTCATGCCGTGAAGCGGTTTGAACTTCCCCTCAGGATCCCACCATTCCGCCGCCATCGCCTCGAACTTGGCGACTTCGGCGGCATCGACTGTGGTCTCCATCGTCATCCCCTGTCCTTTCGCGCAATCGGAATAGGCAGCGCCGGCCTGACCGTTATATAGTATCCTCATGGACAGGACCGCATCCCCGAAACGCCCCCCGGCGACGCTTTACCCTCCGACCGACCCGTTCGACCAGCGCATGATCGAAATGGGCGACGGCCATGTCGTTTATATGGAGCAATGCGGAAACCCTGAAGGACAGCCCGTGATCGTGCTTCACGGCGGCCCCGGCGGCGGGTGCAGCCCCATGATGCGCCGCTTCTTCGATCCCCAGGTCTATCGCATCGTGCTGTTCGATCAGCGGGGCTGCGGACGCTCGCGCCCTTATGCCAGCGTGGAGGCGAATACCACGCAGCATCTGATCGGCGATATCGAGCGGATACGGAAAGCACTGGGAATCGACGTCTGGATGGCTTTCGGCGGAAGCTGGGGCGCGACGCTCGCTCTCCTCTATGCGGAAGCACACCCCGAGCGGGTGAGTGCGCTGGTGCTGCGCGGCGTGTTTCTGATGACGCAGGCGGAGCTGGACTGGTTCTACGGCGGCGGGGCGGGGCGGTTCTTCCCTGACTTGTGGCAGCGCTTCGCCAACGCGGTCCCGGAGCGGGAGCGGGATGACCTGATCGCCGCCTACCACCGGCGCCTGTTCAGTGGAAACCTGCAGGAGGAAATAGCCTATGGCCGGCTCTGGGCGGGCTGGGAGAATGCCTTGGCAAGCATCGACCACCCGCCGGTGATGGGCGATGGACCGGCAGACTATGTCCGCGCGTTCTCCCGGCTGGAGAACCACTATTTCACCCATCGCGGTTTTCTGGAGCAGGACGATCAGATCGTCGCCCGAGCGGCGGAGATCGCCCATATCCCGACGCGGATCGTGCAGGGTCGGCACGACATGGTTTGTCCCCCCGTCTCCGCATGGCGTCTGGCGGAACGGCTGCCACGGGCGCAGTTGCGGATGATCCCCCTGGCGGGCCATGCACTCTCCGAACCGGGCATCGCGGCGGAATTGATCCGCGCGACCGACGACTTCCGCCTGTGATGTCTGTCCCGGAACGGCACCGAGTTGCCACCTGCCCCGGCTTTCGTCCGTCCCGCTATTGTGACTGGCGGTGACTGCGGCTAGCCTTGCCGCAATCAAAGAGCAGGCGGGCACACCGCAATAACACGCCGGGGACCGATGACACCACCCTTCAGACGAGACAGGCGCACCGGGTGCGCCATGGCCTCTGTCCTCGCGCTCTGCGCAGCGGCCGCGCCGCTTTCGGCCGAGACGCTCTTGCCCTCGCCCGCGCTGACCCCGTCTCCCACGATGAATATGAACGGTGTCGCCGGCCTGATCGACATGCCCACGGGCGAGGCCATGCCGGATGGGGAGTTCACGCTTGGCATCGGGCATTTCTCCGGCATCACGCGGGGCACGCTGAGCTTTCAGTTCCTGCCGTGGCTGGGCGCTTCCTTCCGGTATAGCGAAACGCGGGATTTCAATTACGCGGGCTACGACACGTTCTACGATCGGAGCTTCGATCTGCGGCTGACGCCCCTGAGGGAACAGGGCTACTGGCCCTCGCTGACCATCGGGCTTCAGGATCTCGCGGGAACGGGGGTGTTCTCGGGTGAATATGTCGCCCTGACCAAGACCGTCGTGCCCGGCCTCAAGGTCACCGGCGGTCTCGGCTGGGGGCGGCTAGGCACCGGGCATGACCTGGGTTCCCCCTTCGGCGACCGCCCCGGCGGCTTCAGTGGCACCGGCGGCAAGTTCGAACCGGATCGCTGGTTCCGCGGACCGATGTCGCCCTTCGCGGGGGTTGAGTGGCAGGCAAACGACAAGTTGGGCTTCAAGGCGGAGTATTCCTCCGACGCCTATGTGCTCGAATCGGAGCAGAGCGACGTCTTCGACCGTAAGTCCGACTGGAACTTCGGCGCAGAATATCAGGCGAGCGAGAGCATCCGGCTGGGCGCCTACTACATGTATGGCAGCGAGTTCGGCCTGACCTTTCAGCTTGCTCTCAATCCGAAGAACCCCCCGAACCGCAACACCACCGAACCCGCCCCGCTACCCGTGGTGGCGCGTCCCGATCCGGTCTCCCGCCCGGATGCCTGGAGCCGTGAATGGGCGCAGAACCCGGAGGCTGCGGTCACGCTGAGGGATCGGCTGGAGACGGTTCTGGCAGCGGACGGAATGCATGTCGAGGCGCTCTCCGTCACGGCGGAGACGGCGCGGCTCCGGCTGCGGAACAACAGGTTCGATCAGGAGCCGCAGGCCATCGGTCGCGCCGCCCGCGCGATGACCCGGACCCTTCCGGCCTCGGTCGAGACGTTCGAAATCGAACCCGTCAGCCGCGGCCTTCCCGCCGCTCGCGTCACCTTCAAGCGGAGCGATATCGAGGCGCTGGAAAACGCCCCCGACGGATCGAACCGCCTCCTGGCGCATACCACGATCGGTGAGACGACCGATTCCGTGGCGGAAGGCACTGTCTGGGGTGAGGGGCTGTATCCGAAATTCCGCTGGTCGCTTGGCCCGAATGCGCTGTTCAGCTGGTTCGACCCCGATCAGCCGGTGCGGGCCGATCTGAACGCATTGCTGGCGGCGGAATACGACCTTCTGCCCGGGCTGACGTTCTCGGGAGCCGTGTCCAAGCGGATCATCGGCAATCTGGACAGCGTGAAGCGTGAGTCGAACTCGCGCCTGCCCCATGTGCGCTCCGATCAGGCGGAGTACGACAAATACGGCGACCCGCGTATCGAGCGTTTGCAGGTGGCCTGGTACCGCCATCCGGCAGAAGAGATCTACACCCGTGTCACCTTCGGCTATCTGGAGCAGATGTTCGGCGGCATCTCGACAGAGGCGCTCTGGGCGCCCGTGGGGAGCCGTCTGGCTTTCGGCGCGGAGCTAAACTGGGTCAAGCAGCGCGACTTCGACGGTTACTTCGGGTTTCAGGACTATGATGTCGTGACCGGCCATGTCTCGGCCTACTACGATATCGGCAGCGGCTACCGCGCGGAAATCGACGTGGGCCGCTATCTGGCGGGCGACTGGGGCACGACGCTGACGCTGGAGAGGGAGTTCGCGAACGGCTGGCGCGTCGGTGCCTTTGCCACCTTCACCAACGTCTCGTCAGAGGATTTCGGCGAGGGATCGTTTGACAAGGGTATCACCCTTACCATTCCGATTTCCTGGATGCTCGGCCAGCCGACGCAGCAAGCCTATTCCACCGCCATCCGCCCGATCAACCGCGATGGCGGAGCGCGCCTCGGCGTAACCGGCCGGCTTTATGACACGGTGCGCGGCATGCATGAGGAGCGGCTCGAACAGCAATGGGGCAAGGTATGGCGCTGATGCGAAAGGCGCTCGTCGCCACTACGGGGCTTGCGCTCATGACGCTTGCGGGCTGCGGTGATCTGCAGGATTCGCGCACCCTGCTTCGCGATGTGGTCATGGGTACGGATGACCGGCCGCAGCCCACAGCCATGCCCCAGGTCACGCAGGCGATGCTCGCCCAACAGAAAACGCCCCTCATCTCCGCCCATGTGGAGCGGACAGGTGGCAACGCGCTCCTCGCGCTCGCCGGGCGGAATGCGGGAGTGGATACCTATGTGTCCGGCGACGGGTCGACACTCTCCTTCAGGGGGGGCGTGCTCGTTGCGACTCGGGGCCTCGCCGGAGCAGACCTGATGTCCGCAGAGGTGCCATCCCGCGCCGTCATTTCCGCCGGAACAGGTCGGCACCAGCGTCAGATGTTCTACATTGACGGCGACAACCAGTCCTACGGGCGCTCTTTCCTGTGTGATCTTAGCAACATCGGGCGGGAGAATTTCGTCGTGGCAGAGCGGAGTTTTGCCACCCGCCACATCATCGAACGCTGCAGGAGCGAAGAGATTTCCTTCGAAAACGCTTACTGGATTGACGATTCCGGCACTATCCGCGGCTCTCGGCAGTGGGTCTCCCCCTACCTGGGATGGCTAGAGCTCCGTCAGCTCAAGGATTGATTGCGTTTGGAAAATCCATCGGCCATGCTATCTTCTGACTGTGAATAACACGCTAGCCGACCCAAGGGGTAGAAAATGATGAAATCGACTGTTTCCGCGCTTGCGGCCGGGGCGATCCTCCTGTCCAGCACCGTTGCGAGCTTCGCCGGCTCTGTCGCCGCCCCGATCCCGGAGCCGGAGCCCGTCGTCGTCGTTGGTGAAACCGGCAGCATGGGTGGCGCCGGCACTATCGCTGCGATCGCAGCCGCCGTTGCCGTCGTTGCCCTGATCGCCGACGACAGCAGCGACAGCCGCCGCGGCACCGCGACCACCACGAACTGAGCTTTCGTGCAAACTTAAGCGGGAGAGGGCAGACGCTTCGGCGTTTGCCCTTTTTCATGCGATTTTGACCGACGGCTCCCACTGTCGAGGCATGAGGTTGGCCTGTTCTGGCTCGTCTTGGCCGGTGACAGACCCGCCGCGACTTGCTAGGCATGAGGCGGGGAGGCGTGAAAAGGAACGGAGCAGGGATGCAGATCGAGGAGACGGCCCTCCCCGGGGTCGTAATCATCACACCCAAGCGATTTGGCGACGACCGCGGTTATTTTTCCGAGACATATAACCTCAAGGCCCTGTCCGAGCTGGGGATTTCCACGCCCTTCGTGCAGGACAATCAGTCCCTCTCACGCCAGGTCGGCACCATCCGCGGCCTGCACTTCCAGCGTCCGCCCCATGCGCAGGCGAAACTGGTCCGTGTGCTCCAGGGCCGGATCCTTGACGTTGCGGTGGACGCCCGCAAGGGTTCGCCGCATTACGGGAAGTGGGTGGGGGTGGAGCTTTCGGCCGAGGATGGTCGTCAGCTGCTGATCCCCGCAGGCTTCCTGCATGGTTTCGTCACGCGGGAGCCGGACACGCTCGTGTTCTACAAATGCTCGGACTATTACGCGCCCGATTGTGACGGCGCCGTTCGGTTCGACGATTCCGATATCGGCATCGACTGGGGAATATCCCCGGATGACGCCGTGCTTTCGGCCAAGGATGCGGCCGCGCCCGCCTTTGCCGATTTCGACAGCCCGTTCCCCTACACGGAGTGAGATCGATGAAGATTTTGGTGACCGGCGGGGCCGGCTTCATCGGATCGGCCGTAGTGCGACGCGCCGTGGCACAGGGCCATGAGGTCGTCAATGTCGACGCGCTGACCTATGCCGCCTGTCTGGACAACGTGGCCAGTGTGTCCGGGTCCGACCTCTATGCCTTCGAGCAGGCCGACATCCGCGACCGGGAGGCCCTCGACCGGATCTTCGCCGCGCATGACCCGGATGCGGTGATGCACCTCGCAGCCGAAAGCCATGTGGACCGTTCCATCGACGGCCCCAAGGACTTTATCGAAACCAACGTCACCGGCACGTTCAACATGCTGGAAGCCGCGCGCGCTCACTGGACGAACAAGGGGCGGCCCGAGACATTCCGCTTCCACCACATCTCCACGGATGAGGTTTTTGGCACTTTGGGGGACACCGGAAAGTTCACCGAAGACACGCCCTATGCCCCGAACAGTCCCTATTCCGCGTCGAAGGCGGGGTCCGACCATCTGGTCCGGGCCTGGCACGAGACCTACGGCCTGCCCGTGGTGATGACGAACTGCTCCAACAATTACGGGCCTTTCCACTTCCCGGAGAAGCTGATCCCGGTCGTCATTCTGAAGGCCTTGGCCGGCGAACCGATCCCGGTCTACGGCAAGGGGGAGAATGTCCGCGACTGGCTCTTCGTGGAAGATCATGCCGATGCGCTGCTTCTGGTGGTGCAGAAAGGTGAAGTCGGGCGCAGCTACAATATCGGTGGCGAGAATGAGGCCAAGAACATAGACCTCGTCCGCATGATCTGCCGCATTCTCGACGAGAAGCATCCCGCAGGTGCCCCGCACGAGCAGCTCATCACCTTTGTGAGCGACCGTCCCGGCCATGACCTGCGCTATGCGATCGACCCCTCCCGCATCCGCGAAGAGCTGGGCTGGCGTCCTTCCGTCACGCTGGAACAGGGGCTGGAGAAGACTGTGCAGTGGTATCTCGACAACAAGCCATGGTGGCAGGCTCTGCAGGACCGCGCAGGTGTCGGTCAGCGGCTGGGGACCAAGGCGTGAAGCTTCTGGTCATCGGCAGGAGCGGCCAACTGGCGACGGAGTTGCAGGCCCGCGCCGACAGCGCTCTGGAGATCACCGCCCTGCCCCGCGAGACGGTAGACCTCACCGACCCGGAGAGCGCCGCCCGCGCGATCCAGGAGTCTGAGGCCGATGCCGTCATCAATGCCGCCGCCTATACCGCCGTGGACAAGGCCGAGTCGGAGGAGGAGACAGCCCGGCTCGTCAATGCCGCCGCTCCCGCCGCCATGGCCCGCGCCGCAGCCGAGCGAGGACTGCCGTTTCTGCATGTCTCGACCGATTATGTCTTTGCTGGGGACGGCACGGCGGCTTGGAAGCCCGATGACCCGACAGGCCCGCTTGGCGTCTATGGACGCACGAAGCTTGAGGGGGAAGACGGCGTCCGCGCCGCTGGCGGCACCCATGCAATTCTGCGGACCTCATGGGTTTTCTCGGCGCATGGGGCGAATTTCGTCAAGACCATGCTGCGTCTGGGGCGCGAGCGGGAGCGGCTGACCGTGGTGGCCGACCAGATCGGCGGGCCGACATCTGCCGCCGACATCGCCGATACGCTGATCATCATGGCCCGCGGACTGATCGCCGATCCGGGTAAGAGCGGCACTTATCACTTCTCCGGCGCGCCGGATGTCAGCTGGGCCGACTTCGCGCGTGAGATCTTCTCCCAGGCCGGCCTGACGGTGGAGGTGGCGGACATCCCCACTTCCGCCTATCCGACGCCGGCGCGCCGGCCGGCCAATTCGCGGCTCGACTGTTCCTCCCTCACAGCCGGTTTCGGCATCCCGCGGCCCGACTGGCGGCAGGGGCTGGCGGCTGTACTCAAGCAACTGGAGACCTGAGATGACGGCACGTAAGGGCATCGTTCTGGCAGGCGGCTCCGGCACGCGGCTCTACCCGATCACCATCGGGGTTTCAAAGCAGCTCATGCCGGTCTACGACAAGCCGATGATCTACTATCCGCTCACCTGCCTGATGCTGGCCGGGATCCGGGAGATCGCGATCATCACCACGCCGGATGATCAGGCCCAGTTTCAGCGGCTTCTGGGCGACGGATCGCAATGGGGCATAAGCCTTGAGTGGATCGTCCAGCCCTCCCCCGATGGCCTGGCGCAAGCCTATCTGCTGGCGGAGGCGTTCCTGAACGGGGCACCTTCGGCCATGGTGCTGGGCGACAACATCTTTCACGGCGCGGGCCTGCAGGAGTTGCTCAAGTCTGCCGATGAGAAGGCGAAGGGCGGCACCGTCTTCGGTTACCGCGTCGCCGACCCCGAACGTTATGGAGTCGTCGGTTTTGGCGAGGGCGGTCGCGTGACCCAAATCATCGAGAAGCCGAAGGTTCCGCCCTCCTCCTATGCTGTTACCGGGCTCTACTTCCTCGACGGCACCGCCTCCGCGCGGGCGCGGGATGTCAAACCCTCGGAGCGTGGCGAGCTTGAAATCACGACGCTTCTGGAAAGCTATCTCGCCGATGACCTGCTGTCGGTGGAACTCATGGGCCGCGGCTTCGCCTGGCTCGATACCGGAACGCATGCAAGCCTTCTGGACGCGGGGAACTATGTCCGGACGCTGGAGGAGCGGCAGGGTCTGCAAAGCGGCTGTCCCGAGGAGATCGCCTATGCCGCCGGCTGGATCACCCGCGATCAGCTGCTTGCGCAGGCGAAACGCTTCTCCAAGAATGCCTACGGCGCCTATCTCCAACGCCTTGCCGCGGATTGATCTTCCCCTCGCGCGCGGCACTTTCAACGCTGCGCGCGAACATGCCGTTCTAGAAAAATGCCGCTGGACCTCAGGACGCACATGACATGCGGTGAGAGCCCCGCGCGAGACAGAGCTGAGGACGGCATTCTCCGCGGCCACTTGTGTGAGCTTCTGGGTAAGGTCACCCGGCAGACGGCCTGCCCGAGACTGTCAAAGATAACTGATAGGGAACAGAAAGACCGTCCGGGGTCTAAGTCATGCGAGGCAATCGCATGCCCCCCAAAGGTGCCGCCCGGAGCGGTGGCAGATCGCGCGGGGGCGGTTGAGGGCTTTTGCTGGTTGCTGACCGGTCAAGTCCAGTGCCCAGGCTTTTCCGGCAAGCGATATCAGGTTGCACGGTGGCGACCCCTTAAACCACATGCGTGTTCTCGCAGGCTCATCCGGGAAGCAGAAACAAACAATCCGCGGATCCATCAGGAAACTGGTCAGAATCGGCGAGCAGGGCAGAGACGCCATGCGTCCAGCCCATGGATACTATTCACAATATCTGGGAAACTGGTGGAGCAGAGGGGGATCGAACCCCTGACCTCGTCATTGCGAACGACGCGCTCTCCCAACTGAGCTACTGCCCCTCACCGTGGTGGGCTTTTGAACCATGTGAGCCAGCGTGTCAAGCGAGGGCTGCGGATTTTCGGCTCCCGGTTGAGGCTCGTGGCAGCCGGGCTGGCGGGGGTTCGATGCCCCCGCCAGCCCGACTCCTACAAACTGGCCGTCAAAGTCCGGCTCCGTCATTCAGCCGCTTCGGCATAGGCCTCCATAGGCGGGCAGATGCAGATCAGGTTGCGGTCCCCCCAGACGTTGTCCACTCGCCCGACGGGCGGCCAGTACTTGTCCTCGCGGAAGGAGCCGGGCGGGAAACAGCCCTGTTCCCGCGGGTATTTCCGGTCCCATTCGGCCACGAGATCATTCACCGTATGGGGCGCGAAGCGGAGGGGGCTTTCCGCGGCGAGAAGCTCTCCCCGCTCCACGGCGGCGATCTCCTCACGGATGGCCAGCAGAGCGGCGATGAACCGGTCCAGCTCCGCCTGCGTTTCCGATTCGGTCGGTTCCACCATGAGTGTTCCGGGCACCGGGAACGACATCGTGGGCGCGTGGAAGCCGTTGTCGATCAGCCGCTTGGCGATATCGTCCACCGTCACGCCTGCTTCCGCAAACGGGCGGGTGTCGAGGATGCACTCATGCGCTACCCGGCCCGCGCGCCCTTTGTACAGAACCTCATAAGCCCCCTTCAGCCGCGCAGCGATGTAGTTGGCGTTCAGGATCGCCACACGTGTCGCCTGCGTCAGCCCCGCCCCGCCCATCAGCAGGCAGTAGGCCCAGGAGATGAGCAGGATGGAGGCGGAACCGAAGGGCGCGGCAGAGACCGCCCCCTCCTCCCCCGTCTGCGGATCGGTAGGCAGGAAGGGCGCGAGATGCGCCTTGACGCCGATCGGCCCCATACCCGGGCCACCGCCGCCATGCGGGATGGCAAAGGTCTTGTGCAGGTTCAGGTGGCTCACGTCGCCGCCGATCTCACCCGGCTTCACGAGGCCCACCATGGCGTTCATGTTGGCGCCGTCGATATAGACCTGCCCGCCGTGCTCATGGGTGATGGCGCAGATCTCGCGCACCGTCTCCTCGAACACACCATGGGTAGAAGGATAGGTGATCATGACAGCGGCGAGATTTCCGCCTGCGGCTGCGGCCTTTGCCCGGAAATCCTCCACGTCGATGTCGCCGTCCGGCATTGCCTTCACAGGCACGACCTTCATGCCAACCATCTGTGCCGAGGCCGGGTTGGTGCCATGGGCGGAGACCGGGATCAGGCAGATGTTGCGATGCCCCTCCCCCCGGGACCGGTGATAGGCAGCGATGGTAAGAAGCCCCGCATATTCCCCCTGCGCGCCGGAATTGGGCTGCATGGAGAAGGCATCATAGCCGGTGATCGTGCAGAGCTTCTCGGACAGATCCTTCACCACCTCCGCATAGCCCTGTGCCTGATCGATCGGCGCAAAGGGATGCAGCGTGTTGAAGGCCGGCCAGGTGATCGGCATCATCTCTGCCGCCGCGTTCAGCTTCATCGTGCAGGAGCCGAGCGGGATCATCGCCCGGTCCAGCGCCAGGTCACGGTCCGACAGGCGGCGCATGTAGCGCATCATCTCGGATTCCGCCCGGTTCATCTGGAACACTGGGTGGGTGAGATATTCGGACTGCCGGATCAGCGCGTCGGGGAAGCCGATGCCGGCTGCCTCGGGCGCGTCGCCCTCGATGCCGAAGGCTTTCAGCAGACGGCCCAGCACCTCCTCATCGGCGATTTCGTCCATGGAGATGCCGACGCGGTCGGTGCCCACCTTGCGCAGGTTGATCCCCTGCTGCACGGCAGCAGCCAGGATCCCGGCCTGCCCTACGCCGACCTCGACGGTGATCGTATCGAAGAACGCCTCCGGCCGCACGGGAAGCCCCGCCGCCTTCAGCGCCGCAGCCAACCGCACGGTGCGGAAGTGGATGCGCTCGGCAATGGCGCGCAGACCCTTCGGCCCGTGGAACACGGCGTAGAAGGACGCCATCACCGCCAGCAGCGCCTGCGCCGTGCAGACGTTCGACGTGGCCTTCTCCCGCCGGATATGCTGCTCGCGCGTCTGAAGTGCGAGCCGATAGGCTCGGTTGCCGCGTGCATCGACGGAGACCCCGACGATCCGGCCCGGCATGTTGCGCTTGAACTCGTCCCGGCAGGACATGAAGGCGGCGTGCGGACCGCCATAACCCATCGGAACGCCGAACCGCTGGGCAGAGCCCACGGCGATATCTGCGCCCATCGCGCCCGGCTCTTTCAGCATGGTGAGCGCAAGCAGATCCGTCGCCACCACGGCCAGCGCCTTTGCCTCATGCAGCGCGGCGATGAGGTCGGTGAAATCCCGCACGTCGCCATGGGTGCCGGGATACTGGAAGATCGCCCCGAACACCGATGCCGGGTCCA
Source organism: Haematobacter massiliensis (assembly GCF_000740795.1). Classification (GTDB taxonomy): domain Bacteria; phylum Pseudomonadota; class Alphaproteobacteria; order Rhodobacterales; family Rhodobacteraceae; genus Haematobacter; species Haematobacter massiliensis. The sequence goes on from NZ_JGYG01000003.1 coordinate 426,488, forward strand.
GCGTTTCCGGTGCGCCCCTGACGATCTCGATACCAAGGGGCGCGGCCCGCGTCTCGATGACCGCGAGGGTCTGCGGGTGCAGGTTCTCATCGACGAAAAAGCCCTTTGCCTTGGACTTCGCGCTCCGCTGGGCCATGGTCATGGCTTCGGCGGCCGCGGTCGCTTCGTCGAGCAGCGAGGCATTGGCCACCGGCAGCCCGGTCAGATCCGACACCATCGTCTGGAAATTCAGCAATGCCTCCAGCCGGCCCTGCGCGATCTCCGGCTGGTAGGGGGTATAGGCGGTATACCACGCGGGGTTTTCAAGAATGTTCCGCTGGATCGCGGGCGGCGTCACCGTGCCGTAGTAGCCCTGCCCGATCAGGCTGACCATCACCCTGTTCTTCGCGGCGACATCGGTGAGCTTCTGGAGCAGCTTGTGCTCCGCCAGCGGCGCCCAGTCGAGCGGCTCCGACTGTCGGATGGAGGCGGGGATCGTCTGGTCGATCAGGTCGTCCAGCGACGCGACACCGACAGCAGCCAGCATCTCCTCCATCTCGGCGGGCGACGGGCCGATATGGCGGCGGTTGGCAAAGTCGTAGGGGTCGTAATCGGTGCGCTTGTAGGTCATGGCTCCCACTCCCGGGCGTCAGGCATGGCTCAGAACGTTGACGAGATTGCCCGCCGGATCGCGAAGAAAGACGCGGCGGACGCCCCATGGCTCTTCCATGGGACCGTATTCGATGGCTGCACCGTGCGAGGTTGCACGCTCCAGCACACTGTCGAGATCATCGACCTCGATGGAGAGGGCGGGGAGCGGGGTACCGCTGCCGCCCTCGGAGGCGAGGCTCATCTGGGTGGTGGACGCGTCCCCGGCAAGCGTGACGATGAAACCGTGATCCATCACCGGACGAAGACCGAACACCGCCTCATAGAAGGCGGCGAGGCGCTGCGGATCGGCCGAAGGCAAGTTCGGCACGATCCGCAGGACGGTCACGAGATGAAGTCCTTGTAGGCGTCCTCGTCCATGAAGTCTTCGATCAGGTCGATCGAATCGAGCTTCATCTTGAAGAACCACGCCGCCCCCTGCGCGTCGTCGTTGACGAGGGCGGGGTTTTCGGAGAGCACGGTATTCACCTCCACGATCTCGCCCTCCACAGGGGCGAGGATGTCGGAGGCGGCCTTGACGCTCTCGATCACCACGACTTCGTCGCTCTGGGCGACCATGGTGCCCGGCTCCGGCAGTTCCACGAAGACCACGTCGCCCAGCTGCTCGGCGGCATAGTCCGTGATTCCAACCACGACGAGGTCACCCTCGACGCGGAGCCATTCATGTTCTTCCGTAAACCGGATCGTTCCGTTGGCGACGCTCATTTTCCCTCGCTAGCGTTTGTAAGTGGCGGGACGGAAAGGCAGGTCGGTGACGATGGCGGCCATCCGGCGGCCCCGCACCTCGCCCCAGACAGTCGTGCCGGAGGCGGAGAGTTCCATGGGAAGATAGCCCATCGACATCGGGCGCGCGATACTCGGCCCGAAACCGCCCGACGTGACTTCTCCCACGGGATCACCGCCCGTTTCGGCGGCATAAAGGGGTGTGCCCTCCCGCATGGGGGCGCGCCCCTCCGGCAGCAGGCCGACACGCCGCCGGGCGGCGCCGGTTTCCAGCTCTTCCAGAATACGCGATGCGCCGGGGAATCCGCCCGCGCGGGCGCCCCCCGTGCGGCGCACCTTCTGCATCGCCCATTCCAGCGCGCCCTCGACGGGCGTCGTGGTGGTATCGATGTCATGGCCATAAAGGCACAGGCCCGCCTCCAGCCGCAGGCTGTCCCGCGCGCCAAGGCCGATGGGCAGGACCTCCTCCATGGCAAGGAGCGCCTCTGCCAGCGCCAGGGCCTTGGACTCCGGCACGGAGATCTCGAACCCGTCCTCGCCGGTATAGCCGGAGCGCGAGATCCACAGATCGGCCCCGTCCCACGCATGGGTGGCGACATCCATGAAGCGCATGTCCGCCACGCCGGGAACCAGCCGGGCCAGCGCGGCCTCCGCTTGCGGCCCCTGCAGGGCAAGCAGCGCGCGGTGTGTCAGCGGTTCCACCGTGACGCGGGTGCCGATGGTGCGCTGCATATGGGCGATATCGTCGTCCTTGCAGGCGGCGTTCACCACGACGAACAGATGGTCGCCACGGTTCGCCACCATTAGGTCGTCCAGAATGCCGCCATCGTCATTGGTGAAGAGCGCATAGCGCTGCCGCCCTTCCTTCAGCCCGAGGATATCGACCGGAACCAGCGTCTCCAGCGCTTCCGCCGCGCCGTCACCGCGGAGGATCACCTGCCCCATGTGACTGACATCGAACAGACCCGCGGCGTCCCGCGTATGGAGATGTTCCTTCATCACGCCGGCAGGATACTGCACGGGCATGTCGTACCCCGCGAAGGGCACCATCTTCGCGCCGAGGCGCAGATGCAGATCATGAAGGACCGTTTGCTTCAGCCCGGCCATCTTAGTCTCCCCGTCTCGCCGGCAAGACCCGGCACCCTGGAACGGATTACCCCCGCTCGTAGGTGCCCCCTCTGTCCTTTGCGCCTGAGATCGTTATCCCTTCGGCGGACGCTGTCGCGCCTCTCTCCAGAGTCTTTTGCCAGAACGGTCCGTTCGCCTGAGAGTTTACCGGGGCGGTTGCTCCTTCGGCACCGGGATTTCACCGGTTCTCCCGATCCTGACAGGCCCGCTCTAGCCCGAGGCGGGTGTCTCTGGCAAGGGGCTTGGCAAGGGCCGCCTGCGCCCTATGGCCCGAAAGCCGAACGGGCGAGGTTTCCCCCGCCCATCTGCATGTTTTCGCGGCAGACGCCGATCAGTAGTGGTAGGCGCTTTCGCCGTGCGAGGTCAGGTCGAGACCCTGACGCTCCGAGTCCGCGGTGACGCGAAGGCCGACGATCATGTCCACGATCTTGAACAGGATGAAGGACGCCACACCACACCACACGATCGTCACGAGAACCGCCTTGATCTGCACCCAGACCTGCGCCCCCATCGTCACGCCTTCCGCATAGCCGATACCGCCGAGCGAGGTGGAGGCGAAGATGCCGGTGCCGATGGCGCCGACGATGCCGCCCACGCCGTGGATGCCGAACACGTCAAGGCTGTCGTCGTAGCCGAACTTGATCTTGATGACCGCGACGAAGAAGTAACAGACCACCGAAGCGATCGCGCCGAGGACGATGGCGCCGATCGGGCCGATGATGCCTGCCGCCGGGGTAACGGCAACAAGACCCGCCACCAGACCGGAAGCCGCGCCGAGCATGGAGGCCTTGCCGCGGGCCAGCCCTTCGACGATGCACCAGGCAAGAATCGCGCCTGCCGTTGCCGTGAAGGTGTTGATCATAGCCAGCGCTGCGCCGCCGTTCGCCTCGAGGTTGGAACCGGCGTTGAAACCGAACCAGCCAACCCACAGAATGGAAGCGCCGACCATGGTGAGCGTCATCGAATGCGGCGCCATCATGTCCTTGCCGTAGCCGATACGGGGACCGATCACCAGCGCCCCGACGAGCGCCGCGATACCGGCGTTGATGTGGACGACCGTGCCGCCCGCGAAGTCGAGCGCGCCCCAGTTGTAGATCATGCCCGCCGAATCCCAGACCATATGCGCGATCGGGAAGTAGACGACCGTGACCCACAGCAGGATGAAGAGCATGAGGGCGGAGAACTTGATCCGCTCGGCGAAGGAACCGACGATCAGCGCGGGCGTGATGCAGGCGAAAGTCATCTGGAAACAGATGAACACATATTCCGGGATCACGTAGTCATCCGAGAAGGTCGCGGCCATGCTGTCCATGGTCACGCCGGACAGGAACATCTTGGCCAGACCGCCCCAGTAGGGGCTGGTGGAGCCGCCAAAGGCCATGGAATAGCCGTAAACGACCCAGACCACGATCACCATCGCGGTAATGAGCGTACACTGCATGAGCACGGAGAGCATGTTCTTCGTGCGGACGAGACCGCCGTAGAACAGCGCGAGACCCGGCAGGATCATGAAGAGCACGAGCACGGTCGAAACGAGCATCCACGCCACGTCGCCCTTGTCCATCGTCGGCCCGACTGCCTCCACCACCGTCTCCACGGCGGGTGTCGTGGCATCCTGCGCCCAGGCGAGGGCCGGTGCGAGCGCCGTCAGCGCGGTCGCCGCCCCCCCCCAGAAAATATTCCTCGATTTCATTTGCGAATACCTTTCTGTCCCGTCCGCGTTACAGCGCGTCGTCGTTGATTTCGCCCGTCCGCACCCGGACAGCCTGGGCCACGTCGAGAACGAAGATCTTGCCGTCGCCGATCTTGTCGGTTCGCGCGGTTCTCTGAATTGTCTCGACCACCTGATCGGCCAGCACGTCGCTTACGACGATCTCCAGCTTGATCTTCGGAACGAAGTTCACGGCATATTCGGCGCCCCGGTAGATCTCGGTATGACCCGATTGCGACCCGAAGCCCTTGATCTCGGTCACCATCATGCCGCGAACGCCAATGGACGTGAGCGCTTCGCGCACCTCCTCCAGCTTGAACGGCTTGATTGCTGCGATGATGAGTTTCACGTCCATACCCTTCCGTTAAGGGAGGCTTCTTGCGAGCCCACGGCGATAGCAGGCGCATAAGCCCCCGTTCTGACAAGGCATTAGCTCACAAAAGCGTCATTCACGCGAGGACAATATGCCTGATTTTTGTACATTTTCGGCACATCGCATAATATTAGGGCGTTTTGTAAACCAGACTGTGATCGTCCCGCTCTCCCCTTCCGCTTAAATTGCGCTATGCTGCGGCATCAAATCATCAGACCGACCCGCTTCAGGCATCCAGCTCAGGCGCGAGGACGGCGACAGGCGAGCTGAGGATGAGCAACAACGGCCGGACCCGCCCTCCCCTGGTGGCGGATCGTCGATACCCTTCCGGAAAGACAGCCGGTAAATCGCAGCCTCGCAAGGCTGCGCCCGCGAAATCCCCCGCCAAGGCAAAGCGGAAGGTCAGCAACCGGCGGCGTGGCGCAGGTGGCTCTGCCCTCCGTCGCATTCCAGTGATCGGCTTCTTCGTGGCGCTGTTTTCCGGCCTGTTCAGGCTATCGCTGCGGGTGGTCTGGGGCGCTGCATGGCGCCTTGGCATGGTTGCTGCCCTGATTCTGGGCGGGGCGATCTTCTATTTCTATTCCCAGCTTCCCGATGTCACCGCCCTGCTGGACGGCCGCAACCGCGGCTCCGTGACCATGCTCGACAAGGACGGCCGGCCCTTCGCCTGGCGGGGCGAAACCTTCGGTGGAGAGATCAGCGCCCAACATATCTCGCCCAACCTGCGCAATGCGGTGATCGCCACGGAGGACAAACGGTTTTACAGCCACTTCGGGATCTCGCCTCGTGGCATTCTCTCCGCCGTGGCGATCAACATGCGTGCGGGCCGCGGACCTTTCGAGGGCAATGGCGGCTCCACCATCACCCAACAGGTCGCGAAACTGCTCTGCCTCGGCGTGCCCTATGATCCGAAGGCATGGAAGAACGAGGCGGAATACGAGGCGGATTGCCGCGTCTCCTCTCTCGTGCGGAAGATCAAGGAAGTCCCCTACTCCATGGCCATGGAGGCCAAGTACACCAAGGACGAGATCCTCACGATCTATATCTCCCGCGCCTATCTGGGTGCGGGCACACGGGGTTTCGAGGCCGCGGCCCAGCGGTATTTCGGCAAATCCGCCGCCGAGGTCACTCCGGCGGAAGCGGCGATGCTGGCGGGGCTGCTGAAGGCGCCGTCCTATTACGCGCCGACCAACAACCTGTCCCGCTCCCAGGAACGGGCGAATGTCATCATCGGGCTGATGGCGGAGCAGGGCTACCTGACGGCCAAGCAGGCGCAGCAGGCGCAGGCGCAGCCAGCCCGTCTCTCCGACAGCGCCGCCCAGCAGGCGGGCGGCTACTTCGCCGACTGGGTGATGGAATCCGGCCCCTCGTTCCTCACCACACAGACCATGGAGGACGTGGTCATCCGCACCACGCTCGATCCCCGGCTGCAACGGGCGGCCGAATCGGCGCTGACCGACGTATTCGAGACCAAGGTGAAAGAGGGTTCCACGGCGCAGGCCGCCATCGTGGTCATGTCGGCGGACGGGGCGGTGCGGGCCATGGTGGGCGGACGCAGGAGCCAGGTCTCCGGCGCGTTCAACCGGGCGACGCAGGCGCTCCGCCAGACCGGCTCCTCCTTCAAGCCGTTCATCTATGCCACCGCGCTCAATCAGGGAGCGCATTACAACGACTACGTGGTGGACGAGCCACTGACGATCAATGTTCCCGGCTCTGGCCCATGGTCGCCGCAGAACTATACCCGGGGCGAATACAAGGGGCGGGTCACGCTGACCCAGGCGCTGAAACTGTCGCTCAACATCCCGGCGGTGAAAATCTCCGAAGGCATGGGGCGGGACAATGTACGCCGCACGGCGGAAGCCTTCGGCATCCGGTCCGACATCGCCGCCGGTCCGGCCATGGCGCTCGGCACCTCGGAATCCACGTTGCTGGAGATGACGGGCGCCTATGCCGGCCTGCTGAACGGCGGCAGCCACGTGACACCCTATGGCCTGGTGGATCTCACGCTCAGGGGCGATTCGTCGCCGCTGATCGGGCAGACGGGCGGGATCGGCAATCGGGTGATCTCGGAGCAGGCGTCGCGCGAGCTGAACTACATGATGAACCAGGTGATCGAGAGCGGCACCGGCACCCGTGCCCGCCTGCCGGGGCGGGAGGCCGCCGGCAAGACCGGCACGACCTCCGCCGCGCGGGATGCCTGGTTCATCGGCTTCACCGCGGATTACGTTGCCGGGGTCTGGATGGGCTATGACGACAACCGGCCGCTCTCAGGTGTGACGGGCGGCGGGCTTCCCGCAGACATCTGGCGCGAGGTGATGCTTCGCGTGCATGAGGGGCTGCCCGCCCGCCAGCTTCCCATGATCGTGCCCGCCCCGGAGCCGCCGCCCCAGGTGGCCGAGGAACGGCGGGAGGAGCGGCCGCGCGGCAACCGGGTGGACGATTTCATCGGCAACATCCTCCAGTCCATTCTCGGGAACTGAGGGTTTGGGCCAATGACGGGGCCGCTGCAGGCCGAACGGAGCAAGGGGAGCGCAGAGCCCTCATGCGCGGATGCGCCGCATGTTCGAAACGCAAAAGGCCGGGGGTCAATGCCCCCGGCCTTTCTGGTTTCGATACGGTCTACGGCCCGGCTTCAGCCCGCGCGTTGCAGCGCCGCCGTCAGACGGGCGATATCGCCGCCATTCTGGTCGAGCATCGCCTGAACCTCCGTCCGTTCCGTTGCCAGCATGTTCACTCCCTCGATGATGAGGTTGAAGAACTTGTTGGCGCCGCTGCGATCGGACACCTGCCAGCGGACATCGAACGGTTGCTGCCCGCGCAGGCGGGCCACGGAGGTCACCTCGAAGAAGCTGTTGACCTGGCGGGAGCCCGTCACTTCGATCTGCCCGCCGATGAAGTCGCGGAAACGCTTGCCGTACTTGCGGGCGATATAGCCCTGGAAGGCCTGGGTATAAGCGCGCATCTGTGCGGCCGGCGTCTGCCGCGCCTTCGGGCCGAGGCAGCTTGCCGCGATGGTCGGCACGTCGGCATACTGGGAAAAGACGCGCTCGAACTCCTTGTACATCGCCTGCTCCGGCATGCCGGAGGAAATGATGCGGTTGATGTCGGCCACCAACCTGTCGATCAGCGCGCGAGCCTCTCCCGTCGTCAGCGCCAGAGCGCGGCCGGCGGGCAGCGTGGCGACCAACAGACCGGCACCGATCATCGTCAGCACGCTCCGGCGCGAAGGCCCCTCAGCGGCCAAGAGCGGCATAGGGGTCGTAGGTGTCGGAATAGATGTCGTCCGTGCCGCTCGTCTGGGACGAAGTGCCGTAGAGGTCGTCGTAAGGGTCATAGGCATCAGCCTCCGATGATTGGTCTCCTCGCAGCTTGGCGCGCCGCGACTGAAGGTAGAGAAGTCGGGCCTGCGCATAGCTGTCGGCGCTGTCATATAGGATGGAGTCCACGAAATCCGAGTAAGCATATCGTGTTCCGAGCAGCCGCCCCACGCGTGACACTGTCGCGATCTCCGGCACCGGGCTTTCCGCGAACAGGCCAAGCGGGTTGCTGACCACGTCCACGACCATGCCCGCCACATCGCGGTTGGTGGAGGGTCCGAGGAACGGCAGCTCGACGTAGCTGCCCTCTCGCATGCCCCAGACGTGCAGGGTCTCGCCGAAGTCCGTTTCGATCCGCGGCAGTCCCATGGAGGTCGCCGGATCGAGAAGGCCGAGCACCCCGATCGTCGAGTTCACCACGAACCGCAGGCCGTTCTGGGCAAAGGTCTGGGGGCGCCCCTGAAGCGCGCCGTTGATCGCCTCGCTCGGCAGGCCGAGGTTGGAGGATACGTTGGCGACACCGTCGCGGATCGGCGGCGGGACGATGGTGCCGTAAACCTCCGACGCGGGGCGGTAGAGCACTTTGTCCACCCCGATGTTGAAGGAGTGGCGACGGCGGTTACCATCTTCATGCGGATCATTGATACCCGAGGGAATCGGGGCGGGGCCGCAGCCGGCGACAAGTGCCGTAAGAAGGGCAAGGGCGGCTACGCTCTTGGCGGTCTGGCGGATCACAGGCTTCTCCCTGAAGAACATGGCTTGCCGGAGGGCTCGGCCCGTGCCCGGATCGCCGGTCAGGGATAGGGCGTGAGGACAGGGGACACAAGCGCGAATGCCCCCGCTCACGCCGCGTCCCGCAGGAAGTCGAGCGCCGTGGCAAGATCGCTGCGGAATTGCCGCTCGGCGGCGAGCCGCATCTCTGGCTCCGGCACACGCAGGAGATAGGAGGGGTGCCAGGTCAGAAGGAGCGGCGCGCCGGTCGTGTCCCGTTCGAACTTTCCCCGCCGCTGCGTCAGCCCCTTGCCGTTCCCGGTCAATGCCTCGGCCGCCGTGGCACCCATCCCGACAATCAGCCGCGGACGGAGTCGCGCCCGCTCTATGTCGAGCCACCAACGGCAGGCCATGATTTCGCCGCCATTGGGGCGCTGGTGCAGGCGGCGCTTGCCGCGCGGCAGGAATTTGAAGTGCTTCACCGCATTGGTGATCCATGCCTGCTCCCGCGACAGCCCGACCTCCTGCGCCACGCGGTCGAAAAGCTGCCCCGCCGGGCCGACAAAGGGCCGTCCCGCGAGATCCTCCTGATCGCCCGGCTGCTCGCCCACGATCATCAGTCCGGCATCCGCCGGACCCTCGCCGAAGACAGTCTGCGTCGCATTATGGCAAAGGTCGCAGCGTGTGCAGACCGCCGCCTGACGCCGCGCCTCGGCCAGCGGCGGCAGATCGGCCGACAGTTCAGGCGGCGAGGGGCTGCGCGCGGCCGCGAGACGAAGCGCATGGGCGGGCGGCATCGTCGGCAGCGCGCCCCGCATCTCCGCCGTGCGGCGGGGGGCATCGGCGATCATGCCGGGGATCAGCGATGTCTCGGGCAGGTTCTTCCAGTAGCGGCGGGGCATTTCCGCCGTCATCGCCTTCACCTTCAGCCGCGCGGGGTTGAAGATGGAGACGAAATAGGTGTGCCACAGCGCCTCCGCCCCATCGGGCGGAAGATCAGGGCGTGGGGAGGGAGGGCCGAATGTCAGCCGCCCCCCTTGCCAGAAGGCGGTCATCTCCGGCGTTGCGATCAGGAAATCCATCTGCGCATGACGCTCGGCAAAGAACGGCACTGCCCGTTCGGTGATGAAGTGCTGCGGCTCGAACCATGCGGCGAAACGAAGCCGCCCTTCCTCCTCCGGCAGCGCGCGGAAGCGGAGAAACGCGTGCATCTTGTGAATGTCGCGACGAACCGACTTCTCCATGCGTCTTGCCCCGTCGACCATCGGATCGGCACGGTCGCCCAGCAACCCCGGTGCATCCTGAAGCCGCAGAAGCAGGGCGTACAGCCGGTCATGCGCCGTAGCGTCGCGATGACAGGAGACCGCCTCCGCCAGATCGAGAAACGCACGGGGGACGCGGAGCTGGCGTTGCGACGGCGGCAGCGGGTGCTCCTGCCCCAGCAATCCCGGCGTGGCATCGCGGGTAAAGCTCACCTCCTCCGCCGGAATGCCCGCCCCCGCAAGCGCGCGGGCGGCGTCCCGCCAGACGGCGAATGTGCCGAAGGCGGGCAGCACCACCTGCCGCATCAGAACAGTTCCAGCTGACGGGGGGCGGGCAGAGGCACCTCCGGGCGGCGCGTGGGCCGCCAGCCTTCCGCGGTGACGAAGGGCGCGGCCTTCCGCATCGCCGCGCCGAGCCGGAGCAAATCCTCATAGCGGAGCCGCCGCTCCCGCCTGCTGGACAGGATGCGATCCACCGTCTTGACGCCGAAGCCCGGCACGCGAAGCAGCAATTCCCGCTCCGCCCGGTTCACATCCACCGGGAAACGATCCTGATTGGCAAGCGCCCATGCAAGCTTGGGATCGCAGGCGAGATCCAGCATGCCGGTTTGCGGCGTCACCTCCTCCACCCCGAACCCGTAGAAGCGCAGCAGCCAGTCCGCCTGATACAGCCGGTGCTCCCGCATCAGCGGCGGACGGACGAGCGGCAGCCGCGCCGAGGCATCCGGGATCGGCGAAAAGGCGGAGTAATACACCCGCGACAGGGCATAGGAGGAGTATAGCCGCGCGGCCTGCCCGAGAATCGCCGCGTCATCCGTGCCGTCCGCGCCGACGATCATCTGGGTGGATTGGCCGGCCGGGGCGAATTGCGGGGCTGAGGTGCCGCGATGGCTCACATCCCTGGCGGCCTCCCGCTCCAGCCGCACCGCGCCCATGGCGCGGCGGATGCTGGCGGCGTCCTTTTCCGGTGCGAGATGGCGAAGGCTTTCATCCCGTGGAAGTTCGATATTGATGGAAACCCGGTCCGCGAACAGTCCCGCCTGCCGCACCAATTCGGGCGCGGCATCGGGAATGGTCTTCAGATGGATATAGCCCCGGAAACCATGGGTCTGACGCAGATCCCGCGCCACCCTCACCATCTCTGCCATCGTCTCGTCGGGGGAGCGGATGATGCCGGATGACAGGAACAGCCCCTCGACATAGTTCCGCCGGTAGAAATCGAGCGTGAGGCCCACGATCTCCTCCACCGTGAACCGCGCCCGCCGCACATTGGAGGAAGCGCGGTTCACGCAATACACACAGTCGTAGATGCAGAAGTTGGTCAGCAGCACCTTCAACAGGGAGATGCAGCGCCCGTCCGGCGCATAGGCGTGGCAAATGCCCATGCCACCGCCTCCCGACCGGTCAGACCCGCTGGAGGCACAGGAGGCGTCGTATTTCGCCGCGTCCGACAGGATCGCGAGCTTTTCGTTCAGGGTGAGTCGCGTCATTCGTTCATGATATGTTCACGAAACGCGCTCTGCAATGTCACAGGACATGGCGCGGGCCGAAACCCGCGCCGTAAAGTCACACGATACGCGCATCCATGGCGCGGCCCTCGATATAATCCCGCAGATTCGATACGACCTTTCCCGCCATTCGGGTGCGTGTCTCCACAGTCGCGCTGGCGGCATGGGGGGTGAGCACGGTGCGGGGAGAGGCGATGAGGCCGGGATGCGGACGCGGCTCGTCCTCGAACACATCGAGCCCTGCCCCCGCGATCCGGCCCGCGTCCAGCGCCGCGACCAGGGCCGCCTCGTCCACCAGTTGCCCGCGCGCGATGTTCACCAGGAAGCCTTGCGGCCCGATCCTGTCCAGCATGGCGGCATCGACGACATGGAAGGTTTCCGCCGTGCCCGGCGCGGCCAGCACCAGCGTGTCGCACCAGTCCGCCAGCCCCGCAAGAGTATCGAAATAGCGCTGCGGCGCGTCGCGCCTGCTGCGGTTGTGGTAGCCCACCTCCATCCGGAAGGCCTCGGCCCGGCGGGCGATCTCCACCCCGATGTCGCCCATCCCGAAGATGCCGAGCTTCTTGCCCGCCATGGTATGGGTGAGCCAGGCCTTGCCCTCCCGCGCCCAGCCGCCGTCGCGGGCAAAGCGGTCCTGCGGCAGAAGCTCCCGGTGCAGCGCGATGGTGAGCATGAGCGCGCAATCGGCCACGTCGTCGTTCAGCGTGCCCCGGGTGGTGGCGACGATGATGCCGCGACGCCTGCATTCCTCCAGATCGAGCTTGTCGGTGCCGACGCCGAAGACCGAGATCATCTTCACATTGGGGAGCCTTGACAGCACCTCCGCCGGCACACCTTCTGCGGCGAAGGTCACCACCGCTTCGACCTCCGGCATTTCGGCGCCCGTATCGCGAACCAGCTCGGCGACGACGGCGAGATCCTCCTGCGGCTGTCCGGTAAGGGGCGAAAGCTGAAGCGTCACGGGTCTGGGCATGGTCTGTCTCGCATGATGAGGGGTCGGCATCAGGGGTAGCGCCCGTCTCCGCAGGTTTCCAGTGCTCATCATTCTGCGCCGCAGCGACGCATTGCCAAACCGGGCCGGGACAGGCAGTCTGCAGTCAGGCAGCGGAGCAGGGAACAAGGCATGCAATTCAGCGACACCAATCAGGATCTCGGCACGACGCTGCGCGGCACGATCGGGCGGATCCAGGGCAAGACGATCACGCTGCGCGCGCTGATGGAGGATATGGGGGAGCAGGGGCTTCTGCTGATCTGCGCCATTGCCGCCCTGCCCTTCCTGATCCCGGTGTCGATCCCCGGCGTGTCCACCGTCTTCGGCGCGGCGATCATCCTGATCGCCATCGCGGTCACGCTGAACCGGATGCCGTGGCTGCCGCGCAAGGTGCTGGACCGCGAGATTGCGACGGAAAAGCTCAAACCGGCGCTGGAGCGGGGCGTGAACATCGTGGAGCGGATCAACCGCTTCATCAAGCCCCGGCTTTACGCGATGACCGAAGGGGGCCTCGTCACCCGGATCAACGCTCTCGCCATCGCGGTGTCGGGCCTGCTGCTGATGGCACCGTTCGGCTTCGTTCCCTTCTCCAACACGCTGCCTGGCGTTGCGGTGCTGCTGCTCGCGCTCGGCATGATCCAGCGGGACGGGCTGGTGGTCATCGGCGGCTACGTGATGATGTTCGGAACCATGGTGTATTTCACCGTGTTGTTCTGGCTGGCATTCCGCGCGGGACAACTGGCCCTCGGCGGCTGAACCGGAGGTGCCGTGTCCGACAGCGATGAAACCAAGCTGACCCGTACGAAGCGGAAATGGGCGGAGGAGGGGCGTTTCCTCACCGGCCGTGGCACGGCCGGGCGCATCGCGGAGGGCGAACGGCTTCCTCCCGGTCAGCATCTGGTCAAGGACTGGCCGGTGCTCGACCTTGGCGTGGAGCCGGAGATACCGCTCGACCGATGGCGGCTGGAGATCACCGGCTTTGCCCGGAACCGCACCACGCTCGACTGGGCGGCCTTCACCGCACTGCCACAGCACGAGCTGACCACCGACATTCATTGCGTCACCACATGGTCGCGCTACGACAACCCGTGGAAAGGCGTGCTGACGCGCGATCTCCTCGCCCTCGCGGAACCGATGGCGGAGGCGGAATTCGTGCTGCTGGAAAGCGCGGATGGCTACACGACCAACCTGCCGCTCGACGATTTCGCCGCAGAGGAGACGGTGCTCGCCACCCATTGGAACGGCGCCCCGCTGACGCGGGACCATGGCGGCCCGATGCGGCTGGTGGTGCCGCATCTCTACTTCTGGAAAAGCGCCAAATGGCTCACGCGGATCGAATTCATCGGCCGCGACCGCGCCGGATTCTGGGAGCGGAACGGCTATCACATGCGCGGTGATCCCTGGTCGGAGGAACGCTACTCCGACTGACCCAGAGCTGCGTGACCCATGGCTGCCGCTGGGATCATCACGCCGGGATTGAGGATACCCGGAGGATCAAGCGCCCTTTTGATCGCCGCCATCGCCGCGATCCGGGCAGGGTCGCCATAATGCGCGACATCGCCCGTCCGCGCCCGACCCACGCCATGCTCCGCGCTGAACGCGCCGCCTCGTTCCGCCACCTTGTCATAGACAAGGAGTGCGAGGTCCGCCGCCTGCGCGGCATAGTCGGCCCGGCCGCGGCCTTCCGCCGGAAACAGGTTGAAATGCAGGTTGCCGTCGCCCACATGGCCGAAACAGTTGATCCGGACGCCGGCCGGGGTGAGCGCTGCCTCCGCTTCCGCGATGAAATCAGCCAGCCGGGACAGCGGGACGGAAATATCGTGGCTTGAGATCGCGCCGATTCGGCGATTGGCTTCCGGGATGCTTTCGCGGAAGGCCCAGAAGGCCTGCCGCTGGGCCTCCGACGCGGCGATGACCCCATCCGTCACCAGACCGCGCTCCATCGCCTCCGCCAGCAGTGCTTCGAGCACTTCCGCCGGTTCCCCCGAAGACAGGCCGAGGTCGATCAGCACCGACCAGCCGGGAAGCGGCAGAGGCAGACGCACATCCGGCATCGTCTCCGCCATGAACGCATAGCTGTTGCGCCCGATCAGCTCAAAGGCCGAAACCCCTTCCCCGATCCGATCACGGGCAAGCGCGAGCAGCGACAGGGCCTCCGCCGGGCCGGGTACCACCACCATCGCCGCTCCGGTCGCGGCAGGACGCGGAAAGAGTTTCAGCATGGCACCCGTGATGATGCCCAGCGTCCCCTCCGCCCCGATCAGCAGACCGCGCAGGTCATAGCCCGTGTTATCCTTCCTGAGCCGTTTCAGCCCATGCATGATCGAGCCGTCCGGCAGCACCGCCTCTATCCCAAGGCATAGCTCCCGTGCGGTGCCGTAGCGCAGAACATTGACCCCGCCCGCATTGGTAGACAGACAGCCACCGATCTGCGCTGTCCCCTGAGACGCGAGGGTGAGAGGGAACAGCCGCCCGGCAGCCTCCGCCGCGTGGTGAATGGCCTCGATGGTCGCGCCCGCCTCCACCTCCAGCACGTTTTCCTCCGGCCAGACCCCCCGAATGGCGGTCATCCGGTCGAGCGACAGCAGGAGCGGCAGCCCCTCTGCCATGACCTGCCCGCCGACCAGCCCGGTGCCGCCGCCAAGCGGCACGATGGGCACAAGGGCCTCCGCCGCGGCACGCACGATCTCCGCCACCTCCTCCGTGGACCGGGGGCGCGCGACCGCCCCGGCCCGGCCCTGCCAGCGGCCGCGCGGCTCCTCTAGATCGCGCGGCTCGGGGGCCCGGAGCGTGTCGGGCGGCAGCCGGGATGCGAGCCTGGTCAGGAAGCCGGCGTCTGCGGGATTGAGCCGAGAGGAATTGAACATGAGGGCACCTCCATGCGCGGGAGACAGCACAGACCGTCCACCCGGACAAGCCCCGGTTCCCTAATTCAGCCAGCGGGGTTCCAGAACGATCACAGTCGGCTCCGAAGGCAGCGACCGGAGGGAAACTTCCAACTCGCTCGTGCCGGCGCGGGATATGCGGAAGGAACCCGACATCCCATCCAGAAACTGTTGCAACGTCCCCTCGCCGAACCAGTGCATGGGCAGCACGATCGAGGAGCGGAACCGCTGCAGCGCCCGGATCAGCGTCGGATGGTCCAGCGTCAATCCGCCATCCACCGGCACCATCACCACATCGAGCCGCCCGATCATCGCATATTGCTCCGGCGTAGGCTCATGATGCAGATGGCCGAGATGGCCGATGCACAGGCCAGCCGCCTCGAAGATGAAGATCGAGTTGCCGAAATCCCGCTCCCCACCGCGAAAATCGCGGGTCGTGGTCGGCACGTTGCGGATGAGGATTTCGCCGAGATCCAGGTAACGGTCGGCGGGGGAGCCATCCTCTTCCCACCCGGGAAGGACATGGGGGATACGCGGGTCCGGGTTCCAGGTGAAATGCGTGGAATGCGCGTTGTTCATTGTCACCACATCCGGCACCAGGTCCACGCCGAGCCGCCCGGTGTAGTCCGTGGCAAGGTTCAGACCCCGCGCGGTCTGAAGGAGATAGGTGGCGTGGTTCACGAAGCTCAGCCGGACCGTCTCCTCCGGCACGGGGTCGCGCCAGGAGGCCTTGTGGAGCAGCGGTGTCCCCCCGGCGAGCGCAACACAATGGCTGGGCGTGCGCCCGCTCTCCTGCGCCCCGGCCAGGGCGGGCATCAGCGCAAGCGTCGTTGCAAGGACGGAGGCGAGGCGCATCGGCAATCTCCCGGAACGCGAAAAGCCTAGGGCGAGATGCGCGATTTCCGTCCTGACATTTCCGCGAGCGGGCTATCCGGCGTCGGTGCGTCCCCGCCGGTCATGACGGAGATTGGCGTAGAGAACGTGGTTCCGCCAGCGCCCGTTGATCTGCAGATAGCTCTGCGCGACGCCCTCATACTTGAACCCCGCCGTTTCCAGCACTCCGCGGGACGCGGCATTTTCGGGCAGGCAGGCGGCCTCGATCCGGCTGAGGTTCAGGTCGGTGAAGGCGTGGATCACGACCGCGTTGATCGCCTCCCGCATATAGCCCTGCCGGGCGAAGGGCTGGCCGACCCAGTAGCCCAGTACGCCGCATTGCGCAGGCCCGCGGCGGATATTGTCGAGTGTGATGGCTCCAACAAGCACGCCATCCTCGCGGCGGATCAGAAACAGCGGCAGGGCCGTTCCGTTGGCATGGGCGCGGGCGGACCAGTAGACCCGGTTGGTGAAGGCCTTGCGCGCCAGATGGTCAGGGGCCCAGGCGGGTTCCCAGGGCACCAGAAAGGCGGCGCTGTCCCGCCGGAGCGTGGACCAGGCACGGAAGTCGCTGTGGACCGGCAGGCGCAGTACAAGCCGCGCCGTGTCGATCTGCACACGCCGCCGTCCGAACATCAGGCAGCAAGGTCCATGCGCAATTGCTGAAGCTCGGGGGCGGCGGAGTCAGGCCCGTAGATCGCCATCGCGGAGGGCGCGGTGACCAGCCGCCCGGCGTAGCCGCGCACCTTGTCCCGCGTCACATCCTCAATATGGGCGACCGCTTCATCCAGATCAGGCACACGTCCGAAGATGGCAAGCAGCCGCGCCAGCCGCTCCGCACGGGCTGAGGCGCTCTCCAGCCCCATGACCAGACCCGCCTTCATCTGCGCCCGCGCCCGCGCCACCTCTGCCTCCGACATGTCGTCGGCGGCCCGGCGCAGTTCGGCGATGGTCAGTTCGGTCAGCGCGCCGATTTCCTCCGCCGAGGTGCCGGCATAGATGGTCATCAGCCCGGTTTCGTCATAGGCGCCCGCCTGGGTGAAGATGGAGTAGCACAACCCCTTCTCCTCCCGGATCTTCTGGAACAGACGGGAGGACATGCCCCCGCCCATTGCCGTGGCATAGACCTGCGCGGTGTGGAAATCAGGGTGCCGGTAGCCCGGCCCCTCGAACCCGAGCGTGAAGTGAAGCTGCTCCAGTTCCTTCACCTCCCGCCGCTCCCCGCCCGTGAAGTGCGCGGTGCTGGGACGCAGCGACCGCAGCGGGGAAAGCTGACCGAAAGTGGTTTCTGCCAGCTTCACGATCGCATCGTGATCGACGGCTCCAGCCGCCGCGAGGATCATCTCGTCCGGCCCATAATGCTCCGCCACGAAACGCCGAAGCTCGGGCTGTCCGAAGCTGCTCACCCGCTCCGCCGGGCCGAGGATCGAACGCCCGAGCGGCTGATCCGCGAAAGCGGCCTCCTGAAGCCAGTCGAAGATGATGTCATCGGGCGTATCCAGTGCCTGACCGATCTCCTGCAGGATGACATGGCGCTCCACGTCGATCTCCCGCTGATCGAAAACCGGGTTCAGCACGATGTCGGAAATGACGTCGAAGGCCAGTTCCACATCCTCGCCCAGAACGCGGGCGTAATAGGCGGTCATCTCGCGGCTGGTATAGGCGTTGATGTAGCCGCCCACATCCTCGATCGCCTCGGCGATCTGCACGGCGGTCCGCTTCTTCGTGCCCTTGAACGCCATGTGTTCGAGGAAATGGGCGATCCCGTTCTCCTCCGCCCGCTCATGCCGGCCGCCTGCGGTGATCCAGACACCGAGCGAGGCGGACTTCAGCGCCGGCATGGTCTCTGTCACGATGCGGAAGCCGTTGGAGAGGGTGGTGATGCGGGTCAATTAGCGGATCCTTTTCCTTATGAGGGCTTCGAGCGCCCCGAGATCGTTCGGCACGTCCGTCACACGCTCCGGCCGGTCGAACAGGTCGGCCATGCGAGGCGGTAGCGCGGGACGTATGCCCGTCGCGGCTTCCACCGCGTCGGGAAATTTTGCGGGATGCGCGGTGGCCAGCGTGACCATCGGCACGGGGCCGGAGAGATGCTCCTCCGCCACCTTCACGCCAACGGCCGTATGCGGACAGATGAGCTCCCCCGTGGTCTCCCTCACGCGGCGAATCGTTGCGGAGGTCTCCTCTTCCGACGCGCGCCCCGATGCGAAGGTGGAGCGCAATGTCTCAAGGATGCCTTGCGAAATGGTGAAGCCGGCGCCCGATTTCAACTCCTCCATCATCAGCGTGACGGCACGCGCGTCACGCCCCGCCGCCTCGAACAGCGCGCGCTCGAAGTTGGAGGAGACCTGAATGTCCATGGAGGGCGAGATGGAGGGATGCACCCCCTCCATGCGGTAGCTGCCGCTGCGGAGCGCGCGATCCAGAATATCGTTCTGGTTGGTGGCGATCACCAGCTGCCCGATGGGCAGGCCCATGCGCTTGGCGATATGGCCTGCGAAGATGTCGCCGAAATTGCCGGTCGGCACGGTGAAATCCACCAGCCGGTGCGGCGCTCCCAGCGACACGGCCGAGGTGAAGTAATAGACGACCTGCGCCAGAACCCGCGCCCAGTTGATCGAGTTCACCCCGGCCAGCCGCACAGAATCACGGAAGGCGAAGTCGTTGAACATGTCCTTCAGCCGCGCCTGGCAATCGTCGAAATCGCCTTCCAGCGCGAGGGCATGGACATTTTCCTCCTCAGGGGTCGTCATCTGACGCCGCTGCACTTCCGAGACACGGCCCTTCGGGAACAGGATGAACACATCCACATTCGGCAGGCCGCGGAAGGCCTCGATAGCGGCGGAACCGGTGTCGCCGGAGGTCGCGCCGACGATCGTCACCCGCTCGCCCGACCGCGAGAGCGCGGCCTGAAAAAGCTGGCCGATGAGCTGCATCGCGAAGTCCTTGAAGGCCAGCGTCGGCCCGTGGAACAACTCAAGCAGGAAGTGATTGGGTTGAAGCTGCACGAGCGGCGCCCGCGCGGCATGACCGAACCCGGAATAGGCCCGCGCGATGATGGCCCGGAACTCCTCATCCGTGAACGTGTCGCCGATGAAGGGGCGCATCACGCGGAAGGCCGCTTCCTCATAGCTCTGGCCCGCCAGGTCGGCGATTTCCACCGGCGTCATCTGGGGGATGGTCTGCGGAACATAGAGCCCGCCGTCACGGGCAAGGCCGGTCAGCATCGCGGCTTCGAAGGACAGGACCGGCGCGGCCCCGCGGGTTGAGATATAGGTCATCGGGCAGGCTTTCGCTGGGCAGGCTTTCGGTGGTTTTCCCGCGTGATACGCCAGAGCAGGTAGCCTGTCATCCCCGCCCAGACGACGGCGAGCAGAAACCAGGTGACAGCGTACTGCAGATGATTGTTCGGAATGCCCTCCGCCCCCACGGGGACGGGTTCTGCGGCCGGGGTCATTTCCGTGGAGGTCCGGAGCACGACGAGCAGCGGCTCTGTCTCAAGTTGCTCGGCCATGGCGGGCACGTCGCGGGCGAACCAGATGCCGGTCTTCGCGTCGGGCGGCGGGGTGTAGCTGTCGCTGTCACGTGGCCACTGCAGGTTGCCGGTGATCGTCGCCTCCACCCCCGGGCGCGGAATGCCGCGCTCCATCTCCGGCAGGAAACCCCGATCGACGAGAATCCGCCGCCCGTCCGCCGTCACGAAGGCGGTGATGACGCGGTAGCCCGGCCCCTCTCCCTGACGGGAGGAAAGCACGAGGATTTCCTTGTCGGTGAACCGGCCCACTGCCGTCACGGGAAGATAGCGATCTCCCTCGGCGGTGGGATGCAGCGGCACGGGAACCGGCGGGGCGAGGATGGCCGCGTCAATCTGCGCCAGCATCTCCTCCTTCCAGGCGAGACGCTGGAGTTGCCAGATGCCGAGCGCCACCAGAATGCCGCAGCCGACCAGACCGAGGATCAGGGGCCAGAAGAGGCGACGCATACAGAACCTTTCCAACGGAAAAGCGCGCGCCTTTCGGCCCGCGCCCTGATTTAGCAACGGCAGGTGTTTCTCAGCCGCCCCAGATATAGACGGAAGCGAAAAGGAACAGCCAGACCACATCGACGAAGTGCCAATACCACGCCGCCGCCTCGAAGCCCACATGCTTGGACTGGGTAAAATCTCCCCGGCGGGCACGCAGCAGGCAGACGAAGAGGAAAATCGTCCCGATGATGACATGCGCCCCATGGAAGCCCGTCGCCATGAAGAACGTGGCCCCGTAGATATTGCCCGAGAAGCCGAAAGCCGCATGGCTGTACTCGTAGGCCTGAAACACCGTGAAGATGAGACCCAGGATGACGGCAATGGTCAGGCCCGTCACCACGTCCTTGCGGTTGTTCTCATGCACCAGCGCGTGGTGCGCCCAGGTGACGGCGCAGCCCGACAGCAGCAGGATCAGCGTGTTGATCAGCGGCAGGTGCCAGGGATCGAAGGTTTCGATGCCGGCAGGGGGCCAGGTGCCCGGAATGACCTCGGTGCCCTCGATCACTCCCATCGGGAAAAGCGCGTGAGCGAAGAAGTTCCAGAACCAGGCGGCAAAGAACATCACCTCGGATATGATGAACAGGATGACACCGTAGCGCAGGCCGATATCGACCACCGCCGTATGATCCCCCGCGCGGCTCTCCCGGATCACGTCGCCCCACCAGCCGACCATCACATAAGCGACGCCGACTGCCCCGATCAGAAAGATCCACGGCCCCGAGCCATGCATCCAGAGCACCGCCCCAAACAGCATGACGAAGCCTGAGACGGATGCCAGAAACGGCCAGATTGATGGCGGGAGGACGTGATAGTCGTGATTTTTGACATGCGCCATTGCTCTTCCCTCGCTGCGCCTTCGTTCAGTTCGTCGACGTCTGCTGGACAGCTTCGGGCAGATCCAGGACGTGGAATGTATAGGACAGGGTGATCGTATGGGCGTATTTGCCCTCGCGATCGTTCACGATGGCCGGATCCACGAAGAACGTGACGGGCATCTGGACCCGCTCACCCGGCTGCAGCACCTGCTCGGTGAAGCAGAAACATTCGATCTTGGCAAAATACCCGCCGGCCGCATAGGGCGTGACATTGTAGCTTGCCTGTCCGGCCACGGGTTTGTCGGTCGGGTTGTAGGCCTCATAGAAGGCAAGACCGGTTTCGCCGATCTTGATTTCCATCTCGTTGACCATCGGCTTGAACTGCCAGGGCATCCCGCGTTCGAGCGAAGCGTCGAAGCGGATGCGCAATGTCCGATCCAGAACCGTATCCGGTGCCGTGGCGGCAACGCTGGTTGTGCCGCCGAAGCCGGTGACCCGGCAGAACCAGTCGTAGAAGGGCACTGCCGCATAGGAGAGCGCCCCCATGAGGACGACGACGCCGACAAGCCGCAAGGCGATGCGACGGCTCCGCACGGCATCATTCAAAGAATTCTTCACGGCTTCGGCCCCCCGTCCTGCTGCTGCGCCATGGAGGGGCGGTAGCTATGGTCGAATCCCTCCATGCTCTCGCCGTTCTCGATCTTCACGATGGTGAGTCCGAAGACGATGGCGACGAAGGCGCCAAGGCTCAGGCCCAGCCCGAGATTCCGGCCGAAGCGTCTGCGATGAAGCTCATGATCCTTGGTGATCGCCATGTTCACCAGCCTCCCATACCGAAGGAGCGCAGCGCGGCTTCCGCAAGGAAAGCGCTGAAATGCAGGAAGAGATAAAGAAGCGAGAAGGAGAAGAACCGCTTCTCCGCGCGGTAACCGTCGGCCTCCGCGACCTGCTCGTTCCGCCGCCACAGATCGACCGCGCCAAGCACGAAGAGCAGGTTCAGCACGACGGCCGCAGCCAGATAGACCGGCCCGCCGATGGAGGTGAAGCCCGCCCCGATCGCCACCGGCGCGAGCAGCAGCGTATAAACGAGGATATGCGCCCGGGTCGATTTCCGCCCATGGGTAACGGTTAGCATTGGCACCCCGGCACGGTCGTAATCGCTGTTCATGAAGAGAGCGAGCGCCCAGAAATGCGGCGGCGTCCACATGAACACGATGAGAAACATCAGCACGCTTTCGACAGACACGCCGCCGGTCGCGACGGCCCAGCCGATCATGGGGGGGAATGCCCCCGCGGCCCCGCCGATGACGATGTTCTGCGGTGTCGTCCGCTTCAGCCAGATCGTGTAGATTACCGCATAGAAGAAGATGGTGAAGGCCAGCAGCCCCGCCGCCAGCCAGTTGGCTGCCAGCCCCAGCATCATCACCGACAGGCCGGAAAGCGCGAGCCCCACACCGAGCGCCTCGCCGCGCGCAACGCGGCCGGACGGCACCGGACGGTTGGCGGTGCGCTTCATCACCGCGTCGATATCGCTGTCCCACCACATGTTGAGCGCGCCCGAGGCACCCCCGCCGAGTGCGATGAACAGGATGGAGGTGAAGGCGATGAACGGATGCACCGGCACCGGCGCCACCAGCAATCCGACGAGAGCGGTGAAGACGACGAGCGACATGACCCGCGGCTTCAGCAGGGCAAGGTAATCGCCGAAGCTGCCTTCCCCGCCCTGGGTCTGCGCGTGTTGATGGAACGTGTCGCTCATGCCTGCCTTCTCTCCGCGCGTCACCGGGGCGGCGCGCCTTTTGTCAGTGGGCCTGCGTCAGCCGGCTTCCCGGCTGTCGTCGGCCTGCCTCATTCGGCCTGCGCCAGCCGCACGGGCTGCTCCGAGGGGAGCGGACCGGCATCGGCGGAGAACTCTTCCTTGGCCCGGGTCAGCCAGTCGGCATAGACCTGCGGGCTCACGACCTTCACCACGATCGGCATGTAGGCGTGGTTGATTCCGCACAACTCCGAGCATTGGCCGAAGTAGATACCCTCTCGCTCCGCCTTGAACCAGAGCTCAGCGAGGCGACCGGGCACACCGTCCTGCTTCACGCCGAAGGCAGGGATCGTCCAGGAGTGGATCACATCCGCCGCAGTCACCTGCATCACGACCGTCGCGCCCGTGGGAACGACCACCGCGTTATCCACCGCAAGAAGGTAGTCCGAATCGGCGTATCCGTTTTCGGCAAGCTCCTCCCGGGGCAGCATGATGCTGTCGAAGGCGATACCTTCATCGGGATATTCGTAACCCCAGTACCACTGGAAGCCGGTCGTCTTGATGCGGATATCCGCTTCCGGCATCTCCTGCTGCTTGAACAGGATCGGCAGCGAGAAGGAGCCGATCACCACGAGGATCAGGATGGGCACGATCGTCCAGGTGATCTCGAGCGGTGAATTATGCGTGAAGCGCGCGGGCTTCGGGTTGCGTTTCTCGTTGTAGCGCAGGATGCACCATACAAGAAGCACGGTGACGAGCAGCACGATCGGCACAATGATCCACAGCAGCAGATCGTCGAGCCAGTGGATGTCGCGCGCAAGTTCCGTTGCGGCGGGCTGGAAGCCGATCGCGCCGTCAACCGGCTTGCCCACGACCGGAAGCCCCCCGATTCCATCGGGCGGAGTTGCAGCGGTCTGGGCGCTGGCGGCAAAGCTGGCGAGGGATGCGGCGACAGTCGTGGCTAATCCCGTAAGCGTGGTCGAAAGGCGCATGTTCTCCGTCCCATATGGCGCGGCACTTCCCCGGAAAGCAGTCAGCCGTGCCTGAACCGCCTTGCGGCAGTTTCCCATTGTTTCCCTTTCCCCTGAAACCATATTAGGTCATGCGCGACAAGCAAAACGTGTGTGGCGCTTCCTGAACAGAAAGTACGGTTCCTTCCATGACCATGTCCGATTCCTTCCGTCCGTTCGAGACGATGATCGATGAGGGGCGGGCGCTGGCGTTGCTGCGCGAGACGCTCTCGGGCGCGGAGGATGGCGAGATTTTCCTCGAACGGCGCCGGTCGGAGGCGCTGGTGCTTGATGATCAGCGCATTCGCTCGGCGAGTTACGATGCCTCGGAAGGCTTTGGCCTGCGCGCCGTGAAGGGCGATGTGACGGGCTATGCCCATTCCTCCGAGATCAGCGAGGCCGCGCTTCGCCGCATGGCGGAGACGGCACGGCTGGCGGTGGGCGATGGCGGCGGCGTGATGGCCCCGCCTCCGCCCGGCACCAACCGGCGCCTCTACACGGATGAAAACCCGATCGACGGCGTCTCCTTCCCGGCCAAGGTCGATCTGCTGCGGGAGATCGACGATTGGGTCCGCGCGCTCGATCCGCGGGTGGTGCAGGTCTCCGCCAGCCTCGCCGCCAGCCATCAGGAGGTGGAGATTCTCCGCCCCGACGGCCTCCGGCTGGCCGATGTCCGACCCATGACCCGCATCTACATCTCGGTGATGATCGAGGAAGGCGGACGGCGCGAATCCGGCTCCGCAGGGGGTGGCGGGCGCGCGGGTCTGATCGGGCTGATTGCGCCGGAGAACTGGCAGGCCGCCGCACGGGAGGCGCTCCGCATCGCCACGGTGAACCTCGGGGCGGAAGCGGCGCCTGCGGGCATCATGGATGTGGCGCTCGGGCCCGGCTGGCCCGGCATCCTGCTGCACGAGGCGGTCGGCCACGGGCTGGAGGGCGATTTCAACCGCAAGAAGACCTCCGCCTTCGCGGGGCTTCTGGGGGAGCGTGTCGCCGCGCCCGGGGTGACGGTTCTGGATGACGGCACCATCCCGGACCGCCGCGGCTCCATCACCATCGACGACGAGGGCACCCCCTCCCGCAAGAACGTCTTGATCGAGGACGGCATCCTCGTCGGCTATATGCAGGATCGTCAGAACGCGCGCCTGATGGGGGTGGAGCCCACAGGCAACGGTCGCCGGGAAAGCTATGTCCACGCGCCGATGCCCCGCATGACCAACACCTACATGCTCGCCGGTCCCGATGACCCGGAGGAGATCGTCTCCCGCGTGAAGGACGGCATCTGGGCCGTGGGCTTCGGCGGCGGTCAGGTCGATATCACCAGCGGCAAGTTCGTTTTCTCCTGCACCGAGGCCTATCGCGTCACGAACGGCAAGGTCGGCGCTCCGGTGAAGGGCGCGACGCTGATCGGCGACGGCCCGACCTCGCTCCGCCATGTGCAAGCGGTCGGCAACGACCTGAAGCTGGACCCGGGCATCGGCAACTGCGGCAAGGCGGGTCAGTGGGTGCCCGTCGGCGTGGGGCAACCGACGCTCCTCATCGGCGGGCTGACGGTCGGGGGCAGCAAGCTCTGATCCGGGGCTGCCCGATCAACTTGGCTCGAATCCTGCCTCCACCGGGGAGCTACATGGCCCAGTTGCGGGCCCAGCGGCGTTGATTGCCCTGCCGCGCCAACCAGAATGCCGGGGCTGCATTGCGCAGCGTGGCAGGCGGTCGCAACACATCTGAGCAGCCGACGGGCTGTGGATTCACCCGCTATTAACTTTCTTCGGCGAGATTGGCTCCGTGGTGCAGATGGAGCCGGACGATGAAGGATACTCTCAGCCCTCTCCCGGCCCCGCTGCTGGCGGAGGAGGAGCGTTTCGCGCGGCTCAGGCTGATCCGCTCCGCGCGGGTGGGGGTTCTGACCTTCCGCCGTCTTCTCATGGAACATGGCTCCGCGCTCAGGGCGCTGGAGGCGCTCCCTGCCCTTGCGGCGGCTTCGGGAGCGCGGAACTATCGGCCCGCGGGCGCGGCGCTCGCGCGGGCGGAAATCGCCGCCGGGCACGCGGTAGGCGCGCGCCTTTTGGTCGAGGGGGAGCCGGACTACCCCCGCCTGCTGGCCGAGATACCGGATGCGCCGCCGCTTCTCTGGGCGCTCGGCGACATTTCCCTGCTGACGAGCCCCATGGTCGCCCTTGTCGGCGCGCGCAATGCCTCCAGCCTTGGCATCCGCATGGCGCGACGGCTTGCAGGTGCCTTGGCCGAGGCCGGGTTTCCGGTCGTCTCCGGCCTTGCCCGGGGGATCGACACCGCGGCGCATGAGGCAGCGCTCTCCCATGGCACTATCGCTGTTCAGGCGGGCGGGATAGACGTGATCTATCCACGGGAGAATACCGATCTGGCCGCCCGGATCGCGGCGTCCGGCCTGCGTCTGAGCGAGCAGCCGCCGGGGATGCAGCCGCTGGCGAGGCACTTTCCACAGCGCAACAGGATCGTCTCCGGCCTTGCCCACGCTGTGGTCGTGGTTGAGGCAGCACCCCGCTCCGGCAGCCTCATCACCGCGCGAAACGCACTGGATCAGGGGCGTGAGGTGTTGGCCGTGCCGGGCCATCCGCTCGATGAACGCGCGGGCGGATGCAATCTGCTCATACGCGAAGGGGCACTTCTCGTTCGGGGGGTGGAGGATGTGATTGCGGCGCTCGCAGCGCTTCCGGGCCAGCGCCTTGAAAGAGCGGCAGTGCGGCCCGCCGCTATTCCAGCCGGCTGTCAGAGGAGTGGATCGCATTCCCTTCACTCCCCAGTTTCCGCAACTCTCGAGAGTGCCTCGCTTCCTCACCTCATTCTGGATCGACTGAGTCGCAGCCCCATAGCGGAGGATCAGGTATTCCGCGATCTCGGCATCAGCGTGAGAGAGGGAGCTCCGGCTCTTCTCTCCCTTGAACTGGACGGGCGAGTGCTCCGTCACCCGGGTGGCCTGCTGAGCCGGGCATGACGTGCAGCAAGACCAGGGATGCCGACCGATCACGGCATCGGCATCCCTTTTCCCGAAGACCGCGCCTGCCATGCAGGACGGGCGGCAGGCCGGCAGCTTCCGCTCACGCGGCCTAGCCTCCCCCGCCTGCATAGCCCAGACATGACGGGCCACAGCACGCGAGCCGCCCCGGCCTGAGTGCAAGGCGGCACAGACCAGCGGGCGACCGCGTTCGACCGCCTGATCTCCGGCGTGGTCTCCGGCCTGATCTCCACTCCGCTCTCGGGCCTGGCCGGTGAAGATCTGCGCGCGCGGCCGCCCTTGCGCAGCGGTGGTGCGCCCAAGAGCGGCTGCGCGCGATATGCCGCCCGCCATTTGACTCGCTTCATGCTTGCGTCACCTTGAAGCACTGGCAGACGCGCTTGGACGTGTCCAAAAACCAATGGAGGATCGTATGTTGAAACGAACCGGATTGCTGTGCTGCGCTGCGGCACTGACCCTCGCGGCCTGCGGCCCGACGACACCGGAGGAGCGCGTCTATCGTCAGCATGAGGCGGGATGTATCGCGGGGAGCGTGACGGGCGCCGTATTGGGTGCCGCGCTCGGCAATGCCTTCGGCGGCGGTTCGGGCCGGACGATCATCACTGCGACCGGTGCGGCGCTCGGCGGCCAGGCCGGTAACCAGCTGACCTGCGGCTGAGGGGAGAGACGAGAATGAAACGCAAACTGATCCTCGCCTGCGCTGCGACCCTTCTTGCGACACCCGTGTTCGCGCAAACCACAAGCGTGGGCTTGATTGACGAACGCGTGCTGCAGCTCATGGATTCCAATGGCGACGGCGCTGTCACCCGTGCCGAGATGCAGGCCTATGCCGAGCGGGCCTTCACCCAGCTCGACACCAACGGCAACGGACGGCTCGAACCTTCGGAAACGAGCCAGATTCTTTCCGCGTCCCAGTTCCAGATCATTGACAAGGACGGCAACGGCTGGCTCTCCAAGAAGGAATTCACCGATCAGCTGATGGCAGACTTCGCCTCCGCCGATAAAAACGGCGACGGCATGCTGCGCTGATTTGCGCAAGAGGGGGGTGGCCCTGCCGCCGCCCCCCCTGTTGACAAGCGGTGCATCCCGTCACATGTAAGCCGCCGCGCGGCCGACCCTCACACCTGCGCCGCGGCAGGAGGATGAATGGCTGTCGTCGTCGTCGAATCGCCCGCCAAAGCTAAGACCATCAACAAATACCTTGGCCCCGGTTTCACCGTTCTGGCTTCCTACGGCCATGTCCGCGACCTGCCGCCGAAGGATGGGTCCGTCGATCCCGAGCACGATTTCTCCATGAAGTGGGAAGTCGCCTCCGACAGCAAGAAGCATGTCAAGGCGATCACCGACGCGCTGAAAGATGACGACACGCTGATCCTCGCCACCGACCCCGACAGGGAGGGGGAGGCGATCTCCTGGCACCTCAAGGAGGCACTGTCCAAGGCGATAGGGAAGAAGAAGGTCTCCCGCGTGACCTTCAACGCCATCACCAAGGACGCCGTCACCAAGGCGATGGAAGCCCCCCGCGATGTGGACATGGAGCTGGTGGAAGCTTACCTCGCCCGCCGCGCGCTCGACTATCTCGTAGGGTTCAACCTCTCTCCCGTGCTTTGGCGCAAGCTGCCGGGGGCCAAGTCGGCGGGCCGGGTGCAGTCCGTCTGCCTGCGGCTCATCGTCGAGCGGGAGATGGAGATCGAGGCGTTCCGCGCCCGCGAATACTGGTCGGTGACGGCGACGCTGGTCACGCCGCGGGGACAGGACTATCAGGCGCGGCTGACCATTCTGGGCGGCAAGAAGCTCGACCGCTACGATATTCCGACGGCAGAGGCGGCGGAGATCGCGGTGCAGGCGATCCGCTCCCGCGACCTGACGGTGCAGGGTGTCGAGTCCAAACCCACGAGCCGCAACCCCTCTCCTCCCTTCATGACATCCACCCTTCAGCAGGAGGCGTCGCGCAAGTTCGGAATGGGCGCACGGGCCACGATGACCGCGGCCCAGCGGCTCTATGAAGCGGGCTATATCACCTATATGCGGACCGACGGGATCGACATGGCCCCGGAGGCGGTCGCCGCCGCGCGGGGCGAGATCGGCCGGCGCTTCGGCAAGGACTACGTGCCGGACAGCCCGCGGCTTTACAAGAACAAGGCCAAGAACGCGCAGGAAGCGCATGAATGCATTCGCCCGACCGACATGTCCGTGTCGGCGGAGAAGCTCGGCGTTTCCGACACCGATCAGCGACGGCTTTACGACCTGATCTGGAAGCGGACGATCGCCAGCCAGATGGCAAGCGCCCGGATGGAACGCACGACGGTCGACGTGACCTCTGCCGACGGGCAGGTGGGCCTGCGCGCCACCGGGCAGGTCGTGCTCTTCGACGGCTTCCTCAAGGTCTACGAGGAAGGCCGCGACGACGACGGGGATGAGGACAGCGCCCGCCTGCCGCAGATCATGCAGGGCGAGGGCGCGGAAAAGCGCGACATCCAGCCCGAGCAGCATTTCACCCAGCCGCCGCCCCGCTATACGGAGGCTACGCTGGTCAAACGGATGGAGGAGCTGGGAATCGGCCGGCCTTCCACCTATGCCTCCATCGTCACGACGATTCAGGACCGGGAATATGTCCGCAAGGAAAAGAACCGCCTGATCCCGGAGGACAAGGGGCGTCTGGTCACGGCCTTCCTCTCCAACTATTTCCGCCGTTATGTCGAATATGACTTCACCGCAGATCTGGAGGGGCAGCTCGACGACATCTCCGCCGGCGAGCGGGATTACAAGGATGTGCTCGCGCGGTTCTGGAAGGATTTCTCCGCCGCGCTGGAGGGCACCTCCGACCTGCGGATTTCCGAGGTTCTCGACAAGATCGACGAGGTTCTGTCCCCGCATCTGTATCCGCCGAAGGCAGATGGCTCCGATCCGCGGCTCTGTCCGCTTTGCGGCAAGGGCGATCTGCATCTGAAGACCGCGCGCTCCGGCAGCGCGTTCATCGGCTGCTCCAACTATCCCGAATGCCGCTACACGCGCCCTCTCTCCGCTCCCGGTGGGGATGAGGAGGCGCTATCCGCCGACGGCCGCATCCTCGGCAATGACGAGGCGGGCCTGCCCATCACCATCCGCACCGGCCGCTTCGGCCCCTATGTGCAGCGGGGGGAGGCGTCGGAGGACGTGCCCAAGCCGCCCCGCGCCTCGCTCCCCAAGGGCTGGGCGCCGGGCGAAATGACGCTTGAGAAGGCGCTCCAGCTTCTGGAACTGCCGCGACCCATCGGTGACCACCCGGAGGATGGCGTGCTGGTGGAGGCAGGCATCGGGCGCTTCGGGCCTTATGTCAAACACGGCACTACCTATGCAAACCTGCCGGATGTGGAGGAAGTCTTCACCATCGGCATGAACCGCGCGGTCGAGGTTCTGGCCCAGAAGGCTTCCCGCGGGCGCGGCGCGGCCAAGGCGGCGCCGCTGAAAGAACTGGGGGAGCATCCCGACGGCGGCCCCGTGCAGGTGATGGCCGGGCGCTATGGCCCCTATGTCAAATGGGGCAAGGTCAACGCGACCTTGCCGAAAGAGGTACAGCCGGAAACCGTCACGCTGGAGGAAGCGCTGCCCCTGATCGCCGCGAAAGCCTCCAAGGGCGGCAAGAAGGCGGCGCCGAAGAAAGCGGCGGCCAAGGCCCCGGCAAAGAAAGCCGCCGCAAAAAAGACCACGGCGAAGAAGGCACCGGCGAAAAAACCGGCGGCAAAGTCTGCCACGAAAAAAGCTGCGTCAGACAATCAGGCCCCCTCGGGCGAGTGAGGGGCGCCCCTATGCTGCGGGCGCATTGACATGCCCCGCCCCCGTTGCCACAACTTCCGCGAGGGAAACGGACGGGAGGACCGGATGGGGAAGATCTACGGCAGCGCTGAGGAGGCTCTCGACGGCCTTCTGTTCGACGGGATGCTGATCGCCGCGGGCGGTTTCGGCCTCTGCGGCATCCCGGAGCTCTGCATTGCAGCGATCCGGGACGCGGGCACCAAGGAGCTGGTCATCGCCTCCAACAACTGCGGGGTGGATGATTTCGGGTTGGGCCTGCTGCTGCAGACCAAGCAGATCCGCAAGATGATCTCCTCCTACGTGGGGGAGAACGCGGAATTCATGCGGCAATACCTGTCGAACGAGATCGAGGTGGAGTTCAACCCGCAGGGCACACTGGCCGAGCGGATGCGCGCGGGCGGGGCCGGTATTCCGGGGTTCTACACCAAGACCGGCGTCGGCACGATCATCGCGGACGGCAAGGAACACAAGGATTTCGACGGGGAGACCTATATCCTCGAACGCGGCCTCGTTGCAGATCTGTCCATCGTGAAGGCGTGGAAGGCCGATGAGACGGGCAACGTCGTTTTCCGCAAGACGGCACGCAACTTCAATCCGCCTGCCGCGACCTGCGGCAAGATCTGTGTCTGCGAGGTGGAGGAGATCGTGCCCGTCGGCTCTCTCGACCCGGATGAAATCCACCTGCCGGGCGTCTATATCCACCGGCTGATCCAGGGCCATCACGAAAACCGCATCGAACAGCGCACGACGCGCGCGCGCCCGGCCTCCGCCGCGGCAGGGGAGGAAGTCTGATGGCTGGCGAGGTGAAGAAGGGCTGGGACCGCAACCGCATGGCCGCGCGCGCCGCGCAGGACTTGCAGGACGGCTGGTATGTGAACCTCGGCATCGGCATTCCGACGCTGGTCGCCAACTACATCCCGGAGGGCGTGAACGTCACGCTGCAATCGGAAAACGGCATGCTCGGCATCGGTCCCTTCCCCTATGAGGGTGAGGAGGATCCCGACCTCATCAACGCGGGCAAGCAGACCGTGACGGCGCTGCCGCAGACCGCCTTCTTCGACAGCGCGCAGAGCTTCGCCATGATCCGGGGCGGCAAGATCGCAATGGCCATCCTTGGCGCGATGGAAGTGTCGGAGACGGGTGATCTGGCCAACTGGATGATCCCGGGCAAGCTGGTGAAGGGCATGGGCGGGGCGATGGATCTTGTCGCCGGGGTGAAACGTGTGGTCGTCGTAATGGATCACGCGAACAAAGCGGGTGAGTCGAAAGTTCTGAAGGAGTGCACGCTCCCGCTCACCGGCAAGGCGGTGGTGGACCGCATCGTCACCAACCTCGGAGTGCTTGACGTGGTACCGGGCGGGCTGAAGATCGTGGAGCTTGCGGATGGCGTGACCGAGGCGGAGCTTCGGTCCCTAACGGAGGCGACGATCGTTGACTGAAGCGAAAATCGAAAGAGAAGTCTCTGGCAGCAAGGGCCGCTACGTGGTCCGAAAGGAGGGGTCCGAGGCGGAACTGACCTATTCCATCGCCTCGCCCCGCCTCATCATCGCTGACCATACCGGTGTACCCCCCGCCTTTCGGGGCGAGGGTATCGGTAACGCCCTGGTGGAACGGCTGGTGAGCGACGCGCGAGAAGAGGGGGTGAAGATATACCCTACCTGTCCCTTCGTCATCGCGTTCCGTCAGCGCCATCCCGAATGGGCCGACGTCTTCGCAGAGGACTGAGGCCGGCGTGAAGTCGGGGGAGGCTCCCGGCCAGCCCCGCTTATGGTGCCGATGAGACTGGTGGTATGCCGCGTCGGGTGGATCAGGCTGCTGTCCGATCCCCCCGCGTGTTGCGGGACTGGCCCGGGATGCCGGGCTTGATGACTGACCCGAAGTCCTGCCAGCGTGGTCAAGTTTTGTGATCGCAGTCGAAGCGAAGCCTGTCTCGGGCCGATCGCCACGGGTAGTAAGACTTGCGGCAGAGGCACCTGCCATTGGCGGGCCTGATCCCCCAGCGCCTAGTAAGACTGACTCGCGTGACCGGGGACGTTTTCTGCGCCTGATCCCCATGGGCGTGGCGAGACTCGCCGATGCTAAACTATCCGCGGGGCGAGCCTTGATCACCACATTGCTCTACCCTCCCGCGCTTAGTGGCGCATGGATGATCCGCTGGGCGGCGCATTTGACTGACAAGCTGTCCGCGATCTGACCTATGCGGCGGCGCGCCATCCAGAACTGGCAAAAGTCGATGGAGCCGGATCGGTCAATCGGAGCATGTGACTATGGCTTACTGCCCCAGCCGCGCTCCTGCTTTTTGATCGCATGAGTGGGATGCCTTTCCGAAAAGACCCGCCCGAGAAACTTCATCACGGCTTTTTTCCCCTGATCTTCTGGCACCCCGGATTACGGTTTGGACGCGGCCGCACACGATCGCTCCGGCATTTCGCTGGAACGCTCCGATCCGCGGCGATCAACGGGTGGTATGCGAGGCGAGGCCTTCCGCGACAGGCGGACCTACGGCCTGCAGGCAACCCGGCCGAAACATGGTCCACCGTTTCAACCCAGGATGATGCGCCGCGTTCAGGGAACTGGTCCTTCCGCGAGACAGGGCACTCGAAGCCGGGCGGACGCACTCCTAGATAAGGGGAATGAGCATCCTCCCCCCCCTGTTTCACGAGTGGTTCTCCGCCCGTGGTTGGTCCGTCCATCCGCATCAGCAGGCGATGCTCGATCATGCCGCCGAGCCTGCGCTTCTGCTCGTGGCGCCGACGGGCGGGGGCAAGACGCTGGCGGGGTTCCTGCCGTCGCTCATCGACATCGCCGCTGCCGGGAAACCCGGTCTGCACACGCTCTATGTCTCGCCGCTCAAGGCGCTGACGGCCGACATCAGGCGCAACCTTCTCCGCCCGATAGAGGAGATGGCGCTGCCGATCCGCGTGGATGACCGAACCGGCGATACCAGCCAAACCCGCCGCAAGCAGCAGCGCGCCGACCCGCCCCATATCCTCCTCACCACGCCCGAAAGCCTGGCGCTCATGCTGTCCTATGAGGATGCGCCGCGGGTTTTCGCGGGGCTGAAGCGGGTAATCGTCGATGAGATCCATGCCCTTGCAGAATCGAAGCGCGGGGATCAGCTCATGCTGTCGCTCGCGCGGCTGGAGGTGCTGGCGCCCGGTCTCAACCGGGTGGGCCTCTCGGCGACGGTAGAGGATCCGCCCGCGCTCGGCCGCTTCCTTGCCCGCCATCCGGCGCCCTGCCGGATCCTCGCCGCCGATCCCGGCCCGGACCCGGATATCGCCATGCTCACGACCGATGTCCCCCCTCCATGGGCGGGCGGCGGCGGACGCTATGCCATTCCCGCGATCCTGGAGGAGGTGAAGCGGCACCGCACCACGCTCATCTTCCACAACACACGGGCGCAGGCGGAGCTGTTCTTCCGCGATCTGTGGCTGGCGAACGGGGACGACCTTCCCATCGCCATCCACCATGGCAGCCTCGCGCGCGAAGCGCGGGAGCGGGTGGAAGCGGCGATGACGGCGGGCGCGCTCCGCGCCATCGTCTGCACGGGCAGCCTCGATCTCGGTATCGACTGGGGGGATATCGATCTGGTCATTCAGGTGGGGGCGCCCAAGAACGTCAAGCGCCTCGTTCAGCGGATCGGGCGCGCCAACCACCGCTACAATGCACCGTCCAAGGCGCTGCTGGTGCCCGCGAACCGGTTCGAGGTGGTGGAATGTCAGGCCGCGCTGGACGCGGTGCGCGATCATGCGCTGGACGGGGAGCCGCGCGGCCCCGGCCCGCTCGACGTGCTCTGCCAGCATATCGCGGCCACTGCCGCCGCCGGGCCTTTCGACGCGGACCGCCTTTACGCCGAGGTGCTGACCGCCGGGCCTTATGCCACGCTGGCCCGGGCGGATTTCGACGCCTGCCTGGATTTCACCGCGACCGGTGGCTATGCGCTGCGGGCCTATGACCGTTGGCAGCGGCTTCGGCAGGGAACCGACGGCCTCTGGCAGCTTCGCGATCCGCGGAGCGCGCAGACCATCCGCATGAATCTGGGCACGATCATCGACACCGACAAGCTGCGTGTGCGGTTTCGCGGGCAGGGCCAGCCGCTGGGTGAGGTGGAGGAGGCCTTCGCCGCCACGCTGACACCCGGTGACACCTTCCTGATCGGCGGACAGGTGGTCCGCTACGAGGGCCTGCGCGAGCTCACGGTGGAGGTGAGCCGCAGTCCCGCCGCCGATCCAAAGATCGCCGTCTATGATGGCACCAAGTTCGCCACCTCCACCCTGCTGACCGATCGGATCCTCGACATCTTCGCCCGGCCCGACTGGCCCGGCCTTCCCCGCCACACGGCGGACTGGCTGGCACTGCAGCGCGACATCTCCCGCCTGCCCGAACGCGACCGGCTGCTGATCGAATGCTTCCCCCATGACGGGCGCATCCATCACTGCATCTACGGTTTCGCGGGGCGGAATGCGCAGCAGACCCTCGGCCTCCTGCTCACGCGCCGCATGGAGGAGGAGGGGCTCGGCCCGCTGGGCTTCGTCGCGACCGATTACGCCACGCTGATCTGGGGGCTGGAGCCGATGACCGACGCCGCCCCGCTGTTCGACCGGTCACGGCTCCGGGAGGGGCTGGAGGGCTGGTTGCAGGGCAATGCCGTGATGAAACGGTCCTTCCGCGCGGTCGCGACCATCGCCGGGCTGATCACCCGCAACCTGCCCGGTCAGCGGAAGTCGGGCCGGCAGGCGACCTTTTCCTCCGACATCCTCTACGACACGCTGCGCCGCTATGACCCTGATCACCTGATGCTCCGCGCCACGCGGGAGGAGGCGATGCGCGGGCTGGTC
This sequence comes from Haematobacter massiliensis, assembly GCF_000740795.1. Classification (GTDB taxonomy): domain Bacteria; phylum Pseudomonadota; class Alphaproteobacteria; order Rhodobacterales; family Rhodobacteraceae; genus Haematobacter; species Haematobacter massiliensis. The sequence continues at coordinate 461,854 of NZ_JGYG01000003.1, forward strand.
GATTTCGGCCGGATCGAGGCGATGCTGGATCGGGTGGGGGACCGGATCGACCTCCTCCGGCTCGACAGGGTGACCCCGCTTTCCGCGCCGCTGATGCTGGAGCCCGGTCGTGTGCCGATCGACGGGGCGGGGCGGGAGCGCCTGCTGGCCGACAGGGCGGAGAGGCTGCTGGAGGCAGCCGGTCTTGCCGACCTGCAAAACGCCGACTTGCGAATCCCGGCGATGCAGGCCAAGAACGGAGCATGAACGGCTTCACCTTTCAGCTTCAGGGGGCGCGGCTGACGGCCCTTTCCTCCGGCGCGCTCTGGTGGCCGGAGCGGCGCTTGCTCACCGTTTCGGACCTGCATTTCGGCAAGGCCCGCCGCGCCGCACGACGGGGGGGGCAGCTTCTGCCGCCCTATGAGGTAGCGGAGACCCTGTTCCGGCTTGAGACAGTAGTGGATGCGCTCCGCCCCGCCACGGTCATCGCACTCGGCGACAGTTTCGACGATGCCGCCGCGGCGGATGAGATGGGGGAAGCGGAGCGGTTGCGCCTTCTCCGCCTGATGGCGGGCCGGCAGTGGCTCTGGGTGGAGGGCAACCACGACCCCGGCCCGGTGTCGCTTGGCGGCGCGCATGTGGCGGCGGTGACGGTGGGGCCACTGGTCTTCCGCCACATCGCGGACGAGGCCAGCGGCGAAGTGTCGGGCCACTACCATCCAAAGGCCCGTCTGGGGCTGGGCGGCGCCAGTATCTCCCGCCCCTGCTTCCTGATCGACGGTACGCGGGTCATCATGCCTGCCTTCGGCAGCTACACCGGCGGGCTTGGCTGCAAAAGCCCGGTGCTTGCCTCCCTCATGGCACCCGGGGCGCTCGCAGTGCTCACCGGACCTTCGGCGCGCGCCGTACCCATGGCGGCGGTTGGCTGAACTTCCGCTTCCCCCAGCGGAAAAAACCCGCAATTGTCTGACAGTAAAGAGGGAGGGACCGGATGGACACCGCGACAGAGCCGCTGGAGAGCCGTATTCGGGCAAGTTTCGCGCGGCAATCCATGCTCGCGACGCTGAAGGCGACGCTGGATGAGGTAACGGAGGGTCGCTGTGTCATCTCCGCCCCCCTCCTGCCCGAAACACGCCAGCAGCACGGCGCGGGTCATGCGGGGGCCACGTTCACGCTGGTCGATACGGCGGCGGGCTATGCGGCGCTGACGCTCATCCCTCCGGGCACGGAAGTGATGACTGCCGAAATGAAGATCAACCTGCTTTCCCCCGCCATCGGCGACCGGCTGATCGCGACCGGGGAGGTCGTGCGCGCCGGACGGCGGCTCATCGTGGTGCGCGGCGAGGTCGTGGCAGAGGAGGCGGGCCGGACCCGCACCATCGCCATCGTGCAAGGGACGATGATCCCGGTCGATCCACCCGCGGGGGAATGATCCCCCGGATCCGCGCCGCGCCTGCCGCCATCGGTCGCCTTCCTCCCCGACGAGGCCAGCGCCCTCGCAGCCTGCTGAAAATGGTTTCCAGCGCTGCGTTGGTGCTGAAATCGTTCGCAATCGGAAGACATCCAGCCAGAAATCCAACTGTTTTGCGTCGCTCCGGGGGCCGTTTCCCGATTTCCAGAGCACAGGCATGCTTTCAGCAGCCTGCCAGACCAAGACGGCTCTTGTGATACCGCCGCGCAGCCGACACCCATTCGGGGCCACGCGATGGTTCTCAGAGCGTCAATCCCTCCGGCTCCGCCAGCCCGTTCGCCCGCGCACAGGCGGTGAGCGTATTGGCCAGGAGGCAGGCGATGGTCATCGGCCCGACACCGCCCGGAACCGGAGTGATCGCGCCCGCGACCCCCACGGCCTCGTCAAAGGCCACATCGCCAGCCAGCCTTGTCCGCCCCTCGCCCGCGTCGATGCGGTTGATGCCCACGTCGATGACGGTGGCACCCGGACGGATCCAGTCGCCCCGGATCATCCCGGGACGGCCCACCGCCGCCACGAGGATCTCCGCTTCGCGGCAGAGCGCGGGGAGGTCCTGCGTCCGGCTGTGCGCAATAGTGACCGTGCAGCTTTCCCGCAGCAGAAGCTGCGCCATCGGCTTGCCGACGATGTTGGAGCGCCCGACGACGACTGCCCGACGCCCCGCCAGATCGCCCAGCTGGTCGCGGAGCAGCATCAGACAGCCGAGCGGCGTGCAGGGCACCATGGCCTTCCGCCCGGTGGCGAGGCGGCCCACATTGATGGCGTGAAACCCGTCCACGTCCTTGGCGGGGTCGAGGGCATTGATGACTCGCGCCTCGTCCATATGGCGTGGCAGGGGAAGCTGGACGAGGATGCCATGCACCACCGGGTCGGCGTTCAGCCGGTCGATGAGGGCGAGAAGCTCTGCCTCCGGCGTCTCGGCGGGCAGGCGATACTCGAAGCTCTCCATCCCCGCGGCGCGGGTCTGGACACCTTTGTTCTTCACATAGACCTGACTGGCCGGATCCTCTCCCACCAGAACGACGGCGAGGCCGGGCGTGATGCCCGCCGCCGCCCTGATCCGGGCAACCTCCACCGCTACACGCTCCCGGATGCCGGCAGCGAAAGCCTTGCCGTCGATGATCCTTGCCGTCATTCCGTCTGTCCTTCCGATGGGCTGGCCGAGGAGGTCCCTGAGCGGGCGGCTGACGGGCCGAGAACCTGCTCCTCGCGCGCGATGGACCAGTCGATGAGATGCCGCCAGAGAGCCTCCGCCAGATCGGGGTCCAGACCGAGCTCCGTACCCGCGCGGCGCACATTGGCCACGACTTCCTCCACCCGCGCATCGATACGGGCGGGCAGGCCTTCCGTCGGTTTCAGCTGCGCGGCACGGTCGATATAGGCCGCGCGGCGCACCAGGAGGGCTACGATCTCACGGTCCAGCGCGTCGATGGCGGGCCTGAGTTCGGCCATCGACAGGCAATCCTGTGGCTGTTGCAAGGGGGTCTCCCGCGCTATGGGCGATGGCGCCTCTTAGCGGCTGGGCCACCGCCTTGCAATCGGGCGAGGCGCCGAGTCAGAACAACCCCTGAATGTTGCCCTCGCTATCCAGCCGGATGGTTTCGGCCGCAGGGTGGCGCGGCAGTCCCGGCATCGTGCGGATCTCGCCGCAGAGAACGACCACGAATCCCGCCCCGGCCGACAGCCGAACTTCCGTCACCGGCAGGGTGAAGCCGGTCGGCGCGCCGCGAAGCCCGGCATCGGCAGAGAAGGAGTACTGCGTCTTGGCCATGCAGACCGGCAGGTGGCCATAGCCCTCCTCCTCCCAGCGGCGGAGCTGGCTGCGGGCCTGCTCGGGCAGGTTCACGTCGGCGGCGCCGTATATCTGGCGCGCGACGGTCGCGATCTTCTCCTCCAGCGGCAGTTCCGCAGGATAGAGCGGCTGAAACCGCGCCTCCCCAGACCGCGCGATCTCCGCTACCCGGCGGGCCAGCGGCAGAAGTCCTGCCGAACCATCGGCCCAGTGGGTGCAGGGATAGGCCTCCGCCCCCGCCCGTTCCGCCGCCTCGATCAGCGCCTGGGTCTCCTGCGGCGTGTCGGAGGAGAAGTGATTGATGGCGACCACGGCAGGCACGCCGAACTTCCGCACGTTCTCGATATGCCGCACGAGGTTGGCCGCACCGCGTCGCACGGCCTCCACATCCTCCTGCCCCAGATCCTCGCGCGCCACGCCGCCGTGGAACTTGATGGCCCTGACCGTGGCCACGATCACCACCGCATCCGGCTTCAGCCCGGCCGAACGGCACTTGATGTCGAAGAACTTCTCCGCCCCGAGATCGGCGCCGAAACCGGCCTCCGTCACCACGAAATCGGCAAGACGCAGCGCCGCCCGCGTTGCGACCACGGAGTTGCAGCCATGGGCGATATTCGCAAAGGGCCCGCCGTGGACGAAGGCCGGCGTATGCTCCAGCGTCTGGACGAGGTTCGGCTGCATCGCGTCCTTGAGCAGCACGGCCATTGCGCCATCGGCCTTCAGGTCGCGGCAGTAGACCGGCGTCCGGTCGCTGCGGAAGCCGATGACGATCCGGGCGAGCCGCTCCTCCAGATCCGCCAAGTCCTCCGCCAGACAGAGACAGGCCATCACCTCGGACGCCACGGTGATGTCGAAGCCGCCCTCCCGCGGGTAGCCGTTCGGCGCGCCACCAAGGCCCAGCACCACTTCGCGCAGCGCGCGGTCGTTCATGTCGACCACACGCTTCCATGCCACGCGCCGCTGGTCGATCCCCAGCGCGTTGCCCCAGTAGATGTGGTTGTCGATCATTGCGGACAGCAGGTTGTGCGCCGCACCGATGGCGTGGAAATCCCCGGTGAAATGGAGGTTCATGTCCTCCATCGGGATCACCTGTGCATAGCCGCCGCCCGCGGCTCCTCCCTTCATGCCGAACGAAGGGCCGAGGCTTGCCTCGCGCAGACAGACCGCCACCTTCTCGCCGATCCGCTGCAACCCGTCGCCAAGGCCGACGGTGGTGGTCGTCTTCCCCTCGCCCGCAGGGGTCGGATTGACGGCGGTAACCAGGATCAGCCGACCCTCCGGCCTGCCGTTCAGCGTCGCCAGAAAGGCGGGATCCAGCTTGGCCTTGTCGCGACCGTAGGGAATCAGTGCCTCCGGCGGGATGCCGATCCGCGCGCCGATTTCCGCGGGGGGCAGCTTTTCCGCCGCTCGGGCGATGTCGATATCGGACAGCACGGGGGGGTCTCTCGCTTGCTCACTCCTGTTGACAGCGGTTCTGGCCGATGGCGGGCCGCTTCGCAAGCCGCGTGTGGCGGGAAGGTGTGTGGAGGGATGACTCCCGCGAATCTTCACGATATGTTAGCGCTAACTTAATGGGTTTTATCGGAGAAAGACCTCATGACGACGACTTTGGCGATCAACG
>NZ_JGYG01000004.1 GCF_000740795.1 Haematobacter massiliensis
TCCGCCTCTCCGACATGATCTCCCTGGCGCGACGCTGGTCATGCCTGATGAGCGTCTTGCGGGTCTTTCGGCCAAGGGCGAAGAGCGAAGAGCGAAGAGCGAAGAGCGAAGAGCGAAGAGCGAAGAGGGATCCGATTTGACCGAGGGGATCAAGTCAGCCCTGAGCGGGGCCTTGTCGCCCTGTCTTTCAGGGTTTCCCCGAACCGGGCGGCGCCATAGCGGCGAACCCCGGGGAGCCAGCCACCGACCAAGGCCAGAGCGCCGGCGTCGTTGCTCTTGGGTCTGGACCTGTCCGGCGGTCATGAAGACACGGATCGGCTTCGCCTGTGCTTTCGTCCACGGCATGCTGCTCGTTGGCCACGCCGCCTTCCTCCGGCCGATCGCGCCCCCTTCTCAACCGCCGGCTGGATGACGTGCGATGCGCTTGCAGAGGGGCCGCCCCATCACGATTGGCGCCTGTCCTGGAGCTTCGGAGAGCCAGCCCCTCCCTCATCCGGGCAAAGACCAGCCGCCGCCCCCGCGTCCGATGGTTGTAGAGGCCGCTCGCCGGGCCGCATTCCCTCGGCGCAGCACTAGGATCACCCGGTGGGATTTACGAAGGCTACTCCACACCCGACAAAGGGGATCATCGACAGGCGAACGACCACCGCGCTTGTGAAAGAACGCCCCAAAGGCGGACCAGCCGCGCTTCAGACAGCCAGGAAAGGGCGCGCCATAGCTCTCCTTGCAGATCCTGACCTTAGGACGCGCCGGTGAAAGCAATGCGTCATGGACCGGGGACATCAAACTCTTCCCAACGGCTTTCGTCTGCTTACGCTGCTCACCAACCCAACCGATAGGATCGGGCAGAAACGATGAATCATGGCACCATTTAGGGACAGATGCCTGCGAATGAGCGTCAATCGCGCGAAATTCGGCGTGACGCATGCGCTCCTCGCTCGTTCCCGGCAGTGTGCTATCTCTCTCGAACCTTTTGGATTTGCTGCGACGCCGCATTCAGTTTCGCGACTTGACGTCACGGAATGAGTCATCCAAAAATCCTGACAAGCCTTTGTTTTTCAAAGATATGCGCCTACCGCAACACGGCGTTGCGAAAAGATACCAGCGAAACCGCTTGCGAATCTCATGCTGCAGTGCGATAAGAAACTCACAGGCGCCACGATGCGCCCATGGGTTTCCCAAGGCTCACTCCTCCTCCCCGAGCCTCGGAAAATGGCGGCGACCCCTCCTCCTCCCTGGGGTCGCCGCTTCCATCCCTCCAAGACACTGGTGCCGGTGATCTTTCCTTGGTCCGAGGTATGAATCGGACGTAAGGGGTGTAATGCGATCCGGTGCAGTTCTGGCTTATTGGAACTGCGGAACAGGCATCTTGCTCGAGGGTCGGGACTCACCGATCTTGCTTGCTCGACATGATTCAGGCCTCCTTGAGGAAACCTGAATCATGAACTTTGCTGGATGACATAATCCAGATGGCGCAGCTTCAGCCCTTCATCCCGCAGAGCCATAGCCGCTCTCGCATGGATGACCGCCGCGTTCTCAGCGGCATATTAATTCCGGCTACGACCGCTCCGCCCGCCAGGCCGCGAGAGAAGGCGTTGCAAGGTCGAAAGTTTCACCCGACCGGCAGTAGCCATGTCCGCCCATCCGGCCAAGCGCATCCAGCCCCACCGGGTCGACATGCAGCCGCTCATTCACGAGTGAAGACCGGATATGCAGCGCCACGACCTCGCCCAGCACGATGGCACGCGAGGGCCCGATCTCCAGCGTGATATGGCGGCGGCATTCCAGCGCGGCCGGGGCCTCGGCGATGAACGGACTTTTGACATGCTTGCCCGGAAGCACGGTCAGCCCTGCTGCGGCCACCTCATCCTCTCCCGCGGGAAAGGCGACTGCGGTGGTGTTCATTGTCTCCAGATTGGCGAAATCCACGATGTTCACCGTGAACTCCCCGGTCAGCCGGATATTGCGGGCCGTATCCTTCTGGCTCAGGTCATCATGGTTCTCCACCCCGATAGCCAGGATGGCAGGATCGGCGGAGAGCACGTTGAAGAAACTGAAGGGCGCGGCATTCACCCGGCCCTCCGGATCGACGGTCGTCACCCAGGCGATGGGACGCGGGACCACCGTGCCGATCAGCAGCTTGTAACGGTCCTTCGGAGAAAGCGCGGCAAAGTCGAAGCGCGTGAAAGCGTCCGCAGCGCCAGTTGTGTCGGGCGACATGTCGGGGGTCATACAGTCCATTTCCTACTCCGGGTCTTCGGCATAGCGGCTCAGGATCGCCGCGACATCGGCGACCTCATCGGTATCGACGCGGGCACGATCCTCAACTGCATGCAGATGAGCATCCATGATCGCCATTGCAGTCTCCCGATCCTGCAGCCGCAGGGCATCGATAAGACGAACATGTTCCTCCATGCCGCATTCCGCCGAATGGGGCCTGCCAAAGCGCGCGAGGATCAGTGAAGAGCGGGACACCACGGTATTGACGAACTCAATGAGCAGGCGTGATCCGGTCAGCTCAGCAAGAAGGATGTGAAACTCTCCCGACAGCCGGATGGAGCGGGGGGAGGAGGCGCGAAGCGCGCGCGCCTCCTCCCGCACATGGCTGGTCAGCGCGTCGATCGCATCCTTCGACATGCGCGTGCAAAGGCGGTCGATTACCTCCCGCTCCAGGCAGCGGCGGAGGGCAAAGACCTCCTCTGCTTCCTCATACGTCGGCATGGCGACGGAAGCGCCGCGATTGGGCTTCATCTCCACGATCCCCTCGGCCGCGAGCCGCATGAGTGCATTTCGCGCCGAGGTTCGACTTACCCCGAAGGTCTCTCCGATCTGATCTTCCGGCAGCTTCACACCGGGCTTCAACGCCTGCTCAAGGATAGCCCGCCGCAGGGAGGCGTAGATTGCATCGCTGCGGCTGTGGCTGGTGGACATTTTGAATCCGGTATCTGTTTGTATCCAGACGGTACGGCGCATGAAGTGTCATGTCAATTATGGATACATAAACTTCTTGCTAATGCATGCAATCTGTCAAATCATCGTCGCATACACAAGAAGCGTAGAATCGCTCGGTTCAAACAGGGAGCTCGTCGCGAGATGTCCAGAATAACCCGCCTTCTTCTTGCCAGCGCCGTTCTTGCTGGTCTTGCCCTGCCGGCAGCGGCAGAGAATACCCTCCGTTGGGGGGCAAGCCGCGACATCGGCTCGCTCGACCCCTATTCCTATGGCGACAGCTTCACGCTCGGCGTGCTGAACCACGTCTATGAGGGGCTCGTCCGCTATAACCGCGATCTGAAGATCGAGCCGGCACTCGCCACCTCATGGGAGATCGTCTCGTCCACCACATGGCGTTTCTCCCTTCGGCAAGGCGTGAAGTTCCACGACGGGCAGGATTTCACCGCCGAAGACGTACAGGCCTCGCTGGTCCGCGCCACGGATCCGAAATCGCCCCTCCGCGGAAACATTCCGGCCTACAAGGCGTCCCGCGTGATCGACGATCATACGATCGAGATCGACGTATCGGACAACTACCCGCTCCTGCTGAATGACCTGACGACCATCACGATCTTCGACGCGGGCTGGCTGAAGGAAAATAACGCGGAAGCCCCAACCGATGTCGGCTCGGGGACCGAGGGTTATGCCACCTATCACACCAATGGCACCGGCCCGTTCAAGGTGGAAAGCCGCCAGCCCGACGCCAAGACCGTCTTTGTGAAATACGATGGCTGGTGGGATAAGGTGAGCCACAACCTTGACCGGATTGAATTCGCTCCCATCGCATCGGACGCGACGCGCGTGGCGGCCCTCCTGTCAGGCGATATCGACTTCACCGACAAGGCGCCCGTGCAGGACATTCCCCGGCTGGAAGCCTCGCCTTCCGTCAAGCTGCTGGAAGGCACGGATCTGCGCACGGTGATGATCGGCTTCTCCCAACGGGATGCGCTGCTCTCGGGCGCGCCGAACCCGATGAAGGATGTCCGCGTGCGCGAGGCGATGCAGATCGCCATCGACCTCGACCTGATCCAGAAACGCGTGATGCGGGGCAAGAGCCGCACTGCAGGCGCGCTGGTCGCCCCGCAGATCCCCGGATACGACGCCGCACTCGACACCCCCGCCGCCTATGACCCGGACCGGGCCAAGGCCCTTCTGAAGGAAGCGGGTGCCGAAGGGTTCGAATTCGACTTCAACTGCGCCGACAGCCTCGTGAACGAGGAGCAGATCTGTCAGGCCATCGCCTCCATGTGGTCGCGCGTCGGCCTGAAACCGAAGCTCGATCAGGGGCCGCGCGCCGTGCAGACGCCGAAACGGTCGGCAGGCAAGGTCGATGTCTATACGCTCGGCTGGGCCACGCTTCCCATGCTCGATGCATACAGCATGACGAGCCAGGTTCTGCATACGAAAGAGGGGTCTTTCGGCATATTCAACTGGGGCGGCTGGTCGGACAAGGAGCTTGATCGCGTGACGGAGGCCTCTGCCATCGAACTCGACCAGTCGAAGCGTCTGGCAATGAGCACGGAGGCCCTGGGGATCGCCAGGAAGAACGTGCTGATGATCCCGATCCACCAGCAGCCGCTGACCTGGGCGACCGGGGCCGATGTGGCGGAGCTGCCGCTCTTTGCGGACAACCTGCCGCGCCTCTGGCTGACCCGCAAGTAATCCATCCGCCAGTCACCTCTGCACCTCATACCATCGGCAGGACACGGCCATGCTCGTCTTTCTCGTCAAGCGTCTGGGCAATGCGATCCTCGTGATGCTGGCCGTCGCCTTCTGCGCCTTCATGATCTTCCGCTTCCTCGGCGATCCGGTGGAGATGATGGTCAACGAAAGCGCCACACAGGTCGAGCGGGACGAACTCCGCCAGCGGCTCGGCCTGGAGGATGACGTTCTCACCCAATACGTCCGCTTCGTCGTGAATGCGGCGCAGGGGGAGTTCGGCATGTCCTGGCGCAACCAGCAGGAGGTGATCTCCCTCATCGGCGAACGCTTCCCCGCGACGTTCGAGCTTGTGCTGATGGCCACGATCCTGTCACTGGTCATCGGCATCCCGCTCGGCGTCTTTACCGCCATCGGGCGGGGGCGCTGGTGGGCGGAGGGGTTGCAGTTCACCTCCATCATCGGGGTGTCGCTGCCCTCCTTCATCGTGGGGATCCTGCTGATCCTGATCTTCTCGGTCACCCTCGGCTGGCTGCCGGGTTACGGGCGGGGAGACGTGGTGCAGCTCGGCTGGTGGTCCACCGGGTTTCTCACCCCCTCGGGCCGCGCGGCTCTGGTGCTGCCCGCACTGTCCCTCTCGCTCTTTCAGATCACGCTGGTCATGCGGCTCGTCCGTGCGGAGATGCTGGAGGTTCTGCGCACCGACTTCATCAAGTTCGCGCGCGCCCGCGGCGTGCCGAAGTGGTCGCTGTGGTTCCGCCACGCGCTGAAGAACTGCCTGATGCCCGTCATCACGCTGACCGCCATGCAGATCGGCAACCTCATCGCCTTCGCGCTGGTGACGGAGACGGTGTTCCAGTGGCCCGGCATGGGAATGCTGTTCATGCAGGCCGTGACCTTCGTCGATATCCCGGTGATGGCGGCGTATCTGTGCATCGTCTCCTTCATCTTCGTCGCGCTGAACACGGTGGTGGACATCGCCTATGCCCTGATCGACCCCCGCCTGCGGTCCGCCTGATCTCCTTGCCCGCGCCCTGCCCCGCCAGCCCCCCCGGAGCCTGCCCATGACGGACACCCCTCTCCCGCCACAACGCCGCAGCCGGTTGCAGAAGTTCCGAGACAGCGACCTGTGGTGGAGCTTCTGGCATCACCCTTCCGCAGTGATCGCGGCGGCGCTGCTCCTCCTGCTCATCGCGGCGGCCTTCCTCGCGCCGTGGATCACGCCTCAGAACCCCTACGATCTGGCGGCGCTGGAGCTGTGGAATGCGGAGCTGCCGCCGATCTGGCAGGAGGGTGGACAGTGGCCCTATATCCTCGGCACCGATCTTCAGGGGCGGGACATGCTCTCTGCCATCCTCTATGGCTCCCGCGCCTCCATCGTCATCGGCGCGGCCTCCGTCGCCGTGTCTCTGGCGGTCGGGGCAACGCTCGGGCTGATCGCCGGGTATTACGGCAAATGGGCGGATACGGTGCTGATGCGGGTCGGCGACGTGCTGCTTTCCATGCCGACCATGCTGATCGCCATCCTCGTCTCCGCCGTCGCGCGGCAGATGCTGCCCCCCGGCTGGCGGGAGGCGGGGGCCTCCGGGGTCATCGTACTTGCCATCTCCCTTTCCGCTTGGGTGCAATATGCCCGCACGGTGCGCGCCCAGACCATGGTGGAGCGCGGCAAGGAATATGTGCAGGCCGCCCGCCTGATCCGCGTGCCGCCCCGCCGCATCCTGCTCCGTCACATCCTGCCCAACACCACCACGCCGCTTCTGGTCGCCGCCACGCTGAACTTCGGCCTCGGCATCCTGATCGAGGCGACGTTGTCCTTCCTCGGCGTCGGCATGCCGCCGGAACAGCCCTCGCTGGGCACGCTGATCCGCATCGGCAATCAGTATCTGTTCTCCGGCCTGTGGTGGATCGTGCTCTTCCCGGCCCTGCAGCTGTGCCTGCTCGTGGTCTCCATCAACGTGCTCGGCGACTGGCTGCGCGATGCTCTCAACCCGAAACTGCGGTGACTGACATGACCTCTCTCCTCATCCGTAACGCACGCCCCATGGGCGGCGAAACCGCCGACATTCTGATCCGCGATGGCCGCGTCGCCGCCATCGGCCCCGATCTTCAGGCGGAGGGCGTGCCCGAGGAACAGGCGGGCGGGCGTATCGCCATTCCCGGCCTCGTCGATACCCATACCCATGTCGACAAGGGTCTCATCGGCTATCCCTGGTACGTGAACGAGGTCGGCCCCCGGCTCATCGACAAGATCGACAACGAGCGCCGGGTGAAGCGGGAGCTGGCGCTGGATCCGCATATCCAGTCCATGCGTCACGTCCTGCAATGTCTGGGCTATGGGACGACGCTGGTGCGGACCCATGTCGATATCGACACCGAACAGGGCCTCGCCGCGCTGGAGGGTGTGGTGGAGACGCGCCGCGCGCTTGCCGGGCAGGTGGAGATCGAGATCGTGGCCTTCCCCCAATCGGGCCTGCTGCGGCGGCCAGGGACGGTGGAGCTGATCGACGCCGCGATGTCGGCGGGCGCCGATCTGGTCGGCGGGCTCGACCCCTGCGGCATGGACCGCGATCCGAAGGGCCATCTGGATGCCATCTTCGCCATCGCGGAGAAGCACGGCAAGGGCATCGACATCCACCTGCACGAAGGCGGAGAGATGGGTGCCTTCTCCATGGACCTGATCTTCGAACGGATCCGGGCGCATGACATGCGCGGCAAGGTCGCCGTCAGCCACGCCTTCTGCCTCGGCATGCCGGACTGGAACGCGAGCCAGGCGCTGATCGACCAATGCGCCGAACTGGACGTGCCGATCCTGACCACCGCGCCACCCTCGCGCGAGGTCCCTGCGCTGAAGCGGCTTCTTGCGGCGGGCGTGCGGTTCGGCGCGGGTGTGGACGGCTTTCGCGACACCTGGGGGCCCTATGGCAACGGCGACATGCTCGAACGTGCGATGCTGCTGGGCATGAGGAACAACCTGCGCCGCGACGATGAGGTTGCCATGGCGCTCGATGTCTGCACCACGGGCGGCGCTCTGGCGATGGACCGCGCGGATCACGCGCTCGTTGTCGGCGGGCGGGGTGACGTCGTGCTGGCAGAGGGTGAGAGCCTTGCCGATGCGGTGGTGAGCCATGCGCCGCGGGCGCTCGTCGTCACGGCGGGGCGGGTCGTGGCCCGGAACGGCGCCAGCCTCACGGTCGCACCGTGACCGCGGCCCCGGGACAGGCGCCCTCCACAAACGGGGCGGCAGCGGGGGGCTGGTCCACCCTGCCCCTCGGCGCTCGGCCTGCCGGGCGGTGGGCGCTCGCCGCGCGCTGGATCGTGGCCGACCTGCCTGAAGGGCGACGGCTCATCGAGAACGGCGAAGTGGTGATCGAGAACGACCGCGTCCTCTGGGTCGGTCAGCGTTTCGCGGGCGAGGTTTCTTGTCGCTACGATATGGGAGAGGCACTGGTCGGTCCGGGTTTCGTGGATCTGGATGCGCTCTCCGATCTCGACACGACGATCCTCGGCATGGACAATCAGCCCGCGTGGCGGAAGGGCCGCGTCTGGCCTGCGGATTACGCGGCACGGGCGCGGGAGATGTATTCGCCCGACGAGCTGGCGTTCCAGAAGCGCTATGCCTTTGCGCAGCTCCTGCTGAACGGCATTACCTCCGCCCTTCCGATCGCGTCGCTCTTCTACCGGGAATGGGGCGAGACGGTGGCGGAGTTCGAAGCGGCGGCAGAGGCCGCGGGGGATCTCGGCCTCCGCGTCTGGCTGGGGCCGGCCTATCGTTCGGGTGGCGTCATTCTCGACGGGGCGGGGCGGATGCAACCGGTCTTCGATGAGGCGCGGGGGCTGGCCGGGCTGGCGGAGGCCGCCGCCTTCTCCGAGCGTGTGCATGGGAGCCACGGCGGCCTCGTCTCCGGGATGTTGGCGCCCGACCGGGTGGAGACCTGCACCGAAGCGCTGCTGCGCGAGACCTTCGCCCGGGCAGAGGCGCTGGACATGCCCGTCCGCCTGCACATGGCCCAGGGCGCGATGGAGTTGGAAACCGTCCGCCGCCTGCACGGCATGACCGCGCCCGCCTGGCTGGACGGGATGGGCCTCCTCTCCCCGCGTCTCATCGCGCCCCATGCCACCGTGGCGACGGAGGACGACCTCGCCCGTTATGCCGCGAACGGGGTGACGGTCGCGCATTGCCCGCTGGTTTCGGGGCGGCACGGCTCTCTCCTGCGCTCCTTCTCTGCGCTGAAGGCGCGGGGGGTGCGGGTCGGCATGGGCACAGATACGGCCCCGCCCGACATGGTGCTGAACATGGCCGTCGGCCTGATCGCCAACCGCGTGGCTGAGGGCCGGGGCGACGCCGGATCCGCGGCGGAGTTCTATGACGCCGCGACGCTTGCGGGCGCGGATGCGCTGCGGCGCCCCGATCTCGGCCGTCTCGCGCCGGGGTCCAAGGCGGATATCGCCGTCTTCGACATGGCGGATGCCCTGATCGCACCGCGGATAGACCCGGTACAGACCCTGATCCTCGGGGCCACCGGGCGCGTCACCCGTGCGACGATCGTGGATGGCCGCATCGCCATGCGCGGGGGAGAGGTGGCGGGGCTGGACCTTTCCCGCGCCCGGATGCAGGCGCAGGAGCAGTTCGACCGGCTGGTCGCGCAATATCCCGACCGGACATGGCAGCACCCCCCCGTCACGGAAATCTTCCCGCCCAGCTATCCGCTAGCCGATCCGGGGAACGCAACCGCCGAGATGAGCCGCAAAGCGGCGCGTCCCGCGCGGATGACCGGAACACCCGCCCTTCGTCCCGAAATGCCCACGGAGCAGCCATGACAGCCGCCGCCCTGCAGGTCACCGATCTTACCGTCGAATTCCCCACCCGCCGGGGCAAGCTGACCGCGCTTTCCGATGTCACGCTCGACATCCAGCCGGGGGAGATCCTCGGCGTGGTGGGCGAGTCGGGCGCCGGAAAATCCATGACAGGCATGGCGGTTCTGGGCCTGCTGGAGCCGCCAGGCCGTATCACGGCGGGGGAGATCCGCATCGATGGCCAGCGTACCGACCGGCTGTCGGAGGCGGATATGGCGAAGGTGCGCGGCCGCGTCGTAGGCGCGATATTTCAGGATCCGCTCACCTCGCTGAACCCCCTCTTCAGCGTGGGCCGGCAGCTTGAAGAGACCATCCGCCTGCATTCCGACCTCGACAGAAAGGGTGCCCGCGAGCGCGCCGTGGCGCTGCTGAAACAGGTGGGCATCCCCGGCGCGGAAGAGCGGCTCGACCACTATCCGCACCAGTTCTCGGGCGGCATGCGGCAACGGGTCGTGATCGCGCTCGCACTGGCAGGGGAGCCGCGGCTCGTGATCGCGGATGAGCCGACGACAGCGCTCGATGTTTCCATCCAGGCGCAGATCACCGCGCTCCTGCGCCGGCTCTGCAAGGAAAAGGGCGCGGGCGTCATGCTCGTCACCCATGACATGGGCGTGATCGCGGAGACGGCTGACCGGGTCGCGGTCATGTATGCGGGCCGCGTGGTGGAGATCGGCACGGTGGCAGAGGTTCTGACCCGCCCCCGCCATCCCTATACCCGCGGCCTCATGGGGTCTATCCCGGCCCTCGGCGCACGGGTGGAGCGGCTTCAGCAGATCGACGGCGCCATGCCGCGCCTGAACGCCATCCCGCAGGGCTGCGCGTTCAACCCGCGCTGCCCCGACGCCGGACCGCGTTGCCGAAGGGAACGTCCTCCGCTGCTATCGTCGGCACCGGAAGCCCGGGCGGGGAATACCGGCGCAGACGAGCCTGCCGGTCAGGGTCCGGTCGAACGCCCGCCGATGAACGACGGAGGAAAAGACACGCGTCCGGGCAGCGCCGCCTGCTGGCTCATGACGGGAGATATGGCATGAGAAGCCTCGAAAATGCCGTTGAAGTCGACCAGCTCACCCGGGTGTTCGACGTCTCCGCCCCCTGGCTGAACCGCGTGCTGGAGCGCAAGCCCCGCCGCTGGCTTCGCGCCGTGCAGGATGTGAGCTTCACCGTGGCGAAGGGCCGCTGTCTGGCGCTCGTGGGGGAGTCGGGCTGCGGCAAATCGACAGTGGCCCGCCTCGTCACCGGCCTGTACCAGCCCAGCGAAGGCGCGATCGTCTTTGCCCCGGCGCAGGACGGACGGCCCATGGAGGCGCAGATGATCTTTCAGGATCCGCATGCGAGCCTCAACCCCCGCTGGCGCGTGGGCGACATCATCGCCGAACCGATCCGCGAATTCCGCCTGCGCGCGACGGAAGCGGAAACGGCGGCGCGGGTGGCCGACCTTCTCCGCACCGTGGGCCTTTCGCCGGACGACGCGCGCCGCTTTCCGCATGAGTTCTCGGGCGGCCAGCGGCAGCGGATCTCCATCGCGCGGGCGCTCGCCTCGGAACCGGAGTTCCTCGTCTGCGACGAGCCGACCTCCGCCCTCGATGTAAGCGTTCAGGCCCAGATCCTGAACCTCATGCGGCGCCTGCAGGACGAGCTGGGCCTGACCTACCTGTTCATCAGCCACGACCTCTCCGTCGTGCGGCACATGGCCGACCGGATCGCGGTGATGTATCTGGGCCGCATCGTTGAGGAGGCGGCGACCGAGGATCTGTTCCGCGATCCGCAGCACCCCTACACGCGCCTGCTGCTCCGCACGATCCCCGATGTCCGCAACCCCGACCGGGACCGCGCGCTGATGGGGGGGGGAGCCGCCCTCGCCGCTCGATCCGCCACAAGGCTGCCCGTTCCATCCGCGTTGTGCCGCGGCACGGGATATCTGCGCCACCGATCTGCCCCCTGTCGGGCCCCGTACGGGCGGGGGCCGTCTCGCCTGTCACTTCCCCGGCAAAGGCTGACCGTCAGGCCGTGCGCCAGGGCAGCACGCCGGGCGGCAGCCGCTTTCGGCAGGCATCCAGCAGCAGCGCCAGCAGCAGGACCAGCGCGACCGACAGCACCGCGACGGCGGCGGCGCCCGTCGAATTGCCCTCATACTGGAGCGAGAACACCATGACGCCCAGCGTCTCGTTCCCGCTCGACCACAGCAGGGCGGAAAGGGTGAGTTCGTTCAGCGCGGTCATCATCACCAGCATGCCCCCCGCCGCCGCCGCCGGCAGCAGCAGCGGCGCACTGATCCGCGTCATACGGGCCACCACCCCACCGCCCGCGATCCGTGCCGCCTCGTCCAGCGCGGGCTCCACCGCTTCCGCCGCTGCCACGACGGGGCGCAGCACCAGCGGCAGGAACCGCGCGAGATAGGCGATCAGCAGAAGCGCCCATGTCCCGTAGAGCGAGCCGATCACCGGCAGCGGTTTCAGGAACGTCAGGATCATGGCGAGGGCCACCACCGTGCCCGGCACGACCCAGGGCGCGTCCACCAGCCAGTCCAGCGCCCTGACCACCGGATCGCGCAGCGTGACCTTCAGGAAGGCGAAGGGGATCGCCACCACCGCCACGATCACCGCGGCACTGCCCGACAGCAGCAGCGAATTGGCGAAGGCACGCCGCACGGCCGGATTGGCCAGCGCTTCCGAGACATTGGCGAGGGTCGCGGTCTCCGGCCCGAAAGGTACCCCGATCGCTGGCGACAGCGCTGTCGCCAGCAGCGCCAGCATCGGCAGCACCGCGATGGTCCCGAGCAGCAGCCACAGCCCTGCCGTCAACAGACGCGCGAGGCCCGGCGGCAGCGGAAAGGGCGCCATGACCGAGCCACGGGCGAGCGGCACCGTCCATCGCCTGAGCACCAGCGCCCGCAGCGCCAGAGCCGCCAGCGCCATGACGACAAGGATCAGCGCCAGCACCGCCACCTGCCCCGCGACACCCGGCCCGAATCCGTTCAGCCGCTGATAGATGAGCGTGGTCAGCACCGGGAACCGTCCCGGTATGCCGAGCAGGGCCGGAACGCCGAAGTTACCGATGGCGGCGGCGAAGGCCAGAACCGCCGCCGCCAGAACACTCGGCAGCAGCGGCGGCAGAACGATCCGCGCGATCACCCGCCCCCGCCCCGCGCCCGCGATCCGCGCGGCCTCCACCAGGTCCTGCGGCAGTTGCGCCAGCGCCGCCCGGACGGCAATGAACACGAGCGGCATATGCTCGATCCCCATGACGAGCGCGATGCCACCGCCCGAATAGAGCGGGTTCGGGGTGCCCGGCGCAGGCGCCAATCCCAGCGGGCCAAGGATGGGCGAGCCGCTTCCCATGAGGCCAATCCACGCCAGCGCCGTTGTCTGCGACGGCACGATCAGCGGTGACAGCGCAAGAAAGCTCATCGCCACCCGGCCCCGCAGCGCGAACAGCCCCGTCGCCAATGCCAGCGCAACCCCCAGCACGACAGAGATGACCACCGACGCGGCAGAGACGCCCAGCGTGTTCAGCACCGTAGGAAGCGTCGCCCGCGCCGTCAGCACATCCCGCATCAGGCCGAGCGGCGCGCCGTCCCGCCCCGGCGCGAGCGCTTCCACGAAAAGCCGCATCAGCGGCCAGAGCGACAGCACCCCAACATAGAGCGCTACACCGGCCACAAGGGCATGGCGCGCGAGCGGCCCGGTGGCCGGCGCGCGCAGCGTCTCAACCGCCATAGATCGCCGCGAATTCTTCCTTGTTGGCCTGATCCTCCGCCCGCATCTTGGCCGGATCCGCCTCAAGAATGGTGAGCTGGTCGGCGGAGGGATAGCCCTGCGGCGCGGCAAGGCCGGACAGCACCGGGAAGTAACCCTGCGCGACCGACTGTTCCTGCGCGGTGCCGGAGAGCTGCCAGTCCACGAAGGTCTTGGCGGCCGCGACGGCATCGCTGTCCTTCAGGATCGCGACCGGCTGAGAGATGACGGAGACGCCCTCCTCCGGCCAGACGAAATCGACCGGGGAGCCCTTCTTCTTGGCGTTCATCGCCATGTACTCGACAATGATGCCATAGGCCTTCTCGCCCCGGGCCACCGCCTCGATCACCGTGCCGTTGCCCTGTCCGGCGACGGCGCCTTCCTTGGCCAGCGTCTCATACCAGTCCCAGCCGAAAGCGGGTTGCGCCACCATCGTGCCGACGTGGATCGCCGCAGCACCGGAATAGAGCGGGCTGGGCATAATAAGCCCCTTCGCCACCTCCGGCTGCGTCAGGTCGGCCCAGCTTTTCGGCGGAGTCTGTACCAGCGTGGTGTTGTAGACGATGCCCGTGGTGATGAGCTTCGTGCCGAAATAGGTCATGTCCGGGTCAACGAGAGCGGGCGGTACATTCTTCACCGGCGCATCGGTATAGGCCAGCAGGCGGCCGTCCTCCTTCAGTTGCGACATGGCCACGGCATCGGCGATAAGCAGCACGTCGGCGGGAGAGGAGCCGGCGGCGAATTCGGCGGCGAGCTTCGCCATCAGTTCCGTCGTACCGGAGCGGAAGATCTCCACCGTGATCTCGGGATGGTCGGCGTTGAACGCGGCCACGACCTGAGCCATCTGGTCCTGCGGCTGGGAGGTATAGACGGTGATCGTCGTCTGCGCCGCCGCTACAGCCGGAAGGGCGAGCGCGCAGGCGAAAGCGAGGGGACGAAGGGCGGTCATCGGGTTCTCTTTCTCATCGGAAGACTGCTGCGGGCCATAAGCCCGTCAGGCGAACGACTTCATGACAATTTCGTGCAATTCCAGTGACAATCCGCGCCCCTCCGCCATTCCACCACTTCGGCATTGCCGAGCCGGTCGAAGGGGCGGTCGGAGAGCATCGCATGGATCTCCCGCGCCGTGCCGGAATGGGCGACGATGAGCACCGGGAATGGCCCCACGATTTCCGCCAGCGCGGCGCGGACGCGGGCGCGGAACACCTCCGGTCCCTCGCCCCCCGGCGGGGTCGCCTCACGGATCAGGAGGCTGCGGTCCTGCCCTTCCCAGGCACCCCAGTTGCGCTCCTGCAAGCCTGCCAGCGGGACAAGCGGCGCGCCGGTCACGTCCGCGACGGCACGCGCAGTATCGGCAGCACGGCGCAGCGGCGAATGCCAGACCGCCGCGACCGGCCGCCCGGCAAGCCTCTCCGCCGCGGCGCGGGCCTGCGCCATGCCTTCTTCCGTCAGCGGATCGTCGGTCGAACCGCCGATCACCTTCCGCCGGTTGCTCTCGGTCTGGCCGTGCCGGAGGAACAGAAACGGCTGGCGGAGCAGCGGGATCGCGCAAGCCTGTTCGATGCGGGTATCTGTCATTGTCATCATGTTCCTTCTCACGTCACAAGACGCCGTTCCACCGGCGTCGCCCGCCGGCATCCCGTGCTCCGCGGGCCTGGGCGGAAGGTCCGAAGCGCGCTGGCTGTCATAACGACAGCCCTGCGAGACGGCTCCCCTTGCCCTTCGCATCGGCCGCGGTGCGATATATGCTCCTGCGACGCCCTATGCGCTTTTGCACCAGATGTCTGGTTCGGCTCCCGACCCGCACCGCGACATGTAACGCCCTCCGCTCGGGCAGCATGACCATTCGTCGGGCCGGTGCAGACGGCCACCGCTGCAGCCCCTCCGGTTGCAGGCCCTGCGCTGCAGCGGCCGACAGACCGGGAAACCCCGCGCCGGCTCATGCGCCGACCTGTCCGAGCGCCCATTCCACCTGCCGTCCGGTGAACATCGGTCGTCCCAGAGCAGCGGCAAGTGCCTCCGCCCGATCCGAGGTGCAGAAGGCGGGCATGGCGATACGGGGCCGCACGGCCTCCATGAGCGCGCGAAGACCGGTCAGCGTCGGATGCACGTTCCAGCGGCGGAACAGCGCCTGTCCCTCCGCGACCTGCCGGGCGGCGGGGGCCCCTTCTGCCAGATGGCCGGTGTAGATCACCCGCGCCCTGTTCTCGGCCAGGAACCGGGGCGCGAGTTGCTCTGTCACCCCGCGCTCCGCATTGGGGCCTGCGCCGATCATCACGCCGCGCGCGGGACTGTCCGGCGTCAGCAAGTGCGCCTCCCGGAGAAGGTGGCGGAGCCTGGCCTGACCGCCGGGCGTCAGCCAGCTCTCCGGCTGGTGAAGGAGACGCTCCGCCACCTCACGATGCGCGGGGCAGATTGCAACCGGATGTCCAGCCTCCAGAAAGGCGAGAGCCATCTCCAACCCCCGCCCGCCCGCGGGCGCCGGGAGCAGAAGCGGGCCTGCCTCCGCCATCGCAAGCAACTCCCGACACTGATCGGCCAGCGGCTCTGCCGCCGCACCATAGGAGGCGTCGAACAGCAGCACTTCCGCAGGCGGCGGCAGGGTAAAGGCGAAAAGCAGGCTCTCCTCCGACATGTCGCCGGTATAGACGAGCCCCGACCTGCCGCCGAACCGTTGCCAAACCGCACCCGGGGCATGGCCGGAGGGGCCTGTCTCCACGTCGAGGCCAGCGATCCGCGACGGGATCTCCTCCGCAACCGCCACACTCGGTTCGCGGGCCAGCGCGCGGGTGGGAGCGGTCGCGTAGAGCGTCGGCGCCCCGAGCTGCGGCAGAAGCCCGACCCCGCCGGTATGATCGACATGTCCGTGGCTGAAGATCACCGCATCCACTGCCCCGACCCCGGCCACATCCGGCAAAGCCTCGCCGTCCGGTCCCTTGCCCAGATCGAGCAATACCCGCCCCGTTTCCGTCTCCAGCAGGAAACAGGCCGGACCCTTCACGCCGATCCCGGACAGCGCCGTGAGCCGCACGCCCCCGGGGATCTCCGGGGTCACTCTCGGCATCCCTCGCGGCGTCATGCCCCTACGCCCTCCAGCGCGGCGGCGACGTCCATGCTCTCGCGCGGCAGCACCCATCCTCCGTCGAGCCGCAGGTCCACCGTCGCGCCCGGGGCAACCGGGCGGGGAAGGAGGACATCTATCGTGCCACCATCCTCCGCGCCGACGATCTCGCCCGTGGCGCGCCAGTCGCCGCCGCGAAAGGCCGTGTCATGCACGATCATGCGGAGGTCTCCGCTGCGTTCCACCGCCGTCACGTCACGGCTGCGCAGGCACAGCCAGCCCGGCCCCTGCTCTGCCGCGCCGGGAACGGAGAAGCGGCGTCCGGCGAGCATCACATCACACCGCCCCGAAGCCCTGCCCGTCACCTCCACCGGCACAGTCCGGCCCTTGCCGACGAAACGGGCGACCATCGGCGTGGCGGGACGGAAGCACAGAACCTCAGGGCTGCCGGTCTGGGCAATCCGCCCCCGGTCCATCACCGCGACCTGCGTCGCAACGGCCATCGCCTCATCCTGATCGTGGGTGACGAAGACGAATGTAGTGCGGGAGGCGGCATGGATGCGCCGGAACTCCGCCAGCATCGTCTCCCGCAGATGGGCGTCCAGATTGGCGAGCGGCTCGTCCAGCAGGATCAGCCCCGGCCGCATGGCGAGTGATCGGGCCAGCGCCACCCGCTGCCGCTGCCCGCCCGACAATTCATGCGGACGGCGCGCGCCGAAGCCCTGAAGGCCCACCATCTCCAGCGCCTCGCCGATCCGACGCTGTTCCTCCACCCGTCCCAGCCGCTGCAGCCGGAGGCCGAAGCCGATATTGCCCGCAACCGTCATATGGGGCCAGAGCGCATAGGACTGGAACACCATGCCAAGGCCGCGCGATTCCGGCGGCACGAACCCGCCCGGCCCCGCCATCACCCGGCCACCCAGCCGGATTTCGCCTGCATCCGGCCGCTCAAGGCCCGCGATCAGCCGCAACAAGGTGGTCTTGCCGCAGCCCGAAGGGCCGAGCAGGGCAAAGAACGCGCTCTCCGGCACGTGAAGCGACACATCATCCACCGCGGCGGAGCCGCCGAAGCTGCGGGTGACGGCGCGAAGATCAATCGTTGTCATGCGGTCTCCTGTCAGCGCCGGCACATATAACACCGGCGTGACAGCTCGGTGACAGGGCGCATGCTACGCGCCGGTCAACAGCGCCCTTACCCGCCGGTTCAGCTGCTCCATGTCGAAGGGCTTGGTCAGGATCTGCATCCCCTTCTCCAGATCGCCATGATGCAACACCGCCTGCTCCGCATAGCCGGTGATGAAAAGGATGCGAAGATCCGGCCGCGCCGCGCGCGCCGCATCGGCCACCTGCCGCCCGTTCATGCCGCCCGGCAGGCCGACATCCGTCACCAGCAGGTCTATGTGCCGGTCGGAGTCGAGGATGCGCATGGCTTTCGGCCCATCAGCGGCTTCCAGCACGATGTAGCCCTCGTCCTCCAGACGCTCCATCGTCATCATGCGGATCAGCGGCTCATCATCGACGACGAGGATCGTACCGGTCGTGGAACCCGCCGCGGAACCCGCCGCGACCGGCGGGTTAACGGCCTGCCTGATCTCCATGTCACGCCGCGGCAGATAGACGGTAAAGGTGCTTCCCTGGCCCGGCGCGGTCTCCAGCCGCACGCCTCCGCCGGACTGCCCGGCGAAACCGTAGACCATCGAAAGCCCCAGGCCCGTCCCCTGCCCCATCGGCTTTGTCGTGTAGAACGGCTCGAACACATGGGAGGCGACCTCCTCCGTCATGCCCGTCCCCGTGTCGGAGACGCTGAGCGTCACGTAGTCCCCGGGTTTCAGCCCGTAGCGGGGCGCCTCCTCCGGGTCCAACCGAGCATTGGCGGTGCGCAGGACGAGGCTCCCGCCATGCGGCATGGCATCACGCGCGTTGATGCAGAGGTTGAGCAGCGCGCTTTCCAGTTGTCCCGGATCGGTGAAGGTGGTCCAGAGCGCGCTCTCGGCTTCCATCTTCACGGTGATCTGCGGTCCCATGCTTCGGCCGATGAGATCGAGCATCCCCTCGACCAGCCGGTTCACCTCGAGGGGGCTGGGATCGAGCGTCTGGCGGCGGGAGAACGCCAGCAGGCGCTGGGTCAGCGCCGTGGCCCGCCGCGTCGCCGTCAGCGCGCCGGTGACATAGCGCTCCAGATCCTCCGCCCGCCCCTGCGCCAGCCGCTGCGACAGCATCTCCAGACTGCCCCCGATCCCCGCGAGCAGGTTGTTGAAGTCATGCGCGATGCCGCCGGTCAGCTGGCCCACCGCCTCCATCTTCTGGCTGTGGCGGAGCGTCTCCTCCAGCGCCATGAGTTCGCTGGTCCGCTCCTCCACCCGCTGCTCCAGCGTGGCGTTGAGCCGCGCCAGCGCCGCCTCCGCCCGCCGCTGTTCGGTGATATCGTGAAAGAACACCGCCACCTGTCCCCGGCTCCGCGGCTCCAGCCGCAGCGCCGTCAGCTCAAGGTAGCGGCCCGTTGCGACGAGCTCCTGCTGAAACCTGATCGGCTCCCCGGTCCGCAGAACCGCGCCGTAGCGTTCGACCCAGGCATCCGCCTCATCCCCCACCATCTCACGGAGTTTCTGGCCGACGACATTGGGGATGCCGGCATGACGGGCATAGGCGGCATTGGCGCGGATATGCACATAGTCGCTGTCCGGCCCGTGCGGCCCGTCGAAGAACTGGATGATACAGAACCCTTCGTCGATCGAATCGAACAGCCATTCATAGAAGGCCTCGCTCTCGTTCCGCAGCTTCTGTGCAAGAACGCGGTCGGTGACATCCGCGCCCTCGACAAAGATGCCGGTCACCTGATCCTCGGCGTTGCGGAGCGGCTGATAGACAAAATCGAGGTAGCGTATCTCGCGCGGCTCGTTGGGCGTGACCTGCACATCATAGCGCGCGGCATCGGCGCGGTAGGGTATGCCGGTGCGGAACACCTCATCCAGAATGTGCACAAAGCCCTGCGCCGCCGCCTCAGGCAACCCTTCCGCGACCGTAAGGCCAATCACTTCGCGCCCCCCGATCAGCTTCTGATAGCTGGGATTGGTCAGTTCGAAGCGATGCTCCGGCCCAGACAGAAGCGCCATGAAGGTGGGAGCCTGCTCGAACATCTGGGCAAGCACGGGGTTGAGCGTGGATCTGGTCATTCTCTCACATGTCGGAAGGCATCGGCCCCGGACGGAGAGACCGATAAAACTCATTGCACGATCCCGCGGGGAAAGCGATGGAGACGTGGCGATGCCAGCTTGCCTTCTTCATAGCGCGTTGTCCCCTTGCCTCGTGCGTGGCCGCCTGTCCCCCGCAATCAGATGTCGCGGCGAGTCCTTCGGACAAGGAGCGTCAGCGCCAGATACCGGGGTTTGCGCCTTTCGCAAACTCAGGATGCTCGCCAACATGGAAACATCGGTTCCTTTCCCTGCTCCTCCGCGAGAAGCAGTACCGCGGAAGCGTTAGCACCGATGCGCCCAGCATCGGCATGGACAGAACCTTGGACGCCGCCGGATCGCCCCTGCGCGGTTTGGTTCATCCGCTCCGCGCGGCCCACCCACCGCCGCGTGTTCTCCTGTGGCGCTGCCGCGATGCGGGTCCGATCACGCGGCGGGGCGCTTGCAGGCGGTATCGGTCGCTCTCGACACCATGTTCCGCTCGGTTCCGCCGATCTTTGGCGCTGAAGCGAAGGGGTTTGAGCAGACCGGCCGCCTCTGCCCCGGGGCTCGCATTCTCTCAGATAGCGGCGGGCAGCATTCTCGAGCAGATCTGCCCCACATCCGCCTCGGGGGAGGCGGTCCACGGTGCCCCTGCTGATCATCGCCTTGAGCAGATCTCCACATGCCGCCCTGGGCGTCCGCCTGCGACATCCGGCGGCAATTCGGGGCGTTTGCGGATGCCCGCCCGTCGAATTACCGACCTTGAGGGATTTCCGCCTCTGCGCAGATTTTTTCCAGCCTCACCGGTTTCCGGCCCGCGCCCTCTGGACCTCGCCTTGCCGCGGCGGTTTGAGTGCCTTGCCCTGCGCCCCCTCAGACGCCATTGCTGCTGCAAGTGATGTCGGAAGGAGCGAGACAGATGATCGGAACCTCGGATGCCGGGCGAGAACTCGCGACGCTTTCCTCCGCCAGGGACGGGGTGCCAGCCATCCCGATCGAGGAACGCTTCGCGCGGATCGAGAAGGCCCGCCGCCTCATGCGCGATATGGGCGCTGGCGCACTCGTCGTCGGGGCCGGGGCGAGCCTTGCCTATTTCACTGGAATTCGCTGGACGATGATCGAACGGCTCGTGGCCATGGTCCTCGTCGGGGACAGGCCCCCCGTGATCCTCTGCCCCGCATTCGAGGAAGGCTCGCTGAGTGCTGAAATCGCCATCCCGGCAGAAACACGGTTATGGCAGGAGGAAGAAAGCCCGGCCGCGCTGATCGCTTCCCTGCTCGCCGAAGGCGGCGTGGAGCGCGTGGCCATCGACCCCGCCTTGCCGTTTGGCATGGCCGATGCCATCGCCCGTGCCGCGCCCTCTTCCGATGTGATCTCCGCCGCCCCGGTGATCGATGGATGCCGGATGCACAAGTCACCGACCGAGATCGCCATCCTCCGCGCCGCGATGCAGATGACGCTCGAAGTCCATCGCCGCACCGCGCGCATTTTGCGCCCCGGACTCCGGGCGAGCGAGGTTCGCTCCTTCATCGAAGCCGCCCACCGCGCGATCGGCAGCGACGGAACCACCTTCGCCGCCGTGCAGTTCGGCGCCTCCACCGCCTATCCGCACGGTCTGCCGCAGGATGATGTGCTGGCCGAGGGGGACATGGTGCTCGTCGATACCGGCTGCCTGCTCGAAGGTTATCATTCCGACCTCACCCGCACCTATGTCTTCGGGACGCCAGGAGCGGAGCAGCGCCGCTATTGGGAGATCGAGCAGGAAGCGCAACTGGCCGTCCACGCCGCCGCCGCACCCGGCGTGCCCTGCGGCGCGCTGGACGATGCCGCCCGCATCGTGCTGGAGCGGCACGGCCTCGGCCCGGACTACCGCCTCCCCGGCCTGCCGCACCGGGCGGGTCACGGCATCGGCATGACCATCCACGAGGCGCCCTATCTGGTCCGGGGAAACCGGACGCCGCTCGCGCCGGGCATGTGCCTGTCGGACGAGCCGATGATCGTGGTGCCCGGCCGCTTCGGCATCCGGCTGGAGGATCACTTCCACATCACCGAAACAGGCGCGGACTGGTTCACCACGCCCGCGCCCTCGCTCGACCGGCCCTTCGGCTGAGAGCCGGGACGACGCTGTGACTGCCGCGGGCCGTCCGGGCCGTACCGGGAGGGTCGCCCGGCAGGCGAGCTGACCCTGCCTGTGATGCCTGCCCCGAGACTTGCGCCGTCCCCCGGGGGGAACGTCTGGCATCTGGTGCCGGGCATGGCCCGTCCAGCCCCGCGCGATCCGCGGCTAGCCCGCCGCCATACCCTTGCCCGCCACACCTTCGCCCGCGTCGCGCACGGTCTCGGCGATGCGGAGGAGTTGCGGCCCGAGGGGGTTCGTGCGGCGCCACACCATGCCGATCCGGCGCTTCGGCCGCGGCGCACTCAGCCGTGTGACGGAGACGGCGGCGGAGCGGCTTTCTACCTCCACCGCCATCTGGGGGATGAGTGTCACCCCGATCCCCGCCGCGACCATCTGCACCAGGGTGGAGAGAGAGCTCCCCTCCATCAGCTCGTTCGCCCCCTTGCCCGCCAGCCCGCAGAAGGCCAGCGCCTGATCACGGAAGCAGTGCCCCTCCTCCAGCAAGAGAAGCCGCATCTCGCGCAGCATCTCCGGGTTCGGAGCGGGGCGGCCTGCCTCTTCCGGGTGGCGGACGAGCACGAATTCCTCCTCGAAAAGCTCGTATTCCTCCAGCGACGGCTCCGAAACAGGCAGCGCCACGATGGCCGTGTCCAGCCGACCCTCCGTCAGTTCCTCGATCAGCTTCTGGGTCACCGCCTCCCGCGGGCGCAGATCCAGATCGGGGAAACACTGGGCGAGCCGCTTGATGACGCCGGGTAGCAGATAGGGGGCCGCCGTCGGAATCACCCCGATCCTCAGCCGCCCGGCAAAGGGACTGGTCGCCGCACGGGCCAGATCGTCCAGCTCGTCGACCGCCCGAACGATGTCCCGCGCGCGCTCGGCAAAGGCCCGGCCCAGCAGAGTCAGACGGATTTGCCGCCCGCCCCGTTCGATGAGCGGCGCGCCCAGCATCTCCTCCAGCTCCTTCATCTGCAGCGACAGGGCGGGTTGCGAGATGGCACAGGCCTCTGCCGCGCGTCCGAAATGCCCGTGCCGGGCCAGCGCGTCGAAATAGCGGAGGTGTCGGATCGTGATGCCTATCATCAGATCTACTTATCGTGCCAATTTGAAAATGCAAATTTCCATTATCGAAAACCTCGCCTATAGTGCCGCCGGTATTCAGGAGGCCCCAACGGGCCGCCCGCCAGCGCAGACCAGCGCGCACAGCAAGCGGAGACGGAGCATGGACGGAAACGACATCAAGGGCGCGGGCAAATGCCCGGTCATGCACGGCGCGATCACGTCGGAGGGGGCCAGCGTCACCTCCTGGTGGCCCAACGCGCTGAAGCTGGAGATCCTCGCCCAGCATGACACCAAGACCGATCCGCTCGGTCGCGACTTCAACTACCGCGAGGCGCTGAAGACGCTGGACGTGGAGGCGCTGAAGGCCGATGTCCGCGCCCTGATGACCGAAAGCCAAGACTGGTGGCCGGCGGACTGGGGCAGCTATGTCGGCATGTTCGCCCGCACGGCCTGGCATTCCGCCGGATCCTACCGCGCGACAGACGGTCGTGGCGGCGGCAGCCGGGGCAACCAGCGTTTCGCGCCGCTGAACTCCTGGCCGGACAACGTCAATACCGACAAGGGTCGCCGCCTGCTGTGGCCGATCAAGCAGAAATACGGCAATGCGGTCAGCTGGGCCGACCTCATCATGCTTGCCGGCACCATCGCCTATGAGGTCGCCGGTCTGAAGACCTATGGTTTCGCCTTCGGCCGCGAGGATATCTGGGCGCCCGAGATCGACACCTACTGGGGTGCAGAGAAGGAGTGGCTCGCTTCCTCCGATAATCGCTACGGCGATGTGGAGAATGCGCAGACGCTGGAAAACCCGCTCGCCGCCGTGCAGATGGGCCTGATCTACGTCAACCCGGAAGGCGTGAACGGCAAGCCGGATCCGCTTCGCACCGCCGCCATGATGCGCGAAACCTTCGGCCGCATGGGCATGGACGATGAGGAGACCGTGGCGTTGACCGCGGGCGGCCACACCATCGGCAAGACCCACGGCAACGGCGACGCCTCCCTCCTCTCCGCCGACCCGGAAGCAGCGGATGTGGAATATCAGGGGCTTGGCTGGTTCAACACCAAGACGCGCGGCATCGGCCGCGACACGGTGGTTTCCGGGCTGGAGGGGGCGTGGACGACGAACCCGACCAAATGGGACAACGGCTTCTTCGAGATGCTGTTCAACCATGAATGGACGCTGACCCGCAGCCCCGCCGGCGCCCAGCAGTGGGAACCGATCACCATTGCCGAAGCCGACAAGCCCGTGGATGTGGAGGATCCCTCGATCCGCCATAACCCGATGATGACGGATGCGGACATGGCCCTCAAGGTGGACCCGGTCTACCGCGAGATCTCGCTGCGCTTCATGAACGATTTCGCGGCGTATTCCGATGCCTTCGCCCGCGCGTGGTTCAAGCTTCTGCACCGTGACATGGGGCCGAAGGTCCGCTACTTCGGGCCGGACGCGCCGCAGGAAGACCTGATCTGGCAGGATCCGGTGCCGCAGGGCGCGACCGGCTACGACATCGCCGCCGTGAAGGCGCGGATCGAGGCTTCGGGCCTGTCCACCTCCGATCTGGTGACCACCGCCTGGGACAGCGCGCGCACCTTCCGCCAGTCGGACCGTCGCGGCGGTGCGAACGGCGCGCGGATCCGGCTTGCCCCGCAGAAGGACTGGGCCGGCAACGAACCGGAACGTCTGGCGCGCGTGCTCGTCGTTCTTGAGCCCATCGCGGCGGAAACGGGGGCAAGCCTTGCGGATGTGATCGTGCTCGCGGGGAATGTCGGGGTTGAGCGGGCGGCCAAGGCCGCGGGCTTCGACATCACCGTGCCCTTTGCCGCCGGCCGCGGCGATGCGACCGCGGAGATGACCGATGCCGCGTCCTTCGACGTACTGGAGCCGATCCACGACGGCTACCGCAACTGGGTGAAGCAGGATTACGTCGTTCCGGCCGAAGAACTGCTCCTCGACCGCACGCAGCTCATGGGGCTGACCGCGCCGGAGATGACGGTGCTGATCGGCGGGATGCGGGTAATCGGCACGAACCACGGCGGCGCCAAGCACGGCGTGTTCACCGATCGCGAGGGCGCGCTGACGACCGACTTCTTCGTCAACCTGACCGATATGCGCAACACCTGGGCGCCGACCGGCGAGGGGCTCTATGCCATCCGCGACCGCAAGACCGGCGCCCAGAAATGGACGGCGACACGGGTCGACCTCGTGTTCGGCTCCAACTCCATCCTGCGCGCCTATGCGGAGCTTTACGCCCAGAACGACGCGAAGGAGACTTTCGTGAAGGACTTCGTCGCCGCCTGGGCCAAGGTGATGAACGCCGACCGCTTCGACCTCGCCTGAGGCGGAGGAGACGATACGACCTGGCCCGGCGGTTCCCTCCGCCGGGCCATTTTACATCCGATGCCGGCATGGAACAGGAGCGCCTGAGCCTGCGTTTGACTCACCCATGACCGAGTGCAGGAGGACGCCCCATGACCGGCCCGCAATCGCAAGACCAGAAACCCGAAGACAAGTCCCCCGCCCCCCATGAGCAGCGGAAGGACCAGCCGCTCAAGGAGATCGCCGACGAGCAGGATGATCCCGACCGCAAGGGCGGCCCCGCCCCCGCGCCCGGCGCGACAAAGTAGGACGGCAGACTTCAGGCGCGCATTCGGAAAGCGAAGATACGCTGGCCGGGTCGGTGGACGGTTGCGAATGGCATCGGGCGCTCGGCGGAATTTTGCATCGGACGTCGGGTTATGACACCCGTTCACCAGACGTTGCGCGATCAGGTCATTCGTCGCTCAAGACTTTGCGGGGCCAAGTTGGCGTTTGCGCGCACGCGAACCGGAAAGCTTGCCAGTGCCGCACAACCGGTATGCCAATAGCGGCACCGGGACTGTCGTGTAGCATCTCCAGCGACGCGTATTACCGAGGGGCATCCAGGCGGCAACGGTTTCCACCAGTGTCTAGTCGATAGCATCCGAGACGCAGGGGGGAGCAGCCAACTCCATCGCAACATGACCGGTGGAACCGGCAATCCACCCTGCAACCGGAACCAACACCACACGTCAGGAAAAGCCCCGGATTTTCCGAAGCTTGACCCTCTGCCGCCGATCCTGATCCGAGATCTCCGCGGAATCTTCATGCGCAACTCGCAGGCCAGCCCGGTCGCGGGGGAGATAGAGGTCTGCGGCGATCTCCCATCTCCCTGGCGCCGCCTGACCGGGCATCGTCATGGCTCAATCGACACCGCAGGCTGAGCCTTGGCATCGCGACCCGCAGAGAGGCAGCTCCCTGCGCGACCACCCGCTTCAGCGCTGCAATGCACCTTGCCCGATCAGTTCTAAGGCCGCTACGACTTGGGGGCCGCGTGAATGGGATCGACCCAATAGACGCTCTCCGGCGGTTCCACCGGATCGACATCCGTTATGTTGACCACCACCGCTTCGTTGTCGGAGCGCACCAGCACGCATTGCAGCACCTGGTCGGGGTCGGCGTTGATCTCCTGATGCGGCACATAGGGAGGGACGTAGATGAAGTCGCCCGGCCCCGCCTCCGCAACGAATTCCAGCCGCTCGCCCCAGCGGAGCCGCGCCCGCCCGCTCACCACATAGATCACGCTTTCCAGCGGGCCGTGGTGATGCACGCCGGTCTTGGCGTCCGGCTCGATCGCGACCGTGCCGGCCCAGATTTTCTGCGCGCCGACCCGGGCATGGTTGATCGCGGCCTGCCGGAACATGCCGGGTGTCTGGGCGGTGTTCGGGTCGAGCTGGTCGCCCTTGATGACCCGGACGCCATCGTATTTCCAGCGTGGCGTGTCATCCGGGTGGCCGTGGTCGTCGTCGTGGGAATGATCGTGCGGCATCTTCGGTCTCCTTCTTGGCCGAGAGGCTAGCGCCGCGCCCGCCGCACCGGAAGAGCCAATCTCACCCCTCGCCCTTCCCGGCAAGATCGGCGAGGATCGGGCACTCCGGGCGCGCATCCCCGTGGCAGCACTCCACCAGCGTCCGCAGCGTGTCGCGCATGGCGGCGAGTTCGTCGATCTTGCGCTCGATCTCGCCCAGATGCCCCTCCGCGATGCGCCGCACATCGGCGGAGGCACGTCCCCTGTCGGAATAGAGCGCCAGCAGCGCCCGGCATTCCGCGATGGAAAAGCCGAGCGACCGGGCCCGGCCGAGAAAGCCCAGCCGGTGCAGATCCTGCGCGGAATAACTGCGGTAGCCATTGTCCCTCCGCGCCGGTGTGACGAGGCCGATATCCTCGTAATACCGGATGGTCTTGGCGGGCATGTCCAGCGCCTCGGACACTTCACCGATGTTCATCACCTGCTCCTTATTCCGCGGCGGCGGCCTGCACGGCCACCCTCTCAGCCATGACCGGCCGCACGAAGCGCAGCCGGAGCGCGTTTGTCAGCACGAAGACCGACGACAGCGCCATTGCCCCCGCCGCCAGCATCGGCGACAGCATCATGCCGTTCGCCGGATAAAGCACACCCGCCGCCACCGGGATCAGCAACGCGTTGTAACCGAAGGCCCAGAACAGGTTCTGCCGGATGTTCCGCATCGTGCGGCGGGAGATGTCGAGCGCATTGACCACGCCCCGCAGGCTTCCCGACATCAGCACGACGTCGGCGCTCTCGATCGCGACATCGGTGCCGGTGCCGATCGCCAGCCCGACATCCGCCTGCGCCAGCGCCGGGGCATCGTTGATCCCGTCGCCGACAAAGGCCACCGGGCCGAACCGGGCGCGGAGGGCGTCTATCGCCTCCACCTTGCCCGCGGGGAGCACTTCGGCCACCACCTCGTCGATCCCCGTCTCCCGCGCGATGGCGGCAGCGGTGCCACGATTGTCCCCGGTGATCATGGCGACCCGCAGACCCATGTCGTGCAGCGCGGCGATGGCGGCGGGCGTGTCAGGCTTCAGCGGATCCGACACGGCGATGACCGCCGCCGCCCTGCCGTCCACCGCCATGTAGAGCGGGGTCCGCCCCCGCTTGCCGAGCGCGGCCCCCTGCTCTGCCAGACTGCCCAGCACAACCCCCTCCCGCAGCATCAGCCGGTCTGCGCCGATCAGCACCCGGCGCCCCTCCACGCGGGCGGAAAGGCCATATCCGGTGAGGGACTGGAACTCCTCCGCCCTGGGCAGCGGCCCGGCTCCGAAGGCCCGCCGGATCGCCTCCGCCACGGGATGCTCCGAACTGGCTTCGGCGGCGGCGGCAAGGCGCAGCACCTCCGCCCGGTCGAAACCCTCGGCGGGGATCAGGTCGGTCAGCTCGGGCCGCCCCGCTGTCAGGGTGCCGGTCTTGTCGAGCGCGACGACCTTCACCTCCTGCAGCTTCTGCAGCGCATCGCCCTTGCGGAACAGCACGCCCATTTCCGCCGCGCGGCCGGACCCCACCATGATGGAGGTCGGCGTGGCCAGCCCCATCGCACAGGGGCAGGCGATGATGAGCACCGAAACCCCCGCCACAAGCGCATGGGCAAGGTCCGGCCCCCAGATCAGCCACACCGCCACGGTCAGCAGCGCGATGCCGATCACCGCAGGCACGAAGCGCAGCGTCACCCTGTCCACCAGCCCCTGAATGGGCAGCTTAGCGCCCTGTGCCTGTTCCACCAGACGGATGATCTGGGCGAGCATCGTCTCCGCCCCGACCCGTGTCGCGCGGAACCGCAGGGTGCCGGTGCGGTTCACCGTGCCCGCGACGACCTCCGCGTCCTCTCCCTTCTCCACCGGGACAGGCTCGCCGGTGATCATGCTCTCATCGACGAAGGTGGAGCCGGAGATCACCCTGCCATCCACCGCGATGCGCTCCCCCGGACGGACGGAGACGATATCGCCCGCCACGATGCGGTCGATGGGCAGTTCCACCGTTTCGCCATCACGCTCCACCCGCGCCGTGCGGGGCTGCAGGCCGACCAGCCGACGGATCGCCTCGCCCGTGCGGCCCTTGGCCCGCGCCTCCATCCACCGGCCCACAAGGATCAGCGTCACGATCACCGCCGCTGCCTCGAAGTATACCGCTCGGGCGGAGGCGGGCAGCCAGCCGGGCGCGACCAGAACGAAGGTGGAATATATCCACGCCGCCGAAGCACCAAGTGCCACGAGGCTGTTCATGTCCGGCGCGCCCTTTGCGAGCGCGCGAAACCCCTGCGTGAAGAAGCGCCGCCCCGGCCCCGCCAGCACGAGGGTGGTCAGTACGAACTGGATGATCCAGCTCACCTGCATCCCCAGCGTGTTCATCACCCACATATGCACAGACGGTATGAGGTGGCTGCCCATCTCCAGCACGAAGACCGGCAATGTCAGGGCGGCCGCCAGCAGCACGCGCCGCCGCAGGGATGCCGCTTCCTCCGCCTTGCGATCCACGACCTCCGCCGTCCCCGCGCCCCTGACAGTGGCCGGGTAGCCCGCCCTCGCCGCCGCCGCCGCGATTTCCGCAGGGCTGACGGCGCCCTCCAGAAAATCGACGGTCGCGGTTTCAGCGGCAAGGTTCACGCGCGCATCCGTCACGCCGGGAAGCGCCTTCAGCGCTTTCTCCACCCGCCCGACGCAGGACGCGCAGGACATTCCCTGAACGTCGAATACCGCTTCCCCGACCCGCGCCGGATATCCGGCCTCGGCCAGCGCGGCGATGAGCGGGGCTGGATCCGGGCGCGTCTTGTCCCCGCTGTCCGGAGCGGCGTAATCCACAGTCGCGGTTTCGGCGGCAAGGTTCGCGCGCGCATCCGTCACGCCGGGAAGCGCCTTCAACGCCTTCTCCACCCGCCCGACGCAAGACGCGCAGGACATACCCTCCACGCCGAGCGTGATAGACTGTTGCATGGTCATCTGCCCCTCCTTTGCTGCGGGACAAGGTGACAGATAAAGGTTCCAGAGACTGGAAGGTCAAGCCCCGGACGGAACCTTCTTTCCCACGGGATCACGAGCCTCAGACTTCTTCGAGCAGCGCGGAGTGAGCAAGCATGAGGCCGAGGCTGTGACGCAAGGGCGCGCTCCCCGTCTCCTGGCGGCCGCTCAAGCGGAGAGATGTCGCGCTGCGGGGATAGCGCCGGCTAGGGGCGGGCTGAACGGCCCGGCAGCCGGATTGCACCGTGCGTCAGCGAGCCACTCCCGTACGGAGAGACTTCGTCCGACGTCGCGCCGGCATATCCCGTGGCGGACCTTCCGAAGACCATGCCCCGCGCGCTGTCCGGCACTCGCACCGGATCCCACAATGCACAACCCGCGTGCGACAGACTGCGGTCGAGGTTCTTTGACCCCTCATCCCCTTCGATCAGCGGAACGCCCGCGCGGTATGCACCCTCCGGAAATTTCGCTGGCACAGGCACGCCACAGCTCTCCAAGGGGCAGTTCAGCTCGATGAGCGGCGCCAAAATCCCCGTCCGTGCGATACTTGGGAAGGCAGCTTTTTCAGACGCAATTGAGCCCTCGCCGGGGGGCGTCAGTCGTCCGAATTGCCGCCTTTCGGGCATCCCGCTCTGCATTACTGCTGTGACGCAGGACAACGAACCCTCGGACACCATGATCTGCAATGTCCTCGGGCCGCTGGTTGCCGCCAACCGGATCTGGCGCTCATCCACGCGCGGTGTCGCTGAGCCCTGCGCATCAGCTGTCAAGCGTCGCAAGCCTGCGACTGAACACCCCGCGGATGCGGCAAGCCGTTAGCGACGCGCCGAGCCACACCCGCCGCGCTCATCCCGCGGCAGGTGCTTCCCAGTAGGAGGAGAAATAGTTCAGCCCGCGTTCCACCCGGCCCGCCGCGCGGAAATGTTCCTTGGCCTGCCGAACCACGGATTGCTCCGCCGCGACCCAGAGATATGTTCCGGCCTCGGGCATCGGCACGGCGCGCAGCGCCTCCAGCAGGCCCGCGCCCGGCCTCCGCTCCACCCAGTCGATGGCGACGCCCGGCGGGGCAGCGATCTCGCAGCGGTCGGCGGGATCGGCGAGTTCGATCAGCGCGCGTCCCCGCCGCGTGGCGGGCGACGCTTCGAGGATGCGGCGGATCGCCGGCAGCGCGGTCTCATCCCCCGCGATCAGCAACCGCTCACCCGGCGGAAAATCTCCGCCCCCCGGCCCCATGACCGCCACCCGTTCCCCCGGACGCGCCGCCAGCGCCCAGTCCGATGTGCGCCCGCCCGCATGCAGATAGATGTCGAAGGTGAAGCGCCCCACGCCCTCCGGCCCGGCCTCCAGCGTGACGAAGGTATAGCCCACCCGGTGCAGCGCATCCGGCCCCTCCGGCCAGATAGTCCGCCCACGCTCGTTCAGATACGGCAGGACAAGCGCGCGCCCCTCGCCCGGCAGCAGGAGCGAAAAGTGCATGCCCCCCCGCCCCAGCGCACCCGCGCCCGGAGAAGCCATCTCCACCCGCAGATAATTCGCGCCGATCCGGCGGGTGGAGAGCACCGTCGCATCGTGCAGGCTCGGCGGGCGGGCGGGCATCGCAGGCCCGTCTGCCCATGTAAGCCCGGCCGCGACATCCGGGCTCACATGGTCGAGCAGATACATCGCACTCTCCCGCATGTGATAAAGCTGCACCGCATCCACCGCGTGGATCGCGATCTCCAGCCCCTGCGGCGTCAGCACCAGCGCCGCGCGCGCCAGCGGCGCGGTGATCTCCAGACGCTCCGCCTCGCGCCGGACGGGGAGGTCGAAGGCGAGGAGATGCTCCTCAAGGTGCGGCAGCATCTCTTCGGACAGCGGGCCGTGGTAGCGTCCCGTGGCGGTTTCGGTATGGGTCATGCCAGCCTCTCCTCGGGGCAGTGTGCGGGGATCACCATGGGCGTGCCCGTGATGGGATCGGGATGGACCTCGGCGGCAAGGCCGAAGGCGCGCTCGAGATGCTCTGGCGTCAGCACCGCCTCCGGCGCGCCTTCCGCCACCAGCCCGCCCGGCCCCAGCAGCACCAGGGCATCACAGAACCGCGCGGCAAGGTTCAGGTCGTGCAGGACGGCGACGACCCGCAGGCCCGTGCCCCGGCTCTGCCGCCGCAGCAGCGCCAGCAGGTCGAGCTGATGGGCAAGGTCCAGGAATGTCGTCGGCTCATCCAGCAGAAGGAGCGGCGTCGTCTGCGCCAGGACCAGCGCGATCCAGGCACGCTGCCGCTGGCCGCCCGACAACTCCTCCAAAGGTCGCTCCGCCAGGTCGGCCACGCCGACGGCCTCCATGGCCGCGACACAGGCGCGCTGATCCGTCTCCCGCCAGGGCGCAAGCATTCCGCGCCAAGGCAGCCGGCCCCGCCGCACCAGATCGGCAACCGTAATGCCGCCCGGCGCCACGGGCGACTGCGGCAGCACCGCCATCCGGCGGGCAAGCGCGCGGCTTTCGATCCGCCGCACATCCTCGCCCTCCAGCAGCACGCGGCCCGATTGCGGTGTGATGAGCCGACCCATGGCGCGGAGCAGCGTGGACTTGCCGCACCCGTTCGGGCCGAGGATCGCCGTCATCGGCACGTCGGGAAGCTGCAGATCCAACCCCCGGATCACCACCCGCCCGTCATAGCCGAGCGTCAGCGCCTCTGTCGCCAGTCTCATAGCGCGCCCCCTTTCATCTCACGCATCAGCCGCCACAGCAGATACGGCGCGCCGAGTAGCCCCGTCATGACCCCGGCGGGGAGTTCCACGCCGGGAATGACCGTGCGCGCCAACGTATCGGCCCCGGCCAGGACCACCGCGCCTGCGGCGGCAGCGGCCAGCATCCGCCCCGGAAGGCTCCGCGCCCCGCTCAACCGCTGGCCGAGCGGCGGCGCCATCAGGGCGACGAAGGGCACCGGCCCCGCCACCGCCACCGCGACGGCGGCAAGCAGCACGCCCGTCGCGACCAGCATCCGCCGCGCCGCCGCCACCCGCAGGCCGAGCGCCTGCGCCATCTCCTCGCCGAGTTCGAGCGCGGCAAGCCAGCGCATCTGGCCCAGCAGCAGGAGCGCCAGCACGCCGCCCGGCAGCCAGACCTGCGCCACATGCCCCCAGTCGCGCGCGGCGAGGGAGCCGGTCATCCACCGCTGCGCCTCCGCCGCGGTGTTGCTGGGCAGGCTCGACATCAGGAACATGGCGAGCGCGGACGTCACGAACCCGACCCCAAGACCCACGAGGATCACCGTGAGCGGCGGTGTCGCATGACCCCGCCGATAGCTGAGCACGGCGACCAGCAGTGCCGCCGCCAGACCGCCCGCCGCGGCGAGCAGCGGCATCGGCCACATCAGGCCGAGCGCCGTCCCCGCCACCACCGCCAGTGCCGCGCCCGAGGTAAAGCCGATCACATCGGGCGACGCCAGCGGATTGCGGAACAACGTCTGGAACAACGCCCCCGACAGGCCGAGCGCCGCCCCGGCCCCCAATGCCACCGCAACCCGCGGCCCTCGGAAGGTGGAGAGCATCATCGCGCCCGCCCCCTCGCCGGTGACCGCGCCGTGCCACAGCACGTCCGGACCGACCCAGACCTGACCGAAGGCCAGCCCCGCCAGCCCGGCGAGCAGGAGCAGGACGGGCAGGATCGGCGCCCGCGTGCTCATGCCTCCTCTCCCGGCCGCACGCTCCGCGCGATCCAGAGAAACACCGGCCCGCCGATCAGCGCCGTCATCACGCCCACGCGAACCTCCGACGGCGCCAGCACCAGCCGCCCCAGCGTATCGCTCGCCAGCAGCAGCGCCGCGCCCAGCAGCAGCGACACGGCCAGCTCCGCCCGCAGGCGGTGCCCGACCAGCCGCCGCGCCAAGGGCGGCACCACCAGCCCGAGAAAGGCGATCGGCCCCGCAACCGCCACGGCCGCGCCGGTGGTCAGCGCAACGGCGGCCAGCGCCGTGGCCTGCGTCCAGCCGGGATGCGCGCCAAGGCCCCGCGCCATGGCATCGCCGAGCGACAGCGCCTCGATCCGCGGCGCGATCATCAGCGCGATCACCGCGCCCGCCGCGCCCGCCAGCGCCATTGCGGCCAGCGGGCGGGCATGGGCCTGCGCCAGCGAACCGGCCACCCAGAACCGCATCACGTCGAGCGCATCCTGCCGGATCAGCACCACCCCGGTGACGAGCGACAGCAGCAGCGCGTTCAGCGCGGCGCCGGCCAGCGTCATCCGCATCGGCCCGGCACCGCCATGCAATCCCCCCGCGAGCAGGAACACCGCCGCCGCCGCCAGCGCCGCACCGGGAAAGGTCAGCGCGCTCGCCGTCGCCTGATCCATCCCGCCAAACAGCAGCGTGCCGCCCAGCAGGGCAAAGGCCGCGCCCGCATTGATCCCCAGCAAACCCGGATCGGCCAGCGGGTTGCGGGTCATCGCCTGCAACACGGTGCCGGCCACGCCAAGCGCGCCACCCGCGATCACCGCCGCCGCGATCCGCGGGCCACGGACCAGCGCCAGCGCGACGTGGTCGGCATTGGCCGGATCATAGCCGGCCCGGATCAGGTCGAGAAATACCGACGGCGCGATTGGCCGTGCGCCGACGACCAGCGACAGCGCCGCCGCCAGCAGCAAAAGCCCCGCCGACCAGAGGACACCTCTCACGGGGCAAGCCCCGCCCGTGCCGCCGAAGGCACCACCGTGCCCGGATCCCCGTCCACCGCAAGCACGATCTCCGGCTCGATCTCGCGCAGCGCATAGGGCAGCGACAGCACCGTGCCAAAGGAGAGCGCTCCGGTCAGCACCGTATCGGCGAATATCTCCCGCCCCTCGCGGAAGGCGCGCATCGTCCGGCGCATGGGCAGCGCCGCGATGTCGGGCGCGCGGGCGAAGTCGGAGATCCAGACCAACAGATCGGCGTCGATCGGCGTGAAATCCTCCGAGGAGATCGTGGTGTAGAACCCGTCGATGGCCGAAAGCGCCTGCAGACCGGCAGGCTGGCCGAAGCCGATCTCCCGCAGAAAGCGCGCCCGTGTGTCATCGGCGGTAAAGGCGCCGGTCTGGCCGCTGTCCTGCCAGGCGGCAACGGCGGTCATGCGCTGCCATTCGGGATGACGCGCCCGGATCGCGGCGAAATCCGCCTCCAGCCCCGTCACCAGTTGCCCGGCCTCCGCCTCCCGGCCCGTGGCACGGCCCAGGACTTCCGTCATCGCCTGCCATGATGTGCCGTAGGGGGTTGTCCCCTCCGCCTGCATCAGCACCGGGGCGATCTGCGACAGGAGCGCGTATTCCTCCCCCGACATGCCCGAGCCGATCCCGACGATCAGGTCGGGGCGCAGGCTCGCCACGGTCTCCGCGGAAATCTCTCCGCCGATCACAATGGGAGCCGCATCGCCCAGCCGGTCCTGCGCCCAGGGCCAGACGCCGTAGTTGTAATCGCCATACCACCGCCGGATCGCCACCGGCACGATGCCGAGCGCGAGCAGCGGATCCTGCGTATTTGCGCCGAGCGAGACGACGCGCCGCGCCGGCGCAGGAAGCACGATCTCCCCCATCACGTGGCGAAAGCGCAATCCGCCCTCCCCTGCCGCCCTGAGCACCCGGGGCGCCGCCAGCACGCCCGCCGCGCCCAGCAGCACGCTCCGCCGAGACAACGCGGGGGAGGCGGAGGGCAAGGCTCTGAAAAGCGGCATGGGATCGTCTCCTTGGTTACCAGGTATATTTCAGCGTCGCGGTCACGGTCCGCCCGTCGTTGAAATACTCGGTGCCGTAGTAATCGGTGACAAGGGAATGCCGGTCGAACAGGTTCGACACATTGGCCTGCAGAAGCACATCTTCCGTCAGCCGATAGCTCGCCATCGCGTCAAAGATCGCGTAGCCCCCGACACTGACCGTGTTGGCGTCGTCGCCATAGGTACCGCCCATGTAGCGCATCCCGCCGCCGATCCGCACATCGCCGCGCGTCGCCGTGCCGGGGAAGGTATAGTCGGCCCAGATCGCGCCGATATGCCGCGGCACCCGCGCGGGCCGGTTGCCCAGGTTGCCCTGCACGCCATCCTCGCGGATTTCCGCATCCCAATAGGCATAGGCGAAGGTAAGGTTGAGGTTGTCCAGCACCTCGCCCTTCGCCTCCAGCTCAAGCCCGCGCACGCCGATCTTGCCGATCTGGCGATAGTTCACCGGGTCCACCTGCACACTGACATTGGTCTGGGTCAGGTCGAAGACAGCGGCGGTCAGGAGGGCCTCCGTCCCGGCGGGGCGGTATTTCACGCCGGCCTCATACTGCTTGCCTTCCTTCGGGTCGCTCGCCGGTGCCCAGGGGTCCGGCTCGAAGCTCTCTGAATAATTGGCATAAAAGGACAGGTCGGACGTCGCCTTGTAGGTCACGCCCGCGCGCTTGGTGAAGGCGTTGAAGTCGCGATCCGCCCGGCCTGCTCCCCGGTAATCCGCAGCGCCATAGTCGATATCCACATTGGTCCGGTCGTAGCGCCCGCCGAAGGTCAGGATCCAGCGATCCTCGAAGGTCAGCTCCTGCTGGAGATAGAGCGCATGGGTCGTCTGCTCCGGCCGCCAGTCGATATAGGGGCCGAGCGCCACGCAGCCCCGCCCGCAATAGGATGGATCGAAGATGTCGAGCGGTCCGGCAGTGCCGGTCCTGGCCAGCTCGTCCACCTTGATCCAGCTGTATTCGTAGCCTGCCAGCGTCCGCCCCTGCACAGTGCCGAAGCTCGTGTCGAACTGAAGCTGGTTATCGACGGCGAACTGCTTCGCCTTGCTCCCTACGAAAAAGGCGGTCCGGTCCGCGCCGGGATCGGTGGAGGCACCGTAGACCTGCCGATAGTCCAGATCGAACCACGTATACCGCGCGTTCTGCCGGAAGGTGAGCCCGCCGCCGAAATCGTGGCTCAGCAGATAGCCAAGGCTCTTCTGCCGCGTGTCGAACGTATTGAACTCCGGCTCGCCGAGAAACGTCCTGTGGCCCAGCCGGTCCACCGTCCCCTTCGGGAATCCGGTCCCCGGCCAGCCGTCCCGCCGGTTGTAGTCGCCCAGCACCGTGAGCGAGGTGGCCTCCGTCGGCGCCCATGTCAGCGCCGCACCCAGATAGCGGCGGTCATCGGGGGAGTGGTCGTAGTAGCCCTCCGCCTCCTGCGCCTTGCCGGTCAACCGGTAGCTCAGCGTCCGGTCCGCGGTCGCATCGCCGAAGTCGAACCCCGCTTCGGTATGGTCGTCGCCGAGCGTGGTATAGACCTCCCCGAACCTGTAGGGGCGCGGCATCTTGGTGACGGAGTTGATGACCCCGCCGGGAGAGGACAGCCCGAACAGCGAGGAGTTGGACCCTTTCAGCACCTCCACCCGCTCCAGCCCATAAGGCTCCAGCCGCCCGAAGGTCCAGCCGAAGCCGCGCGTCGGCAGACCGTCGCGGAAGGTGAGGAGCGTGTTCTGATCGAAGCCCCGGATGCGGATGAAATCGTATCGGTCGTCGCTTCCGAACTCGTTGACCTGCACCCCGGCGGTGTAGCTGACGACCTGCTCCAGCGTCTGGGCGCCGCGGCTTTCGATCTCCTTCTGCGTCACGACCGAGACGGAGGCGGAGGTGTCGAGCGCATCGCTCGCCATCTTGTTGGCGCTCACCTGCTGCCGGGGGGCAAAGGTGGCGGCATCGCCGCCCGCCTGACTGTCGATGACGACCGGGCTGAGGCCCACGCTCCCCGGCGCAATCCCTTGCGCGGCCTCCTGAGCCGTCGCGGCTCCCGGCAGCAAGGCCGCCGTGCCGCATAATGCCGCGATGTACCAGCCGCGATATCCGTTCTGCCGATTGGCTGCCATGCCGTCTTCCCCCGCAGGATTGATGTCGGCTGGCGCGCGGGCAGTTCCCCCTTCGCTGGCGATTTGGCGCCTTCCTACAGGGGACGCCCTGCGATGAAAAGCGTCATTGACGGCTTTTCCGGCCCTTACCCCCCGTTACCCTCTGCGCGGGACCGAGTCGCGGATAGGTAAGCGCGCCCGCGTTGCGCGCTCAGGAAACTGCGTTCCCGCCGGGAGAAATGCGCCGCACCCCCGCCTACCGGGCGTCTCGCCGCAAGATCTCGAAAAATTGGGCTACAAAACCCGCGCCGGGAGGCGTAAGCACGTCCTGCTACGGAGGAACCAATTTCAGCAGCGCGCGGCTCGCCCGCGCCAGCCAGACACATCTCATCCGGCTCCGCTTCTGGGCGGCGCCGGAGAGCCAAACGGAAGATGATCCCATGCCCGCCTATCGTTCCCGCACCACCACGCACGGCCGCAACATGGCAGGGGCCCGCGGCCTCTGGCGCGCCACCGGCATGAAGGACGGCGATTTCGGCAAGCCGATCATCGCCGTGGTAAACTCCTTCACCCAGTTCGTGCCCGGCCACGTCCATCTCAAGGATTTGGGTCAGCTCGTCGCCCGGGAGATCGAGGCGGCGGGCGGCGTCGCCAAGGAGTTCAACACCATCGCGGTCGATGACGGCATCGCCATGGGTCATGACGGGATGCTCTACTCGCTCCCCTCGCGCGAGATCATCGCGGACAGCGTGGAATACATGGTCAACGCCCATTGCGCCGATGCGATGGTCTGCATCTCCAACTGCGACAAGATCACTCCCGGCATGCTGAACGCGGCCATGCGGCTCAACATCCCCGCGGTCTTCGTCTCCGGCGGACCGATGGAGGCGGGCAAGGTCGTCCTGCACGGCAAGACCGTGGCGCTTGACCTCGTTGATGCGATGGTCGCCGCCGCCGACGACAAGGTGTCGGACGAGGATGTGAAGGTCATCGAACGCTCCGCCTGCCCGACCTGCGGGTCGTGCTCCGGCATGTTCACCGCGAACTCCATGAACTGTCTGACGGAGGCGCTCGGCCTGTCGCTGCCGGGGAACGGCTCGACGCTCGCCACCCATGCGGACC
The DNA here is from genome assembly GCF_000740795.1 of Haematobacter massiliensis. GTDB lineage: Bacteria > Pseudomonadota > Alphaproteobacteria > Rhodobacterales > Rhodobacteraceae > Haematobacter > Haematobacter massiliensis. Next base: position 38,393 of record NZ_JGYG01000004.1, read on the forward strand.
GCAAGCGCCTCTTCGTGGAGGCGGGCCACCTGATCGTCGATCTGGCCAAGCGCTATTACGAGCAGGACGATGCCTCGATCCTGCCGCGCAATGTCGCCAACAAGCGCGCCTTCGAGAATGCCATGTCGCTCGACATCGCCATGGGCGGCTCGACCAACACGGTGCTGCACATCCTCGCCGCCGCCTATGAGGGCGGGATCGACTTCGACATGGGCGATATCGACCGGCTGTCGCGCCGAGTCCCGTGCCTGTCCAAGGTCGCGCCAGCGAAGAACGACGTGCACATGGAGGACGTTCACCGTGCGGGCGGGATCATGGCGATCCTCGGTCAGCTCGAGGCGGCGGGTCTTCTGCACCGCGACACGCCCACCGTCCACACCCCCACGCTGGGCGAGGCCATCGACCGCTGGGACATCTCCCGCACTCAGTCGGAGACGGTGCGCACCTTCTTCAAGGCCGCGCCCGGCGGCGTGCCGACGCAGGTGGCATTCAGCCAGTCCTCCCGCTGGGACGACCTGGACCTCGACCGGGAGAACGGCGTCATCCGTTCCGCCGAACACCCGTTCTCCAAGGACGGGGGCCTCGCGGTGCTGAAGGGCAACATCGCGCTCGACGGCTGCATCGTGAAGACGGCGGGGGTGGACGAATCCATCCTGAAGTTCACCGGTCCGGCGGTGGTCTTTGAAAGTCAGGACGCGGCCGTGAAGGGCATCCTCGGCGGTGCCGTGAAGGCAGGCGATGTGGTCGTCATCCGCTATGAGGGGCCGAAGGGCGGCCCCGGCATGCAGGAGATGCTCTATCCCACCAGCTACCTGAAATCCCGCGGCCTCGGCAAATCCTGCGCGCTCATCACCGACGGGCGGTTCTCGGGCGGCACCTCGGGCCTTTCCATCGGCCACGCCTCGCCGGAAGCGGCGCAGGGCGGCGCCATCGGCCTCGTCCGGGACGGCGACACGATCGCCATCGACATCCCGAACCGCACCATCGACCTCATGGTGGACGTGCCCGAACTCGACCGTCGGCGGGAGGAGCAGGACCGGCTCGGCTGGAAACCCGCGGAACCGCGCAAGCGCAACGTGACGACCGCGCTGAAAGCCTATGCCGCCTTCGCCTCCTCCGCGGACAAGGGGGCGGTGCGCATCCTCGGCGATCTCGCGGACTGATCCGGCAAACGGTGAGCGCTCCGGGCGGCATCGGCTGCGAAGCCCCGCCCGGAGACAGCCTGCCCAAGCTGCGTCCTCCAGACGGAATGCCGCGACGGCGCAGGAAACATGCCCCGGCAGGGGTGCCGGAGTGGGAGCTGCCCCTTGGTCGGGAGGCAGCTCCGCCTGCCGCAGCGCCCCGGAAGCCCAGACGCCCCTGACACCTCGCGATACCCGCCACGCGAGGCGAAGAGGCGGAACTCCATGCCCGCGTTCGTGGCGATCGGAGTCCCCTGCAATCGCCGGTCCATGGCCAGCGCGTCCGGCCACGCCTCAGCGGGACGGCCGTACTCGAATGTGCCGGGGGGATCGGCAGCCACTCCCGCGGCAAAGGCTCCGAGCGCTTGCGCAGGGCGCCCGCCATGACTCATCGCCCCCTTCCGCGACCGGCTCGAACCGTTTGCGCAGGGCGCCCCTATCCCCATCACGGCGCAATCTTCCGGGCAACCGGCTCCAAGCGCGGGTGCAGAGCGCCCGCTCATCGAGCACGGCTTCCCCGCCATGACGGATGACGCCCCCTCGGCTGTCGCCCTCCCGCGGACGCGGCCGCCGTCATCGTTCCGCCATGTTTCCGCAGCCGCGCTGACATGCGGAGCCGCTAGCAGGAGGCCGGCTCAACCCTTGAAGGAGTTCCCCGGATGCGCCCCTCTACCGCCACGGCAATGGCCGTCGCGCTCACCGCGCTTGCCGCGCCCGCTCTCGCCGAAGAAACCTTTCCCGCCACGCTTGCCGGTCATGCCGTCCTGCCCGCCTTCACGCTGATCGCCCCGCCCGCCGATGCGCCGCGCGACCTCTGGGTCTCGGGCAAGTTCACCGGCCCCGCACGGAACGATCACCCGATGAGCGTCGCGGGCGATGTCGGCAAGGCCTACGGCAGCCATCCGACCGGCCTCTCCCTCCCGTTCCTCGGCCAGCCGGTGCAGGGGATGTCCGGCCTCGCCATGAACCGCGCGCCGGACGGAAGCTGGTTCACGCTCACCGACAACGGCTTCGGCACCAAGGCAAACAGCCCTGACGCCATGCTGTTCTTCCACCGCCTCGCGCCCGATTTCGCCACCGGCAAGGTCGCGCGGCTGGAGACGGTGTTCCTCCGCGATCCCGACCGCAGGGTGCCCTTCCGCATCGCCAACGAGGGCACGGAAAGCCGCTACCTGACCGGCGCGGATTTCGACCCGGAGAGCATTCAGTTCCATGACGGCGCGATCTGGATCGGCGAGGAGTTCGGCCCCTCCCTCCTCCGTGTGGCACCCGATGGCCGCATCCTTTCCGTCCATCGCACAACGCTCGACGGCGCCACGCTCTCCGGGCCGGACAGCCCCGGCGTGACCGTGCCCGCCGAACCCGGCAAAGGCTTCCGCGTCCAACGCTCCGGCGGGTATGAGGGGATGGGCCTGCAACCCGGCACCGGGCTGCTCTGGGCCATGCTCGAAAAGCCCCTGCTGGCAGAGGGCGGCAAGCCGGAGGGCGACTTCCTCCGCGTGATGACCTTCGATACCGCCGCGGGTGACTGGACGGGCGACAGCTACCGCTTCCGCCTCTCCGAAGGCGCGACGGCGATCGGCGACGTCAACTTCATCGACGCCACCCGCGCGCTGGTCATCGAGCGCGACAACGGCGAAGGCGACGCGGCCCGGGCCTGTGCGCCCGGGTCCGACAGCTGGTCCGCCTGCTACCCGCAACCGGCCAAGGTGAAGAACATCGTTCTGGTCGATACCGCCAGCGTGGATGACGCGGGATACATCCGCCGCATCGCCCATGTGAACCTGCTCGACATAGCGGACCCGGAGGGCAAGGCGCTCCCGGCCCACAAACCCGCCGAAGGCCCGTTCACCTTCCCGTTCTTCACAATCGAGAACGTGGCCCGGGTGGACGAGACGCATATCCTCGTCGCGAACGACAACAACCTGCCCTTCTCCGGCGGGCGGCAGATCGGGAGTGCGGCGGATAACGAGTTCATCCTGCTGTCCGTGCCGGAACTGCTGGCGGCACGCTGAACGCCAAAACGCCCCGGATCGCTCCGGGGCGTTGCCTCTCCTGCGCCGCTGGGAGCGTCAGATGAACATCTGCCGCAGCTTCTGGGACGCGAGATCCATCACCGACACCGTCAGCACCACGATGATCAGGATGGCGGAGGCTTGCGGGTAGTAGAAGCCGCGGACCGCCTCGAACAGCACCTGCCCGATCCCCCCTGCCCCGATGATGCCCAGCACTGGGGCGGAGCGGATGTTGGATTCCAGCCGATAGAGCGAGAAGGAGATCCACAGCGGCAGCACCTGCGGGATCACCCCGAACACGATCTGCTGCACGCGGGAGGCGCCGGTGGTGCGGATCGCCTCGACCGGACGGGGGTCGATCGCCTCCACCGCCTCGGAAAAGAGCTTGGCCAGCACGCCCGTGGTATGGACGAAAAGTGCCATGACGCCCGCGAAGGGGCCAAGGCCCACCGCGACCACGAAAAGCACCGCGAAGACGATCTCGTGGATGGCGCGGAACAGATCCATCAACCGGCGGACCGGCTGCAGCACCCACCACGGCGCCATGTTGTGGGCCGAGAGAATGCCGAACGGCACCGACAGGACCACGGCGAGGAACGTCCCCCAAAGCGCGATCTGAATGGTGACGATCATCTCCTCCAGATAAAAGCGCCAGGCGGAAAAGTCGGGGTGCAGGAAGCCCCTCGCATATTCCGCCATGTTGCCCGCATCTGTGAACAGATAGGTCCAGCGGTCCATCTCCGCCGCCTGCCATGACAGGGCGAGCGCGAGCGCGAGCCCTCCCGCAAGAGCGAAGCCGCGCCAACGGGTTGCGCGCGTCTCGGCGGACTCAGCCGGGAGAGAGGGGGTGGCGATGTCGTGCATCTCGTCCTTCCGTAGATTAGGCCCGTCGTCGAGCCATGTTCCTTGCTCGCCTGCCACCGCTCCCCGGCAGAGGGTGCGCTGGCAGGTCATCGCAGAGCGCGCGCCGATGGTGCAGAAGGGCCCCGCAGAACCGGACCGCGCCGCGCTGCCGGCAACCGTATTGTCACAGGGCTGGCAGGCGCCCGGGCCTGCGATTTCCTGCTCCCGCGCTTGGCCCCCGCGCACGGCACATCGCCCGCATGCAAGCTCCACGCTCCCACAGGAGCTGAGAAGCTAGGGAAGAGTTGGCCTCCCCCTGCGCGTGCCCCGCGCCCAATACCCTCGTCTTCGCCACGAGCCGCGCCACAGTCTCGCGCCTGCTCAACCGGTAGTCACTTCGCCGCGGGGGCAAGCCACAACTCCGTCTGCGCGACGACCGATCTGGCCGCGCGCAGGATCGACAGTCGAACCCCGGCCTCGTCTTTCCTGCGGAGCTGCCCGCGAACGAGAACCCCTGCTTCACCGCTCCGGCCGCAAGGGTTTCTTCGCGTCGATCGCGCCGCCCCCGGTTTCCCGCGAGCGGCCGCCGGGGCGATGCGCACCATGTCACGCCCCGGGTCCGGGCAGCCCGCCCGCGTGCCCCGCGTCAGCCGGAGGTGGCCAGCTCCGCCTCGTACTTGGCCTTCCGCGCATTCAGTTCCTCCAGCTTCGCCGCCTTGTCGGCCGCCGAAAGTCCCTGGTCCGCCTCGACCTGCACGATGGATTTCTGAAGCTCCATCACCCGGATCGGCAGCAGCTGCGCATCGGAGGAGGGCCGGAAGGGTGCCCATTTCAGCCCGGCAAGAATCTCGCGCTCCCGCTTGATATCGCCTTTGGACTTGTCGGTGCCGTAGGTCAGAAAGAAGGTCCGCACCTTCTCCTTGGTCTCGGCGTCCATGTCCTTGCGCCAGACGATCGGGTCGGACGGGATCAGCGGGGAGCGCCAGATCTCGCGCAGCTTCGCGAATGCCGCGGGCTGGTTCTGCTCGATGAGCGCGAGGCTTTCCGTGTTGTTGGCCGCTGCATCCACCTGCTTGTTGGCAACCGCCATGGCGTTGCTCTCGTGGTTGGCATTGGTCACATTGCGGAAGCAGGTCTTGGGGTCGATCCCGCGTTGCGCAAAGACAAAGGTCATCGGCACCAGAAAGCCCGAGGTGGAGTTCGGGTCGCCCAGACCGAAGTTCATGGTCTTGTCGCAGGTGAGCAGATCGTCAAGCGTCTGCACCTTGCTGTCGGCGGGAACGACGATCACCGACCAGTAGCCCGGCTCCCCCGTCACGGCGACCGACTGGACGAAGACCTCGCCGTCCGCGCGGTCCACGGCCTCCATGGCGGACTTGTTGCCATACCATGCCATCTGCACCTTGCCGAAGCGCATGCCCTCAATGATCCCGGCATAGTCGGAGGCGAAGAACGGTTTCACTTCCAGCCCGGTCTGTGCCTCCATATCGGCAAGGAAGGGCTCCCACTGCGTGCGCAGGTTCTGCTGGCTCTCCGTGGAAATGATGCCGAAATTGATCGGATCGGCGGCAAGCGCGGGGCCGGTCAGGGCGGCGGTCAGCGTCAGCGCCGCGGCGGCCTGCAGGAAGGCTTTCATGAGGGGTCTCCGTTTCATGCAAGAGTAAGGACCGGGGCGGCCGCCGCGGCGGGCGGCGCCTCCGGCAGAACCAGTTCCTCCGAGGCAGCGCCATAGAGCTCCGCGAGGAAACCGTTGTTGAGCGCGGTCGTCGGCCCGTCATAGACCACGCGGCCATCGCGCATCGCGATGGTTCGCCGACAATAGCGCCGCGCATATTCGACCTGATGGAGCGAGACGAGCACCGTCATCCGCTCGCGCGCGTTCACATCGGCCAGCACGTCCATCACCCGCCGTGCAGAGGCCGGGTCCAGCGCCGATATCGGCTCATCCGCAATCAGGATGCGCGCCTTCTGCACCAGGCAGCGCGCGATCGCCGCCCGCTGCTGCTGTCCGCCCGAAAGCGTTGAGGCGCGCTGCCCCGCCACCTGCCCGATGCCAACGCGGGAAAGCGCGGACAGGCCAGCCGCCTTCTCCTCCGCCGTGAAGATCCCGAGCGTTCCGCGCAACCGTGGCACCCGGCCCAGATGGCCCATGAGCACGTTCATCAGTACAGACATGCGGCCGACGAGATTGAACTGCTGAAACAGCACCGCCACAGACCCGTCCGGGCGCGAGAGCATCCGGCCCTCTTCCTGCCCGGCGCGGCCCAGCACCCGGACCCGACCGGTGTCAGCCCGCTCCAGCCCGGCGATATGGCGAATGAGGGTGGATTTGCCGGAGCCGGAGGCGCCAATCAGGGCGACCATCTCGCCCTCGGCGATCTCGATCGTGACGCCATCCAGCGCCTGCGTGCGCCCGAAGCGTCGTGAAAGTCGGTGGGTGCTGATCGCCGTCATGCTGTCTCCGGGCCGTCGCAGTTTGTCGCGGCGGAAATTGACGGCAAAGCATGTGCGTTTCGTGTCGGAGAGATGTCACTCGCGTGACGATTGCGGCGGTCTGCCCACGATCAGCGCCCTCCCCCCCGGCGCGACCCGTGCCAAAGCGGCCTCGATCCGGGCGAGGAAATGCGTCTCTATATATCGCGCGTGGAAATCGCTCGGCGCCTCCAGCAGCAATTCGTAGTCCCGCCACTCCGCGTGCAGCGGCGCGAACCACGCGCGGTAGCGGCCTGCATCCTCGGCCCGCAGCAGGTCCGCGACCGCGGCCCACACCGGCCCCGCCTGTCCGGCCTCCGGCCCGTCTGGCTGCGGAAAGGGGATGACCTTGACATCTGCCGCCCCGCCCGACGGCGCATCCCCGTCCAGCCGCTGCACGAGATCCGGCCCCACGCGCTCCCAGACCAGGCGGGTATCCTCGAGTATCCGGCGGATTCCCAGCCCGTGCACGGCCACCCTGCCCCGGGCCGCGGCGCGCCGTTCGATCAGCCAGCCCCGGGCGCGGAACGCCGCCATCTCGCGCTTGACCGTCCGGGGATCGACGGACCACAGCTTCGCGATCTCCTCCTGACCGATCGACAGCGTATCGCTCTGCCAGTTGTAACGCGCCGTGATGAGGCAGATGAGGCGGAGCGTCTGCCGCTGCAAGGTCTTGTCCTGCGACAGGGCATAAGTGCCCAGCACGGTCAGCAGGTCATACTTATACGTGGCGCTGCCGCGCCCCACCGCCTTGCGGATCAACATCGTTCTGCCCCTTCGACGGTTGCCCCGCCTTCGCCTTCGGCTTGCTTGCGCCGGATGCCAACGCTGCTCGGCGGAGATGTGGGAACTGCGTCCTTGTGCTCCTCCAGACGGTGACTGCCAACGCTTTTCGCCAGATTAACGCCATTAGCGTTGTCTGCCACGATTCTGTCAAGCAGCCTCTTTCCGAGACGGCGCCCTGATCTGCCCCAGATGCGTTAAAAATCGGTTCCACTGGTATTGAGGGACACCCAGTATGTCACCCCAATTCAGGATAATGTCCCCTCAACTGCTAGCGGATGCCCGGGTTATGTCCCCCCATTGGCAGCTTCCGCTGCCGTTCGGAGGCATTCGCCAGACCCTCCTCGCCCTGCTGGCAGCGAATCGGGGGGCGCTTGCAAAGCCCCAGTGTGGCAAGGGGAAAACGACTTTCCGCTATTTGCTGGGTTACTGTAACTTATATTTTGCGGTTCACGCAAATCCCGCGTAATTCTGATCCTGATGATAATTTACGTTCAAAGAATGGATGCCATCTATGTTCACTCATGAGGATCTGGCCGCCCTTCAGGCGCAGTCGCTGAAGATGCAGGGGCACATTCGCCGCCAGACCTTCTCTCCCGAGCATGAGAAGACACTCCGCCGCTTCTCCAGCTGGGAGGTGTCGGAGCTGATCTTTCGCATCAATCAGTCCACCTTCCGGGGCAGGCTCGCCCAGGACCCCGACCTTCCCGGCGGGGAAGTTGAGGAGGATGGCCGGCAGCGCTGGTTCTCGCTGGCGGAGATCAACGAGCTGCGGCGCAAGATGAAGGTGAACCGCGCCTCGCTGATGCCCCGGCGGCCGGTGCGCAAGCGGGCGATCCGGGTTGCGATCTCCAACTTCAAGGGGGGCGCGGGCAAGTCCACCGTGGCGCTGCATATGGCGCATGCCGCCGCTCTCGATGGCTACCGCGTGCTGGTCATCGACTTCGATCCGCAGGCGACGCTCACCCATTCGATGGGCCTGCATGACGTGAGCGAGGAGCTGACCGTCTGGGGGATCATCGCTCGCGATCTCGTGCATGAGACGGAGCGGATGAACGCCGCGCCGCGTGCCGCTGAAACAGGAACCGCCCTGCCCCAACGCCGCCTGCCCTCTTCGGTGCGCGATCTGGGCATGGGTGATCTCCGCATCGGAGACTTCATCAAGCCGACGGCCTGGCCGACGATCGACATCGTCCCCTCCTGCGCCAATGCCGCCTTCGTGGAGTTCGCGTCCGCCCAGTACCGGCACCTCAATCCCGACTGGTCCTTCTTCGCGGCCGTCTCCCGCTATCTGGATGCGCTGCCCAACGAAGCCTATGACCTCATCATCTTCGACTGCCCGCCGGCGATCGGGTATCAGTCGATGAACGCGGTGTTCGCGGCCGACGTGCTCTATATCCCCTCCGGGCCGGGGTACTGGGAATACGACTCGACAACGTCTTTCATCGGTCAGCTGGCAGAAGCGCTGGCGGATCTGGCGACCGGCTTCGACGGCACCTTCCCTGCGGGGAAGATCGGCCTTCCCAAGGCCTTTCTCGACCTGCGCTTCCTCATGACCCGCTACGAGCCGAACAACGAGCTGCATCGCGCCATGTATCAGGCGTTCCGCAAGGTCTTCGGCGATACCGTCGCGCGGGAGCCGATAGAGATGACGCGGGCGGTGGAGCAATCCGGCCGCTTCCTCTCCTCCGTCTATGAGATAGACTACCGCTCGATGACACGGGAGACGTGGCGCCGGGCGCGGACGTCCTTTGACCGTGCCTATGAGGAGTTCAAGGACTGCTTCCTGAATGCCTGGGACAAGCTGGAGGACGCGGAATGAAGAAGCGCCGCATCTTTGATATCGACCTCCCCGATGAGGAAGCTCCGGGCTTCCCCGCGGGGAAGGAACGCGACCCGAAGCCCGGGGCAGGGGAGGGCGATCGGAGCGACGCGGCGCGCCGCTCGCCGATGGCCGCGGCAATCACCGAGAACGCTGGCGCGCTACGCGAGCGCCGGGTGATCGAAGAGAAGATCCGGGCCGAGAATGATGCGCTGGCGGAGGAGCATGTCCGGCTGAAGAAGCTCGGCTTGATTGTCGACACCATCCCGCTTGATGAGATCGACGCCACGAAGCTGATGCGGGACCGCGCCCGCGGAGATGACCCGGAACTGGAGGAGTTGATTGCCTCTCTGCGCGACATTGGTCTCTCCAACCCCATTCGTGTGGAGCGGCGGGCAGACGGGCGCTACGAGCTCATTCAGGGCCACAGGCGGTGGACGGCGTTCAAACGGCTGCTGGAAGAGACGGGCGACAGCGAGCGCTGGGGGCGGATCCCTGCGGGCATCTCTGCCCAGGGGGAGGAGCTTGAGCGTCTTTATCGGCGCATGGTCGATGAGAACCTTGTCCGGAAGGACATATCCTTTGCCGAGATGGCGATGGTTGCCCTGCATTATGCGGCCGATCCCGGGACGGCGGAGACGGACCCTGACAAGGCAGTCGCGGAGCTGTTTCACTCTGCGGGCTACCAGAAGCGCAGTTATATCCGGCAGTTCATCCGGCTCATGTCGCGCCTTGGCGATGATCTGATCCATGCGCGGCACATCCCGAGGGCGCTGGGGCTGAAGCTCGCCACCGTTCTGGATGAGCGTCCCGAGCTTGTCGCCCAGATACGGAGCAGCCTGGAGAACTGGGACAACCGATCCGTTTCCGACGAGCTGGAGGTGCTGCGCAACATAGCCGGGGAGGGGGTGGACAATGGTGAGGCGCCGGTGAGCAGCCGGACAGCTTCGGCGCAAGGCCCGGCGGGAAGGGCGAAGACCACGTTCCAACTGACCTCACGGCTTGGGGTGGCGAAGTGCATGGCGGCGAACGGCCGGCTGGAGATCAAGCTGCCACGGGACTTTTCCTCGCTCGACCGGCGGAAGCTGCAGGCAGCCGTGGCGCGGATGCTCGATGAGTTGTCATGATCTTCCCCGGGGGGAAGGTGGTTGGGCTTGCTTCCCGCCACCTTTTCACGCCGGAATGCAGGCTGGCATGGAGTACCGATAAGCGCAACTTATCGGTAGTAACGAGGGTAACAACGTAAACCGTGTGTAGTGCGCATAATGGGATAATAATGCGCCTAATGGAGATCATCCAGCGCTGAAAATATACCCGCAGAAACTGGCATGGCAGGCCGAACCGGAGCACCACATGCCTTGAGGCAGGGTGTGTTGTGATGGAGACAGGTGATGGCCGCGTGCTCCAGCATCAGAATGCCGCCCCCGGCGCCTATCACCATCGCGGTCACCACAAACCGGTGACGCGCGCGCTCCGGCGCCAGAACTTCGCGGCGCCTGCCGGGAGACGACGGTTACTGCACTGGTGAAACCGCGATCAGGGCAAAGCCATCGGTTGACCGAGGGATAATCTGGGGATGCCGGGGGCGGAGTTGCCCCGAATCGATCCGGGGAAAGGAACCCGTTTGCGGCGCGCCAACCTTCTCGGGGCGGATCGTTGCTGCGCGCAAGCGCGTGACCGGCCGACGACGGCCAACGGGCGCATCGGATCAGAACCGCATTTCACTTTCCGTCCTTCGTCGCCGCGCGGATCAGGCTACCCCATGCGTTGCATGCCTCCGCTCTCCCGCTGCCCCCGTATCACCACCCAAAGGGCGTCGATCGCGGCGGGCGGTATCCGGCCGACATGCCGGAACAATTCCCGATCATGGTAGAGGGGCATCGAGGACCGAGGCTTGCTGAAAGTCGCAGATCGAGACGCCTCGCTGGCCCCCGCACGTCATTCCGAAGACGTTGCGGTTGAGAGCTGGATCGTCGCCGGTGGCCACGGGTAACGACCGGGAGCCGAGATTCCGGCCGGATCGTCGTCACGACGTCACAAAGCCGGTCTATTCCCGCCGCACGACCGAGCACACGCGCCAGGAGACGATATGACCGAGCTCAGCCAAAGCCAGATGTTCCGCACTTCGAAGCTGGAGGAGGCGGATGGTCCCGGCCTGAACCCCACCCAGAACCGGACGATGGGCGACATCATCGCCGCCCGCTTCTCGCGCCGCAGCTTCATGAAAGGGTCCATGGCGCTTTCGGCCATCGCCGCGACCGTGTCGCCGGTGGCGCTGCTGGCCGCCGATGAGGCCCGCGCCGGCACGACGGGTTCCGCGTTCAACTTTCCCGAGGTCGAGGCCGGCGTCGATGCCGACCACCACGTCGCCGACGGCTACGATGCCGATATCCTGCTCCGCTGGGGTGACAAGGTGTTTGCCGACGCTCCGGACTTCGATCCGACCCGGCAGAGCGAGACGGCGCAGGAGCGTCAGTTCGGCTACAACAACGACTTCGTGGGGTTCATCCCGCTGGACGGAGCTTCCGATCGCGGCCTGCTGGTCGTGAACCACGAATACACCAACGAACACCTCATGTTCCCGGGCGTCGTCACTATCGCCGAGGGCAAGGTGAAGGTTACGCCCGCGACCCAGGAGCGCGTGAATATCGAGATGGCCGCCCATGGCGGCACGATCATCGAGATCCGCAAGCAGGACGGCAAATGGCGCCCGGTGCTGGACGCGCCGCTGAACCGCCGCATCACCGCCAAGACCGAAATGCGCCTGTCGGGCCCGGTGGCAGGGACCGACCGGGTGAAAACCTCCGAAGATGCCAGCGGGACGCGGGTCTTCGGGACGATCAACAACTGCGCCGGCGGCGTGACGCCGTGGGGCACGTACATCATGGCCGAGGAGAACATCCACGGCTACTTCCTGGGGGAATTGCCCGCGGGCCATCCCGAGGCGGAGAACTACAAGCGCCTTGGCGTGCCTGCGGGCGACTATGATTGGGGCAAGTTCCACAAACGCTTCGACATCGCGCAAGAGCCCAATGAGCCGAACCGCTTCGGCTGGGTGGTCGAGGTCGACGTGATGGACCCGAACTCCGTGCCGAAGAAGCGCACGGCGCTTGGCCGCTTCAAGCACGAGGGTGCGGAAAGTGTCGTGGCCGCAGACGGCCGGGTCGTGTTCTACCTCGGTGACGACGAACGCTTCGACTACGTCTACAAGTTCGTGACCGCGGGCCGGTACAACCCGAAGGACCGCGCCGCGAACCTCGACCTTCTGGATGAGGGCACGCTCTACGTTGCGCGCTTCGACGAGGGCGGGGGGATGGAATGGCTGCCGCTGATCCATGGCCAGGGCCCGCTGACGGCAGCGAACGGATTTGCCTCGCAGGCCGATGTGCTGATCGAGACCCGCCGGGCCGCCGACCTTCTGGGCGCGACGCCGATGGACCGGCCGGAGGATATCCAGCCGAACCCGGCGACGGGCCGCGCCTATGTCATGCTCACCAACAACACGCGCCGGAAGGAGGCGAACGCCGCCAACCCGCGCCTGAACAACGCCTTCGGCCATATCGTCGAGATCATCGAGGCGGAAGGCGATTTCACCGCGACGACGGGGCAGTGGGAAATCCTGGTGCAATGCGGGGATCCCTCCGTGGCCGAAGTCGGTGCGACCTTCTCCACCGAGACGACGAAGAACGGCTGGTTCGGCATGCCTGACAACGCCGCGATCGACGCGGACGGGCGGCTCTGGGTCTCTACCGACGGCAACTCCATGAAGGGCACCGGGCGGACGGACGGGCTCTGGGCGGTCGATACCGAAGGGCAGGCGCGCGGCACCTCGCGGCTCTTCTATCGCGTTCCGGTGGGCGCCGAGATGTGCGGCCCGTGCCCGACCGAAGACATGACCACGATGTTCGTGGCCGTGCAGCATCCCGGTGACGGCGGCGACGATTGGGAAGGCCATGGCCGCCCGTCGTACTACGAAGACCTCTCCACCCGCTGGCCCGACTTCCGCGATGACATGCCGGTGCGTCCGGCGGTCGTTGCGATCACCAAGCGCGGCGGCGGCCGGATCGGCTGAGCCGGTTTTCGGGAGATGACGGCGCGGCGGGGGAAGTTCCGCCGCGCTGTGGTTCCGGTGCGGATCGGGTGACTTCCGGTCACTGGCGGGCGAGGAAGGCCGACACGCGTGCAAGGCCGGCTTTCAGGATCTCGGGATTGTTCGCATAGCCGATCCGCACATAGCCTTCCATTCCGAAGGCGGATCCGGGTGTGAACATCACGCCCGTCTCTTCGATCAGCGCGACGCAGAAGTCGCGGGATGGCATCGGCAGATCGTAGCGAATGAACGCGGTTGTGCCCGATCTCGGTCTGACCCAGGACAGTCGCGGCTCTGTCTCGATCCATTCGGCCAGAATGGCGAGATTGCCGCGCGTGATGTGCTGCGACCGGCCAAGCACGCGGTCGCGGTTTTCCAGCGCAAGCGTGGCGAAATGATCGTCGATGACACCCACGCTGATCGTGTCGTAGTCGCGGTGGATCATCACCTCCTCGATCACGGCGCGGGGGGCCGCGATCCACCCGAGCCGAAGTCCGGCAAGGCTGTAGGCCTTGGACATTCCCGCCGTGCTGATGCCTTTCTCGTAGATGTCGGCCATGGAGGCGGTCATCCCCGATCCCTCCTGATCGGTGCCGCGATAGACCTCGTCGCAGAGCACCCAGGCGTCGACAGTGCGGGCGATTGCGGCGATCTCCTCCAGCATCGGGCGCGGGATGAGCGCCCCGGTCGGGTTGTTGGGGTTGGTAAGCGCGATCATCTTCGTGCCGGGCACCACCAGCTGCCGCAGAAGGTCCAGGTCAGGCAGCCAGCCGTTCTCCTCGCGCAGGTGCAGCAGATGTACGTCGGCGCCAATGCTCTCAGGTATCGAATAGTGCTGCTGGTAGGTGGGTACGACGGAAACCACGCGATCGCGGCGGTCGACAAGTGATCGGTGTATGAGCATGTTCGCGCCGATCGTGCCGTGGGTCACGATCACGTTGTCGGGCGCCTGCTTGTCGTAAAGCGCGCTGATCGCCTCGCGCAGCCGCATCGATCCGTCGATGGCGCCATAGGTCATCTTCAAGGGCAACAGCGCGGACAGGTCGGTCGCATTTTGCCCTGTCAGGTCAAGAAGCTCCGCGATCGTCAGGCTCTCGACACAGGTTTCCGCAAGATTGAGATCACATTTCGTCTCCCATTCATTCATCCAGATTTCGACACGGAAAGGTTCGATCTTCATCTGCTTCACCTCGTACGGAAGAATGTCCTGTCGCTGCAGGAGGGGCACCGCCCACAGTGGTCGCCACAGCGATGCCCCGATCCGGGTCGGCGTGCAACCTTTTCAGCCGCGGTTCCGGAGGGTTTCCATGCCTCGTGAGGGATGCATGAAGGGAGGATGCTCCGCATGGCATCGGATGGCGGAACGACAGGCTGCGGATGGCAGAACGACAGGGGGGGCGACGCTTCCCCTTCTTCCGCCCCGAACGCGTTGTATGGCGGCGACCTGCTCGCCGAACACGCGTGCGCCAAGCGTGCAAGGCTTCGCCCGATGGGTCGAAGCAGCCTTTCCCTTCGCCGCCGCGCGCCATTCCAGATCGGCCAGGGGCATTCACACCGGCCGCTGGACCATGATCCGGGTGAAGACCCCGGACATAGGCGTCTCCGGCAACGACGCTACGGCCATCGCGGCATCGACGGCCGTCCGGCTTTGGTTGCGCCCGAGTTTTGATGCTGTGTCTCAGCTTGCGGGAGAAGCCGGGGAACGGGGGCCGGCGGATGGAGATCTGCCCCGCGGCCGTCGCGCGTCGGATGCCCGGCGGTGGGCATCCGAGACCTGTGGGAGATCATGCAGGGGCCAGATATGGCAGCGCGCGCGGGGCCTAGATGCCGTGCAGCCGGGCGGAGATCCGCTGGCGCAGCGCGACGAAGGCCGGATCCTCCCGCCGCCGGGGGCGGGGCAGGGGCACGGCGACCTCCTGCCCGATGCGCCCCGGCCGGGGCTCCATGATGACCACGCGGGAGGCCAGCACCAGCGCCTCCTCAACATCATGAGTGATGAGCACGACGGTGGAGCTTTCCCGTTCCCAGATCGCCAGAAGCTCCTCCTGCAGCCGCGCGCGGGTCAGGCTGTCCAGCGCGCCCAGGGGTTCGTCCAGCAGCAGCACCGGCGGGCGCGGCGCCAGCGCACGCGCGATGGCCGCGCGCTGCGACATGCCGCCGGAGAGTTGATGCGGCAGCGCGGCCTCGAACCCGCGCAGCCCGACGAGCGCGATCAGCTCCGCCACCCGTGCGGTCTTCTCCGCCTCCGGCCCCGGCAGGGAGCGCAGCGCCAGCGCGATGTTGCGCTCCACGCTCAGCCAGGGCAGCAGGCGGTGGTCCTGAAAGACGATACCGCGGTCCAGCCCCGGCCCGGCCAGCGCCGCGCCATCCAGCGTGATATGTCCGGCATCGGGCCGGTCCAGCCCCGCGATCAGCCGCAGAAGCGTGGATTTCCCGCAGCCGGAGGGGCCGACGATGGCCAGGAACTCCCCCGCCGCGACGGTGAGCGACACGTCGCGCAGCGCCTGCACCTCGCGCCCGCCGGCGCGGAAGCTGCGGCTGACGCCGTGCAGGGCGACTTCGCCCGCAGCGGTGCGGGGACGGGGAAGGGTCAGCGTGTCTGCCATGGGACCACCTTGTGCGACAGGGAAACGATGAGCCGGTCGAGCGACACCCCGATCAGCGACAGCGCCAGCACGCCGAGCAGCACCCGGTCCATCCGAGCATATTCCCGCGCGGCGGCCAGATAGGCACCGATCCCGTCGCCCATGCCGTTGATATAGCCGGTGCCGATCAGATATTCCGCCCCGAAGGTGCCGTGCCAGGCGACGTTCATGGAAAGCTCCACCCCCGCGAGGATGGAGGGCAGCGCCGCGGGCAGCACGATGGTGGTGAGACGCGCGCGGGGCGAAAGCTCCAGCGCCCGGCCCAACTCGCGCCAGCCCTGCGGCACGTTCTGGCAGCCGGCCTGCGCCGCCAGCGCCATGGGAAAGAAGGCGCCGAGCGCGATGAGCGTGATCTTCATCGCCTCGCCATTGCCGAGCCAGGCGGAAAGGAGCGGGATCCAGGCAAAGAGCGCGATCTGCCGCAGGCTGGCGATGCTGGGGTCGAAAAGCCCCCGCGCCACCCCCGACGTGCCGAGCGCCACACCCGCCAGCAGCCCCGCCGCCCCGCCGATGGCCCAGCCGGTCAGCGCGCGCGCCAGCGTCGCGGCGGTGGCGCCGGGCAGGCTGCCGTCGGCCATGTCGGCGGCGAAGGTCTCCGCCACCCGGGCGGGGGAGACGAAGAGCCGCGCATTGGTCAGCCCCGCCGCATCCAGCCCCGCCCAGAGCGCGATCAGCGCCGCGGGCAGCAGGAGCGCCTTCCAGAACCGGTGGGAAATCTCGGTGGTCATGGCTCAGCCTTCTGGAACGACCAGCCGGTCGCGCGCCGTTGCAGCCGCCAGACCGCCTGATCCAGCAGCCAGCCGACCAGACCGATGGCGATGATGGTGGCAAAGACCACATCGAGTTGAAACGCCTTGCGTCCCCACATCATCAGGTAGCCGAGCCCCGCTGCGGAGGAGATCATCTCCACCAGGATCAGCGCCTTCCACCCCTTCGACAGCGCCAGCCGCAGCCCGGTCAGCAGATGCGGCAGGATCGCGGGCAGGGTGACGAAGCGCAGCCGGTCCAGCCCGCTGAGGTTCAACGCCGCGGCGACTTCGTCGTATTTCGCAGGGCGCGAGCGCAGCCCCTCCTGCGCGCAGACCATCAGCGGCAGGAAGCAGGTCTTGGCGATGAGGATGATCTTCAGCGCCTCGCCGATGCCGAAGATCAGCATGAAGAACGGCAGCCAGCCCAGCGACGGCACGAGGCAGATGGCCCGCACGGTCGGCGCGACATAGGTGTCGAGCCCCCGCGACAGCCCGAAGGCCAGCCCCGCCAGCAGCCCCAGCCCGCCGCCCATGGCCACTCCGGCCAGAACGCGTTGCAGGCTCACCCCCAGTTCGGCCGCGAGTTCACCGGAAGCGATCAACTCCCGCGTCGTGTCCCAGACCAGCGCCGGGGCGGGCAGGATCTGCTCCGCCAGCCATTCCTGATCCACCGCGAACTGCCACAGCAGCAGCAGCGCCAGTGGCGGCAAGAGGCCGAGCGCCGCCCAACCCACCCGGCGCAGCGCCCCCGTCAGCGCGGGGGAGGCGACGACGGTGCTGGGAAGCGCCGGGGTGACGTGCTTGAAGCCGATGTCGGTCATGGCTGGTCCCTCTCTCTTGGTGCGGCGCGGGCCTTATGGGGTCAGCCGACCGCCTTGCCCGCGGCATCGCGCGGGGTCCAGACGGTGCCATAGCCGAGCGCGTCGATCGTCCGGGTGAGCGGCCGGTCGTCGATCCATTCGGCCACGTCGAAGGGCCGCCGCACCAGCCGGGTTTCCAGCGTGAACTTCAGCCCCTCCTCGATGTTCGAGCGGTAGAAGCCGTCGAGCAGCGGCGTGTGCCGGTCGGCCAGCGTGTCGCCCGCGTAATCCTCCACATAGCTGTCGCGGGGCGTGCCGGTCAGGGCGAAGATGTCGAAGACCTTGTCACGGTTCTCCTCCTGACTGCCCCAATGCGCGGCCTGCACGAAGGCGCGCAGCACCCGTTCCACGATCTCCGGCTGTTCGGCGGCGAATTTCTCATGCACGGTCAGCGATCCGAAGGTGGAGCCCGGCGCGGGCGTGCCCTTGGTGGTGTAGAGCACCTTCGTCAGGCCCTGCTTCACCGTGTGCAGCGTGCTGTTGCCTTGTCCGACGATCACGTCAACGTCGCCGGTCTGAATGGCGGAGATCTGGTCGGCGCCCTGAATGTCGTAGAGCACCACATCCTGATTGGTCAGCCCGACGCTTTCCAGAATGCGGTTCAGCGACAGCTCGAAGATCGTGCCGCGCTGAAAGGCGACCTTGCGGCCCTTGAGCTCGGCCAGCGAATTGATCCCCGCCTCCGGCCGCGCGACCAGATAGGTGGGGGAGATGCCGGAGCCTGCCAGCACCTTCGTCGGCACGCCCGCGCCGCGGCCCACCAGATTGGGCAGCCCGCCGTAGGAGGCGAAGTCGAGCTGGCGGTTGGCCAGTGCCTCGTTGATCGCGGGGCCGGTGCCGCGCGGGAACTGCCATTCGATGGCGATCTTGTCGGCCTCGAACTCCTTTTCCAGAAGTTCCAGCCCGCGCAGCAGGCCGATGGTGGCGTTGCCATAGGGCTTGCCGGAGGCATTGCCGGGCCCGGCGAGGCGGATCACCTCCACTTTCGTCCCGGCGAGGGAGAGGGAGGGGGCGGCCAGCGCGCCGAGGGCGGCGGCGGCGGCAAGGAAGGTGCGGCGGGAGACGGTCATGGCTTTTCGTCTTTCGGTTCGGGTCCGGCGATCGCCGGAGGGAAGGGGAAAGGGCGTTGCGGCCCAAGGGAAGGGGTGGCCAATGTTGAAGCGACCCGGATCGAGGTAGCCCGGGTCGAGGGGCCAGGTGATCCGGGGAGCCGGGGTTCGGAAAACCGGTGACGGCGGGTGCTCCCCTTCGCGCCGGAGGGAGGAGGGGCGCAGGTATATGGCCGCAGGCGCGACGATACGCGGTCCGCGCGGTCGGCGGGGCCTTCAGCGCAGGCGCTGCATCACCTCCGGCGGGGGGGCGATGCGGCCGCCCTCTGCCCAGCCGACCGCGCGCCGGTAGCTGCCGAAGAGGTCGCGCCGCTCCAGCTCCGCCTCCGTCACGCCGGTGGCATGGTCGGCGTCGGGGTCGACGTAGAGTGCATCCTCCGGGCACCACACTTCGCACATGAAGCAGGTCTGGCAGTCGTCCTTGCGGGCGATCACCGGGATGCTGCCCTTCACCGCGTCGAAGACATTGGTCGGGCAGGCGGTGACGCAGATGTTGCAGCCGGTGCAGCGGGTGGCGGAGATGAGCTCGATCATGCCGCCAGAACCTCATGCGCGGGCGAGGCGGCGGGCGCGGTCGTCGTCCAGACTTCATCCAGCCCGCCGGAGAGGATGTGGTGGCGCTGCGCCTCGTCCTGGCCGGGGAAATCCTCGCGCTTGTGCATGCCCCGGCTCTCCGTGCGGGCCAGTGCGGAGCGATACATCCACCGGGCTGTCGCCAGCATGGCGATGCCTTCGCGGGTGCGCACCGCCTCGGCCCGCGTCGCGGCATCGGCGCCGTGCAGCCCCGCCCACAGCCCATCCAGACGGGAGAGCGAGGCGGAGAGCCGGTCGCCGTGCCGCTGATAGGTGTGCTCGTAGGGCAGCACCTCGCCCCGGACGGCGGCGATCAGCGCCTGCGCGTCGATCGGCCCGCGCGCGCCGTCCCGCAGGCCGAGCCCGCCGGAACGGACCGCGCCGCGCCCGCGATGGGCGCGCGCATGGCCCGCCGCCCCGGCCCCGGCCCAGAAGCCGGAGGACATCGCCCAGGCGGCATTGTGGCTGCCCCCGCCGGTGAAGGCGCCGCAGATCAGCTCCCGCGTCGCGGCATCGCCCGCCGCGTAAAGCCCCGGCACCGTGGTGGCGCAGGTCTCATCCACCAGCCGGAGCCCTCCGGTGCCGCGCACCGTCGCCTCCAGCCGCAGCGTGACGGGGAAGCGGTCGGTGAACGGGTCCAGCCCCGAGCGGTCGAGCGGCAAGAAGAAGTTGGGCTGGTGGTGGCGCATGGCGCGCTGCTCCTCCGCATCCGCGGTCAGCCGGGCATAGACCGCCCGCCCGCTACCCAGTGTGCGGGCGATGGCGGACCGGCCGCCCTTCGACGCCGCCCCGGGGATGGGCGAGCCGTCGGCATAGGTGAATTCCGCCCAGTCGTAGAACCGCGTCTTCGTCACCGACCCGTTGGCCAGCGCCATCGCGTAGGAAGAGGAAAACTCCATTCCCGACAGATCCGCCCCCAGTTCCGCGGCCATCAGATAGCCGTCGCCGGTCAGCACATTGGTGCCGAGCGCGCGGGAGAGGAAGGCGCAGCCGCCCGTCGCGATCACCACGGCGCCGGCATGGACCGTCCAGACATCGCCGCGCTGCCGCCGGATGCCCGTCGCCCCCGCCACCGCGCCGGAGGCGTCGCGCAGCAGCTCCAGCGCCGGGGAATGGTCGAGGATGCGCACCCCCGCCGCCTTCACCCGTTTGCGCATCAGCCGCATGTAGTCCGGCCCGTCGAGCGAGGTGCGCACCTGCCCGCCCGCGCCGTCGTCCAGGAAGGGAAAGCCCCAGTCCGCGAGCAGGTTGACGTTCTCATAGGTCCGGTCCAGCACCCGGCGCATCCATGCGGGATCCGCCAGCCGCCCGCCGAGGTCCCAACGGCTGTTCATCGCCTTGGCGCGCCGGGCGGGATCGGGCGGCACATACCACACGCCGGTGCCCGAGGGCGCGGTGGCGCCGGAGGTGCCGCAAAAGCCCTTGTCGGCCAGGATCACCCGCGCGCCCTGGCTCGCCGCGGAAATCGCAGCCCAGGTGCCCGCGGGACCGCCGCCGATCACCAGCACATCGGCATCGAGATCGCGGCTCGCAATGGAAAGGGTGGAACGCTCTGTCACAGTCACCTCCTTCGGTTCGGGCCCAAGGTGGCGCTATATGTATAGTAAGTAAATAGACAATAAGAAGTGATTTTGCGGCCCCCGCAGGCGGTTTCTTCCTTTCCCGAAAGGTTGCGCAGCAGGTTTTCATTTCAGGCGCGGGTCAGTGGCGGGGCAACGACCTGTCAGGCGCGCCTCGTCTCCCACCTCCGCCGCTATCGCAGCGCGCGATCCCAGTTGGGCCGCCAGCATCCAGACCGGCACGACCGGCGCGGCGAGACGGGACGGGGCGTCATCCAGCTGGGCATCACGCCACGGGCGGGCGGGCGCCTGCAATGTTGTCTTGGCCGGGCTACACGCTGTTACAGATTTCGGTATCCGTTGCGGGTGCCCGCTTGGGCGCGGGCTGGCGCCTGTGTCGACGGCGCTTCGGATGGCGCGGCCTGAAGGCGGTTACCGCCGCTTCACCAGCCCGCGCGGCGCCTAGGGACGGGCGGAATCCCCGGAGCGCAGTGGTTAGGGCTGCACGCAGACGCACCGGGTGCCGATGGTGCCCGAACCGGCCGACCTGGTTGCCGGCTTTGCTGCCGCATTCGCCATGCCGCCCCTTTCGCCGAAGAAAATATCCGCGACCGCGTTGACCGAGGCCGGTAGCGCTTCCCGCGCCTGCTGCGGACCGGGTCGAGCTTGTCATGGCCTCGCCGAAGCCGGATCGAGGAGAGCCGGATCAGGCCCGAGCGAACCTACGCCGCGCCTGTCTTCAACGCGTCCTTCAGATCGTATCCTGCCGCCTCCAGCAGCGCTTGCGGCGCACCGATGAGCTTCCGGGCGGCCATGTGCTGCGGCACTGCGTTCACTGTCTCCACCGCGGCAAGACGGCCCGCGCGGAAGAGCAGCACCACCGCCTGCCCCTCCGCCTGCGGCAGGGCGACAACCTCCTCCGCGCCGGTGCCGAGCCCCGCGATCTGAAGCTTGTGCTTGCCCTGATCGCTCCAGAACCAGGGCACGGCGGCGTAGTCCGCCTCCTCTCCCTTCGCCAGACGCCGGGCGATGTGGCGCGCATGGTCCACCGCGGCCTGCACGGATTCGAGCCGCACCCGCCCGCCCTCCGGCAGCGGAAAGGCCGCGCAATCGCCAAGCGCGGAGATCGCCGGGTCGGAGGTCAGCAGCCGGCCATCGACCACCACGCCGTTTTCCACCGTGAGGCCCGCCGCCGCCGCCAGTTCCGCATTCGGGCGCACTCCCGTCGCGGCCAGCACCAGATCCCCCGCGACCATCCGCCCGTCGGTGAGGCGCACGCCGCGCCCGTTCTCCACCGCCTCCACGCAGGCGCCGAGCAGAACCTCCGTCCCCATGGCGCGATGCGCGGCCAGGAACCAGTCCGACATGGCGGGGGACAGCGCCCGCGCCATCAGCCGGGGCGCTGTCTCCAGCACCGTCACGGCCACGCCTGCCGCCCGCGCCATCGCCGCGAATTCCAGCCCGATGAACCCGCCGCCCACCACGATGGCATGGCGGGTCCGTGCCAGCCGGTCGCGCAGCAGCGCGGCATCGGCCAGCGTGCGCAGCTCCACCACCTCGTCCGCGTCCAGCCCCGGCACCGGCGGGCGGAAGGCGCGCGCGCCGGTGGCGAGCACCAGATGGTCATAGGGATGCGCCGCGCCGCCCTCCGTCTGCACCACGCGGGTCTCCCGGTCGATCCCGGTTGCCCGCGCCTCCACCAGCGTCAGGGCGGAGCGGTCGTAGAACCCCGCGGGCTTCAGCAGCAGCCGCTCCGCCTCCCCGTCGGCCATATAGGCCTTGGAGAGCGGCGGACGCTGATAGGGGAGGCCCGGCTCCTCGCCGATCAGGGTCACGGGGCCTGCGAACCCCTCCTGCCGGAGGCTGGCGGCAACCTGAAACCCGCCTTGCCCGGTGCCGATCACCACCACCCGCGCATCGGGGGCGAGCGGCGTCATATCTGCGCCTCGGGCAGATGCACGACGAGACCATCCAGATCCTCGCGCATCCTGATCTGGCACGACAGGCGGCTCGTCGGCTTCACCTCGGAGGCGGCGCAGTCCAGGAGATCGTCCTCCCCCTCGCCGCGCCCGCCGGTGGCCTCGGTCCAAGCGTCGTCCACGTAGCAATGGCAGGTCGCGCACATCATCGACCCGCCGCATTCGCCGATGATGCCGTCGACATCATTGGCAACGGCGGCCTGCATCACGCTGTCGCCCGCGCGTGCCTCCACTTGCGTCTCGGTGCCGTCGGCGGCGATATAGATGATCTTCATGGGGATGGCTCCTCGCAAAATCCGCGGCGCGGCGGGCCGCGGTCAGTTCAGGATGACAGGAAGGTTTATCGGGCCGCGAAAGCCGAAGCCGCGCCACTGCACGACCTCCGGGTCGGGCAGGGCGATGGCCGGGAAGCGCTCGAAGAGCAGCTCCAGCATCACCGCCCCCACCGTCCGGCGGGAGATATGCACGCCGCCGCAATGATGCGGGCCGGAACCGAAGGACTGGTGCGGGTTCTTTGCCCGGAACACGTCGAAGCGTTCGGGGTGGTCGTAGAGATCCTCGTCATGGTTGGCGGAGGCCTGAATGGTCATCACCGTGTCGCCCTTCGGGATCAGGCAGCCGCGGATCTCCACATCCTCCATCACGAGGCGGGAGGAGGCCTGGATCGGCGCGACCCAGCGCACGCCCTCCTCAAACGCCTGACCCCATTTGCCGGTGCGCCGGACCTCCTCCAGTTGCTCCGGCTCCGTCAGCAGGCCGTAGACGATGGTGGAAAGCGCGTCGCGCGGCTCATTGATGCCGCCGCCGATGGCGATCTTGATATTGGCGTAGATCTGGCTCATCGGGATCGGGTTTTCCGCATTGACCATGACGGAGAGCGCAGAGCGGTCCGGCTCCGCCCGCACCCGCTCAACGCAGCGGGCAAAGAGCGCGTCCATCTCGGCATTGGCGCGGTCGGAGACGGCGAAGGGCTCCGCCTGCCAGCCGAAATTCCCCGCCCCGTCGATCAGCGCCTGGCTCCAGAAGATCATCTCCTCATCCGTCGCCTCGGGAATGCCGAGGATATGGGCGAGGATCCGCGCGGCCAGCGGGCCGGAGACCAGCCTGTGCAGGTCCACGATCTCCCCCTTCGGCAGCCGGTCGAGATAGTCGCCCGCGAACTGCCGGTAAAGCGGCTGCCAGACCTCCTGCACCGTCTTCGGCATCAGCGCGGGGGCCATGGCCATCCGCTCCGCCAGATGCTCCGGCCCGTCCTTGCGCATCAGGGTATGGGCCTGAAAGGCGGGGCGCATCGGCGTGTTCGGATCGTTGGAGGAGAAGATCTCCGGCGTGTCTTTTACGTATTTCGTGTCGCTCGCCCGGGTCAGGAACGTCCGGCCCGCCGCCTTGACGCGCAGCACCGGCGCCTCCGCCCGCAGGCGGCGGTAGATCGGATAGGGGTCGAGGTGAAGCTGGTCGAGGGTGATCGTCTCATCCAGCGGGGCGAGCGTCGTGTCAGCTTGCATGGGTGGCTCCCTGTTTGGCGATGACGCCGAGATGGGTTTCCAGCGCGGCGGGATCGGAAAGGAGCGCGGCGCTCGCCCCCTCATGCACGACCCGTCCCCGGTCCAGGATCACGGCGCGGTCGGTGACGCCCAGGATCTTGCGGGCGTGCTGTTCGACGATGATCGTGGCCATCCCCTCCTCCCGGATGATCCGGCGGATGGAGGCGAGCAGATGCTCCACGATGATCGGGGCGAGGCCCTCCGTCGGCTCATCGAGGAGCAGCACGCGCGGGTTGAGCATCAGCGCCCGGCCCACGGCCAGCATCTGCTGCTCCCCGCCCGACAACTGGTTGCCCAGGTTGGCGCGGCGTTCCTCCAGCCGGGGAAACATCTCGTAGACACGGCGGAGCGTCCATTTGCCGGGCCGGGCGGTGGCGGTCAGGTTTTCCTCCACCGTCAGCGAACGGAAGATGTTGCGCTCCTGCGGCACCCAGCCGATGCCCGCCGCGGCGCGGGCCTCCGGCGCGGCACGGGTGAGATCCGCGCCGCTGAGCGTGACGGTGCCGCCGAAGCGGCGGGTCACACCGATGATGCTGTCCAGCAGCGTGGTCTTGCCGACGCCGTTGCGGCCTAGCACGGCCAGCGCCTCCCCCTCCGCCAGCCTGAGCGAGAGGTTGCGGATCACCACCGCATCGCCATAGCCGGTGGTCAGGTCGCGGAGTTCCAGAAGATCAGCCATGCTCGCCCCCCAGATAGACATCGCGGACACGCGGATCGGCCATCACCTCGGCCGGCGTGCCATCGGCAAAGAGCGCGCCGTTGACCAGCACGGAGATCCGGTCGGCGAAGGAGAACACCAGGTCCATGTCATGCTCGATCAGCATGATGGACACGTCCTTCGGCAGCGCGGCCAGCGTGTCCAGCAGCTCCTGCCGCTCCGCCTCCGGCACGCCTGCGGCGGGTTCGTCGAGCAGCAGGACGCGGGGATTTCCGGCCAGCGCCACAGCGATCTCCAGCAGCCGCTGCTTGCCGTAGGGCAGGCTGCGCGTCTGGTGATCCATCACATCCGTCAGCCGGAAGCGTTCGCAAAGCTCCACGATCTCCGCCACGATGTCGCGCCGCGTGCCCAGCCCGCGCCAGAAATCGCCGCCGCCGCCCATCCGCTCCGACACGGCAAGGCCGATGGATTCCACCGGCGTCATGGCGGGGAAAAGCTGGTTGATCTGGAAGGTCCGGCCCAGACCGCGCCGCGCGCGGTCCTGTTGCGACAGGCGGGTGACATCGGTGCCGTCGAGCAGCACCTGCCCCTCGTTCGCGGCCAGAACCCCGGTCAGCAGGTTGACGAAGGTGGTCTTGCCCGCGCCGTTCGGACCGATCAGCGCATGGCGCGCACCGTGGGCCAGCGTGAAGCTCACGTCATCGGTCGCCGTCAGCCCGCCGAAGCGTTTGCGCAGGTGGATGGTCTGAAGCGCGGCGCTCATTTGCCCCCCCGGATGCGGGTCCAGAGGGCGCGGGGCGCGGCATTGATCCGGTCCCGCCCGATCAGGACGATGACGACGAGGATGAGCCCGATCCAGAACATCCAGTATTGCGGCGTGAGGTTGGAGAGCACGTCCTGCAGCAGCTTGAACACCACCGCCCCGATCAGCCCGCCGTAGAGATAGCCGACACCGCCGAGGACCAGCACCAGAAGCACATCCGCCGAGCGGTGGAAGGCCAGCACGTCGAGGGAGACGAACATCGTCGTCTGCGTCAGCAGCCCGCCCGCGATGCCTGCGATGCCGGCGGAAAGCGCATAGATCGCCACCAGCCGCTTGCCCACGGGAATGCCGATGGTGGCGGAGCGCAGCGTATTGTCCCGGATCGCGCGGAGCGAAAGGCCATAGGGCGATGTCACCACCCGGCGGGCGATGAGGAACAGCAGGAAGGTCACGATCAGGCAATAGGCATAGGCCGTGGTGCCCATCAGGTCGAACTCGAACCGCCCGAAGAGCGGGTCGATCCAGACGCCCTGCAACCCGTCCGCGCCGCCGGTCAGCCAGGCGGCCTTGTTCGCGGCCTCCAGGAGCAGCATGGCGATGCCGAGCGTCACCATCAGCCGGGTGAGGTCGGAGGCGCGCAGCAGGAGGAGCGGCGCCGTCGCCGCGCCGAGCACTGCCGCCGCCGCCCCCGCGAGCAGCAGGCCGGTGATCGGCTCCCCCGTCAGATGCACGGAGACCAGCCCCGCCACATAGGCGCCCAGCCCGAAGAAGGCGCCATGCCCCAGCGACACGATGCCCGCGTAGCCGAGGATCAGGTCCAGCGAGAGCGCAAAAAGCCCGAGGATGGCGATTTCCGTCAGCAGCAGGTGCTTGTCGGGCAGCAGGAAGAAGGTCGCCGCAGCGAGCGCCCAGAAGGCGAATTCGGCGGGCTTCCAGCGCCCCGTGCGGCCGAGGTTGGAGAGCGCCCGCGCCTCCAGCGCGACGGCGGTGGGGCGCGCCGCGACGGGCGCGGGCTGGGTGAAGGGAATGTCTGTGGCCATGGGGCGTTTCCTTTCAGCGGGCGCGGATCAGTAGGGGATCAGCGGGAGCGGGCGATGAGCCCCTGCGGGCGCCAGACGAGGATTGCGATCATCAGCAGGTAGATGAGGAAGGCGCCGAGCTGCGGCACGTAGTATTTCCCCGCCACATCCGCGACGCCGATCAGCAGGGCCGCGATGAAGGGGCCGATCAGCCCCGCCGTGCCGCCGATGGTCACGACGATGAGGAAATAGATCATGTATTTCAGCGGGAAGGTCGGATCCATTCCGAGGATCTCCACCGACAGCGCCCCGCCCAGACCGGCCAGGCCGGAGCCGAAGGCAAAGGTGGCGGCGAAGATGGTCGACACCTTGATGCCCAGCCCGCGCGCCACCCGCTGATCGTCCACCGCCGCCCGCAGGCGGGAGCCGAAGCGGCTGCGGGTCAGCACCAGTTGCAGCCCCACCACCAGCACCGAACAGAGCACGATCAGAAAGGCACGATAGCGGCCCACGGGAATGCCGAAGAAATCGAACCTGCCCTGAAGCCAGGGCGGCAGGGTGATCAGCTGCTGCTGCGAGCCGATCAGGTAGTCGGTCGCCGCCACGACCATGAAGACGAGGCCGATGGAAAAGAGCACCTGGTCCAGATGGCTGCGCCGGTAGAGCCGGGCGTAGAGCGTCCTCTCCGCCAGCGCGCCCGCCAGCGCGGGCAGCAGGAAGGCCACCGGCAGGGTGAGCAGGAACGGCACCCCCAGCGGTTCATCAGGATCGCCGTGGCATAACCGCCCAGCAGCGCGAAGGCCCCATGCGCGAGGTTGATGAAATTCATCAGCCCGAGCGTGACCGAAAGCCCCGCCGCCAGGATGAAGAGCAGCATCCCATAGGCGATGCCGTCGATGAGGATGGTCAGCATGGCGAAAGGCTCCATGACAGGACAGGGAGAATGACGGGACAGGGAGGGGCAGCCCGGCGCCGAATGGGCGCCGGAGCGGGGCATCGGAAGCCGTGGTGGCCTCAGGTCAGGAGTCGGCCTTGCCGGGATCCTTCACTGCCTCGAAGGTCTCGAATTCGACGTTCCAGAGCTCACCGTTCACCCGCTCGACCTTGCGCATGTAGACGTTCTGCACGATGTCGCGCGTCTCGGGGTCGATGGTGATCGGGCCGCGCGGGCTGATCCAGCTCAGGCCCTTCATCGCCTCCATCAGGCTGTCGCCATCCGACTTGCCGCCGGTCTTTTCCAGCGCGGCATAGATCGCATGCATCCCGTCATAGCCGCCTGCGGCCATGAAGTTCGGGCGCATCCCCGGGTTGGCCTTGGTGAAGGCCTCGACAAAGGCGCGGTTCTCCGGGCTCGAATGCGCGGCGGAGTAGTGGAAGCCCGTGATCGCGGCCAGCGCCGGATCGCCCATGCCGTTCAGGATGTCGTCATCCGTGATCCCGCCATCGGCCAGCAGCCGGACGCCGGACTTGTCCAGCCCGCGTTCCACATATTGCTTCATGAAGGGCGCGCCCACGCCGGAGGGCACGAAGACGAAGATCGCATCGGGCTTCTGGTCCGCGACCTTCTGCAGGAAGGGCGAGAAGTCCGGGTTCGCCAGCGGCACGCGGAGGGATTCGGAGACCTGACCCCCGGCCTTGCTGAAATCCGCCACGAAGGTCTTTTCCGCGTCGATCCCGGGGCCGTAGTCGGAGACGATGGTGACGGCCGACCGGATGCCCTCCTTCGCCGCCCATTCCGCGATCTTCGAGGTGACCTGCGGCGTGGTGTAGCTGGTGCGCACGATATAGGGCGATTGTTCGGTGATGGAGGAGGTGGCCGCCGCCATGACCACGGCCGGAACCTTGGCCCGGGTGGCGAGCGGTGCGGTCGCCATGGCCAGCGGCGTCAGGCCGAAGCCTGCCAGCACCGCCACCTTGTCCTTCACGATCAGCTCCTGCGCCAGCCGTTTGGTGGTGTCGGCGACGCCCGCGTCATCCTTCACCAGCAGTTCGACCTCGCGCCCGGCGACACTCGCGCCATGTTCGGCGATGTAGAGCTTTGCCGCCGCTTCTATCTGCCGCCCGGTGGAGGCGAAGGGGCCGGTCATCGGCAGGATGAGCCCCACCTTCAGCGGCTCATCCGCCGCCAGCGCCGGAAGCCCGGCGAGAACCGCGGACACGCCGAGTATGGCGCCCGCAAGCAGGTTGCGTCGTTTCATCTTTCTCCTCCCCATTTTCGGATGCAGGCTCCCTTCCCGCACCCGGATCGTCCCGGATCAGCCGTAGCGGCGGATCAGGCTCGCCCCCGGCAGACCGTCGAGCGGCTTGTGCAGGCGAAGCGCCCGCATCAGATTGCGATGCGACAGCCGCGCATGTTCGCGCAGGATCGCCTCCACCCGCGCGCCTTCCCGGGCGCGGATCGCCTCCAGCACCGCGCGGTGCTGGTCCTGCGCGACGATCAGGTGACGCCGCGCCTGTTCGGTATTCTCATTCAATTGCACCAGCGCGCTGGCGGAGGCGAAGGGCCGCGCATTGGCCCGTTGCGCCTCCTGCCGGAGCAGTGCCGATCCGGTGGCCGCCACCAGCCCGGCATGGAATTCCGCGTTCACCGCGGAATAGCGCATGACCTGGGCCGGGCCGAAGACCGGCGCCTCCAGCACCGTGTCGATACCGTCGAGCACATGGTCGAGGCGGGAGAGCGCGTCCTCCGCCCCGCCCCGCTCTGCCAGAAGGCGGGCGGCAAGCCCCTCGATGGCACCGCGGATGTCGATGGCCTCAGCGATTTCCCGTGGCAGAAACCCCCGCACGGTGAAGCCGCCTGAGGTGAGCGGCTCAAGCAGCCCCTCCTCCCGCAACTGCTGGATGGCCGCGCGGATCGGGGTCCGCGACATGCATAGCCGCTCGGCCAGAAGAACCTCCGTGAACCGCTCGCCCGGCACCATTGCGCCAGTCACGATCAGGTCGCGCATCCCCATGACGGCGCGCGAGGTCTGTGTACCCGCCTGGGCATCTGCAGGGATGGCTTCCTCGGTCACGGTGGCTCCTCCTGCATCAGTGGTATACATGGAAGACGATTCTCGCAAAGGATTTGCGCGATACTCGCGGTTAACTCCCCCTAAAGTATGAGTGCCGCCAGTATGAGTGTATACATTTATCCCCCGACGAGCTGCACTGGCAGAGCGGCCAGGCCGCGAAGCGTATTGTTGTAGCTGCGCTGCGGCTCCCCCGCGAGGTTGATCGCGGAGCAGTGACGGGCCAGGGCGTCCAGCACCACCTCCCCCTCCAGCCGGGCCAGGAGCTGGCCCACGCACATGTGCACGCCGGAGCCGAAGCCGACATGGCCGGAGGCGCGCCGCCCGATGTCATAGCTCTCCGGCGCCTCCCACCGGCGGGGATCGCGGTTGGCGGAGGCGAGGAACATCAGCACCTTCGCGCCCTCCGGCAGGGTGATCCCGCCGACCTCCACCTCCCGCGTGGTGGTGCGGAAGAAGGTCTGCACCGGGCTTTCGAACCGGATCCCCTCCTCGAAGGCGGCGCGCGCCAGCGTCCGGTCCGCGCGCAGCCGCGCGAATTCACCGGGGTTGCGCGCCAGGCAGAAGAGCGCCGCGCCGATGCCGTTCACCGTGGTGTCGAGCCCCGCCGTCAGCAGGGAGCGGCAGAGCAGCACCGCCTCCTCCGGGGTGATCTCCCCCGTATCGGCGGCGGCATGGACGGCGGCGCCGAAGCCGTCGGGGGAGAGGTTCTCCCTCCGGCATTGCTCCGTCACCCAGGCGACATGCGGCGCGGCGCGTTCCAGCGCCTCCCGGCGCAGGCGGTTGTCCGGCCCGAAGGCGTTGAAGGCGAGCCCGGCATAGGGCAGCAGATGCTCCCGCCCCTCCTTGCAGAGCCCCACCGCATCGGGGAACACCGACAGCGGAAACGCCTCCGCCAGATCGGCGATGCCGTCGATTGCGCCCCGCGCCGCCAACCCCGCGACCAATGTGTCGGCGGCGGCGGCAAAATCCTCCTTCAGCCGCCGCATCACTAGGGGAGAGAGCACGCGCTGCAGCACGGCGCGGGCGCGGTCATGCTCCGGCGGATCGGTCTCCAGCACGAGGCTCGGCGGGCGCCACGGCTTTTCGCGGGCGAAGTCGGACAGTCCCACCCCGCGGGAGGAACAGAAGGTCTGCCAGTCGTTCAGCACGGCATGGACCTCCGCATAGCGCGCCACGGCATAGATGCCGTAGCGCGACAGCCAGACGACCGGCCCCGCCTCCCGCAGCGCCTCCTGCGCCGGATAGGGATCGTCGAAATAGGCGATGTCGAAGGGGTCGAGGTCGGAGACGGGCACGCCCGGCGGCGGGGCGGCAAGGGGTCTGAGCGCGGTGGCGGTCATGGCTTTCTCCTGGCGGGAAATGGGACTGGCGGGCGCATCCGCGCGTCCGGCGCGGAACGGACCGCGCCGGACGGGACGCCCGGGGGTGGGGGCGTCGGGGCAAGGGCGTTCAGGCCGCGGATTTCCCCGGGTCGCGCACGGCCTCGTAGGTCTGGAACTCCACGTTCCAGAGTTCGCCGTCGCGGCGTTCGACCTTGCGGATATAGACGTTCTGCACGATGTCGCGCGTCTCCGGGTCGATGGAGATCGGGCCGCGCGGGCTTTCCCAGGCCATGCCCTTCATCGCGGCGATCAGGCTGTCGCCATCCGACATCCCGCCGGTCTTCTTCAGCGCCTCATGGAGCAGGTGCATCCCGTCCCAGGCGGCCACCCCCATGAAGGCCGGGCGCGTGCCCGCCTTCGCCGCGTAATCGGCGACGAACTTGCGGTTCAGGTCGCTGTCATGCGCGGCGGAATAGTGGAACCCGGTCAGGATCCCTTCGGCGGGCGGCCCCATCATCGGCAGGGTCTCATCATCCGTCACGCCGCCGTCTGCGATGAGCCGGATGCCGGATTTGTCCAGCCCGCGTTCGACATATTGCTTCAGCAGCGGCCCGCCCACGCCCGACGGCACGAAGACGAACAGCGTCTGCGGCTTCAGATCCGCGACCTTCTGGAGAAAGGCGGAGAAATCCGGGTTCTGGAGCGGCACGCGCAGGCTTTCCAGCACCTTGCCGCCCGCCGCCTCGAACTTCGTCTTGAAGGTCGCCTCCGCATCGACGCCGGGGCCGTAGTCCATGACCAGCGTGACCGCGCTGCGGTCGCCCTGTTCCAGCACCCAGTCGGCGATCTTCGAGGTGACCTGTGGCGTGGTGTAGCTGGTGCGCACGATATAGGGCGACTTCTCCGTCACCACCGATGTCGCGGCGACCATCACGATCTGCGGCACCTTGGCCCGGGCGGAGATCGGCGCCGCAGCGAGCGCGAGCGGCGTCAGCCCGAAGCCCGCCAGCGCCTCCACCTTGTCATGCACCACCAGTTCCTGCGCGAGCCGTTTCGTCGCATCGGCGACCGCGCCATCATCCTTCACGACCAGTTCGATCCGCCGCCCGGCGACCTCCTCGCCATGCTGGGCGAGGTAGAGCCGCATCGCGGTCTCGATCTGCTTGCCATAGGGCGCGAAAGGCCCGGTCATCGGAACGATCACGCCGACCTTCAGCGGTTTCGCCTCCGCCCATGCCGGGCGCAGGCCCGCGGTCGCGCTCAACGTTGCACCGGCCGCTGCGGCGGCCAGGAAGCTGCGTCTGTCCATTTTCCCTCCCTTGCCGGACCTCCTCCGCCCGACAACAAAACCGTAGCAGCGGTTTTGAAATCTACTTAGCAAATTTATCAAATTATGATTATCTACGGCATGAATTACCGTGACTTGGACCTCAACCTGCTTCTCCTTCTTGAGGCACTTTATGCGGAGGGCAGCGTCACCGCCGCCGCCGCGCGGCTGAAGACCAGCCAGCCCACGGCCAGCTTTGGCCTGAACAAGCTGCGCGCAGCACTCGGGGACGAGCTTTTCGTGCGCGAGGGGGCGGGGATGCGCCCCACGCCCTTCGCCCAGCAGATAGAGGAGCCGGTGAGCCGCATCCTCGGCATCGTGCGCCAGGACCTGCTGCGCCAGCGCGGCTTCGACCCGAAGACCTCGCAGCGCAGTTTCGCCTTCTCCACCTCCGACATCGGGGAACTGGTGTTCCTGCCGGAGATCCTCTCCACCCTGCGAAGGGAGGCGCCCGGCGTCACCTTGCGCTGCCTGTCGCTGCCGCCGGACGAGTTGCAGCAGGCGCTGGCCGACGGGATCGTGGACATCGCCTTCGGCTATTTCCCCGACCTTCAGGGGGCGCTGATCTATCAGCAGAAGCTCTTCGTGCATCCGTTCACCTGTGTGGTGCGCGCGGATCACCCCCTGATCGGCGATGGCCTGACGCTGGAACAGTTCGCCTCGCTGGAACATGCCGTGGTGGAGCAGAAGGGGCGCAGCCAGGAGATCGCGGAACACCGGATGAAGGAGCTGGGGATCGAGCGGCGCATCGTGCTGCGCTCCCCGCATTTCATGTCGGTGCCGCTCTTGGTGGCGTCGTCGGACCTCATCTCCATCGTGCCGCTTGCCGTCGGGCGCGCCTATGCGCGGATCGCGCCGCTGAAACTGGTGCCGCCGCCCTTCGACATCCCGCTGATCGAGTTGAAGCAGTTCTGGCACCGCAGGCTTCATGCCGATCCGGGCGTCGTCTGGATGCGCGGGATCATCGCGCGGCTCTATCTCAACCGCGACCCTTCCGTGGACGCGCGCTCCCCGATCTTCCGCCTGCCGTAAACGGGAGGGCGGCTGATAGGCGCAAGTTTCGCCCAGGCGCTCCGGACGCTGCGGCGGGGCATCCGAGGCGGGAAGGCATCTGCAATCCCGCAGTGTTTCGGCGCGCAATCGCAGGCCGGGTGGCCGCGAATACGCAGGTGGGGCAGTGAGCGGGGAGAACAGCCGCGAATAGCCGTGGCCGTTGCGAGGCCGCCTACACCCGCCGTGACCCGCCGTCCGCCCCACACCATCCGTCATGCCACGAGCCGCCTGCCGTCTCACCGTCGCAGAGGGCATGACCTGCTCATGCGGATACCCTGGCGGGCCGATGTATTCGCACTCCTCGACATACACGGCCGTCCGCGCCTTTGCCGCCCTGCGGGGGTGTTGGCGCAGGTCGGGCAGTCGGGGGGAAGATCAGTGACCGCGTTCGCGCCAGCGCAGAAGGCGCGCTTCGACGAGGCTGACCAGCAGCGAGGAGAGGTAGCCGATGGCGCCGAGGATGATCACCCCGGCGAACAGGTCGGGAGACCGGTAGAGGCGCGCCGAAACCATGATGTAGTGCCCGAGCCCTTCCAGCCCGCCGATCATCTCGCAGACGACGGAGAGGATGAGCGCCGCCGTGACGCTGATCCGCATCCCGGCGAGGATGTCGGGCAGGGCAGAGGGCAGCACGATCTTCCAGATGGTCTCCAACCGGCTGAGATTGAGCGCCCGGGCGATCTCATAGAGCCGTGGCTCCACATTGGCAAAACCATGGATTGTGGAGAGCAGGATCGGCCAGATCGTCCCGAAGGCGATCACGAAGGTCGCCATCCCGTTCGAAAGGCCGAGGAAGGCGATGGCCAGCGGAATGACGGCGGAGGCGGGGAGGGGCCGCAGGAACTCCAGCATCGGGGTGGTCGCGGCCCGTGCCGTGCGCGAGATGCCGATGGCGGAGCCCAGCAGAATGGCCAGGACCGAGGCGACGAGCCAGCCGAAGAACATGTGCCGCAGCGTTCCCAGCGTCTGCGAGACGAGCGCCCCGTTCTGAAATCCCCGAACGAGGGAGGCCCAGGCCTTCTCCGGGCCGGGCAGGAAGAGGGGCGAGATCACACCGGAAGCCGAGACGAGGTACCACGCCAGCACCACGGCCGCTGCCACGAAGAAGCTCAGCAGCCGCGCGGCTGCGGGAGACATTGCGCTCATGGTTTCGCCTCCGCCAGCGCGGCGCGGCCGAAAAGCTTCCCCTGCGCCGCCAGAAGCAGGGCGTTCAGCGCAAGTCCTATGAAGCCGATCCAGAAGAAATAGGCGAGCATCAGATCCGGGCGGAGCGCCTGTTGCGCCGTCATGATCCCGTAGCCGAGGCCCTGAGGGTTGACCGCAATCTCGATCGTGATGGAGATGACGAGCGCCAGGCTCGCCGCGAGCCGGAAGGCCACGAAAAGCCGGGGCAGGATGGCGGGGAGGATGATCTTGCCCACCGTGGCGGAGCGCGACAGGCGAAGCGCGCGCGCCACCTCGCGAAGGCGGGGCTCGACCCCGCGCACCGCAGCGCGGGTCAGGATGAGCATGAGGAAGAAGCAGGATTTTCCCACGATGGCGAATTCCATCCCGTAGCCAAAGCCGAACACCATCAGTGCAACGGGCAGCAGGGCCACGGAAGGAATGGGGCGGAGCGCCTCCACCGTCACTTCCATCGCACGGTCGATGAGGGGCACCACCGCGAACAGGATCCCCGCCAGCATCCCGAGCACGCCGCCCATCAGCAGCCCCCCGAAGGCCCCGGCCAGCGTCTGCCCAGTGGCGCGAAGGACCGAACCATCGGCAAGGCCCGTCGCAAGAGCGGCGGCGATGGCGCTCGGCGGGGCGAGGGTATCGCTGACGATGGCACCGCTGCGGAGCCACAACTCCAGCCCCGCGAGTACGATCAGGGGCAGGACGGCGCCGATCCAGCGCGAGGGCCGGTCGCTCATGCTTCCGATTCCCTGATGAAATCGAACAGTTCGCGGCGCAGGCGCAGGAATTCCGGCTCCTCCCGGGTTTCGAGCTGACTGCGGGGCCGGGGAAGGCGTACCGGCACGTCGATGCCGACGCGCCCCGGATGGGGAAGCAGGCCGATGACCCGGTCGCCCAGATAGATCGCCTCCTCCAGATCATGGGTGACGAAGAGGACCGTGGTCCCGGTCCGTGCGACGAGATCCAGAACCTCGTCCTGCAGGCCCTGGCGCGTCATGGCGTCGAGCGCACCGAAGGGTTCGTCCATCAGCAGAACGGACGGATTCTGCGCAAGGCAGCGGGCGATCTGCAACCGCTGCTGCATGCCGCCCGACATCTCGGTGGGATATTTGTCGCCCTGTCCGGGAAGACCCACCAGCGTCAGCAGTTCCTCGATGCGGGCGGCGCGATCCGCGCGGGGCGTTCCCGCCGCTTCGAGGGCCAGAGAGACATTGCCCGCCGCGGTGCGCCAGGGCAGCAGCGCCTTGCCGTAATCCTGAAACACGATGGCCACGTCTGATCGCGGCCCGGTCATCGGCGCGCCGTCAAGGCGCACCGTACCCTTGCTGGGCGCATAAAGGCCGCCGGCCAGCCGGAGGGCGGTTGTCTTTCCGCATCCCGACGCCCCGATGACGCAGAGGAACTGGCCGGAGGGCACGGCGAAGGAAATGTCACGCAGTATCGTCTTCTGTCCGAAGGCGAGGGAGACAGTGTCGAAAACAAGCTTGGCGGCTTCGGCCACGCTGAGCACCTTCCTGTTTGTCAGCCGGGCGCGTCGGGGTAGACGTAGCGCAGCGTCGTTTCCAGATGCGCCGAAAGCAGCGGCGCGGCGCGGGCGTGGTCGCGCGCCAGCACGACCTCCGCCAGCGTCTCATGCACGGCGACGAAATGATCCGGGTCGGTGAGCCGGCGCAGCATCAGCCGGCGATACCGATAGGCCTGGTCGTAGAGGGTGGAGGCGGCCTCCAGCAGACGCGGCGATCCGCAGGCGGCCAGAAGCGACATGTGGAACGCCTTGTGCAGCACGTCATAGTCCGGTGTCCCTTCCAGCGCCTCCATTCCCGCGCGGCGGACCAGGGATTTGAGCCGGTGGAGCGAGGCGAGTATCTCCGCCTCCCAGCCGTCCTCGCCGTGCTGGAAGGCGAGGCGCAGGCCCTCCACCTCGACCAAAGCGCGCAGCTGCGTGAGATCGGCCAGATCGGCCCGGCTGATGTCGCTCACCCGAAAGCCCCGCCGCCCGATCGCGACGACGAGACCCTGCGCGACGAGCCGCGAGAGGCCCTCCCGCACCGGGGTCGTTCCCATGTCGTACTGACGCGCGATTTCCACGACGCCAAGCCGGTCACCGGGGCGCAATTCGCCGGACAGGATGCCCGACCTCAGGCGGAGCGCCGCACGCTCGGCCAGGGTCAGATCGAGTTCCTGCCCGGTCTCCATCCTCAGTCGGCCGCGATGACGCCGGCCGGATCGACATTCCCCTGCAACAGGCCCTGCGCCTTCATGAGGTCGAGCCACCAGCCGATATCCTCGGCCGAGAGCGTGGCGTCGTATTTCGACGGTGCCGTCGCCCGGACGAGATCGGGGCTCTGTTCGGTGAACTTTGCGACCGATGCAATCACAACCTCCCGGTCGGTTGCGGCAAGCTCCGCCGCCTCCGCGATCGCGGCGCGGAACTTCTGCACGGCCTCGGGGTTCGCCTCCGCCCAGTCGCGGGTCGAGGCATAGAAGATGATGGGCGCGGAACCGCCCAGTTCGGCGATGAAGCGCGGGCCCTCATGCCCATAGCCGGCGGAGAGGATCCTCTGCACCGTCGGGCCGCCGGAAAGCACCGCATCCACCGCGCCCATCCTCAACACATCGGGCATGGAGGGAAACGTCGTCTCCACCATGTTCACCTGCGCGGGATCGACGCCATTGGCCATCAGGTAACGGTTGAACAGGATGTGGATATACGCGCCGAATCCCGGAACGCCGACCTTCTTGCCGACGAAATCCTGTGCCTTTTCGATCGTGACGCCGTCCCTCACGATGGCGAGCGTCCCCTCGTTCGTCGCCTCGTGCATACGCGAGGCGCCGGCCAGCGCGACGAGATCGAGCCCCCCATCCACGGCCTGAAGGAAGACGGAGGATGTGGGCCCCCCGATCTCCAGCGATCGCGACAGGAGGGCGGGCGGAATGTTGGAGTTCAGCGCGATGCGCGTCATCTCCACGTCCAGTCCGTGTTTCTCGAAAATCCCCTGATCCACGGCGATCATCGCCGTTCCGCAATCGGCGGATGACGTGCAGCCGACGTGGATTTTCTGAGCTGCCGCCGGTGCCGCAAGCACTGCGGCAAGCCCTGCCGCCACGATTAGCGCGCGTTGTTTCATGTCGTCTCCCCCCATGCCGGTTCGGAACCAACCCTCCCGTTGACTCCACCGCATTTTATCGACAATCCTGATTATTGTGCATCCTGTCAAGCCGGGTGCGGGGGAGGGGAGACTGCAATGAAGCTGGCCACTTACCGGTCGGAAGACCGCGTTCGCATTGGTGTCGTGGATACGGAGGCCGGCACCATCTTGGATCTTGCTGCTGTCGCCGAAGGGGAGGGTGAGCGGCAGATGTTCTCTTCCATGCTGGCGCTCATCGACGCGGGGGAGGCGGGGCTGGATGCGGCGCGCGCACAGGTCGAGCGCCGGACGGGGGATGGCGAAGTCAGCCGCCCGCTCGCGCAGGCAAGCCTGCTTGCCCCGCTGCCGGAGCCGCGGCAGATGCGCGACGGCATGTCCTTTCCGACCCACATCCTGCAATCCGGTTCGGGAATGGGGCGGGCGCTGGCGGAGGCGCGCGCGGCGGGAGACGAGCAGGAGGTTGCGCGGATCATGGAACGCGCGTTGCCAGAGCTGCCGGAGA
This sequence comes from Haematobacter massiliensis, assembly GCF_000740795.1. Taxonomy (GTDB): domain Bacteria; phylum Pseudomonadota; class Alphaproteobacteria; order Rhodobacterales; family Rhodobacteraceae; genus Haematobacter; species Haematobacter massiliensis. The sequence continues at coordinate 76,600 of NZ_JGYG01000004.1, forward strand.
TCTACAGCCGGATGCCGATCTACTACTTTACCAACCGCCTTGCCGTGACCGGGCCGGAAAGCACCGTGGTCTGGCCACGCTACAGCCGGGTGATGGATTACGAACTGGAGTTCGGCATCGTCACGGGCCGGAAGGGGAAGGACATCCGCGCGCAGGACGCGGAGGATCACATCTTCGGCTACACCATCTTCAACGACTTCTCCGCGCGCGATCAGCAGATGCAGGAGATGCAGGGCCGGCTTGGTCCCTCGAAGGGCAAGAGCTTCGAGAACTCCAACGCCCTTGGCCCGTGGATCGTGACGCGGGACGAAATCCCCGATCCCTACGGCCTGCGGATGACCGCGCGCATCAACGGGCGCACCGTCTGCGACAGCACGAGCAAGGGAATGCTGTTCAGCTTTGAGGAGATCCTCGCCCATGTCAGCCGCGACGAATGGATCCATCCGGGCGAATTCTTCGGCTCCGGCACCGTCGGGAATGGGTGCGGGTTGGAGAACGGCTGGTTCCTGTCGGACGGCGACACGATCGAACTGGAGGTGGAGGGGATAGGAGTGCTCCGCAACCACGTCGCCACGGCCGCCTCCACCAAGGAGAAAACCCAATGACCACGATCATCGATCTTTCCGTCCCGCTGGCGAACGACATTCCGGCCGACCCGCCCGGCAACGATCCCCGGATCGACTACATCGATCACAAGGCCAGCCTGCCCTCCATGCTCGCGCATTTCCCCGGTCTGACGCCGGATCAGCTGCCGGATGGAGAGGGCTGGGCGGTTGAACGCGTGACGCTTTCCACCCACAACGGCACCCATATCGATGCGCCGTGGCACTACCACTCGACGCAGGACCACGGAAAGCCGTCGTTGCGGATCGATGAGATCCCGCTCGATTGGTGTTTTCGCCCTGGCGTGAAGCTCGATTTTCGCCACCTGCCCGATGGGCATGTCGTCACGGCGGCGGAGGTACAGGCGGAGCTGGCCCGTATCGGTCATGTGCTCGAGCCCTTCGACATCGTGGTGGTCAATACCTCCGCCGGCAGGAAGTTCGGTCAGGCCGATTACGTCAGCAGCGGCTGCGGCATGGGGTATGAGGCGACGATGTTCCTGCTCGATCAGGGTGTCCGCGTGACGGGAACCGACGGCTGGAGCTGGGATGCGCCATTCGTCCACACTGCAAGGAAGTTCGCGGAAACCGGTGATGCCTCGCTGATCTGGGAGGGCCACAAGGCAGGGCGGCACACCGGTTATTGCCACATCGAGAAACTCCATAATCTGGAAGCGCTGCCGGCAACCGGGTTCACGCTCAGCTGTTTCCCGGTGAAGATCGAACGGGCCTCCGCAGGGTGGTGCCGCGCTGTCGCCATTCTGGACTGAGGGGACTGGCAGTTGCCCGGCATGGCGGCGGAAATCACCGGGAAGCCGAGGGGGGACCCATTCCTCAGGTTTCCATGGCGGTCCATCCCGCGGGTAGCAGGAGGGGTCTGCTCGGGAGCGGGTCTCCGGTTTGGGAGACGTTGCTGACCGCCTGGGCCATCGCGCGCTGCCTGCTGGATGCGGGTGTGACGCCGCAGGCGGTCAGCCTGCTCTGGGGGCAGGCGGCCGAGATCTCGGAGGCGCTGATCGCCGCGCCTGAAATCCACAAGGTCTCGCGGATCGGCTCCACCCGCGTCGGGCGCATCACAGCCGCGGCCGCGGGGCCGGCCTTGAGGAAATCCACCACGGAACCGGGCGGCCATGGGCCGGTGATCGTGGCCGCGGATGCTGTGGCTGAACCACTTTGCCTTGGCGCAGCCCGGAACGCCCTTTGGCGGCGTAATGGACAGCGGCTTCTGCGCAGAGGGCGGTATCGCGGCCCTGCAATCCTATTCCATGGCGATGCTCGTGCCGGGACACACCCTTGACCGCCCCGGCAGCGAAAAGGTCACGAGGATCAGAACAGCGCCGGAGAGGGGCAATTCGCTCATCGGATACCCGTCCGGAGATCGCCGAGGTCGGACCATTCCCCGGACGCCTGCCGCGCCAGATCCTCCTGATCGCAGATCAGCACAAGCCTGTTGTGATGGTCGGAATATTGCACGAGGATGTTGATCCCGGCATTGGCGAGCGCGCGAGAAATCGCGCCAAGCTGGCCCGGGATGCCCTGTTTCAATCTGCGGATCAGAGGTTTGCGGATCGCCACGACCACGATCCCGGCGTCGCGGGCCGCACGGGCCGCAGCCTCGCCATCGCGGAACAGGAAGTGCGCGATGGCTCGCTCACCTGTGCCGAACACCCCGCCGCCCTCGAACGACACCCCGGCCCGGCCCATCGTCTCGCCCAGTTCGGCGAGCGCGCCCGGACGGTTTTCCAGATGAAACTCAATGTCGAACATGATCGGGTGTCCCCTTGTGGGTCGCGCGGCTGTCAGTCGGGGTCTCATTGCAGGCGGTCATACCGTGATCCCGTATCGCCGGTGCGATACGCAGACGGTAGTCGGCAAGGACATGATCCCGTCCGGCGGCCTGCACGCGCCGGTGTTCATGCGTGTTTCGCCATGCCGCGATCGCCGCTTCGTCGCGCCGGAGAGACAGGGACAGAACCCTGCCGGGGATCGTCAGGCTCCGGGAACGCTCAATCGAGATGAAGCCGTCAATGGTCGCCAGCAGCGGGCGCAGCTGCTCAGCCAGCTCGGGGTACTCCTCCTGCGCCTCGCCCGAAGCCCCGGCCTCGAAAATGACGGCGATCATACATGCATCTCCTGTGGAGCCGAGACCCGCGTGACGAACCGGCGGCTTGCGTGCCGGATGAGCGCCTCGCATCTGGCAAATCCGCAGTTCTTGCGCTTCGATGGGTCCACCGCCAGTGGGGCGCGACGGTTTTCATATCCGGTAGAACAGACGCGGCAGTCGGCCGATCTTCGCCCCTCATGCGGCGCGAAATGGCGCATCGAACCGGCTCCGCGACGCAGACTGTATTCCCTGCATCGACTGGCATATTGCGGGACGAGGCCAGGCTGCTTCTGGTCGATGCGACAGGGCGTAGCGCGGGTAATCATGGGTTCTCCCTTTCTTGTGGGCCCCTGAATGAGCCGATTGGAGACTTAGCCGATTGGAGATCCGGAATGGTTCGGTTAAGATCGAACCATGAGAGAAGGCCCGGATATCGCGCGTATCGCCGCCCTGGTGGCTGATCCTGCTCGCAGTGCGATGCTGATCGCGCTGATGGATGGGCGTGCGCTGACCGCGACGGAGTTGGCGGGCCTCGGCGGAATTACGAAGCAGACCGCCAGTTCCCATCTTGCCAAGCTGGTGGATGGGGAGTTGCTGATTGTGGAGGCGCAGGGGCGACACCGCTACTTCCGTCTGGCCGGTTCCCACGTCGGCAGCCTGCTCGAAGCCTTGATGGTCTTTTCCAGAGATGCGGTGCGACCCCTGCGCACCGGTCCGCGCGATCCGGCGCTGCGCAAGGCCCGCATCTGCTACGATCATCTGGCGGGGGAGATGGGGGTTCGGCTTTTCGAGCGGATGCAGGGGGATCAATGGTTGGCGGAGGATCTGACCGTGACCGAGCGCGGCAGCACCAAGCTGACCGAGATCGGGCTGGACCTCAGGGATTTTCCGCCAAGCAACCGCCCGCTCTGCCGCGCCTGCCTTGACTGGAGTCAGCGGCGACAGCATCTCGCCGGACGGCTGGGCAAGGCGATACTGGACCATTTCATCGCCCGATCCTGGGCACAGCGATTACCAAACTCCCGCGTCATCAGCTTTACCGCCGAAGGCGAGCGGGTCTTCAACGGGTGGCTGCGCTGACCGGCGGAGCCGCCCGGAGCGAGGCCAATGGGGACGCGCTGTTGGTCCTGTGCCCCTCGGGTGGCGGCTTTAGGGGATGGGCAGTGGATTTCCCGATCAGCTTGTGCGCGCGGCGTCACCCCGACTGTCGCAAGAAACATGCCTGTCTTGCCTGCAATGCGCCGAAACTCTGATCTTCCGCGACTGCGGTATGAGGGGGACGGCGATGCTGGGAGAGGTGTTCCGACACGCATGCGCCGTCATCCCCAAGATCCGGGACTCAAGGCCGATCACCTGTGGGACAGCCGATAGCCAACCCCCGGCTCGGTGAAGATCCAACGCGGATCGGCGGCGTCGTCGCCCAGCTTGACGCGTAACTGGCGGATGTAGACGCGCAGATACTGACTGTCCTCGGCATGGGCGGGGCCCCAGATCGCCTTCAGGATCATGTCCTGCGTAACCAACCGCCCGGCGTGGCTGGCAAGAAGCCAGAGAAGATCGAATTCCTTGCGGGTCAGCTTCAGGTCCTCTCCCGCAAGGCTGGCCCGGTGATCGGCCGCATCAATCACCAAGGGGCCCAGTTCAAGAACCGCCGGAGCGGCATCCCTCGCCCGGTCGCGCAGGAGGCCCCGCAGTCGGGCCAGCAATTCACCCGTGGAAAAGGGCTTGGTCACGTAATCCTGCGCTCCGGCGTCAAGGGCTGCGATCTTGCCGGCCTCGTCGCTGCGCACCGACAGAACCAGAACCGGCAGTTGCGACCATTCCCGCACCGTCTTCAGCACAGAAATTCCATCTGCATCCGGGAGGCCGAGATCGAGAATGATCGCGGCGGGCGCCTCCCGCGCGGCCAGTGCGATCCCTTCGCGCGCCGTGCCCGCCTCTGACACCACATGCCCCTCGGTTTCCAGCGCCACACGCAGGAAGCGGCGGATCGGCGCCTCGTCCTCGATGATGAGGATGCGGGCGGGTGGGCTGTTTGCAGGGTCGCTCACGCGGAGACCTCCGGGTTCCACATCGGCAATTCGATCACGATCCTCGTGCCGCGCCCATCGGGATGCACGGCTTCGGCGAGGATGGTGCCGCCATGGGCTTCGACGATGCCCTTGCAGATGGCAAGACCCAAACCCGTGCCCGCCTGTCCGCCGTCCCCCTGCTCGGCCCGCCAGAACATGTCGAAGACCTTGTCCGCGGCCCCGGGCATAAGGCCAGGTCCGTCATCCTCGACCGTCAGGATCGCACGGGCCTTCGATTGATACGCGGCAATGCGGATCGGTCTGCCGGGACCGGCATATTTGCAGGCATTGTCGAGGATGTTGACCAGCACCTGCTCGATCAGCACGGGTTCGACCTGAACGGGGGCCATGTCGGCAGGGATCGCCACCGTAACCGGATGCCCGCGGAGCGGCCCCCGGAGCCGGTTTCGTGCGCCCCCGGCCAGTTCTCGCAGATCGCTGGCCATCGTGCGCGGCTTCAGCGCGCCATGGCCAAGCCGCGTCATGTCGAGCAGGTTCTGGATGTAGCGGTCGAGGCGCTCCCCTTCTTCCCGAATCGTCTCGACCAGCATCTGTGACCCTTCCGCGCTCAGACCCGGTTGCCCCAGCCCCTCGGCCGCGCCGAGGATCGAGACCAGCGGCGTGCGCAGATCATGGCTCACAGAGGAGAGCAGCGTCGTGCGCAGGCGCTCGGTCTCGCTCGTCACGCGGGCATGTCCCAGGTCGTCGGCAAGCTTCACCCGCTCCAACGCCAGCGCCACCTGATCGGCCAGTGCTTCGACCAACCGCCGGTCGCCCGGTGCCGGTTCACGCCCGTCCTCATAGGCCAGACCCAGAACCCCGATCCGTCGGTCCGAAGCGACCAAGGGAAGGAACAGCCAGCGCGAGGCGGGCAGGGTGGCAGTGCCCTTGCCCGCCGGTTCGCCATGTTCAAAGGCATAGGCGGCGGCAGAGATTTCACGCGGCTCCATCCGGTCTTCGGGCGGAAAGGCCCCCGCGATCGCCAGGGGCCGGCCTTCCTGCGGCAACAGCACAATCGACTGGCATTCGAGCACCGCCGCGACATGGCTGACCGCCGCCCAGACCACATCGTCGACCGAGGCCGCGGCGGCCGCCTTGCGCGAGAAGTCGTAAAGCTTGCGCGTCCGGTCAGAGATTGCGCGTTGGGCAACGGCCCGGTCCCGCAGACGCGCGGTGAGATTGCCGGTCAGGATGGAGGCGGCCAGAAACAGCAACAGCGTCAGAAACTGCCCCTGGTTCCAGATATGAAGGGTCAAACGTGGATCGGTGAACAGCAGGTTGTAGGCGAGGAAGCTCAGCAGCGCCGCCGCGACCGACGGCCAGCGTCCAAGTTTTGCCGCCACGGCCACGACGGCTGTCATATAGAGCAGCGACAGGCTGAGTACCGGGATCCACCTGTCCGCCGCGAAGGCCAGCAGCGTCGTCGCCGCGACCACCAGCGTCACCACACCGAAGATGCGCAGGGCGTTGCGGATATTTGTCGGCGCCGGACGCTGGCGCTGGCGGGCGGGGCGTTCCTCGTCAGTGACAAGGGTGAGTTCGAACTGCGTCGCCCCGCGCAGCAGCCCTGCGACAACCAGATCATGAGAGCTGGGCACCAGCCAGCGAAGCAAGCGCGATCTTGGGGCGGGACGCGGCAGGACGATGCGGCGGACGTTGCGCTTCTGCGCGAAGTCGAGAATGTCCTGCGCGGCATCGCCCTCGCATTGCAGCACCGTCACCTCGGCCCCCAGCCGTTCGGCAAGACGAAGGGAGCCGGTTCCGGGGTCTTCGGCCCCGCCCCGCCGCGTCTCCGCCCGCAGGCTGGTCATCGCCACAGCCAGCCATTCGACCCGCGCCCTGTCGGCCGAGCGTTTGGCGATGCGCACGGCATCGCGCCCCACCGCCTGTTCCGGCAGGACAACAAGGATGCGCTCCTGCGTGGGCCAGGGGCCTTCGATCGCATTGACCGCCATATGCTGCTTGAGTTGCGCATCGACCCGGTCCGCCGCCGTGCGCATCGCCAGTTCGCGCAACGCGGTCAGATTGCCCTTGGCAAAGAAGTTCGATACCGCCCGCGCCGCCTGATCCTGCATATAGACCTTGCCCGCCCGCAGACGCGCGATCAGCTCGTCCGGGGGCAGGTCGATCAGCTCGATCTCGTCGGCCAGCTCCAGCACCTGATCGGGCACCGTCTCGCGCACGCGGATGCCGGTGATGCGGGCCACCGTATCGTTCAACGTCTCGACATGCTGGACGTTCAGCGTGGTGTAGACATCGATCCCGGCGGCCAGAACATCCTCGACATCCTGCCAGCGTTTTTCATGACGGCTGCCAGAGAGGTTGGAATGCGCCAACTCGTCGATCAGGGCGAGGCCGGGGCGGCGGGCGATCAGCGCATCGACATCCATCTCCTGCAGAATATGGTTCTGATGATAGACCGCGCGGCGCGGAAGGACTTCGAATCCGCGCAGCATAGCTTCGGTTTCGGGCCGTCCATGGGTTTCGACCACCGCAGCCAGGACTTTGACGCCTTCGGCCGCGCGATCCCGCGCGGCCTGCAACATGGCAAAGGTCTTGCCCACCCCGGGCGCGGCGCCGAGAAATATCTTCAGCCGTCCCCGCCCGTCGCGGCGGGCCTCCATCAGCAGGGCATCCGGTTGGGGACGCGACGGTTCTGACGACATCTGACCTCTCAATCATTGCCAGCAGGTGGTAGCGGCAGCGCCTCGTCAAGCGCAAGGTTGGTCAGCAGCACATTGACGCGTGGCTGTCCATAGAGGCCAAGCCAGCGGGATTCGGCGTGGACGGAGATGATCCGCGTCACCTCGCTCACCGGGACGCCACGTGCCACGGCGATGCGCGCGGCCTGCCCATGGGCGTTTTCGAGCGAGATATCGGGGTCGAGGCCGGAACCCGACGCGGTCACCGCGTCCGTGGGGGCGGGGACGCCATTCTCCCTCTCCCATGCGATGCGGCGATTGGCGATCTCCTGCTGCAGGCTCGCCGAAGTCGGGCCGAGGTTGGAGGCGCCAGAGGGCATGGCGCTATAGGCCGCCGCCGAGGGGCGCGGATGCAGATAGGTGTCGCCCGTGAAATCCTGCGCGATCAGACGCGAGCCGACCGGGGTGCCTCCCCGTTCGATCAGGCTGCCGTTGGCGGCATCGGGCACCAGCCCTTGGGCGATGCCGGTCATCGCCAGGGGATAGGCAAACCCCGTCAGCGCGGTCATGGCCGCCAGGGTGACAAGGGCGGGGCGAAGCTGGTTCAGCATGGCAGGCTCCTTATGCGAGGCCGAGCGCGGTGACGGCCATGTCGATGGCCTTGATCCCGAGGAAGGGCACGATCAGCCCGCCCAACCCGTAGATCGACAGGTTGCGCCTGAGCAGGGCCGCGGCACTTGCGGGCTGATACTTCACCCCGCGCAACGCCAGCGGGATCAGCGCGATGATGATCAGTGCGTTGAAGATCACGGCCGAGAGGATCGCGCTCTGCGGCGAACTCAGGCCCATGACGTTCAGCACCGCCAGCCCCGGAAAGGCCGCGACAAAGATCGCGGGCAGGATGGCGAAATACTTCGCCACATCATTGGCGATGGAAAAGGTCGTCAGCGCCCCGCGGCTGATCAGCAACTGCTTTCCCACCATGACCACTTCGATCAGTTTGGTCGGATCACTGTCGAGGTCGATCAGGTTCGCAGCCTCTTTCGCCGCCGGAGTGCCGGAGTTCATCGCCACGCCCACATCGGCCTGCGCCAGCGCCGGGGCGTCGTTCGAGCCATCCCCGCACATCGCGACGAGCCGCCCGCCCGCCTGTTCGCGCCGGATGTAGTCGAGTTTCATCTCGGGCGTCGCTTCGGCAAGGAAATCGTCCACACCGGCCTCGGCAGCGATGGCGGCAGCGGTCAGGGGGTTGTCGCCGGTAATCATCACCGTGCGGATGCCCATGGCGCGCAGTTCGGCAAAGCGGTCGCGCACCCCCGGCTTGATTATGTCCTTCAGGTGGATCGCCCCAAGGATGCGCTCGTCTTCCGCCACCAGAAGCGGTGTGCCGCCGGACCGGGCAATGTCCTCGAGCCGGGCCTTCAGCGCGGGATCGGCCCGGCTTCCGGTGAACCGCTCGACGGCATCGACCGCGCCCTTGCGCAACTTGCGATCTGGCAGATCGACACCCGACAGCCGGGTCCGGGCCGAAAAGGTCACGGCCTCGCCGCCAGCGGAAGGCTGCCTCGACAGCCCGGCGACCAGCCTTTGCGCGAGGTCGACGATGGATTTTCCCTCGGGCGTCTCATCCGCCAGCGAGGCGAGATATGCCGCTTGCACCAGGTCCGTCTCGCTTACCCCCTGCGCCGGCAGGAAGGCCTCGGCCATGCGGTTGCCGAAGGTGATGGTGCCGGTCTTGTCCAGCAGCAGCGTATCGACATCGCCTGCCGCCTCGACCGCGCGGCCGGATTTGGCGATGACCTTGGCCCGCACGAGCCGATCCATCCCCGCAATGCCGATGGCGGAAAGCAGCCCGCCGATGGTGGTGGGGATGAGCGTCACGAACAGGGCCGCCAGCGTGATGACCGGAATCACGATCCCCGAATAGCGGGCGAATGGTTCCAGCGTTACGACGACGAGCAGGAAGATCAAGGTCAGGCCCGCCAGCAAGATGTTCAAGGCGATCTCGTTCGGGGTCTTTTGCCGCTCGGCCCCCTCGACGAGAGCGATCATCCGATCGAGAAAGCTCTTGCCGGGTTCGGCCGTTATCCTCAGGAGCAGACTGTCCGAAACGACACGCGTGCCACCGGTGACCGAAGAGCGGTCACCGCCGGATTCGCGTATGACGGGAGCGCTTTCGCCGGTGATGGCGCTCTCATCGACCGACGCGACCCCACGGATCACCTCGGCATCGGTCGGGATCAGATCGCCCGCCTGGACCAATACCAGCTGCCCCGGGCGCAGCTGCGAGGAGGGCACCACTTTCGGCGCGGGATCGTTCTCATGCGCCAGCAGTTTCACCATGGTTTCGGCTTTGGTGGCGCGCAAGCTGTCGGCGCGGGCGCGACCCCGGCCTTCGGCCAGCGCCTCCGCGAAATTGGCGAAGAGCACGCAGACCCAGAGCCAGAACGCGATCTGAAGGCTCACGCCCCAGCCTGTCACGCCAAGGGCGAGGTCGCGGAGAGCTAGCACCGTGGTCAGCGCCGCAGTGCTGGCGGTGACGAAGATCACCGCATTTCCCATCAGCGCCCGCGGACGCAGCTTGGTGAAGGCGGCCTTCAGCGCCGCCGAGTAAAGGCCCCTAAGGGCGGAGGAAGAGGTGGACATCGCTGTAGTGCCTGAACTGGTTGGGGAAGACGCGGCCCCTGACGGGCCGCACAGGAGTCAAAAGCTCTGCCCGGAGGTCAGTGCCGTCTGCTCGGCAATCGGGCCAAGCGCCAGCACCGGAAAGAAGGTCAGCGCCCCGAGGATCGTCACGGTCAGGACCAGCAGCGTCACGAACAGCGGCCCATGCGTCGGGAATGTCCCCGAGGTGACGGCTGCGCGCTTCTTCGCCGCCAGCGATCCGGCAATCGCCAGCATCGGCACGATGATCGCATAGCGACCAAGGAGCATGAGCAGCCCAAGGGCCGTGGTCTGCCATTGCGCCGCCGCCCCGAAGCCCCCGAAGGCCGAGCCGTTGTTGCCGACGGCAGAGCTGTAGGCATAGAGGATCTCGCTCAGCCCGTGCGGCCCCGGCTCCTGCACCGAGGCCACCGCCGCGGGCACGGTGGCGGAGATCGCCCCGCCCACAAGGATCCCGAGCGGCATCGACAGGAAGGCGAGCATCGCCAGCGTGACCTCACGCGCCTCGATCTTGCGGCCAAGATACTCCGGGGTGCGCCCGACCATCAGCCCGGCCAGAAAGACAGCGAGGACGACGTAGAGCAACATCCCGTAAAGCCCGGCGCCGACACCCCCGAAGATGACCTCGCCGATCATCATGTTGACCATCTGCACAAGGCCCGACAGCGGCATGAAGCTGTCATGCATGGCATTGACCGACCCGTTCGAGGCCGCCGTGGTCACTTCCGCCCAGAGCGCCGACAGGCCCGCGCCGAAGCGCTGCTCCTTGCCCTCCATGTTGGTGCCGAGGCCAAGCGCCGCGTTGCCGCCCGTCTCGCCCCACCAGATCACGATCAGGCCGATCAGGAACATGACACCCATGGCGGCATAGATCGCCCATCCCTGACGCGCGTCCTTCGCCATCCGACCAAAGAGAAAGCAGAACGCCACCGGGATCAGAAGGATCGACAGGCATTGCGCCATGTTCGACAGGATCGTGGGATTCTCGAAGGGATGGGCCGAGTTCACGCCAAAGAAACCGCCGCCATTGGTGCCGAGTTGCTTGATCGCGATCTGTGCCGCCGCTGGACCGCGGGCGATCAACTGATCCGCGCCCTCCAGGGTGGTCACATGCGCGGCGCCAAGAAGGGTCTGTGGTACGCCCTGCAGGATCAGCGCCAAGCCCAGCAGGATGGAGAGCGGCAGCAGCACATAAAGGACCGAGCGTGTCATATCGGCCCAGAAATTACCCAGGACCGCGCCTGTTTCGCCGGTGAAGCCGCGGATCACGGCGAGACCCACCGCCATCCCTGTCGCGGCCGAGGTGAAGTTCTGCACCGTCAGTCCGGCCATCTGCGCGAAGTAGCTCAACTGCGCCTCGCCGGAATAGGCCTGCCAGTTGGTGTTGGTGACAAAGCTGATCGCGGTGTTGAAGGCCAGGTCGGGGGACATGGGCCCGATACCGTCGGGATTCAGCGGCAGAACGCCCTGCAATCGCAGGATCGCGTAAAGCAGCAGGAAGCCCGCGAGATTGAAGACCAGCACCGCCAGCGCATAGGTCTTCCACCCATGCGTAACCTCGGTGCGAATGCCTGCCAGCCGGTAGACCGCCCGTTCGACCGGTCTGAGCACCGGCGAGAGCAGCACCCGATCTCCCGCATAGAGGCGCGCCATGAACCCGGCCAGAAGCCAGCCCGCAGCGGTCAGCACCGCGCAAAAGAGAACGTATCCGAGAAGGTCTTGCATGAGCGTCCCCTCAGAACCGGCCCGGGCGGATCAGCGCCAGGAGGAGGAAGCCGAAAATCCCCGCAGAGACTGCGAGGCCAAGGATGATGTCGAACATTCCGCTCTCACATCCGCTCAATGAGGCGCGCGGCGCTGGCGAAAAGGCCGAAGCCCGCCAGTCCGAGCGCGAGATAGATCAGGTCTGCCATCGCAGTCTCCCGCAGTTGTCATTGCGGGGTGATCGCTCTGAACAGCGTGAAGGCGATATGTGGAAGGCGGCGGGGAAGCATAAAGATCGCGTAAAGTCGAACACCGCCGGGACTTTACTCGCGTGCGATTTAACGCGTCGCCTCGCTGCAGTATGCATGAGAACCCGTTACGGGGAGATCGGCGCCGGTGCGGGATGAAGGCCCCGCGGCGCTGCCGGGAATCACCCCCCCTCGCCATGTGAAGCGGCGGTCTGCCCGCGCATCCTGTCGGCGGGCAGACCGCGGGGCGATCCCGCCCGCAAGAGCCTCGTCAGATGGGCACGCGGGGAGAGGTGCTGCAAGAGATGATCGTCTGTCACCCTCCGACCGAGTGTCATGAGGGCAAGGTCACGCCATGGCCCGCCATCCCCTCCACGCCGGAGGGCGGCAGCTGATTGGATGCGTGGAACGCCTTCGCTTGCCAGAGCGTATCGCAAAGCGCAGCATTGGCTTGGGAGGAACCTCGACCATCATCCGCTTCGAAACGCTGACAGAGCGCCAACATGAGAGCCACGCTTTCAGGCTTCGTCGCCGCTATCTTTTGATCAACATCTGGCGCAGCCAGCGAAAGTAACGTTGGAAATTTTCGAAAAAATAACTAAATTCCGATAATACTCGCGTTTTTCTTGCAAATGCGGGGCGGATGAACAAGAACGGCTCAAGTGGATGTTCGAGGAAGCAAGGCGATGACCGTAACCAAAACCGTCGAGGGAAACAGCAAGTCTCTGATGGCATCGGTATATGAGCGGCTCAGAGCCGACATCGTCGACGGCATCCGCCGGCCGGGCGACAAGATGCGCTTCGAGGAACTGCGCGAGACCTATGGGGTCGGGCTCAGTCCGCTGCGCGAAGCGCTGACCCGGCTCGCCGCCGAGAAACTGGTGGTGCTGGAGGAGCACAAGGGATTTCGCGTGGCGCCGATCTCGCGGCGTGACTTGGACGATCTGCTGTTCATGCGCCAGGAGGTGGAAGCCATGGCAATTCGCCGCTCGATCGAGCGGGGCGACGATCAATGGGAAGCGGGGATCGTTGCCGCGATCCATGCCCTTTCGAAACGGCACAGCCTGACGCCGGACGGCCATATCGACCCGGAATGGGAAATCCGGCACCGCAATTTTCACGATAGCCTGGTCGCCGCCTGCGATTCGCCGCGTCTGCTGCTGTTGCGCCAGCAGCTTACCGACCACGCCGACCGCTATCGCCGCCTGTCTCATCACTATCCCAGCGCTGGCCGCGACCATCTGAGCGAGCATCAGGCCATCGCCGATGCTGTGGTCTCACGCCGCATCGACGAGGCTGACAAGATGATCCGCGCCCATCTGGCCCGGACGGTCGACATCATTCTCTCAGGGGATGATCTACAGGGAAGCGGATTCGATGATTGATTTTCGAAAATATATTGATTTGCGATAATTGTTGTGGCATCAAGTTGATAACGAATGATTCACCCATGCCGGGAGGAAAAACATGAAGCTCATGACCTATGAGAAGGCGGGGACGCAGGGTGTGGCCGCGATGCGCGGGGCGGAGTGGGTCGATTTGGGGCCGATGGACCTGCTTGGTGCCATCGATGCGCCCGACCTGGATCAGCGGGTGAGCGCCGCGCCAGTGCTGGATATGAGCGGCGTCAAGCTGCTGCCGCCGCTGCCGAAGCCCGGCAAGATCATCTGCGTCGGCCTGAACTATGCCGACCACGCCGCCGAAAGCCCTTACGACGCGCCGGACTATCCAACGCTGTTCCCGCGCTTCACCACCAGCCTGATCGCCGATGGCGACCCCATCGTGCGGCCGCGCATCTCGCATGAGCTGGATTTCGAGGGTGAGCTGGTCGCCATCATCGGCACCACTGGCCGCAACATCCCCAAAGCCAAAGCGACCAGCCATGTCGCCGCCTACTCCATCTTCAATGACGGTTCGGTGCGTGACTACCAGTTCAAGGCGCCGCAATGGACGGTTGGCAAGAACTTCGACGACACCGGCGCTTTCGGGCCCTATGCCGTGACGGCGGATGAACTGCCGGATGGTGCCAAGGGGCTGAGGCTGCAAACCCGCCTGAACGGCGAGGTGGTGCAGAGCGCCTCGACCGATGACCTGCTGTTTCCCGTGGCCGATCTGATTTCGATCATCAGCGAAGCGATCACGCTTGAGGCAGGCGACATCATCGTCACTGGTACGCCGGCCGGGATCGGCTGGGCGCGTACGCCGAAGCTCTTCATGAAACCCGGCGACGTGGTCGAGGTGGAGATCGAGGGCATCGGCACGCTGCGCAATCCGGTCGTGGACGAGGCGGCCTGACAGGCACAACCGGGCGGCGTAACCCTTTGGGAGGAGGGGCAAGATGCTGAACCTGCAGATCATTATCGGCAGCGTACGTCAGGGGCGGGGCGGGCTTTCGGTCGCCGAATGGTTCGAGGGCGTCGCCCGAAGTGACCGCCGCTTCACCGTCGAGCGCGTCGACCTGGCCGAAATCGCGCTGCCGATCATGGATGAGCCGAACCACCCCCGGCTGCAGCAATACACCCACGAACACACCCGCGCCTTCAGCCGTCTGATCCAGCGCGCAGACGCCTATGTCTTTGTCACCACAGAATATAACTATTCCCTGCCCGGCGCGCTGAAGAACGCGCTGGACTACCTTGGCCCGGAATGGGCGGGCAAGCCGATGGCCGCGGTCGGCTATGGCGGCATCTCGGGCGCTGCCCGCGCCGTCGAGGACCTCCGCCGCGTTGCCATCGCGCTGCGCATGGTGCCGCTGGTGCAGGGTGTGGTCTGCCCGCTCTATGCCCAGCAGCGCGACGAGGAAGGTCGCTTCCACGCCAACCCTACCCAGACAACCGCCACCACCGAGACGCTGGATGCGCTGGCCGATCTCGGCGGCATTCTGAAGGCCCGTCGCGCGGCAGCCTGACCACGCCGCGACCGGTTCATTTTTGACCGAGGCCATGCGCGGGCACCTTCCCGCATGGAAAGGAGGGGGAAAGATGACCGCTATCACCGGAAGGATTGCCGCCACCAAGCGACCGGGAGAACTGGGCGTCCATTCGATGGATACCTTTACCATGCGCGTGCCCGACCTGAGGGTCGCCGACGATTTCTATCGCGCCTTCGGGTTGGACATACGCGAGGAAGGCAACACGCTTGGCCTGTATACCTTCGGCTCGGATCACCGTTGGCTCAGCCTGACAGAAGGGCCGAGAAAGCAGCTCAATCACCTGTCTCTAGCCGTGTTCGAGGAGGATTTCGAACCGCTGCGCCAACGGATCGAGCAGATGGGCGTGCGGCTGATGGATGCGCCGCGCGGCTTCGACAGTAACGGGTTCTGGTTTCACGACCCGTTCGGCGTGCTGATCGAGGTCAAGATCGCCGAAAAGACCTCGCCCGATGCAAAGACCCCGTTCTCGCTGAGCTCGACACCCGGCGGGGTGGCGGCGGCACCGATGCGCTCGAAGGCACCCATCGTGCGGCCGCGCCGGCTGGCGCATGTGCTGCTGTTCACGCCGGACGTGCCGAAAGCCATCGCGTTCTACACTCGGGCGCTGGGGCTGCGGCTCTCGGACCGCTCGGGCGATGTGATCTGCTTCATGCACGGCATCCACGGCTCGGACCACCATCTGCTGGCCTTTGCGAAGTCATCCGCCCCGGGGCTGCACCATTGCAGCTGGGACATGGGCGGCATCAATGAAATCGGCAAGGGCGCGATGCAGATGGCCGACAAGGGCTATTCGCACGGCTGGGGCATGGGGCGGCATGTCCTCGGCTCGAACTACTTCCATTATGTGCGCGATCCCTGGGGCAGCTATTCCGAATATTCCGCCGACATCGACTATATCCCGCACGACTGCGACTGGCAGGCCGGAGACTATCCGGGCGAGGATTCCATCTATCTCTGGGGGCCCGAAATGCCCGCCGATTTCGTCCATAACTACGAATCCGACGCGGACTAGAACGCCGGATTCGCCATGGGAAGAGGAGGAGCCCATGCCTGCACCACTGGTTTTCCGTCTTGGCTATGTCGCCCTGAACGTCACCGATCCCGAGGCTGCGGCCAAGGACACCTGCAACATCGCCGGTGCACGCATCAGCGCGCGCGAGGGCGAGCGGATCATGCTGACGTCGAACCAGCGACGGGCCGAGATGATCCTGTATCCTGCGGCCACCAACACCCTGCGCCGCGTCGGCCTGGAAGCCGTCACGCCCGAAGCGGTGGATGAGGTCGCTGTCCGGGCCCGCAAGGCCGGGCTGAAAATCCTGACCGATCGGCCTTCGTTGGACTGTATCAGCAAGGGCGTGACCTTCCTGACCAGCGAAGGCCATGCCATCGAGGTCCATACCCCGATGCCTCTGGATCAGCCCTTGCGCTATCATGGGCCCGGCGTGCATCCGCGTTTCCTCGACCATGTCAATTTCGCGGCCAGGGATCCGGTGACCTTTTCGCAAGAATTGCACGCCGCGACCGGGATGCTGCTGACCGAACGCACATCGGGCTATGAGATCATGTGGATGCGCGCGGCCGATGGCCGCCATCACACGCTCGCTGCGGTCAAGGGAAACACCGGGGTCCATCACATCAGCTGGGAGTTCAAGAATTTCGACGGCCTCAAGGGCATTGCAGATGAACTCGGCGTCGAGAACCGCCGGCTGCTCTGGGGGCCGGGCAGGCATGGTGCGGGCGACAACCTGTTCCTGTATTACGTCGACCGTTCCGGCTTCCTCATCGAATGCATCGCGGAAATGGAGGTGATTCAGGATCTGGATCTGCCCACCCGCGTCGCCGATCCCGGGGAGAATTTGTCGAACTGGCGCGTGGTCAACCAGTGGGGTGCCTTGCCCTCGTTGGAATGGATCCAGCACTTCACCGCCTGCTGCGGAGTGGACGAGCATGACGATCTTCTCCTCCTCGCCTGAGGATCGGGCGCTGGCCGACGAGCTGGAAGCACGGCGCTATCGCGCCATGCAGGCCGGCGACGCTACTGCGCTGGACGCAATGTTGGACGATGATCTGTCCTACACGCATTCCTTCGGCGACCGAGACAGCAAGGCCAGCTACCTGGACAAGCTGCGCGCGGGGTTTTTCCAGTATCACGAACTGCGACCGGTGACAGAGCAGGTGATCCGCCGTGGAGATGTGCTCGTTCTGGTGGGGTCGATGTGGGCACGCGCCACGGTGAATGGTCAAGACCGCGTCATCGACAATGTCTGCACCAGTGTCTGGGCAATGCGCGCGGATGAATGGCGATTCCTTGCCTTCTCACCGACCCCTCTGAAACGCTGAGCGGTTCGCGCTACAGGCTCGCCAACTCTGAAATCTGGCATGGTCAAAGATCGCCGCAGCAGGGCAGGGAAAAAGCCAATGCCGTCATTGAAGGCGTGTTTGCCCCTCGTCCGGAAGTCCAACAGGTTGATGGGATCTCGTGGGCAGTTGAACCGCATTGGACTGGATGGTCGCGTGCCGCCTTAAATGGGTTGCACTTCCACGGTCTGGACCCGTCCGGGCCGGAGCTTTCGGCGGTCGCTATGGCGGGCAAGCCAACAGCGCGGCTTCAGCCCCGATATCTTCCATATCGATGGTTGGACCGCTATAACCGGCTGATCAAACCATCGCGCGAGGGGGGTGCCCTTATTCGGATGGCCCATTGCCCGGTGAAAGCTGACGAGGCCTTCGACCGCGATGGTTCGGAGATTGCCGCGCGGGCCTGCGCCAGATTGCCGAAGTACATGCCGTCGAAGCAAACATCCGCAGTATCTTGCCCGGCCAGCGCCTCCTGGCCCGCCAGACTCGCACTGCACCACTGGTTGCCGCCTTCGGTGACTGGCAGCGGGCGCCGCGCCGGAAAATCTCCGCCAAATCCCGGCGGGGCGAAAAGTTGACACGCCTCCACAACCGATGGGGCGGGTTGCAGACTTTCCTGACCGACGGCCGCATCGAGATCGGCTCCAGCTGGATCGCAAATCTGAAGCGACCTATCGCCCCTAATCGAAAGAATGCGTTCTCCGCCGATCACAAAGCAGGCGGCATCGCCTGTATCGCCTTCCTGCTAGAGACCTGGAAGATCAACGGTGCCAAACTATCGCCCATCTGAAAACAACCCTCGTAGCCGTCGCTAACGGCCATTCACGAAGCTGCCTCGACGACCTCCTGCGCGGTCAGGCCGATCTGACGGCGCTGCCCGAGACCCCTTACGATACGAATGGGGGAAGCATCCACGGAATGGGTAATCCCGGAAAATATGCAACTGTTAGGAGCGGTGGAGTGACGGCCGCGTCTTTGCTCGGGTCTTCCGAAGACGGGAATGATCAACACGAGTTCAGAGATACCTTAAGCGGAGGTAAGAACATGTATCCTCGACACAAAGTCTCGCGAAAAATCTATAAAGCATGACCAATTCCGCTACAAACGGCGCAACAGGATCAAGATCATAATCGGGCGTCTGAAGGAATGGTGCCGCGCTGCCACCCGCTACGACCGAGGCGCGACGGTGTTACTTTTCCCTATAGTCTTCGCGGCTACCGTCTGGTTCTGGCTATGATGCAAGAGGTGCCCTCGCTCTAGAGCATTGCGCGCAATTGATTCAACGTGGCTTTGTGAGTCTCCTGCATCTCGTTTTCTGGAAAGACCTGGATAATCGCATCAATGGCAGCTTGAGCGGCATCGCGGTAACTTTCTTCCCCAGTCAGGCGATAAATTGCCGCCAGCGATCTTGCATCCCCGAAAAGACTTAGAAATAATAGTGCGTTCTTACTTTGAGACTGAGTTTTTGCTATACGCTTGTAAGAGAGTGATGCCATTTGCAGATTTTTGGTGTCACTGTCAATGCGGCCGACATTCTCCAGCGCTGAGGTAAAATAATACATGTGCCATGAACTCAGGCCAATCAGCGCCTTTTCCTCCGCAAGGTCCATCCAAGCTCGATAGGCGTTTCGTATCTTCTTCATGTCGTCAGTATTTATGGATTCTCTTGTCATTAGCCCAGCTTGAGCTATCCGCAAGGGCATCTCAACCCCATGCGAATTTGCTTTCTGCCGCAAGCCTTCAACAAGCTCTATCATCTCATTTTCTTTTCCATAAGAACTTGCCAGAAGACGTTCAGTAGCCTCGGACAAGTCCTTAATGATAATAGAGATCGCAGCATCATCTCCTGCCGCTTTGAAATGCTCTGCGGCTTCCACATATGCTGTGATCTCTCTATAGATATTATCAGAATCACGTGTAAAAGCGGATCTCTTTGAAATACCTAAGCCCATCGATCGGCGTGCATCCCCCCGAACTGTTTCATCAAGGGCTAAGCCTTCAGATCCAAGATAACCAAGAAGGATATTCTGACGTTCGTAGTTTTCAGCGTTGTATCGAGTATTGTTCCGCGACAAGTTCAAATTGTCGATCACGGCGTGAGCGAGAGAGGTTCGGAATACATCATCTCCCTTCCACAACAAGAAAGCTGAGAGTGCATGATCGGAAGCCCCGGCATAATTTCCTGTTGCAAAATTGATCCACCGAAGATCAGAATATAATAGTGCCCGGTCGTTTAAATTCTTGCCTCTATCCCGAGTTATCAAGCCGCTTATCTCTGTAAATGCCTTCTCGTAATCCGCAGTCTTGATATTCTCAAGCAAAGAGGTTCTTACGTCCTGCAATGCAGGGTCAGATGCCTTCGGGCTAGCTTCCAAGCCTCGGACAGCGATCGCATTATGGATGATGTACGCGGATACCAGATCTTGAAATCCCGGAGCGGAATTCCTGCCGGACAAGCGTTCCGCGGCCTGAAGAAGCCGTTTTCTGCCATTCATGCTCCATTCTCTAAGAGCAGGAATATACTGACCTAAGTCGGTATTCTTGCTGGCCGGGGCCGCAAGTGCTTCTTTTAACCGCTCCATATCGGCATTGCCCATGGAGCAAACCGCTGCCGCTTTCTCAGGTATCGGTGTCTTAAGCACTTTACCGGAGAGTATATCAGCGCATGTTTCCGCATCTGCCGGCAGGTTGAATTCTGTGTATTCTTGGGTCACTACTCCGAAAAACGCCTGGGCGGTCTGAGGAAGTGCGTTGGAGACCGAAAGCACTGCGCAGAAGATAATGAAGTTGGATTTTTGAAACTTTGAACTGATACTCTCTCCTTTCCTTCCTGAAATCTGCGAAGTCGAATGCACCGGAGTGCGGTCGCCGGAAACCGGCAGACGAAACAAGGTCAACGCGTCCATGCCTGCACCTGGAATACATAAAAGAGTCTTTAATAGGATGACCTCCCTGAAATGATTCGATCAAGAGGATTATCGGGGTAGGTAATCGGTCCTACACTGGTTGTCTGGCGTTGTATTGTTGCGGGCTGGGGGATTCCTCATGGTGCATTTTTTTGAAGCGCAACAATGCTTTAATGCTGCCCGGAAAGATTCAAGATGCCCGAATGCTCGACATCGACAAGCTCCCTCGCGGCGTCGGAGACGGGATCTTGGCAAGCCGATGACCATTTTTTGGAGGTAACGGACCGACTACGGGCCCTATTCCTGATTTGGAGGAGCGCGCGCGGGTTCAGGCGCTATCGCTTAGGCACAGGACGCTTTGATTTCCGGTTGTGCATCATCAATCAAGCTCCATGAGGAGACGTTCCCGATGAGCAAACTTCACTGGTTGCCCGAATAGCTGCCTCCACGCCTCTCCATACTGGTTCGCCTGCCGATGCGAGCTGTATCATGAGGAGAATAATTTTTTAATTACAATGTATTAATATACTGCTCCGCGCCGAAGAATACCGTCTAACGAAGACCCCACGTCGGCGCCGTCGCTTCCCAATGATTGCTGAATGTCAGAGCACCGTTCGGCCATGTTGCGTAGCGTGTGGATGGCCTTGCCGTCCGTTTCGCGACCGTTGTGCGGATCGTGGATCGGCTGCACATCCAATGCATTCTGTCAGCGTCACCTAGAGTTCCGGTACGGCAAGCGGCCGCAGGTGACGCTTCTGCGCGGCAATTCGGAACGGCGCGTTCGGAGCTCCGTAGCCCTGGTAGCCGCCTTGGCGCTGAACGACCTCAAGGAAAAGTTCCCCAGCCTGACCGGTACTGTAGAACTGATAGAAGCAACCCTCGCCGTCTTCATCATACATGATGTTCAGCCGCCGTAGCCTATCGACGAAGTCCGGCCTCAGATCGAAGCGAGCGGCGAGATCTGAATAGTAGTTGGCGCCGATGCCAAGAAACGGAAAGCCGCGCGCCTCCATTTGCTGGGCGGTTGCGAAGATGTCATTCGTTGCGAAAGCAATGTGCTGCACCGAAGCGCCGAACGTATCGTCGATGAACCTTCGTGCGAGGGTGCGCCGTGCTTCCGCGCCGTTCAGCGTGATGCGTAGCCCACCCGAGAGAATGGCCTGGCTGCGCACCAGCCCATCCGGGTCGACGACGTCCAGCATGGGCATGCGCTCCGCCTCGAACAGAGTGCTGTAGAACAGGGAGGCGCTCAGCATTTCCTCGTAAGCCATTGTCTGGGCGATGTGATCCGTGCGGGTGATGCCGCTTCCCGATGCGATACCGGTAGGGATGAACTCGTGCTCCCAAAGGCTTTGCAGTTCGGGGCCGTCATCGACAAAGCGAAGAACGGTGCCGCCTATCCCCCGGACCGCGGGCACGACTGGATCGTCGGGGGAAATCCTGTCGCCATGCGGCTCCGCCATGAGAGCGACAGCGCGGGTGACAGCCTCTGCCGCATCAGGGACGCGAATGCCGATCTCTGACACCGCTGTACCGTGTGTGACCCAGGAACTGTAGTTGAACCCGTCCGTCCCGGTGTTGAGCACGATGTTCACCTCGCCCTGCTGCCATCGCGTGACCGGTTTGGTCCGGTGACGGCCAACCTCAGCAAAACCGGCGCTTGCCAGGAAGCCGGCGAGGGCGGGGCGTGTCGCTTCATCCGTCGCGATCTCGATATACTCGATGCCTTCCGGCTGGACCGGTCGGGGAAGTCGGTTCTCTCCGGACAAGCAAAGATCAGGCTCCTCGCGGCCCATCTGGTCCATCAGTCCTATGAGGCTCCGCTTGCCGTCATGGGCGACAAGGCGAGGCAGGCCGGAGCGGAACTGATCGTTGAAGATCTCCAGGCTGATAGGACCGGCATAGCCCGTCGCCATCACCGCACGCATGAAGGCGGGGACATCCAGATCGCCCTCACCCGGCATGTTGCGGAAGTGACGCGACCAGTAGAGCAAATCCATCTCTATCCGGGGGGCGTCTGCAAGTTGCACGAAGAAGATGCGGTCGCCCGGTATCTCACGGATTGTCGCGGGAGCTATCCGCGGGCCAAGAGTGTGAAAACTGTCGAGGATCAGCCCGACGTTCGGATGGTCGGCGCGGCGCACGATCTCCCATGCATCCCGATGGTCGCGAACAAACCGGCCCCAGCAGAGCGCCTCATACCCGACGCGGATCCCGCGCGGCTGGGCGATTTCGCCGAGCGCTCGCAAATCGGCGGCCGCCCGATCGACGCCACCAAGCGCGGCAGGATGAACGGAGGAGCAGACAAGCAGCAGATCAACGCCCAGCTCCGCCATCAGGTCGAACTTCCGCTCCGCCCTCGCAAAGGCGCGCCGCCGGAGCGGTTCCGGGAGGGTCTCGAAATCCCGGAACGGCTGGAACAGCATGATTTCCAACCCGTGATCGCGCACCATCCTTCCAACCTCTCGCGGGCTGAAATCCGAGGCGATGAAATCCTGCTCGAATATCTCGATGCCGTCGAAGCCGGCGCTGGCGATGGCGCGCAGCTTTTCAGGAAGCATCCCGGCGATGGAGACAGTGGCAATGGCTGTTTTCATGGGCATCCCCGGCTTTGTCTGCGGCTACGGCGTTAGCGCTTGCATATGCTCCGTGGCGTGCGCGACACCCGCGTTGATATGCTCCCGCAGAATGGTGACTGCGGCAGCGCTGTCGTGGCGCAAGGCCGCATCCCGCAGTGCCCGGTGTTCCTGCCGAGACGCTTCCGGGCGAAAGGTCAATGCGATCATCTGATAGCGCAGATATTTGTCGAAGATCTCCGCATGTGTCTGCATCAGCACCCGCGAACCGCATGCGGAGATAAGTGTCTGGTGAAAGGTCCAGTCGCTTCGCCGCCATGCGGGAATATCCGCCGCATCCCCCGCTTCCAGCCGTTCCTCATGCGCATCGAGCTTGTGATGCGCGGAAAGCACCGCGGCCTCCCAGTCCAGCCCGCCCGTCGCAAAGGAGCGAGCGAGCGCATGCTCCTCCAGCAGCAGTCGCAGCGCGGCGATTTCATGCAGGCCGGCACGGGAAATCGGCGCCACTTCAAAGCCCCGCTGGCCTTCCGCCAGCACGAAACCGTCGGAAGCAAGCCGGGTCAGTGCTTCACGGAGGCTGCTGGTCGCCACATCGTAACTCTCCCGCAGTGTCTCCAGCCGGAGCTTCCGCCCCGGCGCCAGCTTGCCCATGATGATTTCGGACCGGAGCCGCGCATAGAGCGTGGGATGGGCATCCTCCGTCATGCCGCATCTCCCCGCAGCAGGTCATGCTCGACTGTGTAGTCGATACAGGCGCCGATATGCCGGGCGAGGAGCCTCTGCGCCGCGGGCACGTCCCTGTCGAGGGCGGCGCGGAGCAACGCGTGATGCTCCTCTGCCGCCACTGCGCCCCGGAACATCACCAGCAGGACCTGATAGCGCAGGAAACGGTCAAATATCCGGTCATGAGTCGCCAGAAGCTCGCTAGACCCGCATGCTGAGATCAGCGCAACATGGAATTCGCGATCATATCGCTTCCATGTCTCGCTAACGGTGTGATCCCCGCGCAGCATCCTCTCCTCCATGCGGGAAAGCTTGTGATGCGCTGCCACCACCGAGGCCTCCCACTCCAGATCGCCGTTGGCAAAGGACTGGGCGACCGCGTGGCACTCCAGCAGGAGACGCATTTCTGCAATGTCTCTCAGATCCGAGATGGAGATGGGCGCAACCTCGAACCCCCGCTGGTTCTCGGCGACGATCAGCCCCTCCGGCACGAGCCGTGTCAATATCTCACGCAGTGTCGCGATGCTCACCTCGTAGCGCGCGCGCAACTGCTCAAGCCGCAGCCGGCGCCCAGGTGCCAGCTTTCCGAAGATGATGTCGCTCCGCAGGCGGCGATAGGCGCTTTCCCCTGCGGTCTCTTCCCGGACTCCCGTAGCCATCCGCCTCTCCCGCGACATCAGTTAAAACACAAAATATCATATGAAACGAAAATCTCTAGTTGAAAACTGAAATTCCCGATGACATCCTCAGCGCAGGACGAAGCACGGAGGGGGTGCTTCGCCAAAGGGAGGACACCATGACCAAAGTGACCCGGCGCGGCTTTGCCGCGCTCGGCGGGGCCATGCTTGCCACGCCATTTCTCGCACGCCTCAGCCATGCCGCCGAGCAGAGCCGCATCCGCTTTTCCGCCGTGTTCTCCGAGCAGGACATCCGAGCGGGAATGATGAAGCAATTCGCCGAAGGCATCGGCCCGGACTTCAAGTACGAAGGCTTCTACGGCGGGACATTGTTCAAGCAGGGGACTGAGCTTGTCGCCCTCCAGCGCGGCAACCTGGAGATGTCGAATATCGCGCCCCAGGACATCTCCAACCAGATCCCGGCATGGTCCATTCTGACCTCCGGTTATCTGTTCCGCGATCCCGACCACTTGCGCAGCTTCTTCACCTCCGATGTCGGCGCGGAGACGAAGGCGCTGGCTGAGGGGCAGCTCGGTATCAAGATCCTTGGGCCTACCTTCTATGGCACGCGTCAGGTCGGTCTTCGCGGCAATCGCAAGATCGCCACCCCAGCCGACATGGCCGGTGTGAAGCTGCGTATGCCGGGCGGGGAGGCGTGGCAATTCCTGGGGCGTGCGCTTGGCGCAAATCCGACCCCCATGGCCTATGCGGAAGTCTATACCGGCCTGCAGACCGGTGCGATCGACGGGCAGGACAATCCATTGCCCAACGTGGACAACATGAAGTTCTACGAGGTGATGGACCAGATCGTCCTGACGTCGCATCTGGTCGCCTTTGACCTTCTGACCGTCTCTGGCCGGTTCTGGGAGAAGCTGACGGAGGAACAGCGCGCGGCGTTTCAGACGGCGGCCGACGGTGCCATCGGCTGGAGCACGGAGCAGCACGTCACGCGGGAGGCCGAGATCGCCAAGTCCTTCGCGGAGCGCGGCCTTGACGTCTACGCGCCTGATCTGGCCGCCTTCCGCAGCCATGTTCAGAAAGCCTATCTGGAATCCGATCTGGCGAAGGAATGGCCGGCCGGCATGATCGAGCGGATAGCCGCGGCCTGATGCAAACGGCGGCCCCGGGAAGGGCCGCCACTTCCCTTCATCGGAGAATGCCCATGCCGATCCGGCTTCTTCCCTGGCTCCAGCGCCGTTGCGAGGACATCCTCGTCTTCATGCTCGCGGCGATGTTCATCGTGTTTCTCATTCAGATCGTCTCCCGATATGTCCTCAACATGCCGATGGGCTGGACGCATGAAACCAGTGTCATTCTATGGATCTGGCTCGTGCTCTTCGGTGCTTCCTTCGTCATCCGTGACAGGGAGGAAATGCGGTTCGACCTCATCTACGGAGCAGCTGGCGAGAGAACCCGGCGCTGGATGGCGGCGGTGACCGGAGCGGCGTTGATCGCGATCTTCACGCTCTCGCTGCCCGCGACGTGGGACTATGTAACCTTCATGAAAGTGGAGCGTACGGCGTATCTGCGGCTCCGCTTCGACTGGCTCTATTCCATCTACATCGTTTTCATGATCGCGATGATTGTCCGTCATCTGTGGGTCGGCTGGAGGGCTGTCTTCGGACGGGCGCCGGAAGCTTATGACCCCACGACAGCGAGTTCCGGCGTATGACTTTTGCAAGCCCCTTTTCCCTCGCCATCACCACGATGACGGCGCTGGCCCTGCTTGGCCTGCCGATCGGCCTGTCGATGATCTGCGGCTCCGTTCTCTATCTCTGGATAACGGGGATGGACATGGGCACGGCCGCGGAGCAGTTCCTGAACGGGATGTATTCGAACTACATCATCCTTGCTGTCCCGCTTTTCATCCTTGCCGCGGAAATCATGAATTCCGGTTCCATGACGGAGCGGCTGCTGCGGTTCTGCAACGTGCTCGTCGGCCATATGCGCGGCGGGCTGGCGCAGATCAACGTCGTGCAGAGCCTGATCTTCGCCGGCATGTCGGGCTCCGCCATCGCCGATGCCGCCGGATCGGGACGGATGATGCAGAACATGATGACAAGGGAGGGCCGCTATACACCGAGCTACGCGGCGGCGTTGACCGCGGTGACCGCCGTCATCGGGCCTATCCTGCCGCCGTCCATTCCGATGGTCGTCTATGCGCTCGTCTCCGATGTCTCCATCGGCTACCTGTTCCTTGCGGGCGTGGTGCCAGGCCTGCTGATGACGGGAATGCAGATGCTTCAGGTCGCCTGGGATGCGAGGCGGCACAACTTTCCCGTGGAGCCGCGCGTTTCGCTTCGAGAGGTTCCGCGTGTCACCTGGCGGGCGCTGCCCACGCTGCTGATGCCGGTCATCCTGCTCGGCTGTATCTACACAGGCGTGACGACGCCCACCGAAGCCGCCGCTCTGGCCGCCGCCTATGCGGTGCTGGTCTCCGTGATCCTCTACCGCAGTCTGAGCTGGCGCGAGGGGTACAACGCGGTACTGATCAGCGCCAAGACTTCCGCCTCCATCGGCATGATGATCGGCGGCGCCCTGGTGTTCAACTACGTGGTGACGATTGAGAACATCCCGGAAACCCTTCGCGCGGTCCTGACGGGGTGGGAGCTGTCGCCCATCCAGTTCCTGCTCCTCGTCAACGTGCTCCTGCTGCTGCTGGGGTGCGTGCTGGAGGGTACGGCGATCCTCCTCATCATCGTGCCGGTGTTCATTCCCGCGGCCCAGGCGCTGGGGATCGACCTCGTGCACTTTGGGGTAGTGGTGGTGGTCAATATCATGCTCGGACTCGTGACCCCGCCCTATGGCCTGTTGCTCTTCATCATGACCAACATTTCCGGCTCGCCGATGAAGGACATCATCCGCGACTGCCTGCCATTCCTTGGGTGGATGCTGCTCTGCCTGGCAATCATAACCTTCTTCCCCGACCTCGTGCTGTGGCTGCCGCGTCTCGCGGGCTACGCCGGCTGAACCGAGAGTTTCTCCATGACCATCTGGATACTGAACGGACCCAACCTCAACCGGCTGGGAAAGCGCGAGCCGGAGATTTACGGCCGCACGACCTTGGCGGAAGTGGAAACCTGGGCGCGAGAGGCGGCCGGCGACACGCCCCTTCGGTTCCATCAGTCGAATGCCGAATACGAGATCATCGACTGGATTCATGAGGCCATCGACACGGGCGGACGCGGGATTGTCATCAATCCCGCAGGGCTCACCTTTACATCCGTGCCCGTGATGGATGCGCTGAAGATGTTCCCCGGCCCGATCATCGAGCTCCACATCTCCAACATTCACCGGCGCGAAGCCATCTATCACCGATCGCTGGTTTCACCGGTTGCGACGGCGGTCGTCGCGGGGCTTGGCGCGCGCGGTTATGTCCACGCTGTCCATGCGCTTGCAGAGATGATCGGGCAGGATGCGCCATGACCACACCGATCCGGGTGGGGCTGATCGGTGCCGGCATCGGCAGATCCCGCACACCCCTTTTGCATATGGCGGAGGCGGCGGCGCAGGGTTTCCGGCTCCGGTATGATCTCCTCGATATCGAGACGCAGACCGGTGACAAACCCTCGTTGGAGCGCCTCATCGCCGAGGCGGAGGCGCAGGGCTTTGCCGGGCTCAACATCACCCATCCGTTCAAGCAGGCGGTATTGCCCCTGCTGAACGAGCTGTCCGAAGACGCTGCGGCGCTTGGTGCGGTCAACACCGTGGTGTTCGGGGAGAGAGGGAGAACAGGCCACAACACCGACTGGTCGGGATTTCTTGAGGGGTTTCGCCAGGCGCTGCCCGACGTGCCGCGCACCGTCGTTCTGCAACTGGGTGCCGGCGGCGCGGGTGCCGCGGTCGCCTATGCGGCGCAGTCGTTGAAAGTGGAGCGGCTTCTCCTCTCCGACATGGATATCGGGAGGGCGGAGGCTTTGGCCGCGCGCATGAATGCCGTCGCCGGTCGGCCCTATGTCCACGTCGTGACCGACCTCCCGGCGGCGATGCAGGATGCGGAAGGACTGATCAACACCACGCCGATGGGGATGGCGGCGCATCCCGGCCTGCCGCTGCCCGCCGAGCTGCTAGCGCCGCGTCACTGGGTGGCGGATGTCGTGTATTTCCCGCTCGTTACTCCGCTGCTCGCCCTTGCTCGCGAGCGGGGCTGCCGGACCATGGATGGGAGTGGCATGGCCGTGTTTCAGGCGGTCGGCGCCTTCCGGTTGTTCACGGGAGAGGACGCCGATCCGCAGCGGATGCACGATACCTTTCAGGCCGCGACCCGAGTCACTGCCTGAGAGGCGTGCCGTCAGATCGTCGCGACGGGCGTCACGGGCGAGCCTACTGCGCCTGGCATGTAGAGCGGCGGCGCAGTCAGAAAGACCGCATGCCGACCGCGCTCTGCCAATGCGGTCGCCAGATCGCGCAGATACCATAGTTCCGCCAGAGGCAGGCCGATCTTGAACAGGCAGTGATGGTGAAGGGGCAGCCGCAGGCAGCAGTTCTCCCGGTCTGCATGGGCGTCCTCGACCGCGTAGTTGTCGGCGGCGATGGCCGAGATGCGGCTTTCCGTGATCCAGTCGTGAAGCGTCTCGTCCGCACCGTCCAGAACCGCGCCCGTCCGCTCCAGTCGCGCCGGATCCGGGCTGGCCTGCATGTCCAGAAGCGCTTCTGCAAAGCCGGTCCGCAGCAGGAGAATATCGCCTTCACGCACCTCCACCCCCTGCGCCCGCATCGCGTCATGAAGGGCGGCGCGCCCTACGACAGTGCGTTCCATGCCGAAGTGGCGGGCGAGATCAATCAGCACGCCGCGCCCCTGGACCGGGGTCTTTGCCATCTCCGTCACCGATAGCCGGTTTGCAAAGGAGGTGTTCGGGCCGTGCGCATCCGGCCCAAGGATGTCCCGCCCGGCAAGGTGGCCGTTGTAATAACAGCGCTCGGCGACACCGTCGCCGTCTGCGTCAAACAGCGCGCCGACATGCGCAAGCGAGTCCCATTGGGTCGAGAACTGCATGGACATCAGAACCTGATCGTCGCTGATCACGTCCTGCAGCAGCGGATCGACATTGCTTAGCGGGAAATTGACATATGGCGTGTCGCCCGAACATGTCGGGCCGAGACGCGGCGGTTTGCGGCGGGGGTTGAGAGAGATCGGCCCGGGCACATCCAGCGGCAGCGACAGACAATAGGCCCGGCCCTCGCGAATTTCGGCAGCCGCAGCGATACGATGCGCGTCCGTGATGTAATTCAGCGTTCCCAACTGATCGTCGGGTCCGAAATCTCCCCAGTTGGATTTCTCCGGTCGATTCACCCAATTCGGCATAGTCACTCCTCCGTCTGACGATCCCTGATGGCCATCTGGCAACGCGATCGCAAGGGGAAGACTTCTCGGCCCCGGATCGCTTCCTCCGCCCAGAAAGACATCTGAAACTTTCGCAAACATATATGTTGACATCATAACTGACAATGACTGATTAGCTTTGAGCATCATTGGAGAAGCCTGGCGCCCCTACCCGGTGCCTGGGAGGAGGGAAAATTGACAGCAGTCGCCAACTTTTTCACGCGTATCGTCAACCGCTACATGCCGGACCCACTGGTGGTAGCGATTATCCTCACCGGACTGACGCTCGTCTTTGCGATGATCTGGGAGGGAACGAATTTCGTCGATGCCACGCGCTACTGGGGCGACGGATTCTGGAACCTGCTGGCCTTCACGATGCAGATGACCGTCATTCTGCTCGCAGGCTACATCCTCGCCAAGACGCCGCTGGTGGACCGGCTGATGGATCGGGTCGTCGCCGGCATCCACACACCTCAGGCAGCCGTCATCGCCGCCACGCTTTTCGGCGGGATCGGCAGCTGGCTCAACTGGGGTTTCGGTCTGGTGCTGGGCACGCTGATTGCCCAGAAGTTGGGCCAGAAGGTCAAGGGCCTTCACTATCCGCTCGTGATTGCTGCCGGTTACTCCGGCTTTGCCGTCTATGGTGTGGGGCTTTCGGGTTCGGTGCCGTTGCTCATCAACACGCCCGGTCATTTCCTTGAAAGCTCGATCGGGCTGATCCCGCTCAGCGAGACGATCTTTTCCCCCTATCTCATCGTGATGAACCTCATCATCATCGTCACGCTGCCGCTGTTCAACGCCATGCTGCATCCGAAGCCCGGTGAGAAGGTCATCGAGGCAAAGCGCATCGCCCCCGCCGCGACCGAGAACTTGGAACAGCCCCAGAAATACGACACCCTCGCCGACCGGCTCAACAATTCGCCGGTGATCGGCATCGGGATGGGAGTGTTCGGTCTGATCTACGCCGTGCTCTACCTGCTTGAAGGCGGCGGCATCACGCTGAACTTCGTGAACCTGCTGTTCCTGTTCCTCGGGATCGCACTCTTCGTCACGCCCAACCGCTTTCTCGCCGCCGTGAATGACGGGGTGCGCGTCGTGGGGGGCATCATCATCCAGTATCCGTTCTATGCCGGTATTCTGGCAATTCTCGCCGGGTCCGGGCTGGTTGTCACCTTCTCGAACTGGTTCGTGTCCTTCTCCAGTGCAGAAACGCTGCCATTGTGGTCGTTCATCTCGGCGGGGCTGATCAACATCTTCGTGCCCTCGGGCGGTGGGCAGTGGGTCATCCAGGGGCCGGTGATGACGGAGGCCGCACTTCAGCTTGGCGCTTCCATCCCCGCAACCGCCCTCGCCGTCCAGATCGGGGACCAATGGACCAACATGGTGCAACCCTTCTGGCTTCTTCCTGCGCTGGCGATTTCCGGGCTGAAGCTCAAGGATATCATGGGCTACATGGTGCTGATCCTGTTCTACCTCGGTGTGATTTTCGGCGTCACCTGCGGCATCTGGGGCGTCATGGGGGCGGCTGCCTGATGCCGTGGATGGTAGAAACCTACGACAGGCCGGGCGCGGGGGATCTGCGCCTCCGCCTCCGGCCCGAACACCTCGCCTATCTGGAGGAGAACAAGGCTCTTCTCCTTGCCTGCGGCGCCAAACTCGATGACGCGGGCGAGGCTGCGAGCGGCGGCGTCTATCTGCTAGATGTGGAAAGCCGCGATGCCGCAGAAGCCTTCATCGCCGCCGATCCCTTCTTTTGGGGCGGGCTGTTCGAGACCGTCTTCGTCACCCGCTGGCGCAAGGCCTATCTCGACGGACGGAACACATTGCAGGAGGGCTGACATGCTCTATCAGGTCGAAATGACGGTGAACATTCCCCAGGATATGGAGGAGGACACCGTTGCCGGCATCAAGGCGAGAGAGAAGGCCTATTCTCAGGATCTGCAGCGGCAGGGTATCTGGAGGCATATCTGGCGCGTCGCCGGAAGCTATGCAAATGTCAGCATCCTTGATTGCCGCGACAATGCCCATCTGCACGAGGTGCTGACGGCGCTGCCGCTCTATCCCTACATGGATATCTCCGTAACCCCGCTTTGCCGGCATCCCTCCTCCGTCCGGGAGGGCGATCTGTGATGGGGTTCCAACGCCGTGCTGCCGTCATAACCGGCGGAAGCGGGGGCATCGGCGCGGCAATCACCGCGAGGCTGAAGCACGACGGTTTTCAGACGGTCGTCCTCGACGTCACGGAGCCGGAGGCGACCGTGGATGCCTTCGTTCGGGTGGACCTTTCCGATCTGGACGCGGCCCGTTCGGCCGCCGCAGAGATCGCGAACCGCTTTGCCGTCACCTGCCTTGTCAACAACGTGGGCGTGGTCATGCCAGCCCCGCTGGAGGCGGTGCGGGCAGAGGATATGGACCGGCTGATGAACATCAACCTGCGCCCCTCCATCGTCTGCGCGCAGGCTTTTCTTCCGGGGATGAAAGCGGCGGGCGGCGGGCGCATCGTGATGAACACAAGCCGGGTGACGCTCGGCAAGGAGCTTCGCACGCTCTATTCCGCGACCAAAGGGGCAGCACAGTCCATGGCGCGGACATGGGCGCTGGAGCTCGGCCCGCATGGCATCACGGTCAACTGCGTCGCTCCGGGCCCTATCGGCACCGACGCCTTCTGGCGGAACAATCCCCCCGACGCGCCGCGAACGCAGGAGATCGTCAATCACATCCCGGTCCGCCGCATCGGCACGGGGGAGGATGTGGCAAACGCCGTCTCCTTCTTCTGCGCGCCGGACGCAGGGTTCGTCACCGGACAGACGCTGTTCGTCTGTGGCGGCGTGACCGTCGGTTAGGTGGAAGGGGCAGTGGGGTGAAAGGGGCCGTAAGGCCCCTTTTCCTCAGGCCAGATGCTTTTGCAGCAGCGCGGCGACTTCGGCGGGCTGCTCGACGCAGGGCAGGTGTCCCGCGCGCGCGATTTCCACATAGGTCGCGTTTGGGATCGCTTCAGCCATTCCCTTGACCAAAGCGGGCGGTGTGGAGGCGTCATCCGCTCCGGCGATTACCAGCGTGGGCTGGGTGATACGCGCGAGATCGGCGGTATAATCGGCATCGCGGATCGCCTCGGAGACCTGGCAATAGCCGTCGGCGGGTGTCCGCTCCAGCATGGCCCGCCACATGGCGAAATCCTCGGTCGCCTCATAACCGGGAGCGAACCAGCGTTGCAGGATGGCAGCGCTCACGGAGGGAATGCCATTGGCTCGGATCGCTTCGATCCGGGGGTTCCAGATGTCCGGCGAGCCGATCTTCGCGGCGGTATCGGACAGCACGAGATGGCTCATGCCCTCCGGCCGCCGAACGGCGAGCCGCTGCATGATCAGCCCCCCGACCGACAGGCCGACGCCCGCGAAACGCCGGATGCCATGGTGGTCGAGCAACGTCTCCGTATCATCCGCCATCGTCTCGATGGTAAGCACCGGACGCGCCACGCTCAGCCCATGACCACGCTTGTCCTGCCGCAACAAGCCCCAGCTTTCCGGAAGCAGGGCAACGACCCGGTCCCAGACTCGCAGATCGGTACCAAGCGAATTGGCAAAGACAACCGTCGGTGCATCGCCCTGAGGCGCGCGCCAGCCGTGGTGGATGCCATCGACAGCGGTAAAGAACTCTTGGCGCAAATCAGTCTCCTTCAGCGGGATCGCTCCCGTCCAGACAGGACAGGAGCAGGTGCAGCGGGCGGCTTTCGCTGTCCGCACGATAGACGAGCGAGATATTGGCAGTAACGCCGGTCTCCGTCAGCGGGCGGTAAACGACCCCGCTCATCTGGATGTTGCGGATGGCTTCGGGCACGATGGCCACGCCCAACCCCGCCGCGACGAGGCTGACGATGGAGGCAAACTGCGGCGAGCGCTGCACGATGTTCGGCGTGATCCCCGCGACAGCGCAAGCCGCGTGCATCGCCGCCGAAAACCCCGTCTGCGGCGGAAGATGCGTGGCGATGAATGGATCGCGCGACAACTCGGCCAGCGCGACGCATTGTTCTGTCGCGAGGCGGTGGTCGGAGGGCAGGGCAATCCACAAGTTTTCTTCGCAGAGCGTCCTGCTCGCCACATTTTCCGGCATGTCGGCATAGGGCAACCGCACGATACCCGCATCGAGATTTCCTGCGGCGATCTCCGGGATCTGCTGGTCGAGGTCCATGAGGCGCAGCGTCAGCACCGTTTCGGGCGCACATGCGCGATAGTTACGGACAAGCTGCGTCAGCACCCCGTTGAAGGCCGCCGCGCCGATATAGCCAAGCGCCAGTTCCCCCATCATGCCGCGCCCGGCGCGAAGTGCGATGTCTTCCGCTCGCCGGGCCTGTCGCAGAACGGCGCGCGCTTCGGGCAGGATCAGCGCACCGGCCGGCGCAAGACGCACCCGTCGGCGGTTCCGATCAAAGAGCACGGCGCCGACGACTTCTTCCATCTGCTGCAGTTGAAGCGTGAGCTGCGGCTGCGAGATGTTCAGCCGCACCGCCGCATGGCCAAAGTGCAGTTCCTCTGCCAGAACGACAAGAAGTTCGTAGTGTTTGAGCGTGAGCACGTATCATTCAGCCGCTGTTATCAGAAAGACAGATAACAAAATTCGCCGGAAGGGCAACGGCAGCTTTTACCAGCGCGCATGACACGCTTCACGCGGCATTAGCCCTCCGTGATGGACCGAAGGCTCCGCGCCACATCCTGAAGCGCAAGAAAAGCTGCGTATCGCCTGCTGTGAAGAGCCGCGATATCGTCACCCGCTGGCCAGAACGTCTCTCCGGTTGCGGAAAGCCGCGACATGCCGTCCCGCATGTCGTGGACCAGACCGCCCGCCATGGCGCCGAGGATTGCGGAGCCGAGCAGCACCGGTTCATCCGATTTCGCGGAAAGCACCGGCAGGCCCGTCGTATCGGCGAGAAGCTGACGCACGAGCGGAAGTTGTCCCGCGCCGCCGGAGATCGTGATCCGCTCCACATGTGCGCCGGCCTGCTCCTGTGTCTCGATGATCTGCCGCAGCCCGTAGCCGATGCCGCACAGCCCCGCGATATAAAGTGCCGCGAGGCTGTCGATATCCCTGTCCATGCCCAGACCGGCGATGACCGCCCGCGCATGGGGATCGGCGAAGGGTGCGCGGTTCCCGAGGAACTCCGGAACCACATGCAGACCATCAGCCAGCAGGACGGCCTCAGAGGAAGAAGCCGCCCGGCGCATAGCTCTTCCTGCGAGGAAAGCGGGCAGGCTCTCTCCCTCTGCCCGGGCCATCTCCGCTGCCTCCTGCGTGGCGGGATGGGAAGCGATCAGCTGCTCGATAGCGGCGCCGGCTGCGGATTGCCCGCCTTCGTTCAACCACATGCCCGGGACCATCGCAGAGAAGTATGGCCCCCAGACACCGGGTACGAAAACGGGTTTCGCCGTGGTCGTCATGGTGCAGGATGAAGTCCCAAACACATAGCCGAGATTGGCCACAGGGTCGCCCTCGGCCCCGACAGTGCCTATGCCGCCCGCATGGGCGTCGATCAGGCCAGCGCCCACCGGCGTCCCGGGAAGAAGGCCAAGTTCCGACGCCGCCCTCTCCGTCAGGCCTTCGCCGAGTGCGGTGCCCGGCTCCAGGATCCGGGTGCCTATGCGGACGAACTGCTCCTCTGCCAACTGGCCCAATCCGATCTGGTGGAAGTAGCTCGCATCCCAGCGGCCCTCATGCGCGAGATATGTCCATTTGCATGTCACCGTGCAGGTGGAGCGGGCGATGTCCCCGGTCGCGCGCCATGTGAGGAAATCGGCGAGATCGAAGAACGCCCACGCGGCGCCGAACACTTCCGGCCGGTTCTCTCGCAGCCAGAGGAGTTTCGGCGTCTCCATCTCCGGCGAGATGCGACCGCCGACATAGTCAAGAACCGGATGGCCTTCGGCATTTATGCGTTCGGCCTGACCGATGGCCCGGTGATCCATCCAGACGATGATGTCGCGGGCAGGATCTTCGGAGGGCCCGACAGGCAGGGATGCGCCGCTTTCACCCAGAACGACAAGCGAGCATGTCGCGTCGAACCCGATGCCGAGCACGTCCTGCGGTACAAGAGCCGCGCGCCGCATCGCTTCCCGCACGGAAAGGCAGACGGCGTTCCAGATATCCGCGCTCGACTGCTCCACGATGCCGCCCGGCTCTCGCCACAGGCGTATGGGGTGGCTCGCCGAGGCGAGTGCCCGCCCGGTAAGATCGAAAAGCCCCGCCCGTGCGCTCCCCGTGCCGACATCGATACCGAGCACCGCCTGCATGTTACAGATCCACGCTGTTGGGCAGGATTACAAGATCGCGCACCACCACTCCCCGCGGGCGGGTGAGCATGAAGACGACGGCCTCCGCCACCTCTTTGGGCTGCATGAGAGAGCCGTTGGCCAGCGCCTCCTCCATCTTCGCCTTCGGCCAGTCATCCAGAAGAGCGGTGACGACTGGGCCGGGCAGCACCGCGCCGACCCGAATTCCATGCGGCGCAACCTGGCGACGAGTTGTGTGGACGAATGCCTGAACAGCAAATTTTGATGCGGTGTAGATCGGTTCCCACACGACCGGCACGACACCTGCGACGGAAGATGTGAAGAGGATATCGCCGGTTCTGCGCTCGATCATATAGGGCAGCACCGCGTGAACGGAACGGAAGGCTGCATTGATGTTGAGGTTCAGCATCCGGTCCCAGACATCCGGATCTCCCTCCGCCACGGGACCGCCGACATAGGCACCGGCATTGGCGTGAAAGATGTCAAGCGAACCCGCGAGGTCGAGGATCCGCGGAAGCAGGCCCGAGACCTGTGGGCCGTCCAGAAGATCGACGGTAAGGGGCAATGCCGCTGGCCCGATCTCGGCACAGAGCGTTTTCAGCCGCTCCTCCGCCCGGTCGATCAGCACCACTGTCGCCCCTTGGGCCACCAGCGTCCGGGCGCATTCCAGCCCGATCCCAGAGGCCGCACCGGTGATTGCGGCAACCTTGCCGTTGAGCGATTCCGCCATGTTTCCGTCCCCTTACGCGCGGCCGTGGCTGACGCGCGACTGCCGCGCGAGACTGTCCACGATAACCGCGATGGCCAGCACGCCGCCCGTGATCATGTAACGCAGCGAAGAACTGAGGTTGAGAAGTGTCAGGCCGTTGGAGATCGCCTGGATGACGATGATCCCCAGAAGCGCCGAATAGGCGCTCCCCCGTCCGCCAAAGAGAGAGGTCCCGCCGATTACCGCCGCAGCGATCGCGTTGAGGTTGACGTCGCCGGTGCCCGCCTGCTGGCTTGCCGAGGCGAGCCGCGCGGCCGAAAGGACACCCCCCAGCGCTGCCAGCGTGGAACAGAGAACGAAGGCCGAAATGGTGATCCGCCGGACATCAATGCCCGCCCGCCGCGCGGCCTCCGCATTCCCGCCCGTCGCGAACATGGACCGCCCCCATTTCGTACGGGTGAGCGCGTAATCCATCACCACGACGAGAGCGACGAACAACACGAACATGTAGGGAATGCCGCGGCCCTGATTGAGGTACCACACCGCGAACTCGATCCCGAGGGTCAGCGCCGCAGCCTTGAGGATCAGGACGCTGAGGCCGGGATAGGAGAGGTTCGCGGCCGCGCGACGCTGCATCGTCCTGAGGCCGAGCAGAAGTACAGCCAGCCCCGGGAGCGCGCCCAGTATGTAGGAGAGCCAGTCCGGCATCACGAGGATCTGGCCAAAGCGCACGAGGGGCGACGCATAGGGCAGGTTGATCGACCCGCTCGGACCCAGAATGTAGAGCTGCAACCCGAGCAGTGCCAGCAGTCCGGCGAGAGTGGAGACGAAGCTCGGCATCCCGAAGCGGTTGAGCAGCACGCCGTAGATCAGACCCACCAGCGCCCCGAAGGCCAGAGCGGCCAGAATGGCAAGCGGCAATGAGACGCCCATGTTCACCCAGAGCACGCCGACGATGGCGGAGGCCAGCCCGCTCATCGACCCGACGGACAGGTCGATCTGCCCGAGCATCAGGACAGCCACGATACCGAGTGAAATGAACCCGACCGTCGCACAGTCGAAGAGCAGGTTCACGAGATTGTTGGGGGCCAGGAAGACCGGGTTCAGCACACTGAACACGATCGAGATCACGATCAGGCCGACGATGACGGGGAGCATGCCGAGATCACCCGAGCGCACCCGGTCGATAAATCCGGTGAAGGCGCCACCCAACCCCTCGTCCCGGCGCAAACGGCTGTCGGAGCGGTCAAGACGCGCGGCGTCGGTTTTGCTGTCGGGAAGGGTCATTGTCGAAGTTCCTGCTCCTTGCGGGCCCGGCGGCGAGAGACGGCATTCTCGGTCGCCCCGGTGATCGCGGCGATCAGTTCGGCATGCGGCACATCGGCATCGAATGTGCCGCTGTTCCGCCCGAGCCTCAGCACCGCGATGCGATCGGCGACGGCGCGGACGTCTTCCATGTTATGGCTGATGATGATGACGCCCAGCCCCCGGTCCCGCACCCGCTCTATCAGGTTCAGAACTTCGGCTGTCTGGGCGACGCCGAGCGCGGCCGTTGGTTCATCCAGCATGATGATGCGCGGGTTGAGCAGGAGCGAGCGCGCGATGGCCACCGTCTGCCGCTGCCCGCCGGAAAGCGAGGCAATGGGTTCCCGGACCGAAGGAATGCGCGCGGCCAGTTCGCTCAGCAGCGTCCAGGCGCGTACTTCCATGGCCACCTCGTCAAGCCGGAATGGGGAAATCTCCTGCCCGAGGAAAAGGTTTGCTACGACGTCCAGGTTCTCGCACAGCGCGAGATCCTGAAAGACGGTGGCGATGCCCATTTCCAGCGCCTTGCGCGGGCTGTCGAGTGTAACGGGCTTTCCCATGAACTCTATAGTGCCCGAAGTGGGCTGGTGAACCCCGGCCAGAACCTTGACGAGCGTCGATTTTCCCGCGCCGTTATCTCCGACCAGCGCCACGACCTCTCCCGCCCGAACATCGAGCGAAATGTCGGTGAGAGCGGAGACCGCGCCGAACTGTTTGGAGATGCCTTTGAGCCGCAGGATGGGCGTGTCGCTGGAGGTGATCGTGCCGCTCTCCGGCCCCGCCGCTGCGCCGGCGCCGCCGTTGATGCCTTGCTCCGCCGTCATGTGAGATTACCCTTTCCTGTAAGCTGCTCCCGTCCCGTCATCGCGGGACGGGGGCGAGCCATCACTGGATACCGAGCTTCGCGCAGGCGGCGGCATATTCGCCGGTGCAGACCTCCGACGCCTTCTGGATGCCCTTGTCGAAGATCTCAGCCTTGATGTTCTCCGCAGTCACCACGGCGGGAACGAAAAGGCGCGAGGGCGTATCATAGAGCGTAGCCTCTGCCTTCGGGGTTTCGCCCTTCAGGAAAACTGCCACCACATCGGCCGCTGCTGCCGCGACCACCTCCGACGGTTTCGAGATTGTATTGTACTGGTCCCCGGCGATGATGAGTTGCAGCGCCGCGATCGTCGCGTCGTTGCCGGTGACGGGCGGAACCGGGTTTACTCCGGCGGCCTTGAACGCAGCAATCGCACCGCCAGCCGTGCCATCGTTCGCGGCGACCACGCCCTTGATATCCGCGCCGAAGCGGGTGATCTGACCCGCTGCCCATTCCTGCGCCTTGGGAGGTGCCCATTCCGGCGTATCGAATTCCGAGAGCGTCTTGTAATCCGATGCCTGCAGCGCCGCATGAATGCCGTCCCGGATCAGACCGGCTGCCGCGTCAGTGGGAGAGCCGTTGATCTGCAGCACTCCGGCACCAGCCGGCACGCCCGACGCTTTCATATGATCCACGAGCGACTGCGCGATGGCCTGTCCGATCGCCTTGTTGTCGAAGGAGACGTAGTAATCGGCAGGCTTGTCGGGGATCGGGCGGTCATAGGCGATGACCTTCACATCCTGCGATTGGGCAATCTCCACCAGCGCGGCGGCGGCGGCGCTGTCCACCGGGTCCAGCACGATGACTTTCGCACCTTGCGTGATGACCGAGTTGAATTGCTGCTGCTGCAGCGCCGCATTCCCGTTGGCATTCTGATAGATCACGGTGCAGCCCGCACAATGTTTCGCCATGGCCGCTTTGAAGCCGGGGAAGTCGTGCTGCTCATAGCGGGTCGATGCCTGATCCGGCATTAGGAAGGCGACGGTGGCATTGTCTTGCGCCATGGCAGCCGTCGCGACCGTCAGGCCCATCGCGACGCCAGCCGCAAGACGCGGGCCAAGTGCACCGGAAAAACGTGTGGATGTCATCTCTTTCCTCCCAGCGAGATGTCGTAGCTGCTCCGGCATCGCAACTCACCGCGTGCCTGATTCTCCATCAGCTACACCGATTGTGCAAGTTGGCTCAATCGGTGTAGCATGATTGAAAAACATGAAGCAGGATGTCAAGAGCATCCGGCGGAAGGCCAGGGGGAGGCGTCGATGAAAAGATTGGATGGCGACAGCTTCCCCGGAGAAGAGGTGGCTCAGCGGCGGCGGCCCACGATCTATGACCTCGCCTCGCTTGCCGGAACTTCGCCGAGTGCCGTGAGCGCGGTACTCAACGGCAGCTGGAAGAAACGGCGGATCAGCAAGGGGCTCGCTGACCGGATCAACCGTGTCGCGGAGGAGCAGGGCTACGCGGTGAACCGGCAGGCCAGCGCGCTGCGCTCCGCGCGCTCGGGTATCGTCGGCATGATCGTACCGAAATACGACAACCGCTATTTCGGCGCGATTGCCGAACAATTTGAGGCGGGGGCGCGACAGCGGGGGCTTTTCCCCGTCATCACCTGCACCCAGCGTGACCCGGAACTGGAGCTGGAGGCTGCGCGGGAGCTGCTGTCCTATCAGGTGGATTGCCTCGTCGCGACAGGCGCCACCGATCCTGACCGGATTGCCGAACTCTGTGCCGCATCGGGGGTGCGCACGGTCAATCTCGACCTGCCGGGGCTGGCGGCGCCCTCCGTGGTTTCGGATAATTTCGGCGGTGCGCGCGATCTGACCCATCTTATCCTCAGACGCACGGAGACGGTTTCCGGGCGCAGAAGGCCGCTGATGTTTCTTGGTGGCAGACGGAGCGACCACAATACGCTGGAACGCATCCGGGGGTTTCGCGCAGCACATGAGGCGGCCGGAATTCCCTTGCAGGAGGCGCATATCCTTCCCTGCGGCTATGCCGCCGACAAGGTGGAACGCGCCCTGGATGTGCTGGAAGGGCCGCTTGCTGACGGGATTTTTGTCAATTCCACGATCGCGCTGGAAGGGGTCGTGCGCTGGCTGAAAAAGCGGGGGACCGATCCCGAGGCATGCCTGTTCGGCTGTTTCGACTGGGATCCCTTCGCCGCCCTGCTGAAAGGTAATGTCGGCATGGTTCGTCAGGATGTCCCCGCAATGCTGACGGCGCTGTTTGCCCTGCTCGACGGCAAGGCAAAAGCGCCGCAGATCGTCGTCCCCGTGCTGATGGAGCCCGTCGGCTAGATAGACTTAGATCCCCAGATATGCCTCGCGTATCCGCGGGTCTGCGATCAGGGCCTCCGCCGGACCCGCAATGCTGATGCCGCCCGTTTCCATGACATAACCGCGATCCGCGATCTTCAAGGCACCGAAGGCGTTCTGCTCCACCAGCAGCACCGTGACGCCCCTGTTCTTCAGGCTCTTCACCACCTCGAAGATCTGTTGCACGATGATCGGAGCCAATCCCATGGACGGTTCATCGAGCAGCAAGCACGACGGACGCCCCATCAACGCACGCGCCATGGCCAGCATCTGTTGCTGGCCACCCGAGAGACCGCCGGCGGCCAGGTTCCGCTTCTCTCGCAGGATCGGGAACATGCCGAATGCGTCCTGCATGTCCGTCTCCACCTGCGCGTCGGAATAGGGATAGGCCCCCAGCCGCAGATTCTCCTCGACCGTGAGGTTCGTGAAAATCTGCCGCCCCTCCGGCGATTGGGTCAGCCCTCGCGAGGGCCGCCGATACGCGGGTAAGGTGGTGATCTCCTCCCCTCGGAAGGTGATCGAACCCGCGCTCACCGGCTGAACGCCGGACAGACATCGGAGCAGGGTTGTCTTGCCGGCGCCATTCGCGCCGACCACTGTCACGATTTCGCCCGCATCGACGTGAAGATCCACGCCATGCAGCACCTCTATCCGTCCGTAACGCGAGCGCAGCCCTTCAACCTTCAGCATGTTCAGCCCCGAGATATGCGGCGATGACCGATGGATTGCGGCTGACCGTGGCCGGGTCGCCTTCGGCAATTTTCTCGCCATGATCCAGCACGACAATATGGCTGGAGATCCGCATCACCATCTTCATGTCATGTTCGACCAACAGTATGGCGACCCCCGAGGCGGCCACTGCGGCGATAAGGTGGTCGATCTCCTCCGTCTCCACGGCATTGCACCCCGCTGCCGGTTCGTCGAGCAGCAGAATTTTCGGTTGCAGGGCAAGGGCGCGGGCGATCTCCAGCCGTTTGAGCGAACCGTAGGACAGGCTGCCCGCCTCTTTCCCCGCCGCACCTTCGAGACCGACACGCGCGAGCAGGTCCATGGCACCCACCTCGGCCTCCCGCGCGCGGCGACGCGCGGAGGGCAGGGCCAGCATATCGGCCAGGACCGTCCCCCGTTCTTGCAGGTGGTAGCCGGTCACCACATTCTCCAACACGGTCATCGACTGGAAAATCTGCAGGTTCTGGAATGTCCGGCTCATTCCACGACGGGCGAGAAGATGCGGGGCAAAACCCGTCACGTCCTCTCCCGCCAGCATGACCCGCCCCGAACCCGGCTGGTAAAGGCCCGATATCATGTTGAACAGCGTGGTCTTGCCCGCTCCGTTCGGCCCGATGACGGAGACGATCTCTCCGGGGCGGACGGCGAAACTCACGTCGCTCACAGCCTTCAGCCCGCCAAAGGCGATGCCCAACCCCTCAATCGAGAGAAGCGGGTTGCGGTCGCTCATCATTCTCCGTTCCTCCTCAGCTTGCGCAGGAGGGAGGGCAGAAGCCCCTGCGGCAGGAAGATCATCACCAGAACCATCACCAGACCCAGAACCATCTGCTCGTATTCGGCAAATACCGTCAGAACCTGCGGAAGAACCGTGAGAAGTGCGGTGCCGAAGATCGCGCCCAGAACTGAGCCGACACCGCCAAGGACCGCCATCGTCACCATCTCTATGGAATGCATGAAACCTGCGACATCCGGGGTGATGAACTTGTTCTGGAGCGCGAGCAGCGAACCAGAAACGGAGGCATATACCGCGGAGATCACGAAGGCCTTGAGCTTCATTTGCGATACGTCGATGCCGACCGTGCTTGCTGCGACCTCCGATCCGTGAACCGCGCGGAGCGCCCGCCCCGTCGGACTGTCATACAGATTGAGGGCCAGCCACGCGCCAACAACCATGCAAATGCCGCAGAAGAAGTACCAGAACTCACCATTCGACAGATCAAGCCCGATGCTTTTGAGAACCGCCCGCAGGCCGAGCTCCGGAACCGCCATCCCATCCGGCCCGCCGGTGAGGGCGCGTTCATTGTTCAACACCATGGAGACGAGGATGCCGAAGCCCAGCGTGGCGACCCCCAGATAATAGCCCTTCAGCCGCAGGATCGGGCGTCCGACCAGATAGGCGAGCGCCGCAGAAACCGCGGCCCCCAGCAGGATGGAAAGTGCAGGCGACAGCCCCAGATGCACCGGCGCCAACGCACAGGCATAGGCACCGATCCCGGCGAAACCGGCATGCCCGAGACTGATCTGCCCGGCATAACCGATCAGGATGACGATGCCCGTCACCGCGATTGCATTGACAAAGACCAGAGCCCCGACCCGGTAGTAGAAGCTCGACGGAAACAGCAGGGGAGACAATGTCACCAGCGCGATCAGCACTGCCAGAGTGGCGGTTTTCGTATCAAACCTCATGGCACTACACCCGTTCTGTCGATTTGCGGCCGAACAGCCCCTGTGGCCGGACAAAGAGAACGAGCAGGATCATCACGAAGGCGACCGCGTCCTTGTACTGGGAGGAGAGATAACCAGCAGTGAGCGCCTCTATCAGTCCGAGCAGGAACCCCCCCACCAGAGCGCCTTTGGGATTGCCCATGCCGCCCAGCATCGCGGCCGCAAAGCCTTTCAGCGCGAACCCGATCCCCACGCTATAGGCCGTTAGGGTAATGGGTGTCGCCAATACGCCGGCGAGCGCACCGATGGCGGCGGACAGCGCGAAGGACAGGGTCATGACGAAGGTCGTGTTGATGCCCACCAGCTGGGCCGCCAATCGGTTGTTGGAGGTGGCAAGTACCGCTCGCCCCAGCAGCGTTCGGGTAAAGAACACCCACAGGCCGACGAAAACCGCAATCGCGCCGCAGATGACCCAGAGACTTTGCGGCAGGATCGTGGCGCCGCCTATGCGAAGCGGTGCATCGCCGGAGAACGCGGGAAAGCTGTGGATCTGCTTGTCGAACACCACCTGCGCGCCACCCTGAATGAAGATCGACACCCCGATGGTGATGATGATGATCGACACCACAGGCGCGCCGCGGGCGGGTTCGATGGCAAGCTTGTTGATCGCGACGCCCACCGCCGCCGTCACCACGATGGCAATCAGTGCGGCCAGCGGCAGCGGTACGCCCGCCGCATGAGCGAACCACGTGATCATCCCGCCCAGCATGACAAATTCACCCTGTGCGAAATTGACCACGTCGGACGCGTTGTAGATGATCGTGAACCCGAGCGCGACGAGCGCGTAAACCGCGCCGACCGTCACGCCGGAAAAGATGAATTGCAGGAATTCCGGCATCTGGGCTGCTCCAATGGGCGGTGACCCCGAGGATCGCCCCGCCGTGAAGCGGGGCACTGGTTGTCGTCCGAGGCCGGGGATTTGTCGGCCAGCGCGATCAGGTCAATCGACCGGCACCCAGTTGCCGTCCCTGATTTCGAGCATACGGAACGCCGACAGATCGAGGCCGAGATGATCCTCCGGGCCGAACGTGTAGATCCCTGTCGTGCCCGCAAGGCCGGAGGTCGCCTCGATCGCATCGCGGATATCGCCCGGTTCGGTGGACCCGGCACGACCGATTGCATCGGTGAGGATCAGGAAGGCATCATGCGCATAGCCGCCGAATGTGCCGACAGGGGTCTTGGTCGCCGCCTCATAGGCCGTCTTGTAGCTCGTGACCGGTGCCTTCTGCGGATCGCCGTCGGCCAGCAGATCTGCAACGAGCAGCGCGGTTCCCGGCAGGCGGACCCCCTCCGCCGCGTCCGGGCCGGCCAGTTCGATGAAGCCCGCCGAGGCGACGCCATGCGACTGGTAGAAGGGCAGACCGATTGCCAACTGCTTGTAGTTCCGTGTGACGATCGACGGCCCCTGCCCGAAGCCGGGGTTCAGGACGGCCTGCACACCGGGCGTGCCCTTGATCTTGGTCAATTGCGCGGTCATG
Source organism: Haematobacter massiliensis (assembly GCF_000740795.1). Classification (GTDB taxonomy): domain Bacteria; phylum Pseudomonadota; class Alphaproteobacteria; order Rhodobacterales; family Rhodobacteraceae; genus Haematobacter; species Haematobacter massiliensis. Next base: position 121,532 of record NZ_JGYG01000004.1, read on the forward strand.
TCGGAATCGCGGGGATCGTAGGTTTCGTCGGCCACTATCTCGATACCGTAATCGCCCACGACCGTCTTGCACTGCGCCTGCATGGAGGCGCCGAAGCCATCCGTCCCGGAGATCATGCCGATCTTCGTATAGCCCTGCTTCTTCATGTCATCGAAGATTTTCTGGCACGCCATCCGGTCGGTATGGGGCGTCTTGAAGGTGAAGGGCTTCACCGGCTGAATGATGTCGATGGCCCCGGCGAGCGAGATGAACGGCACCTCCGCATCTTCCGCCACCGCAAGGATCGACATCGACGTACCCGTGGTCGTGCCGCCGATGATTGCCACAACCTCATCATCCTCGATCAGCCGGGTCGCGAAGGTGCGGGCCTTGTTGGGGTCGCCGCCGTCGTCATAGAACACCAGCGTGATCGGCTCGCCGTCCAGCCCGCCCGCCGCATTCGCCTTCTCGACAAGCATGTGCAGCGTCTTGGCCTCAGGGTCGCCAAGAAAGGCCGCAGGCCCCGTCGCGGAGATGCTCGCACCGATCTTGATCTCCGCAGATGCCCCGGATGGCAGCAGCGCCGCAGTGCCAAGAGCCAGGCCAGCCAGCGCGGTGGTGGTGATTGCCTTCTTCATCGGTCTCTCCTCCCAGAAACAGTGTTATCAGGTGATGATTTACGGGGTGGCCGATCTTCCGCGCCATGAAACGACGGCACCAACCCGTGCACGGGCTGGCCGTTCGCTGGCGAACAGGTCTGTCATGGCAACTCCCCCAAGGCGTCTCCCTCGCCTTGCTTTATCATTGACCGACCGGTCGGTGTATGCAACATGATTCTTGGAGGGCCCGTCAGATATTGGGCTGGGAGGCGAAAATGACATCGACAGTAGGCTCGGCACTGGCCGAAGGCGTCCTGACGCTCACGCTGAATCGTCCCGAAAAACTGAACTCCTTCAATGAGGAAATGCACGCAGCGCTCCGCGCGGGGTTTCTGCGGGCCACGGATGATCCCGCGATCCGGGCGGTGCTTCTGACCGGCGCGGGCAGGGGGTTCTGCGCCGGTCAGGATCTGGGCGATCGGGATCCGCGCAAATCGGAAGCTCCCCCCGATCTCGGCAACACGCTTGAGACATGGTACAATCCCACCCTTCGCCTGATACGCGCGTTGGAAAAGCCCGTTATCTGCGCTGTAAACGGGGTCGCCGCAGGGGCGGGAGCAAACATTGCGCTGGCCTGCGATATCGTGATCGCGGCCCGCTCGGCGAAGTTCATTCAAGCCTTCTCCCGCATCGGCCTTGTTCCTGACGCGGGGGGGAGTTGGAGTCTCACGCGGATAGTGGGCGAGCCGCGGGCCAAGGCGCTCGCGCTGACCGCGGAACCCCTGATGGCGCAGACGGCGGCTGACTGGGGTCTCATCTGGCAGGCTGTCGAGGATGCGGAGCTTATGCCAACCGCCACCGCTCTTGCGAGGAAACTTGCCGCAGGCCCGACCCTGGGTCTCGGCCTCACAAAGCGTCTCATTCAGGCGGCTGCGACCAACGATCTGGATGCGCAGCTCGACCTAGAACGCGATTGTCAGCGGGAGGCCGGACGGAGCGCCGACTATGCCGAAGGCGTCGCCGCCTTTCTGGAAAAACGCGCTCCGGTCTTCCTGGGGAAATGAGCTTCGGTATGAAACCTGTCCACGAGATGACCCCGGAAGAAGTGGCAAAGGCATCCGCCGCCGCGATGTGGGAGGAAGATACGGCGAGCCGGGGGCTCGGTATGCAGCTTCAACATGTGGCGCCGGGAGAGGCGACCATGGTGATGACGGTGACCCCGGCAATGTCGAACGGCCATGGCAATTGCCATGGTGGGTTCATGTTCGCCCTTGCCGACAGCGCCTTCGCCTTCGCCTGCAACAGCTACAACCAGGCAGTCGTCGCGCAGCACTGTTCCATTACCTACATCGCGCCCGGTCATGTGGGCGATGTGCTCACGGCGGAGGCGCGGGAGGTTTCACGCCGCGGCCGGTCGGGCATCTACGATATTCGCATCACCAATCAGCGCGGCGAGCATATTGCCGAGTTCCGCGGCCATTCCCGCAGCGTGAAAGGCACCCACCTGCCCGTCGAAGGCTGACGGGCTCCGCTGCGTTCAGACACTCCAAGGGAGGAGCACCATGGAAGACCTGACCCCTCGCAAAGAGGATCTGGATCCGATCGAAATCGCCTCGCGGGATGAGATCGAGGCCCTTCAGCTCGACCGCATGAAGCGGTCGCTGGCCCATGCCTATGCCAACTCGGCCTTTTACCGTCGCCGGTTCGACGAGGCGGGCGTACATCCGGATGATCTGCAGTCGTTAAAGGATCTCGCAAAGTTCCCGTTCACGGTGAAGCAGGATCTCCGCGATACCTATCCCTTCGGGATGTTCGCGGTCCCGCGGGAGAGGCTTGCACGGATACACGGCTCCTCCGGCACCACCGGCAAGCCCACGGTTGTAGGATACACCCAGAACGACATCGACATCTGGGCAGGGCTGATCGCGCGCTCTATCCGGGCCGGTGGGGGGCGACCGGGCGATATCCTGCACAACGCCTACGGTTATGGGCTGTTCACCGGGGGGCTGGGGGCACATTACGGTGCGGAGAAGCTGGGATGCACCGTCGTTCCTATGTCCGGCGGCATGACCGAACGTCAGGTCACGCTCATCAACGATTTCGAACCGCGCGTCATCATGGTGACGCCGAGCTACATGCTCTCGATCCTGGATGAGTTTCGCAAGCAGGGCGTCGATCCGCGCAAATCATCGCTCGCCGTGGGCATCTTCGGCGCTGAGCCATGGACGAACGCCATGCGGAAGGAGATCGAGGATGCCTTCGACATGCATGCCGTGGACATCTACGGCCTGTCGGAGATCATGGGTCCGGGTGTCGCCATGGAGTGCGTCGAAACGAAAGACGGGCTGCATTTCTGGGAAGACCACTTCTATCCCGAGATCATTGACCCTGTCACCGGAGAGCCGCTGCCGGACGGTGAAATGGGGGAGCTTGTCATCACCACCCTGACCAAGGAAGGGCTGCCCATGGTGCGGTATCGCACACGCGATCTCACCCGGCTTCTCCCCGGCACGGCGCGGAGCATGCGGCGCATCGAGAAGATCACCGGGCGGTCGGATGACATGATCATCCTGCGCGGGGTCAATGTCTTTCCGACGCAGATCGAGGAGCAGGTGCTGAAATGCCGGGGGCTTGCGCCACATTTTCAGATCGAACTTTCCCGCTCGGGCCGGATGGACAATCTTACTGTCCATGTGGAATGCGCACCCGATCACACCGCAGATGATGCGCGTACGAAATCCGCCAGGGAGCTTGCGCATCATATCAAGTCGATCGTCGGCGTCTCCACCCGGATCGAAGTGCATGACTGCGAGGGCATCTCGCGCTCCGAGGGCAAGGCGAAGCGGGTCATCGACAACCGGCCGAAAAGCTGAAATCAGTCCGCCGGCGCTGGGTCGGCGAACTGCTCCGCCTCAGGGCGATGTCAGGAGGGGCGACCCATGGCGCGAACGCGGGCGCAGGATTTTGAGGAAAAGCGGCGCGTGATCCTGGATTGCGCGGCGCAGGTCTTTGCCGAGCAAGGCATGGACAAGGCCTCCATGTCTCAGATTGCGGCCCAGGCGCAGGTGTCCAAGGCCCTCCTCTATCACTACTATCCCGGCAAGGGCGCGCTGATCTTTGCGATCATCATCACCCATCTGACCGAGGTGGACAGCGTTGTGGCGGAGTCGGACGATCCTGCTCTCTCCCCCGATCAGCGCCTCCGCCAGCTTGTCGGTGCGGTGCTGGAGGCCTATCGCGGGGCAGATAACGAACACAAGGTGCAGCTCAATGCCGCCTCCACCCTCTCCGAAGCGCAGCGGGAGGAAATTCTGACGATCGAGCGTCGCATCGTCCGGCGTTTCTCAACGGTTCTCGACCAGTTGAACCCGGAGCTGAAGGACAGGGAACGACCACTGCTCACCCCTGTCACCATGTCGCTCTTCGGCATGATGAACTGGATGTACATGTGGTTCCGGGAGGGCGGGCGCATCAGTCGGGAGGATTACGCCGACGTGGCGACAACGCTGATCCTCGAAGGAATACGCGCCGTCCGCTGACAGCCGTGTATCCCTTGGACAGGGGGTTGAGCAGGGGCCCGTCGCCGGACCCCCCTCTCGTCACTCCGCCGCATGTGCGGCTGCCGTCGGCCAGCTTTTTGCCACCATCGTCAGCACGTCGTATTGGGCGACGACCTCACCCTTCTGGTTGGTGACGCGGCAGTCCCAGCGAACCTCACCATGGTCGGCATTGGCGCGGGGATTGATCTCCTTGCATGTCAGCCGCACCTGAAGCGTGTCGCCGAAATAGACCGGCGTCAGGAAGCGGAGATTGTCGACGCCGTAGTTGGCGAGCACAGGCCCGGGGTTCGGCTCCACGAAAAGCCCGGCCGCAAAGGACGCGATGAGATAGCCATGCGCCACCCGGCCATCGAAGAACGGGTTCGCCTTCGCCGCGGCCTCATCCATATGGGCATAGAAGGTATCGCCGGTGAATTCCGCGAAATGCTCCACATCCTCCTGGGTTACCTGCCGGGCGGCGGTGATGAGCTGGTCGCCGATCCGGAGGTCTTCCAGAGATTTGCGGAAGGGGTGGATATCGCTCCGGACCTCCGCTCCATCCAGCCAGCGCCCGGTGACGGCGGAGAGAAGACGGGGCGTTCCCTGCACGGCGGTGCGCTGCATGTAGTGCTTGACGCCCCGCATCCCGCCCATTTCCTCGCCACCTCCCGCGCGCCCCGGCCCGCCGTGCACCAGCGGCGCGAGCGGCGATCCATGGCCGGTGGAGGTCTTGGCCGAGGCGCGGTTGCCGATCAGGATGCGTCCATGGAACGGGGCGGCCTCCAGAACGGCTTCTTCCGCGATGCGGGGATCGTCGGTGAAGACGGAGGCGACCAGCGATCCCTTGCCCATGCGGGTGAGGGCCAGCGCCTCGCCCAGATCATCGTATGGCATGACGGTGGAGACCGGGCCGAATGCCTCGACCTCATGCACCGCCGCCGCGCTGAAGGGCTTGGCCGCATGCAGCAGGACGGGGTTGAGGAAGGCGCCCGCATCCGCGTCGCCCGACGCGAGCGTGACGGTGTTGGGATCGCCCGCGACAATCTCCGACACCCTTGAAAGTTCCGCGATCCGCGCGCGCACCTCCTCCCGTTGGGCGAGGCTGGCGAGGGCCCCCATGCGCGTTGCTTCGTCCGCCGGCAGGCCGGGCGCGCTCTTGGCGAGCCGCGACCGCAGCGCGTCTATGAGCGCCTCCACCTGGCTCCGCGGCGCGATGACACGCCGGATCGCTGTGCATTTCTGCCCCGCCTTGGAGGTCATCTCCCGAGCGACCTCCTTCACGAAGAGGTCGAACTCAGGCGTGCCCGCGACCGCATCCGGACCGAGGATCGAGGCATTCAGACTGTCCGCCTCCATGGTGAAGCGCGTGGAGTTCCTCACGATGGCCGCATTCATGCGGAGCGACTGTCCGGTGGCTGCCGAACCGGTGAAGGTCACGACGTCCTGCCCGGTCACGTGATCGAGCATGTCGCCCACCGAACCGCAGATGAGCTGAATCGCGCCCTCCGGCAGAAGACCCGTCTCCACGATGCGACGTACGACAAGCTCGGTGAGATAGGCCGTCTGGCTTGCCGGTTTCACCACGCAGGGCATACCGGCGATGAGGCTGGGCGCGATCTTCTCCAACATGCCCCAGACGGGAAAGTTGTAGGCGTTGATATGCACGGCAACGCCCTGAAGCGGGGTCAGGATATGCTGCGCAACGAAGCTGCCATCCCGGGAAAGCCCCTCCACCTCTCCCTCGGTAAGCACGCGGGCATTGGGCAGCTCGCGGCGGGCCTTCGAAGCATAGGTCAGCATGGTGCCGATGCCGCCCTCTATATCCACCCATCCGTCGGCCCGGGTCGCGCCGGTGCGGAAGCTTTCGGTGTAGAACTCCTCCTTCCGCTCCATCAGCGCCATCCCAAGGGCACGGAGCATCAGGGCGCGATCATGGAAGCTCATGGCCCGCAGCCCCGCGCCTGCCTTGCGGCCGTGGTCGAGCACATCGGCAAAGTCGATCCCGGTGGAGTCGATGGTCGCGACCTCCGCCCCGGTGGCGGCGTCGAGCAAGGTTGCGCCCGTCTTCTGCCCCGGCGCCCATCCGCCACAGACATAGCTTTCAAGACGGCGCGGAGGCTGAACGGTTGCGGTCATGGGGTTCCTCAAACTTGGTCTGACAGCGGGTCGCCCCGCACAGGATTACAGGCCGAGATCGGCCAGATGTTGCTTGCTGCTCTGCTCCCAGCGGGCGCGCAGGTCTTCATTCGTCTCATGCCGCAGGCCAAGGTTCCGCAGCATCGCGAAGCGGTCCGATCCGGCAATTCCGAAACCCGCGCGGACCCGGGGCGACCAGTAATCGACGGCGGAGCGCACGCCCTCCGGGTCGGTAAGCACGAGCCGCGCCAGCGCCTCGGAGCCGAGTTCCCGGTGCCGCGCCTCGCGCGGGGCGATGGCCCGGAACACTTCGGCCAGCGGCGCATAGGAAAGGCGGGTCAGCTCGCCCATCTGCACACCCGTCGCCATGCCCTGCAGCACATTCATCACCACCGCATCAGTCCAACCGGTGATCGGGTAGTGAAAGACCGAAAGCCGCATGTCGCCTTCCTGACGTGCATGACCCAGATCCGCATCGCGTGGCAGACGCGCGGCCCAGTCATGCGTCGTCTCATAGCGGGCAGCATCGGCGCCGAAGCTCGCCATGACCGCGAGCACGCGCTCTGCATGGTCCGCCTTCTCCAATGTGATGCGGCTGGCCGCGATCCGTGCCTTGATGCCGGGCGCGTGATTGATCGACGCCGCAAAACCGGCGGAGGCTGCCAATTCGCTGTCCACGAAGGCGGACATCAGACGCAGAAGCTCTCCCCGGTAGCGGGCGGGAACGTTGTCTGGCGTCGTCAGCACGCCGCCCTGCGCCAGATACGCCTCCAAAGACATCGCCTCATTCATCATAGGTCACCACGACGCGGTCGCTGATCGGCGTGGCCTGGCAGGAGAGGACGTAACCGGCACGAACCTCGTAATCCTCCAGCGCGTGGTTCACCGCCATTTCCACCTCTCCCTCCAGCACCTTGCAGCGACAGGTGGAGCACACGCCCGCCTTGCAGGCATAGGGCGCGTCCATCTGGGCCGCGATGGCCGCATCGAGGATCGTCTGTCCCTGTCGTGGCATTTCGAAGGTCCGGGTCGCACCGTCGAGCGTCACTGTCGCCTGCGTGCCCGCACCAGGGTTTATGGCCACGCGTGAAACCGCCCGGGCCTTGGCGCGGCCGGGCTGTCCGCTGGCAAAAAGCTCGAACTTGATCTGATCGTCCCGCAGGCCCTGGGCGCGCAGGCTGTCCGCAATGGCCAGCATCACCGGCTCCGGCCCGCAGATGAAGGCAGTGTCTATCGCGCTGGCATCAAGCCAGTGCGTAAACAGGCCGCGCATCTTCTCTGCGTCGATCCGACCGGTGAACAGGTCGATCTCCTGTCCCTCCTGCTCCAGCACGTGGATGATGGAGAGCCGCCCGAGATAGAGGTTCTTCAGATCCTCCAGCTCCTCCCGGAACATGATCGTGTTGATCTGGCGGTTGGAATAGACCAGCGTGAATTTCGATCCCGGCTCCCGGGCCAGCACCGTCTTGATGATCGACAGCAAGGGGGTGATCCCGGAGCCGCCCGCGAAGCCCAGATACTGCCGGGAGGCCTGTGGGTTCAGCTCGGTGAAGAACCGGCCCATGGGCGGCATCGCCTCGATCTGATCGCCGACCCCCAGCATCTCGTTGGCCCAGGTGGAGAAGGCGCCGCCATCCACGCGCTTGATGCCGACCTTGAGGCAACCTTCGTCCCGTCCCGCGCAGATCGAGTAGCTGCGGCGCAGTTCTTCGCCATCGAAATCATGCCGGAAGGTGAGGTACTGGCCCTGCGTGAAATCGAACAGCGCCCTGTCCTCCTCCCGCGGGCGAAGGGTGACGACAACGGCGTCGCGGGTCTCACGGCGCACATCGGTAACAGTCAACGGATGGAAGCGTGCCATTTGGGTGTCCTCGGCATCCTAGATGCACTTGAAGTAATCGAAAGGCTCCAGACAGTCCTGACAGCGATAGCTCGCCTTGCAGGGCGTGGAGCCGAATTGGCTGATCTTCTCGGTCCGCGCGGAGCCGCAGCGCGGGCAGGCGATCGTCATGTTGCTGCCGCCTGCAAGCCGGGAGATCCGGCCTGCGAGCCGGCCATCCGCTGCGGTGCCATCGACAGGAGGGGCAATCCCGTAATCCCGGAGCTTCTGCCGACCCTCCTCGGTCAGCCAGTCTGTCGTCCAGGGCGGAGACAACTGCCGCTTGAGTCGTACCTGCTCTATGCCCCGGCTCTGCAGCGCCGTCTCGATATCGAGGTTGATGATCGCTGTGGCGGGACAGCCGGAATAGGTGGGCGTGACGGTCACGACCAGGGTTTCGCCTTCCCACGCCACATCGCGGATAATGCCCAGATCGGTCAGGCTGATGACCGGGATTTCCGGGTCCGGCACTTCGGAAAGCCAGTGCCAGACCTCGGCTAGATCGGGATGCGCAGCACCGTCCATCGCATTACCAGCGCGCGCCGGGATAGGCGCGTTGCAGGAACTGCATCTCGGCGAGAATGTAGCCCAGATGCTCGCTGTGCAGACCAGCCTTGCCACCGCGACCCTTCACACCATGCTGCCAGACATCGGCGGGCAGGCTCAGTGTGGCCTCGGCAAGCACCTCCCGGACCGTGCGGTCCCACCCGTCCTTCAGGCTCGAGGGCAGGGGGGCGATGCCCGCCGCGTTAACGTCCCGGTCGATATCGTCATCTGCGAACATCTCGCCCGTGTAGGGATAGAGAAGGTCCAGCGCCTTTTGCATCCGGTCATGGCTTTCCGGGCTGCCATCCCCCAGACGGATCACGAGATCGGCGGAGCGTTCGAGATGATAGGCCACCTCCTTCTCCGCCTTGGCCGCGATTTCCGCCACACGCGTGTCGGTCGAGCCTTTCAAACCGCTCAACAGCTCGAGATGGAAGGCGTCGAACAGGAACTGCCGCATCAGGGTCTGGCCGAAGTCCCCGTTCGGGCGTTCGACCAGCAGCAGATTGCGGAAGGCACCGGCATCGCGCAGATAGGCCAGATCATCGGCGCTGCGGCTCTGCCCCTCGACCTCCCCGGCATATTCCAGCCAGAGCTGACATTGACCGATGAGATCGAGCGCCTGGTTCGCGAGGGCGATATCTTCCTCCAGCGCCGGCGCATGGCCGCACCATTCGGAAACCCTGTGTCCGAGGATCAGTGCATTGTCGCCGAGCCGCAGAAGCCATTCGCCAAGGGCGGCCCTGCTCACCGTTTCAATCGCGGCAGCCATCACATATGCCCGATTTCTTCAGGAATGTCGAAGAAGGTCGGGTGACGATAGACTTTGCTGTTCGAGGGTTCGAAGAGCGGACCCTTGTCAGACGGAGACGAGGCGGTGATCTCGTTCGAGCGCACGACCCAGATGGAAACGCCTTCGTTGCGGCGGGTATAGACGTCGCGTGCGTTACGGATGGCCATCTCGGCATCGGGCGCGTGCAGGCTGCCGACGTGACGATGATTGAGGCCGTGCTGACCGCGGATGAAGATTTCCCAAAGGGGCCATTCGCTGGACATGTCTTGCTCCTCCCCGGAGGCTTGGATGTTCTGGCTGGACGGGCTGTTCTCGTTGGACAGGCAGATTATTCGGCTGCGATGGCGGAGCGCCGCGCCGAAGCCTTCTCCGCATGGGCCATCAGCCCGTCCCGGAACCAGGCGCCGTCCTCCCATGCCTTCACGCGTGCCCCGAGGCGTTCCGCGTTGCAGGGGCCGTTCCCCTGAATGACGGCGAAGAACTCCGACCAGTCGGGCTCGGAGAAATCGTACCCGCCTTTCTCCTCGTTCCATTTCAGATCGGGATCGGGAACGGTCAGGCCCAGATACTCCGCCTGCGGAACAGTCTGATCGACGAATTTCTGACGAAGCTCGTCATTCGTATTCATCTTGATTTTCCACGCCATGGATTGCGCGGAATGCACGCTGTCCTTGTCGGACGGGCCGAACATCATCAGGGAAGGATACCAGAAGCGGTCGAGGGCATCCTGTGCCATCGCCTTCTGCTCGGGTGTGCCGTTCGCCATCTTCATCATGATGTCGTAGCCCTGCCGCTGGTGGAAGCTCTCCTCCTTGCAGATGCGGATCATCGCGCGGCTGTAGGGACCGTAGCTTGTGCGTTGCAGCGGCACCTGGTTCATGATCGCTGCCCCATCGACCAGCCAGCCGACTGCGCCCATGTCGGCCCAGGTCAGCGTCGGATAGTTGAAGATGGAGGAATATTTCATGTTGCCGCTGTGGAGCTTCTCCAGCAGCTCGTCCCGGCTCACGCCAAGGGTCTCGGCGGCGGAGTAGAGATAAAGACCATGGCCCGCCTCGTCCTGCACCTTGGCGAGCAGGATGGCCTTGCGCTGCAGCGTGGGTGCGCGGGTGATCCAATTGCCCTCCGGCAGCTGGCCCACGATCTCCGAATGCGCGTGCTGGCCGATCTGACGGATCAGGGTCTTGCGATACCCTTCCGGCATCCATTCTTTCGGTTCGATCTTTTCGCCGCGATCGATGCGGTCCTGGAAGGCAAGCTCCTGCGGCGTCATCTCATCGCGATGCTTGGAGCCTTCGGATTTCACGAGCTGTGCATACATGGCTTTCCCTCCTCCAAAGTAGGCCCCGCGATCGGTGGGACCGCAGACAGACGAAATCGAATCTCCCCTTCGCCCGTCTCCGATCTTCATACACTACAACACATCACATAAGAAGACGAAAAATCAATAATTGTGTGATGTATCGTGCGACGCTTTTTCAAGTCAGTGAAAATAATGAATTTTTATCTCAATCCGGCGAGGCGCATGTCGCTTTCGCAGGTGTGGGCGGGAAGCGGACCGTCAAGACCTTCGAAGCTCGCGGCGATATGCCGTTCTGCCGCCTCCGAAAGCGCCAGATAATTGCGTCGGAACACCTCCCGCACCGCCGTTCCCCGCCAGTCGGCGGGCAGCGCTGCGGCTGGAAGGCGAGGATCGCGGAGCAGGACGTTGCGGTAGAGATGCACGAGCAGCAGTCTCGCCACCAAGGACGCCTCATCGGAGAGCGCGCCCTGCAGAACATCCTCCAGGAGACCCTCGAACCTGCGCCCGATATCGACATACTGCTCCTGCAGCGCCGAAAGATCCCAGAAGGCGGCAAGCTCCTTCGGGTGATCAACCGGAGCCGCACGGAGCATTACCGCGCCAGGCGGCGGCGGCTGATCCCGGTCGGGCCGGAGATAGACCGACCCGCCCATATGACCCAGCCGGAGCCGCTTCGCCTCTGCCTCGGTGAGATCGGGGGCATGCAGAATCTGCCACCCGCGTGGAGGCTCTTCGGTCGAATAGAGCAGCCGCGCAGCATGGCCGAACTCGGTCTGAGCCGATGCGTCCAGACGATAATAGCTCCGCCGACCGGCTCTCTCACCCGCAAGCTGCCGGGCCGCCACCAGACGGGAAACTGCTGTCCGCACGAGGGATTCGTTGATGCCGACGCGCGCGCAGATATCTATCAGCGTACCCGTCCAGAGTACGCCGCCGCGCGGCACCACCACATCGCCGTAAATCGTGACGATGAAGGGAGCAGAGCGAAGCTCCACCCCCGCCAGCAAGCGTGCTATCGCCTCGTCGCCCTTCATGGCCCTCACCCTCCGCTCCGTCTTCAACCCCTAGCGGAGAGAGCAAATTCTCCGCAAGAGCGGGTTTGGCTGCCTTGTGAGTGTCGCAAGGCGAGGGTTCCCGCGAGATTCACCCAAAGGCACGGTGGGTGAAGCGGGATTTCCGATCCGGGCGATGCAAAAATGTGCAACCTTGCATCAGAGGCGGGGCGACTCCGCTTCTGCGGGCCATGGGGGCTTGCCAGCCAACAGGCCCGGACCGGAAGATCAGAATATGCGCCGAAACAATGGCCGGATGCGAAAGGCAGGGACGTGTGACGGAAACGAGCATGATCGCCATCCGGCGGGTCAGCAAGGCATTCGGGCGGGGCGAGACGAGTGTCCGTGCGCTGGACGATGTATCCCTGGAAATCGCGCGGGGAGAGTTCTTCACATTGCTTGGCCCGTCCGGCTGCGGCAAAACCACTCTTCTGCGCATGATTGCAGGGTTCGAGATGCCGACGGAGGGCGAAATCTTCCTCGACGGCGCGGCGATCAGCCATCTGCCGCCGAACCGCAGGCCGGTGAACACCGTCTTTCAGAGCTATGCGCTTTTCCCCCATCTCACGGTGGCGGAGAACATCGCCTTCGGGCTGAAGATGCTGGGTCGGTCGCGGGCGGAGCAGCAGCAGCGGACGGAGCGGATGCTGTCGCTTGTCCGGCTTGAACCGCTCGCCGGACGGCGGACGAGCCAGCTCTCGGGCGGGCAGCAGCAGAGGGTTGCACTGGCCCGCGCGCTTGCTCCCGAGCCCAAGGTGCTTTTGCTGGACGAACCGCTTTCGGCGCTGGATCTGCAGCTGCGAAAGGAGATGCAGGTCGAGCTGAAACGCCTCCAGGCAGAAACCGGGATCACCTTCGTTTTCGTCACGCATGATCAGGAGGAGGCGTTGACCATGTCCGACCGTATCGGGGTGATGAGCGCCGGGCGGCTGCAGCAGATCGGCACCCCGCGAGAGGTCTATACCCGCCCCGCAAACCGCTTCGTCGCCGCCTTCATCGGAGAGACCAACCTTCTGCGCGGAATGGCCACGGGCGAGGGCGTCCGGCTGCCGGGCGGCTTTGTGCTCCCTGTCGGAGAGGCTGCTCAAGGGGAGGTCACGCTCACCATCCGCCCGGAGCATATCCGGCTCGTCGCAGCGGAGGAGCAGGGCGCGATCCCAGCAGAGGTCAAGAACGCGATCTATTTCGGCACCGATACGCATTACCACCTCGCTCTCGCAGACGGCACACCGCTCATCGCACGCGCCCAATCGGCGGTCGATGGCGTGGCCTCGCTCTCGGAGGGTCAGCGCGTCGGTCTCCGGTTCGCGCCGGGTGCGGCCCATGTGCTGGAGGATTGACGAATGACGGGGGAGAGGGAGATGGAGCGGCGCTCCGCGCGGAACGGATGGCTGCTCTCCATGCCGGCCCTCGTCGTGCTGCTCTTCGCGGCGGTGGGGCCGTTGTTCATCCTGCTGGTCTATTCCTTCCTTACGCGGAACGATGCGGGGACGGTCACCTGGGCCTTCTCGACGGATGGTTGGGTATCGGTGCTTTTCACCTATGATATCTTCGACGAGGCCTACCGGCTGGCGGATGCGCATCTGGCGATCCTTTGGCGTTCGGTATGGCTGTCCCTGATGACGACGTTCATCACCTTCGTCCTCGGTTTTCCCACGGCATGGTTCATCGCGACCCGGCCACCGCAGGCCCGCGCGCTGTGGCTGTTTCTCATCACCATACCCTTCTGGACAAACATCCTGATCCGCACCTTCGCCATCAACGAGATCATCCGCAACGAAGGGGTACTGAACACCGTGCTGCTCCGGCTCGGCCTGATCGAGGCGCCCCTGCAGATCATCTATACCGACCTCGCCGTGCTGATCGGGATGGCCTATGTCTATCTTCCGCTGATGGTCCTGCCCCTTTATGCCGCGATAGACCGGTTCGACATGCGGCTCATGGAGGCGGGCTACGACCTCTATGCCAGTCGCTGGCGCGCCCTGAGAAGCATCGTCCTGCCCATCGTCCGGCCAGGCATCATCGCCGGGTCCATTCTGGTCTTCGTGCCATCGCTCGGGGCCTATGTCACGCCGAGGGTTCTGGGGGGCGGACGCAACATGATGATCGGCAACTTCATAGAACTTCAGTTTCTTCAGGGAAGGAACTGGCCGCTGGGGGCGGCGCTGTCGATGACGCTGCTTCTTATCGTGGCGCTGGCGCTCATGGCCTATATCCGCGCGACAGGGCAGGGAAGGGGTCCGCATGGCTGACAGCCATTTCGACGCTACACGGCTGCCTGGCTTTGCGACCGTGGCCGTGGCGGCCTTCCTGCTGCTTTACCTGCCCATCGTTACCCTGGTGATCTATTCCTTCAACGCCTCGCAATCGGTGGCGCTGTGGGGCGGGTTCTCGCTTTCGTGGTATAGCCATGCATGGGGGAACGAGGCAGTGAAGGCGGCGGCGCTGCGGTCGCTTATCATCGCGAGCTTCGCCGCCGTCTTTTCCACCCTTCTCGCCACGATGGCCGCCCTCGGGACAACCCGACGCCGCGCCTTCCGGGGGGAGACACTGATCTACATGACGATCAATCAGCCCCTCATGGTTCCGGAGATTGTCACGGCAGTGGCGCTGATGATCTTCTTCGGCATCCTGAAGTTCTGGACGGGCTACCAGGGGCTGGGCTGGCTGATCGCCGCCCATACGGCCTTCTGCATCCCCTTTGCCTACCTGCCGATACGCGCGCGTCTCGAAGGGATGGACCTGTCGCTGGAGACAGCGGCGGCCGATCTCTATGCGACGCCGTGGCAGACATTCCGCTGGGTGACATTGCCGAACCTCGCCCCGGGCATTCTCGCTGGCGCCATGCTGGCCTTCGTCATTTCGCTCGATGACGTCGTCATTACCGAGTTCGTGAAATCGGGCGGTCAGGATACACTGCCAACCTACATGCTTGGCCAGATGCGCCGCGCCTTTACACCGGAGGTGAACGCCATATCGACCCTGCTGCTCGCCCTTACCATTGTGCTGCTGACGGCCTTCTTTCTGCTTACACCCAAGAAAAAATAATCGACATCGACGGGAGATCACCATGAAAACCTTGCTCGCCTCTGCGGCCTTGCTCTGCGCGCTCTCGACAACAGGTTACGCGGCGGGTCAGCTGCAGCTCTACAACTGGGGCAACTACACCAGCCCGGAATTGCTCAAGAAATTCGAGGATGAGACCGGCATCAAGGTGACGGTCACCGATTACGATTCCAACGATGTGGCGATTGCCAAGGTTGGGGCCGGCGGCTCCGGCTTCGATCTGGTGGTGCCTTCCGCCAACTACGTCCGCTTCTGGGTGGATCGCGGGTTGATCCAGGAACTTGATCACTCACGGCTGGCGAATATCGGCAATATCGCGGCCGAATGGAGGGATGTCGACTGGGATCCGGGGCGCAAGTTCACCATTCCGTGGCAGTGGGGTTCTACGGGGGTTGCGGTGAATACCAGTGTCTATTCGGGCGACATCAACACTTCCGCGATCTTCCTCGACCCTCCGGCGGAACTGGTCGGCAAGGTGAACGTCGTGCCGGAGATGAGCGACGTTCTGGCCTTGGCGACGATGTACGCAGGCGGCGAACCCTGCTCGGAGGATCCGGCGATCATGAAGAAGGTGCGCGACACCGTCCTCGCTGCCAAGCCGAAATGGATCTCCATGGATTATGGCGCGACGGAGCGGCTCTCGAACGGCGACTGGGCCGCCTCAGTGAACTGGAATGGCTCCACCATGCGCGCGCGGATCAATACGGAAGGCAAGGTCCAGTACGGCTATCCAAAGGAAGGCTACCCGTTGTTCATGGATTCCGTGGCACTGCTGTCGGATGCGAAGAATGTCGATGAGGCCTACAAGTTCATCGACTTCATCATGCTGCCGGAGAATGCGGCGATGATCTCCGCCTTTGCACGCTATGCCAACGGCATCGCCGGATCGGAGGCCTTCATGCCGGAAGACATGAAGACGGCACCCGAAGTCGTGGTGCCCGAAGCCGCCCGCGCTGCCGGACGCTTCCTGCCGGGCTGTACCGGCAAGGCGCTGGACTATCAGACGGCGATCTGGACGGAGTTGCAGAAGTAACCGCCCGGACGCGCATATGAGCAGCTCTTCAAGCCCAGCGACGCCTTGCGCCGCTGCGGACCTCATCATCACCAATGCACGCGTCCTGACGATGGAGGCGGCCCGACCCCGTGCAGAGGCCGTCGCCATTGCGCAGGGTCGGATCGTCGCGGTCGGGCGCAGTGCGGAGGTGGCGCAACTGCGGGCTCCCGAAACGGAGGTCATCGACGCAGGGGGGCGGACGCTGCTGCCGGGATTCGTGGAGAGTCACCTCCACCTTGTGCTCGGCGGGTTGGAACTTGACAGGCTCCAGCTTGGCGGGGTGCGCGGGCACGAGGCGCTCTCCGCCGCCTTTCAGCGTTATGCCGGAAAACATCCCGATGCGCCGCTGCTCATGGCGCACAGCGCGACCTACGACATTCTCGATCACCCTGTCAGCCGGCACGATCTGGACAGGGTGATCGCGGACCGGCCTGTGGCGATGATGGCCGCCGATCATCATACCGTCTGGGCGAACACCGCCGCTCTGGAGGCCGCGGGCCTGCTTCACGGTGCCGAGACACCCCCCGGGCATGTGATCGTCATGGGGCCGGACGGTATGGCGACGGGAGAGTTGCGGGAGTTCGAGGCTTTCGGCCGGGTGCTCGATCTGGACGGCACGGGGCATCTGCAACTCGGCATAGCCACGGGGGAGGAACCGGAGCCGTGGCCAGATGCCGCGCGGCGGGCCGAGGACAAGCGGATCATTGCAGCCGGCCTTGCCCACTGTGCGCGCCATGGGATCACCACAATGGTGAACATGGACGGCAACCGCTACACCCTTGCCCTGCTCCGCGAGATGGAGGGGGAGGGGCGTCTTACCGCGCGCGTCGTGGTGCCTTTCCACTTCAAGCCGCACATGGCCCTCTCCGCGCTCGACCGCGCCAGCGCCATGGCTGCCGATTTCCGCGGCGAGTGGGTCCGCTCGGGGTTCGTCAAGCTGTTCATGGATGGCGTTCTGGAAAGCCGGACCGCCTCCCTGCTTCAGGATTACCCCGATCATCCCGGCGAGCGGGGGGAGTCGCTCTTCAGCGCGGAGCGCTTTGCGGAAATCTGCACGGATATCGACCGCAGGGGACTTCAGATCGCGGTTCATGCCATCGGTGACGCTGCCGTTCGGCGCACGATCGACGGGTATGAAGCCGCCCGGCGGGCGAACGGTGGCCGCGACAGCCGCCATCGCATCGAGCATATCGAACTGATCGATCCTGCCGATGTGCCGCGGCTTGCCGCCAACGGGATCACCGCGAGCCTCCAGCCATCCCATCCTCCGGGGGCGATGGATTTTCCGCTGACCACGATGGAGGCGGTGCTGCCCGCGGCGCTTTGGCAGAACGCCTACCTCTGCCGTACATTGGCAGAGACAGGCACGCCTTTGGCCTTCGGCTCCGATTGGCCGGTCGCCGATGTCGATGTGCTTCGCAGTCTTTGCGCCCAGGGGTTGCGGTCACCCTATCCCGGCGGGGTCGATGAACGTGTGCCGCTGATGGATGCCCTCCACGCCTACACGGCAGGCGGCGCCTCGGCGGCGCATCTCGATCACCTGACGGGACGGCTCTCGCCCGGCCTTGCCGCTGATATGGTTTTGCTGGACAGCGATATCGAAGCGCTGGCGCCGGAGACATATCCCAGCGCGGGTATCCGGCTTACGATCGCGGGGGGCAGGATCGTCTACAGGGCGTGATTGTTCGCCTGCGCATTGGAAAGGGCATTGGCTTGGCGATGCAGAACTCCCTGAACGCCTCCATACAAGGTGGCCTCACGATGATCAGCCCGATGGACTGAGGGGTGAATGGCGTCTTCACCGATTATACCGATTTCGGTCGCTGTGGTGGACAACCTTGCGCCGGCTCCGGTTTCCGCGGCGCGGCTCCTGTTCGCTGCCGTCCGGTACGGGCTTGCCATCTTGCAGTGCGGCAAGATGGCATGACCTGCGGGGCGCCCCCGTCGTCGCCCGCAAACCGTCTCAGGCAATTGTTGCCGTGGCAAACAGTGTCTTGAACTGGTCCCGCAGCAGGTTCTTCTGCACCTTGCCCATGGTATTCCTCGGAAGCTCTGTCAGAAGGGCTATGTGCTTGGGCTGCTTGAAGCGGGCAAGACTTTGGCCCATTGCCGCCGTGATCGCGGCGACATCCGGGTCTTCGCCCGCCGAGGGCACCAGCACCGCAATGACGGCCTCGCCAAAGTCGGGATGCGGCACACCGATGACGGCGCTTTCCAGCACTCCCGGCTGTTCGTCCAGGATCAATTCGATCTCTTTCGGATAGACGTTGTATCCGCCGGTAATGATCAGATCCTTCTGCCGCCCCACGATGGTGACATAGCCTTCTTCGTCGATAACGCCGATGTCGCCGGTGATGAAGAACCCATCCTCGCGCAACTCCTCCCGCGTCTTTTCCGGCATCTCCCAATAGCCTTTGAACACGTTCGGTCCCCTGACTTCGATCATCCCCGGCTCACCGGCGAGGAGGGTCGCGCCGGTTTCCGGATAGGTGATCTTTACGTCCACGCCGGGAAGCGCAGGCCCCACCGTTCCCGCCCGTCGCTCCCCTTCGTAAGGATTGGAGGTGGTCATGTTGGTTTCCGTCATGCCGTAGCGCTCAAGGATCCGGTGACCCGTCCGGTCCTCAAACGCGCGATGCGTCTCGGCAAGCAGCGGAGCCGAGCCGGAGGTGAACAGCCTCATGTGGCCGACCAGCCCCTTCGTGAAGCGGGGATCGTCCAGGAGCCGGGTATAGAAGGTCGGCACGCCCATCATCGTCGTCGCCTGTGGCAAATGCGCGATGACCTGATCGAGCTTAAAGCCCGGAAGGAAGATCATCTTGCCGCCAGACAAAAGCGCCACATTGGTAGCCACGAAGAGCCCATGCGTATGGAAGATCGGCAACGCGTGGAGCAACACATCGTCGGACGTGAAGCGCCACGCTGCCACCAGAACCTCGGCATTGGATAGAAGATTGCGCTGCGTCAGCATCGCGCCCTTGGATCTGCCGGTCGTGCCCGAAGTATAGAGGATTGCGGCCAGATCCTCCTCGCCCCGTTGCACGGGAGCAAACAAGGCATCCGTTGCGCGCTCGGAAAAGCTTCCCTTCCCGGCAGAATCAAGCGTCTCGAATTTCGCACCATGGCGAGCAGCTACTTCACGCAGCGCGTCCGCCTTTTCTGGCGCTCCGATCAGGAGCGACGCGCGCGCATTACCGACAAAATAATCCACCTCATCCGCCGTATAGGCAGTATTCAGCGGAAGGAAGACGACACCCGCCGTTACGGCGCCAAGATAGAGGGCGAGCGCTTCAGGCGTTTTATCGACCTGCACAGCCACCCTTTCACCCGGTCCAACACCAAGATCGGCTAGCACCTTTGCGGCCGAGAGCGCCATTTGCGAGAGTTCGACCCCGGTAACCTGCCGACCGGAGCCGTCGGTCAGCACCCAGTCCTCCCGGTCGGCCAGCGGAGCGACAAGCGCGTCATAAAGCGGATTGCTCATTTGTGTCTTCCTGTCCTTGCACCCTGCGCGAACAGGGCTTCGACGTGGTCACGGTTCTGGCCACCACGAAGACTATATTGTCCGGGCCTGGCAAGGTCATAAAGATAGTTCACCATGCGCGCCAAGGCTTTCCAGGCCGGTCCGGCAACGTCAGGCAAGCCTGTCTTCACGCCGGCTGAACGCGTATATCCGGCGATCTTCTGCGACTATTGACGATTTACAATGGGTTTCGGAGGCGGACCGCGAAAACCCGTAGACTCGATCTTGCAATACCTGTGGTGACAAATCGTCATGCCTTATCGTGGTGATGGCAGTCGTTTTTGCTGACGCAACGCGGACTCCGATGGAACTTGGATCGAGGTGTTGACTGCGTTGGACTTCAAGGAAGTGAGCTCGGCTACGACAACCATGATCCCTTTGACGCGCCGGGGCGAGGAAATGGCGACCCGTGTTGCTGGCGCCAGGATCAGCGTTGAGGACATGCGGACCTCTAAGTTAGGCTCCCGGGCGAGCATCGAGGGATATCTGTGCTCTCTGTCCAGTGAGGGCGGTGGGCGCGATATTCCTGGACGAACCGGCGATGATCGCAAAGTTACCCGACGCACTACATCTCATCAATGTTGACAGCGAAAATCAGAGTATATCCGCGACCTCCGCAATCCCCCGGTTTGCAGGAACGCCTCCATGAATTGGCTACCATCCGTGCGAGTTTCGGACTAGGGAACTCTCAAGAAGGGGCATCTTTCCATAAGAATGCCATCTATGAAGCGGCGAGCACCCTCCCGTGATCTCACACGGACTGGAGCAGACGGCGATAGATAGACCGCTAATATGCCATCAATCCTGCAGATCTCGCTGCGTTGAGCGCTGAACCCGACGCCTTTACTCGCATATACCCTGCTTTTTGCCGTCCGCTTGTTCGGTCCCATCAAGCGGCTCCCTGTGTTGGGACTGATCTCCATCGGCCTGACGCTCCCGAAACGGCTCACAAGGTGAGCCTTTTCTTGTCGTGCGATCCATCCGCGTTCTCCCTTGTGCTTGGCTGTAAACCCTTCGCCGCTGCTGATGTTCCCGTTTGTCTCCAGTGAACGGTAATGCGCGGTACATTGCCACTGCGCAAACCAACCGGCGTGGGCAGCCGGGATCAGCACAACCGCCAGAGATAATCGTCGAAGCCACGGTCGGCTCTTCATGAGCGCGATGCACACCCGGCGCGCCGCAGATCGCTGCGGCGCCGGGCTATCCTCCCCAAGGTCAAAGGATGGGATTTTCTCGTAAGGAGTGAGCTCAGGAGATGCCCGAGAGAGATCCGCTTCATGGAGCATGGCAACCTCCGGCGCGAGGCGCTGTCCCTCATGTTTTGCCGGGCGCATGTGCTTGGGGCAGCGATTTTCTACAGCCGCGCTCCAATGGTGAAGTAGGGGAACCGACGGCTCAAGCGCACGTGCGCGGGCCTCAGCATACAGACCGAGTGCTCCAATAGGCGTCGGGAAAATGAACCGGCCTGATCAGCGCCGCAAGCTGGCCGGGAGTGCTGCGGCGACAACAGGGGTTTGCATCGCGGCCGGTCATCATCCCCGCGCCAATGACGGCACTGACCCTGCGGAGCTTTTCGTGAGAGCGCGACTGTTTCACCGCAGCCCGAACCGCGACGCCCCAGAATGCACTCATCGCAGAACCGCTCGAGGACTGGCAAAGACGCATAGAATTGGAGGTTTGGGTGTGCTTCCTTCACATGCGCTAGGTTCCGCGGCAGCCGTGGCACGAGGAGCGTGTCCTTCTGAACGCCGTCGGCGCGAAGTTCGTCCTTGTCGCGTGGGTGCTGATCCGCGACGGGAACCCTGTGTCGGAGCCTCGTCGCCTGAGGCTTTCGCCCATCATGTCCGAGCCTGAGCGGAGGGTGAGAGGTTCTCCACCCTTTCGCGGCTGGAGTTTGGGACTTACGGATAGGTAAGAGCCGGGAGAATCGGCGCATGACAGGAGGTTGCCATGACAAAGAAAATCTATTGCGCGTTCGGGACGGATATCGACTCTGTGGCGGGATGGATCGGATCTTACGGCGGCGGAGACAGTCCGTCAGACATCCAGCGGGGTGTTTTTGCGACGGAGGTGGGGATCCCCCGGCTGCTGCGGTTGTTCAGGAAATACGATCTGCGGACGAGCTTCTTCATTCCGGGCCACTCGCTCGAGACTTTCCCGGATCAGATGCGGATGATCGTCGATGCGGGGCATGAAGTCGGCGCGCATGGCTATCTGCATGAAAACCCCATCGCGATGACCCCACAGCAGGAGGAGGATGTGCTCGTCAAGTCCATCGCACTGATCGAGGGCCTGACGGGCAAGGTGCCGCGCGGCTATGTCGCCCCGTGGTGGGAAATGTCGAATTCAACTGCCGCGCTGCTGCAGAAATACGGTTTCAGCTACGATCACAGCCAGGGCTACCGTGATTTTCAGCCGTTCTACGCCCGCGTTGGCGATGAATGGAACACGATCGACTATTCCGGCCGGGCGGAAAGCTGGATGCGCCCGATGAAACACGGGACGGAAATCGACCTCGTCGATATCGCCGCGAACTGGTACGTGGACGATCTTCCGCCGATGATGTTCATCAAGAAGTCGCCGAACAGCCACGGCTTCGTCAATCCGCGTGATATCGAGGAACTCTGGCGCGACCAGTTCGACTGGGTCTATCGCGAGATGGAGTATGGCGTCTTTCCGATCACCATCCATCCCGATGTCTCCGGCAGGCCGCAGGTGCTGCTGATGCTGGAGCGGCTGATTGAATACATCAGCGGGCATGAGGGTGTTGAATGGGTCACGTTCGAGGAGATCGCAGACGACTTCCGCAAACGGTTTCCCTTCGCGGGAGCCGCGCGGCCCGAGGTAATCTGAGATGTGCTCTGCCTGCGGTTTTCCCGCGGCCCCCGGCCACTGGACGGATGCGGGGGCCGTCACTCCGGCGGATCGGCTCCGGCTTCGATTCCTGCGACTGGCCACAGTGAATCGCTTGCTCGCGCCCTATGGGCTGAAGGCACAGGATGATGGCGTGACGCCGGGGCTGCAGCTTTTCTCCCCGACCGGCGGATGGGAGATCGTGCCTGACCTGGAGGCGCTCTGGAAGGCCGCGGGGCGGATGGCGGGGGTGGCGATCGACCCGCTTTCGCCCCGGGCGCTCGCATGACTGCGGGCCGGCTGCCGCTCACAATCCTTGGGGGATTTCTGGGAGCTGGCAAGAGCACCTGGCTTCGTCACCAGCTCCACGAGGGGATTTTTGCGCAACACCATATCCTTGTGAACGAGGCGGCGGAGACGCCGGTTGACAATCTCCTGCTGGGTCGTGCGCGCCGCCTCGATGTGCTGGCCGGTGGCTGCGCCTGCTGTGTCGGGAAAGAGGCGCTTCTGGCCAAGCTCCGGGATATATGCAATTCCGCAAGCGGCGCGCGGGCGGGGGAGCTGGACGGCATTCTTCTGGAAACCAGCGGTCTCGCCGACCCGCTTGCGATAGCGGATGCCATCGCAAGAGATCCCGTGCTTGTGCGGCGGTTGTCGGTTGCGGGGCCGATCGTGCTGATGGATGCGAACCTTGGCGCGGAGCAACTCCAGACGGAACCGCTGGCCCGCGCACAGATCGAAACCGCGACACGCGTGATCCTGACGAAGCCTGACGCGGTTTCCCCCGATGCCCTTGCCCGACTGATTGCCACGCTTCGACAGATCATCCCGGGAGCGGAGCTTTCGCTTGCGGAGCGTGGCGTTCCGCGCACGTTGCCCGATGTCGGGCTGGAGGTGCCGCCGCTGCCACTCCCCGTTCTCGCGCAAGGCACGCCGATCCTCGCTCATCGCCTCGCGATCGGGGCGGAGGGCGATTGGACTGCCCTTTCCACCTGGCTCTCTGCCCTCCTTGTGGCGCGAGGAGAGGATGTCATCCGTGTGAAGGGTGTCGTACGTGCCCCTGCCGGCCGGCTGCTGCTGCAATCGGTGCGCCGCACAATGCAACCGCCGGAGATCCTGCCGGATGATGACGGCGGCTTTTCAGGGCCATCACCGCAGGAGGGGGTTATTGTCCTCATCGGGCGCAATCTTGAGGCGGACCTGTTGGCACGTTCCTGGGAACGGTTCGGCGGTGTTGGAGCAAAGTGACATCATGGCGGCATTATAAGTAGTATACTAATTGATTGTATGCGTTCCGTTATGCTAACCCCTGGGTCAGACACCTTGAGGGAGGACGCTCATGCAATTTCATCTCAATGGCTTCCGTACCGGCGCCCCGGATATGCAGGAGGCTGTGCCTGCCTCGCTCACGGACATTGTCGATGTCCTGATCGTCGGTTGCGGCCCTGCGGGGCTGACACTTGCCGCGCAGTTGGCCGCTTTTCCGGAGATCAGCACACGGATCGTGGAGCGAAAGGCCGGGCCGCTGGAGCTTGGCCAAGCCGACGGGATCGCCTGCCGGACAATGGAAATGTTCAACGCATTCGGCTTTGCCGACCGCGTGGAGCGGGAGGCCTATTGGGTCAACGAGACCACATTCTGGAAACCGGTCGATGACGCGGGGCATCGGATCATCCGTCACGGGCGCATCCCGGATACGGAAGAGGGGCTGTCGGAATTTCCGCATGTCATTCTTAATCAGGCGCGCGTGCATGATTTCTACCTTGAGAAGATGCGGAACGCGCCCACGCGGCTGAAACCGGATTACGGCCTCCGTCTTGTCGATCTGACAGTGCCGGAGGAGCTTGATGCGCCGGTTGTGGTGAGACTGCAACCGGTCGATGCAGAGGGAGAAGAGGGGATCGAGACGATCCGCGCCCGCTATGTGGTGGGCTGCGACGGAGCGCGGAGCGGGGTGCGCGCGTGTATCGGTCGGGAACTCCGGGGTGACAGCGCCAACCAGGCCTGGGGCGTCATGGATGTGCTGGCCTACACCGATTTTCCCGATATCCGCCTCAAGACAGCAATCCATTCGGCGAATGAAGGAAGCATCCTCATCATCCCGCGCGAGGGCGGATATCTCGTCCGCCTCTACGTGGAACTGGACAAGCTGGCTGCAGATGAACGCGTATCGTCGAAGAATATCACGCAGGACAGGCTCGTCGCAGCGGCGCAGCGCATCCTTCATCCCTATACTCTGGATGTGAAGCAGGTTGCCTGGTGGTCAGTCTATGAGATCGGCCAGCGTCTGACGGACAAGTTCGATGACGTGCCGGCTGGAGAGGAAGACAACCGCCTGCCGCGTGTGTTCATCGCGGGCGACGCCTGCCACACCCACAGTCCGAAAGCGGGGCAAGGAATGAACGTCTCCATGCAGGACACGTTCAATCTTGGCTGGAAGCTGGCCGCCGTGCTGCGCGGGCTGGCGGGGGCGGAGCTGCTGCACAGCTATTCGGCGGAGCGGCAGGCGATAGCGCAGGAGCTGATCGACTTCGACCGTGAATTCGCCAGGATGTTCAGCGCCAAACCCAAAACGGCAGAGGATGACGACGGTATCGATCCGGCCGAGTTCCAGCGCTATTTCATCAGGCAGGGCCGGTTCACCGCCGGCACTGCGACCCGCTACGCAGCCTCACGGTTGACAGGTCAGGGGCAGGATCAGGCATTGGCCGGGGGGCTGCCGGTGGGTATGCGATTCCACTCCGCGCCGGTGATCCGCCTTGCCGACGCAAAGCCGATGCAACTCGGGCACGTCCATGAAGCGGACGGACGCTGGCGCATCTATCTGTTCGCGGGCGCCGAAGGGCTGGGCGGGGATTTCGCCGCGCTCTGCGACTGGCTGAGCTCGGCGGACTCCCCCGTCCATCGGCACACCCCCGCAGCTGCCGATGTGGATGCTGTGTTCGATGTCAGGGCTGTGTTCCAGACTTCGCATCAGGCGATGTCGATGGATGAACTCCCTGAGATTCTCTGGCCGCAAAAAGGCCGCCTGGGTCTGAGGGATTACGAGAAGGCGTTCTGCGTCGATCCGGCCGCAGACATCTACGACATGCGGGCAATAGACCGGGCGCGCGGCTGTGTCGTCGTGGTGCGCCCGGACCAGTATATTGCGGAGGTGCTGCCGCTCGATGCGCGGGAGCAGTTGAAGCGCTACTTCGCCGGGCTACTCACCTGCCGCTGAAACCGAAGGGCCGGGGATTTTCCCCGGCCCCTTCTTCATCCGTGCCTGGGGATCAGGGCGGTTAGCAGCACACCCAAAAGGGCCAGCCCTGCGAGGATCATCAGGATCGACTGGATCGAAAGACCCGCCGCGATCAGCAGGCCACCGATCAGCGGGCCACCGACGCCACCGAGCCGTCCGAATCCCGCGCACCACGCGACGCCCGCACCTCGGACCCGTGTGGGGAAATAGTTGGCGACGAAGCCGTATATCAGGGTCTGGGTGCCGCTGGTTCCCACGCCCGCAAGCGCGACGATGCAAAGCAGCACTGCGATAGGCAGGTCGAGCGTCAGCAGCAGGATTGCCGCGGCGCCTGTCAGGAAGCTCATGGCGACCACCGGCTTCGGCCCCATCCGATCAGCAAACCGGGCCGCGATCAATGGGTCGACCATCGCGCCGCCATTCAGGACCAGCAAGAAGGAAAGCGAGCCCTTGGCGTTGTAGCCCGCCCGCAGCATCAGTTCCGGCAACCATGTGTTCAATGAATAGACGAGCAGCAATCCGGTCGCGCTCATCAATCCGATCAGAACAGCGGGGATCATGAAATCCCCGAAAAGGCCGCGATAACCGGTCCCGCTCCCCGTATCGGCCGCCTGTATGGAGGCCGTCTCCGGCATTGGCAGCCCAGTGCGTTCTGCAACTTCGCGCTCCTCCTCCAGACGCCCCCGGGAGACGAGCCAAGCCACCGATTCCGGCATCTTGAAAAAGGCGAGGGGAAGCAGGGTCACCAACGGCAACCCGCCGATCGCGAACATCCAGCGCCAGCCGATATGATCGAGCAGCAGGATTGCAAGTGCTGCCGCGGCGAGGCTCCCAAGCGGTACGCCGTTGTAGGTAATAGCGTTGTAGAGGTTCTTCCTCCCCGGCGGAGCGTATTCGGACACCAGTGCCGCTGTCGTCGCCAGCAGCGCGCCGACCCCGAGGCCGGTCAAAAAACGAAAGATGCCGAAGGTCGCGGCTGTATGCGTCAGTGCGGTACTGAACATCCCGATGGAGAACCATGCATAGGCTCCAAGCATCATCCGCCGCCGCCCGAGCCGGTCGCTGAAATTGCCCGACAGCAGTGCGCCCACCAGCACGCCGAGAAGGGCGTAGCTCCCAAGCGCTCCCGCCAGAGCAGGGTCGACAGGCCCGATATGGGACGGATCGCGCAGGAAGGTAGACACCACTGTTCCATATACCACGAGGTCGTAGCCGTCGAACATCAGTCCGGTCATCGAAAGGCCCACCACCCAGGCGACGGTTCGTCTCCTCCGCGCCTCGGCCTCAGCTTCGGTTGTCATGTTCGAGTCCCTCCCACAGGTTCGGTTGCAGGGCGGCATCCTCTACCGCCACACGGCGGTTATGTAGCGTACTCATCAATATAAGTAAGCATACTTTTTAAATGTCGCTTGAGCCGCGACGTTGCGGCACGTTAGGAAACGACATGAGCAGCCTTTACACCCTCCCCGGTCACCTGATCCGCCGTCTTCAGCAGATCGCTGTTGCGCTTTTTGCCGCTCGTATGGCGGAGGCCGGGCTGGACCTGACACCGGTACAGTATGCTGCCCTCAGCACCATTCATGACAATCCGGGTGTCGATCAGGCGACCTTGGCGGGGCTGATCGCCTATGACCGGGTTACGCTCGGGGGTGTGGTGGAGCGGCTGGAGCAGAAGGGCCTGGTCCGGCGTGAGGTCAGTGCACGGGATCGTCGTGCGCGAGAGATTCGGTTGACGGAGGCCGGCGATGACCTGCTCACCGCGGCTCTGCCCTGGGTCGAAAAAGTGCAGGCAGACATCGTGGAGGCTTTGGGCGCTGAGGAGCGGGCGGTGTTTCTGGCTCTGTTATCCAAGCTGACGGATGCGGGCAATGATCGAAGCCGCGCTCCGCTTCGCGATGATCGGACAGACCCGGCGCGGAGCTGACGGGACTGCTGCCGAGAGCGCTGTAGTATGCGCCACGCTGTATCCAATTCGGCGCTGCAGTCAGGATGGATCAATACCTTGGGATGCTCATTCAAATAGCTGTCCACTATAGCCGTCGCGAAATCGCCCAAAAACATAACAAAAATCAAGTATTCGCTGGGATTATATGCAGTAAGACGGGTTTTTGAGCCTACTATCCCCGCAGACTTGGACATCCCCGAGCGAGTTGCATGAATGTCTGTGTGTAATTGCATGCAATTCATACATGCAATTCTGATCGGAGTATTCATGCCTGCGACCCTTGCCCAACCGGCCCCCAAGCGTCCCCCTGCCGTTGAACTTTCGGAGGCCTCGGTGTCCTTTGGGCTCGGCGCAAATCGTGTGCAGGCGCTGCAGCCGACGACGCTGCGCATAGCAGAGGGGGAATTTCTGGCGTTGGTCGGCCCCTCTGGCTGCGGAAAGTCCACGATCTTGCGGCTTGCCTCTGGCTTGCTGGCTCCCAGTGGAGGAGCCGTGATGGTTGGCGGACGTGAAGTCGCGGCAAAGGCGCTTCGCGTCGGCATGGCGTTCCAGAATCCGACCATGCTCCCCTGGCTCAGCATCGAACGGAACGTCATGCTGCCGCTTCGCATCGTGCGGCCGTTCCGGCAAGACTATCAGCGCAAGAAGCGCGGTGAATATCGCGACAGGGCGCATGCGCTGCTGGAAGATGTCGGCCTGTCGAAATTTGCGGGACATTACCCGTGGCAGCTTTCGGGCGGAATGCTCCAGCGGGCGAACCTCTGCCGTGCGCTGATCCATGAGCCAAGCCTCCTGCTGCTCGATGAACCGTTCGGCGCGCTGGATCAGTTCACGCGGGAGGAACTCTGGAGCACGATGCAGGATCTGTGGATCAAGCGTCGGCCGACGGTGCTGCTCGTCACCCACGACCTCAAGGAGGCGGGCTTCCTCGCCTCCCGCATCTGCGTAATGAGCGCGCGCCCAGGCCGGATCATCGATGACAGCCCCGTGAACTTCCCGCGCCCCCGAACGGTCGACATGACATTTGCACCGGATTTCGTAGCCTTGAATCAGCGCCTCCGCGAGCGGATCACCGAGGCGCGTACGGCGTCCGAGGTGGCGGTATGAGCTATCGTGTCAGACGCCATCTCTGGGCTGCCGGATTGATCGTGCTGTTCTTCGTGACATGGGAGGTGCTGTGCATCGCGCTGAATGTCTCGGACCTGATCGTCCCGCGCCCGAGCCAGATATTCGAGGTGATGATCCGTCGGATGCCGGTTCTCTGGCCACATATGGTACAGACCCTGTGGACAACGATGATCGGTTTCGCCCTGGGCGTGGCGGTCGGCGTGGTAATCGGAGCGCTGGTCGGGACATCCCGCACCGCCTACGACACCGCCTATCCGCTGCTCATTGGCTTTTCCTCCATCCCGAAGGTCGCCGTCGTGCCGATCTTCGTGCTGTGGTTCGGGGTCGGTCCCGTGCCGGCAATCCTGACGGCGCTCGCGATGTGCTTCTTTCCCATCGTCGTCAATATTGCGACCGGCCTCGCAACGACGGAGCCGGAGCTGGAAGATGTGCTACGGTCGCTCGGCGCGTCCAAGTTCGATATCCTGCTGAATGTCGGGCTGCCGCGGACGATGCCGTTTTTCTTCGCCTCACTGAAGATCGCCGCGACCTTCGCCTTTGTCGGGACGGTGCTGGCGGAGACGGTCGCCTCCAACAAGGGGATCGGCAATGTCATGATGGCCGCCTCCTCCAACTTCGACGTGCCGCTGGTCTTTGCCGGTCTGTTCATTCTCGCTTTCATGGGTGTCGCCCTCTACGCGATCTTTTCGCTGATCGAGAGCCGGGTCGTCGGCTGGGCCGACCGGCGCGATAGCGGTCTTGCTGCCTGATTTTCCTGCTCCTCATACCAACACGGAGAAACGCCATGTTCCACAAGAGCCTTACCGGCCTGATCCTGGGACTCTGCCTCACCAGTGCTGCTCATGCCGAAACGGACGTTCGCTTCACGCTGGGCTGGAAGACCCAAGGGTCCGACGCTCCGATCCTGCTCGCCCTCTCCAAGGGCTATTTCAAGGAAGAGGGGCTGAACGTCACCGTCGATCAGGGGGAAGGGTCCGCCGCCACGGTCACGCGGATCATGTCGGGCACCTATGACGCCGGTTTCGGCGACATCAACGCGATCATCCAGAACGCTGCCACCCGGCCTGATGAAACTCCCCTGATGGTCTATCAGATGTGGAGCAAGCCGCCCTTTGCTATCGTCTCGAAGAAGGAAACCGGGATAGAAACACCCGCCGATCTTGAGGGCAAGACCCTGGGAGGGGCGCAGGGCACCCCGACGACGCGGCTTGTGACGGTCCTTGGCAGGGTGAACGATGTCGATATGGACAAGGTCGCCATCACCAACATGGCGCCCAATCTGCAGGAGCCGATGCTCATCAAGGGTGACATCGACGGCGCGCTGGTCTTCAATATCACGAGCTGGTTCAACCTGATCGCCAACCGGCAGAACCCGGCTGAGGACTATAACTGGCTGAACTTCGGGGATTTCGGGTTGGACCTCTATTCCAACGGGGTCATGGTTTCGCAGAAAATGGCGAAGGAGAACCCGGAGGCCATCGCAGGTCTGGTACGCGCCATCAATCGGGCGGCGTTGGAGATCGGCTCCGATACGCAAGCAGGTGTGGAGGCGATCACCGCCTATGACAACCTTGCCAATGCGGAGCTGGAGAAGGAGCGGATGCTGTTTGCCTATCGCAATCTGATGCAGTCGGAAGAGGTCGAGCGGATCGGCCTTGGCGATCTGGACGATGCACGACTGACCCGCTCCATCGAGATCGTCGGCGAGGGATATCAGCTTACCACCCTGCCCAAGGCGGAGCAGGTATTCAGCCGCGCCTTTCTGCCGCCGCTGGACGCACGGAAGCTGACTGTGGTCAGCGAGTAAGCGGCCAAGCTGCTGTGCCGGGCACGCTAATGTCAGCGCGTGATGCCGCAGCCTTTCATCGCCTCTGCGATGGTTGGGGCGGAACCGGCAAGCGGGAAGATGAGGGTGCGGCCGGTGGCGGCATCTCTCACCTCCGCCCTTCGTCCCGCCATCAGTGTACGCTGTATTGACGCGCCTGCCCGGAGATCGGCGAAGAGTGCGCTGCCTCGCGGAGAGAAGCGAAGACCGCTCGGCTTGCCGTCGATGCGAAGCTCCGCTCTCGCACCTGACCCGCCGATACCGCCCACCCCTATCAGTCCGCTGCCGTCCCGCCTGCACAGATAGGTGAGCGAGCCGCCCTGTATGTCAATGCCCGCAAAATGCTCGCCACTCTGCGCCGCGCCGTATCGCCATACCGCCTTGGGCGCGACCGAGGAACGGGAAGGCGGCTGCGCAGGTGGCTGTGATGGAGCCTCGCACATCTGCCGCACACAAGCTTGATAGCGCGGGTTCGAGGCCCCCGGATTGTGATAAAGGCACTGCCAGACGCAG
Source organism: Haematobacter massiliensis (assembly GCF_000740795.1). Taxonomy (GTDB): domain Bacteria; phylum Pseudomonadota; class Alphaproteobacteria; order Rhodobacterales; family Rhodobacteraceae; genus Haematobacter; species Haematobacter massiliensis. The sequence goes on from NZ_JGYG01000004.1 coordinate 152,506, forward strand.
CGCTGCATCTCATCTTCATCGGTGTTCATCTGGGCATGGGCGGAATTGTTGAGCAGACTGGCCAATGCGAGCGCCAGAGCTAATGCCGATGATCGGGAAAACGGGAAAATCATAGCCGCACCTTTGTGCTTCAAATGCGGCAAGACTAACCGATTATCGTGATAATTCCTAACCGAACCATAGTTTGCCGGCTTGATGGTCTACGGCGCTTTGGGATGAGGTCGTTCAGGTCTTTCCCACCCACGGCAGCAACCGCCGTTCGGCGTAACGGAGGGCAATTTCGCAGAGCGTTGCCAGCGCGGAAATGACGAGAATCCCGGCAATCACCATATCTGTCACCAGAAACTGTGCCGCGGATTGGATCATGTAGCCCAGGCCGCGTGTCGCTGCGACCAGTTCCGCCGCTACCAGCGTCGTCCAGCCTGCGCCGAGAGCGATGCGAATGCCGGTGAAGATGGATGGGAGAGCCGCGGGAAAGGTCACCTCCCGGATCATCTGCCACGGAGTTGCGCCGAAGGCACGGGCGGCGCGGATCTGGCTCTCGCCCGCCGCGCGGACGCCGGACACGGTGGAGATGACGATGGGGGCCAGCATGGCGATACCGATGACGAGGATCTTGGACGCCTCGCCGATACCGCACCAGATGATGATGAGCGGCAGATAGGCCAGCGGGGGCAGCGGGCGGATGAACTCGATGAGCGGGTCGAGAATGCCCCGGCCAACGCGGGACGTCGCAATCAGCAGCCCTGCCGGAACGCCGATGGCGAGTGTGCAGACAAGCGCCGCAAAGACCCGCCAGAGGCTGGCGGCCATATGCTGCCACAGCGTCGCATTGGCGTATCCGGAGGTCGCAGCAGTTACGATGGCATCCGCAACCCGGGCGGGGGAGGGCAGGAACACCGGCGAGGTCCAGCCAAGGCCGGAAGCAGCCGCCCAGAGCGCAAGCAGCGCAGCCACTGTCGCGACCCCGATGAAGGCGCCGAAAGGCAGTCGCTTGCGGCTGCCGGTGGATGCGAATTGCACCGTCGTCTCAGCCATCCCCGTCTCTCCTGTAAATCGCCGCTACCAGCCGTTCGCGGGCGGCGATGAAGCCTGGCTCAGATTTCAACTTGCGTGGATCCTCTCCCCTGAGGAACCGGCATCCGAAATCCGCCTCCTCCACGAGCGCGATCCTCCCGGGGTTCGGCGCGAGAACGACCACGCGTGTCGAAAGAAACAGCGCTTCCTCGACACTATGCGTGATGAGCAGCGCCCCGGCGTGGCTCTCCTCCCAGAGGCGCAGGAGAAGCTCGTGCATCTGATCGCGCGTCATCGCATCGAGCGCGCCGAGCGGCTCGTCCATCAAGAGGAATTCCGGCCGCCCAGAAAGGGCGCGCGCAATGCCTACGCGTTGACGCTGACCGCCAGAGAGCTCCCAGACCCGCTTGTTTCCCGCGCCTTCCAGGCCCACGGCCGCAAGAAGCTCCTGAGCGCGCGCCTCCCGCTCCGGCGTCGGGCGGCCTGCAAGCTTCAAGGGCAGCGCGACGTTTTCCTTCACCGTGCGCCATGGATAGAGCGCGTCGTCCTGAAAGACCACCGCACGCTCTGGCCCCGGCCCGGTCACCGGACTTCCGTCGATGATGACATGACCTGCACTCGGAAACACGAATCCGGCAGCGAGGTTCAGGATCGACGTTTTCCCCGACCCCGATCGTCCGATAACGGAGATGAACTCCCCCCGCGAAAGATCGAGGCTGATACCGCTCAGAACCGCCGGTGTCGTGCCGACCGGTCCATAATGGAGAGAGACGTGCTGAAGACTCAGGAGAGACATTGTGCCTTCCGGGGCGTAAAAGGCGTGCCCGCCCGGTTCATTTGCCGGCGGTTTCGGCGAAGCTCGCGTTCACATAGGGGCTGTAATCCTCCAGTGCCCGCGCCGACCCCTGCTCCTGCAAGAACCCGGCGGTGGCCTTCAGTGCTTCCGCCGTCGCGCCTCCAAGAAAAGCGGGTGAGACCTGATCCTTCAACCCTGCGAAAGCATAACCTTTGAGGAGCGCCGGCACATCGGCGGCGGGGGCACCTGTCAGCTTGGCGATCTTCTCCGCCGCTTGGGAGTCCGCTCCCCAGGCGGAGGGGTCCTTCAGATAGCTGTCCGTCGCATCACCCGTCGTCTTGACGAAAGCGGTGACGATTTCGGGGTGCTGCTCGGCATAATCCTTCCGTACGATCCACGCGTCGAATGTCGGGCCGCCCCAGTCCGCCACGTCCGCGCTGTCGGCGATCACCGTGCCGCCGGTGGACTTGATACGATTGAGCACGGGATCCCAGATATATGCGCCGTCGATATCTCCCCGCTCCCAGGCAGCCGCGATCTCCTGCGGGCGGAGGTTCAGCAGGCTCACCTCCGTGGGCTGGATACCCCAGTGCTTGAGTGCGGTGAGCAGCGAATAATGTGCGGTGGAGACGAAAGGCGTGGCGATCTTCTTGCCTTTCAGATCGGCAGGGGTGGTGATGCCCTTCGTCGCCAGCGCTTCGGCTTCGGCGATATTGCCGACGATGTATATCGCCTCGATTGGCAGGCCTTGTGAGGCCGCTGCGGTAAGGGGCGAGGAGCCGACATACCCGATATCGATGGCGCCGGATGCAATCGCCGCGATCACGTCGGCCCCGCCTCCGAAAAGGTTCCAGGTTATTTCGGCGCCCGTCGCCTTCTCATAGGCTCCGTCTGCCTGCGCCACCCGGGATGGCTCCACGATCTGCTGCCAGCCGATACGGAGGTTCTCCGCCAGCGCGGGAAAGGCGACGGAAGCGAGCAAACCTGCAAGCGTGAGTGTCAGGCGGAACGGCATGGCGGAACTCTCCAGGAGTCTGAGCGAAGACCAAGGGAATGTGCTTGAGAACAGCATTCTCGGCCATTCTGTATTTCGGCGGGAGAGCATGCGTGTGTTTCACGCTCGGCGGCTTTGCTGGAATTTTCATCTACAGAGCGCGATATGCGCGCAGGCTGAGGAAATATTGTCCTGTTGAGCCGCGCAGGCTGCGGCCAGCCTTCGCCGCGTAATGTGCTATATGTTGGTCTTGTCGATCCGAGGAGGCAGCCTTGAAGACATTGCGCATTTCTGACCGGCTCAGCATCTCCTGCCAGTTGGACCCCGCCGATTTCGCGGCACTTCAGCGTGCGGGCTTCGAGCGTGTGATTGACCTGCTGCCGAGGGACGAACGGTCCAGCGATTCAGGCTCCGGCATAGAGCGGCGGGCACTCGCAGCAGGACTGGCCTATGACGTCATCCCCGTCCGGGCGGAGGCAATCACCCGCGCCGATATTGCCGCTTTCGCCCACGCTACCGACGGGTCTGGGCCGGCTCTTGCATATTGTGCAAGCGGGCAGTGTGCCTTGTCGCTCCATGTGCTGGCCGAAACGCTTGCGGGGAGAGTGACACCCGCCGAAGTGATCGGCTTTGGGGATGAACGAGGACATGACTTGCGTATTGCGTCGGCATGGCTTGAACGTGATGCGGCTCTTTCGCCGAGAGTGGAGGGTTTCTACGATCCACGGACCTCAAGCGTCCAATATGTCGTGAGCGACCCGGCGACGCGCGCCTGTGCCATCATCGACCCTGTCCGCGATTTCGAGGAGAAATCGGGGGCCACACGAACAGATAATGCCGACAGGCTCCTCGCCTATGTCGCTGAGCAGGATCTGAGGGTCGAATGGATTCTCGACACCCATCCCCATGCCGATCACTTCTCCGCCGCGGCCTATCTGCGAGAGCGGACGGGGGCGCCGATCGCGATAGGTGCGGAGGTGGTAGAGGTTCAGAAACTCTGGCGCGACATCTACAATCTCGCGCATTTTCCGCTCGACGGATCGCCGTGGGATCGGCTGTTTGCGCCGGGGGATACGTTCCGGATCGGCTCGCTCGAGGGACGTGTAATGGCGTCTCCAGGCCATACGCTCGCCTCTGTCACCTATGTCATCGGGGATGCCGCCTTCATCCATGACACGCTTTTCATGCCCGACAGCGGTTCGGCGCGCGCCGACTTTCCCGGCGGCAGCGCGCAATCGCTCTGGCGCTCCATCAGCGACATTCTCTCCCTGCCCGATGAGACGCGCCTGTTCACCGGTCACGACTATCGGCCGGGTGGCCGTCATCCGCGCTGGGAGAGTACGCCCGCACAACAGAAACGCGAAAACCCTCATGTCGTAGCCCAGGACGAGGCCGGGTTTGTGGCGCTGCGCGCGGCAAGGGATGCGACGCTTCCGATGCCCAAGCTGATCCTGCCAGCGCTTCAGGTGAACCTGCGCGGCGGTCGTCTGCCGGAGCCGGAGTCGAACGGCACGCGTTATCTGAAAATCCCGCTCGACATGCTGCCAGGCGCGGTGTGGGGAGGCTGACCTTCTTGCACAACTCCGGGCGGAGGCGCTGTACAGGGCGCAGCCTCCGGTCAGCGTATTTCCCTGGGTCAGGAACGTTCGCTCCTGCCTCGGCAACGAACGCAATCATCCGGCTGCGGTGACTGTCGTTTGGCACCAGTGCTCGCACAATATGCTAAGTCACGCAGTCCCCCCAGCTAGGCCATGGTAAGTCGTTAAGCCGCCCCGGTCTTGCGTCTCTGATGGCCCCCGTATGGAGACCATTGCGAGCGTCGCCGATGTTGCCGATGTCCCCCGGGCGCATTGCCTTGGCAGACATCCGCATCGGCTGCACCAACCTGTCATCTGCGATGACCGCAACGCCCGGGTTGGGCGGTGGATTGGCAGGAGCGGGAGGGCTACGCCCCCTGTGCATGGCTGAAACGATGCCAGTTAGAGGTGAAATGGGGCGATGGTGGAGGACGGCTTGGATGTCGCCATGCTGCCGGATGGATCGTCCGCCATTGGTCGAATTGGGATGTATTGCGCCGGCCCTTGCGGTCGCGAAAATCGGGCGGGATGCGCGAGCGACGTGTTTCGCAGGAACCAGCAACGCGCCTGACTTGCCAGAATGACGACGCATGATGTTTGGGCGCCGATCACGGCTCGACGGCGCTGCATACACCGCTTCGCCGTCGGCGAAGATCGCCATTCCCCATGGATGCGACGGTGTCACGACCGGCAGTCGGGCGCGTGCCCTTGGTGTGGGGGGCTTGCATGCCCGTGGGCGAACTTTCAGCGCGACGGAACGAATTATCCGAACAGCCGTTGACCATGACCATCCCGCGAGCCCATTCGCCAGCGTCCCGGAGGTCTTCATGCGCATCACGCTCGACATAAACGGTGAGAGCCATCCCATTGAAGTGGATATCCGCACGACATTGCTTGATGCACTTCGACTGCACCTCGGACTGACCGGCACCAAGAAGGGCTGCGATCACGGTCAATGCGGAGCCTGCACCGTTCTCATGGACGGGCGGCGCGTGAATTCATGTCTGACACTCGCCTGCATGGCAGATGGTCGAGAGATCACGACCATCGAGGGTATGGGCGAGATGTCCGGGCTTCAGCAGGCTTTCGTGGAACACGACGCGTTTCAATGTGGCTACTGCACGCCGGGGCAGATTTGCTCGGCGACGGCCATGATCGAGGAAATGCGTGCCGGATGGCCGAGCCATGCCTCTGCCACGCTGGACGGCCCGTTCGCACCCAGCCACGCGGAGATCGCAGAGCGCATGAGCGGTAACCTCTGCCGCTGCGCCGCCTATTCGAACATCGTGGAGGCCATTCAGACGATGGCGCGACAGGCGGGCGAAAAGGTAGAGGCAGCATGAAGGAGTTCACCTATATACGCGCTGCCACTCTGACAGACTTGCCGACGGGCGCTACCATCATCGCGGGGGGTACCAATCTTCTCGATCTCATGAAGCATGAGGTCATGACGCCCGGTGCGCTGGTCGACATCAGCAGGACAGGCAATGACCAGGTTGAGGTAAGCGGCGAAGGGTTGAGGATCGGCGCCATGGTCCGCAACAGCGATTTGGCTACGAACCAGATCGTACGGCGCCATTACCCTGTCCTGTCCCGCGCGCTGCTTGCGGGGGCGAGCGGGCAGTTGCGGAATATGGCGACGACGGGTGGCAATCTCATGCAGCGTACCCGGTGCCCCTATTTCTACGACACGCGCATGGCCTGCAACAAGCGCAGCCCGGGGGCGGGATGCGCCGCTCGAGGCGGAGTCACCCGAAACCATGCGATCTTCGGGACGAGCGAGCACTGTATCGCCAGCCATCCGAGCGACATGGCCGTTGCGATGTGCGCGCTTGATGCGGAAGTGGAAATCGTCGGACCGGAGTCGCGTCGCGTCCCGCTTGACCAGTTCTACCGGTTACCCGGTGACAGGCCAGATATCGAGACTGTGCTGCAACCCGGCGAAGCGATTGCCGCCGTGCATCTTCCCGCTCCCGCAGGGGGTGTACAGAGATACCGGAAGGTACGGGACAGGGCCTCCTATGCCTTTGCGCTCGTCTCCGTGGCGGCGGTGGCGGTGCTGGTTTCCGGCAGGATCGAGCGCATTGCCCTCGCCTTCGGAGGGGTTGCGCCAAAACCTTGGAGAAACAGATCCGTGGAACAGGCATTGACGGGCGAAACTCCATCGCCTGCGCTGTTTTCCAACGCCGCTGACATTCTTCTTGCCGATGCGGCGGGGCAGGGCGGCAATGACTTCAAACTGCCGCTGCTACGCCGAACTCTGACGGCGGTGCTTCACGATGTTACGGAGGCCAGAGCATGAGCAATCATTTGAAGGTTGATGCGGCCGATACGGAAAACCGGCTCGATCATATGGCGCAAGGTGTGCTGGGACAGCCGCTCGACCGGCTGGAAGGTCCGCTCAAGGTCACCGGCAAGGCGATATATTCGGCGGAGGCACGCCGTCCGGGTCTTTTGCACGGGGTTCTGGTTCAGGCGGCTATCCCGCGCGGGAAGGTCATGGGCATGGACGACGCGCCCGGTGCGTTTGCGGTCATTACCGATCCACGCTTCTTGCGACAAGCCGCGCAGGGCTTGGACAGCAAGGGGCCTCCGTCCGGCCCGGACGACGTCGAGTATATGGGCCAGGCTGTAGCGCTGGTCGTCGCGGAGACTCTGGAAGCTGCGCAGTCGGCCGCCCGGAACCTGCGCATTCGCTATGAGCCTCGGAAGGCGGAGTTCGATCCAGAGGCGGTGGAGCCGGAGCTGCCGCCGAAGAAACAGAGTTCGACCGGCGATCTGGACGCGGCGATGGCATCCGCTGCCGCTGCGCTGGATGAGGTTTGGCACACACCTTCCATGTCGGCCGCGGCGATGGAACCCCATGCGGCCATCGCCGAATGGCAAGACGGGTCTGTCACCATCCGCGCGAGCATGCAGATGCTTTCGTCGAACCGCAAGCAGATGGCTGATGCGCTGGGGGTGGCCGAGGAGAAGGTTCGCCTTCTGGCTGCCTACGTCGGCGGCGGGTTCGGCTCGAAACTCGGGATCAACGCAGAGGCGGTTGCGGCGGCGATCGCGGCAGAGAAGCTGGGCCGCCCGGTGTCTGTCACGATGACGCGGCAGCAGGTCTTTGACCTCTCGCATCGCCGATCAGAAACCCGGCAGCGTGTTCTTCTGGCATGCGATGCCACAGGTAGGCTGACGGGGATCGGTCATGAGGCTTTGGTATCGAACCTTCCCGGCAGCAAATTCTCCGAGCCGGTGACACAGGCGACGCCTTTTACCTATGCGGCGGAAAATCGTCGTATCGTCCATGCGGTAGCGCGGGTGCATCGTTCCTCTGCCGGATCCGTCCGGGCGCCGGGCGAGGCGGTGGGCGTCACCATATTCGAATGCGCGATGGACGAACTGGCAGAGCGTGCTGGCCTCGATCCTGTTGAACTGCGACTGAAGAACATACCGGATACGGAGCCTGTTACCGACCGCCCCTTTTCCAGCCACAAGCTGGCGGAGGCGCTGCGTGTCGGCGCGGATAGGTTTGGCTGGTCGGAGCGCCGTGCACCGGGCGAACGTCAGGAGGGCGAATGGCTGATCGGCATCGGCATGGCGGCCGCCGTGCGGGTGAACATGCTGATCGAATCGCGCGCGCGTGTCACGCTTCAGCCATCGGGGGATGCGGTGGTTGAGACGGACATGACCGATATCGGCACAGGCACCTATACCATCCTTGGCCAGCTTGCTGCCGAGATGCTGGGATTGCCCCGCGATGGGGTGCGTGTGCTGCTGGGAGATACGGATTCTCCCCCTGCCTCCGGATCAGGCGGTTCTTTCGGCGCGGCCTCCAGCGGAACATCCGTGTATCTTGCCTGTCAGGACATCCGCCGCCACATCGCTGATCGTATGGGTTGTGACGAGCGGAACCTTACTCTTCAGAATGGCCGGGCACGGGCGGAGAACGTCGATCTGGCACTTGGTGAAGTGATGGACGGGCCGCTTGTCGGCGAGGGACACCTCGAACCCGGTGCGACGGAAAAAACCGTCCGGCAGGCGACCTGGGGAAGTCATTGGGCGGAAGTTGCCGTCAACCGCTGGACCGGGGAAACGCGCGTGCGGCGGATGCTGGGCGTTTTTGCCTGCGGACGGCTTTTGAATCCGAAGACGGCGCGGTCGCAGTGTCTGGGCGGAATGACGTTCGGGATCGGGATGGCGCTTACGGAGGAGTTGGCGCATGATCCCCGCGATGGTCATGTCGTGTCTCGCGATCTTGCCGAATACCACATTCCCTGTCACGCAGATGTTCCGGCGCTGGAAGTGGAGTTCCTTGAGGAGCGTGACGCCTTTGTCGGTCCTCTCCAGGCCAAGGGTATCGGAGAGCTCGGCATATGCGGTGCGGGAGCGGCTGTTCTGAACGCCATTTACAATGCCTGCGGAGTTCGTGTGCGGGAACTCCCCGCGACGCCTGACAAGATCATCGCGGGATTAATGGTCTGATGGAGGCGAGCGTTAGCTCGCCCATTACTTGCTGTGGTGGTATTTTAAGGTCACGGATCCGGGGATTTATTGGCGGGGCGATAGGGTCGAGAATTGCTTGAGTAGGCTTGAGAACGACCGTTGACAATCAATCCGATAAGACAAAATCGCTTATAAATTCATTAGGTTCGCATACGTCGGCCGCATTCGGTTCCGGATCCACCATTATCAGCATGACATGTCAGAATGTTAGATAAATGATTAGAAAACACTTTACCGGAAAGCGAGCATAATCAGAAGCGGTAAGACCTATAAGTCTTACCGCTATTCTCAAAGTTGGCCAAGTTTACTTGTAATTCTCCAAATTTGTTTCAGGACCATTTTTGGCAATGAATTGGGCTTTGTCGTAGCTTTCCATGAGGCACTTGTACTCTGGACAGACATGATTCGCCAGGATATCGGCGAATTTCGACCCTTCCGGCCTGTTCCACGTTTGCATCAGCTCGGCCACGATGGCGAATGTGTCGGTCGGAATAGCACCGGCCTGCGTCACGCGGGCAATAGTGATGTCCGTGGCCATCTTGCTCCAATTGCCGGAGGCGTCGACGACGCAATAAGCCTTATAACCCTCGCGAACGGCACTGATCGCGGGAAATGCCATGCATACGCTAGTCAGCGTTCCGGCAATAATGACAGTCTTCCTGCCGGTTTTCTTGATCTCCTCAACAAAAGGCGGGTTATCCCACGCATTGATTTGGCCCGTACGCGGCACATAAACAGCGTGGGGCGCATGCTCGTGCACATCGGGAATCAGCGGACCGTTTGGACCATCCGGAACAGACGCAGTAGTAATAACGGGGATATTCAAAAGTGAAGCCACTTTTGCGATTGCAATCACATAGTTGCGGAGGTCCGGTATCGGCACGTCCCGGACAGTATTGAACAGCCCACTCTGATGGTCGATCAGGAGGATAACGGCGTCATTGGGATCGATCATACCATTGGTCATTTTATCATCCTTGCAGGTTATAACCAGAATGTGACATCAACGTGAATTCATTCCGATCATTTCAGTTCACTCTCGCAGTTTATGAAAACCATTCGCGTTTTGCAAGTAATTACGGCTTATATAGTATGTATTCTTTAGGATCCGGCAGCGCGAGATCAAGTGGGGCTGTCAACATTGAAGCCAAGGTACGCTGTCCCGTCGAAGCGACGCTCAAAATAATAGGCAGAAAGTGGGAGGTGTTATTCTAATATCTTTTCGAGCCACCCATGCAGCCTTATCCAGGCGTCGTGGGTGTATCGCCGCGAGTACTTTCTTACGCAGGCTGTGAAAGAAACGGCATAATGATTATAAAGGGCTTCGCGGAGACGTCGTTTAAAAGGTCGATTACTAGATTTCGAATTTGGAAAAAATAGTATATTGCATATTATGCCTCATCTCCCAGTGAGGCGCCATTATAGAAGCGCGGGAAAATGACGAAGTCAGTCGTTTCCCATCGACGTGCAAAATTAATAGGGCCGTGATACCAGCGTTGTCGGGCATCGAGAACGCGAAATCCGCTACACGAAACCTTGGCTCATGCCGATAAATGCGAAGCCGGGTGCGGAGCTGGCCGGTAATGATGACGTCGCGGATGCTATCGACTGATTTGACATGGCGAGTTGCAACGAAGCACGCATTTTTACATGTAAGACTCAGCAGCCGAAGAGATCGCGCGGCTGACAATGGATGCGAGCCGTGGAAAAAAAGCTGGCCTCCCGCTGTATGAATGGCTCGTCGTGTCTATCCACTTAAATCGTGATCGGCCGTCTTGTTCGTCCGTAAGGCGCTGGTCGTGTGCCGACCTGCTATTTGCAAGGGTATCGGGCGCCTCAACGCTGTATCAACCGTGCAGATAGGCCTTGGACAGAGTTCCATCTGCCAGCGTCCGGTCCCATTCGCCGCGGCCGACCTCGTGCACCACGCGGCCCAGCGACATGACATAGGCGCGCTCCGTCATCTGGGCGGCAAGCTGAATGCTCTGCTCGACGATCAGCAGGCTGAGACCGCGGCTGCGCAGCTTATTCAGCGCTGCGAGGATTTCATGCACGATCTTTGGCGCCAGCCCAGTCGTCAACTCGTCGAGGATCAGCAGCCGGGGTTGCAGCAGCAGGGCCCGGGCGACGCAGACCTGTTGCTGCTGGCCGCCTGACAGCAACTCGACCCGCGTTTCCAGCTTCTCGCGCACCACCGGGAACAGCTCCAGGACCTCGTCCATGGCCATGCGGCGAAAGCTTTCCGGGCGGGGCGCTCGCTGGCCGGCATGGTCGGAGAGGCGCAGATGCTCGGCGACCGTCAGCTCCGAAAACAGGCCGCGCGTCTCCAGCACGGCGGCGATGCCGTATTGGACCATGCGATGCGCCGGCAGTCCGGCGATATCGGCGCCGTCCAGTTGGATGCGGCCCGCAGTCGGAGCGGAAAGGCCAAGGATGGCGCGCACCAGCGTCGATTTTCCAGCCCCGTTGGCGCCGACGATGGCCACCGCTTCATTGTCGCCGACCGTCATGCTGAGGTCGCGCAGAACGGGGATATGGCCATATCCGGCGTCGATTCCGTTAACCGCAAGCATGTGTCATCCCCCCAGATAAGCTTCGCGGACAGCGTCATTGGTCTGAATCCGTGCCATCGAGCCGCTGGCAATGATCTTGCCGAAGTAGAGCGCATGGACCTCCTCGCAGACCTGCATCAGCCCCATGTCATGCGAAACCAACAGGATGGTGATGCCCTCTGCCGCCAGTTCCTCTATCCACTGACGAAGACGTTGTACCTCGTCATGCGAGAGGCCGGAGGAGGGTTCGTCCAGCAGCAACAGGCGCGGCGCGGCCATGCGGGCACGCGCAATCTCGACAATGCGCTGCTGGCCTGCAGGTAACTCCCCCGCACGGCTGCGCGCCAGCGCGGTCAGTCCGAAACGGTCCAGCATGGCGGCGGTCTGTTCCTTCACCGTGGCATATTCGCGCCGTGCTGACGGGCTGCGCAACATCGCGCTGGCAAAACCCGCGCGGGTCTGCATGTAAAGCCCCATGGCAACATTGTCGGCGACGCTCATATGGCCAAAGACCTTGGGTGTCTGAAAGGTGCGGATGAGGCCGGCGCGGCTGCGGGCCGGTACGCTGCTGCGGGTGATGTCGCGCTCCTGTAACAGAATTTCACCCGCTTTCGGGATCAGATAGCCCGAGGCGATGTTGAACAACGTCGTCTTGCCCGAGCCGTTCGGTCCGATCAGCCCGGCGATGCCGCCACGCTGCACCGTGAAGCTGACATCGCGCAGCACGGTCAGCCCGCCGAAGGCATGCGCAACGCTGCGCAGTTCAAGGATTGGGTCGGTCATGCAGCCGTCCTCCGGCGCAGGCGGGCGGGTAGCCCGGTGAGGCCCTCGGGGAGCAAGACGACGACCAGCACCAGCACGATGCCGAACAGCATCTGGTGCATGTCGCCGAAGCGCGCCAGCCACTCGGGCACGAAGGTGATGAATAGCGCGCCTGGGATCACGCCCCAGACCATGCGTGCCCCGGCAATCACCGGGATCAACAGGAACACGATCGACCGCTGCACGGTGAAGCTTTCGACGCTGACATAGGTGACATGGTGGGCAAACAGCGATCCCGCCAGCGCGCCCAGCACTGCACCAATGACGAAAACCTTGACGCGCATGGCGTGGATATCGACGCCCAGCCCTTCAGCCGCTGGCGCCGCGTCGCGAACGGCGCGCATGGCAAGGCCTGGGCGGCCCTGTGTCAGGTTCCAGGCCAGCCCCAGCGCTGCCAGAGCGATCACCCAGGCAAGGTAGTAGAACCGCACGGGCGTGTCGAAGGCGAAGCCGGCGATGGAGAGCGGCGGCAGCCCACCAATCCCCCGCGTGCCTCCGGTCAGCCAGTCCCATTCGAAGAACAGGATGGTGCCGATGGTGCCGACCGCCAGCGTCGCCAGTGCCAGGAAGAAGCCCGAAAGCCGCAGGATTGGCCAGCCTATGGCCAGTGCCACCAACCCCGCCGTGACCATGCCGACAAGGATGCCCAGCCAGGGCGACCATTCCAGCATCACAGTGCCATAGGCCGAGGCATAGGCGCCGATGCCGTAGAAGAACGCTTGCGCCAGATTGACGATGCCGCATTGGCCCAGCAGCAGCCCGACGCCCAGCCCAGCGATACTGTAGAGTGCGGCAAAGATCATCAGGTCCAGCGTGTGTCGCGCCGCTACCAGCGGGAGTGCCGTCAGCAACAGGATGAGCACAGCGATCACAAGTGTCTGGCGGGTCATATCAACCTCCCTTGCGTCCGGCACGGCCCAGCAGGCCGTTTGGCAGCAGCACCATCATCACCAGCATGATCCCCAGCGCCACCACGTCCTTGTAGCCGGACGACAGGCCCACAGCGGCCAGCGCCTCGCTGAGGCCGATGACAAGACCCCCAAGCAGGGCGCCCAGCGGGTTGGTGAGGCCGCCGAGGATGGCGGCCGCGAAACCCTTCAGGGTGATGCCGAGCCCCATCTGGTAGCTGACGGCGATCAGCGGCGTCACAAGGATGCCGGCCAACGCGCCGATGGCGCCGCCCAGCAAGAAGGTGTAGCCCCGCATCCGCGCGACGTTGATGCCGTTGGTTGCGGCCCCTTCCGGGCTGATCGACGCGGCCGTCATCGACAGCCCGATGATCGAGAAGCGGTAGAAGGCCCAAAGCCCCGCGACCATGACCAGCGCGATCACGATCAGCCAGATGGCATGGATCGGCATATAGGCCCCGAAGATCTCCACCGAGCCGGAGCCGCCGATACCCGGCAGCAGATGCGCATCGCGCCCGGCAAAATACAGCACCGCGGCGCCGATCGTGAAGGCAAGGCCGATCGTCAGCAGCAGAAAGGCGTCCTCCTCGGCATGGCGACGCATCATCGGCCGCACACAAAGCAGGTCGATGAGCCAGCCGGTTGCAGCGCCCGCCACGATGCCGACCACGAAGCCCACGGGATAGGGCAACCCGCTCAGCGAGACGGCATAGACCGCGACCATGCCGCCGATCACCGCGAAATCGCCCTGCATGGCGTTGATGATGCGTGTGCCCTTGAAGATCACGGCAATGCCGATCCCGACCAGCGCATAGATGAAACTATTGGCCAGGCCGGCCAGAACCGCCTGCCACATCAATGTGGGTGTCATGATCTCTTCCCTTGGCGCGGCTTGCGCGGAGAGCGTCGCCGTCAGTCGGCGGCGCGATAGGGCAGGCGGCTGAACTGTCCCTTGGTCAGCAGCGAGTAGTTGAAGCTCGCCAGTGTCAGCCCGCCCATGTCGGCGGCGGAGAAGTCATAAGCGGCGAAGGCACCCGGCCATGGCCCGCGCAACGCTTCGCAGAGCGCGCCCTGCTCCGGTTCCGGCCCGGTCTTTTCCAGCGCGGCAGTGACGGCCATGACAGCATCCCAACCGGCGGCCTCCAGATGTTTGGGCGGCCGTCCGTATTCGGCCTCGAAAGCCTTCACGAATTCGGCCTGATAGGGCTGCGGGTCCTCGGCGATCAGGAATTCGGCATGGACCACGTTATCCGCCGCATCGCCCATCGCCCGCACAACGTCGTAAAGCGCCGTGCCATGAACCGAGACAATTGGCTGGCTCAGGCCGACCTGCCGGAGATTGCGAAATCCGGTGGCGTTTGAACTGAGAACGATCACCATGTCGGGTTCGGCAGCCTTGACCTTGGCGGCCTGCGGCGTGGCATCGGTAGCCGAAAGCTCGAATTTTTCGACCGCGACGAAATCGACGCCGAATTCCGGACCAAGCTTCTGCATCGCGCCCCAGACCACCTGGCCATAGCCGGAATCGTGCAGGACACCGATCTTCTTGCCGCCATGGTCACGAACATAGCTGAGAAGGGCGCGGGCGTTCAGCTCTTGCGCCGGGGTCAGATGCAGCACGCAGTTGCGCTTGGCCTCAACCGCCGGACCAAGGCCGGTGAAGGCCAGCACCGGCAGTTCCTCGCGCTGGGTGATGGCGCCGATCGCCACGGTCTGGGCGATACCGGAGGGGCCGATAACCGCAACCACGCCTTCGGAATGGGCCAGCATGTTGATCTTGCTCATCGCCGCGTCCGGGTTCGATCCGTCATCCTCCAGTATCAGCTTCAGCGGATGGCCGGCTACGCCACCGCGCGCGTTCACTGTCTTGATGCCCAGAAGAACGCCGTCGCGCTCTGCCAGTCCCAGCGAGGCGAGACCGCCCGTGGTCGACAGGATCGCCCCCAGCTTGATTGGCGCCTTGTCCTGCGCTGTGGCGGGTATGGCTGTCAGCAGGGCTGTCGCCGCAGCGACGCCCAGAAAAATCCTCCGCGAATCCATCTGTTCCTCCCTGTGGATTGCCCTACGACGATAACAAGAATAATTTTCAATTCAATATTGTATTTTCGAAAATACGATCACTATCGTACGATATGGCTCGTGCATCATTATGAGGGTTCCAATGCGACTGGATGAGAAGGTGGTGGTCGTGACAGGTGCCGAATCGGATATCGGGCGCGCCATCGCGCTGGCCTGCGCCGATCTCGGCGCGCGGCTGATGCTGGCTGGACTGGATGAGGAGGGGCTGGCCCGGACGAGCGCGCTCGCAGGGGCGGCGGAGGTCGACTGGAAGGTGACGGATATCTGCGCCCGCGCGCAACTTGCCGATCTGATAGACGGAACGTTGGCGCGTTTCGGGCGGCTGGACGCGATGGTTGCCAATGCCGGCGTGGCGCTGGCAAAAACGCCGATATTGGAGCTGGACGACGCGGAATGGGATCGGGTTGTGTCGGTGAACCTCACCGGCACCTACAACACGGTGATCGCGGCGGCGCGAGCGCTGGTAGCTCAGGGGCAGGGCGGCTCGATCATCGCCACCGGTTCATCGACGGCGCTGCGGGCCATGGCGGGGCTGACGCCCTATACGGCCGCCAAGGCCGGCGTGCATGGGCTGATGCGGCAACTGGCGCTGGAGTTGGCCCCGCATCGCATTCGTGTCAATACGCTGGTGCCGGGAACAACGGCCACACCGCTGGCCAAAGCGCTCCCCGGCCATCTGGAGGCCGCGGCGGCAGCCCTGCCGATGGGCGCGCCTGTCGATCCTGAGGAGCTGGGCCGCTATGTCGCATTTGCGCTGAGCGACGCCATGCCGCATATGACAGGGTCACTGCTGACCTTGGATTCGGGCAGGACGGTGGCATGACACAGCTTGGCAACGCGGCATGTTCTCCCCCCAGGACGATGGACCCGCTTGCGCTCGAGATCGTGCTGGTCGGATAACAATCGTCCTCCGGTGGTGCGATAGGAGTGTTCGCCTTGGCGGATGTAGCTTTTCTGGGGACTGCTCTCTTCGAAGCTGGCCAGGAAGCGGTCCAGCGTCATACCGACAAGGGGCCCCTCGGGCACTGCTTCCAGCATACCGACATCCTTGCGCGCTCCGTTCGCGCGAGCAAAAACGCCGAAGTCCCGTTGCTTGCACCGGGACATGAAAGTCGATGAAGGTCTGGTATTCCCGGCGGATCGAAGGGCTGGGACGCGCAATGCAATATGGAGCGCTGGTCGCGCCCGCAGGCAAAGCCTACGCCTCCCGGGCCACGGCATGGCGCGTCAGATCCGCGTCCGGGGTTTCCAGCACCCACGAGCCTGCCGATCCTGTAGATCAGGGCGCGAGAAGGCGTTCCTGCTGCGTGCGAGCGCGTCGCGCGGGAGTATCGGCCCATCGACCAAGGCTACGGTGGGGACGCGTAACACACGCGAGCCCGTATGTGCGCAGGTGGTCGCCGTCGCGCAGGAGCGCCGAGTAGTCGACGGTGCGTTGTTCAACATGACGTGCGAGCGACCTGCGCATGGTGATCGACCAGTGCACGGCGTCGTCATGGCGGAGCTGTGGCGGAGTGTCATCTGACTTGCCTGGGGAGGCCCTAAGAACAGCAGACGGACCTTCGCGCGGGTGCCTTGCCCGAACCCGCCGGAGGAGAGGGGGCGCGTGAACTCGGCACTCTGTCGGGCCGTAGGCGGGCGCCGTGCCCCCAGCGGATGTCTTCAGCGCATCGCATTGATATTCCACCGGACGGAGAAGGCATGTTTTCTTTGCTTTGCCCGCCGCTTAGAAGAAGGTGAAGACGGCCGCGGCCACCTGCCGCCGCGGCTTTTGCTACCCATGCAGATGACAAGGAGTTCACATGGCCGCCGACACTGCTCCGCTTGATCCTTCCGTCGTGGAGACGCTGAAAGGCGTATCCACCGCGACGCTGACCACGGTCCTGCTGAAGAAGGGGCTGCGCAATGTCTGGCTGCGGGGCACCCGGCCGATCCGCCCCAGTCAGCCGCGGATTGTCGGGCGCGCCTTCACCCTCCGCTTCGTGCCCGCGCGGGAGGATCTGGCCACGCCCGCCTCCTGGGCGTCGCCGATCTCCACCCGTGCGGCGATAGAGGCGATGCCTGAGGGGTGCGTCGCCGTTGCCGATGCCATGGGCGTGGCGGATGCGGGGATCTTCGGCGATATCCTCTGCGCTCGGATGCAAAAGCGTGGTGTCGCGGCGCTCATCACCGACGGGGTGCTGCGCGACGCGGCGGGAGTCCTCGGAACCGATCTGCCGGTCTGGTGCAGCGGGATCGCGGCGCCACCCTCCGTGGCCGGTCTGACCTTCGTCGGCTGGCAGGAGCCGGTCGCCTGCGGGGGCGTGGCAGTCTTTCCCGGCGACATCATCGTGGTGGACGACGACGGCGCGGTCGTCATCCCCGCAGCGCTTCTGGAGGATGTGCTTGCCGCGGCTCCTGAGCAGGAGGCGCAGGAAGCCTGGATCATGACCGAGATCGACCGCGGCGTGCCCCTGCCAGGGCTTTACCCGATGAACGAGGAAACCAAGGCGCGCTATGCGGCCTTTCGGGCGGCAGACACGTGAACGTTCAAGGCCAGAGCGCGCCCGCCATCGGCTTCAACGCCGAAACGAAGGGCGTCTACCCGATCGCCGCGACGCCATTCCATGCCGATCTTTCAGTTGACTGGGACAGCCTCGACCGCCTGACTGATTTCTATCAAGACGCAGGCGCGACCGGGATCACCATCCTCGGCATCATGGGGGAGGCACAGAAACTCACACCGGAGGAGAGCCGGGAGATCGCGCGCCGGGTCATCGCGCGTGCGCGGGTGCCGGTCGTGGTCGGTGTATCCAACCCATCCTTTGCCGCGATGGAGGCGCTGGCGAAGGAGGCGATGGATCTGGGCGCGGCGGGTGTCATGGTTGCCGGTCATGCCGCGCTGCGCTCGGACGAGCAGATTGCCGCGCATTTCCGCAACGCCGTGGAGGCTATCGGGCCGGACACGCCATGGGCATTGCAGGATTATCCGCTGACCCTTTCGGTCGTGCTGTCGGTGCCGATGATCCAGCGGCTGATGGCGGAACACCCGTCCTGCATCATGCTGAAGGCGGAGGACTGGCCCCAGCTTGAGAAGCTGTCCGCCATCCGTCGCCTGCAGGCGGACGGCGCGCTCAGGCCGTTTTCCATCCTGACGGCGAATGGCGGGCTGTTTCTCGATCTGGAACCCGGGCGTGGCTCCGATGGGGCAATGACGGGCTATGCCTTCCCGGACATGCTGGTGGAGCTGGACCGGCTTCACCGCAGCGGAGAGCGGGACGCCGCCCATGACCTGTTCGACGCACATCTACCGATGATCCGCATGGAGCAGCAGGCGGGGATCGGGCTGGCCGTGCGGAAATACCTGCTCATGCGGCGGGGGGCGATCGCGAATGATATTCAGCGCAAACCGGGGTCGTCCCTTACCCCGCAGGGACGGGCGGAGATCGACTATCTGCTTGTCCGCCTCGCCCGGAAGGATGCCCGTGCGCAGGTCTGACGCGCTGTGCTCCCGTCAACGCCTGTCGCGGCGGGAGCTATGCGTCTGCGGCGCAACTACGGAGCGTCAGGATGAGGGTGGTTCAAAGGGTCTGCACACGTCGTGGTCACCCGGACGGTCGTGTTGCTGTCACATGCCTGAGGCGGGCGCCGGGCGATACCCCCGCATCAGGGCGCAGAGATGGCCGCGCATGCACAGGCAGATGAGCGCCCGACGCACTTCGGGGCCGCGAAAAGGCGCTTCTTCCGCAGATCTGGTCGGCGAGTCCCTGCTCGACCACGCGGCCCCGGCGCATCATGACCCGGTCCGGCATGGTGCGAATGACGCCAAGGTCATGGCTGACCAGCACCATGGTGATTGCCCGGTCGCGCTGCAGTCGTTTCAAGGTATCCAGCACCATCAGCGAATTCGCTCACCCAGCAAAGCGGCCACGGGCGCCGTCGTTCCAAAACGCGGTTGAGATGGCAGCGTATGCGGCCACTTCAGAGAGTACCGCGAATGCGGGGCGGGGGTGGCCTCTCCCGCGGGTTTAATGGTTTATAGGACTGTCCAAGATGGTGGAGGAGGAAAGAGTGTCTCTCATGGAACGGCCTGATCTGGCTGACCTGCTGATGACTGTGATGGAGCGCGATATCCTGCCGCTCACCCGTGCGGGAGTGGAAGCAGGCAACAAGGTGTTCGGCGCCGCGCTGATCGACAAGACGACGGGGCGGCTCGTCATCGCCGGTACGAACAACGAGACGGCCAACCCGCTCTGGCATGGCGAGGTCCATACGCTGAAGCTGTTCTACGAACTGCCAGAAGAGGACCGGCCCGATACCCGCGACCTGATCTTCCTCTCGACGCATGAGCCGTGCTCGATGTGCCTGTCGGCGATCACATGGACGGGGTTCGACAATTTCTTTTATTTCTTCAGCCATGAGGACAGCCGCGACGCGTTTGCGATCCCGCATGACCTGCGCATCCTGAAGGAAGTCTTCACCCTTGGCCCCGGAGAATATGCGCGGGAGAATGCCTTCTGGCAGTCGCGCGCCATCTCCCGGCTGATCGCACAGGCCCCGGAGGATGAGCGCGCGACCTTGCAGGAGCGGGCACGGGCGATCGCGGCGGAATATGACCGGCTATCGGCGCTTTATCAGTCCGGCAAGACCGGCAATGCCATCCCGCTTAACTGACGCACCGGTGCACCGGTGTCGTCGCGGGTCTTCCGCGGCATTGGTGAGAGTTTTCGGGGTGAGAAGGGATGCCGGCAGGCGATACGGGAGGTGCTGCATGCCTTTCCTATCCGGATTTCACCCCGAGATCTCGCCCATGCGAAGGCCAGCGCGCATGACGGCCTGGCCTTGTGGGCGCGAGCCGCGAACTGTTCAGCTCCCGCCCGTCAACATGGACAGACAGGCGATATATCCATTCCGCCGGGCCGGAATAAACCTCTCTTCATATCGGTCGAGAGGCGCGCCACAGACCGTTGATTTTGCTGAGGGGGGTTCTTCCTTCTTGGCCGGGGCTGCGCGAAGACCGTAGGGGCAATAGCTGCCCCTGTTGGCAGACAGCCCTTTGTCTTCCAGAGAGGCGCGGGTTCGTTGAAGATGCCGCCGATGATCGTCGGGTTCGGGGGGAGCGGTGCCGGCTCTGTCTGGGGTGCGGGACGGTCAACGGGGTGTGAGAGTGACGATCTCCTTCGTCTCGCGGTTCTCGAAATCCGACAGGCGAAGCGTCAAGCGGACGACCCAGAACCCGTCGAGGGGCAGGACGAAGCGGGCCGGCTGGCCCGGCTGGAGATCTTGGGCGAACGGGCCGAGACCGTAGGCGGGCTTGGAGAATTCGATGTGGATTGCGGGCGGGGCGAAGCTCTGACCCGCGCGCCGCACATCGTCCACCACGACCGTGACCGGTCCGGCCACACCCGGCGCGACGGTCAGCCGGGCAGAAAGGCCGTCACCGCCCGGAAACGTGATCTGCTGAACCGCGGGGATCAGGGGGGCGGGGAGCGTGCGAGGGGGCGGCGTGAAGCGCCAGAGCGACAGGGTGGCTATCACCAGGAGCCCCAGAACCACCTCTGCGGCGATGCTGCGGCGCAGGAGCTTCGGCGAGGCGGAGAAGCGGAGCCGGTTGAGGGCCGCCAGCCCCAGCATGCCAAGGACGAGCGCCAGTTTCACCAGCAGCACCTTGCCATAGGCGGTGGTGAAGAGCGCCTCCGCCCGGCCGAGCTGCACCGCAGCGAGGGCTGCGCCGCTGGCCACCAGCAGGCCGACGACGACCGGAGCCGCAGCGGAAAACCGGCGAAGGGGGGTGAGCTCCCCCGCCCTGAGGCTGGCCGCAAGGGGCACCAGCGTGCCGAGCCAGAGCACGGCGCCGAGGACATGCAGGGCGACGGCCGGGCGCATCAGCAGTTGCGGTGGGGCGGTCGCGGCATGGCCGGTGACCACTGCCGCCGCCATCGTCAACCCGAGGGCGAGGAGGGCCGAGGCCCTCTCTGCCGTGCGAGGGGCGGGGCCGCGCGTGATTTCCGCTGGCCGCCGCGCCGCCGCGACAGGGGCTCCGGCGGGGAGGGGCGCGGTGGTGACCATGGCAGCAACAGGGGTGGTGGCAGCGGCGATGGCAGTGGCGTCTTGCCGGTCATGCCACACGGAGACCAGACGGGCGGAATTTCTGCCAGGCGCCGTGAGACTTGTTTCCTGTGTTCGCTTCCCGAATGGTCCGCCCGGCGCAGGGCGCGCGCGGCCCGAACCCGGGCCGTTCTCGGGGTTGTGCCGCGCGGCGAGGTTGGCAGCGGTGTCGCGATCTCCCCCGACAAGCGAGACCAGCAATGCCAGCGCGGTGAGGGTGAAGGCGAGCCGTGCCGGGCCAGTCATGGCTTCCGCCCAGGGTGGGGCGGTCAGAAGTGCGGCGGGGGGCAGACCCAGCAGGTCCAGCCCCTGCAACCCGGCGACAATCGGCACGAGCGCGAGGCCGATCAGCACCGCCCGCTTGCCCGCCCGCCAGTGCCGCCCGCCTGAAAAGGCCGCGAAAACACGGCTCCCCACGGCCAGCAGCGTCGTGGCCAGCAGCGCCGTGCGTGCGATCCACAGGCCGAGGCGGGTGGCAAGGGGTGTGCCGGTGTCCACGGAGGCTCCGCCGCTTGCCTCGCCGATGGAAAAGACCGTTCCGCCGGACAGGGCATGGCCGTCCGCGGCGGTCGCGCGCCAGGAGAGGACATGGCTGCCCTTGCCCGGCAGCGCGGGGAGCGGCCAGATCACCCGGTCACCCTCCACACGCGCACCCTCCAGCATCACCGTCCGCCCGTCGGGCGCGGTCAACCGTGCCACCAGCGGGCGCACCGGCTCATCGAAGGTGAGGGTGAGCTCAGAGGGCGGGATCTCCAGCACGATGCCGTCAGGAGGCGTGACGGAGATCAGCCCCGCATGGGCCTCCACCCGCCCAGGAAGGAGAGACGGCAAGAGCAGCGCAGAGACAAGCAGCGCGACAAGATGCAGGCGACCGGCCAAAGGCCGGGAGCCTGGAGGATCAGCGAGCATGTGGAGGATCAGCGAGCATGTGGAGGATCAGCGAGCATGTGGGAACGGGCGGCAACAGCGAAACTCCGCCGCCCCCGGCTTCCCCGGAGAGGGGAAGAAAGGTGCCGCAGGGCGACGGCGGCCAGGCAGCGGTTGTGCGGGAGAGGTGAGATCACGATCCGGGGGCGATGCGCAGGCGCGGCGCCGGGTGATCGCTGTCCGCCCCGTCGATCCATCGGACCACGGTATCGCCGCAGACCTGCACCACCGGCAGGACAAGATCACCCGCCGCCAGCCCTTCGCCTTGCAGGGTCGCGACAAAGGCGAACTTCTGCTTCGTGCCGTCGGGGAGGGGGCCGCCGGTCCAGCGGATTTCGGTCACGCGGCCTTCCCCGGGCGTCTCGACCTGCCATCCCGGACGGGGCGTAATCAGGATGTTCGAGAGCCCCTCCGGCAAGGCCACGCGGAGCGCGGTCGTCGCAGCGCCTGAGCAGCCGTGACCAACTTCAAGCGCGATCTCCACCGTCTGGCCCGCGCTGGCCTGCGTGGGGGAGACATGGATATGGGCCGCGGCGGGGAGTGCTGTGAGGAGCAGCGCAGGCAAGAGCGCCGGATAGGTGACGAAACGAAGGGTCATGGCATGTCCTAAGAAAATCGAAAGAAACGGGGAGGTCACCAAGTTGCCTCCAGGCCGAGGTGGCCGAGCGCTTGGTGGCGCAATTCCGCGAGGCGGGGATCGCCCCGGCGGCGGGGATAGGGCAGATCCACGGCCAGATCGGCCACGATCCGCGCAGGACGCGGGCCGAAGACGAGCACCCGCTGGGCGAGGAATACCGCCTCCTCCACGTCATGCGTCACGAGCACGGCGGTCAGCCCCGTCTGCTCCCACAGCCGCACCAGTTCCGCCTGCATGGCGAGACGCGTGAGGCTGTCGAGCTTGCCCAGCGGTTCGTCGAGCAGCAGCAGGTTCGGCCGGTTCACCAGCGCACGGGCAAGCGCCACGCGTTGCGCCATGCCGCCGGAGAGCTGATGGGGATAGGCGGCCTCGAACCCCGAAAGCCCGACGAGCCGGATCGCGGCATCGACGCGGTGGCCTTCGGATTTCAGGATGCCCTGCGCCTCCAGACCGAGCGCTACATTCGCCCGTACCGTGCGCCACGGGAAAAGCGTCGGATCCTGAAAGACGAGGATGCGCGAGGGGTCGGGATCGCCGACCTCCTCCCCATTCACGCGGATATGGCCCGCTGCGGGATGATCGAGCCCCGCGATCAGCCGCAGGAGCGTGGACTTGCCGCAACCCGAGGGGCCGAGGAGGGCCACGAAGGCACCGGGCTCCACGGAGAACGACACATCGTCCAGCACCGCTAGCGGCGCGCCTTCAAGATCGAAGTGGTGGGAGACGTCCGCCACGTCGATCCGGCGGCCCGCGGGTGCGGCTTCCGCTTCCGCGGACCCCTGGGGGGCGATCTTCTGATGGACTACCACCGAACAACTCCTTTCTGCCAGACGAGAACCCTGTCACGGATGCGGAACAGGAGGGTGATGAGGCCCGAGCACATCGCCGCCATCACGAAGAGCGCGCCATACATGTTGGCATAAGCGGCCCAGCCCTGCGCCCATTGCAGATACCAGCCAAGACCAGCCTCCACCCCCAGCATCTCCGCCACGACCAGCACGGCAAACGAGGTGGACAGGCCCATGAACAGGCCCACGAATACATGCGGCAGCGCCGCCGGGATCGCGACCTTGAGGATCAGGAAGCGGGGAGAGGCGCCAAGGGTGCGGGCGATCTCGTAATAGTCGCGGTTCACCGCCGCCACGCCCGACCAGGTGAGCACCGCCACCGGGAATGCCGTGGAGAAAGCGATGAGAAAGACCGAGGCAGAGCCGGAGGTCGGAAAGATGAAGAAGGCCAGCGGCAGCCAGGCCGTTGCCGGCAACGGCCCGATGTAGCGCAGGAGCGGCGTGGCCCAGTAGCTGACCTTCCGCGACCAGCCCATGGCGATGCCGATGGCGAAGCCCGCTGTGGCCCCGAAGAAGAACCCCTTGGCCAGCAGCCAGACGGAGAAGGAGGCGCTGTGCAGGATCTTCGGCCAGTCATAGAGGAACACCTCCAGCATGGCCTGCGGGGTGGGGAAGAAGGGCTGGGGCAGCCAGCCTGTCTTGGCGGTCACCACGGTCCAGACCGCGGCGAAAAGGGCTATGGCGGCGAGCCAGGGGCCACGCGCCCGCGTCCAGCGTCCCACCCGCCCGAGCCGGTCGCCCGCGAGCCCCAGCAGGATCAGGAGCGCGCCGGTTCCGATCCACAGCGCCGTGAGCTCCCGGCCAAGCGGCTGGAACGTCAGGTCCGGCCACCACGCCAGCAGCGCCGCAGCGGCGAGCCACAGAAGCCCCGCCAGCACCACTGTCGGCTGCGCCGGCGACAGGGAACCGGCGTCGCGGGGAAGGTGCCGCGCAGCAGTGCCGGTTTGCAGGCCGGCCGGCGCCCCGGCAGTGCTCGCGCCGGTCGCATCGTCTTGGGAGGGGTGCGGCGGGAGCAAACCTGTCCTCTCGGGCGCCGTCGAGGCGGGGCCGTCCGTGTCCGTGGGATCGGTCAGGACGGATCTGGTTCCCGTGGGGAGGGGTCTGGCGCGCACCGCGCCCGACCCGCCGGGAAAATCAATGGATGACATGTCTTCCCTTTCAGGCCGTCAGAACGTCGGCATAGACCCGTTCGGCAAATTGCTCGGGGTCGGTGGAGCGGCGGAAGATGTTGATCTGCTTCAGTTCGGTCGCGTATTGCGCAATCTCGGTCTTCAGGTTGCCGCCGGTCGGGGAATGGTCGTGAGTCTGGTCCTTCAGCACGGCCACCAGATCCTCAACGGTGCGGCCGCGCGGGGCCTGCGGCAGGAAGGCTTTTGCGGCGTCCTCCGGTCGTGCCACCGTCCAGTCCTGCGCCTCCAGCAGCGCGCGGGTCAGCGCCTTGGCCGTCGCCGGATCGTCCCGCACAAGGCTACCTGACAGGCCCGCGATGCAGCAGACGCGGTTTTCAAACCCGTGATCCAGGTTCGAGGCCACCTGCACGTATTTGCCCGGCGTGTCCTTCAGCCAGAAGTAGGCGCGGGGATCGCCATCCGCGATGGCGTCGATTTCCCCCCGCTCCGCCGCGATCTCCAGCACGTCGCTGGAGAAGGCGCGCCATTTAACATCGGTCTCCGGGTCGATCCCCGACTGATGCAGCAGGATGGAGAAGAAGTTCTTGCCCGGCGCGGCAAGGTCCGTCACCCCGATGGTCTTGCCCTTGAGCTGCGACAGTTCGGTGATCCCGGTCGATTGCAACGTGACGAGGCGGGAGCAGCCGCCATGGGTGCCCGCAGTGATCTTCACGTCGAACCCCTGCTCCAGCGCCTTCAGCCAGCGCAGCGCCATACCGATGCCGCCGTCGGCCTTGCCGGTGGCGATCGCTTCCAGCAGCGCCTCGGTGGATGCGCCGAAGTTCACGATCTCCACATCCAGCCCGTGTTTCTCGAAGATGCCATGGTCGCGGGCGACGAATACCGGCGCGAGGCAGATGGCGGAGGCGTTGGAGGCGAACTTGATCGGCTTCAGGCCGGCTGTCGCCTGCGCCCGGGCGAGGGATCCGACCCCCAGCCCGAGGAAGGGGGCGGCCAGGCCCACGCCTGCGGCGGTTCTAAGCAGGCTTCTGCGGGTCGTCGTCATCTGTGATCTCCGGTAAGGGGTGTCATTCTGCGGCATGGCTCTGCGCTCCTGCGGAGGTCAGCGCCCGCACCCGCGGGATGAGATCGCGCCCGTATTCGAGCGCATCGGCCAGCGGGTCGAAGCCGCGGATCAGAAAGGTGTCGATACCCAGGCGATGGTAATCGACCATCGCATCGGCCACCTGATCGGGCGTGCCGACCAGCGAGGTGGAATTGCCGTTGGCGCCGGTGAGCTGCGCGAGTTCTGTCCAGAGGCGCTTGTCCAGCCGCCCGCCCTGCGCCGCGGCGGCCAGCAGGCGGCGCGAGCCTTCGTTCGGCGGTGCGCCCGCTGTCACGTTGACCAGACGTTGCCCGGTGCCTGCAGCGCGGAGTTCCCGGGCGCGGGCAAGGATCCGCTCCGCCTTGGCCCAGGCTTCGTCCTCCGTCCGGCCCAGAATGGGGCGGAGGGACAGGGAGAAACGCGGGGTCCGGCCATGGGGCGCCGCCGCGGCCCGCACGGCGGCGATGGTTTCGGCCACCTGCGCATAGGTCTCACCCCAGAGGGCATAGACATCGGCATGTTTCCCCGCGACTTCGATCGCCGCCGGGGAGGAGCCGCCGAAGTACACGGGCACGCCTTCGGGCCCTTCGGGCTTCACGTCCGAGAACCCGCCCTCGATGCGGTAGAATTCCCCCCGGTAGTCGAAGGGCGACGCCGCCGTCCATTCCTGCCGGACGATGTCCAGATATTCCGAGGTGCGTGCGTAGCGCTCGTCCTTGGTCAGCCAGTCGCCATCCTGCGCCAGTTCCGCATCGCTGCCGCCGGTGATGATATGAACGGCCACGCGCCCGTCGGTCAGATGGTCGAGCGTGGCGAGCTGCCGCGCCGCGAGCGTCGGTGCCACGAAACCCGGCCGATGCGCGAGCATGAGCTTCAGCCGCCGCGTGTGATGGGCCACATACTGTCCGACATGCAGGCTTTCCGGCGTGGAGGAGTGGAATGCAAGCAGGACGCGGTCGAACCCGGCCTGTTCGTGAATTGCCGCAGATGCCCGGATGAACTCGCGGTCAATGACCGGGCCGCTGCGGGGGATGGTTTCGGAAGCGTTGTGGTTTCCGATGAAGCCGATGAATTCAACGGTCATGGGAGGATCCTTTCAGAGACTGTCAGCGGTCGAGCGTGATGCGCCCGGCGGCGATGAGGATGGTGTCTTCCTGCGGGCTATGGATGCGTCCACAAAGCACGTCGCGCAGGTGCCGCTCGAGCGGGTTCCGCCGCGCGATAGCGTGGTTGCCGCCGAGCTTCAGCGCACGTTCCACCGCCGCAATTGCGTTCTCGGTCGCCCGATGCTTGACGAGACCCGCTTCCGCCGCAGTGGGCGGGGAGCCGCTGTCGCTGTCCCGTGCCGCACTGTCGATAAGCCGGCGGGAGGTTGCGATCAGCTCCGCGATGGCTCCCGTCTGCTCCTGCACCCGGGGCAGATCCGCGAGCGGATGGCCGAGGTTCGCCGGCGCCCGCTCCTTGAGAAAACCGGCGATCCAGTCCCGCGCGGCCTCTGCCACGCCAGTATAGATCGCGCCGATCAGCAGCGTGCCCCAGACCGCCGCCTCATCGGACCGCGCCCCCCATTCGGCAGGCGGTCGGATGTCGGCGGCATGTTCGAGGGGAAGCTGCACTCCTTCCATCACCACGTCATGGCTACCCGAGGCGCGCAGGCCCAGCGTGTCCCATGTCCGCTCGATACGCACGCCGGGGCTGGCGAGCGGGAGGAGGAACTGTCCCACGCGCGGTTCCGCCTCGTCCGTACGCGCCCAGACGAGGCCCCATGTCAGCCCCTCGCAGCCGGTGGAGTAGATCTTGCGCCCCGACAGCGACCAGCCGGTCGGCGTGCGCCGCGCGATGGTGGCGGGCAGCCCCCCCCGGAGTGGTGTGCCAAGATCCGGCTCTACCCGGAATGCGTTGATGAGCGCCCCCCGTGCGCCCGCCCGCAGCACCGTGTTCAGCAGCGCAGGTGACCAGCGGCCCTTCGGCAGCGTGGCGAGGTTGATGTAATGCATGGCCAGGATCAGGGCGGCGGAAGGATCGCCCCGGCCGATCTCGCGGATGACCGCCACGGCCTGCCCAAGCCCCGCGCCAGCGCCCCCGAAGGCGGTCGGCGCCGTCAGGCCGAGCAGCCGCTCCTCCGCGAGACGGCGAAATTGGCGGGTTGGGAAGGCGCCCGCGCGATCATCCTCCGCGGCCCAGGGGGCGAAGGCATCGCCAAGCGCGGCGGCGCGGTCCGCATGGTCTCCGGTCGCGTCGGGGGACGCCGGGGTCGGAAAGGCCGAGATCAGCATGGTTGTTCCGTTCTATTAGTCCATCGGCAAACTATATTATAGAAACGTGATCCTCATCCCATTCCAAAGATCCGTCAGGAACAGAAGCTCTCTCCTACCGCCGCTGACGACAGGGGAGAATCCTTTCCGCGATAACGCTGCGGGCCTGCGCGGCGGCTGCGCCGGTTGGACATCTCGCCGCACAAAGCCTTGAGACGGACGCCGGGCAGCAGGGCTTCGTTCTGGAGAGGCGGAAGGGCAGGTCGCTCATCAGCTCGCGCATGGCCCTTCGGCGATACCCGCTCCGCCCGTCAGGCCGTCGCCCGTGAAATACCGGAGGGGACGCAGCGAGACGTGCCGAACCAAAAGCCGATGATGAACGCCGGACCGCGAGCCTGTAAGGCCTTGCATCGGCCTCCCGTCACATGTTCCGGTAGGTCGAAGGTCGAAGGTCGAAGGTCGAAGGTCGAAGGTCGAAGGTCGAAGGTCGAAGGTCGAAGGTCGAAGGTCGAAGGTCGAAGGTCGAAGGTCGAAGGTCGAAGGTCGAAGGTCGAAGGTCGAAGGTCGAAGGTCGAAGGTCGAAGGTCGAAGGTCGAAGGTCGAAGGTCGAAGGTCGAAGGTCGAAGGTCGAAGGTCGAAGGTCGAAGGTCGAAGGTCGAAGGTCGAAGGTCGAAGGTCGAAGGTCGAAGGTCGAAGGTCGAAGGTCGAAGGTCGAAGGTCGAAGGTCGAAGGTCGAAGGTCGAAGGTCGAAGGTCGAAGGTCGAAGGTCGAAGGTCGAAGGTCGAAGGTCGAAGGTCGAAGGTCGAAGGTCGAAGGTCGAAGGTCGAAGGTCGAAGGTCGAAGGTCGAAGGTCGAAGGTCGAAGGTCGAAGGTGCCAGGATTTTCTCGCGCGCGATGGCCATCGTACCCGCATGTTGTCGCGAATGGTGAGGAGCGACGCTGTCCGTTTTGGCCGCGAAGCCCTGGATCCGGTCAGAACGCTGGCTGAGTGCCGAGGTGTCTCCCTCTCCTCTCTCATGCGGATTGGCCCTTCTTGTCCGTGAGAGAACGGGCTCGGTGCATCTGCAAATGCTGGGAGGGCATCGGCAGGTGCCGCCTTCCTCCCGGTCTTTGCGTACACGTCGCTGATATGTCGAGGCGCGGGTGCCAAGGACCACCGCCCCGCGCGGGGCTTGATGCCTAAGTTCTCCTGAACGTGCATGTTCTCGGTCAGGGAAATCCTTGGTAGGTGAGTTCCGGCGGGTCGGTCGATGGGGAGCGCCGTGAAACGGAGGCTTGCGCGCCTGTTCGGTCATCGCTAAACGGTCGGTGTCAGGGTCGTTAGCTCAGTTGGTAGAGCGTCTCGCTTACACCGAGAATGTCGGCGGTTCGAACCCGTCACGACCCACCATTTTTCGATAACTTGGTGTGACTGCGATTATCGGCAATCTGTTGAAAGTTGCACATACCTCAGAACATCGGCTCACCGGGATGAGCAGGTCTGCTTGCATCCCAGCGATTGGCTTGCCGGAGCAGCTCGGAGGATCGGTCCAATCCTTGCTTGCGCTCGCCGATCGGTCGGAGAGAGTTCCGTTGCTAGACATGGAGTTCGGGTACGTCCGTCACTATGAAGGTCCGTCCCGGGACATCGACGCCTAGAGGCGCGCGGGCACAGCTGATCTTGCGATTGGACCTGCCGGCGGAGAGCAGAATGTCGCATTGGGTATCGATGTCACGCGGCCATGCGGCTCCCGGCTCCGTTCACGGGGTCTGTGCATGAAAGCCTGTCGCGCTACCCAAGGAGCGTCACGCGTCGGGAACTCGGCCAGACGGACCGTATCGTCCCTTCGCCCTGCTGATTGTACTATTCGTCGAGATGATCGAAGGCGGGATCGTCGATCACCGAGAGCAGCAGGGCAGAGACTCGGGCGCGCTCTTCGGTCTCAAAGGGCGTAAACCCGGCGAGATCGAGAAACCAGAGCCCCTCGATGGCCAGATAGGCGAGGGCGGCGCGGTTGAATCCGGCGCCTTTGCTCATGGCTGAGAAGCGCTCCTTGTGGTGCTCGCGCCCTTCGCTCGCGTCCCAGATGCCGGAGGTCATGATCTTGGCGCTGACCTCATCCAGTTTGGATCGCTTCTCGAGCGAGGAAATCGCCCAGCCCATGAGGGCTTTGGTCTTGCTGTCGGGAAGGCTTTCCGTCGCCTCGTGACGGGCCTGAAGGTAACGCTGGCGCACATGGGCGCGCACCGCGCGATTCAGCTCCTCGCGGTTGGGGAAGTGATAGATGACACCGCTTTTGCTGATGCCGGAATGCTGGGCGAGACTGTCGAAGCTCAGCCCTTCGACGCCGCGTTCCAGGATCAATTCCAACGCCTTGTCGAGGAGATCCGCGCGCGAACTGGGGCGCCCGCGCCGCCGCACGGGCCGGCCTTGTGTTGGGCTTTTCGAGGGCGAATTCATGGGAGCTCGTTTCTGATGGCAAAATCGGAACTGCGTTCCGGCGATTAACTCTAGTGCGAATCTCGGTATGAACTCAACCGCGTCTCCCGAGATATATGGCCCCGCGTCCACGCCCGGCTTTCCGAGATCGGCGGCAGGGCGGCGCGAATCCCGCCGCGAGTCGGGGCATGACTCCGCGAGATGGATGTATATTTCGCCTAACATTTATGCAAATCGCACCATCCTGCCCTGAACCGTGCAAGATCTCCGTCGTCCAGCCGCGAAATTCTTGACAGCCAGTGAATCGGCTATTTACTGCACCAAAAGGTCAGTAATTACCGAAAAGCGCCTCGGGCACGGTCCTGACCGTGCCCGCGCAGACAGGAAGGGAAGTGCGATGTCGAGCAAGCTGAAGGCCATGGTTGCGAGCGGTCAGTTCATTCGGAACGGCTGGCTTTCGCTTCCCTGCGCCTATTCTGCCGAACTGATGGCACGGCTGCCCTGGGATAGCCTGACGGTGGATCTTCAGCACGGGGTGCAGGATTATCAGAGCCTCGTGGCCTGCTTTCAGGGCATGGCGGGGTCCAAGGTGGTGCCGATGGCGCGGGTGCCGGAGAATGCACCGGGGATCATCGGCAAGGTTCTGGATGCGGGCGCCTGGGGCGTGATCTGCCCCATGGTCAACACCGCCGATCAGGCGCGCGCGCTGGTCGATGCCTGCCTCTATCCGCCGCAGGGGGCACGGTCCTTCGGGCCCAATCGGGCCGCGGGCTATGCGACCGATGTGCCCTATCACCATTTCGCCAATGACCAGTTGCTGGTTCTGCCGATGATCGAAACGCGCGAGGCGCTGGAGAATGCCGAGGAGATCCTCGCGGTTCCCGGCGTCAGCGGGGCCTATATCGGGCCGAGCGATCTGGGCTTCTCTCTTGGCTTCGGACCGGCTTTCGACCGTGACGAGCCGGAACTGCTGGCCGCGTTCGAGCGGGTTCGGGCCGCCGCGCAGGCGGCAGGGAAATTCACGGGGATCCATACGCTCAGCGCCGCCTATGCAAACCGGATGCGCGCTGCCGGCTTCGGGCTGGCGACGATCGGCAGCGACGGGTTCTTCATGCAGCAGGGCGCGCGGGCCGCGCTCGACGCCTGTCCCGCCGGAGGCTGAGCCGCTCGGGCGGCCCATAAGTGTCCACATCTCCAGACGGACGCCGCCGTGCTGCGGCGGCCACGATAATCGAGAAGGTTCTTCACAATGCCGGTTGCCGACAGACTCGCCGATCTCGGGATCACGCTTCCCCCGGTTTCGTCCCCGAAATACGCCTACCGGCCCTTCAAGCGCGCCGGAGACTTGGTCTTCCTGTCGGGCGCGGTGCCGCGCCTGCCGGATGGCAGCTTCCTGGTCGGTCAGGTCGGCACGGATGTCAGTACGGAGCAGGGCGCCGCAGCTGCCAGGCTCTGCGGCCTGCATCTTCTCGCCGTGGCACAGGAGATCACCGGGTCGCTCGACGATATCGAATTTCTCAAGATCACCGGGATGGTCAATGCGGAGCCGGGCTTTGGCGAGCAGGCGCAGGTGATGGAGGGCTGCTCCCGCCTTCTGGTTGAGGTGCTGGGGGAACGGGGCAGCCATGCAAGGTCCGCCGTCGGCATGGGCTCGCTTCCGCTGAACGTCAGCGTCGAGGTCGAAGCAATCATACAAGTGCGTCCTGACCCGGCCGAACCCCGCGGTTAGGGCCGAGGTCTATCGCCCGTGGCCCGGTTCCACTGGGCGAAGCCGTAACAGATTCCGGTGCCGCCGGCGCTCTGCGAGCCTGGCCGCGCCCCTTACAAGGTGCCGTCAAGATGCCCCTTTCCGCCTCTCCGGCGATTGCTTCTTTGAATTCGGTCGCGCCCGATGCGCCCTGGCATTTGCGCCCGCCCTCCTGGTCCGAAATCCTGGAGGCCCGCAGCGATGCACTCCTGCGTACGCCGGTTCTGGAAAGCGCCCGCGTGAATGCGCTGCTGGGCGGGCGGCTTCTGGTGAAGGCCGAAGGGCTTCAGGTCACCGGCAGCTTCAAGGTGCGCGGTGCGCTCAACCGGATCTCTGCCCTGACGGCGGAGGAACGGGCACGGGGCATCATCGCCTTTTCCTCGGGCAACCACGCGCAGGCGGTCGCCTGGTCCGCGGCCCGCTTCGGTATCCGGACGCTCATCCTGATGCCGGAGGGGGCGCCGGCCGTGAAGGTCGAGCGGACACGGGCGCTTGGCGCGACGGTCGAGCAACATGACTGGCGTGTGCATTCGTCGCGCGAGCTTGCCTCCCGGACTGCGGCGGAGCGCGACATGGTGCTTATTCCGCCCTTTGAGGACCGCCGCGTCCTGGCCGGCGCGGCGACGCTCGGGATGGAACTGGTGGAGCAGGCCGCCGCGATGGGGGAGGCGCGTCTTGATGCGGTGCTGACCGGATGCTCGGGCGGGGGCCTGCTGGCCGCGACCTCCATCGCCGTAAAGACACTGTCGCCCACGACCGAGCTTTGGGGCGTCGAGCCCGTGGGCTATGAGGATCTCGCCGAAAGCCTGACACAGGGCGCACGCGTCACCATCCCGCCCGGGCCGCCGACGATCTGCGATTCGCTCAATGCGCGCACCACGGGCGATCTGACCTTCGGTATCCTGCGCCACACGCTCTCCGGGGCCTTGGCGGTGACGGATGAGGAGGTGCTGCGCGCCATGCGATTCGCCTTCGAGGAGTTCAGGGTGGTCGTCGAACCCGGCGGTGCCGCCGCCCTTGCGGCTGTGCTCAGCGGGCGCTTCGCGTTGCGCGGGCGGACCGTCGCGGTGGTCGCCTCCGGGGCGAATGTTGACGCCGCTCTGGCCGCGCAGGCGCTGACCGGGAACCCGGCCGGTGCTCCGGAAACACCAAACGACAGCTGAGCGCGGCGGCACTTGAGAAGGATGTGCCGTAGAAATCGGCACTGCCTGAACGGAAGGCATTATCGCCGGCAGATATATTGACGGCCGCCTGTTTTCCGGGATTACTGTACTAATAGGTCAGTTTAAGAAATCTGGCACGAACAGCGATAAGGGAAGCGGCGCTCAATCCGGATGAGCCCATTCCGGGCCGCTTCCACGAACCACCAACCATCCGCGAAAACGCGGAGAGCCACCACAACCGACAGCCCGCACAACAGGGAGTTTGAAATGGGTCTGATCAAAATCATGAAGGCCGCCGCCTTCGCCGTTCTGGTTGCAGGGGCGCCTGCCACCGCGGATGTCATCAAGTCCGGGGCGACGGCCACCGGCGTGCCGTTCAACTTTCTCGATCCCAAGACCAATACGATGAGTGGCTTCATGCTCGACATCGCCAACGAGGTCGCCAAGCGCGGAGGGTTCGAATTCGACCTGCAAACGGTTGATTTTGCCTCGCTGGTGCCGGCGCTGCAGAGCCGCCGGATCGACATCATCACCTCGTCCTTCTCGATCACCGAGGAACGGTCGAAGGTCGTCGATTTCGCGGTGCCGGTCTACAGCTTTCACCAGGGCCTGCTCGTCCCCGCCGGCAATCCCAAGAAGCTTGCCACCTATGACGATATGAAGACCGCCAGGATCGGCACGAACATCGGCAACAGCGCCATCGCCGAAGGCCGCAAGATCGGTGTGACCTTTGAGCAATACAGCTCCATCCAGGACACGCTGCGCGACCTGTCGCTGGGCCGCATCGACGGCGCGATGGTCGACATGCCGATCGCCGACTGGATGATGAAAGCCAATCCGGACTACAAGATGGAATGGGTCGAAGGCTTCGAACCCTTCTTCACCGAATATTACACCTTCTCGGTGCGCAAGGGCGACACCGCGATACTGGATCGGGTGAACCCGATCCTCACCCAGATCAAGACCGATGGCACCTTGGCCGAGCTCATCAAGAAGTGGGGTATTTCCGTCCAGATCGCTCCGTGACGGCTTACCCCCGGCTCTGGTGCTCCCACCCACCCGGGTTGGGAGCACCCCAGACATCAAGGTGACGACAATGTTCGAATACTTGCCGCTGTTTTACGCGGGACTATGGACGACGTTGCTGCTGTGGCTGGGCGGGCTGGTGCTCGCGACGCTGCTCGGCGTGGTCTGGGCGATGCTGATCTGGCTGAAAGTTCCCGTGCTTGCGCAGTTCGCATCCACCTTCGTCCTCTTCGTCAGAAGTGTGCCGATCCTCGTCCAGATCTTCTACATCTTCTTTCTGCTGCCGGATATCGGCATCGTGCTGACGCCCTATTGGGCGGTGGTCTTCGGCCTGGGCCTGGCCTTCTCTGCCTATATGGCGGAGGTGTTCCGCGCCGGCATCCTGGCCATCGACCGTGGCCAGTTCGAGGCCGCGACCGCGATGGCCATGCCGCAGCTTCTGGTGGCGCGGCGCATCGTGTTGCCGCAGGCGATCAAGACCTCGCTGCCCGGCTATGCCAATGTGGTGGTGATGATCCTCAAGACGACCTCGCTTGGTTCCGTTATCGCGGTCCCGGAAATCTCGCGCACCGCGTATCTTCTCGTCCAGTCCACGTTGAAGAGCGTCGAGATCTTCAGCCTGCTGGCGCTCCTTTACATTGCCATCAGCGTGCCGCTGATCGTGCTGATCCGGCGGATGGAACGCAAATGACCCAGATATTCGATAACTGGCTGGGCTTCATGCCCGACCTTCTGAACGGTCTCTACCTGACGCTGATCATCTCCTTCGGCGCCATCGCGCTTGCCACCGTCTTCGGGCTGATCATCGAGGCGATGCGGTGGGGCGAACATCCGATCCTGACGGCCAGCAACACCGTTCTGGTGGTCGTGCTGCGCGGTATCCCGACGCTGGTGTTCATCTACTATGTCTATTTCGTCTTTCCCGTGATCGGGATCGACCTGCCCCCGGTCGCGGCGGGGATCCTCGCGCTGGCAATTTCACATGCCCCCTACATGGCCGAAAACATGCGGCTGAGCATCGAGGCGCTCGACAAGGGTCAGTTCGAGGCGGCGAGCTCGATGGGGATGAGCAAGGCCCTGATGATGCGGCGCGTGGTGCTGCCGCAGGCGGTCAGGAGCTTCCTGCCGCCCTATGGAAGCTCCATCGTGATGGCGATCAAGGACTCAAGCCTCTGCGCAGTGATCACCGTCGCCGAAATCACCCGGCAGGCCCAGATCATCGCGGCGGAGACCTTCCGCACGCTGGAAGTCTTCTCGCAGGCGGCGCTGCTCTATTGCGCGATCTGCGCCCCCCTCATTCTCGTGGTCCGCTTCATGGAAAGCCGGATCTCCCGAAAGGTCTGAAAATGATCGAGTTCAAGAACGTTCAGAAGTCCTACGGCACCGTCCAGGTCCTGCGCGGCATCAACGCCCATATTCCCGAAGGCAAGGTGACCTGCATCATCGGCCCCTCCGGCTCCGGCAAGTCGACCATGCTGCGCTGCATCAACGGTCTGGAAACCTATCAGGGCGGCGACATCATCGTGGGCGACACCAGGGTCGATCCGAAATCCGCCAAGGCGCTGCGCAAACATGTCTCGATGGTGTTCCAGCGGTTCAATCTCTTTCCGCATCGCACCGTGCTGGAAAACGTCATGGAAGCGCCGATCTACGTGCATGGCGTCGAGCGCAAGGCCGCCGAGGCACGGGCGCGCGAGTTGCTGGAACGGGTGGGTCTTGGGCATCGCATGACGGTCTATCCGCCATCGCTGTCGGGCGGCGAGCAGCAGCGCGTGGCCATCGCCCGCTCGGTCGCCACCGATCCTTCGGTGATCCTGTTCGACGAGCCGACCTCGGCGCTGGACCCCGAACTGGTCGGCGAGGTGCTTCAGGTGATGCGCACCCTGGCCGCAGGGGGGCTGACCATGATCGTGGTGACGCATGAAATCGAATTCGCCCGCACCGTCGGCGACAAGGTGCTGTTCATCGACAAGGGCGTGATCGTCGAGGAAGGCGATCCGAAAGAGGTTCTCGTAAACCCGCAGGAAAAGCGCACGCAGGACTTCCTGCGCCGGCTGTTGCAGCGGTAAGCCGCGCGGAACATGACAAGGAGGTCGAACCGGTGATGATCGGAACTTGGTCCGCGCGATGTGGGGCGGCGCGGCGATGAGCGCCTTGGAACGGGCAAGCGTCGCCGTGATCGGCTGCGGCCTGATCGGCATCAGCTGGGCGGCACTGTTGCGCTTTCACGGCCATGACGTGATCGCATGGGATCCCTCGGACGCGGCCCGCGAAAACATGGCCGAGGCGATGGAGCATCCCTTGGCGCAGCTGCGCGAACTGGGCGGCGGGCAGACCGCCACCGGGCGGTTCAGCATCGCCCCGACGCTGCAACAGGCCGTCCGTACGGCGCAGATCGTGCAGGAGAACGGCCCCGAACGGCTGGAGGTCAAGCGCGCGCTTTATCGCGACATCTTTGCCGCAGCACCCACTGACGCGATCATCTCCTCCTCCACCTCCTCGCTGATCTGGCGGGATCTGGCCGCCGAGGCGGGCACTGACGCGCGGCGCATCGTGACCGCGCATCCCTTCAATCCGCCGCATCTGATGCCGCTGGTCGAGCTTTTTGCCGCCGATGACGCGGTTCGGCAGCGCGCGGCTGCCTTCTACAGAGGACTGGGACGGGAGGTGGTCAGCCTGCGCAAGGATGCGGTCGGGCATATCGCCAATCGGCTCGCCTCCGCGCTGTGGCGCGAGGCGGTGCATATCGTCGCCGAGGGCATTGCCGATGTCGAGGACGTGGATCGCGCGCTGGTCCATGGTCCGGGCCTGCGCTGGTCGGTGGTGGGCGCGCATATGGGCTATCATCTGGGCGGCGGCGCAGGCGGCATGGCGCATTATCTGGACCATCTGGGCGCCAGTCAGGAACGCCGCTGGGCCAGCCTCGGCCAGCCCGCCCTGACAGAGGCAGTCAAGGAAAAGCTGATCGCGGGCATTGGCGCCGAAACGCGCGGGCGCAGCATTCAGGACCTGGAAACGGCGCGCGATGCGCAGCTCATCGCCATTCTGAAAGCCAAAGGGGGTCTTGATGTCTGACCTTGCCGCGCCGCGCATTGCGCTGGTCCATGCGCTGGAGGAATCGGTACTGCCCATTCGCGCGGCCTTTGCGCAGATCTGGCCGGAGGCGGCGACCTTCGATCTGCTGGACACTTCTCTGGCGCCCGACCGCGCCGCCGCCGGGCACTGCGATGCCGGGATTGTCGCGCGATTTAAGGCGCTCGGCCGATATGCCGCCGATCATCCGGGCAGCAGCGGGCCGACGCGCGCTCTCCTGTTCACCTGCTCGGCCTTTGGCCCGGCAATCGACGCCGTGCGGGACGATCTGCCGATCCCGGTGTTCAAGCCCAATGAGGCGGCCTTTCGCGAGGCGCTGGCCATTGGGCCGCGGGTCGGCCTCTGCGTGACCTTTGAACCCTCTCTGGCCTCGCTCTCGGCTGAACTCGAGGCCGAGGCTGCCCGTGCCAGAGTGCCACTGGACATCACCCCGGTGCTGGTTTCCGGCGCCCTTGCCGCGCTCAAGGCGGGCGACGCAGAGGCGCATGACGCGGCGGTGCAGGCCGCCTGCCGGGGGCTGCGGGGGCTGGATGTGCTGGTGCTGGGGCAGTTCTCTCTCGCCCGCGCCGCGCCGGGGCTGGCGGATCTGCCCTTCCCGGTGGTCACCACCCCCGGCTCGGCGGTACGTGCCTTGCGCGATCTTTTCGAGCGCCTTTGAAAAGCCGCACTGCGCGGTGAGGTGCTTTTCCGGGGCACGGGACGACAGTCCTTGCCTGCCCCATGCTGCATTTACCTTAAGGAACGCTGTCATGTTCGATCAAGCTGCACTCATCATCGGCGGCTCGGCGCGGCGGGAGGCGAGCGCCGGGACGCTGCGCGTTACCGACCCCGCCACCGACGCGCTGATCATGGAACTGCCGAAGGCTGGCGCGCCGGAGGCTGTCGAGGCCGCGCAACTCTCCATGGAGGGCTTTGGCGTCTGGTCTGCCAAGCCCGCCTATGAGCGCTACCAGATCCTGCGCCACGCGGCGCAGCTGATGCGCGAGCGCGCCGGGGCGGCTGCCGAGATGATGACGCGCGAGCAGGGCAAGCCGCGCATTCAGGCCCTGACCGAATGGAACAGCAGCGCGGATCTACTGGACTGGTCGGCGGAGGAGGGGCGCCGCGCCTATGGCCGTATCGTGCCGGGCCGTGCGGCGGATATCTCGCTCTCGGTGCTGAGCCGCCCGGTCGGGCCGGTCGCGATCTTCTCGCCCTGGAACGTGCCCGCCTGGGGGCCGATGCAGAAGATCGCGCCGGCGCTGGCCGCCGGCTGTTCGGTGGTCGTGAAGGCGGCCGAGGAGACGCCGCTGACCGCCTGGGCCATCGTACGCTGCCTGCTGGATGCGGGTGTGACGCCGCAGGCGGTCAGCCTGCTCTGGGGGCAGGCGGCCGAGATCTCGGAGGCGCTGATCGCCGCGCCTGAAATCCGCAAGGTCTCGCTGACCGGCTCCACCCGCGTCGGGCGCATCGTCGCCGCCGCAGCGGGGGCAGCCTTGAAGAAATCCACCATGGAACTGGGTGGCCATGCGCCGGTGATCGTGGCCGCGGATGCCGATCTGGATGCGCTGGTGCCGCTGGCGGTGACGTGGAAGTACCGCAATGCCGGGCAGATCTGCGTCTCGCCCACCCGCTTCCTGGTCGAGGACGCTCTCTATGAGCCCTTCGTCCGCCGGTTCACCGCCGAGACAAGCAAGCTGTCCGTTGGCAATGGTGCGGATCCGACCACAACCATGGGCCCGCTGACGACGCCGGGCCAGGTCGAGACGGTCGACGCGCTGGTGCAGGATGCGCTGGCACAAGGCGCGACGCTCGAGACCGGCGGCGCGCGGATCGGCAATGTCGGCAACTTCTATCAGCCGACGGTCCTGTCGGGCATGACCCCGGCGATGCGGGCGATGAACGACGAGCCCTTCGGGCCGCTGGCGCTGGTGATGCGGGTCGGCTCGCTGGAGGAGGCATTGACCGAAGCGAACCGGTTGCCGGTAGGCCTCGGCTCCTATGCCTTCACCCGCTCGGATGCGGCGGCTTCGCGGATCGTGCGCTCTATTCACGCCGGGATGCTGGGGCTGAACCACTTTGCCCTCGCGCTGCCCGAAACGCCCTTCGGCGGCGTAATGGACAGCGGCTTCGGCGCAGAGGGCGGTATCGAGGCCCTGCAATCCTATTCCATGGCGATGCTTGTGACCCACAGACACTGATCACGCCCATCAGCGCGGACGCAGCGGCTGCGGTCTGCCTGGCGCAGGCGATGAATGTCCGAAGCCCGTGGCGGCGATGTATCGCGAACGGGCGGCGGCGCGGGATGCCTCCGGCCCGCTCGCCCGCAGCTTCGCCAAGATCGCAGCCTTCCTGCGCGCGGTGGCCTCCGGGCTCCGGGGTGATGGCTTCACCGATGCCGCTTTGGTCATGGAGCGGATCGCCTCCGGCAAGGTCGGCGGGCGCGGGCCGGAAGGCGGCGGGCCGGGGCGGTTCCCGCCTGTCCCCGCCAAGCGTATCGCGCGAACCTTCGATGAGGCGCGCGCGGCGGCAAAGGCTTTCCAGAGCAAATGTCTGGTCAATGCTGCAACCGGCATGACCGCGGTGGTTTCCCGCAACACACTGGACAAGATGTTGAGCATGAAGGCCGTCTCAAAGTCTTCCAATGCTGCTGACCATGCGATGGCTGTGGCGAATGTCGATGCGCTCTTTGCGAACGCCATCCACGGCTGGAAAAAGGAAGACGCGGAGGCAGACAGCAATATCGCCTTCATTCATCGGCTTTTCTCGCCAATGCAAACCCCTGACGGCCGCATTCTTCTGACGAAACTGACCATCAAGGAGACCCTGCGGAAAGACCGAGACAATCCCCTCTACAGCGTAGGGGCCATTGAATTTGATGGGGGTCGTCCCCTGCGGCTATATGGGTGGGCGCGGCTCTAGGCGCTGATGGCATCGAACCGAGGGACATCCGCTCCGCAGAGGACGTGATGAATATGGCGCGCGAGGTGTCGCAGTTCAATCGGGAAACCAAGGAAAGCCGGTTCACCGACGCGGTGAAGAGGCGGATCGACAAGCTCGACATCGCGCTGACGGACGAGACGGAGCGCGGCACCCTCCACCGGGCCATCAGGAGCGCCATGGGCGGCAACTGCTCGCGGTGGACAGGCTTTCGGGGAGCGCGATGAATGAGACGGCTTCGTTGTCATCAGAGCCAGCTCTTTCTGAAGAGGATGAATGCTTCCCGCCCGTTAGCGACATATCATATACGGCGGCGAGGCTGTCAAAAATATCTGTGTGATCAACAAGCCAGAGGAGAGCCGTTTCGCCTCCTTACCCCTGGCTTTGCAGAGTATGCAACAGGCGGGAAGACACTTGGCCTCCCGGCCATCGAGACCGATGGTTAGCGGGCGCCATCCATCGCGGCCTGTTCAGAGATAGTCCTGTAAAGCCGTTCGTTCCAGTACGGAACCCAGCAGACAAGCGCGCGGCCCGTCCCGTGGAAGGCGCGCAGCCGGGTCTGACCGGAGATCAGGTTGCGCGGCCATCTCGCCGGTGCACGGGACGAAAACCGCAGCCCGCCCGTCCGCCCCAGAACGAGCCGTCCCTGAACCCTGAAGTCGCTGTCATCGACATCGATGGTCTCTACCGGGCCGGGCGCATTGATAGCGACCTTGCCCGCGCCTGACACGGTTGTCTTCCATGACAGCAGACCATCGCCTGCCCAGAAGCTGGACCACGCGGGATCGCGCGTCATGCCAAGCTGCACGGACCCTTCGGAGGCCCAGTAGGCGCCTGGCTCCAATATCCATTGCTCCCCGGGTATGACGTCAAGAAGATGATATCCGCCAAGCGTCGGCTGAAGGAGAACGGAACCTGTCCCGGTATAGAAGGGCCGGATCCGGGCGTCGGAGGTGAAGAAGGAGCGGAAGATGTCGCCGGGCGCGGGCAGACGGGGGGTCATGACCACGTCGCCCTGCATGGTGGACATCGCGCCGTGGCGCGCGCGCACTGTTTCATCCGCGATGTCGATGCGGATCTGACGCATCCCCTCGACTTCACGGACACTGAACTCCGCCATTGCCGTCTCCCTTCAGTAACGCGGCTCGTCCCAAGACATCGCACGCTCCCATACCATGATGAGGGATTCCGGCCTCAGCCCGGCGGCCCCCCGCAACGGCGCGTCCAGCGTGGACATGACGAACAGAATGACGGCGAGAAAGACAGAGGTGACAGCACCAAGGAAGAACTGCCGCCGTGGACGCATGCGCAGCAGGCAGATCAGCAGGACGCTGATGATCGCGCCGCCGAACACCGCGTACCACATCGCCTGCGGTATCCGCACGAAAACTGAGGCGATGCGCTGCTGCCGGGCCGCCACGAAATCGCGGAAGGCGGAGAGCACTTCGGCATGCACGATCTCCTGTCCCGGCGTCTTCGGCTCGAACTCAGCCAGACGCTGGCGCATGGCGTTGGAGCGGTTGTTGCCACCGTCGAGGAAATCACCGCGCTGATGTGCCGCCCAGTCCTTGTGGATGGTGAACAACACGTAATCGCGCAGCATCTCCTTCATGTCGGAGCGCAGCGGCTCGGGATACACATTCACATCGGCATAGAGCGCCGAGATGGAGTTCGCCTCCTCCAGCATCGAGGTGCGGACGCGGTCGTTGTTCTGATAGGCCGACACGGTGAGAAGGCCGAGCAGCAGGCCGTAGAACAGGCTGAAACCCGAGGTCGCATAGTTGATCGACTCATTCAGATCCGGCCCGGATCCGATCAGGAGGCGCATGACCGGTTTGAACACCAGCATGCCCAGCAACATGCCGATGATCGCCATGGCCAGGAAGCCGATCGCCAGTTGCTGCTGCGGAATATCATAGACAAAATCGAACATGCGCATGTGACCTTGAATGTCACAGCGAACCTACCGCGCGAAGCGATTTGCGCGAAGGATAAAATGCAAATTGTCGCATGTGGAACGCTCGATTATTCTGGTGTCGCAGATGCTGGTTCAGGGCGCACAGATGATCTCCTTTGCACGGCTCCTTCTGGTCCTGTCGATTGCGGTTGCGCCCCCGGCGATGGCCGTGGATCAGGCCTCTCCCGACCTGAGGTTTTTCTCGATCGGGACGGGGGAGGTGACGGGAAACTACTATGCCGCGGCGAAGGCGATCTGCGGTGCCGTAAACCGTCATTCCGACGGCAAGGTCCGCTGCAGCGCGGAGGCGACCCAGGGCACGATCTATAACCTCGCCGCGCTGAAGTCCGGCGATCTGGACTTCGCGATCGTGCAGTCGGACTGGTTGCGATATGCCTATCAGGGCGCGGGGCTGTTCGAGGCGCAAGGGCCGATGACCGAGCTTCGGACCGTCATGGACCTCTATCCCGAGACGCTGACCCTCCTTGTCGCCCGCGACCGCGGGATCGACAGTCTGCTGGACTTGCGGGGACACCGGATCGACATCGGCGCACCAGCCTCCGGGCGGCATGCGACGGCGCTGAGCATTCTCGACGCTGTCGGGTTGAGCAGCAACGACTTTCCCATGATCGTCGAACTTCCGATTGCGAGCGCCTATGAAGAGCTTTGCGCCGGGCGTATCGACGCCTCTCTTTTCGTGATGGGGCATCCAAATGCGGGTCTGGCCAGTGCCATTTCACGCTGCAACCTGGAAATCATCGGATTCGCCGCTTCGACGCGCGAGAGCATTCTCTCCCGCCACCCCGATTTCCGCGCCATCTCCATCGCCGCCTCCGACTACGGCCTGACGGCGGATGTGGAGTCTCTCGCAGTCACAGCGACGGTCATCACTTCCGCGGCGCAACCTGACGATCTGGTGAAGACGCTGGTGGAACAGACCCGCGCGGCGCTGCCGGCCTTACGAATAGAGACCCCGGTTTTCGGTGCGGTCGAAGAGTCGCGGATGGGGGAGGGAGCAGAGGTCGCGCCGCTTCATCCGGGCGCTGCGGCAGCGTATAAAGCGCTCTCGCCATGACCTTCGGCATAATCTGCGACCGCTAACGCCGCTTCACAGCATCGAAATATGCAGTATGGCGGAAATGGGAGATATATGGTCGTAAATCTTACTCCGCCCGACGCGGCTTCCGCCATCTTGGAGAGAGGTTTTGTAGGGGCGTGAAAAGCTGTGAAAGGCGCGGCAGACCGGAAATTCGGCCTTTGTGCGGGTAGGGTTCTCCGTCCGCTTCGCTCCTTGTCGGTAAAATGAGCGACGCGGTCCCGCGATCAGCGGACATGCGGATCGGTTTGATCGGTGCGACGGGTTGGATCGGCGCAGCCCTGGGTACGCGGCTTTTGACATCGGGCATCGTCGCGCCCACGAGGCTGGTTGCGATGAACCGCAGCGGCGACCCCGGCCCTTACAGGTCACATGAGATCGGCTGGGCCGAGGATCCGGCGGAACTGGTGGCGCGGGTGGATGTGGTCATCCTCGCGGTTCGCCCCGAGACATGGCCCGGTCTGCAGCTGCGAGCCTCGGGCAAGCTGCTCATTTCGCTAATGGCTGGCGTGGGAAGCGGCGATCTCGCCCGTAGCGGCGCGCGCGTTGTGCGCGCGATGCCAAACGCGGCTGCCGAAACGGGTACGTCCTACTCGCCCTTCTGGGCGGGGGCCGATGTGACAAAGGCGGATCGCGATTCGGTTCACCGTATTCTGGGTGCAATCGGCACCTTTGATGAATTGCCGGAGGAGCGGCAAATCGACATGATCACCGCCGTTTCCGGCTCTGGCGCGGCCTA
This sequence comes from Haematobacter massiliensis, assembly GCF_000740795.1. Lineage (GTDB taxonomy): Bacteria > Pseudomonadota > Alphaproteobacteria > Rhodobacterales > Rhodobacteraceae > Haematobacter > Haematobacter massiliensis. The sequence continues at coordinate 196,872 of NZ_JGYG01000004.1, forward strand.
TCCGTCACTGATGATGGTTGCGATGGTTGACGTGATGAAGCGGCACGGAATTCCGGACGGCATCGCATGGCGTGCCGCGAAAGCCACCATCTGCGATGGTGCTGCCCTGCTGGCCGGGCAACCGCAGCTGGCGCAGAGCTTCCTCGCCGCCTATCGCGACTATGGGGGAACGACCGCATCCGGGCTGGACGCGGCAGCAAGAGGAGGATTTTCCACCGCGCTGGAAGCGGCGCTTGAAGCCGCTGCGGAAAGGGCACGAACCATGGCCAGTGCAGGAGCCGTTTGACGCATTTCAGGTGCCCGACGTGCCAAAGCGGCAGCTCGCGGGCAGATCACAAAAGCCGCAACAGGGAATGGAAATGAAAAAGCTAGCGTGTCTCATCGCGGTTGCCCTCCCGGCGGCAGCGTTTTCGACGGCTGCCAGCGCAGCTTGCGGCAGCTTTACCATCGCGAGCATGAATTGGCAGAGCGCCGAGGTGCTGGCGAGCCTCGACCAGTTCATTCTGAATAACGGTTATGGCTGCAACGCGGAGATCACCACCAGCGACACGGTGCCCGCCATCACCTCTCTGGTGGAGAAGGGCAAGCCCGAGGTGGTGCCGGAATCCTGGGTCGATCTTATGCCCGAGGTGGTTGCGGGCGGTCTGAAGGACGGCAAGATCGTCGAACTGTCCCGCTCGCTTTCCGACGGTGGGCAGCAGGGTTGGTTCATCCCGCGCTACATGCTCGACGCTCATCCCAACCTCAATAAGATCGAGGAGATCCTTGCCCATCCCGAACTCTTCCCCGCCCCGGAGGATAAATCGAAGGGTGCCGTCTATAACGGCCCGCAGGGCTGGGGCGGAACGGTGGTGACAACACAGCTCGCCAAGGCCTTCGGTGTGGAGGACAAGGGGTTCATACTCGTCGATACCGGCTCCGCCGCAGGGCTCGATGGCTCCATGGCCAAGGCCTATGAGCAGAAAGCGCCATGGCTTGGCTTCTACTGGTCGCCTACGTCCATGCTAGGCAAGTACGATATGGTCGCGGTGGATTTCGGCATCGCGAATGACCCTGCGGAATGGAAGCGCTGCACCTCTTCGGCCGATTGCGCCGATCCGAAGCCCAATGCCTTCCCCCGTGACAATGTCTTTACGCTGGTGTCGAAAAAATTCGCGGACGAAACCGATCCCGCGGTCATCGACTATCTTAAGAAGCGCAGCTGGACCAACGATACCGTGAACCAGCTCATGGCCTGGATGACGGACAATCAGGCGACGGGAGAGGACGGCGCGCGGCAGTTCCTGAAGGACCATCCCGATATGTGGAGCGCATGGGTCAGCCCCGAAGCAGCCGAGCGCATCAAGGCGGCGCTCTGATCCGCCGGCGGGGCCGCTCGTGCGGCTTCGCCGCCCCCCGCATGTCATAGCCCATCCGATCATGAGGTCGCCATGGCCTGGTTCGACAGGTTCCCGCAACTCGACGACGCGACCCTCCGTGATCTGAAGAAGGTCATCGACGAGGGTTTCCGCACCTTCACACGCTCCTACGGCGATGCGATCGAAGGCTTTTTCGAGCCGCTCCGGCAGTTTCTGGTGTGGTCGGAGGCGTTGTTGACGAGCACGCCCTGGCCCATCATCCTTGCCGCCATTGCCGCTCTCGCATGGTTCGCCAGTCGCAGTCTGCGCATCGTGATCGCCAGCGTGGCGACGCTTGCTCTGATAGGAGCGTTCGGGATGTGGGATGATACGATGAAGACCATCTCCATGATCCTGACATCGACGCTTCTTGCCATCCTTATCGGCTTGCCGATCGGCATTCTCATGTCGCGCTCCGACCGCGTTCAGTCTTTCGTCAACCCCGTGCTCGACGTGATGCAGACCATGCCGTCCTTTGTGTATCTGATCCCGGTCGTGATGCTGCTGGGCATCGGGAAGGTTCCCGGTCTCATCGCGGTGGTGATCTATGCCATTCCGCCCATGATACGGCTGACGAACCTTGGTATCCGCGAGGTGGATGGCGAGGTGTTGGAGGCGGCAGATGCCTTCGGCTCCTCCCCCTGGCAGCGGCTCGTGAAGGCGGAGCTTCCGCTCGCACTGCCGACGATCATGGCGGGCATCAACCAGACGATCATGATGGCGCTTGCGATGGTCGTCATAGCGTCGATGATCGGCGTGCAGGGGCTGGGCCAGCCGGTGCTGAAGGCGATTTCCAACCAGTATTTCACGCTGGGACTGTTCAACGGACTGGCCATCGTCGGTATCGCCATCGTCTTTGACCGGATCAGCCAAGCCTGGGGCTTCCGGCTTCAGAAGCATCGCGGCGGTCGCCGTGTCTGATCCCATCGGCATCGAAATCCGCCACCTCTTCAAGATATTCGGTCCTCGTGCCGCCGACTACGTAGAAGCGGTTCAAAACGGTCTGTCGAAGCAGGAACTCAACGAGCGGTATCGCCATGTCCTCGGGCTGCGCGATATCAACATTTCCATTGCCGCCGGCGGCATACAGGTGGTGATGGGTCTGTCCGGCTCGGGCAAATCCACGCTCATTCGCCACATCAACCGGCTGATCGACCCGACTGCGGGAGAGATCCTCGTGGAGGGGGAGGACGTGGTGAAGATGTCTTCAACGGCGCTTCGCGACTTCCGGCGACACCGGACGGCGATGGTATTCCAGAAGTTCGGCTTGCTCCCGCATCGAACCGTGCTCGACAATGTGGGTTATGGGCTGGAGGTGCAGGGAAGGGACACCGCCGAACGGAACCGCATCTCCGCCCGCTGGATCGACAGGGTGGGTCTCGCCGGGTTCGAACGGAAATATCCTGCCCAGTTGTCAGGCGGGATGCAGCAGCGGGTGGGTCTGGCGCGGGCGCTGGCCACTGATGCGCCGATCCTGCTGATGGACGAGGCGTATTCCGCGCTGGACCCGCTGATCCGCTACGACATGCAGACGGTTCTGCTCGATCTTCAGAAGGAGGTCCGCAAGACCATCGTCTTCATTACGCATGACCTCGACGAAGCCTTGCGCATCGGAGACCGTATCGCGCTGCTCAGGGACGGTGCGGTCATCCAGCAGGGGACAGGGCAGGATATCGTGCTGCATCCTGCCGACGACTACGTGGCGAACTTCGTGCAGCATGTGGACCGTGGCAAGGTGGTGCGCGTCGCCTCCGTGATGGAAGCGGGGGGGCAGGAAACTGCCGGCCCCACTGTGACGATGGAAACCACCCTGACGGATGCCCTTCGCGAGATGATGGGGCATGGCGTCCAGTGCCTTGTTGTGTGCGATGGGGCCGGCAGGACTGTCGGGCGGCTGTCCTTGCAACGTGCCATCGCGGTTTCGGCGGGAGTATGAGGAAGAAGACCCCTGCTTCACCCGGTGAGCGTCGCCATTTCGGGCGCAGTGATGAAGCGCCAGTTCCGCCGCGGGCCTGCCATCACGTTGAGATAATAGAGCTCGAAGCCGAAGGGGGCGCCGCAGGGATGATGGCCGCGCGGCACCAATACGACATCGCCATCCCGGACCGTCATTGTCTCGTTCAGGGTTCCGTCATCTGTATAGACGCGCTGGACCGCCCAGCCCTCCGACGGGCGAAGGCGATGGTAGTAGGTTTCCTCCAGATACGTGATCCGCGGAAAGTCGTCTTCGTCATGCCGATGGGAAGGATAGGACGACCAGTGGCCCGCAGGGGTAAAGACCTCCGTCACCAGCAGGCTGTCGCAGAAATCCTCTGCTTCCATGGCGATGTTGTTGATGTAGCGGGTATTGGTTCCTTGGCCGCGGGGGGTAAGCTCGATTCCGTCCGGCCCGATCCGCCGCGGCGGATGGCCACCGGTGGCCGGCCCTGTGCAGAGCGCGATCGTGCAGCCCGTCACTGCCTCCGCCGCCCAGTCCGATCCATTGGGGAGGTAGAGCGAATGGGGTGGGGTGCGGTCGAAAACGTCCATCCGGTCCCCGAGCACCCCCCAGTCCTGCCCCGCGGCCTGGAACGCGGCCTTGCCTTCCACCATGACGAAAATCGCCTCTCTGTCGCGCGTCGCACCGGAGACACGGTCGCCGGGGCGCAGGCGGTGGAGCGTGAAGCCCACGTAACGCCATCCGGCGTTTTCCGGTGTGATGCAGTGGACCTCGCCGTGATGACCGAAGGGACGGCGGAGAAGCGCGGTCATGGCCGCGTCTCCGCCGTGACGGCCCGGTCCAGCCCTGACTCCCGCGCGGCCGCGCGGAGAGAGTTGAGACCGAGGGTTTGGTAGGTGAGCGGATCGTAGCGATCGGGATCCTGCTCCGCTTCGATGACCAGCCAGCCCTGATAGTCTGCCTTCGCGAGTATCCGCAGAAGGGGCAGGAAGTCGATCGCCCCCTCCGGATCGCCCGGCACGGTGAACGCGCCCACCAGAACGCCCTGAAGGAAAGAGAGATGCTCCGTCCGCACGCGCTCTGTCACCGCACGGCGGATATTCTTGGCATGGAAATGCGCCACGCGTGCGGCATGGTGCATCAGCACCTTTTCCGGATCACCGCCTCCAAAGGCGCAATGGCCCGCGTCGAACAGCAGATGCGTCGCAGGCCCTGTTGCGCCCATGAAGGCGTCGATATCTTCGGGGCTTTCGACAACCGTGCCCATGTGGTGATGATAGGCAAGTGTCACTCCCTCCCCTGCCAGATAGCGGGCGAAGTCTTCCACTCGCGCGCCGAAGGCCTTCATCTCCGCTGCTGTCAGACGAGGACGATCGTTCACCGGCACCATGGGATCGCCATGTACGGTGTTGGAGCATTCGCACACGATGCAGACCTTGCAGCCGTTTACCTTGAGCTTCGCGAGATGGGGCTGAACGGCAAGGATTTCCTCATCCACACTGCGGGTGAGCAGGGCCATGGAATACCAGCCCGAAACGAAGCGGAGGCCATAGCTTGCCAGCAAAGTCTTCAGCGCCTCTGGGTCTTCGGGCCAGCGATGGCCGTTCTCAATTCCGTCGAAACCGATGACTTCGCCCGCTTCGTGCAGAATGCGGTCGGTTGGAATCCCCGCGCCGATGGAGCGGTCGTCGTCATTGGCCCAGGCGATAGGGTTGGTGCCGTAAAGGATCATCTTTGCCATCCGTCAGTTGACCAGATTCTGGCGCGCCAGCGCCTCGAGATACCGCGTGCGGGCGTGCTGGAGTTTCTCGCCATTTCCCGTCTCCGGGACAGCTACGTCCCACCAATGTCCCGCCTCGCCGAAACCGGGGCCATGGCTCGGATCCGTCTCGATCACGATGACAGTGGGTAAATTACGCAGACGCGCGGCAGCGACCTGTGCCTCCAGATCGGCGATGTCGGCAGCTTTGACCGCATGGGCGCCCATGCTGCGGGCATGGGCAACGAAGTCGATCTCCGGCTGTGCCTCGACCGCGCAATCGGCATAAAGGTTGTTGAAGGCCTCGCTCCCAGTGCCCTGCTGGAGACGGTTGATACATCCATATCCGCGATTGTCCGTCAGGATCACCGTGAACGGGATGCGCCGCATCACGGCGGTGGCGAGTTCTGAGTTGGCCATCATGTAACTGCCATCGCCGACAAAGCAGAGCACCTCCCGCTCCGGCCGCGCGAGCTTAAGTCCCATGGCACCGGCGATTTCGTAGCCCATGCAGGAATAGCCGTATTCCATGTGATACCCGCCCTGAGAGGCCTGCCACAACAGTTTCAGTGCTCCGGGCATGGTGCCCGCGGCGGACATGGCGATGCTGGCCTCTGTCGCGGCACGCTGCACAGCGCCGATGACCTGTGCATCGGTGGGCAACAGGTTGGTGTTCCGGGGGCGTGCGCAATGCGCCTCCACGGCCGACAACCAGCGGCTTCGCGCCGCCGCATCTGCATTCGTGGCGCGATAGGCCCCGAGCAGATCCCCCAGCCGGTCGAGCGCGACCCGCGCATCGGCTACCAGCCCGACGGCGCCGTGCTTGTCGGCGTCATATCCCTGCGTATTGATGCTGACGAGCCGGCGTCCAGGATGGGTGAACAGCGTCCATGAGCCCGTGGTGAAATCCTGAAATCGGGTGCCGATTCCGATGACCACATCTGCCTTGCCAGCGATGGCGTTGGCTGCCGCCGATCCATCCACCCCGGCCGCGCCGTAGTTCAGCGGATGCGCTTGCGGAAGTGCGGATTTCCCGGCCTGCGTCTCCACGACCGGGATGCGGTGGCGGTCGGCGAAATCGGCCAGCGCCCCCTCCGCGCCCGAATAGATCACCCCGCCCCCGCAGACGATCACCGGTGCGGTTGCTTCCCGGATCAGGTGCGCAACCTCTGCAAGGTCGGCGGCGTCTGGTTCGGGGCGGCGGATACGCCAGATGCGCGGTGCAAAGAACACCTCGGGCCAGTCATGGGCCTCCGTCTGCACGTCCTGACAGAAGGCCAGCGTCACCGGGCCGCATGTCGCCGGATCGGTCATCACCCGCATCGCACGGGGAAGGGCCGTCAGCAGGTGCTCCGGCCGGGTAATGCGGTCAAAGTAGCGGCTGACGGGCCGGAAGCAGTCGTTGGCGCTGACCGTGCCGTCATCGAAGTCCTCGATCTGCTGCAGAACCGGGTCTGGCCGACGATTGGCAAAGACGTCCCCGGGAATGAGGAGAAGCGGCAACCGGTTCACATGCGCCACGGCGGCGGCGGTCACCATGTTGGTGGCGCCCGGCCCGATGGAGCTTGTAACGGCCTGCGCGCGCCGACGGGCATTCCCTTTGGCATAAGCGATGGCGGCATGGGCCATCGTCTGTTCGTTCTGCCCCCGCCATGTCGGCAGATCGGCGCCCATCCCGTGCAGCGCCTCGCCCAGACCGGCCACGTTGCCATGACCGAAAATGGCCCATACGCCTTCGATGAACCGCTCCCCCGCTTCGTTTTTCTGTTGCGAGAGCCAGCGCACCATGGCCTGTGCCGCCGTCAATCTGAGCGTCATGCCGCCTCCCTCCGCGCGCTGGCGCGGGCCTTGTCCCAAAGATCACAGAGACGGCTGTAGCGCGCGGCCATCTCCGTCACTGCCGCGGCATCGTCCATCTGCCCGTCGAACCACTGCCGCGCCGCTTCCGAAAAGATCGTTCGCCCGACCGCGAAGCCCCGCACCAGTGGAAAGGCCGCCGCGATACGGAAGCTCTCTCCGAGCACCGCCTCGGGCGAGTCCAGACCAAGCACGACGATGCCGCGGGTATGGCTGTCATGCGCTTCGATGGCGGCGATCGCTGCTTCCCAGGCGGCCGGCGTGGTCATAGGCTCCAGCTTCCACCAGTCCGGTCGCACACCGATCTCGTAGAACTGCCGGATGAGCATAGCGGTGGTGCTGTCATCAACGGGGCCGACACGCGACGGAATGATCTCCAGCAGAAACTCCAGCCCGTTGCGGCGCGCCGCGGTGAACAGGCGGAGCACCGTCTCCTCCTGCGCTGCTCTCATGTCGGGCGGGTCGTCAGGGTGGCAGAGGCAGAGCACCTTCACCACGTTCTCCCTCGCCCACTCCTGCAAGCCGCCGCAATCCGGCCCCAGTTCCTGTTCCAGCATCAGGGGTCGGGAACCCGGCCATTCTGCGGGGCGGCCTATCCACAGCCCACTTCCCGAAGCCGCGTGCAGCGCGCGCCGCCCGATCCGGCTGTCGCAGAGAATGCCGTAGCCCGCCCGGCCGGCCTGTACCTGGCGCGCGGCCCGGAGGCAGAGCTCCTTGAAGGCGGCGCCCTTTGCAGGGGTGTAACCCGCCATCTCTTCCAGCTGCGCGCGATGGTCGAAGGCGAAGATGCGACAGTCATCCGCTCCCTTTGTTCGGGTCGTTGACCAGTGGAGCTGCTCAAGCTCCCAATCGTTGCGCAGATCGGGCCGACGGAGACCGCGCGCCAGAAAGAAGCGCAACTCCTCAAGGCTCGGATAGGCGGGTGTGCAGCCATGACGACTGACGGCAAAGGCTCCGCAGGCATTGGCGTATTCGAGCGCACGCGGCCAGCTCTCACCGTCCAGCCATCCCTTCAGGAGGCCGGAGAAAAACCCGTCGCCCGCGCCCAGCACGTTGAAGACCTCAATCGGAAAGCCCGGCCCCCTCTCGCCCGCATCGAGACTGTCGGGAATTGCTCCGGCAAAGGCGACGGCCCCCGCAGCGCCCCGCTTGCAGACGAGCACGGCGCCCGTGACGTTCCGCACCGTACGGAGCGCGTCCAGCGTATCAGTACTGCCGCCAGCGATATGGAACTCCTCCTCCGTGCCGACGATCAGGTCGAAGAGCGGCAGCGTTTTCTGAAGGCGGGCAGTCACCGCAGCGCTTTCCACGAATCGGCTCTCTCCTTCTCCGTGACCGGCCACCCCCCAGAGGTTCGGGCGATAATCGATGTCGAGCGCCGTGCGGGCCCCGTGTCTTCGCGCAAGGGCGAGCGCTTTCAGAACGGCGGCTTCCGTCCGGGGATGGCTCAGATGCGTGCCGGTCGCCAGAACCGACCGGGCCTCCGCGATAAGGTCTTCGTCGATATCGTCGGGCGAGAGCGCCATATCGGCACAGTTCTCCCGGTAGAAGATCAAAGGAAAGCGATCTTCGTCGCGGATGCCCAGCACGACGAGCGCGGTGAGCCGTTCCGGATCTGTGAGGACGCCGCGGGTATCGACACCCTCGCGCGTTAACTGTTCGCGAATGAACCGGCCCATGTGCTCATTTCCAACTTTAGTGATCACAGCCGATCGAAGACCCAAGCGGGAGGCACCGCAGGCGATGTTGGTAGGGCTTCCGCCAATGTATTTTGCGAAGGACGCCATGTCTTCCAGACGGCCGCCGATCTGCTGGCCGTAAAGATCGACCGATGATCGGCCTATGGTGATCACATCAAGCGTCTTCATGCGCTGTCTCCCTGATGCAGACTGGCTGGCCGTCGGAGGTGGCCATGGCATGGATCACCCGCTCGATCGCGAGGCCCTGCGCAAAATCGGGACCACGAGAAGGCGCGCCGCCAATCGCCGCGATGAGATCCCGGCATTCCACGACCTTCTGTTCGTTGAAGCCGAAGTTGTGGCCGGGCGCGGGGCAGAAGGCAGCAAAGTCCGGCTGCTCCGGGCCGGTGAGGTGACGTGTGAACCCGGCCTCTCCCCTCCGGTGGATCAAGAGTTCGTTCATGCTCTCCTGATCGAAAACCATGGTGCCATCGCTCCCCTGCACTTCCCATTGCAGGCGACACTTGCGCCCCTGCGCCACGCGGGATGTCGCGAAGGAACCAAGCGCGCCCGAAACGAAACGCACGAGGGCAAAGGCGCTGTCCTCGTTTTCCACCGCTCGCGGACCGTCGGGGGACAGCCGTTCGGGAACCGTGACCTGGGTCAGCGCCGTGACCTCGGCAACAGGCCCCATGAGCGTGACCATCTGGCTCACGAGATGGCATCCCAGATCGCCAAGTGCTCCCAAGCCCCCCTCCGCTTTCGTCATACGCCACGTCCAGGGAAGCGTGGGATCGGCGGAATAATCCTCGTCATAGACACCACGGAAAGCATGTGGGCGGCCTATCGTACCTTCGGCGATCATTTTAGCCGCTGCCTGAAACGCCGGACTGCGCAGGTAGTTGTAGCCGAGCATCGTGACCTGAGCGGGATGGCGGGCAGCGAGCGCCGCCATCGCTTCCGCATCCGCCAGCGTGAGCGCCATCGGCTTTTCAAGCCAGACATGCTTGCCCGCCCGCAGTGCCGCTTCCGCCATCCGGCGATGGAGCGCGTTGGGGGTGGTGATGGACACGACATCCACCGAGGGATCCTGCACGACCGTCTGCCAGTCTTCGCTGCTCCGGGCAAAACCGAACCGGGACGCCAGAGCGGCGGCCCTGTCCTTGGGAGTGTCGCAGAGCATCTCCAACCGTGCGGGAGCGCCGCCGAAGACGGTGGCCACATTGCGCCACGCCATGGCATGACACTTGCCCATGAAGCCCGTGCCGATCAGCGCCACACCCAAGCCGGCCATCAAATCGTTCCTCCGAGGCTGCCTTCAAGTTGCGCCATCTCCTGCCCGCCGGCCATCATGTCCTGAAGAGCGGAGGCGTCGATCTCTCCCTTGCGCGCGGTGCCGAGCGTCTGGCCACGGTTTAACACCGTAAATCGGTCCCCCACCGCCAGGGCATGGCGAACGTTATGGCTGATGAAGACCACGCCCACGCCCTGCGCCCGGACCCGTGCGATGGTCGCCAGGACGTTCGAGGTTTGCCGGACGCCGAGCGCGCTCGTCGGCTCATCCAGGATGAGAACCTTGGCCCCGAAATAGACTGCGCGTGCGATGGCGACCGTCTGCCGTTCTCCCCCCGATAAGGTGCCGACGGCCTGATCCGGCGCCCGCAGATTGATGCCCATGCGCCGCATCTCCTCCATGGTCACGGCATTCGCCCTTTCAATGTCGAAGCGCTTGAAGGGGCCGCGCCCGCGTGTCGGCTCCCGGCCCATGAAGAAGTTGCGGGTGACGCTCATCAGCGGGATCATGGCAAGATCCTGAAACACCGTGGCGATCCCGGCCTCCATCGCGTCACGCGGGCTTTGAAAGCTCATCGGCCTGTCCTCAAAGGCGATGGTGCCGGAAGTGGGTTTGTGCACCCCCGACATGGTCTTTATGAAGGTCGATTTCCCCGCGCCGTTGTCACCCAGCAGACAGTGACATTCTCCCGGCTGCACATCGAAGGTCACGCCGTTCAGGGCAATCACATTGCCGAAATGCTTACGGATGTTTTCCATCTGGATGATGGGCTCGGGCATCACCGCTCTCCCGTCACGCGCTTGCGTATCACGTTGTTGAAGATCACCGCGAGCAGGAGCATTCCGCCCAGGAACACCTGAAACCAGTCCTGATCGAAGCTGGTGTAGGTCAGGCCGATCGTGACCATGCCGAAGATGATCGCTCCGAAGAAAGCGCCAATGGCGGAGCCGTAACCCCCGGTGAGCAGGCAGCCGCCTATCACGGCCGCGATGATCGCCTCGAACTCCTTCATGAAACCCCGGCGCGCATCCGTGGACCCGGAGTCGATCACGGTGATGATGGCGATAAGGGCGGCGGCACAGGCCGTCAGCATGAACAGCGCGATTTTCACCCGCGGCACCGGCACGCCGGAGTTCTCTGCGGCATTCCGGTCGCCGCCCGTCGCGAATATCCAGTTGCCCCATGCGGTGCGCAGCAGCACGAAAGTGGCGAGCAGTGCGAAACCCACGAACCACAGGATCTCCACGGGCACACCCGGAACGCTTGGCGTGCCGGAGCGGAGCGTGGCGATCCAGCCGTGCCCGGCCATCCAGCGAAACAACCCGCCGAATGCATCGCCGGAGAAAAGCGGGGCAAGCCAATCGCCCTCCACAGCCTCGCGTATGCCGCGAAGCTGCGTGGAGCCATTGGTGAACAGCTTCAGCCCTACCAGCGACGCGCCCCGCAAGATGAACAGAAAGGCGAGCGTCACGATGAAGCTGGGCAGCCCGGTGCGGAGCACGATCACCCCGTTGAGAGCACCGATCCCTGCTGCGAAAGCCATGGTGAGCGGAATCGCGAGGATCAGCGGCAGGCCCATGTTGACGACAAGGACACCGAAGATCAGTCCGGCAAAGGCGATCATGGAGCCGATGGACAGGTCGAACTCCCCTCCGATCATCAGCATCGCGGCCGCGATGCCCAGGATGCCAAGTTGCGCCGCCGGGGTCATGAAGTTCATCACGCCCTGTGGCGTGAACATCGCAGGACTTGCGGTGATCATGAAGAAAACTGTGACGAGGACGAGGCCGCCGATCGCCCCGAGTTCCGGTCGTTTCATCAACCGCGTGACAAGGCTTTCCGACCGGATCCGCTCATCCGCGGCGAGAGTCGTCGTATCCGATGCCATGGGTTATTCCCCCTGTTCGGTTCGAGTTCAGCCGGGCGTGCGATGCGCCCGGCGGCTGTGACCGGTCAGCGGATGCCCTTGGCGGAGAGGTCGATGGCTTGCGAAGCTGCGGCCTTTTCAACCAGGTTCGGCCCGGAAGCCACGTCGCCCGCAGGCATCAGTCCGTATTTGGCATTGAGCGCGAGAAAGCTCACCGGCAGATAGCCCTGAAGGTATTGCTGCTGGTCAATGGCGAAGGCCGCCTTGCCGTCCGCCACATCCTGCAGGAACCCCGCGGAAAGGTCGAAGCTCGCCACCCTGACCTTATCGGTCTCTCCGAGGGCTTCGACGGCGGCGACGGCCGGCTCACCCACAAGTGCTGCCCCAAGCGTCAGGACGCTGTCGATCTCCGGGTCGGCCTCCAGCGCCGCGCGGACCTTGGACTGAACCTCCGCCGGGTCCATCTGGGTGGGAATCACGGCGACTGCATGGCCGAAGCCTTCGGCAAATCCGGCGCAGCGTTGGTCGAGGGAGACGTTGCCGACCTCATGGTTGACGCATATCCCCTTCTTGCCGCCCAGTTCCGCCAGTCGCGCGCCCGCAGCCTTGCCCGCGTCGAATTCTGACTGCCCGACGTGGAGCCTGACGCCGAGATCATGCGCGACATCGCCACCGGAATTCATCGAGATTACCGGGATCCCGGCCTCCACCGCGCGCCGTATGGATGGCCCAAGCGCATCGCCATCCGGGATGGACACCACGAGACCGTCCGGGTTCTGGTTGACCGCGGCATCGATGAGCTGCGCCATGCGCACCATGTCGAAGGTTTCGGGCGAACGGAAATCTACGGTGACCCCCGCTTCCTTACCGGCCGCCGCTGCGCCGTTCTTGACCACGGACCAGAACGGGTCCGCCGCCTGCCCATGCGCGACGACGACGATGTTCTGCGCCGCGACGGGCGAGGCGAGCGCCACTGCTATCGCCGCCATCGTGAGTTTCAGTCTGTTCATCTTTTCCTCCCCCTGCTTCGATTGTGGTCTGACCGGGCCTCCCGTCCCGGCAGGATCATCACGCGGGCAGGCTGGCCCGCTCCTGCGTGATCTCTTGAATTTTCCGAAGTCGCGCAGCAGAGGCGGTGATCATCGCCTCCAGCCGGTCGCGGAAGCCATCTCCCTTGTCGGCGCGGAACGGATCCGGTCCGGGAGTGGCAGGCTCCAGAATGATCGGCCCGCGATAACCGATGGCGTCGAGCGCGGCGACATGGGCTGCGAAATCCGTATGGCCTTCGCCGATGCCCTGCCGATTGGAATCAGCCGCGTGATACAGGCCGATTGCGCGGCCTGCAGCGCGGAGCGCCGCCGGTGGATCGGCTTCCTCGATATTCATGTGATAGGCGTCGGGCAGCAGTGACAGGTTGGGAGCCGCCACCCGTTCGATGAGAGACAGGCCCTGCGCCACGGTGTTCACCTGATGGCTCTCATAGCGATTGAGCAATTCAAAGACGACGGAAAGCCCCGCTTTCGCGGCAGCCGCGGCGATATGCTGAACGCTCTCCACAAGGAATTCCCATTCCGTCGTTTGATCTGCCAGCGGGCGGATGCGTCCGACCTGTCCATGTACTGAGAGCCGCACCCGGGGATGATCCAGCCGCACCACCCATTCAATGAGCCGCGCGTAGTAGGTGACGCCCGCCTGCCGCTGCATCGGGTCCGGATGGCTGATATCGGCATCGTCGGGAGTGACAGAGAAGACTTCAAGCCCCGCATCGGTCAGCAACCGCCCTGAGAGGGCAGGGTCCAGTCCGACCATGTCACCGTGCAGTTCGACACCGTTCAATTTTGCCCGACGGGCCCGCATCGCGATGGACGGCAGCTCTTCGCCCGCGAAAATCCAGGTGCAGCAGCCGATCGGGCGCATGTCAGGCATCCGCCATTTCAGGCGAAAAGCTGACTGCTCTGCCCGTCGCGGCGGATCGCGCTGCCAGTTCCGCGCAGGCGAGGGCGGTCACGCCATCCTGCAAGCTGACGGGCATCGGCCTGCCATCCTGCAGCGCTTCCACGAAGGCCGCCCATTCCCGCTCATAAGCCTGCATGTAGCGTTCGAGAAAGAAGTGGACCGGCTTGGCCGATAGCGCGCCTGCCGAGGTGATCTTCTGCACCGTGTTTTCGAGCACGTTCTGAGCCGACAGAAGCCCCTCGGATCCCAGGAGTTCTATCCGCTGGTCATACCCGTAGCCCGCACGGCGAGAATTGCGGATGACGGCGATCCGCCCATCCGCCCAGGTCATCGTGACAACCGCTGTATCCACATCGCCCGCGGCGCCGATCTCCGCATCCACCAGCGCACTGCCCGTGGCGAAGATCGTCTGCGGAGGACCGTCGAACAACCAGCAGGCCATGTCGAAATCGTGGATCATCATGTCTCGGAACAATCCGCCCGACACCTTTACATAGGCCACGGGCGGGGGCTCCGGATCGAAGGAGGTAATGGACAGCAGTTCCCCGCGCCCGACCTCTCCTCCGTCATAGGCAGCCTTTAGCGCGGCAAAATTCGGGTCGAAGCGACGATTGAAGCCGATCATAACCGGCCTGCCGGTATCGCCTGCCTTCTTAAGCGCCCGCTCTGCCCGCTCCAGCGAAAGATCAACCGGCTTTTCGCACAGAACAGCCTTCCCGGCGGCTGTCGCCCGTTCGATCAGATCGGAATGTGTATCGGTGGAGGTGGCGATCAGCACCGCGTCTATGGCGGGGTCGGTGAGAATATCCTCAATCCGGCGGACTTCCGCACACACGCCGGCCGCCACTTCCGCTGCGGCTTCGGCATTTGCATCCGCCACCGCAATGATGCGGCAGGTCTGCGTGGCGGACATGGATCTGGCATGGACGCGTCCGATGCGCCCCGCCCCGATCAGGGCAACCCTGAGCATTCATTTCCCCCCGAATCGCGTCTGCGACCTCATGTTAGCGCTAGATTGGCGATCAATGCACGCGCGTGCAACAGAAACTGCACGCGCGTGCAAATATCTTTCCTCTCCGACCGGCGCGAGGTAGAAACGGCAGATGGACAAGCTCCCCGATCCCGAAGTCAGCGTTACCGCCGATGACGTGGCCGCCGCCGCGGGCGTGTCCCGCTGGACGGTCGCCCGCGCTTTCAAGAAGGATGCCTCGATCTCTCCTGGAAGCCGGGATCGGGTGCTCACCGCCGCCCGGCGGTTGGGATACGCGCCTGATCTGCTGGCGGCATCCCTCGCTTCCGACCGTTCTAATCTGGTCGCGCTCATCACCAATGATTTCAACAATCCCCACAAGCTCGTGCTGCTTGAGCGATTGACGCGGATTCTGTCCGGTCATGGCTGGGCGACGCTGCTCATCCACATGTCGGACAGCGATGATGCATCGGCCGCGTTGCTGGCAGCGAGCCAACGGCGCGTGGATGCCGCGGTTCTGATCGGGACGCGGTTCGATGACAGCGTGCTGGACACCGCGCTTGGGGCAAGGCGGGTCAAGAAACTCGTCGTATTCGCCCGTTACAGCCAGAACCCGAACACGCTGACGATTGCCTGTGACGATATCCTCGCCATGGGGCGGATCGCGGATCATCTGGTTGAGCGTGGCTACCGGCGGCCCGCGTTCCTGGCCGGCCCGGATACGCAATCTGCCAAGCTTCACCGCAAAAGCGCCTTCATCGAGCATTGGCGGAGCCGGACAGGGGGCGATGTGGCGACCGTTCACGCCGAGGCATACGACTTCGGCGCGGCAATCGAGGCGGTCAGCCTGCTGTTCACCGGAGCGATGGAGAGCCGGCCGGACGTGCTTGTCTGCGAAAACGACATCCTTGCCATCGGGGCAATGGATGCCCTGCGCTATCGACTCGGGCTGAAAGTGCCGGAGGATGTTGCGGTCACCGGGTTCGACGACATTCCGCTGTCCCTGTCACCCGCCTACCGCCTCACCACGTATCGGCAGCCGATTACCCAGATGGCGGAGGCGCTGTTCGACGTGCTGGAGGGTAAGCGGGAGGGCGATGTCCTGCTGCCCGGTCAGTTCATTGCCCGTGACACTGCCTGACCCTTCGGGCGATCGTCTGGCCCGTTCTCGGGGCGGGTAGGGCGAAGTATCCAGAGGCCGGGCGTGGACATTCCTGTTTCCGCCACCGCCGCCGGCGCTTGTCGCCTGGTTCGTAGGCGTGACAGTCATGCGGAATTGCGGGGGCATCGCCGTCACGGTTCCGCACGAGATCGCCGGTCTCGACTTCTGCAGTCGCGTTTCTGGCCGCGCACGTGCCTTCGGGTGGGGCGAGCATCGCCATCAGGAACGGCGATGACCGGAGCGGCGACGCCACGGACGGGCATCATTACCGGGACGGCATCGCCGCAGAAGGGTTTGATCTTGCAGGCACGCCCGCGCTGCTGATCGGAGCGGGTGACGCCGGCGTGGTGACTGCATATGAAATGCGGGGCAAGCGAACTGGCGGTTCATGATATCGAGTTCGCGCGCCGCGACAGCCTGCTCGCGCGGCTGGAGCAGCAGTTTTCCGGCAAACTCTGTATCGGCGGAACCGATCCGTGGCGCTTTGCGCTCAGTGCTCATGCGACGCCGCATGGAATGAAGAAAGCGATCCCTTGCCGGAAAGATACCTCTTGCCCCGGTGCAGATCATTCTGTGGCGAATATGGGGGCATGCCCGGCCGTTTCACCGCTGATCACCGCCGCGCGGGTCACCGGTTGCTGGGCGATGCCCGGGAGCGGCATGCTCGAGGCGCAGGCATTTCTTCTGACGGAGCTTCTGATGAAGGCTCGCCATAGCGCTGGCTGACGGCTGGAATTGACCCTCCGGGCTGCGGATGATAGTTTTAGATGAGCCAGCCTGTGGGCGAGCCAGCCCCGCCACTCGCTGGATATTTCCGTGACATTTCGCCCGAACATGACGAGCCAGATCGAGGGCATCAGCCTTTGTGACTCCCTGTCATGGCGGGGCTGGGACGGCGTGGTAGCGGATGTCTGGCACGCGCGGGGCGACAAGGGGGCGGGTGGTACCTACCTGTCGCCGGACCCACGTGTCGTCGTGCTGCTTGAGGGGGCGGAGGCGTTGGCCCTCTCCCCGGCTGCCGGGCGGTCTTTCCGCCCGTCCGGGCGGGTTTGCTATATCCCGGCGGGAATGAGGGTCTGGAGTCGCGTCGATCACAGCCATTCCTTTCGGCACCTCGACCTTCATCTGGACCGGGCGCGGATGGAGGAGCGCCTGAGCGGCGTCATTCCTGACGAGTGCTGGTCACGGCCGATCCTTCAGGGCGGGAGCGCGGCGCTTATCACGCTCGCGGGGCTGATCGCGCGGGAGTGCATGGAAACCGAGCGTCATGATCTGGCCGGGGAAGGGCTGATACAGGCGTTCCTCGCGGAGCTTTTCGCCCTCCCGCCGGCGGCTGCGATGAAGGGGGCGCTCACGCGGCGGCAGCTCGCGCGCGTCCGCGAACATGTAGAGGCCAATCTTGCCGGAAGGATCGCGATCACCGATCTCGCTCAGGTGGCAGGTCTTTCCGAGAGCTGGTTCACCCGCGCTTTCAAGCAGACGACCGGACTGCCACCGCATCAATGGGTGCTGCGACGGAGATTGGCGAGAGCACAAGGATTGCTGGAAGCTTCCGACCTGCCACTGGCGGAAATCGCCTGCGCCGTGGGCTTTGCCGATCAGGCGCATCTGACGCGGAGCTTCCGTAGCGCCATCGGGATCACGCCGGGAAACTGGCGCCGCGAGCGCGATACCGTACGGCGGCGGAATCCGACAAATTCCGACAGAAACGATCAAGACGGATGGGGCGCTTCGCTCTAGCTGAGACCAGCGCGCGCCGCTCTATCTGCCTTACGCCTTCAGGGAGTTCCCATGTTCCGCACGCCACGTGCCCGCCTCGCCTCGACCACCGCCTGCCTGACGCTGCTCGCGGCACTGCCGGTTGCGGCCCAGCAGGCTACCCTCTCTCCGGTCTATCTTGAGGGCCAGGTCACCGGAACTGGCCCTGTCGGACCCGACGCCAATCCCGTCACGCTGGCGGGAACCAAAAGCGCCACGCCGATCACCGAGATCCCGCAATCCGTGAGCGTCATCGGGCAGGACGTGTTCAACGTCCTCCAACCCACCAAGGTCGATGAAATCCTCGGGTATACAGCGGGTGTGAGCCCCGCGCCCTTTGGCTTCGACACCGATACCAACTGGATCAACATCCGCGGCTTCGAAGCGACACAGACGGGGATGTTCCTTGATGGTCTTGCGCAATATGCCTTTGGCTTCGGGGGGTTCTACACCGACCCCTTCCTGCTGGAGCGGGTGGAAGTGCTGAAGGGACCGGCCTCCGTGCTGTACGGCGGCTCCAATCCCGGCGGTATCGTCAACATGGTGTCGAAGCGCCCGACGGGAACACCGGGCGGCATGGTGGAGGCCGGCGTGGGCACCGACAGCCGCCGTTGGATCGCGACCGATGTGAACGGTACGAACGGCGGCTACGACTGGCGCTTTCTTGGCAAGATCAACACCGAAAAGTCGAACGGCGCATTTGACGACGGACTGACCGGCCTGATTGCGCCCTCTGTCACCTTCGATCTGGGGGAGGCGACCGAGATAACGCTTTCCGCAACGCTCTACCGGGTGGATGAGACGCATGTCGGCGGCTCCTGGCTGCCCTATGTCGGCACCGTGAGAGGGGCGGAGTTCGGCTTCATTCCGCGCGATTTCAACACCTCCGATCCGCGGTTGGACTGGTATGAGCGGGATCAGGCCACGCTTTCCTCCGAGATACGGCACCGGTTCGATAACGGCTGGGTGCTGAGCCAAGGTATCCGTCTGGCATGGTCGGACATCGACGAAAGCGCGCCCTATGCCTATGGCTATGGGTACGGCGATACGTGGAACGAGACGTTCTCCAACCATTTCGCGATGCTCCCGCAGGATCCGAAGGCGAACCTGTCCCGTATCTTCTTCCAGCAGCAGACCACGTCGCGCAGCGCGCTTGCCGATACCCGACTTGAGGGAACCGTGGAGACCGGCGCGGTGCAGCATCGGCTGACCCTTGGGCTGGATCTTCGCATCTTCAAGATGGATCAGGTACAGGCATCCTCCTCCTCGCCGCTTGCCCCGACGATATCGGTCCTCGACCCGGTTCGCGGCGGGGTCTTCCCGCCTGCCGTTCCTTATATCGATCAGGACATCACCATGCGTCAGGCGGGGCTCTACGCACAGGATCAGATCCGCTGGGGCAACTGGATCGGCACGGCGAATGCGCGCTATGACTGGGTCGACACCGCATCGGGCCGGAACGAGGCCACGGGCACGGAAGGCGTGGATCGCTCCGACGGGGAGTTCACGGGGCGGCTCGGTCTTGCCTATGCCTTTGCCAATGGCGTGACCCCTTATGCTTCCTATGCCACCTATTTCACGCCGCAGATCGTCAACGACGCGGCGGGAAACAAGGTGGAGCCTGAGACCGGTCACCAATGGGAGGCAGGGGTGAAATGGGCGCCTTCCCAACGCGCGCTGCTGACCCTTTCCGCCTTTGATCTGGAGCGGGAAAACGTGTCGATCAGCGCTTGGGGCGGCGCGGGCTATGAGTACTTCCAGGTCGGCAAGATCCGTTCCCGCGGGGTGGAGTTGGAGGCGCGCGGGGAGATCGTGCAGGGCCTGACCCTCACCGGTGCGCTGACTTCCATGGAGGTCGAGGTGCGCGAGGATGTGAACCCGGCCCTCGTCGGCAAGACGCCCAAAGCTACGCCGGAGAATTTCGCGTCGCTCCGGCTCGACTGGCAGGTGGCGCAGGTGGAGGGGCTGAGCGTCATGGCCGGGGTGCGGCGGCTTGGCTCCTCATGGGCGGATGACCTCAATCAATACAAGGTCGATGGCGCGACGCTCTATGATCTGGGGGCGAGCTATGCGTTTGGCGAGGGCTGGCTGGTGGCCGCCTCGGTGACCAATATCACCGACCGGGACTATGTATCCTCCTGCGACGGCGCGCTGTCCTGCTTCTACGGCGATGGCCGGCGCGCCTCGCTCTCGCTTCGCAAGAGCTGGTGAGAAAAGGGGTGGCGCGTCCGGTGCGAGGAACGCCACCCTCGCCCAACTGGACGGAGTGTTCGTCGAAGCCTTATGGCCCGGCGCGGTCAGGGAGACTTCGTGTCGCCCGCCTGCATGGCCGCAAGATCGGTCACCAGCTGAAATCGCACTCCGCCGGGCAGATATTCCACCTGCGCCGTGCCATCGACCGAAGCTGAAAGGGCATATTCGATCATCGTGGAGCCGAAACCCGTCCGCTCGGGCAGCACGACGATGGGGCCGCCTGTCTCGATCCAGCGAAGTTCAAAGCGCTTGCCCTCTATGAACCACTCCACGCGCACGCGCCCCTCTTCCCCCGAGAGCGCCCCATATTTCACCGCATTCGTGGCGAGTTCGTGCAATGCCATCGTCAGCGCACTGCTGGCCCGGTGGGAAATGTCCAGATCGGGGCCGAAGTAGTGAATCCGGCGCTCGCCGTTAAATGGCAGCACGGCCCTCTCCACTGTCTGCCGAAGGGCGGCGATGTCCCAATCCTTGCCGGTGAGAACGTCATGCGCTCCGCTCAGCGCATTGATGCGCCGCAGCAGAACGTCCCGGATGTCGGGCAGCGGCGCTTCGGCGCGAAGGGACTGCCGGACAATGGATCGAACCGTCGTCAGGATATTCTTGATCCTATGCGCCATCTCCCGGTTCATCAGGTCACGATAGGCTTCGGCTTCCTTGCGCGCTGTGATGTCGATGGAGACGCCGCTCATCAACACCGGTCGACGGCTCTCGTCAAAGCGTGTTTCCGCCCGGACTTCGATCCAATGGACAGATCCGTCCGGCCAGATCGTGCGATACTCGACGTGGAGGTCGCCGCCAGACGCCATCGCTGTCGCTACCGCCGTACGCCAGCGATCCATGTCATCCGGATGAATGGAGCCCTTCAGATCGGCGTAGCTGAAGCTTTCAGCGGGGGCGCGACCGAAATTCGCCTTGCAGATCGCCGAGGCGACGAGCCGCTCGTTTCGCACGTCAAGCGTCCATGTCCCCAGCCCGCCCGCTTTCAGCGTAAAGTTCAGCCGCTCCTCGCTCGCCGTCAGATCGGCGATGCGCTGCTGCATCCCGCGTTCCATTTCGTTGCGGTCGCTGGAGAAACCGGCCGTCCGCTCCCATGTCACGTCGAGCTGGGAGGCAAAGAAATAGGTCAGTTCCCCTTCGTCAAACACGGGGGAGACGAGCAGCCGATTCCAGAAGATCGTGCCGTCCTTGCGGTAGTTGAGGAGGTCGATCTCCAGCGGTTCCCGATCCCGGATGGCATGGCGGAGCTGGCCAACATCGTCCACATTGGTGCCCGGCCCCTGAAGAAACCGGCAGTTGCGCCCGAGAATTTCGTCTCTGCCGTAGCCTGTAAGCTTCAGAAAGGCATCGTTGGCAAACACGATGGGATTGTCCGGCTGCCGCGGGTCCGTGATGATCATCGGCATCCGCGTTGCCCGCATGGCGGCGGCAAACGGGTCGGAGCCTTGCTTTCCGCTGTGTATCTCCCGGTCGATGCGGAGTTCTTCCAGAGAATTGCTCATTATGCTCTACGCTCGCCGTCGCCCGTGGGCAGTATTGTTCCAGTTATGTTCATGGCACATTGCCGCTCCCAAGTCCAACCGGCAGCGGCACTCCCGTTAACCACAATGTCGTGGATCAGATACCGGACAAAAGCATATCGAGGGCGTTCGTTATTTCCGTATCCCGCCCGATCAGCGACACGACGGGCCGATTCAGAAAGGCGAGCGGCACCGCGGCCATGAACTGCGTCACCATCACATGCGGCATTTCCGCTATATCGAAGAGCGGGTTCAGCCGTCGAGCGGGCAGGGGAGCGGTGGCTGGGGGGAGCAGGGGCACAACGACGCGGGTATTCAGCCCGTCCAGCAGGTCCGCCTGCACATCCAGCAGATATCCCGCTCCGCCAGGGTTGGGATATACGTCATAACGCGCCATCAGAACTGCCGGAACCTCTCCAGCGGCAGGCCGTTCTCTACGACCCAGTCGTTGGAGCTCTCAATGGCCCGGCTGTTTTCCGCCCGCCACGCGTCCGCCCGCGCCCGCGACACGGCGGAGCGCAGGCCCGCCTCGGCTGCTTGGGACAGGTTGACGCCGAACGATCGCGCCTCTGCCAACAGGGCCGGGTCTATGGTCAGGTTGGTGGGTTTGCGCGCAGCGGAAATGGGCATGGCATACCTCATGGCTCATGCGCATGATATATGCGCAACCTCGTGAAAGGCAAGCGGGATGGATGGCGTCAAACTTCTGCGACGAGCGCGCGCATCACTTCGGCGGCGTCTGCTTTCATGCCTCGCCCCGCCCCGGTCCCGGCCCATTGCGCACCATATCCCGTTTCGCCGCGCGTCTTGGCCGCGGCATTGAGCGCTTTGCCCAGGTCATAGGCGCGGGGATAGGCGGGCACATCCGCCTCGGGAAAAGCCTCACCCCAGTCCGTAAACCGGTTGGCAAGACAGCGGGCGGGTCTGCCCGATATCACGCGCGTCATCACCGTCTTGCCTCCTTGCGCCAGCCGCTGCCGATAGGGCTGATCGGCGGCGGATTCCGCGCAGTCGATGAAGGCGGTACCAAGTTGCGCTGCGGCGGCGCCGAGGTCGAGCATTCGACGAATATCCCCTCCCTCCATCAACCCGCCCGCTGCGACCACCGGAAGACCTGCCTCCTGCACCAGAAGGCGCGTGAGATCTCTGGTGGACAGGCGCTCATCAGGGCCATCCGGCTCGAATATCCCACGGTGCCCGCCGGCTTCCCAACCCTGCGCAATCACCGCATGGAAACCCGCATCGGCGATCAGCCGGGCTTCGGAGAGTGACGTGGCGCTGGCAATCAAGGTGAGGCCCGCGTCTCGCATGGCAGCGATCTGATGCGCGCGGGGGAGGCCGAAGTGGAAGCTGACAACAGCGGGGCGCAAGTCCAGAACGACGCGCAGGAAGTCATCCGTTTCCCGGAAGCTGATGTAGATCTCCTCCAGCTCGGAGGGAGGCGTGGCGCCGAAATCGGAAAAAAGGGGCGACGCGCTGCGGATCCATGCCTGTTCCACTGCCTCCGTCCGGGGAGCAGGCCGGTGACAGAAGAAATTGGCGTTGAACGGTCTCTCCGTCAGCGTCCGGGCTTCGCTGATCGCCTGATGCACAGCGGCGGCGGAGGATGCTCCCAGCCCGAGCGCCCCGAGACCCCCTGCCTCCGACACCGCCGCCGCAAGGGCCGGAGTGGAGACACCGGCCATCGGCGCCTGAAAGATCGGCAAGGTGATTCCGATCCGGTTGAGGATAGTTTGTGTCATGCGTTACCTCCGCGACTGGGAGGATGCCTCTGTACGGGAGCGCCTGCAATATACGACCGGCACACCAGCGATGACGGAATGCGCGCCAGCTTTCCAGCGCTGTCTCCGTCCCTCCGCCACCCGCGTCAGAGCGGCGGCACGTTCCAATCGCTGGGCCAGCGGCAGAGAAATCCCGGCTGGGGAAGCAGCGCGAGCGCCCTGCCTCGCTTGCCGCCAGTTGATCCCATACCCAGTGAGCGACCGGCAGATGATCCGCCGAAGTGTTTGCCTCTTTGCTCCGAGGCCGAAAGCGACGCTCATCCGCATCGGTATGACCTAAGGCAGCGTGGAAGATATGGCGGAAAGACCTGTTCCTCACCATCTGGCACACCCGCGCAGTTCGGCACGAACCGGGGGACGCTGCAGACTGAATATATGGGGCCGCCCGTAGCTGTCAGAGAGACGTGATCCGTGGCGGGCGCATCCCCTGCCGAATGACCTGGACCCAGCTGCCGATGACGCCGCGGAAAGCATAGCGCTCTGTGCCCGCTCTCTCGCGGGTTATCGTCAAGGAGGGGGCGTGGCACAGCCTATAAGGATGATGTGCCGCAGAGCGAGATAGTCACCGGGCGGGTCAGCCGCCGGGCACTGAGAAATCACGCATCAGCCACGGCTTGGAGCGACCGGGGTCATGAGCTGGGGGATCTGAAGCCTGACGAGGGCGGAACAAGCAACACATTCCGTTCGACTCGCTGCGCCATCGCGACAGTGGTCGCCCTTGCCATGTCGTGACCTGTGATGATTGGCGCGTGAAAGGGAGCCGGGGATCTGCATGGCGGGGCGCTGCTGGATACGCGTAAGGGTGCTGGCCCCGAGGCGGAATTCGCTCCCAGGCTGGTGACGGATCTGGCCACCACGAGGAGGGGCCGCTCCGGGGGCGAAAAGCCCCGAACAGCAGGGAATGGGCGCGCCAACATGCCCGGACCACTGTCCGGCAGAGGATCGGTTCGCAGTACACCGGTCCGAATGGGAGGGCGGCGGCGGAAAGGGCAAAGCCGCACAGAGCTGCGCAGGGGTTATCCTGTCATCTGCCTGTGGCGATCACGAAACCGGGCACGGTCGGCGTCCGAATACTGATCCCGACATTGCGGGCAGCTCACCCCATCCTCGAAGTGGGGATGAGCGCGGCCCTCTGCGGTGACCGGCCAGCCGCAGGCCCGGCAGAGCGTGTGATCTCCGGGTGCGAGACCGTGACCGACAGAGACACGCTCATCAAAAACGAAACACGCGCCTTGCCAGAGGCTGTTCTCCGCCGGAACCTCCTCCAGATACTTCAGGATGCCGCCCTTCAGGTGGTAGACCTCCGGCGCGCCTTCCTGCTTCAGCCAGCTCGTGGATTTCTCGCAGCGGATACCGCCCGTGCAAAACATGGCGAGCGTCTTGCCCGCGAACCGTGCCTTGTTCGCCTGCCACCAGTCGGGGAAATCGCGAAAGGTGTCGATTCCGGGATCGACCGCTCCCGCAAAGGTACCGATCGCGGTCTCATAGGCGTTGCGGGTGTCGATCACCACCACATCCTCCCGGGCGATCAGCTCGTTCCAGGACGCGGCGGAGACATAGGTTCCGACACTCGCCGTCGGATCAACACCCGGCTGGCCCATCGTCACGATCTCCCGCTTGATGCGGACCTTCATGCGGCGGAAGGGCATGATTTCAGCGATGCTCTCCTTCCACTCCAGCGCGGCGCAGCCGGGTATGGCGCGGATATGGGCGATCACCCGGTCTATCCCGGCACGGGGTCCGGCGATGGTCCCGTTGATGCCCTCCTCCGCCAGCAGGAGCGTGCCCCGGATCCCCTCCGCCTCGCAGAGCGTGGCGAGCGCGCCACGCTGCTCGGGCAGGGCTTCGAGGCGCGTGAAATGGTAAAGGGCGGCGACGGTGTGGGACATGCGGCTCTGTAAAGCTGCAACGCTTCGCGGGCAAGAGCAGCGGCGCAATGACAGCGCCGGAACCGGAAGCTATCCCTGCCCATTGAGCGGAGCCGCTGCAGGAGAAATGATGACCCAGCCTCAGATACTCGCCTTCCTCATCCTCGGCGGGATGATGGTCCTCTTCATCTGGGGCAGGCTTCGCTATGACGTTGTGGCGATGCTGGCGCTCGTCGCATCGCTGATTGCGGGCACCGTCCGCCCGGATGAGGCGTTCCGCGGATTCTCCGACGATATTGTCATAATCGTCGGCAGTGCGCTTGTGGTGAGCGCGGGCATCGCCCGGTCAGGTGTGGTGGAGGTGGCGTTGCAGTGGGTCGGGCGACGGGTGACTTCGCTCCGCTGGCAGCTCACGGTACTGGTCGGATCCGTGACGCTGCTGTCCGCCATCGTCAAGAACATCGGCGCGCTGGCCATGCTGATGCCCGCTGCGTTCGGCATGGCCAAGCGGTCCGGGGCATCGCCTTCTGTGTTCCTGATGCCCATGGCTTTCGGCTCGCTGCTGGGCGGGCTCATCACGCTCGTCGGCACCTCGCCGAACATCATCGTTTCCCGGGTGCGGGAGCAGATGACGGGAACGCCCTTTGGCATGTTCGACTACGCCCCCGTCGGTCTTGGGCTGTCCCTCGTAGGGCTGATCTTCCTGCGCTTCGGCTACCGGCTGCTCCCGAGCGGCCGGCGCGCGGCCGCGCGTGGATTGGGCGAGGCGGTCTTCGTCAGCGATTACAACACAGAGGCGCGGGTGCTGGAGACGTCGCGGGCGGCGGGCGTGACGGTATCTGACTTCCTCTCCGACATAGACGGGGCACTGGCAGTCACAGGCATCATCCGAGACGGGAAGCGGCGGGCAGCGGTCCTGCCCGACACGACGATCCTTGTGGGGGATCTGGTGCTTCTGCGCGGCGCACCGGATGCACTGGAGGCGGCGATCACGCGCGGGCGGCTCGCGCTCGCCCGGCAGGAAGCGGGTCGCGTTTCGGCGGGCGTGGCTCTGGTGGAGACGGTCGTCGTCCCTGAATCGCTCCTGGTCGGTCAGAGTGCGGGGGGCATGGCGCTTCATGACCGGCATGGGTTGAACCTCATCGCCATATCGCGAGCCGGTCACCGGATGAGCGAGCGTCTTGGAGACACTTCGATTGCCGCGGGGGATGTTCTGCTGGTGCAAGGGCCGGAGGCGGAAATGCCGGGGCAGATGCGGGCGCTCGGCCTGCTGCCGCTGGCGCAACGCAAGCTCGGACTCGGAAGCGTACGGAAGGCGCTGCTGCCCCTGATGATCCTCGGCTCCGCCATGGCGCTGACCGCGACGGGGGCTGTGCCTGTTGCGGTCGCCTTCTTCGGGGCGGCGACAGCGATGATCGCCAGTGGGGCTCTCCCCGCGCGAGAGGCGACGGAGGCCGTGGAATGGCCGATCCTTGTCATGCTCGGCGCGCTCATACCGGTGAGCGAGGCGTTGCAGACGACAGGAGCCACGGAGCTCATCGGAACGCTGCTTTCGGACATCGCGACTGGGCTGCCGGTCTGGGGCGCGATTACGCTCATCATGGTGGCGGCGATGGCGGTCACGCCGTTCCTCAACAACGCGGCGACAGTGCTGGTCATGGCCCCGATTGCCGCCACCTTCGCCACCGATCTGGGCTATCGTCCCGAAGCGTTCCTGATGGCCGTGGCGGTGGGCGCGGGCAGCGACTTTCTCACACCCATCGGGCATCAGTCGAATACGCTGGTCTTGGGGCCGGGAGGCTATCGCTTCGGTGATTATGCCCGTCTCGGCGCGCCCCTGTCGGCTCTGGTTGTTTTAGTCGGCGTCCCCCTCATCCTTGCCGTCTGGCCGGTCTGAAAGGTGGGTGGCTGTGGCATTTGTCTTCGCCGCCATGCGTAAAAACAAGGTGTCGATTGAACGGCATTGTCAGGAAGGATGACCCGCCCCTCGGCGGGGAGGGGAGACATACCTGTCAGCGGGCTAACGGGCGGATCACACTGCCGAGAACCGGCTCTGAGCCGCAGGACACTGATGCGGGGCACGGCTACCGGAATGCTTGCCGCCCCGCGCTGGTCGGCGCTGGTCGGCGAGGGGCTGGCGCAGGGTGCCGTGACATCGCGTGTCCAGTCGCACTGGCCAAAGGCGTCGAGCTCGTTCAACGACAGCCTCGGGATGTTTGCCAAGGAAGTCGAGCGCCGGGCGGATGGCGCTTTCAAGATGATCCTTCTGGGCGACGGGGAATTCGCCAAGGGCACCCATAAATATCGTGCGGCGCGGTGTGGTGCCGATGGGGACGATCAGCCTCTCCTATATGCGGAGGCGGCGTCTTTGCTCTACGGCATTCCCGTCGCGCTCCGGGAAAACTGAGAGATGCCGCATGTCGTCAAGACCCTCGGTATCGAGGCCCTGTTGACCGAGGATCAGGCCCAAGAAGGCAAGGTGGCACTGGCCGAAAAGGTGCTGCCGACGGAACTGACGCTCACCTCTGTCGGGGCCTTCTCGCATCGTTCGACGATAAGCGAACCATCACGGCCCGCTAATCGGATAGAAGGGCGAGGCAAGACGAAAGGCTATGACATGAGATACCGCAATCAACATCGCTTCTGCCGTGCTGCGGTGACCTGTTTCCCGAGGAGGGAAGGCGCATGATCGCCGTGATCTTTGAGGTTTCGATGCCGGATGAAAACCGCCGCGAATATCTTGACCTTGCTGCTGGCCTGCGGCCCCTGCTGGCCGAGGTCGACGGTTTCATCTCCGTCGAGCGGTTTCAGAGCCTGACCTCGCCCGACAAGCTCCTTTCGCTGTCCTTCTGGCGGGATGAGGCCGCCGTTACACGGTGGCGTACTCTGACGGAGCATCGGAAGGCGCAGGTGGCCGGGCGGGATCATGTGTTTTCCGGCTACCGCCTGCGGATCGCCGGCGTATTGCGGGACTACGGTATGGACAGGCGCGAAGACGCACCTTCTGACAGCCGCGGCTATCATACGGAGACGACCGATGTGTGATGTCGCGTTCGACCTGAATGCGCACGTTCTGACAGATCTGGGAGAGGTCACGGCGCGCGCCGGTATCGCATCGGAAGGCGACGGTATCTTCAGCCACGGGAACGGCGTGGCGGCGCATTCGCGGGCGGAGACCATGGAAGCTGCCGCGGGGGCGGCCGACATGGCTGCGACAGCCGTCCCCAGCGCGCTTGCCAGCGGGCTGAAAAAGCGCAGGCCAGGTCAGCCGGGCGCTGCCGGAAGGCGGCGTTGCGATCATCGGCCCATATTCCGCTCGCCACATCCGGTCGATCCTGCTGGGGGAGGGCATGGGGGCGGGTCATGTCGCGACTCCTGCACGGCAGGGGTAATGTGATGGACGGCCTTCTGCTCCTCTTCGGGCTGACGTTCCTCGCCGCAGGCTTCGTGAAAGGCGTGACCGGCATGGGTCTTCCTACCGTGGCAATGGGGGTTCTTGGCACTCTCATCCCGCCTGTCGCGGCGGCGGGGCTGTTGATTGTGCCCTCGTTCGTGACGAATGTGCTGCAATTCCTCAGCGGCCCCGATCCGCGGCAGACGGCGCTGCGATTCTGGCCGATGATGCTGGCGATCACCGTTGGCACCGTGGCCGCGATGCCGCTGATGGTCTGGGCCGACCCACGCCTTGCCTCCGAGCTGCTGGGTGGCGCGTTGCTCGGCTATGCGGTGTTTACGCTCCTCGTGGCGCCCCGGACGCTTCCCGCGCGGGCGGAGCGGGCAGCCTCGCCGGCGGTCGGGCTGGTGACAGGGATCATCACGGGCGCAACCGGCGTTTTCGTGATCCCCGCCGTGCCCTATCTCCAAGCGCTCGGTCTGCGGAAGGATGAGCTGGTCCAGGCTCTCGGTCTGTCCTTCACGGTATCAACTCTCGCCATGGCGGCGGGTCTTGCGGGACAAGGCGCGTTCGAGACAGCGGGAATGCTGCGGTCGTCCCTGCTGGTCGTGCCCGCGCTGGCAGGGATGTGGCTTGGCCAGCGGTTCCGCGATCGGATTTCGCAAAAGGCGTTCCGGCGTGGCTTCCTGATCGTTCTGGCCGTGTTGGGCGTTCAGATGGTCGCAAAGGCGATGGTTTCGGCATAGCTGCCACGCCGATGCGCCGTTTCATCGCCGTATCAGCGGAAGATATACACTTATGTTATACCTGATCGAACCAACCGGTCGCAGACAGGGCAGGAGCCGTGGTATAGGCAGGGCGGGCAGATCGGCAACCGAGGTCACCCCATGCCGCCCTTCTCCAGCGAAGCCTTTCGAGACAGCTTTTCCCGGTTCCACGCCATATGAGCGGGGTGGTGATCATCGGCGGCGGGATCATGGGGAGCACTGCTGCCTGGTTCCTGCGTCGGGAGGGCTTTACCGGCCCGATCAGCGTCGTCGAACCCGATCCCACCTATCAGTTCAGCTCGACAGCGCGGTCGGCTGCTTCGATCCGGATGCAGTTCGGCACGCCGCTCAATGTGCGAATGAGCTTGTTCGGGGTAGAGTTCTTTCGCGGGATTCGCACCATTTTCGGGCCGGATGCAGACATCGGCTATGTCGAGAACGGCTACCTCATCCTCGGCGGACCACAGGGCGCGGATGCGCGTCGCAAGGGCGCCGCCATGCAGCAGGCGGAAGGGGCGGATGTCGCGGTACTCCTGCCGGATGAGATCGCCGCTCGGTTTCCGTTCATCTCTCTGGAAGGGGTGGGGATCGGCACTTTCGGCTGCACGGGTGAAGGATGGTTTGACGCTTGGTCCCTGCTGTCTCTGATGCGCCGCGCGGCGCGCGACTGCGGCGTGAGGTATGAAAAGGCGGCCGTGGAAGGCTTCGATATCGGTGATCGGGTTCATGCCGTCCGCTTGAGCGATGGTTCACGCCTCGCTTGCGACATCTGCGTGCTTGCGGCGGGGGCGGCTTCAGGCAAACTTGCGGCGCTGGCCGGGATCGCGCTTCCCGTCAGCCCGCGCAAACGGTCGGTCTTCAACTTTCGCGCCCCCGTCGCGCCGACGGGCTTTCCCATGCTGTTCGACAGTTCCGGCATCTGGGTCAGGCCTGAAGGCGCGGGCTTCATCGGCGGTATCCAACCCCCGCCGGACCGAGACCCGGATGCCACGGGCGATTACGAGCCGCATCATGACCTGATGGAAGATCCTTTCTGGCCCGCGCTTGCCACCCGCATCCCGGCGATGGAACACCTGCGGCTGGAGCGTTCCTGGGCTGGTCATTATGAGGTCAACGCGCTCGATCACAACGGGATTGTGGGTCCGCATGACGAGATCGGGAACCTGCTATTTCTTACGGGCTTCTCCGGCCATGGGGTAATGCATGCTCCCGCGGCGGGGCGCGCTGTCGCGGAGCTGGTGACACAGGGTGGTTACCGGAGTCTCGATCTCTCCCCGCTCGGATACGAGCGGATCCGGGCCGGGGCACCGCTCCATGAAACCGTGGTTTATTAAAAGGACAGGGCTATGAGATTCACCGACAAGGTCGTGGTCATCACGGGGGGTGCTCAGGGGATCGGACGGGCTTGCGCGGAACGCTTCCTGTCCGAAGGCGCAAAGGTTGTCATCGGCGATGTGGATGCATCCAAACTGGCACGCACCGCCGAGGAGATCGGCACGGCAGCGACGGTGCTTCCGGTCACCACAGACGTCGCCCGCAAGGCCGATGTCGATGCGCTGATCGCGGCGGCTGTCGAACAGTTCGGTCGCGTGGATGTGATGATCAACAACGCCGGGGTCTGCCCTGTCGCCGATTTTCTGGATTTCACCGAAGAGCAGTACGACCAGACGCTGGCCGTGAACCTGAAGGGAGCGTTTCTGGGCACCCAGGCCGCTGCGCGGGCGATGATCGCCGGCGGCAGGGGCGGCGTCATCATCAACATGTCCTCCATCAACTCCGGCCTCGCCAACCCCTCGGTCGCACCCTATGCGATTTCGAAGGGCGGCATGAATCAGGTCACCTCCACCGCCGCCGTGGCGCTGGCGCCCCATGGCATCCGGGTTTGCGGGGTCGGCCCCGGCACCATCGCGACGGATATCATCAAGGGCGCCTTCACCGAGCGCGCGGGGATGGAGGCGATCCTCGCACGCACACCCATGGGGAGGCTGGGGGAACCCGAGGAGATCGCCGGTGTGGTCGCATTTCTTGCGTCACCAGACGCGTCCTACATCACGGGAGAGACGATCTATCCCGATGGCGGGCGGCGGATACTCAACTACACCGTTCCCGTGCGGGAGTGAGCGATGGGCCTTCCGCTTTCAGTGCCGGTGCTCGCGCCATGAGGATTGATCTGAACGCCGATCTGGGGGAAGGCTTCGGACCCTGGGTGATGGGCGATGACACGGCGATGCTCGATCTCGTTACTTCGGCGAATGTCGCCTGCGGGGGTCATGCCGGTGATCCGGAAACGATGTTCGACACGCTTCTCGCCGCTGCGGCGCGTGGTGTAAGCGTGGGGGCTCATCCGGGTTTCGCCGATCGGGAGGGCTTCGGGCGTCGCGTGATCCCGATGCGGGCGGCGCAGGTCGGGCGGCTCGTGGCGGCGCAAGTGGGTGCGCTGGCGGGCATTGCCGCGCTTGCCGAGGTGGAGCTGCGCTACGTGAAACCGCACGGGGCGCTCGGCAATCTGGCTGCCGATGATCGTGAGGTGGCGGAAGCCATCGTCACCGCCGTGCAGGCATTGCCGGGGAGGCTGGCGATCCTCGCAATCTCCGGTACGGTGCTGGAACAGGTGGCGCGGGCAGCGGGGCTGCCGGTCTATTCGGAGATATTCGCCGACCGGGCCTATCTCCCGAACGGGCGGCTTGTCCCCCGCTCGCGCGAGGGCGCGATGCTCCACGACCCGGACATGGCGGCGGAGCGGTTGATCCGGTTTCTTGACAGCGGTCTCATGCCGGTACTCGGCGGCGATCCGATCCGCCTCTCCGCACAGTCCATCTGTGTGCATGGTGACAGTCCGGGTGCGGTGGGCATGGCGCAGCAGGTCCGCCGTCGGCTGGAGGGGGCGGGTATCACCGTCTCGCCCTTCCTGCCGTGAGGATGCCGGTTTTCCGTCCGGTTGGAGAGCATGGCCTGCTGGTCGAGTTTGGTGACAGGATTTCCTCGGAAATCCATGAGCGCGTTCTTGCGTTGGACAGATTGCTTGAAGCGACGCCCTTTGCCGGTTTCCGGGAGGCGGTGCCGGCCTATGCGGCTCTCCTGATCCGTTTCGATCCGCTCGTGACCGATCACGCCAGCGTCCAACGCGCGGCGGAGGCGCTGTTGCATGCGCCGGCCATGCCCGCGGCGCCCTCAAGGTTGCGAGAGGTGGCGGTTTGCTATGACGATGATCTCGCCCCGGATCTGCCGGCCGTGGCACGCCAGAGCGGGCTGACGCGCGAGCAGGTCATCGCCACGCATCTGGCCGGGGAATATAGTGTCTTCATGTATGGCTTTGCGCCGGGCTATGCCTATCTCGCCGGCGTCCCGGAGGCGCTGCGCATGCCGCGAAAGCCAACCGCTGTCCGCGGGATTGCTGCGGGAAGCGTGGTGATCGCCGGACCGCAGTGCCTTGTCACCACGCTCGTCATGCCAACGGGCTGGTGGATCATCGGGCGATCGCCGACCGCGATCCTGACGGGTGATCCTGCCACCCCGTTTCTTTTCGACGTCGGCGACAGGGTGCGCTTTCGGCGCGTGAGCCGGTCGGAATATGAGGATATGACATGACGGGGGCCGTGCTGTCGGTCATCTTTGCAGGCCCCCATGTCTCTGTCCAGGATCGTGGGCGGCCGGGTCTGATGCGGTTCGGCGTTCCTCAATCCGGCGCGATGGACCGTGCGGCTTTTGCCGCGGCGAATACCGCGCTCGGCAATCCGCCGGAGACGCCGGGGGTAGAGGTGTCGCTCGGGGGGCTGACGCTCGAATGCCTTGCGGGGGAGGTCGGCTTTGCGGTGGCGGGCGGCGGCTTTCGCGTCGATCATGCGGGACGACGGCTTGGCTCCTGGACAGTCGCTACGCTGCGCGCGGGGGAGAGGTTGGTAATCCGCCCAGGACGATGGGGAAGCTGGTGTTACCTCGCACTCGCCGGAAACCTCCTCGCACCCCGCTGGCTGGGGAGCCAGGCAACCCACGCGCTCTCGGGCTTCGGCGGCGGCAGGCTCCAGGCAGGACAGAGGCTGACCATCGCGGAACCGCGTGAAGCCGCTGCGGGTGACATCCCGTGCCCGGTCTTCGCGCGTCCGCGCCGCTGCATCCATGTGACACTCGGCCCGCAGGACAGGTTCTTCCCGGCCGAGGCGCTGAAGACATTCCTTTCCACCTCGTGGCGAATGACCGATGCCTGGGACCGGATGGGTGTGCGGCTTTCCGGCCCGGCAATCGCCCCCTCGGCAGCGCTCGACATGCCGTCGGAACCGATCACCCGCGGTGCCGTGCAAGTTGCGGGGGACGGGGTGCCTACCGTTCTGCTTGCCGATCACCAGACGACCGGGGGTTATCCGAAGATCGCGACCGTGCTGGACTGCGATCTTGACGCCTTCGTTCAATTGCGGCCCCATGATGAGATTGAATTCCGACCTGTCACGACGGATCAGGCAATCCTGCGCGCGCGGGCGGCCGCCGCGAA
Source organism: Haematobacter massiliensis (assembly GCF_000740795.1). Classification (GTDB taxonomy): domain Bacteria; phylum Pseudomonadota; class Alphaproteobacteria; order Rhodobacterales; family Rhodobacteraceae; genus Haematobacter; species Haematobacter massiliensis. The sequence goes on from NZ_JGYG01000004.1 coordinate 230,579, forward strand.
GGCCGCACTCCATAAAGAGGGTATCGAACGGCGGATAGCCAAGGCGGGGATCAGCCTCTTTCCCTAGTCGCCGTTCGGCAGGCGCCCTTCCCATGTCCCGGCCTGAACGAGGGCGGCTGTCTCGGTCACCACGCTTCGTTCGAGATAATCCAGCAGACGGGACGGGCGGCGGTCCACCGGCACCGTCAGCATGAGCCGCCAGCCAGCGCGCGGATCGACAAGCGGCGCGATGCGAAGATGACCCCGCCGGATATCCTCCCGAATGGGCGAGGCGGGCAGTACGGTGTACCCCAGCCCGCTCTGCACCATATCCTTCAGAACCGAAAGGCTGTCCGCCTCCAGCACCACATTTGCGGTGACCCCCGCCGTCTGAGCGAGATTGTCTACCGTTTCCCGCATCCCGTGCCGGCTGCCTGACAGGATCATCGGCAGATCGGCCAGGCGCTTCGCCGTCACCGGGACTGACGGATCAAGCCGGCTTTCAGCAGGCCCTACGAGAAACAGCTCCTCCTCCAGCAAGGGGGATGCACGGAGCCATCGCAGCGGCTGGCTTTCGTAGAGAATGGCGATGTCCAGGTCTCCGCGTCGCAGCCAGTCGATCAGAAAGGCCGAGTAGGCGCTGACGATCCGAAGCCGTGCCTCGGGATGAGCGCGGCGAAAGGCGCGCGCCAAAGGAACGGCGAGGATCGCAGCGACCGTCGGCGGCATTCCGATGGAAGCTTCGCCGCGCAGTGGGACGTCGTCGTTGCCAAAGGGAAGGCTGCGGATCGCCTCCAGTTCCTGCATGATCTGCCGCGCGTGGAGAAGCAGCTCCTGACCCGCTTCGGTCAACTGCATGCCCCGCCCGTGGCGGCTGAACAGCCGGGTGCCGAGCTCCTGCTCCAGCAGCCGCACCTGCCGGCTGAGTGCAGGCTGCGCGATATGCAGCCGCTCGGCCGCCTTCGACAGGCTGCCGAGCTCGGCGACATGCAGCACGGTGCGCAGCTGGGCGATATCCATGCGACAGCATTAACCCGAGAGGGGAGCCTGCGGTAGCCGCCTCTGCTGCAGCATTGCGAAGGCGTCTCGGCCCCTTGCAGCCTGCCGGGATATTGACTGCAATACTCGCCGCCAATGCCGCCAATGCCGCCGCTTGCCGCGCGGGCCGTGATGGGTTAGGGGTCGGCTGTCGGTTTCCGAAAGGAATTGAAAGGGAATCCGCCGCCAGCCCGTCTGGCGAACCGGAACTGCCCCCGCAACTGTAGGCGGCGAGGAACACTGCGAACATGCCACTGTGGTGCAAGCCATGGGAAGGCCGCAGTTTCCGTTGACCCGCCAGTCAGGAGACCTGCCGACGTCTGAACGCAACACGGCCCGGGCGGGGTGTCCGGGGAGGTGCCATATGACGTCTGCCCAACGGGTGCCTTCGCGCGTCCGATCAGCCATATCTGTGCAGCGGCCCATGGCCGTTCCTCTCCGCATTGGCCGGGGCCATTACCCTGATCGGAGAACGTGCATGATCGCGCGACACAGTCTGGCCGCCCTGTTGGGCGCGGCCACCCTTGCCTCCGCCGCGATGGCGGAAAGCGCCTATCCGCTTCACCTGAAGAACTGCGGGATGGACCTGACGTTCGAGGCCGCCCCTGTGAGGGTGGTGACAGTCGGTCAAGCGGCGACCGAAGTGCTCTATGCCCTGGGGCTTGGTGAAAAGGTGGTGGGCACCTCGGTTTGGTTCACAGAAGTGCTACCGGAATTCCGGGAGCTGAATGCCGGTGTGGAGCGGCTCGCGGACAATGATCCGAGCTTCGAATCCGTCGTGGGCAAGCGCCCCGAACTGGTGGCCGCGCAGTATGAATGGCACGTGGGTCCACAGGGTATCGTGGCGACTCGCGAACAGTTCCGGGATGTCGGTATCCCTACCTATATTCTGCCCGCCGACTGCTGGAACAAGGACAATGCCGTCGGCTCTGACGGCACGCGTTCCGCAATGTTCGAGATGGAGAGCATTCATGCCGGCGTGCAGGAACTCTCGCGTATCTTCGACGTGCCCGAGCGCGGCGATGCGCTGGTCGCTGAGCTTCGCTCACGGGAGGAGGGCGCGATAGAGAGGGCTCAGGCGCTGGGGCTGAAGGATGCTTCCGCCCTGTTCTGGTTCTCCTCGGCGGAGATGGATATCGACCCCTATGTTGCCGGTCGCAAGGGGCCGCCCGCCTACATGATGGAGAAGCTGGGCCTCAGGAATGTGATCGAAAGCGACGAGGAATGGCCCGTGGTGAGCTGGGAAACCATTGCCCGCGCCAATCCGAGCGTCATCGTCATCGCCCGGATGGACCGTCGCCGGTTCGAGGCGGATGACTATGAGAAGAAGCTGGCCTTCCTGCGATCGGACCCTGTCGCCAGCCAGATGGAGGCGGTGAAGGCGAACCGGATCGTCGTGCTGGACGCGCATTCGATGGATCCCTCCATCCGCAATGTGAGCGCGCTTGAGACGCTTGCAGATGCATTGCCCTCGCTCGGTCTGAAATGACTGCGGACACCGACCTGCGCCCGCGCCTTGCTGCCCCGGTTTGGTTTGCGGCGCTTGGTGCCGGTGTCCTTCTGCTGGCGGTCCTTGCAGGGGTCGTCATCGGTGAGATGCCGCTGCCGGTGGAAACGGTGGCGGCGGTGCTTGGCAATCGACTGCTGGGGACCGCGCAACCGGTTGATGCGATCGATGCGGCGATCATCTGGAACTACCGTCTGCCGCGGACACTGGTCGCGGCGGCCTGCGGGGCGGGGCTCGCGCTCTCCGGCGTGGTGCTTCAGGCGCTGATACGCAATGCGCTGGCCGATCCGTATCTACTGGGGGTGTCTGCAGGGGCATCCACGGGGGCGGTCGCGGTGACCATCCTCGGGCTTGGGGGCGGGGCGATAGGGCTGTCGGCGGGGGCCTTCGGCGGGGCGGCGCTGGCCTTTCTGCTGGTCGCGGCCCTGGCCCGCGCGGCAGGTGGCGGACCAGCGCAGCTCGTGCTTGCCGGGATCGCCGGATCGCAGCTTTTCAACGCGCTGACGAGCTTCTTCATCGCCAAATCCGCGAATGCGGAACAGGCGCGCGGGATCATGTTCTGGCTGCTCGGCAACCTGTCCGGGGTGCGCTGGCCTGATGTGGCGCTGGCGGTTCCGGTCGCCCTGCTCGGGCTGCTCGTCTGCATCGGGCATGTCCGGGCGATGGATGCATTCTCCTTCGGCGCCCGCTCCGCGGCCTCGTTAGGTGTGTCGGTGCGGCGGGTTCATCTGCTGCTCATCGGCGTGACCACGCTGATGACCGCGGTCATGGTGAGCCTCGTCGGCTCCATCGGCTTCGTCGGTCTGGTCATACCCCACGCTGTCCGGTTTGTGGCCGGGCCGCGACACGGGACATTGGTGCCGCTTTCCGCCCTTACCGGCGCGGTGTTCCTCATTACGGCCGATATCGCGTCCCGCATGCTCATTCGCGGGCAGGTTGTGCCCATCGGGGTGGTTACGGCGCTGGTCGGAGCGCCCGGCTTCGCGCTCATCCTGATCCGTAACCGGAGACGCTCATGAGGGTGCTCGCCAAAGACCTCGGATGGCGGGTGCAGGCTCGGTCGCTCGTGGAACGCGTGAACCTTGACGTGGCATCGGGTGAGACGCTGGGGTTGATAGGGCCGAACGGATCGGGGAAATCCACGCTCCTCCGCCTCATCGCCGGGCTGGTTCCGCGGGGTGAGGGAGAGGTGTGGCTTGATGGCGCGCCCCTTTCGCGGCTGCATCGGCGGGAGGCTG
>NZ_JGYG01000005.1 GCF_000740795.1 Haematobacter massiliensis
AGCAGCAGGCCGACACGGTGGAAGCGCTGACGGCCCGCGATGTGGTCGAACTCGGCCGAACCCCATGGCTCTCCGCGCTTCGGCCCTTTGGCGCAGGCGACGACAGCATTGTCGAGGATGCGCTGGCAGCGGTGGAGATGCGCCATATGTCAGCGGCGCTCTGGTCAACCCTGTCAGGGGGCGAGCGCCAGCGCATCCATATCGCGCGCGCACTCGCGCAGCGCCCGCGGCTGCTGCTTCTGGACGAGCCTACCAATCATCTCGACATCCACCATCAACTCGGTCTGCTCAGGCTCGTGGCACAGCTCCCCGTGACGGTGATCGTCGCGCTCCATGATCTCAATCAGGCCATGGGTTGCGACCGGATCGCGGTTATGGACGGCGGTAAGCTTGCCGCCTGCGGATCACCTGAGGAAGTGCTGACCCCCGCGCGTCTGGCGGCGATCTTCCGCGTCGATGCCCGCCGCCTGACCGACCCCGCCGATCAGGCGACCATTCTGCGCTTCTGCTGCCTTGAGGATTGACGATGCGATACGTGAAACATGCCACTTTGGCGATGCTGCTGATGGCTGGTCCGGGCCTTGCGGAAACCCACGACGTGAAGATGTACAATCGGAGCGAAAATGGGGCGATGATCTACGAGCCCTCCTATCTCCGCATTGCGCCGGGGGATACGGTGCGCTTCCTGTCCACGCAGCCTGGCCATAACGCCGCGACCATCGACGGGATGATCCCCCCGGGTGCCAAGCCTTTCAAATCCCGGATCAACGAGGATTTCTCGGTCACGCTTTCCGTGCCTGGCGCATATGGCATCAAGTGCTCGCCTCATTACGCGATGGGCATGGTGATGCTGATCGACGTGGGCGGGCGAATGGACGCTGACCTGCCGCCCGACCTGCCAAGGCGCGCCTCCGAACGGTTCCGGCAGATTCTGGACGCGCGGCCGGATGCCTGATCCGCTCGAAATCGTTCTGATCGGCATCGGCACGGGTAATCCCGAGCATCTGACGCTTCAGGCAATCCGGGCGCTGAACCGGGCGGATATCGTGCTCCTTCCGCGCAAGGGCGTGGAGAAGGGTGATCTGGCGGCGCTCCGCCGAAGCCTTTTCGCGGATCTTGTCAGCAACCCTGCGACACGGATGGTCGAGTTCGACATGCCGGTGCGCGATCCGTCCATCCCCGCCTATCTCGCGCGGGTCGACAACTGGCACGACGCCATTGCGCGTGCTTGGCAGGACGCACTGGCGCCCCATCCCGAAGCGGGGGTGGTCGCGCTGATGGTCTGGGGCGATCCCGCGCTATACGACAGCACCCTCCGCATTGCGTCGAGGATGGGCCGGCCCGCGCAGATCACGGTCATTCCCGGCATCATGGCGCCGCAGGCGTTGACCGCTGCTCACGCCATTCCCCTGAACGCGGTGGGGGCACCATTCCTTGTCACCACGGGGCGGAAGCTCTCGGAGGAGGGGTGGCCGGTGGGAGTGGAGACGCTTTTGGTGATGCTGGACGGGGACTGTGCCTTTCAGAGGCTGGATCCGCAGGGTGTGACGATCTGGTGGGGCGCCTTTCTCGGCATGTCAAACCAGATCGTCGATCATGGCCCGCTGGCGGAGGCGGGCCCGCGTATCCTGGCGGCGCGGGCCGCTGCACGCGCAGAACATGGCTGGATCATGGATACCTATCTTCTGCGCCGTCACTCGGCGAGCGCACCGTAGAGGATCAGCGTCGGGGCTTCTTCCCGCGGAGCGACAGCCAGCCGCCCTGCCAGGCCAGCCACCGTGTCCCGGTAAAGCGCTTGGCGTGGGGTAAAGACACCCTGGGCCATGAGAGCGGGCGTGTCCGCAGGCAGACCCGCCGCGATCAGGCGCAGGGCGAGCTGGGGAAAGGTTGCCCGCGCCATGAAAACCGCCGTGACCGCGCCCGGATCGGCAAGAGCTGCCCAGTTCAGCTCTTCCGGCAGCGCGCCGGTGACATCGTGGCCTGTCACGAACTGTAGCCGTTGGGCAGCACCGCGCCGGGTCAGCGGAATGCCTGCAGCCGCGGCGGCGGCGCAAGGCGAGGGCACGCCGGGGATGACCTCGAACGGAATCTCCGCCTGGCGCAGGGCAGCGATCTCCTCCTCTAGCCTGCCGAATACGCCTGCATCGCCGGATTTCAGCCGGACGACCTGCGCACCGGCCCGCGCATGATCGACCAGAAGCCTGCTCACATGATCCTGCCGGGGCGACGCGCGGCCCGCGCGCTTGCCCACGGAGATCAGTTCCGCGCCGGGGGGCGTCATGTCGAGGATCGGACCGGCGGACAGATCGTCGTAAAGCACGACTTCCGCGCGACGCAGGCGATTTGCAGCCTTTACCGTCAACAACTCCGGGTCACCCGGACCGGAGGAGACGAAACTGACAAAGCCGGTCATGAGGCCCTCGCGATCAGGTGAAAGAACGTGCCGCTGACCGTTCCGCGATGTGATCCCGTCTCCGCCACGGGCGCGCCGTTTGCATCCTCCACGCGGGCCAGTGGCGCGTCGGGTTGCGACAGGATCGTCGAATAATGGAATTCGTGCCCCCTGAGCCGCGCCCCTTTCGTGAAGCCGGGGAGGGGAGCCTTCAACTCCGCCAGCCGGTAGCCGAGATGCATGCGCCGGGCGGCATAACTCGTGACAAGGCCAAGCATCCCCGCCATCCGGTGCGAGGTTCCCTGCGCGTCAATCAGCGCCTCGCCCAGCACCATGTAACCACCGCATTCCCCATGCACGGGCCGCGTCGCAGCGAACAGCCGCAGGCCCGACATGAACCGCTCGGCACCCGCGATCCGGCCTGCGTGGAGTTCGGGATAGCCGCCGGGCAGCCAGCACAGATCCGCATCCGGAGGCGGCTCATCGGCGAGCGGAGAAAACGGCAGGATCTCGGCGCCCTGCAGATGCCAGCCATCCAGAAGATGAGGGTAGGCAAAGGAAAAGGCCGCGTCCCGCGCCAAAGCGACTCGCTGGGCAGGCGGGGGAAGGTGCTCTGCCGGGATCACCTTTGCGCCGCCAGTCGCCGCGGCCTTCAGCGCGGGGAGGTCGAGATGCATGCGCAGGAAGGCCGCGTAGCGGGCGACGGCTGCTTCCAGATCAGGATGCTCCGCCGCTTGCACGAGCCCCAGATGCCGCTCTGGCAGCGCCAAATCCCCCCGCCGTGGCAGCGCGCCGAAGCAGAGCATGCCGGCCTCCTCCAACGACAGGCGGCACAGATGCTCATGCCGGGAAGACGCGACGCGATTCAGGATCACTCCCGTGACACGAACGCCGGGGCGGAACCTGCCCAAACCCGCCGCGACCGCAGCCACGGTCTGTGCCTGTCCCGAAACATCGAGGACGAGGACCACGGGCCAACCTGTCATCGCGGCAATGTCGGCGCTGGCCCCGGTTCCCTGCTCGCCCGGGGTCGCCACCCCGTCGAACAGCCCCATGGAGCCTTCGGCCAGCGCCATCTCTCCGCCCCGTGCCAGTTGCGCGCCGAGGAGACCGGGCGACATGGCCCAACTGTCCAGATTGAAGCTCTCCCGCCCCGAGGCCGCGCGGTGAAAGGCCGGATCGATGTAGTCTGGCCCGCATTTGTAGGGCTGCACGGCGATGCCATCCTCTGCCAGACAACGGAGCAGGCCAAGCATGACGGTGGTCTTCCCCGATCCTGACCGGGGCGCGGAAATCAGAAGGCCGGGCGTCACGGTTTCGCGGCTCCCGTCTGGCCCGCCCGGAAGCGGCGGTCGTAATCGGCGGCATAGAGGCGGCTATTCTCAAATGCCTCCTGCGCGAGCGCGGGACCGACAATGATAAGTGCAGTGCGCTCCATCGTGTCGCCCACCAGCGCAGCGATGGAGGAGAGGGTACCGCGCACGACCCGCTCCTCCGGCCAGCTTGCCCGCCAGATCACCGCAACCGGGCATTCCGGCCCGTAATGGCTTTCGAGTTCTGCCGATATCTCTGCCAGCCGGTGAATGGAAAGATGCAGGGCAAGCGTGGCCCCGGTAGCGGCGAAGCTTGCCAGCCGCTCTCCGTCGGGCATGGGAGAGGCACGCCCGCCGGTGCGTGTCAGCACAACGCTCTGAGCAACGCCGGGAAGCGTCAGTTCCATGCCCAGTGTCGCGGCGGCGGCGGCAAAGGACGGAACGCCGGGGGTTACCGTATAGGGGATGTCCAGCGCGCGAAGCCGGCGGAGCTGCTCGCCCATCGCCGACCAGACGGAGAGATCTCCGGACTGCAGCCGCGCCACATCCTGACCCCTGCCATGGGCCGCCGCGATTTCCGCCGTGATGGCGTCGAGGTCAAGGGAAGCCGTGTTCACGAGCCGGGCGCCGGGGGGGCAATGGGCCAGCACCGCCTCCGGTATCAGGGATCCGGCGTAGAGGCAGACAGGACATGCCGCTATCAGATCGCGGCCCCTGATGGTCAGAAGGTCTGGCGCGCCGGGACCGGCGCCGATGAAGTGGACGGTCATCGAATGTCTCCCGTTACGGCGAGGGCGGCTGTCGCCATCCGGTCGCCGGATATGGATCTGGGGCCAGCCAGACGCGCGCCTGCTCCGGCGGCCGCGAGCGCGCAGGCCTCCGCCACGGAGCCGGTTCCACGCGCGGAGCGGGAGGCGGCGCCATCGCTCAGCGTCGGCTGTCCCGATATGGCGTGGGCCGGTATGGCGAGCAGCAGGTAGCCCGCGTTGCAAAGTGCCAGCGCCGCCGGTTGGCCCAGCTTGTCCTGTGGCAGAGCGAGACGACGGCACCCTTTCGCGCCCGCCCGTTCCAGCGCGTCAAGCACCGAGGCCATCGTCGCGGCCTTCCGAAAGCCGATGCCGGCGATCATCGCGTCACGCTCCACTGAACAACCGGGTAGCTGGACTTCCAGCCGCGTTTCCGCCCCAGTGGACGGGCCTCGGAAAGCTCCACGCGCATCAGGTTTCCGCCGTGGTCGCGATGCCAGACGGAAAGCAGCGCCTCTGTCTCCAGAGTGACCGCATGGATCACGAGGCGCACACCGCGCGGGAGCCGTTTCCAGAGCATGTCGAGCAGTTCCGCATCGGCGCCTCCGCCGACAAAGACGGCGTCCGGGTCACACAGTGTCGCGAGCATGTCCTGTGCCGCGCCCGCCCGCACGTCCAGCCCCACGCCAAGCCTTGCGGCATTGGTCTGGCAACGGAGGGCGCGTCCGGGATCGCGCTCGATGGCGATGCAGCGCGTCGTGGGATCGCAGAGCATCCACTCGATGCCGATGGACCCGGAGCCAGCGCCGATATCCCAGAGCATTTCGCCCCGGCGCGGCGCGAGCGCCGAAAGCGCCAGCGCGCGAACGGGGCGCTTGGTGATCTGTCCGTCATGATCGAACAGGTCGTCCGGCACCCCGGAACAGCGCGGGATCACCGGGCCATCTCCGGCGATTTCGAGCGCGGCGATCACAAGCGGATCGACCCCGGTCAGGGCAAAGTCCGCCGCCGTGGTCACCCGAATGCGCTCCGAGCTGCCGCCCAGCCGTTCCATGAGGGTAAGCCGCGTGTCGCCGAAGCCTTCGGCAGCAAGCCACTGGGCGAGTTCACCGGCGGATGTGCCGTCGCGAAGCGTCACGATGGCCCGAAGGCCGGGCGCAAGGTGGCGGCGGAGCGAATGCAGCGGCGCTGCATGAAGGCCCACCCGCAGCGTCTCCTCCTCCCGCCAGCCGAGCCGCGCCGCAGCGAGAGCCATCGCCGACGGCGCGGGGAAGGCACGCCATTCCCCCCTCTCCAGCCGAGCAGTCAGCACACCCCCCGCGCCGTGCCAGAAGGGATCGCCGGAAGCGAGCACCGCGACCTGCCGCCCCCGCAGCATCAGCACCGGTTCTATGGAGAAGGGTATGGGCCAGGGCCGTCGCTGCGGATGGTCTATCAGGCCGAGATGCCGGGAGCCACCGAAGACCACCTCCGCGGCGGTGAGGGCGCGGAGGCTTGCAGCGGAGAGGCCATCCGGGCCATCTTCGCCGATACCGATGATCGAAAGCCATTCACCCATGCGACCGACCCTGATCCTTGGCGGTACGACGGAAGCCAGCCGCCTTGCCGCCGCCATGGCAAAGGCGCGGCTCCCCGCGGTCCTGTCCTACGCCGGGCGCACCCTTGTCCCCCGTGCGCAGCCGGTATCCGTGCGGATCGGTGGTTTCGGGGGTGTCGATGGGCTGACGGAATATCTCGTCCGGGAACGGATTGGCAGGGTCATAGATGCCACCCATCCCTTCGCCGCCGGAATAAGCCGCAACGCGCGTGCTGCCTGCGACAGGACCGGAACACCGCTTCTCCGGCTGGAGCGCCCCGGCTGGATGCCGGGAGCCGGGGATCGCTGGGTATCGGTGCCGGATATGGCAGCCGCGGCCGCAGCGCTTTCGGGCGCGCGGAGGCATGTGTTCCTTGCCATCGGTCGGCAGAATCTGGACGCTTTTGCAGGTCTCCCGCAGCACCACTACCTGCTCCGGCTGGTTGATCCGCCGGTGATGCCGCCGCCGTTCCCGGACTTCAGCACCGTCATCGGGCGTGGCCCCTTCGATCCGGCAGAGGAGCGGGTGCTTCTGGAACGACACGGCATCGACATCATCGTCACCAAGAACGCGGGAGGCGAGGGCGCGGAAGCCAAGCTCTGCGCCGCCCGCCTGCTGGGCCTGCCCGTGCTGATGATCGAGCGGCCCGCAGCGGAGGGTGAGAGCGTGGCGGGAGTGGAAGGCGCGCTCCGTTGGTGTCATGCCGACCTCGGTGTGTAGACGAAAGGGCCGACCCGGCGGGTCCGTGACGAGCCGACGATGACCACGGTGCGCATGTCCGCCATCTCCGGCCGCGCCTCCGAGAGGGCAACGGTGCGGATCACCTGCTCAGGGGTGGAAACGGCACGGGCAAAGACGATCAGTCGCTCTGGCTCGCACTGATCCCGGAGCGTGGCCAGCACCTCGCCGAATTGCGCGGGGCGCGTGTTGGAGCGGGGGTTGTAGAATGCCATGGCGAAATCCGCCTCCGCCGCGAGACGCACGCGCTTGAGCACGAGATCGAACGGTTTGAGATTGTCGGAGAGGTTGATCGCGCAGAAATCGTGCCCGAGCGGCGCGCCTGCCGCCGCCGCCGCCGCCAGCATCGCAGTGATGCCGGGCAGGATGCGGATGTCTGCCTCCAGCTGCGGCATACTCTCCAATGCCTCAAAGAGCGCCGAGGCCATGGCAAAGACCCCCGGATCGCCGGAGGAGACGATCACCACGCGACGCCCTTTCGCCGCGAGGCGCAGCGCGTGATGGGCCCGGTCCAGCTCCGCCCGGTTGTCGGAGGCATGTCGCGATAGCCCCTGCCGCGGGGTGATGCGGGCGACATAGGGCTGATAGCCGATGATATCGGTGGCTTCGGCCAAGGCCCGATCCACCTCTGGTGTCATCATGCTGGAGGCGCCGGGCCCAAGGCCAGCCACGATGACCCAGCCGGACTGAGGCGCTCTCATGGCCGCCGCCCCCGACCATGCACGAGGGCGATGGCGAAATACGGGATCTCCCCCTCCACTTCGCGCAGGGGGCGGACCCGTTCGGTGGGCATCGTGCCGTTCTCCACCAGCCAGGCGTCCGCCAGCCGTCCTGCGGCGGCAAGCGCGCGGTGCAGCTTGGCAAGATTTCGCCCGATCTTCATGACGACCAATGCGTCGGTATCCTGTGCACGCCGGCGAAGCTCGCTTTCGGGCAGGGTTGCGGGAACCACGGTCAGCACATCGTCGCCCCAGGTGATCGGCTGGCCTGTCGCGGTCCAGCAGCCCGCCATGCCGGGAATGCCCGGCACGACCTCCACGAGGCCAGCGGGCAGGCGGGAATGCAGGTGCATGAAGCTGCCGTAGAGGAAGGGATCGCCCTCGCAAAGCACGATCACATCGGTCTTCCGGGCCTGCTCGGCCAGCCGCCTGGACCAGCTGTCATAGAAGGGGGCGAGGGCGGCTCCGTAGGCGGGGTCACTGAAGGGCACCTCGGTGGTGACCGGATACTCCATCGGCCATTCCTCGGCCTCTGCCGGGATCAGCCCGTCAACAATGCGGCGTGCCTGTCCCAAGCGTCCTGCCTTGCGGAAATAGGCGATGACCGGGGCAGTGGTCAGGAGCCGATGCGCGCGCAGGCTCATCAGGTCGGGGTCTCCGGGGCCAAGGCCGATGCAGATGACCTTTCCCATCATTCGCTCCTGCTGGCGAGAGCGTTGACCGCCGCGACGGTGACGGCGGAACCTCCGAGACGCCCCTCCACGACGGTCCATGGCGCGGGGTCGTCCGCCATGAGGGCCGCCTTGGACTCCGCCGCTCCGATGAAGCCCACGGGGCAGCCGATGATCGCCGCCGGACGCGGGCATGCCGGATCCGCGAGCATGTTGAGCAGGTGAAAGAGCGCGGTCGGCGCATTGCCGATCGCCACGACTGCCCCCGCCAGCCATGGGCGCCACAATTCTAGAGCCGCAGCGCTTCGGGTGGTGGCCAGCCGGAGGGCGAGTTCGGGCACCTGACTGTCGTGAAGGCTGCAGATTACGGCGTTCCCGGCGGGCAGGCGCGCGCGGGTGATACCCTCCGCCACCATACGTGCATCGCAGAGGATCGGCGCTCCCGCTTCCAGCGCCGAGCGGGCGACAACGGCGAAGTCACGGGAGAAGCGGATATGCGAGGCCAGCTCCACCATTCCCGCGGCATGAATCATGCGCACGGCGACGGTCTCCTGCTCAGGAGTAAACCGGGTGAGATCGGCCTCGGCACGGATAGTGGCGAAGCTGGCACGATAGATCGCGGCGCCGTCTGTTTCATAAAGGTGGGGCAAGCGGACCTCTCAGCAGGGCGTAAATCTCGTCGATGGAAAGCCCTGTCAGGGCGGGAGGGTCGTCCGCACAGCCGTCGCGGATCAGCTCGAACCTTCCCGCGCGTCCGGTGAGCGTGATGTCTGCGGGTCGTGGATGCGCGCAGCCCTTCGCACAGCCCGATACATGCAGCGACATGGACCGCGTCAGATGCGGGGCGAGTTGCAGGGCCAGTTCCCGCGTCGCCACGGTGGCGGAGCCGCAGGCAGGCTTGCCGGGGCAGGCGCTCACCCGGAGCGCGGGATCCGCAGGGTCGACGATCCAGTCCGGCGAGGGCGGCACCGCCGCCTCCACCAGCACCGATCGCCAGGGGGTGAGACGCAGGGAAGCCACGGCCAGCGCACGGAGGGTTCCTGCGGCCAGCCGTCCGAAGGGCAGCGCGACGCAGCACCCCCATTCCGTATTGCCGGGGCGGAGCGGCTCTCCCTGCAGCGGGGCCAGTGCGGCGTTCAGCGGGGGTTTACTCCCGGCGGCAACGAGAGACGCCATGCGGCGATGGCCGTCCGAATGCTCGTGGAACCATCGCGCGAGATCCATCGCCCGCCCGATGGCGGCTGTTGCGCTGACGTGCTCGCCGAGCGCCATCCCATCGGCACGCACTATCAGCCCCTTCGCAGCCCGCTCCAGTCGGATATCGGCGGAGGCACCGCCAAGGATCGCCCTTGCACCGGTATCCACCGCAAAGCCGAACTTCGCCGGCAGGTCCAGCTCCTCCGCAAGGGCAGCCTCCAACGCGGCGCTCAGGCCAAGGGTTTCCGCATCCTTCGCGATAGGCGTGGTCAGGATGTTCCGCCGCGCTTCCGTTGCCGCATCGGCGTCCAGCAGCCCGAGGTCGTCCAGTGCCCTGTGCAGCCCGGAGAGCGCCTCCCGCCTGACGCCGCGCAGCTGAAGGCTCGCCCGGTTGCCGAGTTCGATCTCCCCCGAGCCGTGCGACTCTGCGAGATCGGCGAGCGCCAACGCTTGCGCGGCGCTCAGCCGTGAGGCACGGGGCCGCAGCCGGACGATCAGTCCGTCCCCGGCTTCCATCGGGCGGAGTGCGCCGGGACACCAGCCCTTTACGTTGCTCCTCATGTCAGCCCCACTGCGCGGCTGTTGGAGCGGGATTGCCACAGCCCCGCTTCGGCAAGGGCTGTGAAACATTCCTCCATCGCGGCGAGCGCGGCAGGATTTGCCTGGGCGAGGAAGTCCCGAACCTCCGGTTCATCAAGGGTTACTGCATGATAAAGGTCGAACAGGTGAGAGGGCACGACGCCTGCCAGATGGGCAAACGCGGCCATGTGTTCGAGCGTGGCGGCGATTTCGGCAGCGCCGCGAAAGCCGTGCCGCATCATGCCGCGGATCCAGACGGGATGCGCCGCGCGGGCCCGGATCACCCGGGCGATCTCCTCGGCCAGGGGCCGGGCGCGGGGCCGTTCGGGCCGGGTTGCGTCTAGATGGTAGAGCTTGGGCCGTGGCGCTCCGATCCGGGCCATTGCCGCCGCGAAACCCGCCTCATGCGCCGCATAATCTTCCGCCAGCAACAGGTCCGTCTCGGGGAGGTCTTGTGCATGGACGAAACTGTCGGCGTTCCGCAAGCGCGCCTCCAGCACGGCACGGGCGGGCGCGCCGCTTGCATCATGTGCAGAGGCCGCGAGCCATGCCTCACCTGCCGCGTGGCGCTGATCCGCCGTGAACCGGTCCAGAGCGATGCCAAGGCCGTAGCTGCCCGGCTCAGGGCAGAAGACCCGCGGCCCGGGCGGCGACGCGACATAGGGGTTCATGTCCGCGGCCTCATCCCTGAGGGCGAGCGCGGCTGAGGCGGCTTCAAACAGTCGGGCGAGATCGGGAAACACATCCCGGAACAGGCCGGAAACCCGCAGCGTCACATCGATACGCGGTCGGTCCATCAGGGCGAGAGGGATGATCTCGTAGCCCGTCACCCGATCGGAGGCATTGTCCCAGACGGGGGTGACACCCGCGAGATGAAGCGCCATGGCGAATTCCTCTCCCGCCGTGCGCATCGTTGCCGAGCCCCAGAGATTGACCACCAGCCCGCGGGGATAATCGCCCTGATCCTGCAGGTGACGCCGGATCAGCTCCTCTGCCAGCTTCACCCCTTGCGCATGCGCTGCACGCGAGGGAACGGCGCGCGGGTCGGTGCCATACATGTTGCGCCCGGTCGGCAGAACATCGCTCCGCCCGCGATAGGGGGAGCCGGAGGGGCCGGGCGGTATCGGCTCGCCCGAGAGGGCAGCGATGAGCGCCCGTCGCTCCGCCTCGACGGAGGCGCGATCTCCCGCCTGCCCGCCGTCTGCCTGCGGCGTGCCGCGGCCCCATATGTGCAGTCCCGCGCCGAACTGGCTTTCCTTCACGTCGCAGACGAAGCGGTCGATACGCGGGATCGCCTCTGCCGGAGACGCGCTGCCGGGAAGGCCGAGGTCATCCTCAACGCCCGCCCGCTGTGCCTCCTGACGGATGGCGGAGATCAGCCGGGTGCGACGTGGCGGGTCCAGCCCGTCGGCGGTGGAGTATTCATCCAGAAGCCGCTCGAGCCGTGCAAGCTCCGGCGACAGACCACTCTCGGCGAGGGGCGGCGGCAGATGGCCGAGCGTCACCGCGCCAACGCGCCGCCGGGCCTGTGCGGCCTCTCCCGGATCGTTGACGATGAAAGGATAGATCACCGGCATCGGACCGGTGAGCGCCTGCGGCCAGCATGCAGAGGACAGCGCGGCTGCCTTGCCAGGCAGCCATTCCAGCGTGCCATGGGCGCCGATATGCACGATGACATCCACCTGCTCGCGCAGCCAGAGATAGAAGGCGACATAGGCATGGCAGGGGACGCGGGTCGTGTCGTGATACACCTCCTCCCGGTCCTCTCCATCACCCCGCTCCGGTTGAAGCGCCAGCAACACATTGCCACGACGGATGGCGTGAAAGTCGAAGCCTGCATCCCCGACATCGCCGTGGATCGCGTGCAACTCCCCTTGCAGCGCTTCGGGAAGGCGATGGAGCGCTTGCCGGTAGGAGGCCTCGGGCCAATGCACGGTTTCATCGAGCGCCGCTTCCGGCGCAGGGCCGGGGGGTGCAGCATGACCTGCCTGCCGCAAATCCTCCAGCATGGCCGCTGCCGAAGCGAAGACGTCAAGCCCCACTGCATGTGCCGCCCGATGCGCCTTGCCGGGATAGGTGGACAGAACGAGCGCCACGCGCCGCTGCGCAGCCGGAAGGGTCGCAAGCCGGTACCACGCACAGACCCGGGCGACGGCAGCAGCGATGCCTGGTGCGTCTGCCTCGTGCCGGGACTGCGCAAACTGCAGGTGCGTATCCCGCGCCCGCGCTTCCTTGAAGGAGATCACCCCTGCGCCGATCCTCCCGTCAACTTCCGGCAGTGCAACGTGCATCGCCAGATCGGAAGGGGAGAGACCGCGCGCGGACTGCTGCCACGCTGCGCGTGTGGATGTGGCGTGGATGGCCTGAAACACCGGAACGCCGGCCACCTCAAGCGGAGAGGCCGCGCCGCTCCTCGCCGAAAAGGCGGTGGTATTGACGATCGCCACCGGTGCCAAGGAGGGCAGCACCTCGCGCAGCCATGCGGCGGCGGCGGTATCCTTCAGGCTTGGCAGGAAAAGCCCCGTGGCGTGAAGCCCCTCCCGTTCAAACCCCCGGATCAGCGCGGCGATGGCATCCGTATCGGCAGCAGCGAGCCATGCGCGGTAGAACGGAATGGCGACAAGCGGCAGCCTGCCCGCCTGCGGATCGGACATCGGGCCGGTATCGGGATGCCAGAAGCCGAAGGGCGCCAGCGTCTTGGGACCGGCAACCGGGCCTGCGTACAGCCCGGAGGCCAGAGCAAGCTGCGCCAAGGCCCCCTGAGCGGCGATCTCTCCCCCCGCTTCGCAGAGCGTGGAAAGCCTCCGCAATGTTGCCGCGGGCAAAGTCGAGGCGGCGTCCAGCGCTGGATCGAGCCGCCCGTCCGCCGGCAGGATGGCGAGTGCGATCCCCCGGTCCCGCGCCAATCGCGACACCTGCTCCACACCGTAGGACCACCACGAGGCCCCCCCGATGAGCCGGATGAGAACCCCTTTCGCGGCTGAAAGCGTACGTTCGATATAGGTGTCCACCGAGAGCGGATGGGTCAGCGCGGACAGATTGGCCAGCCTCAGAGACGGCAGCGCCTCCCGACCGCGCTGCCACCCCGCCGCGAAAGCCCCGAGATCGCTGTCGGAAAACGACATCACCACAAGGTCTGCGGGCGACTGCCCCAGATCCTGCGGGGTGGCCGTTTCTTCCATCCCGTGGCTCTCTCGGAAGAGAACGTGCATCAGAGAAGCGCTGCCCGCACGACGTCGGGTTGCAAGTTGCCCTTCTCCGCGATGATGACCAGCCGCCCCTGCCGGGGTTGCTGGCCCCAGAGTCGGTCGAACTGATGGCGGACCCGCGGGCCGACGGCCTGAACCAGAAGGCGGAGGGGCTTGTCCCTGACCGCCACATGGCCCTTCACGCGGAGGATCCTGTGATCGCCCGCCAGAGCCGCGACCCGGTCTGCCAGAGCCTGCGGATCGGCTATCTCCGGCATATCGACAACCATCGTGTCGAAATCGTCGTGGTCATGTTCCGCCTCTCCGTCATGATGGGAGGGGCGGGCGTCCAGCCCATCCTCAGCCGCTGCATTGAGCCCCAGCACGATGCGGGGGTCGATCACCCCTTCGGTGAGGGAGACCACCGGCAACCCGCGCGGTGCTTCGGCGTCGATCACCCTGCGCGCTTCTGCCAGCCCGGCTTCACCGGCCAGATCGGCCTTCGACAGCAGCACGATATCGGCGCAGGCGATCTGATCCTCGAATACCTCGGACAGAGGGGTTTCGTGATCCACATCCGCCGCATCGCCGGGATGTCCGGGATCGGGCGCGAAAAGACCCTTCGCCACCGCTTCGGCATCCGCTACGGCCACCACTCCGTCGATCGTGATCCGGGAGCGCAGTTCAGGCCAGTCGAACGCCTTCAGCAACGGCTTGGGCAGGGCGAGGCCGGAGGTTTCGATGACGATATGATCGGGCCGCGGCTCCAGGGCCATCAGGCGTTCTATGGAGGGGATGAACTCGTCCGCCACGGTGCAGCAGATGCAACCGTTTGTAAGCTCGACGATATTCGCCTCCGGGCAACTCGCATCCGCGCAGGCGCGGATCAGGTCGCCATCCACGCCGACATCGCCGAATTCATTGACCAGCACCGCCAGCCTCCGCCCGCCGGGGTTCTGCAGAAGATGCCGGATCAGCGTGGTCTTTCCGGCGCCAAGAAATCCGGTGACGATGGTGACGGGGGTTTTTTCGATGGACATTCAATCCTCCAGAGGCGGGATGCGGGCGATGGTGTTCTTGCGGATGACCTCGGGCCGCATGCGCCACGGCACCACGCCATCGTCCGCCGCCGCATAGGCACGGATCATGGCGATCAGGTCATCGAGGTGGAGGTCGGGGTTCAGGGCGCCCTGCACATAGGTCCAGCGTCCCGGCCCGCGAAGGACAACGGCGCAGCCCCGGGAGCAGGCCGAGAGGCATTGCTGGCGCCGGTGGTCGATGCCCGCGCGGACAAGCGCGTCGGACAGGCGCGCGCCATCGCGGGGCGCGTCGGGGGCCACGTTCGGGTCGGCGCCCTGCAGGCGGCAGGTGGTACAGACCACCAGTTCGATCGCATCGCTCATCGGCCCCTCCGGCCAGACGGTCTTGGCGGAGGGGAACAGAACGGGGCTGCCGGAACCGGCAATCACCGCCCTGCGGCACACCCCGGCCGCGGCTTCGGACAACCGCCCTTGAGGCGGCAGATCGCGGCAGGTCTCCCGGCTTGCGGATGTCAGGGTTTCCCCTGGCGGTCGCCCCGCCTTCCCGGTTTCCCAGTGGCTTCAAGGGCGACCTCTCCGGTCACGGTCGCGGGGGCGGCTGCGTTGGGGCGGTGAAGCCTGTCGCATTCCCTCTTAGCCTGCCGTAAGGCAGGAACCAGCGATGCGGACAGCCAAGCCACGCTGCGCGTCGGAAGTCAAGGAGACTGCCGTGACGGATGACATTATCACGCCGGAGGAAGCTGCCGCACATGCGGCGAAGAAGGCGCGTATAAAGGCGGCGCGCGACCGGATGAAGGCCGAGCGGCGCGGCGAGAAGGGACTGGTGATCGTCCTGACCGGCCCGGGGAAGGGCAAGTCTTCCTCTGCCTTCGGTATGGTTCTGCGCTCCATCGCCCATGGCATGCCAACCGCCGTGGTACAGTTCATCAAGGGCGCAATGACGACCGGGGAGCGCGACCTGCTGACCGGCAGTTTCGGCGATCTCTGCCGGTTCCACACCATGGGCGAGGGCTTCACCTGGGAGACCCAGGACCTTGCCCGCGATCGCGCTGCCGCCAGAGCCGCATGGGGAAAGGCAAAGGAGATGATCCGGGATCCCGCGATCCGAATGGTGCTGCTTGATGAGATCAATATCGCCCTACGCTACGATTATCTCGACATAGCGGAAGTGGTTGCATTTCTACGGGACGAAAAGCCGCCCATGACTCATGTGGTGCTCACCGGACGAAATGCGAAACCCGAGCTGATGGATGCCGCCGATCTGGTGACGGAGATGCAGGTGGTGAAACACCCGTTCCGCAGCGGGATCAGGGCGCAGGCGGGGGTAGAGTTCTGAACCTCCGTCGGAGACGGCCGTTCAGGATGCTCCGAGCGTCTCGGCCCTGATTTGCCGTGCGGTCAGCCGCGCTGCTTCCGCCTCGGCGCGCAGCGCGGCGACCTCATCGGGGGTGCGGCTGTGAATGTTGGAGTAATCGAGCTTCCAGCGCATGTCGGGCGAGAACGTCTCCGGCGAGTGCATCGTCGTCCGGGGGCCAGGCGCGCGTTCCAGCAGGTCGAGCGCGCGGTGAAGGTTGCGCAGCTGCGATGCGGGATCATTGGGCCGGCCTGCTGCATTGCCGAGCGGCATGTCGCTGAACAGCAGACGCGGAGCGCCTGCATGCTCCACGATGTCCTTTGCCGCGCCCATGATCACGGTAGCGATGCCGTTTTCCTCCAGATGCCGGGCGATGAGTGTCACCGTCTGATGGCAGATGGGGCAGTTCGGCACCAGGATCGCGGCGGTCACGTCATCCTGACGGCAGCGGGCCAGTATTTCCGGCGCGTCTACCTCCACCGTATGGCGCTGGCTGCGGTTGGTCGGCGCCCCGTGAAACCGAGGCGCGAGTCGCCCGAGCCGCCCTTCTGCCTGTCGCAGCGCGGCCAAGGGGAACCAGGCACCCTGATCGGTCATGTTGGCATTCTGCCGATCAATGCCGACATGGGCGATCCGCAGATCCGGGTCTGTGGCGGTGGGGAGAGAATAGACCTCATAGAACTTTGCGGCGGAATTGTAGGGAGCGCCCTGTCCCTGCGGGCCGTTGGCCGGATCGTAGGGAACCGCGGTCGTGATGATGGCGACCGTGCTTTCGGCCAGAGATCCAGTCAAAGGGGTAAAGGGCGCGTCAGGATTATAGGCCCAGTCGTAGGGGGTGTCATAGCCAAGGCCGAGATACCACTCCCGCGTCCGGCGCATGTAGCCGACAGGTTCCGTTAGCGTGGCATCAGTCTCGGCTCTTTGCATCATCGCGGCCTTCTCCCCCCTTGCGTGGCGCGTATGAGGATGCGCCACGCTTGGGTCAGGTTTTGCGCATAGACGGTGGTTTGTCTATGGCCGCGGTACAGCGAGCTTACCAGAAACGGTCGGACCGTTGGCGGACACCCGTGTCGTCGGATGTGAGAGAGGAGAGCGAAGGGACATTCGCGCGACCGCCGCTTCGGCCCCCGACCTGGCCCCCGATCTGGCCCGCGACCCGGTCGACGGCCTTCCGGCGAAACTGCGCGGCAAAGGCGTTGATTGCGGCCTCCGTCACCATGTCACCATACCACTGGGCCGGTGCCGGCTCGAAGCCATGTTCTTCTGCCAGAGCGGAAAGCAGGTCGGCATCAGCCAGCGTGAGGGTGGAGCCGATGCTGAAGTCCCGCTCCTGACCGGAGAGGGCGAGAAGCATCGTCTCGCTGAGGCAACCCCAGGCGATGTTGGCAGGCAGCGTCTGGAAAGGCCCGAGGTCCACGTCTCCCGGCGGACGGACGAGCCCGCCGTCAAAGACCAGCACGCCGGTACCGCGCAGATCGGCCTTCTGCACATTCGGCGGACGCGCCACGTCGCAGACGAGAGTGCCGGGCTTCAGGCGCCGCGGATCGACAAGCACGGTATCCGAACTCGTGGCCACCAGTACCACATCCGCATCGGCCAGCGCGGGTTCGAGATCGGTCGTCCAGGACAGGACGTGCTCGTACCCAGCCTTTGCCTTCGGGGCGACGTGGATCGCCTTCTCCGTATCCATCTGGCGGACAGACCGCGCCAGCCGCCCCGGCGTCCAGGCATCGGTGCGCGGGTTTCTGGCCAGCGAGGAGAGGATATCGTCGGCAACCTTGGAGAGGAGACGCGGCGCAAAGGGATTGCGGGCGTTGCCCACCAGCGTCATGCGGCCGGCCCGCCGGGCAAGCAGCATGGCCCCAAGCCGCCCGATCGCCCCCGACGCGCCGACGACGACGACATGCGCGTCCTCAAGGGCGATGCCGGTGCGGCGGCAGATCTGCGTGACCGCCTTCACTGCGGAGACGGTGGTCAGCGTATTGCCGCTGGTGATAGGCACGCCGCTCCCCGTAACGGTCTCGCCGCCACGCGTCACGATGGAGGTGAAGGCGCCAAGGCCAACACGGCACGCGCCCTGTTCCCCCGCGATCGCCACCGCGTCCGCGATCATCTGGCGGGCCTCGGCCTTTCCCTTGCCGCGCATGTCACCCGGCAGCATGGGGACAGAGAGAAGCCAGCCGGAGGCGACCTTGCCCGCGCGGGAGGTCACATCTGGAATCTCATGGACGATGCCCGCGCCCAGCCCCTTCACCCAGGCCTTCCAGCTTGTCAGCTCCTCCTCGCTGAACTGTCGCAGGGAGGCATCGGAGCGGAAGATGTCCTCATCTTCCGTGTAATGGATCACGAACCCGAAACGGCCGGGAACGAGGCTGCCCTTCGGCACGGATGCCGGTTGCGTTGCCGCCTGCGGAACCGCTTCCGCAAGGTCTCCACCACCCTTGCGCGCGACGAGGTGGCGCACGAGGGCATAGTAGTCGTTCTCATGGATGATCCGGCAGACCGCTTCGAGCGCTGCCACAGCCTTGTCCAACCCATCGCGGCCGAGGATAAGCGGCGGTTGCAACCGGAGAACACGGCTGTCGTTGAACAGCGGAGCCGTGAGCACCTTCTGCACGTTGACGAGATATGAGGCGATGAGCGCGGTCACCCCGCCGTTGAAGCCGGCATGTGCCATGATGGCGGAGTTACGGCGTTCCTCCAGCGGCTGAAACTCCAGACCGAGCATGTATCCCCGGCCGCGAACCTCGCGGATCACATCGGGATAGGCGCGCTGCAATGCCTCCAGGCGCGCACGGATGTAGGTGCCGTTCTCAGCCACGCGCCGAATCAGCGCCTGATCATCCTCCAGCAGCTGATCGAGTGTCGCGCAGGCAACCGTCGCGGCCAGCGCATTATTGGCGAAAGTGGAACTATGGAGCCGCCCGAAACGGTCATCCCACGCGGAAGGGCGCACGATGCAAGCGCCGATCGGCATCAGCCCGCCTCCAAGCGCCTTGGACAGCAGCAGCATATCCGGGGCTTCCTTGAAGTGTGAGCAGGCGAACAGTTGGCCGGTGCGGCCGAGTCCGGTCTGGATTTCGTCGAGAATTGTCAGGACGCCATGCTTCCGGCAAAGGGCGATCGCGGCTTCAGCGTAGTCTTCAGGCGGGCAGACCACGCCGCCCTCCCCCTGAATCGGCTCGAAGATGAAGGCCGCGATGCCGTCGGCGGACGCGACAAGGCGCGCTTCAAGGGCGTCAAGATCGCCATAAGGCACGTAGTCGAAATCGGGGGCCGGGGCGTTGAAGCCCTGCTGATAGAGCGATTTTCCCGTGGCGGAGAGGGCGCCCAGCGTCTTGCCGTGGAAACCATTCCGGGTGGAGAGGATCAAGGCACGCCCGGTCCTGATCCGGGCGAGCTTTATCGCGGCCTCGACTGTTTCCGCTCCGCTGTTGGCGAGCGTCGTGATGGAGAGATCCCCCGGCGTGACCTCTGCCAGGCGCTTGGCCAGCCGCTCGGCCTCGGCAGAGTGGAGGGGCTGGATCAGGGACGGTATTTGCGCCTCGTGAGCGGCCCGCAAGGCCGCCCATCCGCGCTCAGGATTATGCCCGAAGGGCAGGGCGCCATACTGAGAGAGGAAGTCGAGATACTCCTCCCCATTCTCATCAAAGAGACGCGCGCCGCTTCCCCGGACCATTGCCCCGTTCAGCGCGAAGATCTCCAGCAACTTTGAGCGAGCAGGATTCAAAAAGGACATGGAGGCTCCATTCAGATCTCGGTCGGCTGCTGTCACCGGGGTGAAACAGTCGGTTGAAGAAGGTCAAACGCATCACGGAGTTGCCGTCCTGAGGGTCGGCAACGTCGGCTCGTCGCATGTGTCTTGAGAGGGCAGCAGGCAGCAGCAGATTGCGAAGTCAGTTCTATTGTTTGCTGGATAGCTGGCAATGCCCGCGCTAAGAAGCCCAACTTCAATCATGTCTGACATTTCGGCATTTTGCTGCCTACGGCAATGATCCCAATGCGCGGTTTTGTGCGACAATCACGCAATAGTTGTGTGTTTGTTGCGAAAATAAGCGTGATTTTTTGAGCAATGCGCGAAACGCACCGCTGCGCCGCCGCATTTCCCTCTGCGAACTGGATATCTGGCGGGCCGCGTGACGGTGAGGAGATCTGGCCTTTTTAAGCCCGGATCAGGTGGGGTGGCGCTCGGTGGAATGTTTCGCTATTGATTACAATACTGAATTTGGACGCCCGTGGCTTGGCATGGTCAGGGACGTCCTCAACGTGTCCCCGCCTGCAAGCGGCAGCGAGCCTCGTGTGCCTTCTTTCTTGGGAAGTTACTGCGCCGCAGCGCCGAGGAATTGCAGCGTAAATTGGTGAATTACGCTCTATTTCGGACTGAGTGCTGATTTTGCAAAACTTTTGTCGAAAAAGACTCGCGCTTTAATCATTTATAGGTTTAAATGATTAAGCACTTTTGATCGATTGTGATACCCCGGGAGGTTTCCAATGGTATTCAAGTTTCTCGGCGCCGCAGCATCTACGGCGTTCTTGCTTACCGGTGTCCCCGCATCTGCGGTGACCCTGGTTCTCGACAATTTCTCGTCCGAACAGTGGGTCCAGGATGGCCCCACCACGGACAACCCCAACGCGTCCGAGCTTGCCGTCGGGGGCATTCTGGGCGGTGCCCGTGATCTTGCCATTACGAACAGCAAGGCTGATGGCAACAAAACCGCCACTTCCGAAATGCGCGTCACCGGCGGGAACCTGAAGTTCTCGAACGTGGCCGGAGCGCGGGGCACGGGCTGGCTCACCTATGATGGCGTGGATGGCGACGGTGTTGCCGTAAACACCACGGGCTTGGGCGGTGTAAACCTGAACATCGGCCTCAATCCCTACTTCTACTTCGCCGCTCCTGCGAACATCACCTTCGACCATGTCGCAGAGTTCAGCGTCACTGCTTGGGATATGACCGGCAAGACTGTCAGCTATAGCGAGCTGCTGGCTCCGGGTTACGATCCGAACCTTTACTTCAGCCTGTTCACGGGCGACGCCGGCTTTGATTTCGGCAACCTGGGAGCGCTTCAGTTCATGATCAGCTCCACCGATACCGCCGATGCGGTTGATGGCGCCATCACCCAGATCGAGGTGCGGGCGAGCGTTGTTCCGCTTCCTGCCACTGCCCTCCTCCTGCTGGGCGGTGTGGGTGGTCTCGCAGTTCTGCGTCGTCGCAAGCAAGCGTGATCACATTCGCTCTCTGAGCGGAGTATTCTGAGAGACGCCAGCCCAGTTGACAGGGCTGGCGTTTTTATTTGGTGAAAAGTCTGTGCATAGGGTGATTACATAACCTTCCATTGTGATCACGGTTGTTCCGCCCCGTGCTTAGACATAAGGAACAACCATCTAAACGAATCGGACGAATTTTCCGAAGAACGTGGCATAATCGAGCTTTGTTGTAGCTTATTGATCAACAACTCCGCTTAGCATTAGGTCGAATGCCATGTCGCATTTCGTTGCCGGTTCGCATTTTGCGAAGGTTTTCTTGGCACTGTTGGGGCTGGGGATTGTCCCCGTGAGCGCCCGCCCGGTGCCTGTCACTGTCACCATCACCTCGGTCGAGTGTACGCAGGAAGACGAGTGCGACGCCGCCGGGATCGAGGCCGCCGGACAAAGCTGGCCGGACTTTTATGCACGCGTGTTCATCAATGGGGTTCAGACCGACACGCCCAGAGCGGATGATGATCAGCAAAAAATTCAACCATTCTGGACCGTCACCGGGGTGGTAGATGATTCGGTCGCCTCGACGGTGCCGATCGCCATTCAAATCTGGGATCACGACAGCACGAGCGGGGATGATATCGCTGATTCTTCGCCCCGATATGATCACAACAACCTCGATCTGGTTCTCGATCTCGCCACCGGTCGTTGGTCCGGGGACACGACGACGAGCTGCGCCACCGGCGATGGCGTGGATACGGATGATGATGACTATTACCCGGTCCGCGTCTGCTTCGACATTTCCACGCTCTCCGCCTCCGGAGATGCCGACGGCGACGGTCTTTTGGACTCATGGGAGTCTTTCGGGTTTGACGCCGATGGTGATGGAACGATCGACGTAAATCTTCCGGCGATGGGCGCAAACCCTCAGCATCAGGACATTTTTCTTGAGCTTGACTACGAGACCGGCCGGGAGCCGACGCGTGACGGAATCAATGCGATGAAACGGGCCTTTGCCGTTGCGCCGCGTCTCAATCCTGACGGGACCACGGGGATAAACCTTCATGTCGATGCAGGTGCCCTTTTCGATGCTGGCGCTGATGAGGCAGGGAGGGTGGCGACCTGCACGAACGGTATTGATGACGACGGCGATGGGGTGACCGACGGTCAGGACGACAGTTGCTTCTATCTCGATGCCAGCCGGGAGGTGGGTGTCGGCGACTGCGGCAACGGTGTCGATGATGATGGCGACGGGCTGGTGGACGCCAGTGATCCTCAGTGCCTGGTCGGCGACAACCTGGGGGGAGGCAATGCATTGGTTATCGCGCCGGCGACGCGTGCCTGCGGACTGGACGGTAACTTTGCCACGATCAAGGCCTCGCAGTTCAATGCCAATCGGGCCTGGATATTTCACTACGCATTACAGGCCGCGGCCCCGCCCGACCCTCCGCCCCCAGCACCGCCGCTCCGCTGTGCGGGCGGGGAGGGAGAGGTTGGCGGCAACGATTTCATCTCTCATAATCTGGGTGCAGGGACGCTTATGCACGAGCTTGGGCATAACCTGAACCTTGAGCACGGCGGTTCCAACTCCATGAACTGCAAACCGAACTACCTTTCCGTGATGAATTACAACCTGCAGGCCGGCATACCGCAGGTTACGGGCGGCAGAGTGCTTGATTACTCTCCGCCCCGGACGGCGCTTAACGGATCGACGCGCGCCGGCGCGCCGCTTGCGACGCTCTTGGAGAATGGGTTGAATGAGGCGCTGGCCGTCGACCCCGCCGATGCCAACAACTCCATCGTGTTCATGAACGGCCAGAACCAGCTTGCCACCGTGGGCGCGAATACGCTGCCGGACTGGACGGGTGATCCCTCGCTTCCTACCGGAGCGGGGGTGAACATCGACAACGGCATTCCCGCAACTGCAACCGCGCCTGGGGTAGGCGCCCCCGGATGCGCCAATACGGCGCTCAACAGCGTGCTTGTGGGGGATAACGACTGGAACAGGGTCGCGCTGAACTTTCACCAGTTTGCCGCTGGAGCAAGCGGCGCCATCGTGCGGAACCCGGAGACCAGCCCCACGCAGGACGATCTGGACCGCATGCAGCAGGAAATGCGACGCACCGATCTGCAACTGACACTGACCGCCACACCGGATCCCGTCGCTGCCGGAGAGGCCGTGACCTATACCGCCGTCATCGTCAATCGCGGGCCCAACCCCTCCCTTGCGACGAGCCTCGATCTTGAGGTTCCGCCTGCAACGGCACTGTTTCTTTCTCCCCCGCCCGGCTGCGTTGCCCCGGCGTCGGAGAAGCTGTCGTGTGACATAGACATGCTTCGCCCCGGAGAGACCCGGACGATTACGGCCCCGGCCATGCTTCCCGCTGATCTGGTTTACCTCGCCGGTGCGCCATTCACCATTGATGCCGTGGGTAAAGTCGCCGATCGGGCCGGAAACGACGCCGCGCAGGCAAACAATACAAGCACAGCGACGGTAAAGGCTGTGGCGGTTGCGGACCTTGCCATCCGCCTGTTCGATATCCCGAACCCGCCGCGTCAAATGCTGCCCGGTGAGGCAGTGGTGATAGAGCTCGCCTCAACACTGCACAGCGGCGGACCTTCCAGCCCCATGGATACGCTTCTCACGCTGCGCTCCACCGCCGATAATGGCGCCACCGTGACGCCGACCTTCCTGACCACGACCCAGGCTGCGCTACGGCAGGATGAGGTCCGCACCATAGTTGATCATGCGGTTCTCACCTGCAGGGAGCCAGGGCACCACAGGTTCCGCTTCGAACACCAGATCGCGCCGGACCGCGCGCCCGACAGCGATCCCGTGGCTGGAAACGACAAAGCGGTCCACGACCTGGCCATCGAATGTCTGCATGGCGACCAGCAGCCGCCGCAGGTGTTCGAGCAACCGGAAGTGCTGCTCCGGGGATTGCGGGCGGCGGGACTGGATAGCAGCGTGGCGGAGAGCGATCTGCTGTCCTGGCTCTCGACCCAACCGCCCTCTACCGCCTATCCGGCGATCATCACCTCCATCATTCAGAATGGCTGGCGCTTCCGCCAGCCTGCCTTCATCGACGTGATCGTATGGAACTATGAACATAGTCCCGGCATCACCTCACCGCGCCTGCCAACGGATGTCGATACGGAGGTCTTGAAACGCGCGATCCTCGCTGCCTCCAATGAGCGGAACGGAACGACCATCGAGGATTTCAACGCATTGCTGCAATGATCATCGGGGCTTCGGGAGGGTGGTGTTGAGCCCCAGGATCGTCACCTGAAGCCCGTGTTGCGCGAAGCGGGCCTTCACCTTTTCCAGGGCTGAAAGCGCGCTGATGTCCCACAGCGTGGCATTGGTCAGGTCTATGACCACGGGGCCGTCATGATCGATCGGATCAAAGGATTCGGTAAAGGCATCCGCAGACGCGAAAAACACCTGCCCCGCAACCGTATAGACATCGCCGTCGCGGCTCACGCTTTGCATCCGCGCCACCTTCGCAGCAAAGAAAACGCCGCTCATCAGCACGCCCACAAGCACACCCAGCGAGAGGTTGTGACTTACCAGTGTCATCGCGACAGTCGCTAGCATGACCAGATTGGAGAGCGCCGGGGTACCGCGGAGGCGGCGCAGCGAACCCCAATCCAGCGTGTCGATGGAAACCATGATCATGATCGCCACAAGGGCTGCGACAGGCACCTGTCCGACGATATCCCCGAGCGCTACCATCAGCAGGAGTAGAATACCCCCCGCAGCCATGGTCGACAGGCGCCCCCGCCCGCCATATTTCACGTTGGAAACCGTCTGCCCGATCATGCCGCAGCCGGCAATGCCACCAAACAGGCTTGCCGCGACGTTGGCCAAGCCAAGGCCGCGCGCCTCCATGTTCTTGTCCGAAGGCGTGCCTGTCTGATCGTCCACCACGCCAGCGGTCATCAGACTTTCGAGCAGGCCCACCATGGCAATGGCAAGGGCGGGCAGAAAGATGATGTTGAGCAGGTCGAGACCCAGCGGAACCGCGGGCAGGGCAAAGACAGGCAGTCCTTCCGGCAGTCTGCCAAGGTCGGCCACGCGGGGAACATCGATCCCGAACATGGAGCAGAGCGCCGTCAGCGCCACGACGCAGATCAGCGGCGCGGGTATCGCCGTGGTCAACCGGGGCGCCAGATAGATGATCGCGAGACCCGCCGCCATCACCGCATAGCCGGCGGGCCCGGCGGTGATGATATGCGGGAGCTGCGCCGCGAAGATCAGGATCGCCAGCGCGTTGACGAAGCCCGTCCGCACCGAACGGGAGACATAGCGCATGAGTGTCGCCAGCCGCGCGAAACCGAACACGATCTGAAACACGCCCGCCAGAAGCCCGGCGGCAAAAAGATACTGAACACCGTGCTCCTGCACCAGCGGCGCCACCACGAGCGCGATGGAACCGGCCGCGGCCGAGATCATCGCCGGGCGCCCGCCGAAGACGGCGATCACAATGCTGATGACGAAGGAGGCATAAAGCCCTACCGCCGGATCGACCCCGGCGGTGAAGGAAAAGGCGATGACTTCCGGGATCAGGGCGAAGGTCGCCACCGCCCCGGCAAGAATTTCACGGGCAGGGTTCTCCCGCCACTGACGAAGGTAGTGTCGTGTGCTGTTCATAAGATGGGAGCGTACGCGTCTTGAATGCGTTGTCCGGCGGATCGGCGGCCGGAATAGCCACCCGGATTGCACCGGGTCCATGCGAATGCAGCGGTTGTAACGGAGAAGACGGTTTTCGCCAAGCGCTTCTCTCAAGGCACTCTGCCGAGAGCCGCGGAACCGCACCGGGCGCGATGGTTCCCATGCGCCCGGTCGAAGTCATGCGTCAGACGGCAATGCAGTCGGCGTAGAACTGAACCTCGCCGTTCTCGTCCGTTTCCTGCACAAGCCCGTGGATATCCGTCTCAAAGCCCGGGCATTCCTTGGCGAACTCGCGGTTGAATTTCAGGTAATCCACGATCTGCCGGTTGAACACCTCCCCCGGGATGACAAGCGGGATGCCGGGAGGGTAGGGGGTGACGAGGCTGGTGGTGATGCGGCCCTCCAGCTCATCGATTGGCACGCGCTGGGTCGTGCGGCGGGCGATATGGGCAAAAGCGTCGCTGGGTTTCATCGCGGGGACAAGCTCGCTCAGATACATCGCGGTGGACAGAACAGCCACATCGTAACGCGCATAGAGCTCGTGGACATGCTGGCAGAGATCGCGCAAGCCCATGCGTTCATAGTGCGGATGCTTGGCGCAGAACTCCGGCATGGTGCGCCACATCGGCTTGTTCTTCGCGTAGTCGTCCTTGAACTGCTGGAGCGCTGTCAGCAGCGTGTTCCAGCGACCCTTGGTAATGCCGATGGTGAACAGGACGAAGAAACTGTAGAGACCGGTCTTTTCGACCACCACGCCATGTTCCGCCAGATATTTCGTGACGATGGAGGCCGGAATACCTGTGGCTTCGAACCGCCCGTCAAGGTTCAGCCCGGGTGTCACGATCGTGGCCTTGATCGGATCGAGCATGTTGAAGCCGGGCGCCATATCGCCGAAGCCGTGCCAGGAGTCCTCACCGTCAGACGGGTGCACCCCGTCCGCGTCGGTCCGGCGGAGCACCCAGTCCTTCGCGCGACCGATCCCCTCTTCCTCGAGCTCCTCAGGGCCCCAGACCTGAAACCACCAGTCGTCATCGCCGAACTCGGCATCGACCTTTCGCATGGCGCGGCGGAAATCCAGCGCCTCGGCGATGCTCTCCTCCACCAGCGCCGCACCACCCGGCGGCTCCATCATGGCAGCGGCCACGTCGCAGCTCGCGATGATGCTGTACTGCGGGCTGGTGCTCGTGTGCATCAGGTAGGCTTCGTTGAACAGATGCCGGTCGAGCTTGGTATCCTGCGAATCCTGCACGAGCACATGGCTCGCCTGGCTGATCCCGGCCAGCAGCTTGTGGATGGACTGGGTGGCATAGGTCACGGAATGCCGCGCACGTGGCCGTTTTCGCCCCATTGCGTGAAACTGTCCGTAGAACGGATGGAATGAGGCATGCGGAAGCCACGCCTCATCGAAGTGGAGGTTGTCCACATACCCGTCCAGCATGCCCTTGATGACTTCCGTGTTGTAGAGCACGCCATCATAGGTGGATTGTGTAAGCGTCATGATCCGCGGCTTGACGGTCTCCGGATCCACGCCCTCCAGCAGCGGGTTCGCGCGGATCTTCTCCTTGATGGAGTCGATCTCGAACTCGCTATGCGGGATGGGGCCGATGATGCCGAAGTTGTTACGCGTCGGGCGCAGGAACACCGGAACGGCGCCAGTCATGATGATGCTGTGCAGGATCGACTTGTGGCAGTTGCGGTCAACCACAACCACGTCGCCGGAAGCGACCGTGTGGTGCCAGACCATCTTGTTGGAGGTCGATGTGCCGTTCGTCACGAAGAAGCAATGATCGGCGTTGAAGATGCGAGCCGCATTGCGCTCGGAAGCCCCGATCGCGCCATTGTGGTCGAGAAGCTGGCCCAGTTCCTCCACCGCATTGCAGACATCGGCCCGCAGCATGTTCTCGCCGTAGAACTGGTGATACATCTGGCCGATGGGGCTTTTCAGGAAGGCGACGCCCCCGGAATGCCCCGGGCAGTGCCAGGAGTAGGAGCCATCCTCTGCATAGTCGAGCAGCGCCTTGAAGAACGGCGGCTGGATGCTTTCCAGATAGCTCTTGGCCTCCCGGATGATGTGGCGGGCCACGAATTCCGGGGTATCCTCAAACATGTGGATGAAGCCGTGCAGCTCGCGCAGGATGTCGTTAGGCAGGTGACGACTGGTCTTGGTCTCCCCATAGACATAGATCGGCACGTCTTCATTCTTGCGCCGCACCTCGCGGATGAAGCTGCGGAGATCCTCGATCACCGGGTCGTCGTCCGGACCGGGGCTGAACTCCTCATCGTCGATGGAGAGCACGAAGGCGCTGGCGCGGGATTGCTGCTGGGCGAACTGAGACAGATCGCCGTAGCTTGTGACGCCGAGCACATCGAAGCCTTCGTTCTCGATGGCCTCCGCCATCGCGCGGATCCCGAGCCCCGAGGAATTCTCGGACCGGAAATCCTCGTCAATGATGACGATGGGAAAGCGGAATTTCATGTCATCCCTCCGGGGAAGTGGCAGCAGTTACGCGACAGGTGCTTGTTGCACAGCCTCCGTCAAGGTCAACCCATGCGCTGAACCTCTGAGCGGGCGCAGCCGCCGGATGTCGATATGGTGATCTCGGATACAGAGCCGATCCGCCCCGGCTGGAACGGCAGGAAGAGAAGTCTGAGCAGGCCGATGCAGAACCACGTATTTGCTCGACCTCCGGCGACCTAATCAACTGGCTGAAGCCGGGCGCCGCATGGGCTGACAAGGGGCGTGAGGATGGCCATGACTTTCCGGGGGCGGTTTTGTTGATCCTGTCCCGGGAACGTAAAATTTTCATGAATTATCGGGCGTTATGAGCATCCGCACACCCTGGCTTACCGCCGCAGGAATTTCGGGGCAAGGATGCCTCGTCGGGGTCGGCCAGCGCTTTTGCCCTGGTCCTGTAGAACACCAGTTCAGAACCGGAGGACAAGGATTGGTGGGACCGGGAGGAACACCAGGGGCGGTCAGGACGTTTCGGTCGCATAGCCACGAAGGAGGACGATTATGGACCACTCTGCACATACGCGGCTCGCGCCGGACGAAATCACCGATGCTGTGCTGTCGGGTGCTACGGTCTATGGGCCAGGGGATGAGAAGGTCGGATACATAGACCATCTGCATGGAGCTGGGCCGAATGCACAGGTGATTATTGATGTCGGCGGATTTCTGGGGATCGGCGCCAAGCCGGTTGCTCTCAATGTCGCGGATCTCGACGCCATGCGCGATGAAAGCGGCGAAGTCCATGCCGTCACGCGCTGGACGAAGGACGACTTGAAGGCGATGCCGGAGCATCATCACTAAACCTGTTGCCGGTCGAAGGGTCAGGCCTTCGACCGGCTCGCTCAAGGTTCGGGCTTCCCTTAGCTCAGCCCTTCATACTCCCATACTCGTACGTCGCTAGCGGAGGACGAACGGGTTCGCGACGCCCTCAGCCAAGTTCAGCCACACGCACTTCGTCTGCATGAACTCATAGATGGCTTCCTGACCATTCTCCCGACCGATACCGCTCTTCTTGAAGCCGCCGAAGGGCGCCATGAAGCTGACCGCGCGATAGGTATTTACCCATACGGTGCCCGCCTTGATGGCATCGGCCATCCGTATCGCGCGCCGCATATCGCGGGTCCATACGCCTGCGGCAAGACCATAGATGGTGTCGTTCGCAATGCGGATCGCATCCTCCTCATCCTCAAACGGAATGATGGACAGAACGGGGCCAAAGACTTCTTCCCGCGCAATACGCATGTCGTTGGTCACATCGCCGAAGATCGTAGGCTCCACAAACCAGCCTGCTGATATCGTCTGGTCGGCCGGGACATCGCCACCGAGAAGGCAGGCAGCACCCTCTTCCTTCGCGATGCGTATGTAATCGAGAACCTTCTGACGTTGCGAGCGGGTGGTGATCGGCCCGACCTGCGTCGCCTTATCCATCGGGTTGCCGAGTTTCGCGGTCGCCGCGAACTCCACCACACGCCGGGAGATCTCGTCATAGACCGACCGCTGAACCAACAAGCGCGATCCTGCAATGCAGGTCTGCCCGGAGGCTGCGAAGATGCCGGAGATCGCCCCCTTCACCGCGTCGTCGAGATTGGCATCATCGAAAACGATGTTCGGCGATTTGCCCCCCAGCTCGAGGGAGACGTGTTTCAGCCCCTTCGCGGCCCCGGCATAGACCGAAGCCCCCGTCGCATCCCCCCCGGTGAAGGCGACCTTGTCGACGAGCGGATGCTGGACCAGCACATCACCTATCTCGTGCCCGTAACCCGTCACGGTGTTGATCACACCATCGGGAAAACCGGCCTGCTTGGCGAGCTTGACGAATTCCAGCGTGGACGCCGACGTGAACTCCGAGGGCTTGATGACCACGGTATTCCCAGCCGCCAGCGCAGCGGCGAGCTTCCACGTCAGCAGCAGCAGCGGCGAGTTCCACGGCGTGATGCAGACGACAACGCCCAGGGGTTCGTGGCGCGTGTAGCTGAAGATA
This sequence comes from Haematobacter massiliensis, assembly GCF_000740795.1. GTDB lineage: Bacteria > Pseudomonadota > Alphaproteobacteria > Rhodobacterales > Rhodobacteraceae > Haematobacter > Haematobacter massiliensis. Next base: position 29,882 of record NZ_JGYG01000005.1, read on the forward strand.
TCCGGCTTGTCGGATGGTAGCACCGCGCCTTCGATCTTGTCCGCGAGTCCGCCGAAGTAGTGGTAATACTCCGGCAGATACCTGACCTGCCCCGCCATCTCGGCATAGAGCTTTCCGTTATCGCGGGTCTCCAGTTCCGCAAGACGGTCGGCATTCGCCTCGATCAGATCGGCGAACCGCCGCAATAACTTTCCCCGCGCTGTCGCCGTCATCCTGGACCAGGGTCCGTTGAAGGCGTCGTGGGCGGCCTCAATCGCCGCCCGGGCGTCATCGGCGTCACAATGCGGCACCTCGGCCCAAGCCTTGCCGGTGAAAGGGTCCTCCGACACCAGCCACCGGCCCGTTCTGCTCTCGGTCGCCTGTCCGTTCACCGTATTCGTAAAGCGTTCAAGGCCGCTCATGTCATTCCCCCCTTGCTTCGCTCAGATCGGCTGATGGCCGAGCGCCATGCGGAAGCGGTTCTTGACATGCACGCCATCCCGTGGCGGCAGAACACGCGGCAGGTTCTCCGGCTTGATCTTCAACGTGAAGAGACGCAATCCGTCCTGCTTGTAGATGTCATCCCGGAGCGACTGGACCCCTGCCATGTCGGTGATCCGCCCCGTATGCGGAAAGCCGCAGGCCGCCGCCACCTGATCGAACTCGATACCGCGCCCCGCATGGCTTTCCTGCATGCCGGTCTCGCCGAAGTGGCCGTTGTCCAGGATGGCGAGCGTCAGGTTCCGCGGCCGGCGCAGAGCAATGGTCGCCAGGGCCCCGAAGCCCATCAGCGATTCACCGTCTCCGGTCAGCACGAGAACGGGCTTGTCAGGCTGGGTCGCTGCAATGCCAAGACCCACCATCGCCGCCGAACCCATCGCGGCCCAGAGATAGTAGTTGTTGTCATGATCGCCCGCCGCCATCACGTCATAAGAGGCAGAGCCCAGCCCCGTGACCACCAGCAGATCCTTGCGATCCGCCAGGAGGGCACGCACGACGTCGCGACGGTCGAGGTCGCCGCCTGCTTTCACTTGACCCATTTTTTCTCTCCGATCAGGCGCTGACCCAGAAGGACGGCGGTTGCGGTATCTCCGTTGAAGGCCATGGTCGCCGCGCCATGCAGCAGCGGCTCCACGTCTTCTGGCCGGTCGGCCCGCCATACCATCACGCCCATGGCGCGCAGCGTCTCCTCCGTCGCCTGGCCCATCGGATTTTGCCAGCCGTTGAACTCCGCCCAGTCCCCGCGCATCGTGATGACCATGAGCAGCGGAAACCGCGCGACCTGCTGCAACGCCAAGGTGTTGATGCAGTTGCCGACGCCGGAGCTTTGCATGAGCAACGCCCCCCGATCGCCGCCGAGCCATGCGCCCGCAAGGTAACCGATGCCTTCTTCCTCCGTCGTCAGGACGACGGACGTCATCTCATTGTCGGCCTCGGCATGACGGATCGCCGCGGAATGCCCGGCATCCGGCACATAAGCGACATGCTTCACGTCGTGGCTCTTGAGGACGCGATACACATCCTCCTGCCAGTTCAACTCAGCCGGAGCCTCCGGCACAGAGATATCCATTGTCTCACTCCCTGAAATTCTCGGCAGAACCTATGGCAGGGAAAGTATAAAAAATAATGCTATTATTCTCTTTGAGATATCACCGTATTAGATGGCGCTCCTACAGTAGCGTTCCCTTCCATATACCGCTGCGCACCCCTTCCTCCGTCAGACGGATAAACAATTCGCCCACGTAACGCGCGGCCGGGCTGACCGGCCGATCGGCAGAGTAACAGAGCGCCAGCTTGCGTTCCGGTGCGGGATCGACAAGCGGCGCACAAGACAATTCGCCCGCCGCCAATGGCTTGTGAATGGGAGCCACCGGCAGGATCGTCGCGCCGAAGCCTGCTCGTGTCAGGTCGATCATGGAGGCAAATGAATCCGCCTCGATTACCTGCGTGAACGTGATCCCTGCCACCCGCGCACATTGATCGAAGATGGCGCGCAGCCCGTGGCGGGGGCTGGGAAGCACGAGCGGCTGATCAGCAAGATCCCGGAACCGTACGGGCTGTTCTACATTCAGCACACCCGGCGGGCCGATGAGGAACAGGCTCTCCATCAGCACTGGCCTTACCCGGAGCGAGCGGGTGGAGACCGGGTCGTAGGAGATCATCACGTCCAGTTCTCCCCGGGTCATCCAGTCCACCAGATAGCCCGTGAAGGCGGAGGAGAACCGGACTGCAAGGTCCGGGTGATCCTTCTTGATCTGGACCATCAACGGGACCGTCATCAGCTCCGCAACGGTCGGCGTCGCACCGATCCGTACCATTCCGCGGAAGGAGGATCGCCCTTCCTCCACCGCCCGGCGCAGAGAATCGATCTCCGCAAGCACCCGGACGGCATGGTCGACCGCCTGCTGACCTGCAGGAGTGATCGCTACCCCGCGCCCGTGGCGCTCAAAGAGGGGAACACCGAGTTCCTCTTCCAGCAGCCGTATCTGTCTGCTGAGCGCAGGCTGCACGATATTCAACCGGTCGGCGGCCTTGCTGATGCTGCCCAGTTCGGCGACGTGGACGAGGGTGATAAGTTGATTGATTTCCACGCGCTGCACCTCACTGGCTTGACGGAGGATGACATGTCGTCGCGAAGCGATGCCAGCGGGAACAGCGCGGCGAGCGCCCTCCCTTCCCATATGGTTTCGTTATGAAGGTCATATCAGTAATGCCCGTTCCGGCTTATGGCGCGATTTCGTAGTCTGCCCGGATAGAACTGCCACGGGATGAGCAGGGGGAGCGGCGCGACCTTCGTGGAGGCGAAGGCGTGTCTTACCGGAGAACAAGCGATCTGAAGGTGCCCTCCGGTGCCCGAAGTCTTGCGTCCTCAACGTGGCCATTTCCAGGGGGGAAACATGGTTGATATTGCGAGTGTGGCCGGGGCGGACGCCGAAGCCAAGCGAAAGGCCAGCATGCGCGGCTTGATCGGCGCCTGCGCGGGCAACATGGTCGAATGGTATGATTTCTTCATTTACGCCTATCTGGCCATCTACTTCGCACCGTCGTTCTTTCCGGATAGCAATCAGACAAGCCAGCTTCTCGCGACCGCCGGGGTCTTTGCCGTCGGTTTCTTCATGCGTCCGGTCGGCGGCTGGGTCTTTGGCTGGATCGCCGATACCAAGGGACGCAAGGTCTCTATGATCATTTCGGTGTTCATGATGTGCGGCGGATCGCTGCTCATCGGCCTGCTGCCGACCTATGCCGCGATAGGGGTTGCGGCGCCGATCATGCTCCTGGCCGCCCGGATGCTTCAGGGGCTGTCTGTCGGCGCGGAATACGGCACCGGGGCCACCTACATCAGTGAAGTCGCGACCAAGGGCAAACGCGGCTTTTTTGGGTCTTTTCAGTATTTCACCATCATCCTTGGCCAATTGTCCGCGCTCTTCACCGTTTTCTTGCTGCAATCCATCCTCACGGAGGCGGAGATGCAAGCCTGGGGCTGGCGTATTCCGTTCTTCATCGGCGCCGCCGCGGCCATCGTCGTGGTCTACCTGCGCCGTGCCATGACCGAAACCGCCAAGGACAAGGCAATGCACGCCAAGGAGGCGGGTTCGCTTCGCGGCCTCGTCCCGCACTGGCGCGCCGTGCTTCTGGTGATGGCCTTTACCGCGGGCGGTTCACTCTACTTCTATACCTTCACCACCTATATGCAGAAGTTCCTCGTCGTCACCGTCGGGTTTGACAAGACGACGGTGACACTCATTATGACGGCGTCTCTGCTGGTGTTCATGCTGGCGCAACCGGTTTTCGGAATGCTCGCGGACCGTATCGGCGTCAAGCGCAACATGCTGCTCTTCACGGGCATCGGGACTGCGCTCGTGGTGCCGATCCTGTATGGAATCGCAAACGTTCAGAACCCGTTCGCCGCCTTTGCGCTCATCGTCTCCGGGCTGCTGATCGCCACGTTCTACACGCCGGTATCGGGTCTCGTGAAGGCGGACATGTTCCCGGCCTCGGTCCGGGCACTCGGTGTGGGTTTCCCTTATGCGCTGGCCAATGCCTGCTTCGGTGGGACGGCGGAATATGCAGCCCTTTTCCTCAGATCGCATGGGATTGGCGATGTGTACTACTACTACGTGGCCGCGCTGCTGTGCATAGCCTTCATCGCCGCGGTCCTGATGCCCGATCTGCGGCGCCACGGCTACCTCGACGGCGACGGGCAAATTGAAAGGAACACGGGCTTGAAGACGCGTGCCGCCAGACGCGCTTCCGTCTGATCACTATCCCTTCCATGTCGCGCCACGGAGTTTTCCGTGGCGCGATTGATTCAGTCATCCTTTTCGTCGGCGCCGGGCATCACGATGTCTGCGCCGCTCCAACGGCCGGTTCGCGCCAGATCACACAGCATTGCCCGTGCAAGCGTGCGGACCACGGCAACCGCATTCGTCATGGGCTTGTCCGTGGAATATGCCAGATGCACCGTCCGCCGGATGGAGGGCTGCGTGAGACGGCGGGAGGCGAGCTTGCCCTCCGCCACTTCGGCCGCAATGGCATTCTGCGGCAAGATCGAAAAGCCCAGTCCTTCGAGCACCAAATCCTTGATGTTCTGATAGCTGTCCACGTCGATGACGGCGGTAAGAGCGCAGCCCGTTGCCGTCGCATGCCGCTTGATGAGATCGCGTAGACCATGCCCTTCACCCGGAAGAATGAGAGGCATGTCAGCGGCGGCGGCAAGCGGTAAATCCGCTGCCGTCAGCCCCGCCTGTTTCAGCATGTCCGGCGTACCGAAGAACGTCAACGGCTCGTCCAGCAGGGCTTCCGTCCTGATCGCATGCTCGGACGCCTCGCCGTAGAGAACAGCCAGATCAATACGACCCTCTCGAAGCCAATCCTGGATATAGCCGCTCATGGCTTCGGCAATGCGCAGACGTATCTTCGGATAACGGGTATGAACCTGGGTGAGCAGCGGTACGGCCAGTATCTGTCCTATCGTCGCAGGAAGCCCAAGCCTGACATCGCCGCTCGGCTCGCGCTGGTGACCTCGGATTTCCTCTTCGGCGACGGCGACCTGGTCCAGCATGATCCGCGCATGGCGGAGCAGGATAACCCCTGCTTCGGTGGGTACCACGCCACGCGGGCTGCGAAACAGCAGGGCAGTGCCCAGATCGGTTTCCATATTGCGGACGTGAAGGGATAGCGCGGGTTGCGCGACATGCAGATACTCCGCCGCGCGCGAGAAAGAGCCATGCTCGACGATAGCTACGAAATAGCGCATCTGGCGCAGGTCGATCATAAGCGTTTTGTCCTCCCCGTCAGGCTCGCCGGACTTACGATCATCGGGCCACGCCGGAGGGCGATCGTTACCCTTAACCTGGTTTCCCCGTTACATCATCTCTGCCGTCGGGCGATTGCGATGCATTGGCACAGGCCGAGCGATAATACAAATAGCAATGAGATGCTTGTAATATAATGAATTCATATAGCGCCAAGGGTCCTCGTCCTGTCATGCTCATCCGTTATAGGTGCTAGCATCATCATATATTTGATGTATCGCCATACCTCCTGCAAACTGCGCGGACTGGCGAGAGACTTGGGGAGAGTCGCGTATGTTCGATCACGGTGCAGACGATTATCAGGATATCCGGGATGCAGTCCGGGCGCTTTGTGCGGAGTTCCCGGATGAGTATCACCGCAAGATTGACGAGGCGCGCGCCTATCCCGAAGAGTTTGTCGAAGCGCTGACGCGCGCGGGCTGGATGGCCGCGCTGATCCCTGAGGAATACGGCGGCTCCGGGCTCGGGTTGACGGAAGCGTCAATCATCATGGAAGAGATCAACCGGTCGGGCGGCAATTCGGGGGCCTGCCACGGGCAGATGTATAACATGAACACGCTCGTCCGGCACGGTTCGGAGGAGCAGCGGCGCAGATATCTGCCAAAGATCGCCAGCGGTGAATTGCGCCTGCAATCCATGGGTGTGACGGAGCCTACCACCGGCACCGACACCACCAAGATCAAGACCACTGCCGTTCGCAGGGGCGACCGTTACGTCATCAACGGTCAGAAGGTCTGGATCAGCCGTGTGCAGCATTCCGACCTGATGATCCTCCTCGCCCGGACCACGCCGCTGTCCGAGGTGAAGAAGAAGTCCGAAGGCATGTCGATCTTCATCGTCGATATCAAGGAGGCGATGAAATCGGGCATGGAAGTGCGCCCGATCCTGAACATGGTCAACCACGAGACCAACGAGCTGTTCTTCGACAACCTCGAAATCCCTGTGGAAAACCTGATCGGCGAGGAAGGCAAGGGCTTCAAGTATATCCTGACCGGTCTCAACGCGGAGCGGACGCTGATCGCGGCGGAATGCATCGGAGACGGCTACTGGTTCACCGACCGGGTGGTGAAATATGTCAGCGAGCGGAATGTCTTCGGCCGGCCCATCGGCCAGAACCAGGGTGTGCAGTTCCCGATCGCAGAGGCCTATATAGAGATAGAGGCCGCCAACCTCATGCGGTTTGACGCCTGCCGCCGCTATGATGCGCATGAGGATTGCGGTGCGCAGGCCAATATGGCGAAATACCTTGCCGCGAAGGCAAGCTGGGAGGCGGCAAATGCCTGTCTCCAGTTCCATGGTGGCTTCGGCTTCGCTTGCGAATACGACATTGAGCGCAAGTTCCGCGAAACCCGTCTCTATCAGGTGGCACCGATCTCCACCAACCTGATCCTGTCCTATGTCGCCGAACACGTTCTCGGCCTGCCGCGGAGCTTCTGATGGCATATCAGCCGCTGAAGGGTTTGACGGTCGTCGCTATCGAGCAAGCCGTCGCCGCGCCGTTCACCACGTCCCGGCTTGCCGATGCGGGCGCGAATGTCATCAAGATCGAACGGCCGGAAGGTGATTTCGCGCGGGGTTATGATGACGTCGCGAACGGGCAGTCGAGCTATTTCGTCTGGCTGAACCGGGGAAAGACCTCTGTCACGCTCGATCTGGCGAGCGATGAGGGGCGGGAGGAGCTGGAGCGGCTGCTGGATGGGGCCGACGTGCTCGTTCAGAACCTCAAGCGGGGCGCGCTCGGCAAGCTGGGCTTTTCCTTTGAACGTCTGGCACAGAAGTGGCCGCGGCTCATCACTTGCTCGATCACCGGTTATGGTGAGGTCGGGCCGATGGCGGACCGGAAGGCCTATGATCTGCTGATACAGGCAGAGTCAGGTCTGTGCTCGATCACCGGCGGACCTGAAGATGCGGCACGGGTCGGCATCTCCATCGTCGATATCGCGACGGGCGCCACCGCTCACGCCGCCATTCTCGAAGCGCTGATCGCGCGGGGGATGACCGGCAGGGGGGCGCAGATTTCCGTCTCGATGTTCGATGTGATGGCCGACTGGCTGACGGTTCCGCTGCTCAACCATGAGGGCGGCAAGTCGCCACGTCGGCTTGGCATGGCCCATCCGTCCATCGCGCCCTACAGCGTGTTCACCTGCCGGGACGGCAAGCCGATCCTGATCTCGGTGCAAAGTGATCGGGAATGGCGCAAGCTGGCCGATGTATTTCTGGGCCGGCCCGAACTGGGCAGTGACCCGCGCTTTGCCACCAACGTCGCCCGGGTGACCAACCGCGCCGAGATCGACAGCCTGGTCGCCGATGGCTTCGCCCGTCGCACGGTGGAGGAAGCCAGCACCGCGCTTCTCAAGGCGGATGTCGCCTTCGCCTCGGTCAGCGACATGCAACGGCTGTCTCAGCATCCGCATCTGCGGCGCATCACGGTGGAAACGCCGAATGGTCCCGTCAGCTACCCTGCGCCGGCTGCCGTCATCTCCGGGGAGCAGCAAAGCTACGGACCGGTGCCCGCCTTGAACCGGATGGTGGTCAAGGCATGACGGTGGATATCGGTTACCTGCGGGAGTGGATCGGGCGCAGTGAGCGGAAGTCGGAGCGCGTCACCGAGGCGCTGGTGGAACGCTTCAATGCGACGCTGGATCTTGGGGGTGAAGTGAGCGACGGGGATGCCGCGCCGCTTCTCATCCATCTCTGCCTCGCGCCGCCAGTTGCTCCGACCGCCAGCCTGGGGGCTGATGGTCATCCCGCGCGCGGCGGTTTTCTGCCTCCGGTGCCGCTGCCGCGCCGGATGTGGGCCGGCGGCGCGTTTGCGTTTCACGACGACATCCGGGTGGGGGAGCAGGTTACGCGCATCTCCACCATCCGGGACGTGACATTGAAGGAGGGTCGCACCGGGCCGCTCTGCTTCGTGACCGTGGATCACCGGATCGAGAGCGACGACAGGCTTGTGATCGAAGAGCGGCAGGACATCGTCTATCGCAATGCGGACGCGCCGGGCGTCACCCCGAAAGCGGCGGAACCAGCCGCAGAGGGAACCCATAGACTGCCGGTTACTCCCACACCGCCGCTGTTGTTCCGGTATTCGGCGCTGACCTTCAACGGCCACCGTATCCATTACGATGCGCCTTATGTGACCGGCGAGGAGGGGTATCCCGGTCTGGTGGTGCATGGGCCGCTTCAGGCGACGCAACTTCTGCATTTCGCCGCGAAATTGCGGGGCAGCGGTCCCGCCCGTTTCGACTTCCGGTCCCTGTCACCCTTGTATGATACTGCCGGTTACACGCTCAACGCAGAGGCCGATGGCGAGGGTCTGCGGCTCTGGACTGCCCGCGTCGATGGGCCGGTGGCCATGGAGGCACGCGCAACATGGTGAGCCGCGTAACGGCCCCGCTTTTCGTCCCCGCCGATCGCCCCGAACGATTTGCCAAAGCGGCAGCCTCCCGGGCCGATGCAATCATCCTCGATCTGGAGGACGCCGTCGGCCCCGGCACCAAGGATACGGCCCGCGCGGCGCTGACCGCTGATTTCACGGACCTGCCGGTCATCGTGCGGATCAATGCCATAGGAACGCCGTGGCATGCGGCGGATATGGCAGCGGTTGCGGCGCTTCAGCCAGCCGCGGTGATGCTGCCGAAGGCAGAGGAGGCTGGTGCGGTGGCAGCCGTCGCGGCTCGGCTCGGTCTCCCGCTTATTGCTCTGGTGGAGACGGCGCGTGGTCTTGCTGCGGCACGATCCATCGCGGCGGCGCAGGGGGTCGTGCGACTTGCCTTCGGTTCGGTCGATTTCTGCGCCGATCTGGGATGCGCCCATCACCGGGAGGTTCTGCTTCCCGCGCGGTTCGAACTGATCCTCGCCTCGCGCCTTGCAGGGATCGCTGCACCGCTCGATGGTGTGACGGTGCAACTCGACGATCTGTCCGTCAGCGGCGAAGATGCCGCCCATGCCCGCGCGCTCGGGATGACGGGCAAGCTTTGTATCCACCCCAAGCAAGTCGGTGTGATCCGCGAGGCTTTCGCCCCCTCTCAGTCGGAAATCGACTGGGCGCGCCGGGTGATCGCGTCAGGCGATGGTGCGGTTTCCGTCGATGGCGCGATGGTGGATGAGCCGGTACGCCTTCGTGCCCGCGCCATCCTGGCAACGGCAGGCTGATCGCTTCCGGCCGGACCTCTGGCTACACAAGGGCGTCGCAGAAACGCTTTCTTTCGTGAAATGACTGCGGTCCAGTCCTCAAGATCGGGATGCGGGCAGCAATCGGGCGCCCTGTCTGCATCGCGCACACTTCCCTTCCCAACGGGCGGTGGGTGATGCTTGGAAACCGCTTCCTTAACCCCATGCTGCTTGTCGAGGCGGGAGTCTCGACGTCACCGTGCTTGAGCGGGTTGCGCGGCGCCACCGATGGTGCTGCGCCCTGAACCCGCCCGTTTCGGGTTGACGCTCGCCATGAGACGGCAAAAGCCTATCTCCAACTCATCCCGCGCAAGATGCAATGCGTCTGGAGGGCACGGCCGTCCTCTCCCGAGACACGTCTCACTCTGCCGGCTCGAAGCGGAAGGGTTCCGCGGGTGTGAACTTGCCGGATACTTCCCCAGACTGAAGAGCGACCATATCGACGCCCAGATTCAGCCAGCGCAAACCGCTGTCCTCGGCGAAATCCAGCTGTTTCAGATCGACCCAGAAGACATTGGGCGAAAGCGCGGATTCGACATAGAACAGCCGATCCTTGTGATCTGCCACAACCCGCCACCGCGTGGTCGAGAGATTTGGTGCGTCGGGGGTGCTGATGCCGAACGGCACGGAGGTATTGCGGATCACGCTAAAGGCCGCCGCAGCTGCCTCGCGCGGGTCATCTGATTGTACGACCATATCGACATAGGTTCCGGCCCGCACGAAACGATCCGAAGCGCGGGTGCTTCCCGGCAGCATCTCCCGCGGATTGACGCCCCGCCAGTAGGTGGCCAGTGCCAGTTGCTCGGGATAGGGCGGATCATTGGTCATCACCCGGTATTCTGGGCCATGATGGATGCTCAGTTCGCCATCTAGCCATTCGAGTATGGCGCTATCACCGCTCGCATCAGACAGAGAAAGGTGCACCGTTGTCAGCCGTCCCGGCTGAACGGGCACATCCCGCGTGAGGACGTGAAAGGGCCTAGCCTCCAGATCTGTCACGGCTTCGGCAACGCTGGCATAGTTGTCCATGAAATACTGTGCCCAGACCGACAGCGACATCTGCGGCGTGGTGCCATCGTCCTCAGGATACCCCGAACTCTCTAGCCAGAGCATATTCGCGACCAGCCCGGCCTCGTTCATGCCGTCGACGGTCGAGATATCATAGCCCGAGACGATAAGGCTGCCGTATTTTGATATCCATTCCAGCGATCGCGACCCGGCCTCCCCCGTTCGGTTCATGCCGCGCGGAAAGACCCACAGGTTTGACAGCATCGGCAGGCTCCAGTCCATCGACCTTGCCGTCAACACCCGACCTTCCGGTCCGTGATACACCACGCGGGTGCAGGCCTTAGCGACCGGCGCGACGGTAAGGGCAGCAAGCGTCCCCGCGACGAGAAATAGACGCAGCATGGCTTTCCTCTCATCAGAGCTGTCAAGAAGCGCGAAACTCTGCGGTGATCGTAGCATCCAAATCGGCTCGGCCACCGGAGTAATCTGCGGGACGCCAGCGATAACGCGAGTCACGATTGCCCTCTGCTGAACATCATCGCAGAGGGCGCATCCATTGAGGCGGGTGTGTGGTTTTTCACGCTAAGCGGGGTGATCGCCTGAAGCGGTTAGAGCGGGGGCCAGGCATCGCGCCCCGCGTGACTGCGCGATACCGGAATGGTCCGGCGTCTCACAGCCTCACGGCAGCCCTCTGCTGAGCAAAAGCGGCGGTTTCGCTTCGGAGTCCCGCGAGATACTGAGAGAGCCTACTCTTGCTCTGGCGATATCCTCGCCTTTCATCGCACGGAGCGGATCATACAGAAGGCTGCCGCCATCTCTGCGATGGAGGAGCCTCGCTTTCGTCCTTCGACCGGCGTAAAGGGCAGCGGATGGTTACGCGTGTAAGGGACCGGCGAAACCCGGGACCGCAGCCTATCCTGCGGCCCCTTCCGCCGGTAGTTTCTCCCGACATCGGCTAAAGATGGGGCACTCGGGGACGCTGCGGGAAGATTTCGGATTGGCCACAATCATCTGCGGCACTCCCGCACGGCATGCGGGTGCCGGGAGGAACTGGCACTGGAGGGGAGCAAGCCCCGCCGCCACCCAAAGCGGCGGCTTCGGGCAGAGCTACTCCCACATTCCCCGCATCTTGCGGGCAATGTCTATCCGGGGTGGTGGAGCGGCATGTACGGCCGTCGGGGGAGACCAGTAGGTCACCTCGAAATGCTCCAGCATCTGCCGGGTGATGAAACGGGAGCGGGCAGCATACAGGTGTCGGTCTCCGTTGCGGCTTTGCTGGGTGACATAGAACCTGAGCGGAATACCCAGCGCCAGCCGGTCCTTCGCACGCGTCATGGCGACATAGAGCAGGCGGCGCTCCTCCTCCAGTTCAGCGGTATCGCCCGCCCCGAGATCGGAGGGGATGCAACCATCGACCGCGTTCAGCACAAAGACGGAGCGCCATTCCTGCCCCTTGGCGGAATGGATGGTCGAGAGGATCACGTAATCCTCATCCTTCAGTGCCACGCCGGCGGGACCGCTGGTGGCATCCGGCGGATCGAGGGTGAGGTCGGTCAGGAACCGCTCCTGCGAGGGGTAGGCCATCGCGATCTGCTCCAGTTGAAGAAGATCGGCGCGGCGGAATTCCGCATCCTCGTGCAGCCGGTCGAGATGCGGCTCGTACCACAGCCGGGCACGGCTCAATGCGTCCGGCCAGCCGAGGGGCTGCAGGGTCTGAACCAGTTCAGCCCACCCCGCCACGCGGGGCGGAACTGGAAAGTCGGCCAGCGCCTGCAGCGGCTGCGGCGCTCCGGCCATCGCATCCAGCACCTTCCCCGCGGTTCCCGGCCCGAGGCCGGGCAAAAGCTGCAGCGCCCGGAATCCCGCCACCCTGTCCCGGGGGTTCTGCCCGAAGCGGAGCACGGCAAGCACATCCTTCACATGCGCCGAGTCGAGAAACTTCAGACCGCCGAATTTCACGAATGGCACGTTCCGCCGGGTCAGCTCCACTTCCAGCTGACCGGAATGGCTGGAGGTGCGGAACAGCACGGCCTGATCCTTGAGGCGCATCCCCTCCTCCCGATTGGCGAGAAGCTGATCGACGACATGCCGCGCCTGATCCAGCTCGTTGGCGACAGTGACGAGCCGGGGCTTCTCGGCGGAGGCGCGGTCGCTCCAGAGGGTCTTGCTGAACCGCTCGCGCGCCTCGGCGATCACGGCATTTGCCGCCGTAAGGATGGGCTGCGTCGATCTGTAGTTCCTCTCCAACGTCACCACGGCGGCGGGCGGTGTGAAAGCGTCGGGGAAGTCGAGGATATTGCGCACGGTCGCCGCACGGAACGCATAGATCGACTGGGCATCGTCGCCCACTACCGTCAATCCCTTTCCATCGGGTTTCAACGCTTGCAGGATGCGCGATTGCAGGCGGTTGGTGTCCTGATATTCGTCGATCAGCACGTGATCCCACATCGCGCCGATATGGGCGGCAAAGGCGGGCTCCTGCATGATCTCGGCCCAGGCGAGGAGCAGGTCGTCGTAATCCAGCACATTCTGCGCCTGTTTTGCTGCGACATAGGCTGCAAAAAGCCGCTTCAGTTCCGTCTCCCAGGTCGCGCACCACGGGAAATGCCGTTTCAGGACGTCCGAGAGATCTTCCCCCGAATTGACTGTGCGAGAGTAGATCGCAAGGCAGGTGCCCTTGCCGGGGAACCGCGCCTCTGTGCGCGACAAGCCGAGGCCATGGCGGGAGAGGTTCATCAGATCGGCCGAATCCTCCCTGTCGTGGATGGTGAAATCCGGTGTCAGGCCGATCTGGGGTGCATACTCGCGCAGAAGCCGCGCGCCGATCCCGTGAAAGGTTCCGGCCCAGGTCAGCGCATCCGCGGCATACCCTATGGGGAGAGCGGCGGCCGCGATCCGCTCGACCCGCCGTGTCAGCTCCGCTGCCGCGCGACGCGAAAAGGTCATGAGCAGGATCCGCCGCGGATCGGCGCCCTGCACGAGCAGATGCGCCACGCGATGCGCGAGCGTGCTGGTTTTGCCCGATCCTGCCCCGGCGATGACGAGAAGCGGCCCCGTCCCATGCTCCACCGCCTGCCGCTGCCGGTCGTTCAGTTTTTCCAGATATCCCATGCGCAACTCCCGGCTTCGCGCACAGGTTAACGGTTCGTGAACGGAAGGGGAACGGTGATTGCGGCGCCTCCGGTCGGAAGCGCCACGCGTTACGGATTTCGAGCGGTCAGCGCAGGTGATGCGGGGCGCTCATTCCCCAGACGGGCGTGTCAATGCCTTCCGCCCGCGCTTTCAGCTGCAGGGCAAGATAGCGTGAATAATGCCGCGACTGATGCAGGTTGCCACCGTGGAACCACAGCCCCTCCTGCTGGGTAGGCTTCCACATGTTGCGCTGCTCCCCCTCCCACGGGCCCGGATCCTTCGTCGTCTCGGAGCCGAGACCCCAGCATTTGCCGACTTTGTCTGCTACCTCCTGACTGATGAGATCCGCCGCCCAGCCGTTCATGGACCCATAGCCTGTCGCGTAGACGACCAGATCGGCAGGCAGTTCCGTGCCATCGTCCAGCACGACCGCGTCCTCGCTCAAATGGCTGATCCCCTTGCCGGATTGCAGCTTGATCGACCCGTCGATGATGAGATCGCAGGCCCCCACATCGATGTAGTAGCCGGAGCCACGGCGGAGGTATTTCATGAACAGCCCGCTCTCATCATCCCCGAAATCGAGCATGAAGCCTGCCTTCTCCAGCGCGGCATAGAAATCGGCGTCCCGCTTCTTGATCTCGTCATACTGGGGCACGTGGAAGCGGTGCATGATCCGATAGGGGATGGAGGCGAAGATCATGTCTGCCTTGTCATGCGTGATCCCGTTCGCCACCGCCTGTTCGGAGTAGAGGCCACCCAGACATACCTCCATCAGGCTGTCGGATCTGACGATATGGGTGGAGGAACGCTGCACCATCGTCACATCCGCACCGTTTTCCCAGAGCGCGGCGCAGATATCGTGGGCGGAGTTGTTGGCGCCGATCACCACCACCCGCTTGCCCCGGTAGGCATCGGGGCCGGGATGGCTGCTCGAATGCTGCTGCTCGCCCTTGAACACATCCTGGCCGGGGATTTTCGGAACGTTCGCCTTGCCCGACATGCCGGTCGCCAGCACGAGTTGCTTCGGGCGAAGCACGACCTCCTCGCCGTCGCGATCGACGGTCACCGTCCATTCCTTCCGCGCCTCGTCCCATTGCGCCGATTTGGCGGTGGTGCTGGACCAGTAGTTCAGCTCCATGACCCTGGTGTACATTTCCAGCCAGTCGCCGACCTTGTCCTTGGGCGCGAAGACCGGCCAGTTGTCGGGAAAGGGAATGTAGGGCAGGTGGTCATACCAGACCGGGTCATGCAGGCAGAGCGACTTGTAGCGGCTCCGCCATTGATCGCCGGGGCGCGCGTGACGGTCCACGATGATCGTCGGCACGTTCAGCTGCCGCAGCCGCGCGCCAAGGGCGATACCGCCCTGTCCGCCGCCGATGATGAGCACATAGGGTTGCTCCTCATAGCCCAGACGCGCGGTCTCCGCCTCCCGTTTCTCCTTCCAGGTCTTGCGGTCCGGGTCGTGCCCATGCTCCGCGCCCATCGGGCGGCGGAGGCCGCGGGGTTCCTCATGGCCCTTCAGTTCGTGAAGCGTGGTCAGCAGCGTCCATATCCTGCCGTCCTTCATCCGCAGATAGCCCACACCCCGCCCTGTCGCCGTTTCGAACCGCAGCCAGCCTTCGGTGACGTCACCGCTCTCCGCGACCTCTTCCGCGGGGTCGAGATGCAGGGATTCCGGCTTGATCGCGGCAAGCTGCTCCGCCGCCATGGCACGGATTTCCTCCCGCCCCTCGCAGGTGCGGATGTTCCAGGTGAAGGCGGCCAGATCCCGCCAGAACCCCGTCTCCAGAAACAGATCCGCAACCGCATCGGCATCCTGAGCGACGAGCGCACGTTCCAGATCGCGGATCAGCGCATCGAATGCCGCATGTCTTGTCGTGTCGAGCATGGTGTCCTCCCTCTGCTTCGCCATGATGGCCGACCCTCCCCGGTCGGCCCTCGCCGAATCGGCCCCTGAGGGCGCATTGCGGCGATGGAGCAAGACTGGGCCGCATGATGGAGAACCGGAAACACAAATACGACATCAAGTCTTTTCAACATGTTATGGGAGCGCGCGTTGCCGATCCCTGCAACAGGTGTTGCACTGCCCTGCAACAGGCTTCCCAAGCGCCGCGCTTCCGCTAACCTTGCTCCGTCGGAGGAGGGGCCGACATGGAGAGGAGGAGGCGATGGAGGATCTCCACCACATCCGCGAGATCGAAGAGGTCTCTCGCGGCAGGGCCGGACAACGCGCGCCCGTGGTCGTGCAAAGCTGGCTGCGCTGCCTGAACCAACACCGGCTGGATCCGGCGGCTCGGTCAGAGGCCTATATCCTGCCCGACAGCGCGCTCCGCCTGCACAGGCAGCGATCCGAGGATCTCATCGCCATCGCGCGGAGCGGTATCGAGCATCTCTATTCGCTGGTAGCGGGCCAGAACTACGTGCTCATGCTGGCCGATAGTGCGGGTGTGACCGTGGAATACCTCGGCGATCCTGGACAGAAGGCAGCGTTGCGCCGAAGCGGGCTGTATCTCGGCGCGGAATGGTCCGAGGAACGGGCGGGCACCTGCGCGCTCGGCGCCTGTATCGCGACGGGAGAGCCGCTCATCATCCATCAGAGCGATCATTTCGACCTCGCGCATACCGGGCTGTCCTGCACAGCCGCGCCGATCTACGATACCGGCGGGCGGCTGGCGGCGGTGCTCGACATATCGCTCCTTTCCTCTCCGCTGCCACGGGCCAGCCAGTCTCTTGCCCTGAACCTGGTCCGGCAATCTGCAAGGCGGATCGAGATGGCCAACCTGATGGCAGAGAGTAGGCGCGAATGGGTGCTGCGGCTCTCCGCGGGCGCCGATTTCCTGGATGTGGACCCGGAGGATGCGGTGTCACTTGACACAGCCGGTCGAGTGATCGGCATGACCAACGGAGCGGCTCGGGTGATGGCGCGGGCGGCGGGGCTGGACTGGCGCGGGTCGGAGGCGCTGATCGGGCGGCCGATCTCAGACTTTCTGGATATCTCGCTGGACCGGCTGGAGGGGTTGACCCGGCAGCGACAGGCGGCGGAGCGGTTCGTGGAGACGCGGGACGGTCATCGCCTGTTCGCGCATGCCATAGAACCTCGGCCCGCGCCGCTTCGGGCGCCGCCACGGCCGGAGCGGCTGCCGCCGGGCCTTCGCGGGCTTGCAGGCGGGGATCCGGTGATGGAACTGGCGCTCGGCCGCGTGGCGGCGCTTGCCCCCTCGCCCCTGCCGCTGCTGATCGAGGGGGAGACCGGCACGGGCAAGCTGACGCTCGCGCGTGCCATACATGCGCTGGCGGGGAGGGGGCCGCTGGTCGTGCTGCCCTGCGCCGGACTGGCCGAGGAGGACGGCGCGTTGCTCTTTGGCCGGGCAGGGGAGCGGGGCGGCGGGATGATCGCGGAGGCCGGCGGCGGTACCCTGGTGCTCGACAAGGTGGAGGAACTGCCGCCCGGATTGCAGCGCCGGTTTCTTCGCCTGGCGGCGGAGGATGGCGCCGTCCCCGTCGGCGGGACACGGGCCGAGCCGCTGCCTCTGCGGATCATTGCGACGAGCCAGTGTGATCTCGGTCAGGCAGCAGTTGAGGGGCGCTTCCGGGCGGATCTGTTCCACCGGCTGAACGGCGCGCTCATCCGCCTGCCGGCCCTGCGCCATCGGCAGGATCTCCTCTGGCTGGCCGAGCGCGCCTTCACGGAGGCCTTCGCCAGCCCGCCACCCCTCTCCGTCGAGGTGCTGGAGGCACTGTCCCGCTATGATTGGCCGGGGAACCTCCGTGAGCTTGGGCATCTTGCCCGGTCGCTGGCGATCACCGCTGCGGGGCGGTCGGTGCTGCCTTCGGACGTGCCGCGCGCTGGGGCCCATGCGCCGCCGCATGCGGAGGGGGAGGCAGCCCGCCTTCTCCGCGCGCTGGATGCCTCGGGCGGCAATATCTCGGAGGCGGCGCGGCGGCTGGGGGTGAACCGGTCTACCATTCATCGACAGATGCACCGCTTCGGGCTGAAGGGCGGAGCGGGGCACTGACATTCGGGGGCGGGTGGCCTCTCCCGGAAAACCGGTAAGGGGAGCACGGGGGGCCGACCCCTCTCCTCCTTGAGTCGTCGGGCAACGAAGGAGACGGCCTTCGGCGGACCAAGCCGATCCGGCAACCCGTCATGGGCGCCGCTTCCGCCGCTAGCCCGGCTGCCAAGGGGCGTTCGGCCCGGACATTCTGGCGCATTTCCCCGTTGCAAAGGCGTTTCCCCTCTGCTCCCCGCGACCACAGTCGGGAAATTTCACGCAAACGGCGGGTCGTCCTTTACAAGTCAGCGGGTTCCTGCTGAACACGCGAGCAGCATCTTTCCATAAGAGCGCCGGTTCATGACAATGGACCTTCAATAAGAGCGGAGCGACCCCGGTCGTCAGCTGCCATACAGAGCAGGAGCAGTTTCGAGGTGTCAGATCAAAACGTGCGGACAAGGCATGATCCCGCGCCGCTGGAAGGTGCTGCGTTTCAGGTGCGTGGCCGCTTCCTGACGGCGCTCGCGCTTCGCATCGGAACCGATCGGGCGGACGGCGCCTTCTATGCGCAACTCGATGAACAGTTGCAGAAGACGCCTCAGTTCTTTCTCGGGGCACCGGTCGTGCTCGACTTCGTCAATGCCCCTGCCTTTGCCGATCCAACCACGCTCCACGATCTGGTCGAAAACCTTCGCGCGCGCGAGCTGCGTGTGTTCGGGGTGCAGAATGCCCCGGGGATGGACCCGGCAGCCTTGCAATCCCTTGGCCTGATCGTGCTGACTTCGGGCAAGGAAGTGCCCTTGCCGCGGGATCCCACGCCCGCACAGGCGGCAGACCCGCAGAGGGTGAGCGCCCCGCCCCCCGTTGTGAACAAGGTGATCCGCTCGCCCATCCGTTCGGGACAACTCATCGTGGCCGAGCATGGGGACCTGACGATCATCGGATCGGTCGCCTCGGGCGCGGAACTGGTCGCTGCTGGCAACATCCATGTCTATGGCGCCCTTCGTGGCCGCGCGATGGCAGGCTGCCACGGCGATACGGATGCGCATATCTTCTGCCAGACGCTGGATGCCGAACTCGTCGCGATCGCGGGCCTTTACCAGACCAACGAGGGTCTGGAAGACGCGGCACGCCAGCGCTGCGCACATATCTTTCTGAAGCAAGAAAAACTCTGCATGGAGGTGGTCGGGTGACGACGGAACTGAAGGACAAGCCGCCTCTGGGGCGGGTTATCGTTATCACATCCGGGAAGGGCGGCGTCGGCAAGACGACATCGGCAGCTGCGATCTCGGCCGGTCTCGCAAAGCAGGGCTTCAGGACGGTCGTGATCGACTTTGACGTGGGCCTGCGCAATCTGGACATGATCATGGGTTGCGAGCGCCGGGTGGTGTTCGACTTCATCAACGTCATCCAGGGCGACGCAAAGCTGAAGCAGGCGCTCATCAAGGACAAGCGGCTCGACAATCTGTCGATCCTGCCCACCTCGCAGACCCGCGACAAGGATGCGCTGACGCAGGAGGGGGTGGAGGAAATCCTGAAGGAGCTGAAGGCGGAGTTTGACTACATCGTCTGCGACAGCCCCGCCGGGATCGAGCGCGGCGCACAGATGGCGATGTATTTCGCCGATGAGGCCGTGGTCGTCACCAACCCGGAAGTGTCCTCGGTGCGCGACAGTGATCGCATTCTCGGCCTGTTGAGCAGCCAGACCAAGCGGGCGGAGACGGCCGGGTCCGAGCCGATCAAGGCGCAGGTTCTGCTGACCCGCTACGATCAGGCGCGCGTCGATATCGGCGAGATGATGACGGTGGAGGACGTGCTGGAGATCCTGGCTGTCCCGCTGCTGGGTGTCATTCCCGAAAGCAAGGCGATCCTGAAGGCTTCCAACGTCGGCACGCCGGTCGTGCTGGACGGGCCCTCTGCTGCCGCCCAGGCCTATGAGGATGCCGTGACGCGCCTGACGGGCAACAAGCTTGAGATGCGTATTGCGCAGGAACCCCGGCCCGGCCTCTTCAAGCGGATCTTCGGGCGGGCGTCATGAATATATTTGGCTTTGTTCGCAAAACTCGCCCCGCGCCCTCGGCTCAGACCGCGAAGGAACGCCTGAAAATCCTTCTGGCGCATGAACGCGGCAGCGGCAGCACGGCAGACCCGGATTACCTGCCGATGCTTCAGCGCGATATCGTTGCCGCGATCCGCAAATATGTGGCGATCGGCGACAAGGATGTCGAGGTCAGGATGGAGCGCGGGGAGCAGATGTCGAGCCTTGAGATCAACATCGAGCTACCCAAGGCTGCAAGCCCCGCATCCTGAACGGAGCGGGCAACCGCCGGGCTGCGGCCCCGCCGGTTGCCCCGGGACAGCGGTGCCGGTGCCTTAGATGAAGCAGGGCCGGACGCCGGCCAAGGGGAGTAGGGGCTCTCCGTTCCGGCGAAGTCGAGATCCGCATCATGCCCTGGGTATCAGCGCCGCGATGGCTCTGCTTCGACACGCGGGCCTGCTGAAAAGTTCTGAAGCCTCATAACCATGCTCCGGGACTCGGGAAATCTGCCCCGCACTCATCCCGATGGTGTGGATGTCCGGCGGTATACCGTCGGAATGCGAACGATTTCTGTTCCCTTGCAGACCTGAAACCTTGTTCAGCAGCCTGCCAAGGCGCTGGCGACAAGGCTGCATGGTCCATGGCCGAACGCCCTTGCCACGTGCGCGAGAGGGACCGGCGAGAGCACCCCGATCGCGCGACGATGTCAGGGCGGATGGAACCGCACCGACTACCCCCAACACCCCGGCTGTACCGATTGCCACATGCCGCTCCGGCCACGCCAGCGTCAGACCCTACAAACACGGTTCGCAAGGACAAGGGCGTATTGCCTCCGGCTGAGGCGAGGCCTTGCGGCTGTCAGAGGGCGATGTCCTGCCGCATGTCGCGGGCGATCATCGCCTGTATGCGCGCCACGATTTCATCGGCGTGGCGCCGGGCGAGCTTATCGCAGAGGTCGATGTCCTGTGCCTCGACGGCAGCGATGAGGGCCTCGTGTTCAAGGATATAGGGGTGGGGATTCTCGGGTTGGAACCCGGGGTAGTAATACATCCGCAGGATGCGCCGCCCCTCGTCCAGCAACCGCGAGAACAACGCGAGGTAATAAGGATTGCGCCCCGCCTCGGCGATGGCCACGTGAAAGTCCCGGTTCGTTGCGATCATCGCCCCCTCATCGCCTGCGGCCACCGCCAGGGCGAACCGCTGCTGCGCCGAACGGATATGTTGCAGATCATCGCGCTGACGGAACTGGCCGGCGAGACGCGTCGTGACGCGGTACATCAGCGTCAGCGCGTCAAAGAACGTATGAAGGTTTGGAAAGTCGATATTCGACACCATGGTGGAGCGATTTGGCAGCGTGTCTATCAGCCCCTCCGCCGCCAGACGGACCAGCGCCTCGCGGATCGGTGTCCGGGACATGCCGAAACGTTCTGCAAGCTGTATCTCATCTATGATGCTGCCGGGCGGCAGGTCGAGATCGAGTATCTGATTGCGGAGCAGATCATAGACCAGCTTCACGCCCGAGCCACGCCTGCGGTCGGATGGCGCGGCGGTGTCTTTCTGGGTCATGGTGCTACTCCGCCTGTCGACAAAGGGAATACCGCGCGAGGCAATAGCGATCAACCGCCCTCGAAGCCCGAGCAGTGGCTTCCCCGTCGCGCTGGCGGACATCGCTCCTAAGGGGCGTATTGATTGCTGATCGGCGGAAGCGGCCCTTGCAGCAACCGGCGCGCATACACCCGTCCTCTCTGGCTGTGAACCCATCGTGGGAGCCTCGCCTTTCGACCTGCGGCAGAGGCACCGTCACCAGTTGCTCGGGCCAGATCGGGAAACCGCCGTTGCCTGTCAGTGTGGATAGGCGAAGCTGCACGCGGGTTTCCCGCGTCATCGGCCACATCGGGCGCGCGGCATGGCAAAACCCAAGGGGCCGGCTCCGGGGCGCAACCGCTCACGGCTGACAACGGCCATGCCCAGGAGGGTAGAGAGTTCAGGTAGTCAGCGACATGCGCGGCCGTTAGGGTCGTGAACGGGAGGAAACATCATGCCGAAACACCGATCTGAGCGTATATCATATGGAGCAGCGTCATGAACCCTGCGGAGTGGTTGCTGCGCAGCGCGAGAGTGTCGCCCGACTCGCCGGCCCTGTGCCACGGCGCGAAAATTGTTACGGATTACGCCGGTTTTGCCCGAAGGGCAGGGGCAATCGGGGCAGGATTGCGGGCGGAGGGAGTAGCTCCGGGTGATCGCGTCGCGCTTTTCATGACCAACAGGACGGACTATCTGGAACTGTTGTATGGCGCGCTTTTCGCGGGTGCGCCGATTGTGCCCATCAATGCCAAGCTTCACCCGCGCGAGGCGGCCTGGATCATGGAAGATGCAGGCGCGACAATCGCCTTCGTCTCATCCGACGTGGGTGCCGAACTGGTGCCTCCCCCGGGCTGCCGGGTGATTGTGGTCGGCAGCGCCGAACACGCGCGTCTGCTGGCCAGTGCGCCGCTGACTGAGGCAGAGCCGATGGCCGCCGATGACATGGTCTGGCTCTTTTACACATCAGGCACCACCGGCAAGCCGAAGGGTGTGATCCTGACGGCCGCGAATGTGGAGGCCATGTGCTTCGGCTATCTCGCCGATGTGGATACTGTCTCCTCCGATGACGCGATCCTCTATGCCGCGCCTATGTCGCATGGGGCAGGGTTCTACAACTTTCCGCATATCATGAAGGGCGCGCGGCACATCGTTCCCGAAAGCGGCGGTTTTGATGCCGAGGAAGTGTTCGATCTGGCGGAGCAGACTGGCAACGTTTCCATGTTCGCGGCGCCCACCATGATCCGGCGGCTGATCGACCGGGCGCAGGCGTCCGGGCGCAGGGGCGAGGGTCTCCGCACGATCATCTACGGCGGCGGTCCGATGTATCTCGCTGACATCCTCGACGCGGTGGAGGTGCTGGGGCCGCGTTTCGTACAGATCTACGGACAGGGCGAAAGCCCGATGACCATCACGGTTCTGCCGCGCGAGCTGGTCGCGGACCGCCATCATCCTCGCTGGCGCGAGCGGCTGGCCTCCGTCGGATTCGCTCAGGCTCCCATGCGGGTCCGGGTCGTCGATGAAGCAGGTCACGACCTCCCGCCCGGAGTGACGGGTGAAATCGTGGCCTGTGGCGCGGCTGTCATGGCGGGTTACTGGCAGAAGCCTGAGGCCAGCGCAGAGACGCTCCGGGGCGGCTGGCTCTGGACGGGGGACATGGGGATGATGGATGAAGACGGCTTTCTGACCCTGCAGGACCGTTCCAAGGACGTGATCATCTCCGGCGGGACCAACATCTATCCGCGCGAGGTGGAGGAAGCGCTGCTTCTGCATCCCGCCGTGCATGAGGTCGCCGTCGTCGGGCGGCCCGATCCTGAATGGGGGGAGGATGTGGTCGCATTCGTCACTCCGGCGCAGGGAGTGGAGATAGACCCGGCGGAACTCGACCGTCATTGCCTCGGGCATATCGCCCGCTTCAAACGACCCAAGGCCTACCGTATTGTCGATGGGCTGCCCAAAAACAACTACGGCAAGATCCTGAAGACGGAACTGCGCGCATTGCTCACACAGGATTAGCGGGCCGATGCAAACCGTTCCGGGGGTGTCCTGAGTCGGAGATCTTCTCCACATCTCTGGATATCGCCCCGGAAACCGTAGCTCTCGATCCGTGATCGGGCCGATTTCCGGCATTGTATGTCCGGCTTTTAGGAATCCATTGTTGATGGGGCGCTTTCCCATTGAAGGGGACCATTCGAGCATTTATAAATCAAGCGATTGATTTTGGTACGGGATGTGTCCCCTGCGACCGTCGGAAGGATGCGGATCATGGCGAAACCTGTCAGGCGCCGGGTCGGGCGGCCAAGCCGTGAGGAGAGGGAGGCCACTGCTCCGGGCTTTGACCGGCGTGAACAGATCGTAGCCGTCTCCGCGGCCCTGTTTGCCGAAAAGGGCTACGACCGGACGTCCATGCGCGACATTGCGGCGGCGACAGGCATCCTTTCGGGGTCGCTCTATTACTACTTCAGCTCAAAGAAAGCCTTGTTCGTAGAGGTTTTCAATGCAGGAATGGCTGTATTGACGGCAGGGGCGCGAGCCGCGGCAGCGATGGAGGCCGTCTCGCCCTGGGACCGCCTCGAACGGATCGCCGCCGCGCATTGCCGGGCGCTACTCGAAAACAGCGGGCTGATGATCATGGTCGTACCGCGTTTTCCCGAGGGAATGGATGAATACCGTGCTGAACTCGTCGCAGGCCGCGATGCTTATGAAAGCATCATCGCAGAGGCCGTAAAGGCGCTTGATCTGCCGCCTGACATCGACCCGCAGCTATTTCGTCTGCAGTTCCTTGGCGCGCTGAACTGGTCGCAAAGCTGGTACCGCCAAGGCTTGATGAGCCCGGAGGAGATCGGGATCCATCTGGTCCGAATGCTGCGGCCGAGGTGAGATAGTCAATCCGAATAACACCTTACGCCTGATGGCAGATTTCTCTTTATTTCAAGCAAGTGATTGGTAGAATAATTGGCAAGGGCAGAGTCGCGGGGAGGCGACTGCCTTTGTGTATGGCCGTTTCACGGCTCGGGGGGAGGAAAGGCATGCAGCGTTTCGATGCGGTCGATGTCACATTGCCGGAGATCTGGGCGAGCCACGCGCGGCGTGATCCTCAGAAACCCGCGCTGGTCTGCGACGGGCAGGGGCTGAGTTGGGGCGATTTCAACGAGTCCATGAACCGGCTGGCCAATGCGCTGATCGGGGCGGAGGTGCGCAAGGGCGACCGTGTCGCGGTGCTGGTCTCCTCGTCCATTGCGGCCTGTGTGGCGATGTTCGGTGCGGTGAAGTCCGGGGCGGTCATGGTGCCGGTGTCCGGCATGCTGACGTCGGATCAGATTCTCACGCTGCTTTCGGATTGCGAGGCCTCCATCGTGATCGCCTCTGCAGACCTTCGTTCTCTCGTCGACGCCATCGCGGATCGCCTGCCGATGCTGCGCACGAGCGGACGGATCGGCACCGATTTCGGCGGCGACGGCTGGGTCAAGCTCACGGATTTCTGTGCCGGGGCAAGCGCAGAGGAGCCACGTGTCGCGCTTCGGGGCGATGACGTGTTCAGCATCATGTACAGCTCGGGCACCACCGGCCTGCCCAACGGGGTCGTGCATACCCATGCCGCACGGGTCTATTTCTGCCTATCGAACGGGTTCGAGATGCGCTTCGACGGCACCGCGCGGTCGCTTGTCACGACGGCGCTCTACACGGCGGGCACGTGGCTCATGGTGATGCCGACTCTGTTTGCAGGCGGCACGCTGCATATCCACCGTCAGTTTCGGTCCGATGACTTCCTGGATACGCTGGAGGCGGAGCGGATCACCCACACCTTCACCGTGCCGAGCCAGATCCACCTGATCCTCGCGGGCGAGGGTTTTGCGGCGCGTGATCTGTCGGCTCTGAAGATGATGCTGTCGGCGGGATCACCGCTTCGGCCGGACGTGAAGGAGCACCTGATCGGTTTGATCGGCGCGCGGTTCTTTGAGCTCTACGGCTTCACGGAAGGCTCCTCCACCCTGCTCAGACCGGAGGATCAACTGCGCAAACCGCTCTCGGTCGGCACGCCGCTGATGGGGCAGGAGATGACCATCGTCGATGGCGAGGGCCGGCGTTGCGGGCCAGACGAACCCGGGGAGATCGTCGGTCGCGGGCCTGGCCTGCTGCGGGAATACTACGGCAAGGAAACCGAGACCGAGGCGTCGATCTGGCGGGACGAGGCGGGGCGGACCTTCATCCGCTCGGGCGACGTCGGGCGGATCGACGCGGAGGGGTTTCTCTACATCCTGGACCGCAAGAAGGACATGATCATCTCCGGTGGCCTCAACATCTACCCGACCGATCTGGAGGCCGTGGTGGGCGCGCATCCCGAGGTGCTCGACGTGACGGTGGTGGGGATCGAGCACGAGAAATGGGGGGAGACGCCACTGGCCCTCGTCGTACTGCGCGATGGCGCCGGGGTGACGGCTGGGGCGTTGCTTGACTGGGCGAATGCGCGGCTTGCCAAGCATCAGCGGCTGTGCCGCGTCGACCTGAGGGACGCCTTGCCGCGCAACGCGCTCGGCAAGGTGCTGAAGCGCGAGCTGCGCGACGAATATCGCCGCACCCCGCCCGCCTCCGGCGCGGCGGCGTGAGGATCGGCATGGGAGAACGAGATGTCTGAAGCCCTGATCTATGACCATGTCAGGACACCGCGCGGCAAGGGGCGCCCCGATGGCGCGCTGCATGAGATCACACCGATCCAGCTCGCCACGCAGGTGCTGGAGGCCGTGCGCGACCGCAACGGCCTCGACACCGCGCTGGTCGAAGACGTGGTGATGGGCGTCGTGTCGCCGGTGGGCGAGCAGGGCTGCAACATGGCCCGCGTCGCGGCGCTGCAGGCGGGCTATGCCGAGACGGTGACCGGCTTCCAGCTCAACCGCTTCTGCGCGAGCGGGCTGGAGGCCGTGAACATCGCCGGCGCGCGGGTGAAGTCGGGGGAGGCGGACGCCATTCTGGCCAGCGGCACGGAGTCGATGAGCCGGGTGCCGATCTTCTCCGACGGCGGGGCGTGTTACAGCGACCCGCGCACCAACTGGGACACCTGGTACATCCCGCAGGGCATCGGTGCCGACCTGATCGCCACAATGGATGGCTACAGCCGGGACGATCTCGACGGCTACGCGGCCAAAAGTCAGGCCCGGGCGGCGCAGGCGTGGCAAGGCGGCTGGTTTGACCGCTCGATCGTGCCGGTGCGTGACATCCTGGGAGAGACGGTACTGTCGCGCGATGAACACATGCGCCCCGGCACGACCGCCGCCGATCTGGCGCGCCTGAAACCGGCCTTCGCGGAGAGCGGGCGGCGCGATGGCCTCGACGCCGTGATGCTGCAACGCTACCCGCAGGTGGAGCGGATCGCCCATCTGCACACAGGCGGCAACTCGAGCGGGATCGTTGATGGCGCGGCGGCGGTATTGGTGGGCAATGCGGCCTTCGGTGCCGCATCCGGCCTGAAGTCTCGCGCCCGAATTCGGGCGGCGGGCAATATCGGCAGCGAACCCGCGATCATGCTGACCGGACCTGCACCCGTGTCACGCAAGGTGCTGGCGCGCGCCGGGATGACGGTGGACGACATCGACCTCTTTGAGGTGAACGAGGCGTTTGCCAGCGTCGTGCTCCGCTACATGCGCGAGATGGACGTGCCCCATGACCGGGTGAATGTCGCGGGCGGCTCCATCGCCATGGGCCATCCGCTGGGGGCGACTGGAGCGATGCTCCTTGGCACTGTGCTGGACGAGCTGGAGCGGCGAGACCTCAATACTGCGCTCATCACGCTCTGCGCCGCCGCCGGCATGGCGATTGCCATGATCATAGAGCGCGTCTGATGCCGGAGGTTTCCATGACGACGATTGACTATACGACCGACGCGGACGGGATCGTTACGCTGACCATTGATGTGCCGGGCAGGCCGCTGAACGTGCTGACGCCGGCGTTCCTGGCTGATCTCGGCCGGGCGGTGGATCTGATCGTTGCCGATCCCGCGGTGATCGGCGCCATCCTGACATCCGGGAAGACCTCCGGCTTCATGGCCGGGGCGGATGTGAAGGAGATACTCGCGCTCCATGATGGCGGGATCACCGCGCCGGGTGCAGCACGCTGGGCTGTAGACGCGGCGGCTGTTCTGCGCCGGCTGGAGACCTGTCCGAAACCCATTGTGGCGGCGATGAACGGTCTCGCGCTTGGCGGCGGTTACGAAGTCGCGCTTGCCTGCCATCGGCGTATCGCGCTCGACACGCCTGCAGTGCGGATCGGGCTGCCTGAGGTCAAGCTCGGCCTGCTGCCAGCCGGGGGCGGGACACAGCGACTGCCGC
The DNA here is from genome assembly GCF_000740795.1 of Haematobacter massiliensis. Lineage (GTDB taxonomy): Bacteria > Pseudomonadota > Alphaproteobacteria > Rhodobacterales > Rhodobacteraceae > Haematobacter > Haematobacter massiliensis. The sequence goes on from NZ_JGYG01000005.1 coordinate 57,420, forward strand.
GGATGATCGGCATTGAGGCCGCGCTGCCCCTGCTTCTGGAAGGCATGACCCTGACGGCCACGGACGCACTGCGGTCAGGGTTGGTGGATGATGTCGCGGCCGATCCTGCGGTGCTCATGGACAAGGCACGGGGCTGGTTGCTCACTCGCCCGGCCGCGGTTGCTCCGTGGGATGTGAAGGGTTTCCGCGTGCCCGGCGGGGCGGGGCCGCTCGCCCCCCACGCGGCGCAGAGCTTCATGGCCGGCACCTCACGTCTGAAGGCCACGCGCCGATGCTATCCCGCACCCCTTGCGATCCTGTCGGCGGTCTATGAGGGCACGCAGGTGCCGTTCGACACCGGCATGCGGATCGAGGCCAAGTATTTCGGCACGCTGCTGGCGGACAAGATCGCAGGCAACCTGATGCGCAGCTTCCTGCGGACGGGCGCGGCGCGGAAGCGAGTGTTCGGCGATCCGGCGCGCGCGCCGCTTGCGGTCCGGCGGATCGGTGTTCTCGGCGCGGGGATGATGGGCAGCGGCATCGCGAATGCGGCGGTCGGGGCGGGTGTGGAGGTCATGCTCTACGACGCGGATCCCGCCGCCACCGCGCGAGGCCTTGCCCATGCGCAAAAGGACCGCGCCCGCGCTGTTGCGCGCGGTAGCCTGACCGAGGCGCAGGCGCAGGCGACACTTGCCCGTATCACGCCCACCGAGGATCTTGCAGCTTTCGCAGGCGCCGATCTGATCATTGAGGCGGTCTTTGAGGATCGCGCGGTGAAAGGCGATATCCTGGGCCGCGCGCAGGCAATGCTGGGTGCTGGCGGGTTTATCGCGTCCAATACCTCCACGCTCGCGATAAGCGGCCTTGCGACGGCTGTGGCTGATCCCGCCCGCTTCATCGGTCTCCACTTCTTTTCGCCAGTGGAGCGGATGCCGCTGGTGGAGGTGATCGTCGGGGCCGAAACCTCGGCGGAGACGATCGCCGACGCGCTGGCCTTCGTGGCGAGGCTGAAGAAGACGCCCATCGTCGTGCACGACAGCCCAGGGTTCTACACCAGCCGCGTCTTCTGCACCTATATCGACGAGGCGATGGCGATGCTGGCGGAGGGCATTTCTCCGGCGCTGATCGAAAACGCCGCGCGGATGGCAGGATTTCCCGCGCCGCCGCTGTCCGTAACCGATGAGGTGTCGCTCGATCTGCAGGCCCGTGTGATCGGTCAGGCAAAGGCGGATCGGCTCGACGCGAGGTTCCTGCGCGCTCATGCGGAGCCGGTGGTCGCGCGGTTCAACACGCTCGGTCGTCTCGGCCGGAAGACGGGCGGCGGCTTCTATGACTACGCCGCAGATGGCGGCAAGCAACTCTGGCCCGGCCTTGCGGACCTGTTCCCCCAGGCCGCAGATCAGCCGACGGCAGAGGCGGTTGGCAAGCGTCTTCTGTACGTCCAGGCACTGGAGAGTGCCCGCTGCCTGGCCGAAGGGGTGATCGATGACGAGGCGACCGGTGATATCGGCTCCGTGCTGGGCATTGGTTATCCCGCCTGGACGGGCGGGGCGTTGTCGCTGATCTCCACGATCGGTCCGGAGCGCTTTGCCGCAGAATGCGCAGGGCTCGCGCAATCCTGCGGCGCGCGCTTCTCCCCGGATGATGTCGTGATCGCCGGCGCGGTTGCAGCGGCATCCCGGGCGCGTGCGGCCTGAGGCACGAACTTATCGAACGGCCGATTGATCAAAATTGAGGATCGGATAGTGTCATCTGGCAGGCGGGGAGGTCTGCCGAGGGAGGAAGAAAATGAAGAAGATCATGACTTGTGCGGCAGCCTTGTCCGTCGGGGCTACCATGGCGATGGCAGACATGACGAACGGAGAGATTACCGTCGTCGTTCTGACCGACATGAGCTCCAGCTACTCCGATACGTCGGGGCGGGGATCGGTGGCAGGGGCGGAGCTGGCGGTGGAGGACTTTGCCCGGGAACATCCCGATATAAAGGTGCGCGTGCTGAATGCCGACCATCAGAACAAGGCCGATATCGGGGTCCTCAAAGCACGCGAGATGATAGATACCCAAGGTGCCGACGTCTTCGTCGACATCTCCAACTCGGCGGTGAGCCTTGCCGTGCAGAGCATTGCCCGGGATGCGGACCGCGCGGTGATCCATGTCGGGTCGGCCACGGCGGCGATCTTTGGCGAGGCCTGCTCCCCGACAGGCGCCATGTGGCTCTATGACACGGATTCGCTGTCAGAGGGACTGGGCCGCGCGATCATCGCCGAAGGCGGTGACAGCTGGTTCTTCATCAGCGCCGACTATGCCTTCGGCAAGGCGATGGAAGCCAGCATGACCCGCATCCTGGGCGAGATGGGCGGCACGGTAAAGGGCGCGGTCCGCCATCCCATCAACAACACGGACTATTCCTCCTTCGTCCTGCAAGCTCAGGAATCGGGCGCCAAGGTCGTCGGCTTCTTCAACGCCTCCGGGGACACGGTCAACTCCCTCAAGGCGGCGGGCGAATTCGGCCTGGCGCAGCAGGGTCAGAAGATGGCCGCGCCGCTCTTCTACATCCAGTCGGCCAAGGCGGTCGGCCCGGAACTGGCGCAGGGGCTGCAATACATGGCGGGCTACTATTGGGACCGTGACGAGCCAAGCCGGGCCTTTGCCAAACGCTTCAGCGAGAAGATGGGAGGAGGCGTGCCGTCGGAGGCTCATGCCGGCACCTATAGCGCGACGCTCCACTACCTGCGCGCCGCGGCCGAGGCCCAGACCGACTCCGGCAAGGCGGTCATGGCCAAGATGAAAGAAATGCCCGTCGATGATTTCTTCGCCCCGGGTGCGATGGTTCGCGCCGACGGACGGCTCCAGAACGACATGTATCTGGTCGAGGTCAAAAGCCCGTCCGAAATCACCGGCGAGTGGGATATCCTGAAGGTCATCCGCACCATGCCGGCGAAGGAAATCCTCGTGCCGCTCGAAAAGAGCAAATGCCCGCTCGTCACCAACTGACAGAAGCGGAGCGGAATGGCTGGAGCCGGGTCTCCAGCCATTCCCGTATCAAAGCGACCGGGAGATCAGTTCCTTCATGATCTCGTTCGTGCCTCCGTAAATGCGTTGTACGCGGGCGTCGGCCCACATGTGGGAAATCGGATATTCCACCATGTAGCCGTAGCCGCCGAACATCTGGAGGCAACCGTCGATGATGCTGCCCTGCTTCTCTGTGAGCCAGAACTTCGCCATGGCTGCCGTCGTGTCGTCGAGGGTGCCGTCCAGCAACCGGCGGATACAGTCGTCCACGAACACGCGGCCTATCCGCGCCTCCGTCCGATATTCGGCGAGTTGAAAGCGGATCGCCTGATTGTTGAACACCGGCGCACCGAAGACCTTGCGCTCCTTGACATAGGCCGTGGCAAGGTCGAGCGCCGTTTCCGCCGCCGCGATGGCCTCCACCGCGATGATGAGCCGCTCTCGCGGGAGCTGAGCGCGCAATTGGGCGAAACCTTCGCCCTCCCGGCCAAGAAGATTTTCCGCTGGAACCTCCGCCGCGGCAAAGAACAATTCGGCGGTGTCCTGGGCATGCCAGCCGATCTTCTTCAGATTTCGCCCCCGGCTGAAGCCCGGTGTGCCCTCCTCGACCCCGATGAGGGAGAGGCCGCGGGAGCCTTCACCCGGTCCCGTCTTCGCAACGACAAGTATCAGCCCGGCGTTGTGGCCGTTGGTGATAAAGGTCTTCTGGCCGTCAAGGATATAGCGGTCGCCATCCCGCACCGCCCGTGTCCTTATCGCCTGCAGGTCGGAACCGGTTCCGGGTTCCGTCATGGCAACGGCCCCAACCAGTTCGCCGGTTGCCAGCCGGGGCAGCCAGCGCATCTTCTGTTCTTCGGTGCCGTAGTGAAGGATGTAGGGCGCAACGATGCCATTGTGGAGCGGGATGCCGAAATCGAGGAATCCGATCCGCGCCAGCTCTTCCATGATGACGACCTCATACCGGAAATCGCCGCCTGCACCGCCATATTCCTCCGGCATGCTCGCGCAGAGCAGCCCCCGCTCACCCGCCTTGCGCCACACCTCACGGGGAACTGACTGCCCGTCCCGCCATTCCTGCATATGAGGCACCACCTCTCGCTGCAGAAAACGTTCAAGAGACCGGCGGAATTGCTCGATTTCGTCCGACATGGTCCTATGCTCCTCCGGCCATGAAACTGTCAGACGAAATTATCGGCCAATCGTTTGGTTTGTAAAGTACGCGCTCCCGGTCATTGATCGGAGAGTTCCGACACAGTGCCGCCGAACCGATGCTGTATGGACGGCAGGGAAGCCCTTCATCCGCTCGGTGAAGAGCATCAGGGTCGCTGCAAGAACCTATCATTCATCGGCCGTCGCGCTGGTGCAACTCAGATGGCGACACGCCGTGCAATCTGAGAGATAAAGCCGTAGCCGAGCATGCGGGCGCCGTCCGGCCTTTTCGGATAATGCCTGTCGGAGCGCAGATACCGAAGGATGTTTATCTCGCGCGCTCCTGTCGGGCAGCGAGAGGGGTCGGCGGCGCCATGCTGATCCAGACATCTTCGCCAGAGGCCTGCGGTCTGCCGAAGGCTCCGGCGACATCTCGCAAGGGGCGACGTCGGCAAGTTGCAGACCTGCCTGCTCCAGAGAATGCGCAAGAAGGCAGGTCTAGAAACGAACTGTCGATCAACCCGCCGCGCTTTCCCTTGAGTTAGCCCCTGTCTCGGAAAGGGGCCTTTTCGGCGCGGCAGGTGCGATCTGTCACCTGTCGCATCAGGGAATCACGCGTCATGCCGATTGTCATGCCCTTCGCCGGGTTGAATGACCTGCGGAGCGACACTGCACAGCAGGCGAGGTCTCCCCGGCGATGGTCGACTCATATAGTGTCTGGCGACAATCTCGACAGTTGGTCCAGGCTTCAGTCAGCGCCGCAGGCGGTGCAGGTTTCAACGAATCCAGAGCGACTGGTATGCCGCAGCATGTGCTTTCCCGCCGTCAGTCGAACTCTCGAATCCGGCGGACGAGTTCGGGGCCGATGAGGGCGGAGATTTCGGGCGATGTCATCTGGGAGTGCAGGCAGGGCGCATCAAGCAGATCGAGGGTCTCTGCATAGGCGTGCCACATCTCGGGCCTGAGCGGCCTGCCGGCGTGGTCCTGCGCGGCGCGGATATGGGTGATGGTTGCCGGCAAGGGCGTGTGATAATGGTTGCGAACGAGGCGGTTCGTATCGGTCACCGTCCGCACCACCCCGTCGAGCGTCCGTTCAGGCAGGCTGCCCAGGGCGGTATCCCCGGCGCGGAGAAAGGCAACGACGGCTTCCCGCGTCGCAAGCTCGGGATAGGCTTCCGGATCGTAACCAGCGATAGCCAGAAGCGCGCGCAGCGCAGCCACGGGATCGGGATCGGGCTCATCGCGCCAGCAATCCGCGGGATAACTGTCGAGCAGCGCGACCAGCCCCGTCTCACGCCCGATCTGCGTCAGCGCAACGGCCATTTCTTGCGCGATGAGACCTCCGACCGACCAACCTGCCAGATGCACCACACCTTCCGGCTGGAGTTCCGAAACCCGGAGAATGTAGCGACGGGCCAGCGCCGCAAGGCTCTCCGGCATGGGTTCGTCCGGGTCAAGGCCCGGGTGCTGAAGCCCCCAGACCCGTCGCTCGGGCGCGATGTGTCGGGCAAGCGCGCGGTAACCCCAGGCGATGCCGCCCGCGGGATGGATCACGAAGAGCGGCGACCTTTCCGTGTCGCCATCAGCCAGCAGCAAGACTGGCCCAAGGCCATCATCCCTGGGCCGGGCAGCATCCAGAGCGGCAGCCAAGCTGGAAAGCACCGGATGCTCAAAAACGGTTCCCAGCCCGCAATCCCGCCCGGTCTCCTCCTCGATCCGCAAGGCCAGTCGCACGGCCAGGAGGGAATCTCCGCCCAGGGCGAAGAAATCAGCCTCCGCCGGGAGGGGGCCATGAAGATGCAGAACCTCGGCGAAGAGGTTTGCCAGCAGGGTTTCGGTGGGCGTCTGCACCGGCCGGCCGGTCGCGACGAAATTCGGCACGGGCAGGCTCTTGCGGTCGAGCTTGCCGTTGGCGGTGACGGGAAGCGCATCGAGCGGCACTTCGGCGGCAGGCACCATGTAAGCGGGCAGCTGCGCTGCCAGCCGGGGCATGAGCGCACCCGGCGCATAGCTGTCCGTGGGCACGAGATAGGTGACCAGCCGCTTCTCTCCGGCATGATCCTCCCGCGCCACGACAACGGCCTCGCGCGCGAGGCCCGTCGCCATGATCGCCGCCTCGATCTCGCCCAGTTCGATCCTGAGACCCCGGACCTTCACCTGCTGATCCGATCGCCCAAGGTAGACGACCGCCCCGTCGGGCCGGAGCCGGGCGAGATCGCCGGTAGCATAGAGCCGCCCCCCCGGATGGCGCGGATCGGCGAGGAACCGGGCATCGGTCAGGTCCGGGCGGCCCAGATAACCGCGTGCGAGTTGCACACCGCCAAGATAAAGGTGCCCCGCAAGGCCGGGCGGCACAGGCCGCATCCGATCGTCCAGAACGTCGAGCCGGGTGTTCCAGACCGGAAAACCGATGGGCAGAGGGTTGGTGCGGTCCGCTGCGGGTGCAGGCCAGTAACTCACGTCCACCGCCGCCTCGGTCGGGCCGTAGAGGTTGTGCAGCTCTGCCGAAATGCGCCGATGGAAGCGGTCGCGCTGTTCAGCGGTCAGCTCTTCGCCCGAACAGAACACCCGGCGCAACGAAACGCCTTCGGAGGCCGGGACCGCGAGAAAGGCCGACAGCATGGAGGGCACGAAATGCAGCGTCGTGATGCCATGCCGGCGGATCGCGGCCGCGATGGCCGCAGGATCCCGGTGCGCACCGGGTGGCGCCATGACGAGCTCCGCGCCAGCGATCAGGGGCAGGAAGAACTCCCAGACCGAGACGTCGAAGGTCGCGGGCGTCTTCTGAAGGATCCGGTCGTCTGACCCGATACCGTAATGCTCACGCATCCAGAGGAGCCGGTTCACGATGGCCCTGTGCTCGATCACCACACCCTTCGGCTCACCCGTCGAGCCAGAGGTAAATATTACATAAGTCATATTATCCGCGGCGACCTCGCTCCGCGGCGCTTCACCCTGCGCAGGCCAGTCGGAAACCAGCAGAAGCGGCGTGCCCGGTGGAAACAGGCCGGCGTTCTCCGCCGTTGTAAGGACGACGACGGGTGCCGCCATTTCCAGGATGCGCGCGATCCGCCTTGGGGGATGCTCCAGGTCGAGGGGCAGATAAGCGGCCCCAGCACGCAAGATGCCGACCAGCGCCACGGGGAGTTCGGCAGACCGCTCAAGAGCCACCGCCACGATCCGCTCCGACCCCGCTCCCAGCCGCGCGAGTTCGGCGGCGAGGGCATCGCTGCGCCGCTTGAGTTCCGCATATGTCAGGGTGCTGGAGCCGAAGGTGATCGCAGGCGCATCGGGCGTCGCAGCCATCTGCGTCTCGATCAGCGCGGTGAGCGTCGTTTCCGGCAGCGGGACCCGCGCGGCTTCGGCACGAGCATCCTGAAGGTCGATTTCCTCCCGAGTCGCGGTGGCCACATCCGCGAGCCGTTCGGCAGAAAGGCCGTTCTGCAGGAACGCAACCATCCGGTCCGAATGGGCGGCGATCTCCTCGGCAGTGTAGAGATCAGGATTGGCGTCAATCTCAAAGAGAAGGCCCGACCGCGCATCGCCCCGGAACGTCATCGTGAGATCGTCCACGGCGCCCGCGCCGAGAATATGCAGCCCCACCTCCAGCCCGGCAAACACCGGCGGCAGGTCGAAGGGCTGCACATTGACCAGCGGCCCGTAAAGCCGCCGCGCTCCGCCGATCAAGCCCAGATCCCGGCGCAGCTGCTCACTCCGGTAGCGTCCATGGCGACGCGACTGCAGGAGCTGTTTCGCCACTCCGGTGAGCCAGTCCGGCAACAGCGCATCCTCATCAGCCGTGAGGCGCAGGGGCAGGACGTTCATCACGGTACAGGGCAGCCGGGCGGCCTTGCTGCCCATGCGCGCCATGAACGGCACACCCAGCACCACCTCCCCATCAGACCAGCGGGCCAGATAGGCGCCTGCGAGTCCCGTCAGCACATCGGGCCATGTCAGCCGGTGGCGCGCCGCGAAGGCAGTGAGCTCCGCCTGCAACGCATCGGACAGCCAACGGCTGTGACGGAGGAAGGTGTGCCCTGAAACCGCCCGCCCCGGCGCAGGTCCGGTCACTTCCGGCAGATCGGCGAGGGTCTGGCGCCACCAGTCGCGATCAACCTTCCGGCGCGGTGAACTCCGGTAGTCCGCGTCCTCCTCCAGAGCACGCGCGAGAGCAGGGAAGGCGGCGGGCGGCGGCGCACCCGTCACCAGCGCCGAGTAATGCTCTCCGATGCGGTTCGTGATGAGCACCATGCCGTAGCCGTCACAGGCGAGGTGGTGGATCCGCTCATAGAGCAGATGCCGCCCGTCCGGCAGACGAAACAGTGTGAAGGCCGCGACCGGCTCCGCCGCGAGGTTCAGCGGCCGGTCACTGTCGGTCTTCATCAGCCTCCGGGCTTCGGTTTCGGCATCAGCGCTATGGGTAAGGTCCATGATCGTCAGAGCCGGGCCTTCGCTGTGACGCCACTGCACAGGCCCCTCCGGGGTTGCGCGGAACCGCAGATGCAGCGCCTCCGTCTCCCGGATCGTGCGGGCGACAGCTGCACGGAGCGCCGTGAGGTCAAGTATCCCCGTCAGCTCCAGATATTGCCCGGTGTTGAGAATGGGGTTCGCAGGATCGAGCGCCTGCGCATACCACAACCCCTCCTGCGCTTCCGTCAGGGAATGATCTTGCCCCGGCACGGCGGGCGGCAAAAGGCTCTGGTCAGTCATGTCAGCCGGCAGCCTGATGCTGGGAGATGACGGTCCACCATCCGCCCAGGGTCTCGTATTCGGCAAGCATCCCGAAATCCGCGGTCAGCCCCGCCTGCTCCCAGCCGAGGATAAGTGTCATTAGCCGCATGGAATCCAGCCCCAGATCGGGGAGGTTGTCATCATCGCCGATCTCGGATGGATCGACATAAAGCACATCTGCGATGTCCTTGCGCATGCGCTCGAGGGTCAGGGTCATGCGGTCTTCTCTCCATTCAGATATTCGGCCCGTAGCGCGGCGCGGAGCGCCTTGCGGCTGACCTTGCCGACAGCGGTGGATTCAAACGCGGTCACAAAGATCACCTGATCGGGCACCTTGAAGTCAGCAACGCCCCTTGAACGCATGAAGGCGCGGATTCCGGCGGCCTTCGGGCGCTCCTCACCGGAGGGGATCACAAAGGCGCAGCTCCGCTCCCCCAGATAGGCGTCCGGGATCGAAACCACCGCTGCATCAAAGACCCCCGGATGCGCCAGAAGGTGATCCTCGATCTCCTCGGCCGAAATCTTTTCGCCCGCGCGGTTGATGTGGTCGCCCGACCGCCCCTGCACCACCAGATAGCCGCCCGGAAGCCGCTTCACGATATCGCCCGTACGGTAGAACCCGTCGGGCGTAAAGCTGCGGGCATTGGCGGCGGGTTCGTTGTGATAGGCGCGGATCGTGTAGGGTCCGCGGGTCAACAGATGCCCCGCCTCCCCCTCCGGCACCGGGTTGCCCTCGTCGTCGAGCACCAGAACTTCGTCATCCGGGCTGATCGGGCGGCCCTGCGTGTTCACGATGATCTCCTCGGGATCGTCGAGGCGCGTGTAGTTCACCAGCCCCTCCGCCATGCCGAAAACCTGCTGGAGCGCGCAGCCCAGCACCGGCCGGACGCGCGCCGCTGCTTCGGGCAGGAACTTCGCCCCCCCGACCCCGAGCACCTGGAGGCTGGACAGGTCATGCTTCGTCCCGGGCGCGGCCTGCATCCACAGAAGCGCGAGCGGGGGGACGAGGCCGGTGATCGTCACTCCTTCCCGCTCGATCAAAGCGAAAGCGGTGGCGGGGCTCGGATCGGGGCTCATCACCACCCGCCCCCCGGCATAGAGTACCCCGAAGACGCCCGGCGAGCTCATGGGGAAGTTATGCGCTACGGGAAGCGCGGCGAGATAGACCGTATCGGCACCCAGACGACAGATCTCGGCGCTGGCGCGGAAGCTGTAGATGTAATCGTCATGCGTGCGGGGAATGAGCTTGGACAGGCCAGTGCTGCCACCGGAAATCTGCAGGAACGCGACGGCGGCCGGGTCCACTTCGGGGAGTGGTGTCTCGCCTGGCATCAGGGCATCGAACGATAGATGCGGCCCCGGATCGCCGACCACGATCACATGGGCAAGCGCCGGTACCTCGGTCTGCACCGTGCTGGCCAGCGCACGGTAGTCGAACCCGTCCATCTTGTCGGCCACCACCAAGGCCTTGGCGTGTGATCGGCGGGCAAAATGTATCAGTTCCGTCTGCCGATGCGCGGGCAGCGCGTAGACCGGGATCAGGCCCGCAAGAAACAGCCCGAAGACCACCGGGAAAAACCCGGCGACATTCGGGATCTGCACGATCACCCGGTCTCCCGGAGTGAGCCCCAGCCCAAGAAAGCCGGACGCTGCGGCTTCTGCCCGGGCCAGCAACTCACCATAGGTCCAGCGTATCTCGCCGTCCACGACAGCCACGCGGCCGGGATGCTCGGTCGCCCGTTCCCGCAAGACGCCGCCCATCGTTTCACCGCGCCAGTACCCCTTATCGCGGTAGTGTGCGGCAACCTCCTGCGGCCAAACCTGGCGCGGCGCGTCTTGGTCGGATTGCACCATGCGTCATACCTGCTCTTTGGATGGCCAGCGGCCCGGCTCAGGCGGCATAGCCGCACAGACTAAAACAGTCAACTTTGCGTGCGGAGCGTTGCGGGCCAGAAGGATCAGTGGCATCACCATTGGCAACCCCCTCGAACGAGATCCGCCGATGCCCTCCCCTACAGTTCCCCTGCGCGACACGCCGACCGTCTACGGCCGGATCACGCGAGCGCTCCACTGGTCCATCGCCGCGCTGGTTCTGTGGCAACTGTTCGGCATGACGCTCCGGCTGATATTCGGACGCCAGCCATTCGTATCCTTCTTCGTCGGGTCGCATCAGCCGGTCGGCACCGTGCTTTTCGTGCTCATCCTCCTTCGGGTGATATGGGCCTTTGCCAACCGCGATAACCGGCCTTCGCATGGAGCGGGTCTGGTCGGGATCGGGGCGCGGCTCGGGCACTTGGCACTGTATGCGGTGATGCTCCTGGTGCCGTCGCTGGCGCTCCTGCGGGCCTGGGGTTCGGACCGGGCCTTCGCACCCTTCGGCGTTCAGGTTTTCCCAGCGCAGACGCCGCCGGTGGACTGGGCCGTGGGGCTGGGCGATGCGCTGCATGGCGAACTTGGCTGGGTTCTGGCACTGCTCATCCTGGGCCATGTCGTCATGGTCGGCCTGCATGAGGGGATGTGGCGCGACGGGACAATGGCGCGGATGGCAGGCACCCGCGCGCTGCGCCGTTAGCGCCTCTTCGCCTCGTTCTCCAGATCGATGAGCAGCGGCATTTTCTCCCGCCAGGCCGCGTACCAGCTTTCCACGGCACCGCCGAATATTTCCGGCCCGGCTTCCACCAGCGGTGCGCCGGCCTCCTTCAGCTTCGCGCGGTAGTCCGCGTCGATACCGGCATAGGCCGCGCGGATATGCGCCGCCTCCTCTCCGACCAGCCGCGTGATCAGGGCCCGGTCCTCCTCAGGCAATGTCCGCCATTTCCGCCCCGAGGCGACGGCGAACATCGGGAAGATCGCGTGCCGGCTATCCAGCACCACCGCCGAATAGTCCTGGAAGCGATTGTTCCAGGTGCCCTCAAGGTCAATCTGCATCCCGTCGATCTGGCCGTTGGAATAGGCGTCAAACAGTTCGGGAAGCGGGAGGGGCGTGGGGGCGGCACCGGCACGGGTCCAGAAGTCCATCTCCTGCGCCAGAGGCACAGTACGGATCTTGCGCCCGGCAACGTTGCCTCCTTCGGGCAGCGGCTTGGAAAGCAACACGATCCGCATCTCCGCCATGCCATATCCAAGACCCTTCAGACCCAGCGCGCCGAGCTTTTCCTGCAACGCGGTGGCGGTAGGCCCCTCCAGCAGCTTCGCAGCGCTTTCGGCATCGGGCACCAGATAGGGGGCCGTCAGGATGCCAAAATCCGCATCGCGGTTGGCAAGCTCCCCGACCGTCAGGAAAGCAAGGTCTAGCGCCCCCGTCTGGAGCTGCTGGAGCATCTGCGCCTCATTCCCCAGCTGGCCTGAGGGAAAGACCGCGAGTTTTATCCGGCCCTCCGTCTCCGCCGAAATCCTGTCCGCCAACGCATTGGCCGATCGTGTCCATTGATGCGGCGGCGGAGTGACCATGCCGATGCGCATATCCTGCGCGCCCGCCGGTACAGACAGCGTCACGATGGCCAGCAGACCCGGGACCCACTTTGGAAAACGCATGTTCTATACTCCTAGCCTGCGTTGATGGCAGCGATCAGCGTCATCCCCGCAAGGACCGCGATCACCCCCGCGAAGAACGGAACAAGCAGCCATGACAGCCGCTCGGCGCTGACCCCTGTCAGAAGCGACGCGGTGTAAAGCCCTGCGCCCACCGGCGGGGTCAGCAGGCCCAGCGTCAGGTTGAGGCAGAGGATCACCCCGAAGGTCACTGCATCAATGCCATAGACATCGGTCGCCACCGGAAGGAGGACGGGTGCGATGAGGATGATCGCCGGAATGGGTTCGAGCACCGTTCCCAGCAGCAAGAGCAGGATGTTGAGCAGAATAAGGAAGGCCAGCGGGGAAGAAGCCATCTCCTGCATCCAGTTCGCAGCTTGCGCGGGCAGGCCGGCGAAGGTCACGACCCAACCGATGATCTGCGCGGCCGCGACAAGAAAGAGCACCGCGCCGGAGGTTACAGCAGTCCGTACAAAGACCTGCGGCAGATCGGCGAGACGAAGCTCCCGGTAAACCAGCGCCCCGATCAGCATCGCGGCCAGAGAGGCGATCGCCGCGGATTCCGTGGGTGTAGCGATGCCCGTCAGGATGGAACCCACGACGATCAGCGGCACCGCGAGCGCAGGGAGTGCCTGCCACCCGGCACGGAGCCTCCCACGGAGGGGTTGCGATGGGACGCGGGGCAGATTGTGCCTCCACCCCAGCCCCGCGATGATGAGGGCAAAGACCGCCGCCATCGCCAGCCCCGGCACGATCCCGGCCACGAAAACGTCCGCCACGGGAACCTGTGCCACGGTCGCGTAGACGATCAGGTTCATGGAGGGCGGAATGACAGGGGCGAGCAAGCCGCCTGCCGCTGTGACAGTGGTCGCGAGATCGCGCGGATAGCCTGCGCGTTCCATCTCCGGCACCGCGAGCCGTGACATCACGGTCAACTGCGCCACGGTTGATCCGAGAACCGTCGCCATCAGAAGGTTGGCCAGCAGATTGACATAGGCGAGACCGGCGCGCACCGGCATCATCATCGCCTGAGCCAGAGCAAGGAGTCGCCGCCCGATGCCTCCCGCGCCCATCAATTCTCCCAGCAGGATGAAAAGCGGCAAGGCAAGCAGCCCGTAGCTTTCGATCCCCGCAAAGAGCTGCTGCGGGAAACTGTCGAGCAGCACCGCATTGCCCCCCGCGACGATCAGGATCAGCGCCACGCCGATCAGCACAAAGGCAATCGGCGCGCCGATTGCCAGCAGGACGATGAATGACAGCCCGGCGGTCATGCCTGCCTCCTCAGTTCGGTCAGATCGGCGGAGAGGGCCGCGAGCGCGTGGATCGCCCCTGTCATGCAGGTCATCGGCACGATCAGCCAGAACCAGAACTTCGGCACGCCCAGGGTGAGCGTCGGGTCGGTGTAGATGAAGTTGAACGTATCGCTGGCAAGCGCCGCGCCGGACCCTGCACGGAGAAGGCCGGGCAGGTCGAACCAGCGCCAGATAAGCCACCCCATCACCACGAAGAAGACCATCACCAGAAGGTCGCTCAGCAGCAGCAGCCAGGCCCGCCCGCGGCTGCTCAGACGCTCTGGCAGGAGCGCGACTGCCATGTGGCTGCGGGTGGCGATCCCGAGCGAGGCACCCAGAAATGCGACCCAAACCATCAGGTGCACGGCGAGTTCGTCCGTCCAGATCAGCGGCTGCCCGAGCGTGCGCGACACCGATCCCGCGAGCAGCGACAGGCAGATCGCCGCGACAAGCGCACCACCGAGCGCCATTTCGGCCTGCGCGACGCGCCGGCTGATGCGGCCCGGGAGAGCCGCGCGGATACCGGGCTCATACCCGACGGCATCATTGTTCAGGCTCATTCGGCCGCATCCTTCTGTCGGGGGGATGAAGGCAGTTCCTCATCCACCAGCACCATCAGGCGACCGCGCGAACAGCGCTCCACGCGCGCACTGACGCCATAGACCTCGGCCAGCATGGCAGGCGTAAGCACCTCCTCGGGGCGCCCGGCGCTGTAGAGGCACCCCCGTCGCAGCATCACCATGTTGTCCGACCACTGCGCCGCGAGGGCCAGATCATGCAGAACGGCGATGACCGTCCGCCCCTCCGCGGCAAGGCGGCGCACCTCCGCGAGAAGACGCGCCTGATAAGCAAGGTCGAGCGCACTGGTCGGTTCATCCAGAAGCAGCACCCGCGGGTTGCGGACGATGGCCTGCGCAAGCCCGACCATCTGGCGCTGCCCGCCCGAGAGGCTGTCCACCGGCTCGAGGGCGAAGTTTCCGATCCCCAACCGATCGAGCGTTGCCATCGCGACGGTTTCCGCAGCACCCCGAACCTGCTCGCCGCCCGCGCGCAGCGCTGCAATGATGCTCTCCAGCACGATGAGCGAGGAACCGGTAGCCAATGATTGTGGCATGAAGCCCAGGAGCATCGCGCGCTTCGATCCGGGCAAGCGGTGGAGATCCTGACCATTGAGCGTCACCCGACCGCGATAGGGCAGAAGTTGCGCCACCGCGCGGAGCAGCGTGGATTTCCCCGCGGCGTTCGGCCCGGCAAGCACCGTCAGCTCGCCCTCCCGGAGCGGCGGCAGGGTTAACCCGTCCAGCACCCGCCGGGCACCGAATTGGACGGAGAGATCGCTGACTTCCAGCCCGGTCATCGTGCCTCCCTGCCCCGCAGGATCAGCCAGAGGAAAATCGGCAGGCCGATCAGCGAGGTGACAAGCCCGATCGGCAGCAGAACTCCCGGCGCGACGAGTTTCGACAGGGTGGAGGCCAGCGACATCACCAATGCACCGGTGAGCAGACTGGCGGGCAGGAAGAAGCGGTGATCTTCACCGACCAGCATGCGCGCGATATGCGGGCCGGCGAGGCCCACGAAGCCGATCACCCCGACCATGGAGACCGCGCCCGCCGCCAGCAGGCTCACCCGGATCAGCGTCCAGCGGCGGAGCGCAGTGACATTGACACCAAAGCTGCGCGCCTGCTCCTCTCCCATGCGGAGGGCAGTGAGCTGCCACGCCGCCCGGAAGGAGAAGGGCAGTGTCACCGCGAGCAGCAGCGCAAGCAGCGCCACGCCCGGCCAGCGGCTCGAAGCCAGGCTGCCCATGGTCCAGAAGACGAGCTGCTGGAGCGCATCCGGTGAAGCCACGAACTGCACCAGCGACAGAAAAGCGGCAGCGGTGAAATTCAACGCGATACCGAGGAGGACGAGCACCTCCGTCCCGCCTCCGCGAAGCCGGCCCAACGTCTGGAGCAGTGCAAGCGCCCCGAGCGCGAAGAGAAAGGCATTGGCCGAAACGCTCCATGCCGCCGGTAGAAACGGCAGGCTGATGCCCAGCACGATGGCCAGCGCCGCACCAAGCGCCGCGGCGGAGGAGACGCCCAGCGTGAACGGCTCGGCCAGGGGGTTTTCCAGCACCGTCTGCATCTCCGCCCCCGCCAGCGCCAGAGCCGCGCCGACGCAGAGCGCCATCACGGCCACCGGGAGCCGCACATCCCAGACGATAACCCTTGCCCCGCGCGACACATTCTCCGCGCCAGTCAGCACACGCACCGTCTCGGAAAGGGTCAGCCCCGCCGGCCCTGTGGACAGGTCGATGAGAAGGGCCACCACCGCGAGCAGCCCAAGGAGGACCACCAGCGCCGCACGACGGCGGTTCCGCTGCCGGTAGCGATCAAGCAGGAGCGCCGTCATCGACGCGGAACCACCCACCAGGTTCCCGGCACGGAAACCGGCGCGAAACGGGTCTCGATCTCGGCCCGCGTGGCGGCGGGATCAACATCGCCGAAGAGGTCGGGGTGGAAGGTGCGGGCCAGGTACTCGATCAGCGCGATATGGGCCGGCGTGTCGTTGAAGAGGTGCCACACACCTGCGACATGCCCGTCTTCCACCGCGCGCAGAGAGGCGAAACCGGGTGCGTTGACGAGCGTGTCGAAGCTCTGCTGCGCGGTTTCCGCCTCAACCAGCGGCCCCAGAACCAACCCGCCGCGGGAGGCCATATGCGTGCCCCCTGTGGCGATGTAGAAATCCGGGTCGGCGGCGATCAGGAATTCGAGGCTGACATTGCCCAAAACACCCTTCACCAGTTCGCCGCCGATGTTCTCCCCGCCGGCAGTCGTGATGAAATCATGGAAGACGCCGGTACCGACGGTGGAGCAGCACCCCTGCGCGGCGGCATGAACATGGAAGAAGACGCGCGGCCGCGGGATGGCCGGGTCAGCCAGCCGGTCGCGGATACGGTCCAGGCGGGTTTCATAGAACAGCGCGAACTCCTCCGCCCGGTCCGACGCTCCGGTGAGCGTGCCAAGAAGGCGGAGGCTGGACATGGAATTCTCAAGCGGATGGGAGAAGAAATCGACGTAAGCCACGGGAATGCCAGCGGCTTCCAGTTGGCCCCGCGCGACCTCCATCGCCTTGTCGGCGGCATCGACGAGCGAAAGGACCACCAAGTCGGGGTTGAGCGCCACGATGCTCTCCACCGAAATGTCACGGTTGCCGGAGCCCACTGGGCGGATGGCGTCGATTGCCGGAAACTTCGCGCGATAGGCGTCCAGCGTCGGTTCATCCAGCCCCTTGTCAAGCCGCCAGCCGGTAACAAGCGCCACGGGATCGTCATGGATCAGGCCAAGAACGGCCATATGCCGCCCCTCTCCCAGCACGATCCGCCGGGCCGGCTCCGGCAGCGCCACCTCACGGCCCAGTATGTCGGTGGCCTTGACCTCCGCCGACAGGGGCTGGGCGATGACTGCAGCGGCCAGCGTGAACACGGCGACGCATAGGGCGTGAAGGCGGACCATGTCAGGTCTTTCGTAGGGCGCCGGTCGTCCGGCGGGAAAATGCTTGCGGCGGAGGCCACCGCCTCCGCCGCTGTCTCATGGCGCGGGATCAGTGCGTGGCGGGGGTGATCCGCCAAATCCGGTCGCCGACTGGGTCGTTCTCGCCGCGGGACTTGTTCACAGCGTAGATGTTGCCTTTGCCGTCGGCACGAAGCTGGTTCGGCATGCTGCCTGCGTCGAGGTTGGCCACGATCTTGCCATCGGTATCGACGACGGTGATCGTTCCCGCGCCCCGGTTGGCCACATAGGCCAGGCGGTTCACCGGGTCGAAGGCGACGTTCAGCGCACCGGCGCCGACTTCGACGTCATGGAGCACTTCGCCGCTGGTATTCGCAATCAGAAGGTTGTCGGTCTGCTGCGATGCCACGAAGATCAACCCGTCCTTCGCATCGAACGCCACACCGGAAGCACTGCGCGCGCCCGGAAGCGGGAAGACCTTCGTTTCACCTGTCGCCAGCGTGACGACCGCCGCTTCGTCCGAAAGCATGCTGACGGTGACGAGCGTGCCCCCCTCGGTGTCGATATCGAGGCTCATGACAGAGAAATCCCCGCCACGCTTGCCCGACTGAACCACGATGGGGTCCAGCTGCTCCAGCGTCTTGGTGTCAAAGACCTCGATATTGCCGGTCCCCGTCGCGCTCGCATAGGCACGGGAGTTGGCCTCATCAATCACCACATCGCGGGCGTGGGCGACAGCGCCCGGCTCAAACTGCTTGACCAGCGATAGATCGGACTGCTGGTAGACCGCGACGGTATTCTGACGCGTGTTGGTCACCCAGACATTGCCGTTCCTGTCATCCACCGCGACGCCGTAGACGGCGAACACGCCGCCATCACTACCGTCTGCCCGTGCGGGAGCGGCAGGAGGCGCGACCTGTGCCTGTACCTCGAGTGTCTTCGCATCGATCTTCAGCAGGGCGGAGTCCTTCACCGGCGGGCGGCCGATCGCAGAAGTGACGAAAACGGCATCGGTGGCATCGCTATGGGCGACCTGATAGAGTCCGCGTGTCACCAGACCGCTTTCGATAGCGAACTTTTCCTTGCCGGAGACAGGAACATCGGGAGAGATTTTCAGCTCCACGACCGTGGCCGCCGCCGGTTTCTCTGCAATGACGACGATCGGTTGCAGCCCGGTGACGGCGTCGGCATCCAGCGTCAGATCGAACGAGAACTTGCCCTCTGCGTCGACAATGATCGGCCCGTCGGTATTGAGCACCGTCGGGCCACGGAGCAGTGTGATCTCCTGCCCAGGGATCAGGCGGTCACCGGCGATCCTGACCTTGCCACCTTTCAGGATGGCGCTGCCCGGTGCATCAGAGGCGGCGCGAACCATCCCCGCAAATCCGTCTGCGGAGGGGGTGAAGATCGTGTCGGCCAGAGCGGGGTTCGCCGCGGTTGCAAGAATCAGCGCCGTCACACCCAGCGAGGCGCGCAGGCGGCTGAACGGAAGAATGGCCATGTCGGGACTCCTTGACCTCATGTCATCAGTCACTTGGCTGCCCGGGATTGTCCGGTCTGGCTTGGTTCGCGTGCAGCACTATATTTCCGACAAACTTTGTCAACCACAACCGGCGCGACCAGCGTTGGTCTCTATATGAAGAGACACCATGCGGCAGATGGTAAAGGTGGGGCCGGAGCACGCCCTGCGACAAGCGGAACTGCTCATACTGCGCAGCGAAAATCCCACACATGAAATGGTGGAAAGAACTGTGGCCACAGGACCGGGGCACCGCATCTTCCTTGCCATCCCCCGGATCAGGCCACCGCAGAGCGGATGGCCCATCCTGTATCTGCTCGATGGCAATGCAGCCTATGACTATCTGACACCCGCGCATCTCGCCCTCGCCCCGGGGCTGGTCGTCGCCGGTATCGGTTATGACACCGACCGGCAGTTCGCACGGGAGCGCCGCACTCTGGATTTCACCGCCCCTGACGGTCCTGGCGATGGTATCCGGCCCGACCCTGTCCACACCGGTCGTCTTGCCGGGGGAGGAGCGGTGTTTCTGGATCGGCTCACCGGGCCTTTGCGGGAGGCGGCAGAGCGGGGGTTGCGGATCGACCCGCAGCGCCGGACACTCTGGGGCCATTCCTTCGGTGGTCTTTTCACGCTCTACGCGCTGCTCTCGCGGCCCCGCGCCTTCACGCGCTACGCCGCCATCAGCCCGTCGATCTGGTGGGATGAGCCGCTGATCCGACGCGTTGCCGCACAATCCGCGGCTCTCGATCCGCCACCGCCGCTGCTCGTCGCACTCGGCGACCGCGAGAAGCGGTCAGGAAGCGACGGCCCGACGCCGGACGGCCCTGCCCCCGCCACGATACGCTTCCTCGAAACATTGCGGGAGTTTCCCGGACTGCGGCCCGTCTTGCATGTGCTCCACGAGCATGCCCACATCCAGACCCTCCCAGGCTCGCTGCCGCTGGTGATCCCGTTTGCGGCTGAGGAGTGATCGCCCTCGACCAAGGCGCATTCGCGGAAATCGTCTAACCGGCGCGCGCTCCGCATCGTTCGCCCCGCGCGCGGGGCGAAGCTGACGGAACGGCTCGCGCGGCGGATCGGGGCACGCTTGCTTCCGCACGGGCAGTGTTTTCGCGGGTGGCGCCGGACGCGCCAGCCCTCGCACGGGTGTCGCTGCCCGAAAAGCATCTCTGTCGCCAAGGGCCCCCGGCCAGCAGCGCCCGCGCGGGTGTGGCTGCGCTTAACGGAAAGCATTCGTTCCTCCGTACAGACATCACAACACCTTTCCGATCACACCCTCTGCACGGGCTTTCCGCCTCTGCCGGTCGCGGCAATGCGTGTCGCGCGTCTGGCTCCTTCCGCCTTCGTGGCGGGGCATCGCGCTTGAGAAAACCGCCGCGACTGGCGCATCGTCGGGGTTTCATCAAGCTGTCATCCATCTGGCCGCTCCCCGATCCTTGACCAGATGCTCTGGGCCATGCCAGTTCTGTGCGGCAACTCAGGGAAGACCATGGCCGCGACAACCAATCTTCTAGCTGGTATTCCAGTTCTCTTCGTCATGGCGACCGAGGCGGAATACGGCCCTGCCCTGCGCGCCCTCATCACGCCGTTGATCACCGGGGTCGGGCCGGTGGAGGGCGCGGTGGTCCTGACCGCTGCCTTGGCCGAAATGCGGCAGCGACCGCGACTGATCGTTTCGCTCGGCTCCGCCGGGTCACGGACCCTGGATCAGGCGCGTGTCTATCAGGTTTCCAAGGTCGCCTATCGCGATATGGACGCATCGGCTTTGGGATTTGAACGCGGTCTTACACCGTTTCTTAACCTGCCCGTGCAGATCGACCTTTTGCATCGCATTCCCGGCCTGCCCGATGCCAGCCTCTCTACCGGAGGAAATATCGTCAGCGGCACAGCCTATGATCGGATCGAGGAAGATATGGTGGACATGGAAACCTTTGCCCATCTCCGCGCCGCGCACCGCTTCGGTATTCCCCTGATCGGCCTGCGCGGAATATCTGACGGCGCCGCTGAATTGACCCATGTCACGGACTGGACCCAGTACTTGCATCTCATCGACGAACGGCTTGCGGCTGCGATTGCCATGCTCCGCACCGCTCTGGAAGACGAGGCGCTGAACATCTGAGGGAGGTTGCTTCTGCGCTCCGGCCTTGGGAGCGCGGGGAACCGGCAGGCGGGCACAAGATCGGACCGAAACCGCTCAAGTGCAGGTTATCGCGAGCCTGATGCTCCGACATGGACTTACCGCAGGCTGCGGTCAGAGACATTGAGCGCAAAGCAGGAAGCCTGCGCCGCACATGGCGGGCGCCATTGGAGAGATCGTCTCGATCACGACTGCAATCCTATCCGGTCAGCACCCTTCCGCTATCTGGATCCTCTGGATGGGCGTATCGATTTAAGCGCCCACGCTCCCCGGGGATCTTCAGAACTCCAGCCATGTCTCTTCCTGCAATCAGCCGGTCGAGGGGATGCGGAGACGGTCGCCATCCAGCAACCCTCTGTCCGTCGGGTCGAGCGAGCGTAGCACTCCCCCTCCCCGTCTTCCCCGGCCGGCTCCTGGCCACGCCGCGCAGGCGGGGCACTTGATGTAGAGCGACAACTCCTCCCCGCTCGAAAGGGTCTCATACATTCATGGCCATTATCGACCTTGGCTCGTTCGTTCCGCGTTGCTCGACAGCCTTCTCGACAGGGTCGCAGCTTTGAGATGCAACGCCGGACAGGAGGTGGCAGGTCTTAGCAGGCCGGGCGGAAATCCAGCCCTGGATCAATGCTGGTGGGACGGTCCTTGAGCGAGAGCGCGGCCGTCACGGCCGGTGTCCGGCTGATCACACGCCCGCCACGGAGCACGAAAAGCCGCGTCGGCTTGAGCCGAATGGCCTCCGTCACATCGGCGGCCTGCAAGACCACCATATCGGCCCTGCAGCCCGGGGCCAAACCGTAATCCGCAAGGCCCATCGCCCGCGCCGGGTTCAGCGTGACCGCCTCGAAAAGCCGGGTCTTGTCCGCGACGCTGCCCATCTGTGCGACATGGACGGCCATATGTGCGACCTCGATCATGTCTGCCGCGCCCATGGAATACCAGGGGTCCATGCAGCAATCCTGCCCCAGAGAGACATTGATCCCCGCCGCCATCAGCTCCGGCACCCGTGTCATGCCGCGCCGCTTCGGATAGGTGTCATGTCGTCCTTGAAGCATGATGTTGATGAGAGGATTGGGGATCGCATGGATTTGCGCCTCCACCATCAGCGGGATGAGCTTGGAGACGTAGTAATTGTCCATGGAATGCATAGAGCTGAGATGCGAACCCGTCACCCTCCCCTCGAGACCGAACCGGATTGTCTGCGCGGTCAGCGTTTCGACATGACGGCTCAAGGGGTCATCGGTCTCATCGCAATGCATGTCGACCCGGAGGCCACGGTCTGCGGCGATACGGCAGAGCGCTTCGACGGAGGCACGGCCCTCTTCCATGGTACGTTCGAAATGCGGGATGCCGCCGACGATCTCCACCCCCATGTCCAACGCCCGTTCCAGCGCGGCGGCGCCGTCAGGCGTGCGGTAGTAACCATCCTGGGGGAAAGCCACCAGTTGCAGGTCGATGTAGTCCCGGACGCGATCGCGGACTTCCAGAAGCGCCTCTGCCGTCACCAAGCGTGGATCGGAAGTATCCACATGGCTGCGGATGTGCAAAAGACCCTGGCTGACCGCGAGATCGCAGTAGCGGAGCGCCCGCTCCACCAGCGCCTCCCTTGTCAGCAACGGGCGGAGCTCCCCCCAGAGTGCGATACCCTCCAGCAACGTGCCCGAGACGTTCATCCGCGGCAGCCCAAGAGAGAGGGTCGCATCCATATGGAAATGCGGATCACAGAAGGCGGGGCTGACGAGCCGCCCGGTGGCGTCGATCACCTGACCTGCCTCGGCGGTAATCCCCGGCTCCACCGCGGCGATGTGACCGGCTCTTATGGCAATATCGACGCCTTGTCGCCCATCGGGAAGGTTGGCATTGCGGACCAGGGTATCGAACATCGGATGGCCTTTCAGCGTTCGCCGCGGCGATAGGGTTGCATGAGCGCCTGCGGCACGCGGGCGCGGCGCGCCATGACCGCCAACGCGACAATGGCGAGCACATAGGGTGTCATGAGGAATATCTGATAAGGGATCTGGCCGCTGAAACCAGCCTGAAGACGGAGTTGAAACGCATCGAAGAACGCGAAAAGCAGCGCCCCTGCAAGCGCGCGGAGAGGCCGCCACGAAGCAAAGACCACCAGCGCGATACAGATCCATCCCCGCCCCTGCACCATGGTCGGGATAAAACTGTCGAAGGCCGAGAGCGTGAGGAACGCCCCTCCAACGCCCATCAGGGCCGAACCCGCGATCACCGCTCCATAGCGCACAACCATCGGATTGATCCCCTGCGCTTCGGCGGCATGGGGGTTTTCGCCGGTCATGCGGATCGCGAGGCCAAGCGGCGTACCGAAAAGGAGCCAGGCCATCAGCAGCGCCAGCGCAAAAGCGAGGTAGGTGGGCGCGGTCTGGGTGAACAGCGCCGGGCCGAAGAACGGCAAATCCGACAGGCCGGGGATGACGAGCGGAGCAAAGGGCGTGATCTTGGGCGGGGTGCCTTGGATCGCGACAAGCAGCCGAAAGAGATAGTAGCTGAGGCTCGAGGCGAAAAGCGTGATCCCAAGGCCCACGACATGCTGTGAAAGGCCGAGCGTCACCGTCAATACGGCATGGAGCAGGCCAAAGAGCGCCCCCGCAGCCGCAGCCACGATCAGCCCCGTCCAGAGATCATACCCGTGAAAGACCGCCAGCCAGCCAATCATGGCACCAAAGGTCATGATCCCCTCGATTCCTAGATTGAGCACCCCCGCTCGCTCGCAGAGCAGCGCGCCCAGCGTGCCAAGGATCAGCGGTGTCGCAATCCGCAGCACTGCCGCCCAGAGACCGGCGGAGGCGAGTATGTCCAAAAGAGCTATCATCGACGGATCCTGTACTGCGTGAAGAACAGCGCAACGAGCATCGACAGCAGGGCAACCGACACGGTGACATCCGCAATGTAACTTGGAACAGCGAGCGCCCGGCTCATGGCATCGGCGCCCACGAACATCGCGGCGGTGAAGAGCGCGGCAAGGACAACCCCAAGCGGGCTGAGGTTCGCCAGCATTGCCACCACGATGCCAGAGTAACCGTAACCCGGAGAAAGTTCCGTCGTCACATAGCCCATGACGCCCATCACCTCCATCGCGCCCGCGAGGCCCGCCAGCCCCCCCGAGATCACGGCGATCCCGATCAGCGTTCGCCGGAGAGGCACCCCCGCAAAAGCCGCACCTGCCGGACTCAGACCCGCCGCCCGCCCCTGCATCCCGAAAACGGTTCGCGCCTGAACCCACTGGATCACGATCGCCAACCCCAGGGCGATGATCAGGCCAACATGCAGCCGCGACCGTGCCACGATGGCCGGCAGGGTTGCATTACCATCGACCGGGATCGACTGGGGCCAGCCGAAAGCCATCGGATCCTTCAGCACTGTGTCGATCAGCATGGAGACGAAGAGAATGGCGACGAAGTTGAGCAGAAGAGTTGTCACCACCTCATCCACCCCGAAGCGGAGCCGGAGCCACAAGGGAATGAGCAGAAGGACAGCTCCGGCAGCGGCACCTGTCAGGAACAGCAGCGGGATTTGAACGAATGCGGGCAATCCGGCAAGAGCCGTGCCGCTTATCGCTGCAACCGCTATGGCGCCCATGTAGAATTGACCCTCCCCGCCGATGTTCCACAGCCGCGCCCGGAACGCGACAGCGGCGGCAAGCCCTGTCAGGATCAACGGGATCGCCCGCGTCAGGGTCTCCGTTATTGCGAGCCGGGAGCCAAAGGCGCCGCTGGCGATCCGGCCGAACGCATCCAGCACGGGAGCGCCCGCAATGGCGATAAGCCCTCCGGTAAGGAGCAGCGCGACTGCAACAGCGATCAGCGGCGCAAGCATGATGAGCGCCGCAGGCCGTTCTGCACGGCGTTCAAACCGCATCTGTCGCCTCCCACTCTCCCGCCATCATCAGACCGAGCCGCCTTGCATCGGCGGACTCCGTCGGAATGGCGGGCGAAAGGCGTCCGCCCATGATGGCGTGAATCCGATCCGACAGCGCCATGACCTCCTCCAGATCTTCAGAGATGAGCAGGATCGCCGTACCCTGCCGCCGGGCGTCGAGCAGGCGCTCGTGCACAGCCGCGACGGCTCCCTCGTCCAGCCCGCGCGCCGGCTGCGCGGCGATGAGGACGCGAGGACGTTCGATCAGGTTGCGGCCAAGGATGAGCTTCTGCATGTTCCCCCCTGAGAGCAGCCGAATTCGGCTGGTCGGTGTGCCGCCCCGCACGTCGAACCGGGTGATGATCTCCTGCGTGCGCGCGATGGCCGCCTGCTGATTGACGAGACCAAGGCGAGAGTACTGTGCAAGACGCTCCAGCACGACATTCTCCCACAACGTCATCTCCCCAACCGTCCCCTCATGGTTCCGGTCCTCCGGGATCCGGCCGATCCCCGCCGCTATGGCCATGGGAACCGTCAGCCGGTCCAGCCGCTCTCCGTTCAGCATGAGATCGCCCTCCGTCCAGCGTGTCATGCCGCCCAGCACCTTTGCGAGCGGTGCCTGACCGTTCCCGGACACCCCTATAACGCCAAGGATCTCGCCCGCATGGAGGCGGAAGCTCACGGATTTCAGCCGATCCACGCCCCCCTCCCGAAGCGACAACCCTGCTGCCTCCAGAACGATTGGGCCAGGCGTCGCAGGCGCGCGGCGCGGGCGTTCAACCGCGCGACCCACCATCAGTTCGGCCAGTTCGCCCTTGCTCGTCTCCGCCGCGCGCCGCTCCGCCACGAGCTTCCCGCCACGGAGAACCGCCACCCGATCGGCGGTGGCCATCACCTCCTCCAGCTTGTGTGAGATGAAGATCAGCGACAGACCCTGCCGGGCCATCTCCTTGAGGGTGGAGAACAGGCGGGCGGATTCCTGAGTCGTCAGAACGGCGGTCGGTTCGTCAAGAACAAGGATTTGCGCATCGTTATAGAGCGCCTTGAGAATCTCCACCCGTTGCTGCTCTCCCACCGAGAGATCACCCAGTCGCGCTTCCGGCACGACGCTGAGACCGAACCTGTCGGAGATCGCCATGAGTTTTGCCCGCGCGGCCCCTGTCGCAGAGCGCGGGCGCCAGAGGCTCTCCGTCCCCGTCATCACGTTCTCCAGCACCGTAAGATTGGGCGCGAGTGAGAAGTGCTGGTGCACCATGCCGATCCCCGCTCGTATCGCCGCGCGCGGTCGGCCCGGTGGCAGATCCGCGCCCATGACCCGGATATGGCCTGTATCCGGGGTGTAATGGCCAAAAAGAATGCTCATCAGCGTCGTCTTGCCTGCGCCATTCTCTCCCAGCAGAGCGAGGATCTCTCCCCTTCCCAATGTCAGCGTAATCGCGTCGTTCGCCAGCGTATTGCCAAAGCGTTTGGAGACATCGACGATCTCGAGCACGGCATCGGTCATGCGGGATTTCCCATTGGATTGGTCCAACGCTCCTCGGCTTCCAGCAGCCCGGCGAGCGCCAACAGCACCCCCTCCGACCCAATCGGCGCGATCATCTGGATCGGAAGCGGCAGGCCCTCCGCATCCGCGCCGAAGGGTATGGTGATCGCAGGACAACCCGAGACATTGGCCAGCGTCGAGACCGGAGCAAAACCCGACATCGCCTTGAAATGCCGGTTGGTATCCGTCTCAGTCGTCGGCAACCAGCCAATGGGCCGCGGCGGACCCGTCAACATTGGAGTGAGCAGCACATCCACCCGGCCGAACAGGCCGGAGACTGCGTGGCTGACATGCGGAAGTTCGGCAATCACCTGCCAGAAGTCCGTGGCGGCTATCGCTTGTCCCTCCGCGATCACACGCTGCGTCAGTGGTTCTGCGCGCGCCGGATCCAGCCGTTCGGAAGTGACGAAGGCGGCGAGGTTCACCGTGACAAGGGCACGGAAGATCCGATCGCTCGCTTCCACTTGGGCGCGGATATCGGCCCAGTCGAGGGTCACGATCCGGTGCCCGTGCGTCGTGAGCGTCTCTGCCGCAAGCTCCACCGCCTCACAACGCGAAGGATCCGTCGCCGGTGCGGTTTCCGTTAGGAGACCAATTCTCAGAAGGCGCGGGTCAACCTCGGAATAGCGCGTGGGGAAAAGCGGGCCGCGTGCCACCTCCGTCACCACCGGGAAAAGCCGGGCAGCATCACGGACGGACCGGCAGATGGCAAACTCGCTGGCAATGCCGCCCAGATGATTGCCAAACTCAGGTCCCTCCACCACCGATCCCCGGCCCGGTTTCAATCCCACGAGCCCGCAACAGGCCGCTGGTACGCGGATGGATCCGCCTGCATCCGTGGCATGGGCGATCGGGACGATACCCGCCGCCACCGCTGCTGCGGCACCGCCAGAGGAGCCGCCTGCGCTGAGCCTCGGCTCCAGCGGATTGTGCGCCATCGGGCCAATGGCCGGTTCACTGGCCAGCGACAGGCCGAACTCCGGGCTGGTCGTCAGTCCGAACGGCAGCAACCCCGCCCGGCGAAATTCTCTGGCAAGGCAGGAGTCCTCCGCCGCCATAGGCTCGACCATGCCGGAGCCGAGGCGGAGGGGCAGGCCCGCGAACGGTCCGCCCAGATCTTTTGCGAGCGTCGGAACACCCGCGAAGACAGCATGGCGCCGAGGCGAGTCCGGGGCCAGCGCGTCGAACTCTGCGGCGGCCTGGCGCCCAGCGGCGGCGTCCAGCCAGGCCACTGCACCGAGAGCGGAAAGACGGTCTGCGGCAGAGAGCGCCTCCGCCATCGCCTCTCCCGCCGAAATATCCCCATTCAGGATCGCCGTGGCGAGCGCAGTTGCATCAGACGGCACGATCAGCCCTTGGTCGGGTCCGCGAAGTTCTGCGGCACTGCGAAGGCCCCGCTGCGGATCTGCGCGTGAACCGCCTCCATCGCGGCCTCCGCTTCTGCCGGTGCCACGCCTTTGACATAAGCGATATCGCTGCCGCCCTCCTTCATCAGCCCATAGGCCGTGTAGTCGCGACCGGCGGACTTGCCTGCCTGAGCATCCGCGATGGCGGCGTTCAGGATCGGGCGGAACCCCCAAAGAGCATTGGCAAAGACCGTGTCGGGATACATCGGCGTGTAGTCGATGAGCGAGCCGACGGCCTTGATCCCACGTTCCTTCGCGGCGTCCGCGGTGCCGATGCGTTCGCCGAACAGGATGTCCGCACCCGCGTCGATCAGGGCGAGGCCAGCCTCCCGCGCCTTGGGCGGGTCGAAGAAAGTGCCAATAAAGGTCGTGGTGTGGCGGGCCTTCGGGTTGACCGCCTTTACGCCCTCGGCAAAGGCATTGATAAGGAGGTTGATCTCCGGGATCGGAATGGCTCCCACCGAACCGAGCCGGTTTGTCTTGGTCATCTTGCCGGCGAGCATCCCGGCAAGATAGGCGCCGTCGTAATTCCAGGTTCCAAACACCCCGAAATTATCGCCGGATGGCTTGCCGCTCGACCCCATGACGAAGGCGGTACCGGGATAGTCGGTCGCCACATCGCGGGCCTGTTTCTCTACCGGGAAAGTCTCGCCGATGATGAGCTTGGCGCCCTGCTCCGCATATTCCCGCATGGCGCGCGGATAGTCTGTCGCGGACACACCTTCCGAAAATACATACTCGATCGTGCCTTCCGCGGCCGCATCCCGGAGCGCCTTGTGAAGGACGGAGTTCCAGGCGTTCTCCACCGGCGAGCCATGGATACCCGCCACCTTGATCGGGGTTGCTGCACGAAGAAGCGCTGGCATGAAGAGGGCAGCCGTGCCGATGACAAGCCCGCTTTGCAGCAGCCGCCGCCGCGTAGGTGTGGTGAAGGACGTCATGATCTGTATCCCCGTAGAGTTCTTACTGTTTTTCGAGAGCTAGAGAGAGGCATCGTCCGCTGTCAACGGAGTCCGCTTCCCGCTCTCCTGCAGAGCGACGTCATATCACCAATTGCTTAATAATGCGCCAAACGAGCGATCGCTTGAATGGATGGACGACTGCCAATCAGGAGTTCACACATGCTTATAGAGCCGCAAGAACGCTCCTCACCGCTTCGCGGGAGAAGTTCAACAGCTTCGTTGCATCCGTTCAGACACGGAGAGGTCCGACCGGGTAACCACGGCACCGCAGTGCTGGATTTTCCTCGCTCATCATCGGCGGCGTCGTCTGTTGACGACGCTGGAGACGCTGGAGACGCTGGAAATTCACACGAGGCATCGGCGTACCACCGCTTCCGCGATGCATCCCGTCCGGCGGTCAGCACGCTATTAATAATCGCCCATCGTCGGCATTCTGGATCGCAGTATTCTCGGCTCATCGCTTCAGGGCCGGCGCCCTCGACACTGCGGGATCTCGCGACTTTCTCCACCGGCAGGTGGCACTATCCTTGCGAACCACCGCCGAATTCCGCCCCGGAATAGAATACATCATCTCCCTTAGCGGGACGCCAGAAAGCCGCCCCCTCCGGTTTCGGCGGGGAATAGCGTCGTTCTTATCGACTCGCGGCCGATTGAGTGTCCAGACCGCGCACATATGGCATGGGCTTGGCGCGCTCCGGACCAAGACAAAGGGAATAGTCCCCGTGAGCAACTTCGTACGCGAGAGGATGCTCGCCGATCGCCCATTGAGTCTCTTCGGGCCGCGACGCAGGGTGAATTGTATCTTTTCATCCTGCGCAGCGTAGAGAGGACTTCGGAAGTCCGGCCTCGAACACCGCATTCCTGCAGTGTCCCGCAAAACGATGGACGACAGCGCTAACGGCAGTTCATAGCGACCGACATCCGTCAGATCAGGCTCTGGGTAAAGGCTTCGTCCGAGAAGCCCCGGATGTCTCGACAGATAGCGGCAACCGCTGCAAAGAAGTCGCGATACGAGTCGTTCCGGTAGGTCGCGAAATAGTTGAGTTTCGGAAGTAGCACCGGCGTGCGCACGACTTGCAGGCGCCCTGCCTGTATGTATCGCGCGAAGAAGGTGCGGGGCAAGATGGTGATCCCCATGCCCGTCGCCGCCATCTCTGCCAGAGCGCCCATGTTGTTGCAGTTGATCCGCTTGCGAAATCGCAGCGCCTCGTTGTCAATCACCGCATGGAGCATGGGCCGCAGGATCGAGGACGCGGATTGAGACAGCAGAGTTAGGTCCAGCAACTCTGAACGTGTCAACTCAGTCCGACCATCGATCAGAGCTGGGCTGCACATCCATTCCAACTCCAGATCGTCCAGCGGCGCTTCGACGAACTGCGGCACCATCGTGCTATAGGGGCAGATGATGAAATCGACCTTCCGGTCCAGCAATCTCTCGACCAGCACACTGCTGAGGTCCACCTCCGGCTCGATTTCGATGCCCGGATAGCGTTGCCGGAGCCGCTCCACCAGTTCTGGCAGCCAGGAGATCGCCACGAGATCCGTCACGCCCAGCCGGATTTTCATCGGCGCGGCATCACTACCACGGGCAGAACTGACCAGCCGGTCGCTCAGCCGAAGCATCTGTTCGGCGATATCGCGGATCGCTTCGCCGCGGACGGTCAGTACCGATTGACGGCCCGAGCGTTCAAACAACGGATCGGTGAAATGGCTCTCCAATTCGCTTATCCGCTTGGAGATCGTTGATTGCGCCACATTCAGATACTCCGCCGCCGCTTCAAAGCTGCCGAGCGTGGAAGACCAATAGATCGCTTCGAGTTGTTTGATCGTGAACATGCGAAACTCATGCAAAAAATGCACTAGTTATGGTCAATTAATATCGCTTTTTTAGCAAGTAGGGAAGACGTACATTTTTCTGACATGGCGATGACACGCCAACGTCTTGGGGGAATTCATGACGATCCGAGAGTATCCACCGGCACCGCAAGTGCCCGTCGATCTGCTACGCGATTATGCCGGGACTGCAAGCTCGATCATCAGCGACTGCCTCGACCGGTTGCCTGGTGCCGTGGGGCTCATGCCGTATCACGCTACGGAGACGATCATCGGGACTGCCTTTACCGTGCGGACCCGGTCGGGCGACAACTTTGCCATCCATGCCGCGCTGAACCTGGTGCGGCCGGGCGATGTGATGGTCGTCGACGGTGGTGGCGACATCACCCAAGCGCTGATCGGCGAGATCATCGTGCAGAAGGCGATGGCGGTCGGCCTCGCGGGTTTCGTCATCGACGGGGCGATCCGCGATGTCGATTCGATCCGTAAGCTCGGGCTGCCGGTCTATGCCCGCGCAGTCACCCATCGCGGCCCTTACAAGAATGGCCCCGGCGTATTGAACCAGCCGATCGCGGTCGGGGGCAGCGTGGTCATGCCAGGTGATCTCGTGGTAGGCGATGCCGATGGCATCGTGACCCTGCCTCCAGAAACCGCTGCCGAGATTCTACCTGCCGTCCGCGCCAAGGAGGAGCACGAGCGTCAGAAGATCGCGGAGATTCGCAGCACATTAACGGAGATCACCCGCCGCGCGGGATAAGACTTATATTGTCGAAGGGGAGGAGCCTTATGCGACATCTGGGAGTTTTGGCCGCAGCAACGCTGCTGGCCGCTACAGCCGCCATTCCCGCCCTTGCCGGGCCGGAGACGGAAGTGAGGATCGTTCTGCCCGCCGGGCCTGACCGGCTTGATCCCTGTGAAACACCACGTTCGGTTATCGGCAGGATCATCAAGCAGAACGTGGTAGAGACTCTCGTCGAACTGAACTACGACGACGCCTCGCTTATCCCGCGGCTGGCCGAAAGCTGGACCCAGGACAGCCCGACGGAGTGGACTTTCAAGCTGCATCCCGGCGTGACCTTCCATGACGGCGCGCCATTCGATGCGCAGGCCGTCATCAAGGCGTTGGAACGCACGATCGATCCCGCGCTGACCTGCATCACCCGGACGAAGTACTTCGACGGAGTGGATATCAAGGCGGAGGCGGTCGATCCGCTGACCGTCAAGTTCACCACTGCGAAGCCGAGCCCCATTCTGCCGACGCTTCTGGCGCAGATGGCGATCTCGTCGCCAAACACCCCCATGGGCGTCTATACGAACGAGCCTGTCGGCACCGGCCCATATCGCTTCGTCAGCTGGACACAGGGCCAGGACGTGGTGATCGAGCGCAATGATGGCTACTGGGGCGCCGCCCCGACGATCACTAAGGCCACCTATGTCTGGCGCGCGGAATCCTCCGTCGTTGCCGCGATGGTGCAGACCGGAGAGGCCGATCTCGCCTTCTCCATTGCACCGCAGGATGCGACGAATACGGAGATGGACAAGGTCTATCCGAATTCCGACAGCGCGATGTTCCGCCTCAGCGTCGACATCCCTCCCCTGAACGATATCCGTGTACGCAAGGCCATCAACCTCGCCATTGACCGTGAAGCCTTCCTGGGGACCATAATCTCCGATCAGGCGGTGGTCGCGACACAGCAGGTTGGCCCTAATGTCCTCGGGTGGAACCCGGACCTGGTGCCTTGGAAATACGATCCCGACGAGGCAATGCGGCTGCTGGCCGAGGCCAAGGCGGATGGCGTGCCGGTTGACACGGAGATGCGGCTCATCGGCCGCCCGGCAATGTTCTCCAACAGCAACGAATTCGTGCAGGCTGTGGGCGAGATGCTGCGCGGAGTCGGGCTCAACGTGAAGATGGAAACGCTGGAGATGTCGCAATGGTTGGAAGTGGCCAACAAGCCCTTCGATCCGGCGCGCAGGCCCAACATCTTCCTGACGATGCATGACAACAACAGCGGCGATGCGGCCTTTACCGTCTACTTCAAGTATCACTCCAACGGACGGCAGAGCGAACTGCATAACCCCAAGCTCGACGCGATGATTGAGGAGGCTTCTACCCTGTCGGGCGATGCCCGTGCGACCGCCTATCACGAGGTGTTCCGCATGATCTATGAAGACATCGTTTCGGACGTGCCTCTGTTCTACATGGTCAACTACATGCGCATCGGGCCGCGGGTCCAGTTCACGCCGACCATCGCCAACGCGGTCGAACTCCAGCTGTCGAAGCTGCAGCTGACCTCAAGCTGACCGCCCGCCGGGGCGTGAATGCCCCGGCCTCCCATCCCAGATCGGAGGTGCCCTATGGGCGATTTCATCTTCAGGCGATCAATGCAGAGCATTCTGTCGCTGGTCTTCCTCATCATCGTCGTCTTCATCCTCGCCCGCATGACCGGGTCTCCCGCCCAGCTGTTCCTTCCGCCAGAGGCAACGCAGCAACAGATCGATGCCTACAACGCGCTGCACGGGTTCGACGACCCGCTGCTGGTCCAGTTGGGCAACTTCATTCTCGGCGTGTTTCAGGGTGATTTCGGCGAGTCGCTGCGGTATTCGCGCCCCGCCCTCGATATGGTGCTTGAGGCGTTTCCAACCACGCTGGCGCTGGCTGCGGTGACAATGCCTTTGGTGCTGATCATCTCTATCGTGACCGGTGCGCTCGCCGCTTATCGGCCCGGCGGCCTCTTCGACCGGATCGCCAGCCTGATCTCGCTGATCGGGGCCAGTACACCGAACTTCTGGGTCGCCATCGTCGGCGTGCTGATCTTCTCCGTCACGCTGAAGGTCCTGCCGACGTCGGGCACCGGAACCTGGGCACATTGGGTCCTGCCGGTGGCTGTGCTGACGCTGCGCCCCGCGGGGGTGTTGGTTCAAGTGATGCGTACCTCGATGATGACAGCGCTTTCCTCGGTCTATGTCAAGGCGGCGAAGGCGAAGGGCGTTAAGGCGCGGACGATCATCTTTGTCCATGCCCTGCGGAACTCGCTCCTCCCGGTGATTACCGTCGCCTCCGACCAAGCGGCCGGCATCGTAAATGGCGCCGTGATCGTCGAGACCGTCTTCGGCTTCCCCGGTATCGGCAAGCTGATGATCGATTCCGTCCTGATGCGCGATTTCGCGGTTATCCAGGCGGCCATCCTCGTGACCGCGCTCGCGGTCTTCCTCATCAACATCATTGTGGATATCTCCTATGCCTTCGTCGACCCCCGCATCCGCCACAGCTGAGCTGTCGGCCGCGTCCGGGCGTCGCAGGTCTTCGGTCCTGCTGCGGTCCCTGCTCCGTGACCGCTACGCCACGGCATCGCTGATCTTCCTTCTGATCGTGCTGATCTGTGCGATCATCGGCCCGTCGCTTCTCGCGGAGCAGGCCCGTTCGCTGAACCTGCGCGGCAGAAACGCGCCGCCCTTCTCGCTCGAGAACGGCTGGATGTTTGTTCTGGGCGGTGACGCGCTCGGCCGCAGCCTGCTTGCCCGGATTATCGTGGCCAGCCAAAACACCCTTCTTATCGCAGGCAGTGCCGTCTTCCTCTCGATGCTGGTTGGCGGATTCCTCGGGCTTGTCGCCGGCTATCGGGGTGGCAAAGTCGGTGCAATTCTGCTGCGGCTGGCAGATGCGATCATGAGCTTTCCGTCGATGCTGCTGGCCGTCATTGTGCTCTTCGTTTTCGAACCGGGTGTGATGAACGTGGTGCTCGTGCTGGCCGTATCGCGCATCCCGATCTTTATGCGCACCGTCCGTGCGGAGGTGCTGGAGCTGAAGCAACGGATGTTCGTTACTGCCGCCCGCGCGATGGGCGCGAAGAAAAACCGCATCCTGCTGCGCCACATCGCGCCGATGCTGCTGCCCACGCTCATCAATCTGGCGGCACTGGAGATGGCCTTTGTCATGTTGGTCGAATCCGGCCTCAGCTTCCTCGGCATCGGCATCCAGCCGCCCGACGTGACATGGGGCCTGATGGTGGCGGATGGGCGCAACTATCTCGGCTCCGCCTGGTGGCTTGCTTTCTGGCCTGGCCTCGCGATCATGCTTGTCGCGATGTCCCTCAATCTGCTGTCCAACTGGCTGCGCATCGTCACCGATCCGGTAGAACGCTGGCGCCTTGAAACCGAAGCGAGGTAGACAATGGCGCCCCTTCTTTCCGTCAAGAACCTCTCGATCCAGTTTCCATCCCGTTCGGGCGTCGTACGCGCCGTCGAGAATGTGACCTGGCATGTCGACGCGGGAGAGACGCTCGCCATACTCGGCGAAAGCGGGTCAGGAAAATCGGTCAGTGCCTCAGCGGTGATGAACCTGATCGAGACGCCGCCCGCCGTCATCTCGCAGGGGGAAATCCTGTTCGAGGGACTGGACCTGCTGAAAGCAGATGAGGAGACACGTCGCCGGATCAACGGCCGAAGCATCTCCATGATCTTCCAGGATCCGCTTGCGGCGTTGAATCCGGTCTATTCGATCGGCTGGCAGATCGCCGAGACGCTGCGCGTTCATGGCACGCCTAGCGATCAGGCTCA
Organism: Haematobacter massiliensis; assembly: GCF_000740795.1. Taxonomy (GTDB): domain Bacteria; phylum Pseudomonadota; class Alphaproteobacteria; order Rhodobacterales; family Rhodobacteraceae; genus Haematobacter; species Haematobacter massiliensis. The sequence goes on from NZ_JGYG01000005.1 coordinate 92,450, forward strand.
GGCCCGCGTAGTAGAACTGCTGGCGCGTGTCGGCATCGCCGAGCCGGAGCGCCGAATGAAGGACTATCCGCACCAGTTCTCGGGCGGGCAGCGGCAGCGTATCATGATCGCCTCGGCCATCGCCCTGAAACCGAAGCTTCTCATCGCCGATGAGCCGACCTCGGCGCTGGACGTGACCGTGCAGGCGCGGGTGCTAGAGCTTCTAAAGGAAATCCAGGCCGAGAACGGCATGGGCATGGTGCTGATCACGCACGATCTGTCGGTCGTGGAGCGGGTGGCGGACCGCGTGGTGGTGATGCAGGCGGGCCAGATCGTGGAGACCGGCACCGCGGCGCAGGTGATGAACAACCCCCAGCATAGCTACACCCGCCGCCTGCTGGATGCAGTGCCGGGGCGCAAGGGCTTTACCACAGCCACCGAGGCTAAGGGTGCGCCGCTCCTGGAGGTGCGAAATGTAACGAAGATATACGGCGGGCTCGCGCGCCAGTTCTCCAAACTGAAGATCGCGCCGGTGAAGGCTGTCGATGACGTCTCCTTCACCATGGCAAAGGGCGAGACCCTGGGTGTGGTGGGCGAATCCGGTTCTGGCAAGTCGACACTCGCTCGGATGATCCTCGCCCTGGACGAGCCGAGCGACGGCACGATTCATTTCGACGGTCAGCCCCTCACTGGCTTGACCGAGGCAGAAGACTACAAGATGCGCCGCCGGGTGCAATTCGTGTTCCAGGATCCGACCGCCTCGCTCAATCCTCGGATGACGGTGCAGCAGATCATCGCTGAACCCTGGGCGATTCATCCCGATGTCTTGCCGCGCGGGCAATGGCGCGCACGGGTGGGCGAGCTTCTGGAGCAGGTAGGGCTGAAACCTGATCATGCCAACCGCTATCCCCACCAGTTCTCGGGTGGACAGCGCCAGCGGATCGCCATCGCGCGTGCTCTGGCGCTGAAGCCGGAACTCATCGTCTGCGACGAGGCGGTCTCAGCGCTCGACGTGTCGATTCAGGCGCAAGTGATCGACCTGCTGAAGGATTTGCGCCGCGACTATGGCCTGTCCTATGTCTTCGTCGCCCATGATCTGGCGCTGGTGCGGGATTTCGCAACATCGGTTCTGGTGATGTATCGTGGCAGAATTGTGGAACAGGGTCCCGTGGCGCAGGTTTATGACAACCCGCAGCATGACTACACGAAGGCCTTGTTGAAGGCCGGGGCGAGCATCCCGGTTGAGGCGGCATAGGACGGCAGAGTGACCCAAAGACCCCGGCGTCAGATCCTGACGCCGATCCTCCTACCGATATTGGCGGCCGGGCTGCTGGTGCAGGCGACGGTGCCGCTGGCCCGGATTCTTACCACCTATTCCGCTCTGGAGGCTGGCTTCGGACCAAAGGTCATCGGCCTTTTGTCTGCGGCCTTCGCGATCCTGCCGGTTTTTCTGACTGTCCTTCTCGGCCGGTTCAATGACCGGGGCGGAGCCAGGGGCGCGGCAATGGCGGGCTCCATCGGATTATTGATCGCCTGTCTGGCCCTGTGGCTGCTGCCGCCGTCGCTCTTTGGCCTGCTGGCCGCGACGGCGCTCCTGGGCATCGCGCAGACGCTGGTGCTGGCCTCGATGCAACTGATGATCTCGCGCAGTTCCAGCCGGATGCATCGCGATGCAGTGCTGGGCAATTATATGGTCGCCGTCTCGCTCGGCCAGGCGCTGGGGCCGCTGTTTCTGGGCGTGGCCGACGGTCGGCCTCATGGGGCCGCCATTCCGGTTTTGGGAGCGGCCCTGCTGGTAGTGGCCATGCTCCAGCTGATACGGGTCTCTCCCAGCCGCAAGCGCGACGGCGATCGCGCCGAAATCCCGCTGTCGGAGATCGCCGCAACCCCCGGCCTGCCGTGGCTTATCATTCTGGGCAGCATCTGCGTTGCCTCGCAGGATCTGATCCTTGCTTTCCTGCCTTTGCTTGGGGTTGAGCGCGGTATCGCCCCCGCCGCCATCGGTATCCTGCTAAGCTTGCGCGCGGGTGCCGCAATGGTGTCGCGCATCTGCTTCAGCCGGGCGGTTCGCCTTCTGGGCCGCGGTCGGCTACTGCTGGCGGCAACGCTGATGGGCGGGCTTGGGCTGCTGGGGATCAGCCTGCCCCTGCCGGTCTGGGGGCTGGCAGTAGCCTTAGCGCTTACCGGCTTCGGCGTTGGTATCGCGCTGACAAGCACAGTATCGTTGACGATGGTGATAGCCCCCCCGGCCGCCCGCGGAACTGCCCTCTCATTGCGCCTGACCGCGAACCGCATCGCGCAGTTCACGATTCCGATCATCGCTGGTGTCGCCGTCGGATCATTCGGCGCAGCAGGAGTTCTAGGCGTTTCCGGAGCAGCCCTGATGACCGCCACGCTGATGGCGCCACGGGCCTTTCGCCAGAAGAAGTTCTGAGACCGGATTGAGTGGGGGGTGGCCAAACTCCTGGACCAATGCCGATTCAGAATCCGGCTCCTTGGCGATTGGAGGAAAGGTTGCCCGCCACTCCAGATCAGCCGTGAAGGCAGACGCTAGAACGGCCAGCAACATATATGTCCCAACCGTTCATAGGATAATATGGGCGAGCATCGCTGCCTGAATGTCCGCGCCTCTCGCCGTAGCCGCTCCCGTTCCATATTCAAGGCGCAGAAGCCGCGGGCGCCAGCCTCCGCCGGACGATCTTGCAAGAACCAGCATCATCTGGCCCGGTCCCGACGGGGAGGGGCTGTCCGTGGCGATTTCCGCCATCAACTCCGCCGGCTCTTTCAGTCCAACTGCCTTCGCGCAGGCGATGAGGGAGCCATATCGCGAGGTCTCGTAGTGCTCGGCTGCTTGCGCCGCAGCAAGAATACCGGCTTCAAGCGTAAGCTGACCTTTAAAGTCCTCCATGACCTCATCGGCTTCTGCAGTAATACCGTTAACGGCATCGCAGGTCTTATCGCACGCAGCTTTTCCCAATCATATCGAACACCTGCCGAAGCGGTTCGATATGCGTACCCGTTTCGTCGCGATGCGAGGCGAATGCTTGCTTGAGATCCGGATCAGACGCGCCGCTCGCCAGCTTCTTAAGTGCCGTCAGTAGCTTTTTTCGGCATATCGGCATAATAGATATCCCGAAGGGTTTCATGAAAGAGCGTATCGAGCGTCTTGGCGGGCATGGAGATTTCCTCACGGCAACGGTGCTATCGAACGCAAGGCAATGAAGCGTATGACAGAGGCCTAGGCCTAGCATGCTCATTGGTTACGAACGCTCGGTGCATCGGGAGGTCGAGCGCCACTTGGAAACGGGTGCAGCCGCCAACCAGCAGGTGCGCTCCATCGCTTCTGCCCTTCCGCTCTTTTTCCTCCGTTCCAACCTTACCGAGCTCCGCCTTTCGCTGACAGCGCGGGCCGACCTATATTGCGGTTGACGGCTCGCGCTTGTCGTATTCAATTGTATGAATAAATTAGCAGCGCCCCTACCTATCCCGTGACCGGCGGGGCAAGGTAGCGCTCGCCGCTATCTGCGAGGATCGTGACGATCAGCCGCCCGGTCATTTCCGGCCGTGCGGCGAGCCGCGCCGCGGCGGCGATGGCCGCGCCGCCGGAGAGGCCGACGAACAGCCCTTCTGTCCGGCATAGCGATGTTGCAGCCGCGCGTGCCTCGGGCGTGCCTACTTCCAGCCATTCATCGGCAAGACCCGGATCGTAGACGCCTGGCAGGGCCTCCGGTGGAATGTCGGAAATACGATGCACACCCTCGATCTGATCGGGATAGGGATCGACTTCCGACGGCAGGGAAGAGAGCGCAGGCTCCACAACGGCTATATGGAGCGTGGGATTACGTTCTCTGAGATAACGGCCTACGCCCGAAACGGTACCGCCCGTCCCCACCGTCGCGACCAGCGCATCAATCCGTCCCCCGGTGTCACGCCAGATCTCCGGCCCGGTGGTTTCATAGTGGATGCGAGGATTGGCCTGATTGCCGATTTGATCGGCGAAGAATCCGTCCGGGTTCAGCGCCCTTATCTCCGCCAGCAGGATGTCTCTCGCGTTGGGTTCGAGAAAGCGCCGGTTCGGGATCTGCACCACCTCGGCGCCATAACTGCGCAAGAGGTCTATCTTGCCGGGATTGATGCAGTCCCGGGTATAGAAGCGGGTCCGGTAGCCTCGTGCGGCGCCGATTGCCGCAAGACCTATGCCGGTATTGCCGCTCGTCAGATCGAAGATCAGCGCTCCAGGACGAAGCTTCCCGGACCGCTCGCCTTCCCGGATGATGGCCCAGGCGGTGCGGTCCTTTATGCTTCCGGCCGGATTGAGATATTCCACCTTCGCGACGATGCGCGCGCCCAACCCGTGGAAGCGGCGAAAGCGATGAAGCTCCAGCAACGGCGTGTTACCAATGAGAGCCGTGATATCTTCATGGATCACCGCCGCCGGTTGCGTATAAGGCTGGGCGGACAGCGATGGGTTCTGCCGGACAAGCGGACCGGTCTCAAGCATCATATGGCCTCCTTCTGCTTCATCTGATCTACGCCGCTCCGTTCCGGCAGCAGCTTCGCCATGTCGGTCAGGATTTGCTCGTAATCCTCCACCGCGAATTCGTAGGGGAGTTCCAGGCGCAGTTCGCGGGACACCGCCGCTACAGGGTCGCGAGAAAGGGCCGCCGCGATCTCCTCCACCGTGCCGACGATATCGGGGAGAAACAGCGTCCGCCGGGCGCCCTGCGGTGCCCGCGTCCGGGCCTGGCGACTGCGGGCAAAATCCGCATAGCGGCGTCGCGCCGCGAAATCGGCGCTGTCCGTTGGCAGGATCACGCGACCAAGGCCAATACGCGTGCCTCCCGCGCGGCGGTACGTGTCGATGAGCCGCCGTTGCGCCGTCAGGAAGTCATCGGTGTCTTCTCCGGAAACGATGTTGCCGGTCAGCAGATGAAACCCGGCACCGCCGGCCCAGGCGGCGGAGCGCTGCGAACCGCCGCCATACCAGAGCCGCTGCGCCAGCCCGCGGGCCACGGGTTGCAGTCGGGGCGGCTGTGCACCGGCGGCATTGCCTGCAACCTCCTCCGGGCTGAGCAACGGGCTGGCGATCAGCCGGGCCAGTTCCTCCGCCCGGGCATGGCCGTAGTCTGCCTCCGCCGGATAGCCGCCGATCAGCGCGGCAAAGGGCGGGGGTCCGACGGAAACCCCCACGTTCAGCCGCCCGCGGGAGAGCACATCCACGGTCGCAAGATCCTCCGCCAACCGGAACGGGTGCTCATAGCCCAGCTGGATCACGGCTGTGCCAAGTCCGATGCTCCGGGTCCGCTGGCTGGCGGCAGCAAGGAACGTCGCCGCCGAGGAGATGCCGCGCTCAAGATGCCGTTGACGCACCCATCCGCTGTCATATCCCAGCCGCTCGCCCAGCTCGAAGAGGCGGAGCGTCGCCTCCAGCCCCGCGAAGGGATCCTCTTCGGCATAGTTGCCGGGGACCAGAAAGGCGACGTGATCGAAGGCCATGCGCACCACCTCGTCAGTACTTGGGCAGGCCGGGCGGATTGGTGCGGCTTTCGGGGAGAGTCTCCTCCGTCAGCTGCCAGCGTTGCAGCACAGCCGCATAACTCCCGTCGAGAATTGCCCCGTTGATGGCCTCCGTCACCGCCTCTGCCAGACCCGACCCCTTCCGCGTCGTGACCGCCACGTCGGACCGCTCCGGCCAGCCCGCTGAAAGCGTGCCAACCCTGCGGATATCCCCGTCCCGCGCGGCGATATAGACAAGCTGTGCATTCGGCTGGACGATCACATCCGCCCGGCCCGAGCGCAGCGCGATGAGCCGCGTGGCCTCATCGTCGAAATACTGCAGCTCCGCGGGAGGAAGTCCGGCGGCCCGGTTCAGCTTGTCCCAGGCGAGCAGGATGCGCTCCTGATTGGTGCCGGCACCGACGATGATCCGCAGCCCGGCGATATCCTTCGGTTCCACGATGCTGTCGATCCCCCGGCCCTCAAGCGTGAAGAACCCGTGCAGCCCCTGCCGGTAGGTGGAGAAGTCGAACTTCTCCTTTCGCTCCTCCGTCACCCCGACGTTGGAGATCACGGCATCGTATTTGCGGGAGACAAGCCCCAGTGGCCAGTCCGCCCAGGCCACGACCACGGTCTTCAGCTCGAGCCCCAGCGCGTCGGCGATCAGGCGCGCGATGTCTGGATCGGCGCCAACTACCGTCTTTGCATCATTGGCATATGTGGAAAGCGGCGGCCCGCCCGAGGCCGTGTTGGCAATGGTGAAGAAGCCCGGATTGGCGAAGGCGAAATCCTGCGGCAGCTTGGCGATGGCCGCCGGGTTCCGGGCGGTATGGATCAGGTCTTTGCGATCCGGATCAAGATCGAAGACATCCGCCGCAGCCCATCCCGGCCCGCAGGCAGAGGTGAAGGCCACACCGATGGCAAAGCTGCTGAGAAATCGGATGAAACCACGGCGGGAGAACGGGATCATGGAAGTGTCCAATCGTCTGATGCGTTTTGGGGCTTACTTCTTCGGAAGACCCGGCGGGTTGACCCGGCTTTCCGCTATGGCCTCTGCCGAAAGGTTCCAGCGCGCCAGCGTTCGGGCATAGGCGCCGCTCGCGATCTGCGCGTTCAGAGCCGTGGAGATTGCTGGCGCGAGGCCGGAGCCCTTCTTCACTGCCACCGCGATCTCCGCCGTGACGGGCCAGCCACCGGACAGGGTGCCGACGGCGCGGGTCTTGCCTTCCTGCGCTGCCTGAAAGGCGGAGGTGGCATTGGGCCCGAGATAGGCATCAATGCGCCCGGACTGGAGCGCGAGGTCCAGCACCGGCTGATCGTCGAAATAGAGGACTTCGGTCGCAGGCAGACCCTTCGCCTGGTTCTCCTCTATCCAGCGCAGGAGGATCTGCTCCTGATTGGTGCCGGAGGAGACCGAAACCTTCAGCCCCGCAATGTCTGCCGCGCTGTCGATATGGGTGATGGGGCTGGCGGCGGCGACGTACCAGCCAAGAAGATCAGAGCGGTAGGTGGCGAAGTCGAACTTCTCCTTCCGCTCCTCCGTCACGGTGACGTTGTGGATCACCGCATCGTATTTTCCAGATACAAGACCAAGAGGCCAATCAGCCCAGGCGACGGGGATGAGCTCCAATTCCAGACCGAGGCTGTCGGCCACCAGTTGCGCAATGTCGGGCTCACCACCGACAGGGGTGCGCGTGTCCGTGGCATAGGCCGCGAAGGGCAGCCTGTTCGGCACAGACGCCACGGTGAGTTTGCCCGGCGACACGAAATGGAAGCCGGCAGGAAGCGCCGTGATGGCCTCCTCTACCCGGTCCACGCGGATGCGGTCCGGTTGCTCGGGGCTGAGATCGACCGCAGGCGCGGCGGCATGGGCCGGAAGCAGCGGAGACAGCAGTGTCGCAGCGATCAGGGCCGCACTTTTCAGAAAGGAGGAAGACATGGGAAAACCTCTTTGGAAAAACAGGAGATCATGGCCTTTTGCTCACCCAGCGGGCACCGGCATTCTCGGCGATAGCGTTGCTATCCGTGCGCATTTCGGCTGGCCCGTCCTCGCACCCGGAAGGGCGGTGCGAAGACGGGCGACAGCACAGGCGCGGCGGGAGGGGCCGCGACCGTGACGCGGGGTTCAGAGCACGCGGCCCAGAAACTCCGCCGTGCGGGGATGCTCAGGTCGGCTGAAGAACCGTTCGGGAGGAGCGGATTCCACCACCCTGCCCCGGTCCATGAACACGACGGTGTCCGCCACCTCACGCGCGAAGCCCATCTCATGCGTGACGATGATGAGCGTAACGCCAGAACGGGCGAGTTCGCGGATCACTGCAAGCACCTCCCCCACCAGTTCGGGATCAAGGGCGGAGGTCGGCTCATCGAAGAGCAGAACCTTCGGTTTCAGGGCTAGCGTCCGAGCGATGGCGACCCGCTGCTGCTGGCCACCGGAGAGCTGCCGGGGATAGGCACCGGCCTTGTCGGCTAGCCCCACGCGGGCAAGCAGATCCCGCGCCAATCGCTCCGCCGCCGCATGGGACAGGCCGCGCACGGCGATCGGAGCAGTGACGATATTCTCCAGCACCGTCAGATGCGGGAACAGATTGAAGTTCTGGAACACCATGCCGACATCGGCGCGGCGTCTCAGAATATCCCGCTCCCGCAGTTCATGAAGCGCATCCCCGTCGCGCCGATAGCCGATCAATTCGCCGTCGATGGAGATGAAACCTTCGTCCACCCGCTCAAGATGGTTGATCGAGCGCAGCAGCGTCGATTTGCCGGAACCGGACTGGCCCAGGATCGCGGTGACCGAACCGGCCGGGAAGGTCAGCGACACATCGCTGAGCACCTTGTTCGCTCCATAGCTCTTGGAGACGTGCTCGACATTCACCGTGCCGCCGGTCGGGAGCGCCTCTGCCCAGCCGGATGACGAAGCGGAAGGCGGAGCAGCTGCTCTCTGCGGAGAGTCTGCCCGTCTCGCAGACAGGATCCCGCCACGTTCCAGAACTGAGCGGAAAAGGTTTGGTGGAGGAGTGCGCAGCGCGCCGCGCGCGAAATGACGCTCCACGAAATACTGCACCAGCGACAACACCGAGAGGATCACGAGATACCACACCGTCGCAACCATCAGCAGCGGGATCACCTCCAGATTGCGCCGATAGATGATCTGCACGGTATAGAAAAGTTCCGGGATCGCCAGGACATAGACCATGGAAGTCCCCTTGGCCAAGCCGATCACTTCGTTGAAGGCCGTTGGGAGGAAGGCCCGCATGGCCTGCGGCAGAACGATGCGCCGCGACTGAAGGCCCTTGGGCAGACCGAGCGCCGCCGCCGCCTCATGCTGACCCTGATCCACGGAGAGGATCCCTCCCCGGATGGCTTCGGCCGAAAACGCGCCGAGGTTCAGGGTGAGACCGATCACCGCCGCCCAGAACGGCGTCAGGAACTGCGTGGTCGGATAGCTCCAGAAGGTGATCGACGTGTAAGGGATGCCGAGCGACAGCGTCTCATAAAGATAGCCAAGGTTGTTGAGCAGCAGCAGAAGGACGATCAGCGGAATGGACCGGAACAGCCAGATGAACCCCCAGGCGACAGCGACCATCAATGGCGAGGATGATACCCGTGCCAGCGCCAGCACCGTGCCGAGAGCAAACCCGAAGATCGAGCCAAGCAGCGTGAGCCAGAGCGTCCGCCCCAGACCCACCAGCACGGGTTCCGAGAAGAACCATTCCGCAAAGACCGGCCAGCCCCAGCGCGGGTTGCCCAGCACCGAATTCAGCACCGCGGCCAGCACCACAGCACCCGCCAATGTGGCGAACAGACGCCCGTAGTTGCGGGCGGGAACGATGCGCAGCCCATCAAAACGCCCCGGCTGCCGCGAAGATGCGGCAGTGGCGGGAAAATCGGTGGCGGTCATGTGATGTCCTTTCCTGCCGCCTTTGGATCACGCAGAAGCGGGGGCACAACCTGGGGATGGCGCAAGACGAAGGCCGCGGCCCAGCGATCGCGATGACGCATCAGTGGACGGGCCGCGCGTTTCATTCCGCGGCCTCGCGGAAAGCGTGTTCGGCGGCTATCTTCGCGGCGTGGGCAGCCTTCGCCAGACGAGTGCGTTCGGTCGCTTCCTCCGGCGTGGCGGCCGGCTCCTTGAGCGGCGTCGTGCCCGGTTGACCGGCCTTGGCCCCGATATGCTTCTCAAAGGGCAGCGTCCGGTAAAGAGCGCGGTCGACAGCAGGGTCGAAAAGCCGCCGATAGCCGAGCGAGACGTAAAGCGCCTCCGCCTCCGGCTGCCGGAATCCCGTGGTGAGATAGAGCCGCGTATAGCCAAGTGCCGCTGCGCTTTCCTCCAGCGCCAGAACGATCTGCCGCGCCAGCCCCTGCTTGCGCAGATCGGGCCGGGTCCAGATCCGCTTCAGCTCTGCCGTCTCGGCATCATGGCGCATGAACGCCCCTCCGCCGATTGTCTCATCCTCCCGCCGGATAAGCAGGAAATCCCCGGTAGGCGGCGCGAAAGCCTCAGGCGGGTAGCGATAGACCTCCGCGCGTGCGCCGGCCGGGTCGAAGGTGGTGCCGTAGCGGATGTCGTACTCGCGGATCAGATCCTCGATCAGCGGCTGGGCTTCCGGCGCATGCGGCGAGGAACGGAGGATGACGGCGGATGTCATTGGATGTCTCCCGAAAGAAATGCCTCGGCGAGGGCGGCCCAAAGGGTGGCCCCCGGGAGCAGGATGGCGTCGTTGAAGCGGTATTCGGGGGAATGGAGGGGCGCGCCCTCACCATTTCCGAGAAAGAGGAAAGCGCCGGGCACTTCCTGAAGATACCACGCGAAATCCTCGCTCGCCGTGCGCGGCGCGAGGGTGGGCAGCACGGCCCCTTCACCCAGAGCGGCCAGCGCCGCCTCCCGGGCGATACGCAGTTCGGCGGCATGGTTGACCACCGCCGGAAAGCCCGGACGGTAGTCGATATAGGCGGTGGCCCCCAAAGCCTGCACTACCCCGGTCAACAGGGCAGGAACACGGGCGGCCAGCACTTCCCTCGTACGGGCGGAGAAGGAGCGGAGCGTCAGCTTCATCTCCACGCTGTCGGGAATGACGTTGGAGGCCGCGCCGCCGTGTATCGCACCGACCGTCACGACCGCCGCTTCCAGCGGATCGACATTACGGGCGACGACGGACTGGAGCGCGGTGATGGCATGGGCGGCGGCCACGACAGGATCCACGGCCTCATGCGGAGCAGCACCGTGGCCGCCCTTGCCGCGTACGCGGAAATCCACCTGATCTATGCCAGCCATCGCCGGCCCTTCGATGAAGCCGAAACGGCCCTCCTCGACCCCCGGCCAATTGTGGAGACCGAAGATCGCGTCGACCGAAAAGCGGTCGAACAGCCCTTCGCCGATCAGCCGCCGGGCGCCCTGACCTATCTCCTCGGCAGGCTGGAAGATCAGATGCAATGTGCCGCGAAAGCGCCGCGTTTCCGCCAGATATCGTGCCGCAGCCAGCAGGATTGCCGTGTGACCGTCATGGCCGCAGGCGTGCATCACTCCCGGCACGGCGGAGGCGAAAGTTAGGCCTGTCGCCTCATGGATCGGCAGCGCGTCGATATCTGCGCGGATCGCCAGGCGCCGCCCCGCACCATTGCGCAGCGTACCGATCACCCCGGTCCCCGCGAGGGGCGTGACCTCATAGCCCCAGCCTTCCAGCAGTGCGGCGATCCGCGCCGAGGTCCGGCGCTCCTGAAAGGCCAGCTCGGGGTGATGATGCAGTTCCTGCCGAAGCGCGACGAACTCAGCGATGCTTTCGGCAATTCTCTCCCGGACGCCGCCCTGGGGCGCCGCGATCCGTCCAGCAATGGTCATGACGTTCTCCTATACGGCTGCGGCCTGCGGGAGCGGCCCCGCCCGATAGCGGCTTTCCCGGAACGGCAGGCCGAGATGGTCCCGCAAGGTCTCCCCCGGAAGGTCGCGGTCGAACCGGCCCCGCGCCTCAAGCTCCGGGATCACGAGGTCGATGAAATCCTGCAACCCCTCCGCGATGACGGAAAAGCCGAGGATGAAACCGTCGCAGGCACCCGCATCGATCCAGCGGATGATTTCCCGCGCCACATCCGGACCGGTTCCGATGAAATTCGGACGCGGCGTTGCGGCGGCAAGGGCCGCTTCACGCAGCGTCTGACCCTTTTCGCGCGCCACACGTTTGATGCGGTCCGTCGTGGAGCGGAAGGAATTCCGGCCCAGCTCTCCCAGATCGGGGAAGGGTGCGTCAGGGTCATACTGGCTGAAATCGTGGTGATCGAAGTAGCGGCCCAGATAGGCGAGCGCTTCCTCCACCGTGATGAGATCGCGGATGGCACGGTATTTCGACTCCGCCTCCGCAGATGTCGTCCCGACAATCGGGGCGATGCCGGGAAACACTTTCACGGCGGAGCGAGCGCGTCCATGGGCCTGGGCGGCATCCTTGACGCGATTTGTGAAGGCGCGGGTTTCGTCAAGATCGGGGGAATGGGTGAAGACGGCATCGGCATACTTGCCCGCCAACCCGATCCCGGCATCCGACGAGCCTGCCTGAAAGATCACCGGCTGGCCCTGCTTCGACCGGGGCGCGTTGAGCGGCCCCGCCACCTGGAAGTAGCGCCCCTTGTGGTTCAGCGTATGCAGCTTTTCGGGGTCGAAGAACCGGCCCGTCTCCCGATCACGCAGTATCGCATCCTCGTCCCAGCTGTCCCAGAGACCCTGCGTGACCTCCAGGTATTCATCGGCGATCTCGTAGCGCAGCGCATGTTCGGGATGGGCGCGGGAATAATTCAGTGCGGAGCCTTCCAGAGGCGTCGTCACCACGTTCCAGCCGGCGCGCCCCCCGGACAACAGGTCCAGAGAGGCCAACTGCCGCGCCACGGTGAACGGGTCCGAATAGGAAGTGGACACCGTCCCGGCGAGACCGATCTTCTTCGTTTCCCGCGCGAGCGCCGAAAGCAGCGTCAACGGCTCGAAACGATTGAGAAAGTGCGGGATCGACTTTTCGTTGATATACAGCCCGTCCGCCACGAAGGCGAAGGCGATGCCCGCCGCCTCCGCCTTGCGCGCCGTCTGGGCGAGAAAGTCGAAGTTCACGCTGGCGTCCGCCGGACCGGAGGGGTGTTTCCAGGCGTTCATATGTCCGCCCGCGCCCTGAAGCATGATCCCGAGGGTGATGTCTGCGGCCATGTGCCTGCTCCTGTTCACGCGGCCCGACGCTGACGCGCCCGGGCAATGAGTTGGATGGAGCGGAGCCGTCGTGCGGCATCCGCTACCGGAATATCGAGGATGAATTCCCGGACGCCATGAGCGCGTCGCAGGGAGGCCAGTTCCTCGTGAATATCCTCTCCCGTGCCTGCGACGATGCGCGGGCGACGTTCGCTGATGCTATAGTTCTGCACCCCTGACTCGACCGCATAGTCCTCTGCCGCGGCACGGGAGCCGAGGTTCACCGCCTGCCCGCCGGGCAGTTGCAGGCGATAGACATGCGGGTCCGCGACCGCCTCCTCAGCCTCGCCGCGCGAAGGGGCGGCAAAGGCAGTCACCGCGAGCATCGAAGCACCCTGCCCCCCTGCGTGAATCGCGATAGTCCTGCTCAGGCTGTCCGTATCGCCGTCGTGATGCCCGGCATGGACATAGCCCCAGCCAAGCTCCGCTGCCCTCCGCGCACTGTCGGGGCTCGCACCCAGCAGAAACAGCTCCAAACCCTGCCGGGGTGCGGGCCGGAGTTCAGCGCCGAGCGCGCGGCCCTTGAGCCAGCCATCCAGCTCCACCAGCTTGGTATTGAAGTCCCGTGGTGTGACGCGCTCCGATTGCAGCGCCCGGGTGCTCTGCGGAAGGCCGCCCGGTGCCTTGCCGATCCCGATATCCACCCGCCCCGGCCCGAGATGGCTCAGCACCGAGGCGATCTCGGCCACCTTGTAGGGGCTGTAGTGCTGCAGAAGAATTCCCCCGGTGCCTATCCGAAGCGCCCGGGTCCGCGCCAGAAGATGGGCGACAACAAGCTCCGGTGCGGCACTGGCGAGCGCGTCAAACCCGTGATGCTCGGCCAGCCAGTAACGATGGTAACCCAGCTGGTCGGCAGCCTCTGCCAGCGCGATGGTCGCGGCCAGGGCATCCGTATCGGTCGCCGTGGCGACAGGGCTCTTGTCCAGTAGGCTCAGCAGATATGTCATCGTGGATCACGGTCAGGAAGCGTTAAGTGACAATAGTCTACAGAGTTACTGTAGTAAATCGGAGGAGGCTTCTGAACTTTGAGCCGAAAAGGGGTGAAACTTCCCCGAATGGCCAAGGATCAAACAGAAACATTCCCTTCAGCGTGATCTGGGGGATGGAAGATAGAAATTTAATTGTTTGTTTTCATTATATTATATTTCAGACCTTCCCGCCTGCGGCTGCCCCCCGCAGGCCTGATCCCCGCAAGAGTCCCACCCCCGCTTCGCCAGACGATCGGCAGCCGGGGCTGACGTTAACCGATGCTGGCCTGAGCCATCCGCCTCGATCGCAGCGGTCATTCATCGTGTGCAAGAAAGCAGCCGCTTCACGAATGCTGGTCTCCATTGCGCTTTCGGCGTCTCTGCCGATGATCCAAGCCGGGCCAAGGCGCAAAGTGCATGGCAAGAAGCCATACCGTATCGCCAGGCTGGAAGCCGGAAGCGGCGCTCTCCTGCGCGATGCATCGCTTATCCGGCCGTCCGGAATCCGGGACTGCCCCTGCGCTCTGCTTGAAGATCGACGCAGAATCGGGACTGCCAACGACAGCACGTATTCTTCGTTCACCTTGCTGCAGAAGGTGGCGGCGCTCTCTGGGATCATCCCCCTCATCGCCTCAACGTTGTGGCTTTGCCGGCGGAGACGAAGCGGATCGCGTCGCCGGGTTCGGCGCGGACGAAGGCAGGCTCGAAGACCATGGCGCCGGTCCCCCTTTTCGGCGGCATGCGGTGCGGTACGGCCAGCAGGCAGATCAGGGTCGGCATCAGGCGCATGGGGCTCCTCCGTTTCGATGTCCCGGTTGCGGCGCGGGGGGCCGGGCGCGCAACTGGACCTTGATGCCGAGCTTGGGGAACCGCAGACCCATTTCGGCGCAGGACGGGCCGACCTCCGCCCATCGCCAAGCCCTTCCATCACCCGACTGACGCACGACGGCTTGCAGTGCGGCGGGGTCGATGTGCTTTTAGTTGATCTCAAGCCCCTGCCCCTGCCGCAGCCCGTGTCTGCACGAATCGGTCGGCGGTGATGATCCGTGTGGGGCGAGCGCCGAAACGGGCATGCAGCCGGCCTGCCGCCTCTCCCCCCGTCATGCCGTCGCCAAGCTGCTGGTCGATGAGATAGAGGATAAGGACGATCTCCTCCATCAGTTCCACCGCCGCCTCGCCGCTCGCCACCTCCCGCACATTGACGCCGCGGCGCATCAGGAGCAGCGCGATGGCGCGGCGCAGACCGTCATCATCTTGGGGATCCTGCCCTGAGAGTCGGCATCCATCTAAGCGAGCCAGCGTTTTCGATGAGAGCATCGTTGACGCGTTGGCAAACCTCGCAGGTCCGCCAAGTGGCAGAGCAAGAGATGGAAACCACCTCCTGTGGGCCGACAGGATGGTCCGGAGTTGTCCTCCGATTGCCACGGTCGTTGACGGGTTCCTTGACGATCTGTCAGAGGGCTTGGCGCTGCCAAACCCTCTCCTTGTCCGGCTGACGCCGCGGCTTAACCTTTCCTCAGGTTGAGAAAGAAACGCACCATCTCGGCGCTTGCATCGGGTCCTTTGGGGTCGCTGTAGGAGCCGCCGGGCTTTCCGCCTGACCACGCATGGCCAAGACCTTCTATGGTCCACTGCTCCAGAAGCGCCGCTCCGTCGCTTGTCGTCGTGGTCTCCCGGACGAAGCCACGGCCATTTGTCTGTCCTGAAACCCTGTCCAGAAGCGTCTGCTTCGGCCCAGCGGTGATGACATCCGCCGCGATCCGATCTGCATTCGCGCGGTGGACAGTTTGATCCGCGCTACCTTGGAAGATAATCGTGGGTGTCGGGTGCGGGTCGCTTGTCCGCATGGTGTCGCCCGCCTTGCCAGCCATGGCTGCAAAGGCCGAGGGCACATCCTTTGCACTGCCGAACGGCAGTCCCGAATGCGCACCGACGGCGGCAAAGACATCGTGATATGTCTGACCGAGGATCACCGCCATCGCCGCCCCTGCCGACAATCCGGCGACGAAGGTCTGTGCCGGTGGGATGCCATGGTCTTTTGACATCTCGACGGCGAGACCGGCGAGGATCGCCGGTTCGCCCCTGCCGCGGCGTTGATCGCCGGGGCTGAACCAGTTCCAGCATGACTGCGCGTTGTCGCCCCGCGACTGCTGCGGATAAACGATGATGAGCCGATGCCGCTCGGCAATCGCGTTCATCCCGGTGCCTGCCGCAAAATCGGCGCTGTTCTGTGTGCAGCCATGGAGCATCATGATCATCCCCGCAGCACCATTCCCGGCGCTGGCGGGAACATATTTCAGGTAGTCGCGCCCCCCTGCATCGCAGACGAAATGCCCACTGTCGAAGCGCGCGCCCGGCACCAGCGGCTCTGTCGGAACGGGGCCCGGTTTTCCGGCCAGGCCGGACAGCGCGGACAGCGGGTTTGCTGGCGCGGGGCCGATGCCCCCTGCGGAAAGACCGTGCTGCGCGAGGGTGCGGCGCACAAGATCGCTGGGATTGCCGGAGCGTGCGTCGGCAATTGCCTGACGCAGCGCGCCGAGGTCGAGTGATTTCATGCTGCAATTCCTTGCTTCAGGAGACTAGTGGATACGATCGCCAAGTATCTTTCGGATGTCATCGCCGGCTTGCAACGCGCCAAGCACGGTAATCGAGGCGATGGTTGCGGAAGCGAGTTCGGGCGTGACGTCAGGCGCAATGCGTGCGAGGCCGACCACGGAGACATGCAGCCGCTCCCCCTTGTCTCGCAGCCCCTCAAGCTCCGCGCGGGTGATCGTGCGCAGGCCGAGGTCCATGGTGTTACGCTCGAGCGACCGGGTCAGCACCTCTTCATGGGTCGCGATCTGATTGCGGATCGCGGTGCGAATGAAGTCGCTGCGATTGGAATAGAACCCCTCCTGCACCAGAAGGTCGATACGCCCCAGATCGACGAAACCCAGGTTCAGAGTGATCTTCTCGCTATCTGGGGTCTTGAGAGGTGCGGGTGCTGCCATGACTGCTCTCACTGCTTTATGGATGGTATATGGATGGTATATGGATGGCTTCAAGAGGTGTAAGGGCGGTATATCGAGGGCCGATGATCGCAGATCTGTCATACGCCCGCGGTGAGAAGGGGGTATCTATCTTCGTGCAAAGGTCTAGGTTGGAAGAACCGTCGATTTAGGCGGCGTTCTAAGGAGCAGGCCAATGGCCAAGGGCATGGACAAGCGAAAACGCGATGAGAAGAAACCGAAGGCGGTCAAGCCGAAGGTGATTGCTGCCGCACCCAGCACCAAGGATAAGGTTGCAAAATCCATCGCTGAGAAAACCAAATGAAGCATCATACGAGCGCATTGCCAAGATGCCATGACGCTCGTTGAGCCCAACTGCAGGTTTGGGCGCCGCGTGACGAACCACTCGGCAGATGCGGCTGCGCGCTGCAGATGGTTGCGAACATGATTATGCCGTCTGCCTGAAAAGACCCCAGGTCCAAAGGCTTCTCGACGGCATATTCCCTGTACTTGCTCGGATATGCAGACTGGCTGTCGCCAGAAAAACTTACGCATCCGGATCTCATAAGCTGACGACGCCCAGGGCATGAACTACCCAATGCTGAGGCGTGGTGACGGTGGGAATCGTCTGCCCATTTCGTCTGTTCGCCATCGCCCGGCCGCAACCGAATTTCGGCCGAACCAGTAAAGCTAGTTCCATGGGCGACTTAGCGGCTGGACGCAGGTTGCAGCAAACTCCGGTTCATCACGGCAAGAACGATGCGATCACACGGCTCGTTGGATCATCGACAAGATCGCGCTCTCTGAAACAAGGCGACACGGGGAGATCATGGACATGGTCGACCCGAAAAATCGCACTGAGAGGCCACCCCAAGACCCGCGACGCGGCACGTACAACTCTCCATAAATCATGTGCTGGCAACAGTGGCCGCAGAGGATGAGGGAAAAGCCTGCGCGCAGGTGGCGTGCAGGCTTCCGGCGGACACCCAGTGTTCTTTCGTGAAGGTGTGGCGCAGTCAGGCGCCGACAGCCCGCCATGCGAACGGCGGTTGCGAGCGTCACGCTCGCGGTGGGAAGCAAAGGCGATCCTAGTATCGACGCCTCACCAACGTCCGCACCGGATATCGGAGGGCAATTCCCCTGCCTGTGAGGCCAGCCCGACCATCGCTTTTTTGGGGTTGCCGATCGCGTCCTCCCTCGCGGCAAGGCGCTATGCCATGCAGCCAACGAGGGGGCAGGTAACGTGCAAAATGCCGCGGCCTGAATTAATGCGCCGCCTTCCGCAACGTAACCTGTCCAGCCGCTCTTGCGCTGGACCCTAGCGCGCCCCAGATCACTGGCGTGAGCAGAAACCTGCTCCCAGTTTTTCCCAGGACTCATCCTCCTCCCCGAGTCCAGGAAAAGCGCGGCGACCCTCTCCTCCCTCCCTGGGGTCGCCGCCACCTTCCCTCCCAACACGATCTGCAGGACCGGGCCGTTGCCAAAGGACGGCACGGAAATCTCATCTGCGACATGGAATATTCATCTCACCGTTACAGAACGTCGACGAAACTCCGCCACTGCTCGCGCCGATCAACCACGGAGTTCTCATGTCCGCCCGTCTGCTCTCCGCCGCCTCGGTGCTGGCGCTCATTTCTGCCCCGGCGCTTGCCGACAGCTTCAACCGCATCTCGACCTTCCCGGTCATCGCCAACATGGCCGCCGGTGAGGATGTGTCGCGCGCCTCGTCGGCCGAGATTATCTCCGTCTCGGAGGATGGTAACAGGCTGATCTATACGGACAGCCCGCTCGGCGTGCTGGGCCTCATCGACATCACCGACCCGCGTGCGCCTAAACCGTTAGGCAATGTCGTGCTCGACGGAGAGCCTACGACCGCACATATCATCGGTGATCGCGCGTTTGTCGCAGTCAATACCTCCGCAAGCTACACGCAGCCCTCCGGGCGACTCGTGACGGTGGATATCGCCTCCGCGAGAGAGATCGCCTCCTGCGATATCGGGGGCCAGCCGGATTCCGTTGCAGTCGCCCCGGATGGCAGCTTTCTTGCCATCGCGGTGGAGAATGAGCGGGATGAGGATGCCGGAGACGGTGGCCTTCCCCAGATGCCGGCTGGATTCGTGGTCAAATTGCCGCTCAATGGCACCGAAGCGGATTGCGCGGGGTTGCAGCGGATCGAGCTGACCGGCCTTGCCGGGATCGGCGGCGAAGATCCGGAGCCGGAGTTCGTCGATATCAACGCGGCGGGCGAGATCGTCGTGACGCTTCAGGAAAACAACCATATCGTCGTGATCGGCCCAGATGGCAGGGTCGCGTCGCATTTCTCCGCGGGAGAGGTGGTGCTTGAGGGCGTCGACACGAAAACGGACGGACGTCTTTCCTTCACCGAAACGACTGCCCCCCTGCGCAGGGAGCCGGATGGGGTGAAATGGATCGACGCAGATCACTTCGCGATCGCAAACGAAGGCGATTGGAAAGGCGGGAGCCGTGGTTTCAGCATCTTCCGCAAGGACGGCACCCTGATCCATGATTCAGGTGCATCGCTGGAGCGGGCCATTGCGGAGATCGGCCACTATCCAGAGAAGCGATCGCGCGCCAAGGGGGTGGAAATCGAGAGCGTCGAATTCGCCCGCTACGGCAACACGCCCTATCTGTTCGTGGTATCGGAACGCGCCTCCATCGTCGCGGTGTATGAACTCAGCGATCTGGCACATCCCAAACTCGTGCAGTTGCTGCCCTCCGGCATCAGCCCGGAAGGCGCTGTCGCCATTCCCTCCCGCAATCTGCTGGCCACCGCGAACGAGGCGGACCTTGGCGAGGATGGGGCCGCCCGTGCGCATGTCATGCTCTATGAACTCTCCGATGCGCCGCCGGCGTACCCGATGCTCACTTCCGCCGGGACGGATGAACTGATTGGCTGGGGCGCTCTCGGTGCGCTCGCCGGGGTGGACGGGAAGCCCGGCCATCTGGTTGCGGCCTCCGACAGCGTCTATTCCGCCGCGCCCGCCCTTTATGAGATTGACGCGACCACCACGCCTGCGCGGATCGTCAACCGCATCGCTGTCACCCGCAATGGCGATCCGGCGCAGAAGCTGGACATCGAAGGGATCACCCCGGATGGCAAGGGCGGCTACTGGCTTGCCAACGAGGGCGATCCGGCGAAGCTCGTGCCGCATGCCATTCTGAACGTGAATGCAAAAGGGGAGATAAAGAAGGAAATCTCCCTCCCGCTGGAGCTTTTACCGCATCAGACGCGCTTCGGCGCGGAGGGCGTTGCGCGCATCGGCAATACGCTGTGGCTCGCCATGCAGCGGGAATGGGGCGATGACGCGAAGGGAGAGGTCAAGCTTCTCGCCTATGATCTCGAGAGCGGCGAATGGGGCGCAGTGCGCTATCCGCTGGAGAAGAAGGGGGAAGGCTGGGTCGGGCTGTCGGAGATCGCGGTCCAGGGCGAACATGCCTATGTCATCGAGCGCGACAACCTGATCGGCGACAAGGCGAAGCTGAAGAAGATCTTCAGCATCCCGCTGTCGGACCTCAAACCCGCAAGGATCGGGGGCGATCTGCCGCTCGTGACCAAGGAAGAGGTGCGCGACCTGATCCCCGAGCTGCGAAAGCTGACCAACGGCTATGTAGTGGACAAGGTGGAAGGCTTGGCCTTCGACGCGGCGGGCGATGCCTACGTCGTCACGGACAACGACGGTGTGGATGACAGTTCGGGTGAGACTCTGTTCTGGAAGATCGGCAAACTGCGCTGACCTGAGCAGGCCTGAACCACGGGGGCGGGTTCTCCCGCCTCCAGATACGTGAGCCACAACTGAGCCCGGTGGCTTTGACACATTCGTTCAGCGCTGGCCGTTGCTTCCATTGAGACGCGCCGGTCAACGAGCACTTCAATTCAGATCGCCAGGCAGTTCAGTGCGTTGCTAGCCCACCAGAGAACGGTTCAGCACGTTGCAGAAGGCGGGGTCGGTCATGTGTCTGGAATCCGTAACGACATACGGCATAAGGGAACGAGCGGTTTTACTTCGACCGCTTGCAGTGCTCAGGATTTTTATCTGAGACGACCAAAGGCACGCCCCTCGGAAATCGCAAAGGCGGTTCAGGCCGAGTGCCGAAAGGGGGGGTTCCTCCGAGAGACGCCACGATCCGGCGGCGGGTAACCCGATCAGCAAAAGTGTCGCACCACGGCTCCACGAGGATGACCCGGACACGATGGCCGATCCTCGCCGTGGCTCCAATCCCGAAGTATCCGCTCGATGTGGTGCAGATCGGCCATATGCGAACCAACGGGCCGAGACGGTCATCACCTAAACGCCGCTTGGCCTCATGGCGGGAAGCGCCGGTGGAACCTTACGGTCAGGGTTTTACAGTCGGGCGAAGGCTTCGAGCAAGGTGCGCTCCGATTTCAGCAGATAGGCATCCAGAGCCTCCGCCGCACGCTGGGCCTCCCCGGCTTCCACCAGCCTCACGATTTCCCGGTTCATGGTGATATAGGGCGCGTGGAGCATTTCGGGGCTGTCCAGCACACCGAATGCCAGCCGTAGTTCCGTCGCCACCTGCGCATAGAAGGCCATGAGCCTCGGACTGTCGGTCAGTGCGACGATGGCGGCGTGAAACTCCATATTGGCGCTCCCCACGGCGCGCCAGTCAGGGCGGAGCGCCATATCCTCCGCGGCCTCCACGGCAAGGCGCATCCGCTCGACCGCGCGGTGGCGGGACCAACTGTGGGCAATGGCAGGGACTTCGATCGCGCGCCGCACCCTGTATATGTCGAGGATCGTCGCCATGGTCGGCGTTTCGACAAAGACGCCCCGGTTCGGCTCATGGCGAAGCAAGCCCTCCCGCGTAAGCAGACGAAATCCTTCGCGCAGCGTGTTGCGCGAGACGTCGAATTCCGTGGTGAGCCGCGCTTCGGACAGCCGGCTGCCGGGCCCGATCTCACCACTGGTGATCATCGCCCGAAGACGCCCCGCTGTCTGTTCGACAAGGCTCTGCGGAGGGGCTGGCAGCCGCTCTGCGGCCGTGGATATCGACTGCATGATTGTATCCCCTCGTACTGTGATCATGTCGAAAGCGGCGCATCAAGGCAATAGCGCACGGCACCGGACACTCCGGTCACAACTTTCAGTCTGCTAATTTGTTCAGCAATAGTATGAAATTTGCATAGTTTATGAACAGATATGTATGTTAAAATACAGTATATCGTTCGACAATTTATTAAGTATGATAATACAAACTTGACCGATAAGTCAGACGAAAGCAGGAACGGCCAAAGGCGCGACGCGCGCAGCAGCAGGAGCATTTCCGATGGCAGACCCTCACCCCTCCGCCGCCAAAGCGACCGCCCGCGGCGGTTTCATGGCCGCGATCTTCCTGATGGCCACCTCTGCCATCGGACCGGGATTCATCACGCAAACGGCAACCTTCACGGCAAAGCTCGGGGCAGCCTTCGCCTTTGCCATCCTCGCGTCGATCATTATCGACTTCGTGGTCCAGCTGAATATCTGGCGGATCACTGCGCTCACCCGCAAGAACGCCTCCGATACAGCGAATGCGGCGATCCCGGGCGCGGGCTATCTGCTGGCCATTCTGGTCATCATCGGCGGGCTCGCCTTCAACATCGGCAATATCGCCGGGGCCGGATTGGGGATGAACGCGATGTTCGGGCTGGACCCGAAGATCGGTGGCGCAATCTCGGCGGCTCTGGCCATCGGCATCTTTCTTTCGAGACGCGCGGGATCGTTACTCGACAGGGCGCTGATCGGCCTCGGTCTGCTGATGATCGCAATGACGCTGGCCGTGGCCTTCGCATCCTCTCCCCCGGTAGGTGAGGCAGTGCGCCAGATGGTTCTGCCGAGCGTCATCGACTTTCCGACCATCACCACCATCGTTGGCGGCACAGTCGGCGGCTACATCACTTATTCGGGCGCGCACCGCCTGCTCGACAAGGGACTGGTGGGAGAGGAGAACCTTGCTGCGGTGACTCGCGCCTCGCTCACGGGCATCGCGGTGACAGGCGTCATGCGGTTCGTGCTGTTCATGGCCGTTCTGGGTGTCGTCGCTTCCGGCGTTACGCTGGATCTGTCGAGCATGGCGGCAAACCCGGCCGCACAGGCATTTGCTGCTGTGCTGGGAGACTGGGGGATGCGCATTTTCGGCGTGATCTTCTGGGCGGCGGCCATCACCTCCATCATCGGCGCGGCCTATACCTCCGTCAGCTTTTTCGTGGTGTTCCGGCCTATGGATGAACGTGCGCGCAACATCGTCACGGTGATTTTCATCGCGGTTTCGCTGGCGGTCTATCTCTCGCTGGGCGCAGCGCCCGCGGCCATTCTGATCTTCGTGGGCGGCTTCAACGGACTGATCCTGCCGATCGGCCTGACCATCTTCACCTATGTGGGCTTTGCGCGGCCCGATCTGATGGGCGGCCATGTTTACAACCGCATGCTTCTGATCCTGAGCGCGGTGGTCTGTGCGCTGACCTGGTACATGGGCTTCATGTCCATCGGCACCATCTTCTCCTTCCTGGGGGTGTAATCATAGGGCGCGCCTCCGCGGCGCGCCCCGGAACTGAGAACGGAGGACCGAGATGCGGAGCATCGACCTGAACAGCGACCTGGGCGAGGGTTATGGCGCCTGGACCATGGGGGATGACACGGCGATGCTCGACATCGTCAGTTCCGCCAATGTCGCCTGCGGATTTCACGCGGGCGATCCGGCAACGATCCTTGCGACGGTCCGCCGTGCGGCGGAGCGGGGCGTGGCGGTGGGCGCGCATGTCTCCTACCCGGACCGGGTAGGCTTCGGCCGTCGCAATATGGACGTGACATCGGAGGAACTGACAGCTGATGTAATCTATCAGATCGGTGCGCTTCAGGGCCTCTGCGCCGCAGCGGGCACGCGGGTCAGCTATGTCAAACCCCATGGCGCCCTCTATAACACCATCGCGTCGGACAGCCGACAGGCCGCGGCCGTGATCGCGGGGATACAGGTGGTGGATCCATCGCTCGTGCTAATGGGCCTCGCCGGGGCGCCGATCCTCGTACAAGCCAGAGAGGCGGGGCTGGCCACTATCGCGGAGGCATTTGCCGACCGCGCCTATACGCCCGAGGGCACGCTGGTCTCGCGGCGGCAGGCAGGTGCGGTTCTCGAGGATGCGGAAGCCATCGCCCGGCGGATGCTGAGGCTCGCGACGGACGGAGTGATTGACGCGGTGGACGGCTCGCCCCTGAGCCTGGAAGCGGAGAGCATATGTGTCCACGGCGCCAGCCCCGGTGCCGTCGCCATGGCCGCCCGCATCCGCGAGGTTCTGCTCGCGCATGGGGTCAAGGTGGCAGCCTTCGGAGGCGACGCATGACCCCCGATATCACCACCGCCCGCGCCGCGCGGCTTGCCTGCCGGAGCAACACACCGCTTCCCACAGCGGGGATGGCGCCGGGGTTCACCCAGTGCAACATGATCTCGCTGCCGAAGGACTGGGCTTGGGATTTCCTGCTTTATGCGCAACGGAACCCGAAGCCCTGCCCCGTGCTCGACGTAACCGATCCGGGCAGTTATCGGACGGCGCTCGCGCCGGATGCCGATCTGCGGACAGATATTCCGCTCTACCGAATCTGGCGGGATGGTGAGCTTGTCGAGGAGGTCGCCGATGCCACGCCGACCTGGGCGGAACACCCTGATCTGGTCACCTTCCTCATCGGCTGTTCGTTTACCTTCGAAACCCCCCTGCAGCAGGCCGGGATCGAGGTGCGCCATATCGCACAGGGGCGCAACGTGCCGATGTTCCTGACCGACCGGGACTGCCGACCGGCGGGCAGGCTGCATGGAAAGATGGTCGTCTCGATGCGTCCGATTCCCGCCGGCCGCGTGGCGGAAGCAGCGATGATCTCCGGGCGGACACCCGCTGTTCACGGCGCGCCCGTCCATATCGGAGCACCGGAGGCGATCGGCATCCCGGATCTTTCCCGCCCCGATTTCGGCGATGCCGTGGATATCCGCGAAGGTGAGATCCCGGTGTTCTGGGCCTGCGGCGTGACGCCACAGGCGGCGGTCATGGCTTCTCGCCCGCCTTTTGCCATCACCCACGCGCCGGGGCACATGTTCATCACCGACGTTCCCGACACGCATTGGCAGGCCTGAGATGCAGGATGACATCCGCTTCCTTCCCGTAGGGCCGCAGAGCCTGCTGGTGGAGCTCGCCGATCTGGGCGAGGCTCTGGCGCTCTTTGACGCGTTGCGGGAGCGGCCGCTTCCCGGTGTGGTCGAAATCATTCCGGCCGCGCGGACGCTGATGATCCGCACCGCTCCGGGCGTGACCGCGGACAGAAACGTTGCACGTGAGATCGTTGCCCGCAGGCCCGCTCCCGGCACGCCTCCCGCGCTTCGCGCCGCCGATATGGTGGAACTTCCGGTGATCTATGACGGCGAGGATCTCGCCGATGTCGCGACGTTCATGGGCCTGTCCACCACCGAGGTAATCGCCGCCCATCAGGAGACCGTCTGGCAGGTCGCCTTCTGCGGTTTCGCGCCGGGCTTTGCGTATATGACATGCGAGGATCCGCGCTTCGATCTGCCCCGGCGAAAATCGCCCCGGACGCGTATTCCGGGCGGCTCCGTGGCGCTTGCCGGCCGGTTCTGCGGCATCTATCCCAAGGAAACGCCAGGGGGCTGGCAGCTTATCGGGCGGACTGAGGTGCCGATGTGGGATCTCACACGGGAGCCGCCTGCGCTGCTGCGACCGGGAGTGCGCTGCCGCTTCGTCCCACAAGGGGGCAAGGTCTATCCCGCCGCGACACCGTCGGCGAAAGCGGAGGCGGTGGAGGGGCTGCGCATCCTTTCCACCGCATTTCCCATCCTCTTTCAGGATGAAGGGCGCGCAGGGCAGGCCAGTCAGGGGGTGTCGGCCTCCGGTGCGCTGGATAGGGCCGCGTTTCGGCGGGCGAACAGGGCGGTGGGCAACGCCTCCACTGCACCGGCGCTGGAGATCACGCTCGGGCCCGTTCGCCTTCTGGCTGAGAGGGCGATGGTGCTCGCGCTGACCGGTGCCGGGGAGGCCCGCCTCGCCGGTCGTCCCGTCCCGCGCGGGACGGCCTTCGCCGTCGATGCTGGCGACGAGGTGGAGATCGCTCCGCCCAAGGCCGGTATGCGCAGTTATCTCGCGCTGAGAGGCGGCTATGACGTCACCCCGGTTCTCGGCTCCGCCGCGACCGACACCCTTGCGCATGTGGGGCCGGAGGCGCTCGTCGCCGGCAGCGTCGTCGCGCCCACGGATCATTCCGTGAGCGCTGTCACCGGGCCGGAGGTGGAACCGGCCCTCCCCACGGCAGGAGATATCGTCGAACTGCCGATCACCCTCGGCCCCCGGACCGATTGGTTCACGCCCGAGGTGGTGGAGCGGTTTCTGACGACCGAATGGCTGGTCACGCCACAGAGCTCCCGCGTCGGCATTCGGCTGGAGGGAGAAACCGTGACACGGGCCGATGCCGATGAGCTGCCCTCCGAGGGCACGGAAACCGGCGCCATACAAATCCCCCATTCCGGCCAGCCGGTGCTTTTCCTGGCCGACCATCCGTTGACGGGCGGCTACCCCGTGATCGCCACCGTGCTGCCGGAAGCGCTGGATCGCGCCGGTCAGATCCCCCCAGGCGCGCGCATCCGCTTTACCGCCGCGGCCCCTTTCGATCCCATCACCCTCGGGAGCCTTGCATGACCCTGTTCCTCGATTCACCGTCCCCCCGTCCGATCCGGCGTCTGCTGATCGCCAATCGCGGCGAGATCGCCGTACGCATCATCCGTGCCTGCCGGGACGAGGGTATTTCCGCCATCGCCATCTATGCCGACAGCGATCGTGACGCGCTCTTCGTGCGTATGGCGGACGAGGCCTATCCTCTGGAAGGCGAAACGCCGGGCCAGACCTACCTCGATATCCCGAAGATCATTGCGATCGCCGGCAGGGCGCGGGCAGACGCCGTGCATCCCGGCTATGGCTTTCTCTCCGAAAGGGCGGATTTCGCCGAGGCGGTGGAGCGGGCTGGCCTCATCTGGATCGGACCGGAACCGCGGGTAATCGAGGCGCTCGGCGACAAGATTGAAGCGCGTCGCATCGCGGAGGCCGTGGGCGCCCCGCTCGTCGCAGGCACGCCCGGGCCGGTCGGCAGCGGAGCGGAGGCCCTGGCCTTCGCCCGTGAAAAGGGTCTCCCCATCGCCATCAAGGCAGCTTTCGGCGGCGGCGGCCGGGGCATGAAGGTAGCGTGGCGGATGGAGGAGGTGCAGGAGCTCTATGACAGCGCCGTGCGGGAGGCAGAGACCGCCTTCGGTCGCGGGGAGTGTTTCATCGAGCAGTTCCTCGACCGCCCGCGCCATGTGGAAGCGCAGGTATTGGCCGACCGGCACGGCACGGTGAAGGTGCTGGGTACGCGGGACTGCTCGTTGCAGCGGCGGAACCAGAAACTGGTGGAGGAGGCTCCCGCGCCCTTCCTGACTGATGAGCAGCGTGACCGTATCCACGATTCTGCCCGCCGCATCTGTGCCCATGCCGGCTATTCCGGGGCGGGAACCGTGGAATACCTGCTTTCCGCCAACGGGACGATCTCCTTTCTGGAGGTCAATACGCGGCTTCAGGTCGAACATCCCGTGACGGAGGAAACGACGGGTATCGACCTCGTCCGCGCGATGATCCGCGTGGCGGAGGGCGCACGTCTTGCGGATGAGACGGTGCCGGCACCGCGTGGCCATGCCATTGAGTTCCGCATCAACGCGGAGGATCCCGGACGCGGCTTCCTGCCCACTCCCGGCCCTGTGGAGGTCTGGGAGGCCCCCTCCGGCCCCGGCGTGCGGTTGGACAGCGGTGTTGCGGCGGGATCGGTGGTGCCCGGCAGTTTCGACTCTCTCATGGCCAAGCTCATTGTCACGGGTGCGACACGGCAGGAAGCGTTGGCCCGCGCCGCCCGCGCTCTGGCCGAGTTCCGCATCGAAGGCGTCGCGAGTGTCCTTCCCTTTGACCGCGCCGTGGTGGAGGCCAAGGACTTCTGCGGTGAGGGTGCGGATTTTCGCGTGCATACCCGCTGGATCGAAACGGACTTCGCCGAGACCTTGGCGAAAACACTGAAGCCCCACCAGCGCGTAACATCTGCCGAGACAGGCGCGCTGCGGCGCTTCCCGGTGGAGATCGATGGCAAACGGCACGAAATCGCGCTCCCCGCTGGCCTTCTTACCAGCCTGACACCGAACGGGGGACACAGTCTTTCACCGGGTGAAAGCGCCGCCGACAAAGGCGCCCTGTCCGCGCCCGTTGCCGGAACTCTCACGCTCTGGCTGATCGGGGATGGCGAGGATGTGGCGGCTGGCGATGCCGTGGCTGTCATCGAGGCGATGAAGATGGAAACACGGGTCGAGGCGCCGCGCGCGGGCAGGCTCCATCATGTGACGGATGCAGGAACGACCGTCACGTATGACGAAATCATAGGGCGGGTGGAGTAACCGGATATCACGACCTTCCGGAGCTTCCCTGTGAACGGGCAACGGCCATGTTGCAGGGAGTCCGGGCATCGTTCCTTCCGTATCGGAGTTCGTGGCTCTCATGAATGGAGTTCCGGCGGCATCTGACCAGCAGACGCCTTGCGCCAAGATCGCGAGGCGACCTTGGCGCAGGGCAGGCAGCAGTGGTCAGGGAGCGGCGTTCCCCTCTTTCCCGCTCTTGGTCTTCAGCAAAGAGACGATGACCCCCGCGCCCAGAATGGCGAAGGTGATGCCGAGCGACCATACCGGCGGGAACTTCTCCCACCCCATCAGGTCTGCGATGAAGATCTTGGAGCCGATGAACACCAGCAGGAGCGACAGCGCGTATTTCAGATAGGCGAAACGGTGAAGGATCGCCGCCAGAGCGAAGAACAGCGCGCGGAGACCAAGAATGGCGAAAATGTTCGACGTGTAGACGATGAACGGCTCCGTCGTGATCGTGAAAACGGCGGGGACGGAGTCCACTGCAAAGATCAGGTCCGCGAATTCGATCATCACCAGCGCAAGGAACAATGGCGTGGCATAGCGTACCATCCGTCCCGCACTGTCGGGCAGCTTGACAAAGAACGCGTTGCCGTGGAGTTCGTCCGTGACGCGCATGTGCTTGCGGGCGAAGCGCAGGAGCGGATTACGGCTCAGGTCAGGCTCCTCATCGTCTCCGGCAAAAAACATCTTGATGCCGGTGAAGATCAGGAACACCGCAAAGACGTATAGCACCCAGTGATAGTTCGATACGATCGTGGCCCCCAGCCCGATCATGATCCCGCGCAGCACGATGACGCCCAGAATACCCCAGAACAGCACGCGGTGCTGATATTTCCTCGGGATGGCGAAAAAGCTGAAGATCAGCGCAATGACGAAGATGTTGTCCAGCGCGAGCGTCTTCTCCACCACGAACGCGGTGAGGTATTGCGCCGTCGCTTCGGGCGTCATCTGCCACCAGACAAAGCCTGCGAAGGAGAGGCCGAGCGTGATGTAGAAGAGCGACATCTTCAGGCTGGCCGCGATCTCGATCTCCTTGTCTTCCTTGTGGAAGACGCCGAGATCCAGCGCGAGAAGGGTCAGGACGATGCCCATGAACACCAGCCACATCCAGACCGGTGTTCCCATGAAGAGTGAAGTAAGTATATCCATATCCGAATCCGACCTCTTTTCCGCATAAACGCGCGAGATCGGCGGATCGTGCCAGGGCCAACCTCGAGCAAGCTCGAAGTGGTCCGACATCACGGCGCAACGCCGTCAGAGGGGCCCGGTCCACGGCGATAAGATAGCAAAGGCCATGCCGCTTTCAACCGGGACGGCTGACGTGCGGCTGCGGCAAAGTGACCCTGTCGTGCATATCTCGCTCACGGCGCAACGGCTCGTCCAACGAGCGAAGACGGGTTCACCCCGGTCGAATAGGGGTGGCGGGTCGCCGACCCGGTCAGGCCCGTCCTCGCCGGCCAGGGCGAGCGGCTGCGGGCCCGCAACGCCGCGCAGAAGGTTACACACGCCGCTACCGTGATCCCCGCTGAGCAAGACACCGAGCCGGACATCCCAGCCTGACTGGAAGACGATGGATCATGCCATGGAGATGGCGTGCGCAATACCATCGTCTCAGGCAATGATTTTTTTCAGCAGCACATTTCGCGCAGCCTCCAATCGGGGAAGGTGCCTTCCCCGATTGGAGGCGCTGAGAACCCTTAGCTTTTCATCGAAGCCGCGTGACATGCGAAGGCAGCTTCACCATTCTGCCTCTTGCCGACCGCCGTCCTTCGACCGCAGCGGCAGTAAGGGAGAGAGACCGAATGACCGCATTCCTGATCGCCGAGGTGAAGGTCACCGATGATACCTGGGTTCCTGACTATGCTGCGCGCGTCCATGACATCGCTGCCCGGCACGGCGGACGCTACCTTTCGCGCAGTGGGAACATCGAAACCCTGGAAGGCGCTGCGACGGATGAGACGTTGATCGCCCTGATCCAGTTTCCCGATCGCGCGGCCGCTCATGCGTTTGCCAACGACCCCGAGTATGCGCCTTTCGGGACGGCGCGGCAGAAAGGGTCGGTCAGCCATTTCCGTGTAATCGACGATACGGATTTGGCGGGTGCCATTCCGTACCTGCCCAAGCCCTGACAACACTTTCATAGTTATTCCCATCCGGCCGGTGGCTTGGGGCGTCTTATCATCACGGCCCAAGCCACCGGCCGGGCGCTGCCGAACGAGTACGAATTCTGACAGGCGATCACCAACCCGCAGCAGGCTTCTGCGGCCAACCGGCTAGTGCGCCTGATACCTCGCTGCAACCAGAGCTTGAAAAGGCTGGCCGAGGGCTTCTGATTTCTGCGCTCTGGCTGGACAATCCAGAAGCTCTCCTCGGTTGCAACCGGCGGCCCGAAAGGACACCAGAGCTGTCCTGTCAAGATTTCCCCCTCCACATAAAGCGCGGGAACCAGAGCGATGCCCAGACCATGGATGGCGGCGGATATAAGCGCCTTACTGTTGTCAAAGCGCGGGCCGATAATCGCACCGCTGTGCTTCTGGCCGGCCAGCCGGAGCCACGTCAGCCACAGGTTCGGTCGACTGGAGTTCTGCAATGTCCGCATCCTACCGAAGTCGGGATGCTCCGGCGCCTTGTCGCGAGGGATCAGAACAGGGGAGGCGACCGCAAGGATCAGTTCCCCGATGAGTTTCTGGTAATGGGCCCGCGCCACGACCGCGGAGGATGACGAGATCCGCGTCGGTATCCTCAAATTTGACATGGCCATCAGTATTTCCGAGCTCAACCATCGCGGTCGGGTTCGCATCAATGAAGCCTGCGAGCCGTGGTGTCAGCCAGCGAGAGGCAAAGGCGGGCAAACTGTCGGTCGTCGAGCTTGCGACCCCGGACTGTACCGATCGACGCCTGCTCGATCTGATCCAGCAGGACTGTGATATCCGCAAGACAGCTGCTGCCCGCCTGTGTCAGAACGATGCGCGAGCCGATCCTCTCGAACAACCGCACGCCAAGCAGGTTCTCCAGATTGGTGATCCGCCGGCTTACACCTCTCTGGCTGATGGCATGTCTTCGCCAGCCTTGGTGAAACTGCCGTAGCGTGCCGCAGATTCGAACGCCTGAAGCGCGGAGAGCGAGGGCTACCTCTCATGAGAGGTAGTCATGACGACGTGCGCCTTTCAAGCATTTTACAACGCAGCGGTCCCAGGTCACATCGAGCAATCGCCTTGCTGACCATGAGAACGACCAATGCGCCATAGGACTGTCGGAGGAAGCCCTGCTGGCGACCGTCGTCTTTTCCGCGGCTCCCCCGCTGAGTTCCGCCCCCGCGATCGCGCTGATGCTGGGCCATGACGCGCGGCTCGCGATGCGGCTGATGTTGACGGGAACCCTGCTCTCTCCGGTAATGGTTCCCGTGAGCTTCTGGATGGCGGACTTGTCCGGCACGCTACCCTTTGCCCTGAGGACCGGCGCCATGCTGGCGGGCGGAGTTTTTCTCGGTCTGGGGATGTGCCGTTTGCTCGGGTCCGAGCGTCTTGCGGCCGAAGCCCGCGCGCTTGACGGCGTTGCGACCGCCTTGATGCTGGCGTTCCTGCTGCCGGTGATCGACGGGCTTGGCGCGCGTATCCTCTCCATGCCGGGTCTGGCGCTGGAGCTTGCGGCGCTGGCCTGCGCTCTAAATTTCGGCGGCAACCTGCTGCTTCGAACGTTCGCAAGGGACCGCGCCTCTACCCCTTCCGCCGCGAGTGCGGGGCTGGTGTTCGGAAATCGCAATGTCTCGGTGGTTCTTGCGGCGCTGCCGGGTCCGACAGTCGCCCTTTTCGTCGGCCTCGCCCAGTTGCCGATTTACCTGACGCCTGTACTCCTTGGCTTTTACGACAGGTTCGTGTCCAGATGTCGCCTTTCATCGGAATCCTGAGCCTCGACACGCGCTTCCCCCGGATCATGGGCGATGTCGGGGATCCCGCGAGCTACCACTTGCCCGCGCGCGTTCGAATGGTCAGCGGCGTCGGCAGTCCCAACATTGTCCGCGAAGAACGCCAGTCGGCAGAGGTTGTGGCACGCTTCATCAACGCCGCGCGCGACGGGAGGCAGAGGGCGCGGTCCTTATCACCTCGACCTGTGGATTTCTCATGCTCTTGCAGGATGAGATTGCCCGAGCCGTTCGGGTGCCTGTGCTGCTTTCCTGCCTCACGCTGATCCCCATCATACGCCGGCTGACGGGGGATCGCCCCTTGGGGATTCTGACGGCCTCCGCGCGCGATCTCGGGACGCAGGCCCTTGCGAGAGCCGGATGCTCCGGCCTGCAGATAGATGTCGCCGCTATGGAGCAGCACCGGATTTTCGCCGAAACCTTGCTCCCACCAAAATCCGCGCAGCTCGCGACGCTGGACCCCATGGCCATGAGCGCTGCCGTCACGGATGTCGCACGGAAGATGATCGCCGCTCATCCGGATATCGCGGCGCTGATTCTCGCAGCTGCGCTCAGCGGCCGGACGGCCCGTGTACTCGATCCTCGACGGACCACGTCTCATCGCCTGACCGGCGGTCAGGCACCGAGCCCCGCGGATCGATAAAGGCCACTTCGAAGGGCGCTTAAGCGATGCCGTACATACCGGCTCGCGCCCCACTCCTATTACAAACATGTCTCCGTGCAACTGCGCCGGTCTGCGTCCTATGCCACTACAGATTGTCTGACAATATTTCCTTTGATAAGGTCTCAGGCAAATCAAACGCTGAGGCCCCGGCTCGACAGCGGAAGGAGATGAACATGACACATACACTCGAACGTGCGGGACTGTCCGACCGGGCGCTGGACATGGCGGACCGGGTGGAGCGGTTCGTCCTGGATATTGTCGCGCCGTATGAGAAGGATCCGCGCCGCACGTCGCACGGGCCGAAGGATGAGCTGGTCACGGAACTGAAGGGGTTGGCCCGTCAGGCGGGGGTACTCACCCCGCATATCCTGCCCGACGGGAGCCATCTGACGCAGAGGGAAACGGCGGCGGTTCTGATCCGTTCCGGGCTCTCGCCCCTTGGCCCATTGGCCTGCAACACCGCAGCGCCGGATGAGGGCAACATGTATCTGCTGGGCCATGTCGCCTCCCCCGCGCTGAAGACGCAGTTCCTTCAGCCGATGATCGAGGGAGAGAAACGCTCCTGCTTCCTGATGACCGAACCTGCAGAGGATGGCGGCGCGGGATCGGACCCGTCGATGATGCTGACGACCTGCCGGCCTGACGGCAACCACTGGGTCATCGACGGGCGGAAGACCTTCATCACCGGAGCGGACGGTGCGGGCGTCGGCATCGTCATGGCGAAATCGGACGAGGGCGCCTGCATGTTTCTCGTCGACCTTCCCCACCCGGCCATTCGGATAGAGCGGGTGCTGGACACCATCGACAGCTCGATGCCGGGAGGCCATGCCACGGTGCGGATCGACAATCTCCGCCTGCCCGCGGATCAGATGCTGGGTGAGAGCGGGGAGGGTTTCCGCTACGCGCAGGTCCGTCTGTCCCCTGCTCGGCTCAGCCACTGCATGCGCTGGCTTGGCGCCTGCGTCCGGGCGAACGAGATCGCTACGACCTATGCCAACCGCCGCATGGCCTTCGGTAAGCCGCTCATCGACCATGAAGGTGTCGGGTTCATGCTGGCGGAGAACATGATCGACCTGAAGCAGGCCGAGCTGATGATCTACTGGTGCGCGGATGTGCTGGACACCGGCACTCTTGGCACGGCGGAAAGTTCGATGGCCAAGGTCGCGGTGTCGGAGGCACTGATGCGGGTCGCAGACCGCTGCGTGCAGATGATGGGGGGTCGGGGGGTCACCGAAGATACCATCGTCGAACAGGTCTTCCGCGAGATCCGGGCCTTTCGCATCTATGACGGGCCGACGGAGGTACACAAATGGTCGCTCGCCAAGAAGATCAAGCGCGACTGGAAGAAAAGGCAGACGGTATGAGCACGACGGGCGGCGACGCGAATCTCGGCGCAGGACCGGTGCGGGAGGGCTTCCACTTCGACGAAGCGGCCCTGAGCCGCTGGATGGCGGAA
This sequence comes from Haematobacter massiliensis, assembly GCF_000740795.1. GTDB lineage: Bacteria > Pseudomonadota > Alphaproteobacteria > Rhodobacterales > Rhodobacteraceae > Haematobacter > Haematobacter massiliensis. The sequence continues at coordinate 126,646 of NZ_JGYG01000005.1, forward strand.
AACGTGCCGGATTTTGCCGGCCCGATGACGGTACTTCAGTTCAACGGCGGTCAGTCCAACCCGACCTATCGGCTCCACACGCCGAACCGCGACTATGTGCTCCGCCGGAAACCGGCTGGGCAACTCGCAGCCGGTGCGCATGCGGTGGACCGGGAAGCGCGGATACTCAAGGCACTGGGAGGTGCAGGCTTCCCCGTGGCGCATGTTCATGGCCTGTGTATGGATGAGACCGTCATCGGCAGCTGGTTCTATGTCATGGAACTGGTGGAGGGGCGCATCTTCTGGGACGCGGGGTTCATAGAACTGCCGAAGGCGGAGCGGCGGGCCTACTACGAGGAGATGAACCGGACCATTGCCCGCCTTCACGGGTTGGACTATGCCGCGATCGGGCTGGCCGACTATGGCAAGCCCGCCAGCTACTTCGAGCGGCAGATCACCCGCTGGAGCAAATCCTACCTCGCCGATACCGATGCCGGACGGGATCCGGGAATGGATCGGATCGTCGAGTGGCTACCGACGGCCATACCTCCGGGAGACGAAACGAGTCTCGTCCACGGGGATTTCCGCTGCGACAACATGATCTTCCATCCAACGGAACCCCGCATCCTCGCCGTGCTGGACTGGGAGCTTTCCACGCTTGGCCATCCGCTGGCGGATTTTGCCTATCACGCCATGATGTACCGCATGCCGCAGGACATCGTGGCAGGCATCGGCGGGCGGGATCCCGTGGCGCTCGGCCTGCCGACGGAGGAGGAGTATATCACGATGTATTGCCGAAACACTGGCCGAAGCGACCTGCCGCATTACGACTTCTATATCGCGTTCAACTTCTTTCGCATGGCGGCGATCTTCCACGGGATCAAAGGCCGCGTCGCGCGCGGGCAAGCCGCCTCCGCCAATGCCGCGCAGCGGGTGCAGGCCTATCCCCGGCTCGTGAATCTTGCTCTCGATGCGATGAACAAATGCCGCTGAACCGGCGCCCGGCAGCATGCCCTGCAACTGCCGGTTTCAACACAAACTGGCCAGACGGAGCGCCGTCTGCACGACAATCCTGAACCCGGAACGCGCATCATCCAATCGAACAGGCCCCGCCGGCTGCCGCATTGTCGAGCAGTTTGCGCCCCCGTCGTCATACGGGCGCGTCTCTCTCGCCGTATCCAGGGCCTCGCCGGCTCTGGCACAGGACCGGCTTTCCAGCCGGTCTTGGCCGGTGTCGCGCGTCATCCAGACCAGGGCCAGAGCCTAGGGTCTAAGCACATGAGTCTCCAGCAACCAGATCCACATCCCTGACCTATCATCCCTGTGGCCATCCGCCCCTGCTGCACGGATGAGCAGCACGCCGGGTGGTCCCGCGTGCTGCAAGCCATGCGGAGCGCAGCCCTACGGCTTGTCGTCACCCGTGTGTCGCAACATTACGGTGGCACCCCAAGGCATCCGCCGCCGCGGTGAACCCTTGTCGCATCATCACTACAGATAACGTCCGGCGCGCTGCAGCACCTCTATTTCGTAACCGTCCGGATCCTGAATGAAGAAAAACTTCGCAATCACCTCGCCCCCCGGCGCGAAATCGACGAGCTTTCGGGGCTCAAAACCCTGCTGCGTCAACCGCGCATGCTCGCTGACGACATCATCGACGGAAACACCCAGATGGCCATAACCGTTGCCACGCTCGTAAGGTTCTTCCCGCCCCTTGTTCACCGTCAGCTCAAGCTCAAACGTGCTCTCGGCATTCGCGAGGTAGAGCAGTGTGAAGCTTTCGAAATCCAGCCGGTCCGCAACTTTCAGCCCGAAGGCTCGGTTGTAGAAATCGACAGACCGCGCTTCGTCCCTCACCCGGATCATGGAATGGATCATTTTCGCCATGGTCACTCTCCTTGCTGCCAACGAAAACCGCTTTCGACCGGCGGGCATTGCGTCATCTTACCGCCTATTTCGTGAATCCGGGCGGTGGCCGTCCCGCACATATCGCATGGGCGCGCTTGCCAGACCAGCCGAAGCCGCGCCGGGCCCGGCGCCCCTGCGCCGCCCTACCTGATGCTTTGAAGGACGAGGCGGGAGCGTCGTGGCAGCGATAGTCCCGGCCTTTCTGTAAAGCTCCGAAATCGCCTTGTCCAAGGGGGCAGAAACGGCGTCTGTGCACATGGCCTGATCGGTAACCATCTGACATGGGATCGCTCGAAACGCCACTTCCAGTTAGGTCAAAGCGCTCCCTTCTGCCTGAGCCGAAGGGCCCAGGGTGGTATCCGCATCCCTCCGGGAACATCCGTGTCGCCCGCACCGCGAAGTGCTTACCGGAGGTTGCGCTGATCTCGAACAAGCGCCGTGTGTCAGTACCTCGATACTCCCCTTCGATTGCCTCTCCGCATGGATCAGGGCTTCTTCGGCGGGGCCGCTACACGCCAGGGCATCTTTCTCACCGCCTTCTTTCAGGAGGAGTGGACAACTGGCCCACAACCACGGAGCCCTTCCTCTCGATCCTGTCGGCGGCGGCTCGTTACCCTGTGCTCGTCCTGCATGGGATGCACTTCGCACGGGAGGTTGCAGGCCGTATCTGCTTCCTGCAAAACGTCAGTGTCAATGAACACGGTCCGTCGTTCGACCTTCGATGCGCCGCAGAGGGTGAGGAGACAGACCCTCCTGCAATGCGTGGTCGCGGCAGGCCATCCTCGGAGAGGATCCTATGCTCATCCGTGATTTCGGGATCGTCCCCGGTATTCTCCCCCACGGCCCGTTCAACGCGATCACTGATGTAGCCGGCGTCATGGTTGGGCACAGAACGATCCGCGTCGGGCAGATAAATACGGGGGTAACGGCAGTTGTGCCCCATCCGGGCAATATGTTCCGAGAAAAGCTTCGGGCGGGGGTTGCTGTCATCAACGGGTTCGGCAAGTCGGCTGGGCTGGTTCAGGTGGAGGAACTCGGCACTCTGGAAAGTCCGGTCCTGCTCACGAACACCTTCGCGGTGGGCACCTGCACGACGGCCTTGATCCGGCGGGCGCTTGCCAATGATCCCGCCATCGCGCGGGAAACATCGACTGTCAACGTCGTCGTGTGCGAATGCAATGACGGGGTGCTTTCCGACATCCGGGCGCTTGCCGTGACGGAGGCAGATGCGGAGGCTGCTCTCGATGCCGCGCGGGGCGGGCCGGTCCAACAGGGATCCGTGGGCGGCGGAACTGGCATGACTGCCTTTGGCTTCAAGGGCGGCACAGGAACTGCTTCCCGCGTGATGGAGATCGCGGGAGAGCGATTCACTCTGGGCGCGCTGGTGCAGGCCAATTTCGGCAATGCCGGCGATCTTGTCCTGCCAGATGGGCGGCGTCCGCGTCCCGAGGGCATGACGCCTGCGGTGCCGGAGCGGGGCTCGGTCATCATCCTGCTGGCGACAGACCTGCCGCTGGAAAGCCGACAACTCACCCGGATCGCTCGCCGGGCGGGAGCGGGGCTGGCACGGCTGGGGAGCTTCTGGGGCAACGGCAGCGGCGATATTTCGCTGGCCTTCAGCACGGCAGATCCGGTGCCACATGACGGTCCTGCCTTCCGCTTGTCACGCGTACTGGCCGAGGAGCAGATCGACATCGCCTTTCGCGCCGCCGCCGAGGCGACGGAGGAGGCCGTGCTGAATGCGCTGGCCGCTGCAGAACCGTTTGTCGGGCGAAATGGAGCGTGGCGACCCTCGCTTGGCCAATGGCTTGCGGATCAATGATTACGACGCTCTACGCCCGAAGTCGTAGTCTCATCACAAGTATCTGTCTGAGGGCGGGAGGGAGGGGAGCGGCGACCCCAGGGAGGAGGAGGGGGTCGCCGCCATTTTCCGAGGCTCGGGGAGGAGGAGTGAGCCTTGGGAAACCCTTAGCACCGAAGTGCTGTGGGACTTATTTCGTCCATCCGCTTGCAGATTGCAAGTGACCCTTTGAGCAAGTCTGACTTGCTGCAGATGCATAACTCATAACCGCAATCTCACGATGGCGTCAGATCAGGCTCTCTGGATGGATCGGGAACCTTGCAGGCCGCACGCCGGTGGCGTGCCAGACGGCGTTGGCGATCGCGCCTACAGTCCCTGTTATACCGATTTCTCCCACTCCCTTGATGCCGAGCGCATTCACGAAGGGATCGTCTTCATGCACCGTCATCGCTTCCACGAAGGGGGCGTCGGCATTCACCGGGACATGATATCCGGCCAGGTCGGCATTCGTGAAACGCCCCGTGCGGGCGTCATGGATCGCCTCCTCCTGCAAGGCGAAGCCGATGCCCCAGATCATGCCGCCGAGAAGCTGGCTGCGGGCAAGGCGCGGATTGATGATGCGGCCTGCCGCGAACGCTCCGATCAACCGGGTCACGCGAACCTGTCCCAGATCGGGATCAACCAGCACCTCCGCGAATACCCCACCATGAGAGAACATCGCGCGGGCCTCACCGGCCGCGGCCTCCCTCTTGCCCGAGCCTGTGCCCCGCAGCAGGTCCAGCCCCGCACGGGCGAGGATGTCCTCATAGGCCTCGCTCCGGGCATCGTCATCATTGCGCCACAGCCGCCCATCGCGCGCCGTCACCCCGGCGTTGCCCGCACCGAAGAGCGGAGACGCCGGATCCTGCACCGCTAGATCGGCGAGCTGGCGCACCACATCGGCTCCGGCATTGAAGAGCGCAGTGCCCGCCGTCGCGGTATGCCCCGATCCCCCCGCCACGCCCGCATCCGGAAGGTCGGACTGGCCAGAGCGGAATTCCAGCCGCGCGATATCTATCCCCAGCCCGTCCGCGGCAATCTGCGCCAGCGCCGTCCATGCCCCCTGCCCCATATCCGCGGCAGACGTTTCAACGACGGCCCGCCCATCCGCGTGCAGCGTCGCATGGGCGGCAGCCTGAAACATCGGGCAGGGAAACTGGGCAGTGCCCATGCCCCAACCCTTCAGCAGCCTGCCTGCGCGCATCTGCCGGGGCTGCAGAGGACGGTCGTGCCAGCCAAAAGCCTCAGCCGCGCCGGCATAGCATTCCCTGAGCGCCTTGGAGGAGAAATTCAGGCCGGAAGCCGGGTCCGTCTCGGCATAATTCTTCAGGCGGAAGGCCAGCGGATCGATGCCCATCGCAAACGCGGCCTCGTCGATCGCCACCTCCAGCGCTGCCGAGCCAGAGGCCTCCCCCGGTGCGCGCATCGGCCCCGGCGTCCCGGTATCCGCGCTGACTGCACCATGCGTCGTCCTGAGCGCGCGCGTGGCATAGACGCTGTGAGAGGCATTGGACGCGCTTTCGAGAAAGTCATCGAATGTCGAGCCGGCAGACACCGTATGGTGCTCAAGCGCCCGGATTTCGCCCGAGTCATCCAGATCGAGCCGCAGCGTCTGCCGGGTTGCAGGCCGGTGCCCGACGGGGCCGTACATCTGGTCCCTGCGCAGCGCGAGCTTCACCGGTCGATCCAGATCCTTCGCCGCAAGCACCGTCAGAAGCTGAGCGCCGAAAAGGAGCGCCTTCGAACCGAAGCCGCCGCCCAGGAACGGGCTACGGATCAGGACATTGTCGGGATTGATCCCAAGGTAGGTCGCAAAGCTGATCTTTGCCAATCCGATCGCCTGGTTTGGCGTGTCGATCTCCAGCCGGTCGCCTTTCCATTCCGCAGTGATCGCGTGCGGTTCCATGGCGTTGTGATACTGTGCCGGTGTCTCCACCGTGGTGCCGAAATGCCGCGATGCCTGGGCGCGTTCAGCCTCCATATCTCCGGCCTCTAGAGTGGGCTCGCCGCCGATGCCGACGGTTTTCGGAGTATAGGGAACGCCGCCGTCCAACCCCATCCGGGGCGGCTGTGCTTCATATGCGGGGTTCAGGAGCCGCGCCCCTTCCATCGCGGCTTCAAGCGTTTCTGCGACGACCAGAGCGATGGGCTGACCGGCATAGCGCACCGTGTCATCCTGAAGGGCTTCCATGCGCCAGGCAAACCCATGGATCTTCTCGTCAGGTCCCTTGGCGAGCGGTGGACGGTTCCGGGGTGTATAGACCTTGACCACGCCCGAATGTGCCTCAGCCGCTTCGGTGTCCAGCCGCGTGACACGTCCCCGGGCGATGCCCGCAGTGGCGACGACCGCATGAAGCAGCCCTTCGGACTGCCTGTCGGCGGCATAGGGCGCGCGGCCCGTGACCTTCAGCAGACCATCGCGGCGCGTCATCGACTGACCCGCGTTGGAGCCGAGCCGCACATGGCCCTGCAGGGGAAGCACGTCGGTCATGGGGCATCTCCTTCAAAAACGGATGCCGGGAGGGCTGGAAGCCGGTCGGGCGTTCCCAGAGCGGCGCGGCTGAGCGCGAGAACTGCGATCCGTCCAGCCAGCACGATCTTTGCCGCGTTGTCACCTGATGGCGCGGCGTTGGCCAAAGAGAGGGCAACCGCCGCGGTGAAGGTATCCTCTCCCGGAGCGGTGCCCTCCAGCGCCTCCTCCGCCTCCCGGCAGCGCCAGGGGCGGGCCGCAACCCCGCCGAGCGCCAGCCGCGCCGCCATGATCCGGCCCTCCCGCACATCCAGAGCGGCGGCGGCAGAAACGATGGCAAAGGCAAAGGAGGTACGCTCCCGCAGCTTCACATAGCGGGCATGCCGCGCCATTGCCCCGCACTCAGGCAGACGGACGTGAGTGATGATCTCCCCCCGCGCGAGCGGCGGCGGGCCCGCCCCTTCCGCATCGGGGAGCGGGTGGAAGCTCTCCATCGGCACCTCGCGCCTGCCTCCCGGCCCGGCAATCTCGACGACCCCGTCATAGGCGGCAAGCGCCACACAGAGATCGGAGGGGTGGGTTGCGATACAGCCCTCCGTCCAACCGAGGATGGCGTGGTTTCGCGTCACACCGCCAAGGGCGCCGCAACCCGTCCCCGGCTCCCGCCGGTTGCAGGGAGAGAGCACGTCCTGAAAATAGCTGCACCGGGTCTCCTGCATCACGTTGCCACCGGTGGTCGCGGCATTGCGAAGCTGACCGGAAGCGCCCGACAGAACCGCCTCTGCCACGGCGGGATAGCGCGCCAGCACAGCAGTGTTCCGCGCCAGATCGGCATTCGGCACCAGCGCGCCGATCCGCAAACCGCCCTCCGCTTCCTCCACCCGGTCGAGACCCGGAAGGTGACCGATATCAATGAGCGAGGCGGGCCGGGCCACATCGAGCTTCATGAGATCGAGAAGATTGGTGCCCCCTGCAAGAAGGGCTGCGCCCGGCCCCGCGGCCATCGCCTCCTCCAGCGTCGCGGCGCGACTGTAGTCGAAGGGTCTCATGCCGATTTCCTTTCGGCGCCCGCGGAGAGTTGCCGCGTGGCCTCCAGCACTGCTTCGGTAATCCCGGCATAGGCGGCGCAGCGGCAGATATTGCCGCTCATCCCCTCCCGCACGCGTTCCGGGTCCAGCCCCGCCTCCGCTTCGGCGATGAGAGCGACGGCCGACATGATCTGCCCAGGCGTACAGTAGCCGCATTGGAACCCGTCTGCCTCGATGAAGGCCGCCTGAACCGGATGCAGCCTGTCGTCCGAGGCAAGCCCCTCTATCGTGGCGATTTCCGCGCCGTCGCAGCTCAGCGCGAGTTTCAGGCAACTGTTCATCCGCCGCCCGTCGATGAGAACCGTACAGGCCCCGCACTGGCCACGATCGCAGCCCTTCTTGGTGCCGGTCAGGCCAAGCCGCTCCCGCAGGAGATCAAGCAGCGTGACGCGCGGATCGTCGAGCGCAATCGTCTGCGCCATTCCGTTTATGGTGAGATGAAGGCTATGTGTCATCTTTCCCTCTCTGGCGGTAAGCTGTCGGGAAGTCGGGTGGCGCGAGGCCATGATCTGTTTATACGGAGGGTGCCTCCGTTTTGCAACGGGAAAGAGGCAACGGGTAACAGATGGGCGAGAGTGGGCCGAAGGCAAGAAAACCTCGCACGGACCAGATCCGCAACCGTGAGCGTCTGCTCGTCGCCGCGCGCGAGGTCTTTCGTGCCGAGGGCGCAAGTCTGGAAGCCGTTGCCCGCAAGGCCGGATTGGGGATCGGCACGCTCTACCGGCATTTCCCGACACGGGAATCGCTTTATCAGGCCGTCTATGAGCGGGAGGTCGAAGAGCTTGTGCGGCTGGCAGAGGCGATGGGGGCGGAGGAAGGTCTGGGCCGCTGGATGATGGCCGCGCTCGACATGATGGCGACCAAGAAGGGGATGATCGCCGCGCTCGCCCCGGTGATCGATCCTGCGGCGCCGTTTTATTCGGAGCAGTCGGCGCGCATGCGATCAGCGCTGGCCTCCCTGCACGCGAGGGCCGTGGTTGCGGGCAGCATGCGCCCGGATGTGACGCCCGAAGATCTCATGCGTATCCTCATCGGGTTGTCCTACGGACCGGGCGCCGATCCCACCCGATCTCAGCTGCTTCTGGAGGTTTTCCTGACCGGCCTCACACGTCCCTGAGGGTCAGGCCTCATTGATCTTGTTCGCTCAGCATGGCTCAAGGCTCTGCAGGGAGACCGATGGATAAGCAATCTTTGCTGGCTGACGGATGCGCTGGGGGAAAGGCTCGCGCCGTCTTTCCCAAACCGGACGGTGATGATCCGCGGGCTCTGGTGGGTGATCTTCGTCCATTCGAATGGGTTGGCGAGATGCGCCCTCACAATACCCTTCCCAACCGCTGGAGCGACAGCGGTGTCCTGTCACGGCTGGATCGTCTGGCGACCGAGGCTGTTGTTCCAAGGATCTGGATGATCGACGCGACATATCGGCAGATCGTCGCACGGGCGACCACCCTTCAGGCAGTCATCGCTGCCCTGAAGCGCCGGGATGCCGGCGCCCGTAACAATCCTGGGGCTGCAGAATAGTCGATCCCAGCCCAGCGGGGGTTACCTGCTACCCCATCCGCTCCGAAGCATAACTGCCGGGCGATGCTGCGAAGACAACCGTCTTGTTTCCACTCTGGAACACACGGCGATGAATGTGAGCGTGGATCGCGCGGGCCAGCACCTGCGCCTCCACATCGCGGCCCAGACTGACATAATCCTCAGGCGACTGCGCATGAGTCACGCGGATTGTGTCCTGCTCGATGATCGGGCCTTCGTCGAGATCGGCGGTGACATAGTGGGAGGTGGCGCCGATCAGCTTTACCCCGCGTTCATAGGCCTGCTTGTAGGGATTGGCCCCCTTGAAAGACGGCAGGAAGGAGTGATGAATGTTGATGATCCGCCCCGACATCGCCCTGCACATCTCGTCAGACAGCACTTGCATGTAACGGGCCAGCACAATCAGTTCCGCCCCCGTTTCACGCACGATGCGCATCTGCTCCGCCTCTGCCTCAGGCTTGTTCTCCTTGGTAACCTTGATGCAGTAGAAGGGAATGTCATGGTTCACGACCACCTTCTGATAATCCATGTGGTTGGAGATCACCGCCACGATGTCTATCGGCAGCGCCCCGATCCGCCAGCGGTAGAGCAGGTCGTTCAGGCAATGCCCGAAGCGCGACACCATGATGACGACCTTCATACGTTCAGCCTCATCATGGAACTTCGCGGTCATCGCAAAGGCCTGTGCGGTCTGCGCAAACCCCTCTTCCAGCGCGGCGAGGCTGACGCCCTCCTGCGAAGTGAAGCTCACCCGCATGAAGAACCGCTCCGTCTGCGCATCGTCGAACTGCGAGCTGTCGGTGATGTTACAGCCGTTATCCGACAGATAGGTGGCGATGGCAGCGACGATGCCGCGGCCGGTCGGGCAGGCAACGGTCAGGCAATACTTGGTCATCTTTGTCTTCCGTCGAGGTGGAAAGGGCGGGGCCGGCCGAAGCCGGAAAACGGCTGGGCAAGGGTAGCATTACCGCCTTAGCGCTCGCGCCGTAAGCCCCATGGTCCCGGGAGCGGAAACTGCGGTTCTCGTGGGAAGCACCTCAACAAGTGGCGTGCCTCGCTATAACGGCGCTGGATGCACCGCCCCGAAAGGCTATCATGCGCCAAAACGATGGGGTGGGATATGGACGGGGCGAGAAAGCGGGCATTGCTGCCGCGGATGATGGCTGCCCTCGCAATGGTGATGCTGACAGCCTGCGGGGGAGGCAGGCCCGAGACTGCCCAGGACTACAACGGCGGACGGCTCGAAAGCCCCGCTCCGCTCAAGGTGAGCAACTACGCCGCCCCCGGCATTCCCCGGCCCTTCGGAGACACCAGGCCTCATGAGTGGTCCGGCCTGTCACCCGCCCATTATCGCGTACACGGCATTGATGCCTCACGGTATCAGGGACGCATCGATTGGTATCAGGTTGCGGCAAGCGGGGTAAGCTTTGCATGGCTCAAGGCGACGGAAGGCGCAGATTTTCTGGACCCGGGCTACGCCGTCAATGCCGAACCGGCACGACGGGCAGGCGTCCCGCTCGGCGCGTATCACTTCTATTACTTCTGTCGGACGCCGCGGGAGCAGGCGGAATGGTTCATTGCCAACGTGCCGCGACGAGAGGGCGATCTGCCGCCCGTGCTCGATATGGAATGGAACCATACCTCCCCCACGTGCCGCCGCAGGCCGGATGCCGCCACGGTACGGTCCTACATCCGGGAGTTCGCGGCGATCATTACCCGCCACTACGGCACCTCGCCCGTCATCTATACCACGCCGGATTTTTATGCGCACAACGACCTTGGCGCGCTCGCCGGATATGAATTCTGGCTGCGCGCCGTTTCGGATCATCCCTCTGAACGCTATCCCGACGAAAGGTGGACTTTCTGGCAGTATACCGGCACGGGCGTCGTACCGGGCGTGAACGGGCGGGTTGATCTCAACGCCTTTGCCGGAACGCCTGCGGAGTGGGGACGCTGGGTCGGACAACGGCGGCAGAGATAACGCCGGTACTGGAAACGCCGCGTTTCACCCTTCCGCAGGGCGCTCCGCAGCGTGTTCGGGTGCGGCGTGCATGAGATGCGATTCCGGGCGCTGGAGCAGAAGCAGATACCGCTCGAACTGGACCAGCACATCGGCGATCAGCGCCTCGCGCGTCAGCCCCATGACGTCATAGCCTTCGCTACCGCTGGAGAAGTAGGTTCGCGCCTCATAGCGGTAATCGGGGTGACCGATGCCGCGTGCGGAAAAGGAGGGTAGCGGCTGTGCGACCGGTCCCACGCCATAGACGAAGTCACGCATGTCGTCCGCCGGGGCGCGAAGCTCGACCCCACCCCCTTCAGCGTCCTGAACGGTGGCCGCCTTGCCGCGGCGCGTCAGCTCCGTAGCCACGTCATCCAGAGCGGAGCGAACGTCCCGCGTGATGAAACGCTGCACCTCCGCCTCTGCCGGCGAATGAAGGAGCAGAGCGAGCCGTTTCTGCCATGTCACGCCAATGGCAGGCGCGGCAGGGCGTCGCGCTGTTCTCAGCCGTTTTTGCGCAAGATCCGAGCGCATCCCCATGTGCAACCCCACAACGAGCGCCAGCATCACGAAGGTGAAGGGCAGCGCGCTCGCAATGGTCGCCGACTGAAGCGCACTGAGGCCGCCCGCGACCAGCAGGCAGGCGGCGACCATGCCGGACAAGGCGCACCAGAATACCCGTTGCACCACCGGCGTGTCCTCCTCCCCACCCGAGGCGATCGTATCCATCACGAGCGAGCCGGAGTCCGCCGAGGTCACGAAAAACACCCCCACCAGCAACACGCCGAGCGCAGAGGTCACTGCGGGAAGGGGCAGATAGCTGAAGAACTGGAACAGCCCGACAGATACATCGTCGGCAATGGCCCGTCCCAGATCCCCGTTCGCTATCGTTGTATCAATAAAAATCGCGGTATTTCCAAACACCGTCATCCAGAAGAACGTGAAGCCGGAGGGTATGAACAGGACGGCGAGCACGAACTCCCGGACAGTCCGCCCGCGAGAGATCCGGGCGATGAACATTCCCACGAAAGGGGACCAGGAAATCCACCATGCCCAATAGAACAGTGTCCATGCGTCGATCCATGGCGTCGGCTCATAGGCGTAGGTGTTGAAGGTGCGCAGCACCAGCGCATCAAGGTAAAGCCCGATATTCTGAACGAAGTCGCGGAAAAGCTCAGCAGTGGGGCCGACCAGAAGAACGAAGATCATCAGCAGGATGGCGATGATGAGGTTCCACTCCGAAAGGATACGCACCCCCTTGTCGAGCCCGCTTACGACGGAGACGGTCGCAAGCGCTGTCACCACCAGGATTATCGGGATCTGGATCGACAAGCCAATGGGCAGGCCGATCAGGTAGTGGAGTCCGGCGTTGATCTGGGCCACTCCGACCCCGAGCGACGTGGCGAGGCCGAAGATCGTGCCGACGACCGCAAAGATATCAACCACATTCCCGATCGGCCCGTTGATCCGCTCTTTCAGCAGCGGATAGAGGCCGGACCGGATCGTCAGCGGCAGATTGTAACGGTGGCCGAAATAGGCGAGCGACAACCCGACGACCGCATAGACTGCCCAGGCATGCATGCCCCAGTGGAAGAACGTGACCGACATCGCCTCCCGGACCGCCGCCACGGATTGGGGTACGGCGGTGGGCGGAGCGAGAAAATGGGTCATCGGCTCCCCCACCCCATAGAACATCAGACCAATACCCATGCCCGCAGCAAAGAGCATTGCGACCCAGGCCGAGAAGCTGAAGTCGGGGGTAGATTCGTCCGGCCCAAGCCGAAGATTGCCCCCCTCCCCGATGCAGAGGATCAGCAGTGATATGAGGAATACCGCAACGGCCAGCAGATAGAGCCAGCCGAAGCGGCTCAGGATCCAGCTCTGCACCTTGACAAGAATGTCGGCGGCTTCTCCGGGAAGCACGATTGCGATGCCAAGAAACAGGAATATAACGGCCAGCGACCCAAAGAAAACTGGCGGGTTGATCCGGAAGCTTCTGAACATTGGGATTCCACGGGAAGGGTTGTTCTTCCTCATGATGGTATTGAGGCGGGCATTTCCAAGTTTCCGTCACGTTGAAAATACAGGCCCCCGGTTTCCGCGTCGCTACGGGGCAGACCGCGCACCCTCCGCCAACGCTTTCGGGACGAAGACAACAGTCGATTTAACGGGAGAAAGAGCGCGGCCCGCTGCGAAGAGCGAAGTCTGCTCGCCTTGGAGTGCTCCCCGCGGCTTCTCTCTGACAATACGGAATGAACGCCTTTCGGGGGCAGGTCGACTTGCCGTCAATGCGGCATAGGGAAGTGGCCGGTTACATCCCCGGCATGATGGTACTTACGGTACTCGCCCTTCCTTCAGCGAGTTTGAGCGGGACGCAGGTGAGTGGGGTGGGCCTGTAGCATCGGGTTCTGTGGCCTCGCACCTCTCACTTCGCAACAAGCGTGGTCCCGGGCAGCATTGCCGACACGTTCTCGCGCAGCGGCTGCCCGGGAGAGCGCTGCGCGGCACGGTCTCAAAGCCGCGTCCCTTTCGCTTCGCCGTCATCAAAAAAGCTCGACATGGGGAACTGTTTCGTCTACCCGTGCTTAATCGTTTAATCATCCATGGCACCGCCGGTGACTGCCCCCCGCATCCGTCCCAATCTTACTCAGATCGCGGCCCGGCTGAATGTATCGGTCGCAACGGTTTCCAACGCGCTGTCGGGCAAGGGCCGCGTGTCGCCTGAGGTGGCTGAGCGCATCAAGGCGACCGCATCCGAGATGGGCTATGTGCCTGCGCGGGCAGCGCGGGCGTTGCGGACGGGGCGGTCTCATGTCATCGGCCTCGTGCTCCCGGACATCTCCAATCCGCTGTTTCCGCAGATCGCCCGCGCCATAGAGCAGGCCGCCGCAAATGTCGGCTATGCCGTTCTGATTGCAGATGCCCGTGATGACGTGAGCATGCAGACGGAAGCCATCGAGCGCCTGCTGGAACGCGGCGTGGACGGGATCGTCGTGGTTCCGCGCCGCGGCAGCCGGATCGCGGAGATCGGCAGCCCGGTCGCCGTGATCGACAGCCCCTCAACACCAGGGAACACGGTGTCTGCAGACCATTGGCAGGGGGGACGGCTCGTCATGTCGCATCTGCTGTCTCTCGGTCATCGCAAGGTGCTGATCCTGGGGAACGACCCAACCTCGAATGTGCAGAACGATCGGGTGGGTGGCATGCGATCCTGTCATCCGCACGTCGTCGAGGTGATGTGGGCGGAGCGGATCGAACGGCAGGGTGAGCCGGGCCAGCCGCTGCGGCTGGCAGAGAAATTCGCGCAAGGCTTCACTGCTTTCGCCACCGTCTCCGATCTGCTGGCCATCCGCGCGCTCACCGAACTCTTGGGCGCGGGTATCGGCGTGCCCGAGCAGGCCAGCGTCTCGGGGTTCGACGATCTGCTCTGGTCCTCCGTCGTCCGGCCCGCACTCACGACAGTGCGGATGGACCTGCCGTTGATCGCCGAGCGGGCAATCACCGCCCTCACCGATGCGATAGAGCACAGCCTCGCCACCCCGGAAAGGCCGCTGTCCTTCGGCTCCGTCAAGCTGGCCGCACCTGCTCTGGAGCGGGTGCCCATGACACTTGTCGTGCGCCAGACGACGGCACGGGCGAGCGACGCCGGTACTGCCAATATAAAAACCGTCCAGCATGGAGGAAGATATCAATGAAACTGCGGACCGCCCTGGCTTCTGCCACCGCCCTTGCCCTCAGCCTTTCTGCCGCTCACGCGCAGGAAAAGACGCTGACGATTTCCGTCTATGCCTTCGCGCAGGATGAGTTCAAGGAACTGGTCTATGATCCGTTCGAGGCCAAATGCGGCTGCAAGCTCGTCGTGGAGACCGGCAACAGCGTCGAGCGCCTGGCGAAGATGGAGGCAAACAAAGCCAAGCCGGTGATCGACATGGCGGTGGTCTCGATGGCCGACGCCCTGCAGGCCAGCCGCGCGGGCCTGACCGACACGATAGACACGGCAAAGCTCTCCAACCACGACAAGCTCTACGACATCGCCAAGGATCCGAATGGCGACGGGATGAGCGTGGGCTACACCTTCTACGCGACCTCCATCGTCTATCGGACCGACAAGATGAAGATCGAGTCCTGGGCGGATCTGCTCAAGGACGATGTGGTCTCCCACGTGGCCTTTCCGAACGTCACCACCAACCAGGGGCCGCCCGCACTTTATATGCTTGGCATCGCGCTCGGGCAGGACACACCGGATTTGAAGGCGCCGATCGAAGCGGTGGGCGCTAAGCGCGACGAGATCGTGACCTTCTACGTCAAATCCTCGCAGCTCGTGCAGCTCATGCAGCAGGAGGAAATCTGGGCCGCCCCCATCGGACGCTTCTCTTGGGCACCCTTTACCAAGCTGGACCTGCCCCTCGCCTGGGCGACACCGAAAGAAGGGCAGACGGGAGGCATGAACGTCATGATCGTGACCAAGGGTTCCCAGAATCGGGATCTGGCGCTGGAGTTCATGGATTTCTGGCTCTCTACCGAGGTACAGACGAAACTGGCGGAAAGGCTGGTGGACAGCCCCGCCAATGCCGAAGTCCGTGTTTCCGACGAAGTGGCCCAGAACATCACCTATGGCGAGGAGACGGTGAAGAACCTCAAGCTGATCCCCTCGTCCATCTCGCTCGACAATCGTGACGGCTGGCTTGCCGACTGGAATGCCAAGGTCGGTCAGTAACCGCCTACGGACCGGGGGAAACTCCCGCCTCTCCCCCGGCCGATCCTCCCCCTAGCAAAGGGCCATCCCCATGTTCCAGAACCGGGCAGAAGCGCTGGCGCTCGCCCTCCCGGCAGCGCTTTTCGCGGCTATCGTCTTCATGATCCCGGTCGTCCTGCTGCTGTCCGAAGGTTTCCGCTCCTCCGGCCAGTGGACGTTTTCGGCTTATGTGGATTTCTTCTCCCAGCCTCTGAACAGGACGATCTTCCTGCGCACCCTGCGGCTCGGGCTGATGGTGACTGCTGTGGCGGCGGTGATCGGCTACGTTACCGCCTATGCCATCGTCTCGCTGCCGCCGGGGGCCAAGGGGCGGATGATCGGGCTGGTCATCCTGCCACTCATGATTTCGCCCGTCGCGCGGACCTATGCCTGGATCGTCATTCTGGGCCGCACCGGCATCGTCAATCAGGCGCTTCAGCTGTTCGGACTCACAGATGAGCCAATACGGTTCCTGTTCACCGAAACGGCAGTGTTCATCGGCCTTTTGCAGCTCTTCCTGCCGTTGATGATCATCTCTCTCATCAGTGCGCTGGAGAACCTGCCCCGCGACGTGGTGCCTGCTGCGCGCGTTCTGGGCGCCAGCTGGCTTCAGGTGTTCTGGAAGATCATCCTGCCGCTGACGCGAGAGGGGTTGATCATCGGCGGCACACTGGTCTTCACAGGTTCCCTCACCGCCTATATCACCCCCGCGATCCTCGGCGGTTCCAAGGTGCTGATGCTGGAGACGCTGCTCTATCAGCAGGTCACGGTCGCCAACAACTTCGTCGCTGCAAGTGTCATCGCCTTCATCCTGATCGTGATGAGTTTCGCCGCAAACATCCTGCTGCGCCGCATCGCTTCGGCAAGGAGTGGCAAATGATCCGCAAGGCGCTTGCACCGCTCATCCTGCTTCTGGTCATGACGTTCATGATCGGCCCGTTCTTCATCATCGTCGCGGCATCGTTTTCGGCGGGCGACACGCTGGCATTCCCGCCCCAGGGCTTTTCCTTCAAGTGGATTGCCAAGGTCTTCACGGTGGAAAGCTTCCGCCAGAGCTTTGCCATGTCGATGTTCCTCGCCGTGGGGGGCACTTTCGTGGCCCTGCTCCTCGGCATTCCGGCGGCCTATGCGATGTCGCGGTACCGGCTGCCCGGGGCAGAGACGGTGCGGTTCATGGTATCCTTGCCGATCATCGTTCCGGGCATCATCGTTGGTCTGGCACTGCTGCGCTACTTCGTGATCCCTGTCGGTATTCCGATCACACTGGCGCTGTTCGTGGCGCATACCGCGCTGGTGCTGCCCTATGCAGTGCGCGTCGTGTCCGCCAGCCTCGCGAACCTGCGTTCGGACATGGAGGAGGCGGCCGTCCT
The DNA here is from genome assembly GCF_000740795.1 of Haematobacter massiliensis. GTDB lineage: Bacteria > Pseudomonadota > Alphaproteobacteria > Rhodobacterales > Rhodobacteraceae > Haematobacter > Haematobacter massiliensis. Next base: position 143,571 of record NZ_JGYG01000005.1, read on the forward strand.
GCTCGGGTCATCGCGGATCGGCGCCTTCTTCCGCGTGGTTCTCCCCAATATCCGCGGCGGGATCCTGTCCGCCTTCATCCTGGGTTTCGTCACCAGCTTCAATCAGGTGCCGGTATCGCTGTTCCTGTCCGGGCCGGGGGTGCGCACGCTGCCGGTGGACATGCTGGGTTACATGGAGATCGTGTTCGATCCCTCCATCGCGGCCCTGTCCTCCCTTCTCGCCTTCCTGTCCATCGGCATCGTTTTTGCTGCCGAACGTTTCCTGGGGTTCTCGCGCTATGTCTGATGCGTCCTTCCTTGTTCTCGACAAGCTCACGCTGGCCTATGGCAAGACCCCTGCCGTCAGCGGGCTGGATCTCCACATTCGGCGGGGGGAATTGATTGCGCTGCTGGGGCCTTCGGGCTGCGGCAAGACCACCACGATGCGGGCGATCGCCGGCCTCATGCCGGTCAAATCGGGCCACATCCGCCTGGATGGGCGCGACATCACCCATACGCCTGCCAACAAGCGGGAAGTCGGGCTGGTCTTTCAGTCCTACGCCCTGTTTCCTCATCTGACGGTCTATGAGAACGTGGCCTTCGGGCTGCGGCTGAAGGGCGTCTCGGGAAGCGATCTGGACACGCGCGTTACAGGAGCCATCAGATCCGTCGGCCTGGACCGCTTCGCCGGTCGCAAGACGCCAGACCTGTCGGGGGGTCAGCAGCAGCGCGTGGCGCTCGCCCGCTCCATGGTGATGGAACCGAAGGTGTTGATGCTGGATGAGCCGCTTTCCAACCTCGACGCTCGCCTCCGGCTGGAAATGCGCAACGAGTTGCAGCGGGTGCAGAAAGCAAGCGGCGTAACGATGATCTTCGTCACGCATGATCAGGTGGAGGCGCTGGCGCTGGCTGACCGGATCGTCGTCATGCGCGACGGCGCAATCGAGCAGATCGGCACGCCGGAGGACATCTACAACCGCCCCGCCTCCAGCTTCGTCGCCGATTTCGTGGGATTCGAGAATATCTTCGCGGTGAAGGACGGCAGGATGATCACGCAAGCCAGCGATATCTCGCCGCCTGTCGGAGTGGCGGGGGCGGCGGGCCTTGCATGGCGCCCCGATGCGGTGCCGCTCGGCATCGGTCCCTATTCAGGTACGGTGCGTGGTACGTCCTTTGCCGGCAGCACCCGTGAATATGTGTTGGACACCCCGCTTGGCCCGATCAAGACGGAGGTGGATGCCGGCAAACCGGCGCTTCAGCTGGGCGATCCCGTGCGCTTCGATCTGCCGCTGGACGCCGCTGCCCCGCTCCATCGTTTCGGTTAGCACCATGGGCGTGTGGGTCGACACCGACATGGGCTTTGATGACATCGCGGCGGTGCTGGTCTTGCAGAATGCGGGGCTGGAGATCGACGGCATGTCGCTCACCTTCGGCAATGCGGCGCTCGCGCAGGTATGCCGAAATGCCGCCGGAGCGGCCGCGGCGTTCGGCTGGCGCTTTCCGATCCATGTGGGGCGCGCCCTGCCCGTGATGGGTCGGCTGGAGACGGCACAGACGATCCTTGGGGAAACCGGCATCCCGACGCGCGGTCGCACCCTCCCCGAGGCGCAGCCTCTGCCGGTGAGCGATGCATTCGCCGCGCTCTGTCACTGGCTGGAGCGGGAGGGACCGCACCGCATTCTTGCCCTCGGACCGCTCGGCAATCTGGCATCTCTCGCACTGGCGCGGCCCGACCTCGCCTCCCGCATCGACGAACTCGTGTGGATGGGCGGCGGCCTGACCCGCGGCAATCACACCGCCTCGGCGGAGTTCAACGCCTTTGCAGACCCGGAGGCCGCGGCCATCGTGCTCGCCCAGGGCCTGCCGCTCACCATGGTCGATCTGGATTTCTGCCGCCAGATCCTTGCGACGCCGGTGGATGTGGAGACTCTGCGCAGGGCGAAGGGCGTCAATGCGCAGCTTCTTGGTGACCTTTTCGGCGGCTTCGTCGATATCGCCCTGTCACGGGCGCGCCCTGCCATGGCGCTCTACGATCCGGCGGCGGCAGTCGTCTTCGTCCGGCCCGATCTGATAACGTTCCAGCCGGCCCGGATAGACGTCGAATGCGGCGGGCAGCTGACGCGCGGCCGCACCGTCGTGGAAACGCGGGCGAGCCACGGCCTCTTCAACGCCCGTTACGCCGCTGACTGCGATGTGCAGCAGGTCCGTGACACAGTCCTCGCCGCGCTGCATTGGGAGGCCGGAAAGTGAGACAGCCATTGGACCTTGCCAACGGAGACCTTCGCCTTCGCGCCACAGCCGCAGCGCGGGGCGATCAGCCTTTCGACCTGCTGATCCGGGGCGGCACCCTGATCGACATGGTGACGGGGGAGCGCCGGCCTGCGGATATCGGCATCGTCGGCCCGCTGATCGCGTCCGTCCATGCACCGGGCACCCGCAGCGACGGGCGCGATGTGCTGGACGTGGCCGGTGCGATCCTCTCTCCCGGACTCATCGACACGCATATGCATGTCGAAAGCTCAATGGTGACGCCAGCGACATACTGCGATGCGGTCCTTGCCAACGGGGTGACAACCGTCGTCTGGGATCCCCATGAATTCGCCAATGTGCACGGCATCCCAGGGGTCGATTACGCAATCCGGGCAACGGAGGATCTGCCGCTGCGGTTCGTCGTGCTCGCGCCCTCCTGCGTCCCCTCCGCACCGGGGCAGGAGCGCGCGGGCGCCGATTTCGACGCGGCGACGGTCTCCGGACTGCTCGACCGCTCAGACATCGGCGGCGTGGCGGAAGTGATGAACATGCGCGACGTCATCGCTGGCGAACCGCGGATGAGCAGCATCGTGCAGGCCGGCCTTGCTGCGGGGAAGCCGGTCTGCGGCCATGCCCGCGGACTGACCGGGGCGACGCTGCAGGCCTTCATGGCCGCAGGCGTAGGCTCGGACCATGAGCTGACCTCCGGCCCCGACCTGATGGAGAAGCTTCGCGCCGGACTGTTCATCGAACTCCGCGGCTCGCATGACCATCTCCTGCCCGAATTCGTGGCGGAGCTGAACCGGCTCGGGCATCTGCCGCAGACACTGTCGCTCTGCACCGATGACGTCTTTCCCGACGATCTGCTGCAGGGCGGCGGGCTGACCGATGTGGTCCGCCGGCTGGTGGGCTACGGACTGCCCCCGGAATGGGCGTTGCAGGCGGCAACTCTGAACGGCGCGCGGAAGCTCGGGCGGGAAGATCTGGGGTTGATCGCGGCGGGTCGCCGCGCCGATCTCGTGATCTTCTCCGACCTGCGGTCGTTCGCTGCAAGTCACGTCGTTGCAAACGGCAGGATCGTCGCGCGGGACGGAGTGGTGCTGCGCCCCTCCGTCGCGGCAGAGGCAGGGGACTTCCTCCACTCCACCCGGCTCGCAGCGCTGACAGCCGATGACTTCCGCATCCGCTCCACAGGCCGCCGTGTCCGTGTCGCCACCATCGACAGGCCGCGCTTCACCCGTTGGGGAGAGGCGGAAACAACCGTGGAAGGAGGCGTTGTCGTCCCGCCAACCGGTTCCACGCTCATCGCCGTCGTGCATCGCCACGGGTTGGGCGACACCACTCCGCGCTTAGGCTTCCTGCGGGACTGGGGGGCGTGGAGGGGCGCCTTTGCCACCACCGTCTCCCATGACAGCCACAACCTCACCGTTTTTGGCGGCAACCCGGAGGACATGGCCATAGCCGCGAATGCCGTCATCGCGGCAGGGGGCGGCATGGCGGCCGCCGCAGGTGGAGAGGTATTGGCGGTTCTCCCCCTCCCTGTCTCGGGCCTCGTTTCCCCCGCCAGTCTGGCAAAGGTGGCGGCTGATTTTGCGGCGCTCCGCGAGGCGATGGATCGTATCGTCGACTGGCAGCCCCCCTACCTGATCTTCAAGGCCTGCTTCGGCGCGACGCTCGCCTGCAATCTCGGCCCGCATCAAACCGATCTCGGGATCGCCGATATCGCGCGTGGGCGCGTTCTGTCGTCGCCCATCCTCGCCATTCTTTCCGGGGCATGACCATGAGCGACACGATAGAAGCAGACCTCCCCTTCCTGACGGCCCTCCGCCGCGATCTGCACGCCCACCCGGAGCTTGGCTTCGAGGAGTACCGAACCTCCGATATCGTCGCCAGGCTTCTGGAAGAGGCAGGACTTTCCGTGCACCGCGGCCTTGGCGGCACCGGGGTCGTCGGCACGCTGCAGATCGGCAACGGGACACGGCAGATCGGGCTGCGGGCGGATATGGATGCGCTGGCGATGCCGGAATTGGTTGACCGCCCGCACCGATCCACCGTCCCCGGTAAGATGCATGCCTGCGGTCATGACGGGCATACCACGCTGCTTCTTGGCGCAGCGCGGGAACTGGCGCGGCGGAGGGGCTTCTCCGGGACCGTGCATTTTATCTTTCAGCCGGCGGAGGAGGGGCGCGGAGGCGCCGATCGCATGGTTTCGGAAGGGCTTTTTGACCTCTTCCCCTGTGATGCGGTTTACGGGCTTCACAACATGCCCGGTCTCGACGTGGATGAGATCGCGGTGGTGGAGGGGCCGCAGCTTGCTTCTTCCGACAGCTGGCGCGTGACCTTCCGCGGGATCGGTACGCACGGGGCGAAGCCGCATCTGGGCCGCGACCCCGTGACGGCAACAGGCAGCTTCCTCGTCGCCTTGCAGACCATCGTGGGACGGGTGGTCGATCCGCTGCAACCGGCGGTGGTCAGTGCCTGCTCGGTGCAGGCGGGGCAGGCAGACGTGCTCAACGTGATCCCGGAGACGGTGGAGATCGGGGGGACCGCGCGCGCCTATTCCGCCGAGGTGCGCGATCAGCTGGAAGCGGAAATCGGGCGGCTGGCGAACGGCACTGCCACGACGTTCGGCCTTAGTGCCGACTACCGCTATACCCGCCGCATCCCCCCGGTGGTGAACCATCCCGATGCGACATCCCGTGCGCTCGGCGCGGCGCGGGATGTTTTCGGAAAGGTGCGAACCTCGTTTCCGCCCTCCACCGCCGGTGATGATTTCGCGGCCCTCGCGCAGGACAGACCCGGTTGCTATGTCTGGCTTGGCAACGGCCCCGCCGTGGAAGGCGCCATCCACCACAACGGCGGGTATGATTTCAATGATGAGGCGATCGGTCCCGGTGTTCGGTTCTGGACACGGCTGGTGGAGCGCGAGCTTGCGGCGGATGACCATGGAACCGCATGACTTCTGGCAGGAGATATTGCCGCCCGATGCGTCCGCATCCCTGCCGGGCGATACGTACTACACGGCAACGCTGGCCGATGGACGGCGGCTCCGCCTGCCGATAAGGCCACTGCCTGACGGGCGGCACGGGCTGGCATCGCTGATCATCAACCAGGCGAGCTTTGCCGTGCTGGATGCGCTCGCCACCGATCTGGCGGCGCATCTGGCAGACTTCGAGCCGGACGTGGTGGTGGGCCTGCCGACGCTGGGGCTGACGCTTGCAGCGGAGGTGGCGCGGAAGCTGGGCCACACCCGTTACGTACCGCTCGGCACGTCGCGCAAGTTCTGGTACGCGGAAGCGCTATCGGTACCGCTCTCCTCCGTGACGACGCCGGATCAGGTGAAGCGGCTTTACATGGACCCGCGGATGCTGCCCCTTCTGCAAGGCCGCCGCGTGGCGCTGATCGACGACGTGATCTCGAGCGGGCGATCCATCCGCGCAGGGCTGTCGCTGCTGGAGGCGCTCGGCATTCGGCCGGTCGTGCTCGGCGCTGCGATGCTTCAGTCGGACCGCTGGCGCGACCAGGCCAGCGCGGAGGGGTGGAGTTCCCTCGTGCGCGGCTGCTTCACTACACCACTGCTGGAAAGGAACCCGCAGGGGAGATGGTGCTGACAGATCGGCCGCTCCCGCCCCGGTACAGGGTGGCAGTACCGCTGTGCCAATCCCCGGATTGCCTGGTACGCGGAAGCGCTATCGGTCCCGCTCTCCTCCGGAGCAGGTGAAGCGGCTCCACATGGACCCGCGGATACTGCCCCTTCTGCAAGGCCGCCGCGTGGCGCTGATCGACGACGTGATCTCGCGCGGGCGATCCATCCGCGCAGGATTGTCGCTGCTGTCCGTCGCCGACAGCCGGTTTCGGTCGTAGATGGCACGGCGCCAGGGGGAAGGGCCGCCATCGGGAGCGAAATGAGAGCTGTCCGCCGGATGACGGACAGCCGCACCCGACCCCGAATGGCTGCGGCGCGCGGCCGGCTGCCACGCTGAGACAGAACCCTGCCGTCGCCAGATCGCCCCGATACCCTGACCGGAAATGGGTCGGCAGAACAACCGCGATAGGCCTTGCTCCTTGCATGCCGCGTTGGGAAAGTTCATCCGCCCGCGGATCATACGTTTCCACTGATATCCCGTCTCTGCGGCATCCCGGACACGCTTTGCCGAAAGCGGTCTTTCCCGCGCCGTGCTGAACGGGCAAGATCGACCATCTTCTCCAGCCAAGGTCGATCCGCCTATGCCAGATACGCCGCCGAAAGATCAGCCGACGATCCGCACTATCGCCATGCCCGCTGACACCAATCCGGCGGGCGACATCTTCGGCGGGTGGCTGATGAGCCAGATGGACCTTGCCGCGGGATCGGTCGCTGCCCTCACAGCCCGCGGACGAAGCGCCACCATCGCCGTGGAGGGAATGAAGTTTCACCGCCCCGTCAAGGTCGGGGACGAGGTTTCGCTTTTTGCCGAGGTACAGCATGTGGGGCGCACATCCATGCGCATCCATGTGGAGGCATGGCGCCGCCAAAGGGAAAGCGACCTGACCGAGAAGGTGACGGAGGCAATCTTCACCTTCGTTGCCCTGGATGAGAACGGCGCCGCACGGCCGGTCTGGTCAGCGGGGGTCTAGGCGGTGACTCGGCCGGCTGCCGCAATGGGGTCGGCAGCGAAGAGACGCGCCGCCTCTGGCGGATGCCGGATTTTCCAGTCATGAGGCCACATGGGTTGCCGTTAAACCCTTAGCAGCAGAACCAGTGACATAGGCTGCGGAATAACCCGTTTCGCGGGGGCAAGCCCGCCCGGGCTTGCATTCGCCATCCATCGCTTCGCGCCCGTTCTGGCTGAGGAATGCAGGCTCACCGGTGAGGGCCAGACCTGCGCGTCTGTCAGGAGCCACGACTTTGCGCCCGCCGAGGGCAGCTTTTACTCACGCCGGCCCATCCGCAGAATACGAACGGGACAGCCAATTCAGCCAGCGCAGCGGATATAGATACTGCAGAAAGGCCTGGAACAACCGCTGGCCAATGGCAGCGATGGGGCGACATGCGCGGTGCATCTCCGCCGCGAGGCAAGAGTACCTTCATATGACGGCGTTGGGAGCATCGCAGGTAGTCCGGCCGCATCTATGAAAGCCCCTTGACCGCGACAAATGCGCGCATCCACACAGCAGCCGTGTCAATTCTGCATCAGGTGATGCGAAAGGCCTGTCACGAATTCTTGACGTTTTCTCTCGTCATTCGTACCCGGCATCTCAAGACGAATTTGCTAGCCAGCATCATGTCCGCAAGGCAATTCGCATCCCCCCATTGCGGAGCTCTCATGCCTGTCCCATTGCGCCTTACATCCTCGACCGCGCTTTGCCTCGGTCTTGCCCATTTCCCCTTCAGCGCGCTTGCGCAGGAGGAGGTCTTCCAGCCTGAAGACAATCAGGCGGAAGTGACCGTTCTGGAAACGGTTGTCCTCTCGGCAGAGAAGCAGCTCAAGCAGGCCCCCGGCGTCTCGACGATCACCTCCACCGACCTGCAGCGCCAGCCCCCGGCAAATGACCTGTCGGAGATCATCCGCAGGATGCCGGGCGTCAACCTGACCGGCACGTCTGCCTCCGGCCAGCGCGGCAACCAGCGCCAGATCGACATTCGCGGCATGGGGCCGGAAAACACCCTTATCCTCATCGACGGAAAACCCGTTCTCTCGCGGAACGCTGTCCGCATGGGACGTGCGGGCGAACGCGACACGCGGGGCGACAGCAACTGGGTTCCGGCCGAGATGGTCGAACGGATCGAGGTGCTTCGCGGCCCGGCAGCCGCGCGCTACGGCTCGGGTGCCTCCGGTGGCGTGGTGAACATCATCACCAAACGCCCGGAAGCGATGATGGGCACGATCGGTTTGCGCTTCGGCTTTCCGGAGGACTCGCGTGAGGGAGGCACCCAGCGCGGCAACCTGATGCTCGGCGGTCCGATCAACGACGTGCTCTCCTTCCGCGTCTACGGAAACTACAACAAGACCAAGGCAGACGATCCCGACATCAACGCCGACGCCAATGTCAATCCGGCGCAGGTACCGCCCGCCGGACGCGAAGGCGTCGTCAACAAGGATGTCGGCGCGCTGCTCAGCTGGGACGTGACGCCTGATCAGAAGCTCGACTTTGAATTCAACTTCTCGCGCCAGGGCAACATCTTCAACGGCGACCGGCAGCTTGCCGGGGTCAACGACATTCTTGAGGAGCTGGCGAACTCGGGGGCCGAAACCAACCGCCTGTATCGCCGTACCCTCTCGGTGTCGCATACCGGCGCTTTCGATTTCGGCGATTCCTTCAGCTACCTGCAGTGGGAGAATACCCGCAACAACCGCAACCTCGAAGGTCTCGCAGGGAGTTCCGAAGGGGCGATCAACACCGGGGAAACCGGCACGATCACGCTCGACAACATTACTGCGAAGTCCGAATGGAACCTTCCCTTCGCCATCGCTGGCCGGGATCAGGTGCTGACCCTTGGGGCAGAGTTCCGCGGCGAGTACATGGACGATCCGGTTTCCAACCGGCAGGCGCTTGTCCCGGGCGTGCAGATTCCCGGCACGGATCCGCAAGGCGAACGCGATCCGAAAACCGACCAGCAGACCTATGGGATCTATGCGGAAAGCAACTTCTACTGGTCCGAGCAGTTCGTCGTCACCCCTGGGCTACGGGCGGACTACAACTCCAACTTCGGGTCCAATTTCAGCCCCTCGCTGAACGCGACGTATCATGTGAACGACCGGTGGCAGCTGAAGGCTGGTGTCGCCCGCGCCTTCAAGGCGCCGAACCTCTTCCAGCTGAACCCGAACTATGTCTACTACACCATGGGCAACGGCTGCCCGGCCGATTTTCCGGCCCAGAACGGCGTCGGCTGCTATGTCGTCGGCAACCCGGATCTGAAAGCGGAAACCTCGGTCAATACCGAAGTCGGCGTGGCCTATAATGATGCTGCATCGGGCGTCGTCGCGGGCCTCACCTACTTCCACAACAACTACAAGGACCGCATCGCGTCGAGCCGCGTGCCGATCGCAAACGCCAACCCGAACAATGCCGGCGGTTGGGTGCTGCAATGGGACAACGTGCCAAAGGCCGTGGTCTCCGGCCTCGAAGCCAACTTCGCCATGCCGTTCAGCGACACGGTCAACTTCACCACCAACGCGACATACATGATCGAGTCCGAAGACAAGTCGAACGGGCAGCCGCTCAGCCTCGTTCCCGACTACACGATCAACGCCTCGGTGGATTGGCAGGCGACGGACGAGCTGAACCTGATGGCCTCCGTCAGCTGGTACGGCACCATCCATGCGCCCACCGCCAGCGCGACCACCGGCGGCGCGCTCACCAATACGGAATCGCGTCGCCCCTACTCGATCGCCAACCTCGGCGTGACATACCAGGTCCGCGAGAACATGGTGATCAACGGTGGCATCACCAACTTGCTCGACAAGCGCATCTATCGTGAGGGCAATGCCAACGCAGCGGGCGCAAATACATTCAACGAGCCCGGTCGTGCCTTCTACATCGGCATGAACGCGTCGTTCTGATCTGACATCCCCCGACCGCCTGACAGGTCGGGGGAAACCTTGCCCCATGTCAAATTATCTGACCGACCTTCAGTATCCCGCGCGTTTTCACCGCGAGCATGCCCCTCTGTGGCTGGCCTCCGTGCTTACCGCGCTCGGGCTGAGGGCACCCGAAGGACGCCTTTCCTGTGGAGAGATCGGCTGCGGCCCGGGTTTCGGATTGCTCGCGCTGGCCGCGGCCAATCCCGACATGTCATTTCACGGCTGGGATCTGAACCCGGAACATATCGCCCGCGCCAGGGATGTGGCGGCTCGCGCGAGCCTCACGAACATTCGCTTCGACGTTGCTGACATAGAACAGCTTTCACCGCATCCTGTCGATGTGCTGCTCTGCCACGGTCTTTACTCCTGGGTCGGCGCCTCCACGCGCGCCGCGATCGCTGCTTTCGCGGGACACAGCTTGAAGCCCGGCGGGGTTTTCCTTCTCCATTACATGACGCTTCCCGGCGGCGCGGCGTTCCAAGCGTTCCACGCGCTTTTCGCGGCGCTTCCGCGGAGTTCCGAGCGAATTGCGAACGGCCTGAACCGGCTGAAAGCGCTGCAGGAAAGCGGGGCCGGTTTCTTTGCCCTCCACCCGCATGCGACAGGCACACTGGAAAGCCTGACGCGAGAGGATCCGGCATATGTCGCGCATGACTATCTGACCCCGGAGTTTCATCCGCTCGCCGTGGCCGACGTCATCGCGGCCATGGAAGCCGAGGGATTGGAGCACGTGGGCAGCGCCACACCCTTGGAGAATATTGATGCGCTGTCTCTGCCCGCACAGACTCAAAATCTGATTGCGCAGGAAGCGGACCTACCTCTTCGCGAGACGATGAAAGACATCGCCCGCAATCAGGCACTGCGGCTTGATCTGTACATGAAGAAGCCTCGGAGGCTGTCGGCGGGGGACCATCTGGAAGCGCTACGTCGGCAGACCTTTTCGGCCCTTCCCGGCGCGCCATCGTCTGGCAGCCTGACCTTCAGCACCCGAATTGGCGCCGTCGAGGGGCCTCGGGAAATCTTCTCACCGCTGCTCAGCCGCTTGGCGACGGGACCGGCAACCGGAGCGGAGCTGGAGCAATTCGTGCCCCAACCCGGACTGCTGAATCAGGCGATGCAGATGCTGCTATGGTCGGGCATAGCGCACCCGACCCGGAAAATCGGCGATACGGCGCCCGCGCGTCGTTTCAATCGGTTGATGATGTCATTCTCGCTGCAAGGCACGCAGGTTCCCGCGCTCGTCGCCCCTTCGCTAGGCTCTGCACTGCCGCCGGCGGGGCCGCAGGAGGCTCTGAACCGGCTCTGCCTCCTCTGACGGCCAGGCGCTACGCGCCCGGCTGTCGCCCTGGATTGTCGTGAGGGTAGCCCTGCTGCCCGCGGGTCCCATGGTTCCATTTGTTGCCGGACTTCACCGGCCCGGTCGAAATTGGCTTCGGCAGACACCGACCCTATCTCCCTGCGCTTTATGTCGACAAATAAAATGCAAAGACTATACTGTCGAAAAAATGGCTCGCTGTGAGCGTTGAGATTGGGGATCACAGATGAATAGCGGCATCTTCTCAGGAACAATCCCGGCGCTGATGACGCCCTGCCGGGCGGACCGGAGCCCGGACTTCGACGCCCTTGTGCGCAAAGCGACGGAACTGGTTTCGCTGGGAATGTCTGCGGTGGTGTATTGCGGGTCCATGGGTGACTGGCCGCTGCTGAGCGATGCCGAGCGGATGGAAGGTGTCGAGCGTCTGGTGAAGGCAGGACTGAAGGTCATCGTCGGCACCGGCGCGATCAATACCACGGCGGCTGTCTCGCTTGCTGCGCATGCACAGAAAGTCGGTGCGGCAGGGCTGATGGTCATCCCGCGCGTTCTCTCCCGCGGGTCCGTGATTGCCGCGCAGAAGGCCCATTTCAAGGCCATTCTCAACGCCGCGCCGGATCTGCCGGCGGTCATCTACAACAGCCCGTATTACGGCTTTTCCACCCGCGCGGATCTGTTCTTCGCCCTGAGGGGGGATCACCCCAACCTTGTCGGCTTCAAGGAGTTCGGGGGGGATGCGGATCTCTCCTACGCGGCTGAGCACATTACCAGCCGCGATGACGGGGTAACCCTGATGATCGGCGTCGATACCTCCGTGTTCCATGGCTACGTGAACTGTGGTGCAAGCGGCGCCATCACCGGGATCGGCTGCGTTCTGCCGCGGGAGATCCTGACGCTCACCAACCTCTGCCGCGCCGCTGCAGGGGGGGATGTGGCGGCACGCAGGCTCGCGAAGGAACTGGACACGGCGCTTTATGAGCTTGCGAAGGTGGATGCCGGGCCGGACCTCGTGCTTTATTTCAAGCACATGATGGTCTTGAAGGGTGGCGCGGAATACGCGCTTCACTTCAACGAAACCGATGCCCTCTCGGCCAGTCAGCAAGGGTGGGTCGAACAGCAACTGGCGCTGTTCGACAAATGGTATGCTGACTGGGCGCAGGCCGAGACAGTCCGACCCTATCTGGCGTGACACGCACGGCGGCGGTTTCAGACCGCCGCAAGCCCCTCTGCCGCGAAACGCGCGAGCTGCGCTTCTTCCTCCGCAGTCAGTGAGATACCCTGCGCCGCTGTCTCCTCACGGGCGCGGAACCGCCGCTGGGAGGGGAGGCGCGCGCCCTGCCCGATAATCGCATCAAGCAGGATTTCCGCGCGGGCAAAGGGATCTCCCGGACGCCCCTTGGCGAAGACCTCCGGCGAAAACGCAAGGATCAATTCCCCATGCCGGGGCGCCAAAGTCGTGGTTCCAAGAAAATCGAGGACTTCCGGGCTGGTCAGATCGCCGATCATGATCCCCGCGAGCAGTTCGATCATGGTTGAGATGGCAGACCCCTTATGACCGCCGAAGGGCAGCATCGCACCGGCCAGCGCCGCTTCGGGATCCGTGGTGGGTTGACCACCCGCATCCAGCGCCCAGCCTTCCGGCAACGGCTTTCCGGCGCGGCGGTGAAGCTCCAGCTCTCCCCGCGCGGCGACGGATGTGGCAAAGTCGAAGACATAGGGGTCTGCGCCGATCCGGGGCCAGCCGAAGGCAAAAGGATTGGTCCCAAGGAGCGGCGTGGTGCCCCCCGTGGGCGCAACGGTGGCATAGCTCGGGCACATGACCATTGCGGCGAGACCATGCGCAGTGACGGCCTCCACCTCAGGCCAGAGCGCGGCAAGATGCGTGCAGTCGTTGATGACCATCGCTGCCATGCCGAGACGCTTCGCCTTGGTCACCAGTTCCGGCAGGCCAAGATCGAAGGCGGCATTGGCAAACCCGCCGCGCGCATCGACACGGACCAATGCGGTGCCATCATCGGGAGACAGAAGCGGCTCCGCTTGCGGGTCGACCTTTCCCGCCTTCACCGTGCACAGCGTTCCCTCGATACGATAGATACCGTGGGATTTGCAGTGGTCCCGCTCGGCTGCGGCAAAGGTCTGCGCCAGGGCACTGGCCTGTGACCCATTAAATCCCGCACCGCGCAGGATGCCGTCGATCTGCTGCCGAAGATCCTCTGTCGTCGTCGCCATGCCGCTTCCCCCTATTTATTGCGTAGAATGCATACAAGCCGGGCCGGTAACGGGTCAACGACCGTGGAACTGGAAAGACTTGCGGGTGTGCTTTTTGCATACTATTTGTATTCATGATCTGCCGATGAGATACGATGCCGGTTGACGCCTCTTCCTTGTCCCCTCCAAATCCCCCACCAAAGGATGTGGCGGTTGTCGGCGCGGGCGTCATAGGGCTTTCCATAGCACTCGCCTTGCAGGCACGTGGACTGTCTGTCATCGTTCTGGATCGCGAAGGACCAGCGGCAGGCGCCTCCGAAGGCAACGCGGGTGCCTTTGCGTTCACCGATATCCTGCCTCTCGCCTCCCCCGGCATTCTGCGCAAGGCACCGGGCTGGCTGATGGATCCTCTGGGGCCGCTCAGTATCCCGCCCGCCTATGCTTTCCGCATTGCTCCATGGATGTTGCGCTTCTGGCAGGCCTGTGCACCTGACAGGGTTGCAGCCGCCACGACGGCGCAGACCGCCTTGATGGACCTGTCGAAAGCCGAACTGGAACCCTTCCTTGCCCGGACCGGCACCTCCGGGATGCTGGCGAAACGGGGCAATCTTCAGGTCTATGAATCGCAGGAGGAATTCGCGGCGTCCCTCCCCGGATGGGACGCGCGCGAGGCGCATGGGATTGCGTTCCGCCATATGACGGCGGAGGAGATGGCGGATCTTCAGCCGGGCCTTTCACCCCGCTTCACGCATGGCACCTTCACGCCGGAATGGTACTCCATCTCCGACCCGAAGCTCTACACCCTGAAGCTCGCCGAGCGGTTCCGGGCTGAGGGCGGTCAGATCGAGCGGGCGGAGATACTGGCCCTGCAGCCCACTGACAAAGCGGTCGTTCTGCAAGCCACCGACCGAACTTTCCAGGTCCGGCAGGTCGTTCTGGCTGCAGGCGCGTTTTCGCACCGCATCGCACGCAGCGTGGGCGACCGGATTCCGCTGGAGACGGAGCGGGGTTACAATACCACTCTCCCTGCGAATGCCTTTGACCTGCGGCTTCAGATCACCTTCGGTGGCCATGGTTTCGTGGTGACACGATTGTCAACGGGCATCAGGGTCGGCGGCGCGGTGGAGCTGGGCGGGCTGCGCCTTCCGCCGAACTTCCGCCGGTCGGAGGCCATGCTGCGGAAGGCCAAGGAGTTCCTGCCCGCGCTGGAGACAGGCGGAGGAGTTCAGTGGATGGGCTTCCGTCCGTCCCTTCCCGACAGCCTGCCTGCCATCGGGCATTCGTCTGCCAGCAGACGCGTAATCTACGGCTTCGGGCATGGGCATCTCGGTCTGACCCAATCGCCCGCGACGGCGCGGCTGGTCGCCGACATGGTGACGGGCGCGCCTCCGGCAATCGACCTTTCCCCTTTCTCACCCCAACGCTTCTAAGGTACCGGCGATGACGAACCACACGTTCTCCTGCCTTGACGGCCACACCTGCGGCAACCCGGTACGCCTCGTCTCGGGTGGCGCCCCCCGGTTGGAAGGCAGGGACATGCTGGAGCGCCGCGCGCATTTCCTCAAGGAGTTCGACTGGATCCGCACCGGCCTGATGTTCGAGCCGAGAGGGCACGATATGATGTCCGGCTCCATCCTCTATCCGCCGACCCGGGCGGATTGCGAGGTCGCGGTGCTGTTCATCGAAACCTCCGGTTGCTTGCCGATGTGCGGTCACGGCACCATCGGTACGATCACCATGGGGATCGAGAACGGGCTGATCCAGCCGCGCACTCCGGGACGCCTCGCCATCGACGCGCCGGCGGGACGGGTGGAGATCGAATATCGGCAGGAAGGCCGCTTCGTCGAGGAGGTTCGGCTCACCAATGTCCCCTCATTCCTTCATGCAGAAGGGCTGACGGCGCATGTCGATGGCCTGGGCGAGATCATCGTGGACGTCGCCTATGGCGGGAATTTCTACGCTATCGTGGAGCCGCAGAAGACTTTCCGGGACATGGCAGACTTTACCGCGGGCGAATTGATCGGCTTCTCACAGAAGTTGAGGCGCGCGCTGAACGAGAAGTACGATTTCGTTCACCCGACAGACGACCGGATCAACGGCCTGTCCCATATTCAATGGACGGGAGCCCCAACAGTCGCAGGCGCTCATGCCCGTAATGCAGTCTTTTATGGCGACAAGGCCATAGACCGCTCCCCCTGCGGGACAGGAACCTCTGCGCGGATGGCGCAGCTTGTCGCGAAAGGCAGACTGAAGGTGGGGGACGAGTTCTGGCATGAAAGCATCATCGGTTCCATCTTCAAAGGCCGGGTAGAGGCAGAAACCTCCGTCAGCAACCGTTCCGCGATCATTCCCTCCATCGGAGGATGGGCGCGGCAGACCGGCATAAACACCATCTTCATCGACGACAGAGACCCCTATGCGCACGGGTTCGTCGTCCGCTGATAGATGACCGCAAGCAGTGCGGATGGGCACCGGAAGGGGCTGAGGAACATTCCGATGCCTTTTAACCTCCCGTCTCACGAAGCCGGGCGATGCCGGTTGCGGCGGAGCCATGGCTGGCAGGAGACGATCGGGCTTCTGCCGGAGCATTGTCGCGCCGGAGAAGGAGGATGAGGAAACAGTTGGGAGAACTGTTTTCCGGACGATGGGCCGGTCCTTCCGCCTCTCCGACATGATCTCCCTG
>NZ_JGYG01000006.1:2500-314915 GCF_000740795.1 Haematobacter massiliensis
TGAAACAGTACCTGAAACCGGACGCCTACAAGCAGTCGGAGCCGCCTTGAGCGGTGACGGCGTACCTTTTGTATAATGGGTCAACGACTTGGTCTCACGAGCAAGCTTAAGCCGTTAGGTGTAGGCGCAGCGAAAGCGAGTCTTAAAAGGGCGCATGAGTTCGTGGGATCAGACCCGAAACCGAGTGATCTAGCCATGGCCAGGATGAAGGTAAGGTAACACTTACTGGAGGTCCGAACCCACACCTGTTGAAAAAGGTCGGGATGAGCTGTGGCTAGGGGTGAAAGGCCAATCAAACTCGGAGATAGCTGGTTCTCCGCGAAAGCTATTTAGGTAGCGCCTCGGACGAATACCTTGGGGGGTAGAGCACTGGATGGGTGATGGGGTCCCACAGACTTACTGAGCCTAACCAAACTCCGAATACCCAAGAGTACTATCCGGGAGACAGACGGCGGGTGCTAACGTCCGTCGTCAAGAGGGAAACAACCCTGACCTACAGCTAAGGCCCCCAATTCGTGGCTAAGTGGGAAAGCATGTGAGACGGCCAAAACAACCAGGAGGTTGGCTTAGAAGCAGCCATCCTTTAAAGATAGCGTAACAGCTCACTGGTCTAGATAAGCTGTCTTGCGGCGAAGATGTAACGGGGCTCAAGCCACGAGCCGAAGCTTAGGATGCACACTCAGTGTGCGTGGTAGCGGAGCGTTCCGTGATATAGTTCCATGTCTCTTTGATCCCCTCGGGGAGATTGGAGACAAGGAGCTTACTGTGAAGCCGGGCCGTGAGGCATCCGGTGGAGTGATCGGAAGCGAGAATGTTGACATGAGTAGCGACAAACAGGGTGAGAGACCCTGTCGCCGAAAGTCCAAGGGTTCCTGCTTAAAGCTAATCTGAGCAGGGTAAGCCGGCCCCTAAGGCGAGGCCGAAAGGCGTAGTCGATGGGAACCAGGTTAATATTCCTGGGCCAGGAGATGGTGACGGATCCCGAAGGTAGTTCATCCTTATCGGATTGAATGGGCTGCTTAGGGGTTCCTGGAAATAGCCCTCCATGAGACCGTACCCTAAACCGACACAGGTGGACTGGTAGAGAATACCAAGGCGCTTGAGAGAACCACATTTAAGGAACTCGGCAAAATACCTCCGTAAGTTCGCGAGAAGGAGGCCCCATTCGCAGGCAACTGTGGGTGGGGGGCACAAACTAGGGGGTGGCGACTGTTTACTAAAAACACAGGGCTCTGCGAAGTCGCAAGACGACGTATAGGGTCTGACGCCTGCCCGGTGCTGGAAGGTTAAAAGGAGGGGTGCAAGCTCCGAATTGAAGCCCCAGTAAACGGCGGCCGTAACTATAACGGTCCTAAGGTAGCGAAATTCCTTGTCGGGTAAGTTCCGACCTGCACGAATGGCGTAACGACTTCCCCGCTGTCTCAAATGTGGACTCAGCGAAATTGAACTGTCTGTCAAGATGCAGACTTCCCGCGGTTAGACGGAAAGACCCCATGAACCTTTACTCCAGCTTCGCACTGGCATCAGGATTGCGATGTGCAGGATAGGTGGTAGGCTTTGAAACCGGGACGCCAGTTCCGGTGGAGCCACCCTTGAGATACCACCCTTCGCACTCTTGATGTCTAACCGCGGCCCGTTATCCGGGTCCGGGACCATGCGTGGCGGGGAGTTTGACTGGGGCGGTCGCCTCCCAAACAGTAACGGAGGCGCGCGAAGGTTGGCTCAGAGCGGTCGGAAATCGCTCGTTGAGTGCAATGGCAAAAGCCAGCCTGACTGCAAGACTGACAAGTCGAGCAGAGACGAAAGTCGGCCATAGTGATCCGGTGGTCCCAAGTGGGAGGGCCATCGCTCAACGGATAAAAGGTACTCTGGGGATAACAGGCTGATGATGCCCAAGAGTCCATATCGACGGCATCGTTTGGCACCTCGATGTCGGCTCATCTCATCCTGGGGCTGGAGCAGGTCCCAAGGGTATGGCTGTTCGCCATTTAAAGAGGTACGTGAGCTGGGTTTAGAACGTCGTGAGACAGTTCGGTCCCTATCTGCCGTGGGTGTAGGAGACTTGAGAAGAGTTGCCCCTAGTACGAGAGGACCGGGGTGAACGCTCCACTGGTGGACCAGTTGTCGTGCCAACGGCAGTGCTGGGTAGCTATGAGCGGACAGGATAACCGCTGAAGGCATCTAAGCGGGAAGCCCCCTTCAAAACAAGGTCTCCCTTGAGAGCCGTGGAAGACCACCACGTCGATAGGCCGGAGGTGTAAGCGCGGTAACGCGTTCAGCTGACCGGTACTAATTGCTCGATAGGCTTGATTTGATCCAGTGGAAGACAGGCATAAGCCTCCACTGTCAAAAGCAAAACAAAACGCGGAAAACAAAACTGATGTCCCCGGACAAAAAATCCGGGGGAGCTTCTCCTCAGGTCTGGTGGTCATAGCACGAGCAAAACACCCGATCCCATCCCGAACTCGGCCGTTAAGTGCCGGCGCGCCAATGGTACTGCGTCTCAAGACGTGGGAGAGTAGGTCACCGCCAGACCTGACGAGAAGCTCAATCTCTGAACGATAACAAACCACCGCGGGGTGGAGCAGCCCGGTAGCTCGTCAGGCTCATAACCTGAAGGTCACAGGTTCAAATCCTGTCCCCGCAACCAGAAAATACCGATATATCCAAGACTTACAAGCCACCCGATGGGGCGGCTTTTTGCGTTCCCGCGACGACTCAACACCAACTCAACAAAAGCAGGCTGGGTGGGGAAAATGAATTCGGGCCGCAGTATGGCAGGCGATTGGCCCTGACCTGCCCCCCGCGAGATCCCTCAGTCGTAAGCGTTGCATCTGGCCCCCGCCACGCCACCTGAAAACCTCGTTCCAAGCATGGTATGCTGTCTCTCAGCCCATGAGGAACAAATGTCAGTCAACAGCAATGCCCCCCTTGAGGCCTTCGGCTTCTCCATCCCAGTCACTCCTGCCGGACGGAGGGTCTGGCCTCCTAGGTTCAAGCGGTACGTTCTCGAAAAGATGGATGCGGGCGAACTTACCTTGGAACAGATCACGCAGACATGTGGGGTGTCGAGATCCTATGTCTATCAATGGCGCATGCAGGCCCAGGGCAAACCGGTGACTGCGGCGGAATGGCGCGCAAAGGCGCAGTTTGCCGAGGTCGTAGTCTCGGAGGATGACCAACCCTCCGCAGCGGCGATCGCCCCGCTGGATCAGATCACCGTGTCTGGATCGAGAACGGAGATCACCCTACCCGGCGACTACCCTGTCTCTGATCTCGTTCAGATCATTCGGGTCCTGGAGGCCCCGGACACCGCCGGAGTTGGCTCGTGATTTCGCCGTCTGGCAATTTCAGGATCTATCTGGCAGCCCAGCCAGTGGACTTCCGCAAGGGAATGGACGGTCTGGCCGCAATCGTGCAGTCGGAATTCGATCTCGACCCGTTTTCCGGCGCCATTTTCGTCTTCAGATCCAGGCGGGCCGATCGGCTGAAGGTTGTGGTCTGGGACGGCACCGGGCTGGTGCTGGTTCACAAACGCATCGAAGGCGCCGGATTCGTCTGGCCGCCGAGCCGTGACGGTATCGTCTCGCTCACTCGCTCACAATTCGAGGCATTGTTCGAGGGGCTGGACTGGACCCGCGTTAGAGCCCGTATGCAGCGAAAGCCCATATTTGCCTGAGGAACTGGGAATGTCGAATTGGGCGGCTAGCCGCCTGAGGGCAGTGCGGCGTTGCACCTGCAGCAAATCCGGGAAGGCGGCCATCCATAACGTAGAAGAATTTCCGGCGCGAGCTCGATACCTTAACTGAAATTCATCGCATGCTACGGCT
This sequence comes from Haematobacter massiliensis, assembly GCF_000740795.1. Classification (GTDB taxonomy): domain Bacteria; phylum Pseudomonadota; class Alphaproteobacteria; order Rhodobacterales; family Rhodobacteraceae; genus Haematobacter; species Haematobacter massiliensis. Next base: position 6,331 of record NZ_JGYG01000006.1, read on the forward strand.
GAGCCCGTTTATACTGAGTGTTTCCCATGATCACGAACCTACCCACACACGAAAGCCTGACAGAAGCCGCCCTGAAGGCTTACTTCCGCGCATGGGAAGACCTACTGGCGATCTGGAGTGACTTCGACGGATACTATGAGAGCAGTGAGTATCCGGTGATAAGTTCAGAGTGGCAGCAGGAATGGGATGAGTATCTCGTACAGTGCCAGTCGGACTTGCAAGCCATCACTTCCCTGTTGCAGCAGTCCATGGAGCTTGGTCTCAAAGCCCGCATCTGTGCAGTCAGCCCGTATTTGTTGCTTCTGGATAGCGGCCTGAAGCTCTCGAGCAAAGGAGGCAGCATCGACTACTCGGAGCTCAGGACGCTCGATGCCGTGGATCTTCCGGGTGCTGTGAACACATTGGCTTCGACGCCTGTGTCCGATGCGTTCATCACCGAATACACACAGACACGCGTTCTCCGGAACAAGATCATTCATCAGGGGGGCACCAGTGTCACCCTGCACCCCAAAGCCGTTTTCCAGAAGGCTATCAAGATTTACCGTTTGCTTTGGAATGACAGGCTGTGGCTTCAAGATCGGGTAACCTTTGCCATGCAGACACGGATTGGATTCCTGCACGACGGAAAATACACATCGGCCCACATGATTGTTTTTCATGAAATTCCGACTGTCATGGCTTTGCTTTCGAAAAGCGAATTCAAGACCCTCTTCAAGCAAGAAAAATCGAAGCGTCGATATCTGTGCCTGAGTTGCCTAGATGCAGGGAACACCCGATACGCGGACATCGACATCGAAAAGGTTGGCACTGCCTACCTGGCGCCAGATGGCTCTGTGGTTCACTGTCTGATGTGTGATCAGGTCTACAAGATCAAGCGTGTGCCTTGCACCCAAAATTGCAAAGGCGACGTCATGGGTGCCAACGATGACGACTGGAGCGAACACTGCCACACTTGCGGTCAACTGAACGAAGATCCTAAAGAGTCAGGGAAACCACTTATCTCTGTCGTGCAGTAGCACTCAGTCGCAGTGCTGGTGCCAGATTTCTTTTTGGCTTTTGCGTATGTTAAGAACAAGTAGTCGCTCAAGATCACTTTTATCAATGCCCCATGACGCGCCATCCTGCGGAGCGACCTTTACTTCGATCCAGCTTTCTGGACCGCCCCGTTTCCTGATGGCATGGCGTCGTGGCTGTCGGGGACGACGCGAGCCCATGTCTTAATTGACATCGACGTGGTCTGGTACAACGCCCGCCGCACCCGTGAGGGCGCCATTGGCACCAGCCTGGGCCTCCGCTGGAGCAAGGGCCGCTTGACGGCCAAGGGAATCTTGGTCGCTCCCTTGTTGGAGGGAGGCGTGTCAGGCTGGGCGACGCGTTAGCGAAGCAGCAGGTCGGGCAGACCCAAGCGGGAAACTCGTCGGATCAGCTTGAAGACCGGGTGAAGACGAACCGCCGCGATGCCGTCATGGTGGCGGACTTGCATCGAGCCGGCGATCTGACAGCCCTTTAGAACGGTCTTTCCTGTGGTTAGAACCTCAACTGAGCTCTCAAAAAAGGAGTGTACGAAAATTAGGGCTAGGGTCAGGACCCATTGATCATCTGCTCGCGGCGTGATTCAGGCTCCGGGAGGAGACTGACCAATGAGCAACCTTTTCTGGCTGACGGACGCGCAGATGGCGCGGCTTCAACCCTTCTTCCCGAAGAGCCATGGTAAGCCGCGGGTCGATGACCGGCGGGTTTTGAGCGGCATAATCTTCATTGATCGCAATGGCTTGCGTTGGCGTGATGCACCTAGGGAATATGGCCCGGCGAAGACCCTCTACAACCGTTGGAAACGGTGGAGCGACAAAGGTGTCTTCGCCCGGATGATGGACGGCCTGGCAGCCGAGGCGGCCGTTCCGAAGACGGTGATGATCGACGCGACCTATCTCAAGGCGCACCGCACGGCGACCAGCCTGCGGTCGAAAAAGGGGGACCCGGCGACCAGAGGGGTCGTCTGATCGGTCGAACCAAGGGCGGCATGAACACCAAGCTGCACGCCGTCGCCGATGCCGATGGTCGCCCGATCCGCTTCTTCATGACCGCAGGTCAGGTCAGCGATTATACTGGAGCAGCCGCGCTTCTGAGCTGCCTGCCTTCAGCGGACTGGCTCCTGGCCGACCGGGGTTATGATGCCGACTGGTTCAGGGAAGCGTTGAAACACAAAGGGATAAAGCCCTGCATCCCCGGCAGGAAGTCTCGCGCCAAGCCCATCAAGCACGACAAGCGCCGTTACAAACGCCGCAACCGGATCGAGATCATGTTCGGGCGGCTCAAGGACTGGCGGCGGGTCGCAACTCGCTACGACAGATGCCCGAAGGTCTTCCTCTCCGCCGTCGCCCTCGCCGCAACAGTCATGTTCTGGCTATGAAACGAGAACGAGTCCTGACCCTAAGGGCCGAGTTGCAGTTGAGGCAACGATGTTCGTCCTGTGCCCCGGAATTAATGAGAATCCTTTCTTGCACGCTTTCGGACGGCGTCAATAAGCTTCATGCCGAGGTCTCTCCCAGCTTCCGTCGTAGACGGCTTCACCGCCAAAAGCTGTGCCAGCCTATCCCGTGTCCTCAGGACGTCGGGGGCGAGCGCATCTGTCATCGAAGCCCGAACAAGCAGTTCCAAGGTGGATCGCATAGTCGACGGAGCTTGCATGCTGTCGCGGATTTCCATCGCGGCAATCACATCGTCCGCCATTCGCGCCTCGAGCCAGGCGAACAGCGGATTTGTCCGATCACCACCAGCACGGCGAAGCCGTCCCAGACGGCATGATAGCGCGCCGATCTGACGGTCGCCTGCGGCCTGCAGGGCCGTGTGAAGGTTTTGCGCCGCTTCAAGCACTTCGGATCGCCATTCCCTTCTGATACCCATGTCCAGCAGATCATGGGCCCGCCCCGTGCCCATCAGTGCCGCAACACCTGCTACTGGCCCAAGAACCAAGGCCCCGGCGGGGCCCAGTATCACAAGCCCCAACAACGCGCCTCCGGCTTGTCCCACGCCGGCCAGGCCCCCGCGGATCGTCAGATCGATGACTAGCCATGCCGGCAGGTCTTCCATCGGGATCTGTCCTGTCCATGCCCTGTGCGCAGCACGCGCGCCGCCGATCAGTGTCGCGTAAAGCGGCACCGCGACGTCTCCCAGCTCTGTAGCAGCCAAGAGGGACTGTTCGACCAGGCTCTGCACCTGATCGAGGTCAAAACCTGTGGCCGTCGTCACCATCGGCGCCCAAGCCTCGTCCGATGCCTGTGCCTTCAAAGCCAGAGCGTTGTCTGCGATGACGGGTATGTCGGGGTATTTCGCGAAATGCTCCTTGAGCAATGAGATGTCGGCGCCGCACTTGATCTGGACCTGAACGCCATCGACGATGAGGTCGTAGCCAGGGGTCGTTGCGCCATCGGCAAGCATCACATCGTGACCGTCCTCGATCAGCCGCGCCATGACGACCTGCTCGGCGCTGTAGCCTCGAAGCGAGATCCGGGCACCTTGCGAGGCGAAGCTCGCAACACAGACCGCAAGGTCAAGCGGCGTTTCCAATTCCGCGACCCTCGAAAAATCTGCGGCCGCCAGAACAGCCGGATCAACCGCCGCTGCGTGATAGAGCATATCGCCTGCGGTAAGCCCCGCCACGAGAGCTACATCCTGACGATCTGTCACCTCGTCGAGCACGAGACCTGTTCCCCAGAGGCCCGGCGCCGCCCGCGACGCGGCCGGAATCTCCATCAAGAGGGTCCCGGCGATCGATCCAGCCTTTAGCCGGATCTCCTCGCGTTGCTGCTTGTCGAGATGGGAAAGGTGCGCGTCGCTCATCCGGTGAAGCCCGCGGAATGCGTTCACGAGTGTGTCCACCCCGTCCTCTGCACCCAGCCCCCGCACGGCCAGAAGAGTGGCGACCCTGGCTGCAGCGACCTCACGCACCAACCTTGCCGCTGATCGCCCAATAGCCAAGGGCGGCGCTGCCTGCCAGCACCGTCATCGGGTTGATCATGACGAACAACAATGAGGTGAGGGCCGGCCCCGAGACGAAGGGGAGCACGGCTGAAAGTTGCGCCGCGACGATATATGGCGCAAATCCCGCGGCCCCGATCGCCCCCGCCAGCGCCGCCCACCCGCCTCCCGCAATGACTGCAGTGGAGACCGCCTGCTGGCCTTTGCGTATGGCCTCCGCGACTTCGGGGTCCAGCTCGCCCCGGCTTTCGGCTGCCAGCAGGCTTTCCATGATGGTGGCAAGCTCGTGCGCGACGACGTCCGGAAACGTCACGGCCGAACAGGCACGCTTGCGCACACCCGGAACGGCGCGGAGGAGCTTTCGTCCCGCCCGCGCTAGGATCGACACGTCGGCCTCTGCGCTTTCATGCTGTGCATCTGCAATGGCAGGAGCGAGAATCTCCGACGCCCGCACGGCGATGGCTGCGGCCTCCTCAACCATGCCTCGCATCGACAGAGGGTAAAGGCCCGGCAGGCCAAGGCTCCGCTTCACGCCGAGCCAGAGCTGAGCCCGCAACGCATCCGTCGGGACCGATCCCTCCATCAAGCCATTGGCGAACTCAGCCACTCGATCAGCCGCAGGGGTGACATCCGACACAAGCTTCCGTCGCGCGACTTCACCTAGGGCGCCTGTGATCTTGACCAGTCGCGCGGCATCCAGCAGGGCGAGAAGACCGCAGATCTCCTCGCGAGAGGCATCGCCCAATCCTGCGGCTATATGGCGGGGTGACGGGAGGGCGCGAGGTTGGATCAAGGTCAACATCCTAGAAAACTACAGAGAGCGTGAGATTCAGGGAACCCCTGCAGTGCCTAAGCCACGCGCAATTCCACCGGCGGTCGCTGCCGACGTCGGCAGTTCGATTCCGTGGCATCTAGCACGACGGTCCAGCCTGAGAGTGTTTCATCGTCGCGTTTGGAAATGTCCAACTGTCTGGTCGGGGGCCAATGCCGACCTTCCCGCCGGTGGATTTCCGCACCCAGCTTCCAACGACCGCTTTGGGGAGGCCGCCACACAGCATCCGCAGCTGGCGACCGTCAGCTAAGGGCCGAGGCTGTGTCAAAACTCGTCTTTATGACAATGCCTTAGAATAAAACTCTCCAAAAGTGTCCGGGCGAGGCAGATAACGCGCACCCACGTGAATCTATAGACCGCCGAAGGGAACAACGTTCTCCTCCGCGTCGCCAGAACCGAGTTTTGACACACCCTCGGCCGAAAGCAGATCTTGGGGTTAGCGATGCTCTGATGTGTCTGGCGAAGGGTTCCCGGAGCGCTGTGTTCTCAGAATTCTTCGGATTGTCGAGCGATCAATTCGGAGCGCTGCCGCAGCTTTCGAAATCCCGCCGTGCTCGGCGATAGCAGCCTGTACCGCCGCAACGCTTGGAGACCTCGTTCCCCGACCCGGCCTGACTTCGACACCGGCTCGGTTGAGGATGTCGATTATGGCTTTACGAGTACAGGCATGGCCCAAGCGTAGCTGTTCTACACCGCAGCCTGCCCGGTACTGATCTGCCACCAGCCGATCAAAATCGAAGCCCGCATATCGCAGCGCCTTCCGAATTCTCCCCGGCGTCGAGTCCGCCCAACGACATAGGTACGCAATCGAATGACAAACCTCCATGGCCATAGCGACATCGGCCGCGCGGCGCGACAAATCATCCGCCGGATGCTCGTTGGGGGAGTGGTATCTGATCTGAAGATCATATTCCGTATCGCCCCACGGAAGGATGGGTTGCCTCATTCGAATCTTAGCCCTCCATGCGGCGTTCGCGCACATCTCTTTTTGGTTGTCGCCTTTTGGTCCCCAAAAATGAAAATGCGCGAGAACGCACCAACTTGTTGATAATAAAGAATACTTGCACAGGAAACTCCATTCGAAATATAGCCTATTAAAGGTGATTCGCATGGGGCATGTGGAGGGCTCTGAATCGATGGAAGCCGATATGCGCTCACATCTCGCTGTTAAAAGAATGCTTAAGGCGAGTGGCCTGAGCTTCTCCGAGGTTGCGAGGCAAATGGGGCGAACTACAACGACTGTGCTCACCGCCAGCATGGGGCGATGCCGGTCACGTCCCGCAGAGATCGCTATCGCGACAGCTCTAGGGACCACACCTGAGGCGCTATGGCCGCATCGATATCACACACGCAGGAGATTCTGATGCCGAAATGAAAGTTTGAGTGGCATGAAAGAGCGAGGCCCGGCAGGTTGCAGCCTGAACCGAGCCTCTAAAATCGCTTAGCTGACGATCTGATCTTTCATCCCACCGGTCTCGCCGAAAGTCAAGGTAAGACGCGCTTTTCTGCGCGTCGCCAGACGAGCTGTTTGTCAGCTCCACGGGGTGAACATAATGGATACGATACAGGACGCCTGCGCGAGCTTGGCGGGCCATCGGGATAACTTTGTGCGAGATAAAGCGGAGGAAATCGCTAGTGCGGATCGTCTTCGCTCAGGTGAGCATATGAAGTTGCAGGCGCGGATCACCCATCTTGCTGCTGAAGTGAAAACACTCCGAAAAGCGCTGAAGAAGGCCAATCACAGGCTCTACAGCCCTACGGCGGATCGTCCGCCCCAGAAAGCCGACACTGCTGAAGCGCCGCAGGATGCCCCCATCACAGATGACGCACCTCATGCGGAACCTGCGCAGGCCATCGCAATCGCGCAACCGGCCAGAAGGACAAATGCTTATCGCGGCGGCCGCGCGCCCAAAACCTTTGGCCTCGGTGTGGAAGAGCGCGAAATCCTGATCGAAACGCCAGACCGAACCTGCCCCTGCAGCTGCGGCGGAGGTATTCGCGGTTATGACATTGATCGAACTGTCGAGTGCATTCCCGCTCAATACTACGTCGCCGTGCGGAAATATGCCCGGTATCGCTGCCGGAGGGAGGATCGGATCATCGGCACCCGCTTTGAGGCGAGGATTCTGGCGCAGACGGGCATGAGCACCAGCTTCCTCGCCCAGATCATGTGCCTGCGCTATGCGTGGTATCTGCCCTGGTTCCGTCAGGAACAGATCATGGTGGCGCAGGGCTTCCGTTTCCAGCGTTCGACCATGGCTCGCTGGGCCAGCCGGGTGGCACTTGAGGCTTTCAAGCCGATCTATGATCTCATGCTGGAAAATCTTCTGGCGCGCTCGGCGCGTCTTTTCATGGATGAAACGACCGTCAAACAGCTGTCACCCGGCGACGGCAAAACGCGAACCAGCTACATGTATGCGTTGCACCGCGATGATCGTTCCTTTGGCGGCAATCTCCCGCCGGGAACGGTCTATTTGTCGCGCAGAACGCGAGCGATGTACAATATCAATCAGTTGCTCGCCGACAGGAGCCTGATCGTTCACCATGATGGCTACGCCGGGTACGGCCATCTGGGGCGCGCAGAAACGCCCTATGCCCATATCGTATCTGTTGACTGTTGGGCGCATGTACGGCGCCTCTTCACCGATGAGATCAAGGCAGAGAAATCCCTATATGCAACGGAGATCGTCGACTTGATCGCGGAACTTTATGCGGTCGAAAAGCCGATCAACGGCAAAGCGCCTGATGTTCGCGCCGAGATCAGGCAACGACAATCAGTACCAATCCTGGACCGGATCCGGTTCCGGCTCGCTGAAGTCGAAAACAAGTATCTGGGAAAGAGCGATATGGGTAAAGCGATTCGCTATGTCCAGGACCGTTGGACCGGCCTTACCCGTTTCGTCGAGAACGGATATATCGACCTCGACAACAACCCCGTCGAGCGGCAGTTCAAGCAAACGATCCTGCTTCGCAACAATGTCTTGTTCATCGGGAGCGACGAAGGCGGAGAAGCATGGGCAATTACCTCGTCCCTGCTTCAGAGCTACAAACTGAACCGGGTCGATCCACATCGCTATCTCGTCTGGGTGCTGGAGCAGGTGCGTGCCAGGAAGCCGCGCGCCGAATATGCCGAGCTTCTGCCGTGGAACGCGCCGCTGAGTTGCCGGATTGACGTGCCAAGAACCAGATAAGAGCTGGGCCGGGGGACACTTGCTCACTGCCTCCCGAAATTCTTGGCACGTCGCCAGAGTGGTTCGGGCGCGAAGCGCCTGTTGCTGTGGGTGCCGCCGCCCTGTAATCATCGCCCATGACAACGTGGCGCCCAGTACCCAGAATTCGCTTCAAAGCTCTCGGCCTGCACTGGCGTGACGGTCGGCTTCTTGCTGCCGAAGTGCTGGATGATGCGGGCCGCGTGAAAGGTGTTCGCCCCCTTGGCGGCTCCGTTGAGTTCGGTGAAACCGCTGAGGCGGCGGTCATTCGCGAGTTTCACGAAGAGCTCGGGATCGCGGTGACGATCCTCGGACCTCCTGTTTTCATGGAGAATATCTACGCTCATGAAGGCGCCCAGGGGCATGAAGTTCTGGCGATCTTCGACGTGGCATTTCCCAACGAAGCCCTTTCAGGCGCAATCCGCGTCGAGTTTCACGAGGATGATGGCAGCAGATGCTTTGCAGAGTGGTATGATCTCGACGCGTTGGATCTGCCTGACGGCCCGCAACTCTACCCGGAAGGGTTGAAGGCTCACCTGCTACGGCCTCGATGAGCGTTGGCTATCCGCTCTGCGAGATCAGGTACCGACGCGACCCAAATGGCATGGCAAGGGTGCGCGTGAAGCCCGTCGCCGAAAAAGTTAGTAAAAACAGCATCCCGTATTGGCGCGTAGCGCCAATATACGCCCTAGCGGCAATCCTCAAAAGAAGTGAAAGCGGGGGCCAGTTGCAACGCTTACGCCGCACCGGCTTGCGCCTGCGGTTCATTTATCGCCGCAGAGGGCCGAGCCTTCTAGTGGCCGAGGGGCGGCTGAACACCAAGGGTCGCGCCGTGGCGTCACGGTCGAAAACCGGCCGGGGCGTCGTGACCGCGCCGATCTTCCTGCTGGTGCCGCAGGTGAAGCTGCCGAAACGGCTGGATCTGGCGCGGGATGCAGAGCGGGCTGTAGACGGTGTGCCGGGGCTGATCGTGGCGAACTGGGTTGACGGCAAACTGGCTTAACGTGGGCTATGCAGACGAAGCGGTCGTTCGGGACGCGACGATAGGGTTAGCGCTGAGCTTTGAGGCACACTAGACTGACACCAAAGGTCCGTCTGCCGAGGCGAGTCTTTCTTCATCCAAGGGACGCTACCGCTGCCCGGCGCTTGCGCTCCATCTCCGCGATCGCGGCTTGGATCTCTGGGGAAACCGGGTTGTTTGGCCCCGACGGCGGCAGGTAAGCTAGGTGCCGCCAACGCTCATCGAGGCCAGCAAGTGACACCTCGTCGGTATGTCCGCGCCGGGCTTGTCGGCGGAACAAGCTTTCCAACTCGCTCGATACGGGTTTGCCTTCGCGCATCCGTTTGGCGGTCCAGAGCGTGACGTCGACCAGTTCGAGTCCTGCGCTTTCATCGCCAGGTTTGTATTCAGGCGGAATTTCCGGAAGCATCGAGTAATTAAACTCGGGCATGCCAGGGCCCAGACTCGATTTGTGGCCGCGTAGCTTTTGGTAGATATCCGCCAATTCCGCCTGAGCCTTGTTAAATTCGGTTTGGCGGTCGACCGTTACCCTATGCACTTTCTGCCCCATAGCGGTTGCCTCCCTTCCGATGCCTTGTAGAACCGGCTGGAAGCCCACTAAGTTTGGGGATATCTGCAACGAGGTGTCGTAGTTTCCAACGCCGTAGCTGATTGCGTCCGGATGTGCGTCTGCCCAGCGGATGGCTCCGTCTATGATCTCTCGCGAACGAGCATCGGGCAGCCTGTTGATGTTCGCAAGAAGCTGCCTGTGGACGTTCTGAAGCATAGTGGCACAGCGTGCAGGATTTTTCTCGAGTCGGGCCTTCCATGCGGCTTTTGCGATGTCATCATCAAAAAGATGCGCTACTTTGAAAAGCAATGGATAGCGCAACGGCGTCCAATAATGGTTCCATGCGACTGCATCATTCAGGCCAGCAGCGAAGACTTGGTCGAAGTAGCTGATGATCGCATGGTCCTTCTTATTCACTGTGAAGACAGAGAATCTTAGGTCGTTTTTCTTGCTAAATTGTTCGATGCGCCCGGCGATAGTTGTCAACTTTGCGACGCCGAGTTCGTTGGAGTGGATGCGGTTCACACCCAACTCCCTTCTAAGCGCCCGCAGCAAAGGTTCAGCAATGACGTCTAGATTGGCACGTGCTCCGAGGACGCCATAATAGAGCAGGGGTTGGTCAGGGTCGAATAGATGCAGCCCGGTATTACCGCTCTCATCGACGAAATAATACATGCCTGCCCTCGATAGCCTGACCAACTCATAGCTATTCGGGAGTCTCGCATTCAGCCGCCCGGCTGCCAAGCCCATAGTCTGACGATCCGCACAGGAAACCGCGATTGGTTGAGTACGAAGGTTCGCTTTGGCGGGCACGACTGTCGGCCAAGACCTAAGAGCCGCTTTGGCAGAGCCTCGACATTGAGAACAGAAAATGTCCACCCCCCGTGAAACCATCCTCACCACGCTGCACGCGCGGCTCTCGGCGCTGCCCGCCACGGCCCTGCGCGGCGACGTGCTGCCAGAGCGCGTGCCAACCGCAGGCCTCCTGATCCTGCGCGACGGCGAGCCGGGGGAGCCCGAGGTGACGCTGTCGCCGCTGCGCTACCACTACCAGCATCGGGCCGAGATAGAGGCGGTCGTCCAGGGGGCCAACCGTGACGCCGCCTTCGACACTCTCTGCGCCAGCATCGGCGCGGCGGTTGCCGCCGACCGCACGCTGGGTGGTCTCTGCGACTGGGTCGAGGCAGAAGCGCCGCGTCCGGTCGATCTGCCGGTCGAGGGTGCCGCCAGCCTGAAGACGGCGGTGATCCCCGTCATCTTGCACTATTCCACGGCCGACCCGCTCGGCTGACCCCAATCACCAAAGGAGAACATGATGGCACGAGCCCATGGGGCGCGGGCGCAGATGGCGCTTGCGTTCGAATCCGTCTATGGCACCGCGCCCGCCACGGGCTATCGCACGGTGCCGTTTGCCAGCACCACGCTCGGCTCCGAACAGCCGTTGATCGCCTCGGAACTGCTGGGCCAAGGGCGCGATCCGCTGGCCCCGATCAAGGATGCGTTCACCGCCGACGGCGATGTCGTGGTGCCGATCGACGTCGAGAACCTTGGGCTGTGGCTGAAGGCAGCCTTCGGTGCACCTGTTACCTCTGGCACCACACCAAAGACCCATACGTTCCAGTCCGGCAACTGGACGCTGCCGAGCATGGCCATCGAGACGGCGATGCCCGAGGTGCCGCGCTATGCGATGTACACTGGCTGCGTCTGCGATCAGCTGTCGTGGCAGATGGCACGCTCCGGCCTGCTGACCGCCACGGCGCGGCTGGTGGCGCAGGGCGAAAGCGTTGCAGTCACCATGGCGGCCGGTACGCCGACCGCGCTGGCCCTGCAGCGGTTCGGCCATTTCAACGGGGCGATCACGCGCAACGGCTCGCCGCTCGGCAATGTCATTTCCGCCGAGGTGACCTATTCCAACGGTCTCGACCGGATCGAGACCATCCGCTCGGACGGCCGCATCGAAGGGGCTGACCCCGGCATGGTCGCGCTGACAGGCCGGGTGGAGGTGCGCTTTGCCGACAGCACGCTGATCACGCAGGCCATCGACGGCACGCCCTGCGAGCTGGTCTTCGCCTGGAGCCTTGGTGCCAACGCCAGCTTCACCTTCACCGCCCATGCCGTCTACCTGCCGCGCCCCCGGATCGAGATCCCCGGCCCGCAGGGCATCCAGGCCACCTTCGACTGGCAGGCCGCCAAGGCCGTCAGTCCCGCCCGCATGTGCACCGCCGTCCTCGTCAACACCGTTGTGAGCTATTGATCATGATCAGACTGAACCTGACCGCAGCCCCTGTGTGGCTTACCCTCGCCCCCGGCCTTCGCTTGCAAGTCGCGCCTCTGACCACCGCACTGATGGTCTCGGCCCGCGCCGATCCTGCCATCGAAGCGTTGCCGGACACCGCCACACAAGAAGAACTGGCGCTGGCAATGGCCAAGGCCGTCGCCCGCCGCGCGGTCCTGGATTGGGAGGGGGTGGGTGATGACGCGGGGGATGCTGTCCCGGTCTCGCCCGAAGGCATCAATGCACTCTTGGAAATCTGGCCCGTCTTCGAGGCGTTCCAGACCCAGTACGTTGCCAAGGGCCTGATCCTGGGCGCGGAAAAAAACGTCTCCGCGCCCTTGCCGAATGGTCCTTCGGCGGGGGCGACCGCTACTGCGCGGCCTGCACCGGGCGCTGCCCCGACTGCCCCGCACGACTGAACCGGCCGCAGACGAAAGAAGGCTGGCAGGTCTGGGATCTCGTCGGCCGCCTTGGTGGGCAACTGCGGGTGATCCCCGGCGCGGTGCTGGGCTGGGACATGGGCGCGGCGCTGGCGATGGCGCAGGCCCTTGGGATCGACACCCTTATCGCCGCCGAACTGCTGCCCGAGATCGAGGCAGTGATGGTGCGCAAGCTGAACGAACAGATCGGAGAGGGACATGGCTGAGAAGAGGGTCTCTGTCCGACTGGTCGCGGAAGGCGGCCGTCAGGTCCGGGCTGAGTTGGAAGGCATCGGCGAGGCTGGCACGCGCGGGTTTGGCCGCCTGTCTTCCGAGATGGAACTGGCCAATGCCCGCCTCGGCAGCTTTGCCCGCAAGGCCGGGATCGCTCTGGCGGCGGTTACCGCCGCCGCTGCCGCTGCGGGCGTGGCGATGGTCCGCTCAGGGCTTGATGTCATCGGCGCACAGGCCGACATGGCCGCTTCGCTCCGGACCACTGTCGAAAGCCTGCAGGTGCTGACATGGGCTGGCGAGTTGGCCGGTGTCTCGATGGGCGACATCGACCAGGCCACCAAGAAGCTGACCACGCGGCTTTCCGAAGCAGCAGCCGGATCGGGTTCGGCCGTTGGGGCTTTGCAGCGGCTGAACCTGACAGCCGCCGAACTACAGGCCTTGCCGCTCGACCAGCGCATCGTCGCCATCCAGGACGCCTTGGCCCGTTATGTTCCCGAGGCCGAACGCGCCGCCGTGGCGTCCGACCTGTTTGGCGACCGTGCCGCACTGGCGTTTCTGCGCATCGACTCCGCGACCTTGCGAGAGGCGGCGCAGGATGTGCAGGATTTCGGGGTGGCGGTCAGCGCGGCTGATGCGGCACAGATAGAACGCACCGGCGATGCCATCGCCAAGTTGAGCCTGATCTGGCTTGGCCTGACCAACCGCCTGACCGCTGCTGTCGCCCCGGCACTGGAAACGGTGGCGAACGCGCTGTCCAACATGGCGCGCGGCACCGGGCCCATCGGCGGTGCAATCACCGCAGTCTTCGATAACCTCGCACGCCTCGCCACCTATGCCGCGACGTTTACCGCCTTCATGGCGGGTCGTTGGGTGGCGGGGTTGGCAGTGGCGGCCCTGTCCGTACGCGGCCTCGCCACGGCGCTGGTCTTTCTGCGCGGGGCGCTGATCCGCACGGGCATCGGCGCGTTGATCGTTGGCGCGGGGGAACTGGTCTATCAGTTCTCGCAGCTTGTGACCCGTGTCGGCGGTGTGGGCGAGGCCTTCCGCCTGCTCGGCGATCTGGCATCGGAGGTCTGGTCGCGCATCGGCCTCGCTCTCGACGCCGCATTCGCCAACATGGCTGCGGGCTGGGAGGGTCTGAAGGCGGCCGGGCTCTCGGCCCTCGAGGGCACCATCGCGGGCGTGGTCAGTTTCGGGGACCGGACGGCTGCGATCTTCCAGGGCGCTTATGATGCGGCGGTCGCAATCTGGGGCAGTCTGCCCGGCGCCATCGGCGATTTTGCCTTCCAGGCCGCGAACGGGCTGATTTCCGGGGTGGAGGCGATGCTGAACGGCGTCGTCACGCGCATCAACAATTTCATCAACGGATTGAACGCTGCCTTGGACCTTCTGCCCGACTGGGCGGTCGGCGAAGGTGGGGTGCGGATCGGCACGCTTGACCCCGTGGAACTGGCGCGGATCGGCAACCCGTTCGAGGGTGCCGCAACCGCCGCCGGGGCGGCCGCAGCAGATGCCTTTTCAGCCGCGCTCTCGCGCACCTATCTCGAGCCACCCGACCTCGGGCTTGGCACGATGGCAGATGACGCGCGTGGCCGGGCCGATGGCTATCGCGAGGCGGCTGGCATGTTGGCAGATGCTGCCGGCCGTCCACTGGCCAATTGGCAAGCCTTACGCGACGCGGTGACCGGCACAGGGGCGGAGGCAGAAGCCGCGCTGGCAGATGCCGCCAACTCTGCGGATGCCCTGAACACCGAACTGGACGACACCGCTGCTGCTGCCGGGAATGCAGGCGCAGCGGCGCGTGACGCCGGGACTGACGCTGCCGCAGGGGCTGACCAGGCTGCGACCGGATGGGGTGCCGTATCAGCCGCGCTCGCCGACTATGCCGCCAAGGCGCGCAACATCGGCGGTGATATCGGGAGCGCGTTGGTCGGGGCCTTCACCTCGGCGGAGAACGCCGTGGGCGAGTTCGTCAAGACCGGCAAGCTCGACTTCCGCGATCTGGTCACGTCGATGATCGCCGATCTGGCCAAGCTGGCGGCGCGGCGGTTCATCCTCGGCCCCATCGCCAATGCGCTGTCGGGAGCGCTGGGCGGTGCGGGTGGTATCTTCGCAAACATCCTCCACGCCGGTGGCATGGTCGGATCGCCGGGGCCGGGCCGCATGGTCCCGGCGCTGGCCTTCGCCAATGCCCCGCGCATGCATGCAGGCGGCTGGGCCGGGATCAAGCCCGACGAAGTTCCGGAGATCCTTCAGAAGGGCGAGCGCGTGCTCTCCCGCCGCGAGGCAGCAGGTTACGGCCAATCCAGCGCGCCTGCGGTCAACGTCACCATCATGGCGCGCGACGCCGAAAGCTTCCGTCAGTCGCGCACGCAGGTGGCCAGCGACATCGCGCGCGCTGTGTCCCTCGGCCGGAGGGGCATGTGATGGCATTCCATGAAGTCAGGTTCCTCGACAACATCAGCCGCGGGGCACGGGGTGGGCCGGAACGGCGCACGCAAGTGGTCGAACTGGCCTCTGGCGACGAGGAGCGCAACGCCAGCTGGGCCAACAGCCGACGCCGCTATGACGTGGCCTATGGCATCCGCCGCGCTGACGATCTGGCGGCGGTCGTGGCATTTTTCGAAGCCCGCAACGGCCGCCTGCACGGCTTTCGCTACAAGGATTGGGCCGACTACAAATCCTGCCTGCCCTCGCAGGCGGTGGCCCCGACCGACCAACCCATCGGCACCGGCAATGGCGCGGTCACCACCTTCGCCCTGCTGAAGCGCTACACTTCCGGCGCGCAAAGCTGGACCCGCGCGATTGCCAAACCCGTGGCGGGCACTGTCCGTCTTTCCCTGAACGGCGTCGAACAGATGTCGGGCTGGAGCGTCAACACCGCCACCGGCAGCGTGACCTTCACCACCGCCCCGGGCGCGGGCGTCGCAATCACGGCGGGCTTCGAATTCGACGTCCCCGTCCGCTTCGACACCGACCTGCTCGACGTCACACTCGACCTCGAGCGGCTGGGTTCGATCACATCCATTCCCCTGCTGGAGATCCGGCGATGAACGAAGAAACTGGCTTTGTTGCCGCCGTCTTGCGCGATCTGGCGACCTCCACCGCCGTCATCCTGGCGGCCTGGGGTGCACTGGGCGGTGCGACCAATGCGCTGACTACGCGGATGCGGCTGCGCGACGCTCTGCGCCACATCCTGCTCGGCGGGCTGATTGCCGCCGGGATGGGCAGCCTGTCGATGGCGGTCATCACCGCATGGCTCAGCCTGCCGTCGCAGGCGATCCCCGCCGGGGGTGCGGCGGGGTCAGCCGCCTATCTGGTCGGTGTCTTCGGCCCCGCCTTCATCGAGGTCGTCCTCGCCCGCCTGCGCAGCGGGAAGGGGGCAACCCCGATGCATGAACTTCTCCGTCTCGCGCGCGCCATCCGCTGCGAAGCAGCCGACCCGGCACAGGCCTTCAGTCACCGCCTGCGCATCGGCCTTCTCGTCGCCGTCCTGATCCTGATCCTCTCAACACTCTTCGGGTGATCCCATGCACATGACTGATCGGGGCCTGCTGGCTCTTGTCCGGCACGAAGGACTCGTTCCCGGACCCTATCTCGACGTCAAAAACATCTGGACCTTCGGCATTGGCCACACCGCTGCCGCCGGTCCGCCCGATCCCGCGCGGCTGCCCCGCGGCATGCCTGCCGATCTCGATGCGGGGATCCGTGAGGCCTTTCGGGTCTTTCGCACCGACCTCGCCGCTTACGAGGCCGAAGTTCTGCGCGCCGTGAAGGTGCCGCTGGAGCCGCACGAGTTCGATGCGTTGGTCAGCTTCCACTACAATACCGGTGGCATCGCGAAAGCGTCGCTGACCCGCCACCTGAACGCGGGCAACCGCGCCGCCGCTGCACCGTGCCTATCTGCAGGCGAATATCGCGGGCGGTGAAGGGTTCGACTGGTTCTATGCCAGCGCCGCTGACCGCTCCGCGCAGATCCGCACGCCCATCACCGATGGTGCGGCGGCCAAGCCTTGGGTCTTTCGCCCCAAGGATATCCGCGCCTGGTGGACGAACCCGCACTACAACCGGCCGGGCGGGGTGGAAAGCGGCTTGGCCACCGCATGGGTGCCGCAATCGAAACCCATCCGTTTCACCGAACTGGGCTGCCCGGCCATCGACCGGGGTACGAACCAGCCCAATGTCTTCTTCGACCCGAAGTCGTCCGAGAGCTTCACGCCTTATTTCTCGCGCGGCTGGCGGGACGACGCGATCCAGCGCGCCTATCTGGAGGCGAGCTACCTGCATTGGGGTGACCCGGCCAACAACCCGATTTCCGCCGTCTATGGCGGCCGGATGGTCCACGTCCCCGAATGCGCCGCGTGGACCTGGGATGCGCGACCCTATCCGTTTTTCCCCGAACTGACGGACGTCTGGACCGACGGTCCGAACTGGCGGCTTGGCCACTGGCTGACCGGGCGGCTGGGGGCAGTGTCGCTGGTGGCCCTCATGCGCCACCTCTGCCTGCGCGCCGGAATGCCGGAGGCGTTGATCGACGTATCCGGCCTCTGGGGCGCGGTAGAAGGCTATGCCATCACTGCGCTGGAAGCCCCGCGGTCCTCGATCAGCACGTTGGCCCGGCATTTCGGGTTCGATGTCATCGAGACCGAGGGCATGATCCGCTTCGTCATGCGCGGGCGGGCGACGGTTCTGACCTTGGCCCATGACGACCTTGTCGCCTCCCGCGAAGGCGAGGCGCTGGAACTGGTCCGCGCGCAGGAAACCGAACTGCCGCAGGCACTGAAGTGGCAGGTCGCGCGCGCCGATGAGGACTATGACGCAGCGCTCGTCGAATCTCGCCGCATTACCGTCGACACCACCCGCATCGCGTCCGAATCCTTCCCGATGGCGATCCCGCCCGAAGAGGCCGAACGCCGCTGCCGCCGCGCGCTGATGGAAGCCTGGATCGGGCGCGAAAGCGCCACCTTCCGCCTGCCGCCCTCACGGCTGGCGCTGGACCCCGCCGACGTGATCCGGCTTGTGCATGATGGCCGCGAGATCGAGTTGCGCCTTGTGTCCATCGCCGATTCCGATGGCCGGGGCGTTGAGGCCGTCCGCCAGGATCGCGGTGCCTATGACCTGCCGCCCGGCGATCCGCGCCCGGCATCGCTGACCCGGTCCGTGGTCTTCGGTGCGCCGGATGTGGTTCTGCTGGACTTGCCACAGCTTTCCGAGGACCAGCCCGCGCACCGGCCAATGGTCGCGGCGCATGCCGTTCCCTGGCCAGGCGAGATGGCGGTGTTTCGCAGCCCGGGGGCGGATGGGTTCGCCTTGCTGACCACCTTCGGCAGCCGCGCCAGGATCGGCACGCTGGTGTCGGACTTCTATCCGGGCCCGACCTCGCGCTTCGATCTCGGAAATGCGCTGGTCGTCGATCTGGTCTCAGGCACGCTGGAAAGCGTCACCGATCTGACCCTGTTCGGCGGCGCCAACGCGCTGGCGGTGGAATCCGCGCCAGGCTTCTGGGAAATAGTGCAGGCGGGTGCCGCCGAACTGATCGCCCCCGGCCGCTATCGCCTGACCCGCATCCTGCGCGGTCAGCGAGGTACCGAAGCTGCGATGGGCAATCCCACCCCGGCCGGGGCACGAGTGGTGGTGCTGGATTCCGCCCTTGCCCCACTGCCCATCGCGGAGGCCGATCTCGGTCTGCCGTGGAACTGGCGTATCGGCCCCGCGGCGCGGTCCGTCAGCGACGCCAGCTACACCGCGCTGGCCTTCACGCCAGCCGGTCGCGGCCTCGTTCCCTTCGCCCCGGTCCATGTCGCGCAGCCGTGGCGCACGGCGCGCAGCCCGGGCGATTTGACGATCCGCTGGACGCGGCGATCCCGCGCGCTGGTGGCTGATGCCTGGGAGCAGGTCGAGGTGCCGCTGGCCGAAGACCTGCAAAGCTATGACGTCCAGATCCTCGACGGGGAAGCGGTCAAGCGGACGCTGACCAGCACCACGACATCCGTCCTCTACACTGCTGCCCAGCAGGCCGCCGATTGGGGCGCGCCGCTCAGTTCCGGTCAGTCACTCGCGATCCGCATCTACCAACTCTCGAACCGCCTCGGTCGCGGCGATCCCGCCACCGTCACTCTCCAGTTCTGAAGGCCCGCCATGTCCAACACCTCCACCCATCTTGGCCTGCCATATCTTCTCGCGGCTCAATCCTAGAAGCATGTCACCCACAACGAGGCGCTGCGCCTGCTCGACGCCATGGTGCAACTGTCAGTCCTCGACCGCACGCGCACCACGCCCCCGGCCAGCCCCGCTGATGGCGACCGGCACCTCGTCGCATCCGGCGCGACGGGCCTCTGGGCGGGGTGGGATCTGAACGTGGCCTTCTGGGTCGATGGCGTCTGGCTGCGCCTTGTTCCGCGCCCCGGCTGGCTGGTCTGGATCGCGGCAGAACAGATGTTCCTAGTCTGGAACGGCAGCGCCTGGGATCCGGTCGGTGTGCCCCAGGACGTTTCCGACGCGATCTTCAGCCTCGTCAGCGACGCCGATCCGACGAAGAAGGTGCTGTTTTCGCTGTCGGGGATTACCACGGGCACGACCCGAACCTACAGCCTGCCGAACACCTCGAGCGAACTGGCAATCCTCGCGGGCACCCAGACCTTCACGGGCAATAAGACCTTCTCCGGCACGCTGACCGCCTCGGGCACTGTCACGGTTTCGGCGGCCTCAGCCAGCATCGGCACAGCGACGACGACCGCCACTTACGGCATGGGCACCGGGGCGACGACCACCGGCGTCACCAAGACCGTGAACCTCGGCACTGGCGGCGCATCCGGATCGACCACGGTCGTCAACATTGGCTCGGCCACGGCAGGGGCCGGGGGCCCCACGGTGGTGAACACGCCCACCGTAACTTTCGCCAATGCGGTGACACAGGTCGGCATGCCCCAGGCAAACCTGACCGCGCAGCTTCTCGGCCTCGGCGGGGCGACCGCCGACAGCGACAACCGCGTATCGGTCAACACCCCGGCGCTCCTGTTCAACAACGCAGGCGCCGGGATCGAGGCCACGGTCAACAAGGCGGCGGCCGGGAACGATGCAGCTTTCGCCTTCAAGACCGGGTTTTCGGCCCGAGCGCTGATCGGCCTCTTGGGCAACGACGATTTCAGCTTCAAGGTCAGTCCGGATGGCTCGGCCTTCTTCGATGCCATCAGGATCGACCGCACCAGCGGCCAGGTGGAACTGCCGCAGCCGACAATCCTGCCGGGGCTCAGCGCCGCTCCATCCCCTCCGCCCACCGGCAAGGCGGCCGTCTATGCCCGCAACCGGGCGGGGGCACCGTGGATCGACGTGATGCGCCCCTCCGGCCGAGACTTCCCGCTGCAACCGCATTTCGGTGTCAACCGGATCGCCAACTGGTCACCATCTGTCACCACCACGATCACCACCGAAGGCTTGCCCGTCACCTCGGTCGGCACCGTGTCCACCCCCACGCTTGCCGCAACGAACCTAGCCGCCAGCATGCGCCGCTGGCGGCTGACTTCGGCGGCGGTGGTGGACTCAGCGGCCGAGCAGCGTTCTGCCGGTTGGGCCTGCTGGCGCGGCAACGCGGCGGGGCTGGGCGGTTGGACCTTCGTCACGCGGATTTCGCTGACGACGCTGCAGGCAACCGGCATGGGCTTCTTCGGGCTTTACGGATCGACCGCCGCTCTCGCCACCACGCTGGCGCTGGCCGCCGCCATCAACTGCATCGGCATCGGCTTCCAGCGCGGCACCCACACCCGCTGGCAGCTGGTCGCAAACGACGGCACCGGCGCGCCCACGCTGATCGACATGGGGGCGAGTTTCGCCATCGCGACTGGCGGGGTGCTGACGCTGTTTATCGCGGCACCGCCGAACGGCAGTTCCGTCTGGGTGCGGGTGGTCGACGAGGTTTCCGGTGCGGTCTTCGAGCAGGAGATCACCGCCGACCTGCCCGCCGCGACGCAGTTCCTGTCGCCGCGGCTGTTCCTGAACACCGGGGCGACCGCCGCCGCAGTCGCCTTCGATTGTGCCGGAGTCTACCTGGAGACAGACTTCTGACACGCCGAGAAGCACCTGAAAATGAGCGGACCATGCGGGCCATCTCCTTCCGATGACAGCCATGTCAGGCCTCGCCGCCGATCTCGATCTGTCCTTCGCCTCCTCGCAGCCATTCTTCGAACCTGCTGACAACCTCATTCACCCGATCGGGCTTCCGCAAGGCGCACTCCCAGATCGTCGCGACACGCCAGCCTGCCTCTACAAGTTCTCTTCGGACAGCGCTGTCTCGTGCAATGTTCGCTGCGAACTTCGCCTGCCAGAATTCCGGTCGGGTAGAGGGGCTGGTTGTGTATCGACACCCCTTGTGACGATGCCAGAAGCAGCCGTGCACGAAGACGACTGCATGGTGCTTTGGCAGCACGAGGTCCGGCCGTCCGGGTGCGCCGGTGAAATGAAGCCGGAAGCGAAAGCCGCGCGCGTGTAATGCGCGCCTGAGAGCGAGCTCCGGCTTGGTGTTCTTTCCCCGTATTCCGGACATCATCCGGGAACGGGTCTGCTGATCGACGATGTCCGCCATTGTATCCTGGTCTTCGTCCCTGAACCTGGTATACACCGGCTGGATCAAATTCGTCAGGAGCCCGATTTGCCTTCCACTTTTGGCATTGTCGATCTGTTTGCCGGTCCGGGCGGACTTGGCGAGGGGTTCGCTTCCCTCATAGAGGACGGTCATGCGCCGTTCCGGATCGGCATCTCGGTCGAAAAGGAGGCGTCGGCTCATCGAACCCTGACCTTGCGCGCATTCCTGCGGGAACATCGCGCTAGCCATGGCACCCTTCCGGCACAGTTTGTCGATTTCCACGCTGGACTCGCTTCCGAGCCGGACTGGTCAGCCGTCGATCCGCACGCATGGCGTCACGCCGTCGAAGAGGCGCGTCCGCTCGAACTCGGTACTGAAGTCGCGGCGACCGCAATCGACCGGGCAATCGAGAAGTTGAAAGCCGCTTACGACGACACAATCCTGATCGGGGGCCCGCCTTGCCAAGCTTATTCCCTCGTGGGGCGCGCTCGGTCGAGGGGCAAGGTCGGCTATATCCCGGAGGAGGATGCGCGGCACTATCTCTTCCGTGAATACATCCGGGTCCTCGACAAGCTTCGCCCCGCAGCCTTCGTGATGGAAAACGTCAAGGGCATGCTCTCGTCGACGGTCGAGAGCCGACTGGTCTTCGAGATGCTGATGGAGGACCTGTCCTCTCTCGGTACTGGGCGTGACCATCATTACGAGCTGCGTGCAATCCGTATCCAAGATGGCAAGGCCAGCCTGAACGAAGCGATGCAGCCATCTGACTTCATTGTCCGGGCCGAGGCGTTCGGCGTCCCACAGCGCCGCCACAGGGTGATCATCGTCGGGATCCGCTCTGATCTCGCGCACCGAGCCGCAGGTGCCGAGATCGCCGTGTCAGGAGAGACCAGAACGGTCAGCGATATCATCGGCGCCTTGCCTGCCCTGCGCAGCGGCATCAGCCGTGGTCACGACGACTCATCGGCGTGGCAGCAAGAAGTCACCGATGCCGCAAGACTGTTAGCCAGCATCTACAAGGGCAAGGATGACGGAGCGCTTCGTGAAGCCTTTCAGTCCATATCAAGCCGTATGCGAGTTGCGCCACCGGCTGTTCGAACGGCCTCGTGGCTTCCCGAAGGCTATGGCACCGCGAACGATGAATTGCTGCGATGGCTGGAACGGCCGGGCCTGCGCGCGATAGCTCAGCACGAAACCCGCGGGCACATGAAGTCGGATCTGGGCCGCTATCTCTTCGCGGCCGTGTTCGGGTCTGTCCGTGGCTACAGCCCGAAGGCGGCTGATTTTCCCTTGGTGCTCAGCCCGGACCACCGCAACTGGCACAGCGGTGTCTTCAATGACCGTTTTCGCGTCCAGCTCGCCGACGAGGCATCGACCACTGTCACGAGCCATATCTCGAAGGATGGTCACTACTTCATCCATCCCGATCCGTTGCAGTGCCGTAGCTTGACGGTTCGCGAGGCGGCACGACTGCAAACCTTTCCCGACGACTACCTTTTCCTAGGAAACCGGACACAGCAGTATGTGCAAGTTGGAAACGCAGTGCCGCCCTATCTTGCACGTCAAATCGCCAGACTGTTGATAGCCGGTATTGACGGAGTCTAGTCTTGCGAAAATGCATCGTGCGTGCAGACATTGTCTATCGGTAAGATTTGTCTCGCTATCAAGTCTCCCTGATTGCGGCACCCTCTCTTGCTGAAATAATGAGTAATTCGCTGGCGCTCGCAGTACTGATTATTGCCGAAGAGTGGGTCGCAACGAATATCTGGCCAAATCTCTGTGAAGCGAAATCCATCATTCGAACCTGCAGGTCTGGGTGAAGATAGATATCCGGCTCGTCTAGGATCAAGACGGCACTGGCTGAGCCACGCAGGAACTGAAGAACCATCTGCATCCAAACCTGGAGGCCAAATCCTGACCAGAAGATCTCTCGCGGAATTCCGTTTTCGAAGAACATCATCTCCAGAGGCTCTCCGCTGCCAAAAACTTTAGGGCGATCGAGAGTTATCTCTGGCCAAGCGGCTGAAACATTCTCTGAAAACTCGTGAAACTCTCTATCTGTTCGTCGTACAAGGATATTCCGAAGGTGCCGATGTGCGGTGCGCGTATTCTCACTGCTAGAGATGGTCTTGTCGGTCAGATAGTGCTCGCGTTCTTCAACCGGACCCAAGGTAGGCACTACCACCAACGATAAAGGGAACTGGCGTTGAAAGGCTGCGGTTGTTCTCGGCGGCGGCCCATCAGCAAGCAAGTAAGCCTTGATTGGATGATCCGGATGGAGAATGATCACAAGCTGCGCGCCATTTCTCAAGGTTATACGCACTGAAGCCGGATTGTCCGAGTAGTTCCACGCAATGTTTGTTATTGGAATCCTTAGTACTGTGGTGGGCAGCGTGAAGCAAGCGCAGCTTCTGCCCTCAAATTCAGTTAGATCCGGCACTCGTCTAGACGCAAACCGAAGGACATCGTGTGTCACCCTTAGCGCGTCAAGGATGCTCGACTTACCAGCATTGTTTTTTCCAGTCAGAATATTCTTTGGGCCTGCATCTAGCCGAAATCCTCTGAACTTCTTGAAGTTCTTCAATTGAATGGACGCGATATGTCCGTCAGTTATCGCGCTCCTTGTGCTTCCACTTTCATTGACCACCCCTCTCGAAGAGGTGACCTTGGGTTTGGAGGTGTGCCTGTCCTGCTCTCGAAGTGCAGGTTGTCCTTCAACTTCATATGTTACGACTGGTGTGTGTGAATTTACCCAGTCGATTGACCAGTCAGATTCTTCATGTTCCCAGCTGGTGTAATTGACCTCGGAGAATCCACCATGTGAGGCGGGAGCAGATCTCGCTCGATGGAAAGCTTCTGCGGCGGTTTCCGATTCGAACTCCGATGGCGAGTACTCTGGGGAACGGTCAGAGGTCATCTCTACATCAGTAGTTGATTCTTGGCGAACTCGGCGAGGTTTATGATCTTCTTGCATCTTTCACCTTGTAGTGGCCTCGAGGAAGACCTGAGTGTCCTTTACGGGATTGGAGTGGCTCAAGGGCAAATCCATGCTGTAGGTATCCAAGTCACAATCCCTAAATAAAACACCGTTCTTCCCGTTGCGCTCGATGATGTGATAGTTCTGGAGGCATAGCCAACTGTTTGGCTCAATGGCTCTTCATCTCGCTTATTCCCTCTACTTGGTGTGTGAAGTCTGCCGACTTAATTCGATCCCAGACATCGCGGCGTTTTGCCACCTCTGATATCTGCTGGCCTGGAGCTATTCTGTTGAACTCGGCGTTTACGACGACGGCCCAGTCCCACAGAAGGTCGCGCAAGCCAGCAGAAATCCCTTGTCGCATCCAGATTTGTTCGAGGTCGAGCCGATCACCAAGACGGTCCGAGACCACCGCTAAGACGTAAGTGGCGATGTCGCTCCAAGCTTGTGTGAAAGTCGATTTCGCTGCTTTCGCATTGATCATTTGCTGGATCGAGTTGTACAAGATGGCCTTTGCGATCATTTTCCGATACCAGATCACGTCGAGTGGTTCAGGAACGATTGATGGGTCTTCATCAAGCGCCTTCATGAAGGCGGCAAAATTCTTCTCACCTTTCAGCGCCACTTGGTTCGGCTTGCCGCGCCACGCTTCGTGGTATTTCGCTATGTCGTTTTTGGTCAGCTTGCGCTTCGGCGGAATCATTTCCTGAAGCTTTCTGCGCCTTGCAGGCGTGTTGCCGTCCCTGAGCAGCATGACATTGTAGGCACCCGCTGCCCGTTCGTAGAACCAGCGTGTTGCGCCATCCGGGCACCAGGTCTCGTTCGCGAGCTTTTCAAGCTGGACGTGGAAAGGCCGGTTTGCCGAAAGATCAGACATCTTCACTGCGTTCTGACTGTTTGCGTAACGAGAGACGTTGCTGATCAGCCGTTCGCGTGCATCGTCCTGCGATCCCTTCAGGATGATGATCTTGGCCGGAACCATGACGTGGCTCAGGTCGATGGTCCTGTCATCACGCGATGCGAAGTAGATGGACGAAGTTGTCTGCCCTCCATTGACGATTTGCAGACCCTTGAGGAAAGAGAGTCCAAGATTCCCGTCATCGGCGCGCTCGAATTCGGCAACGTCACAAACGAGCACGAGGCCGTTATTGAAGGCTAGAAAGTGCTCAGGCTCCTTGCGAAGCGTCTCGACGATCCCCTTGTTCACGGCCTTCTTGGTGCCGAGGAATGTCCTGACATTGGCCTCAAGGAGGCGTGGTCCGAAGCGCAGGTAAAGATCGCGGATCAACTGTCCCGGAATTGCAGTCAGGGCATACTCGTAGTCGGCATCGGGATCAGGAACGTGGACGCAAGGAAGCGGCCTGCCGATTGACTGGACGAGGCTAAGGGATAACTCGTCTCGGGGTTTACCATCGGTATGCCGGAACAACCTCTCCATATCCATGGCCTCGACGGCCACCATCTTGTCATGGACTTCCTTGTTCGAAAAACGCTTGGTCTTTGTCTTGCCGTCGGTGATTACGAACACACGGAGGCGGTCGATATCTCCCCATCTGGAGCGAATGGTTGCAACCAGGTCTCGCACCGAATGAGTTGGGTCGATCCTTGCATCAAGGTTTCCACTTGCCGCGCGAAATAGGAAGCGAACACCTTCGCTGGCGGTGGCTGTTGCATCTGAGTCGACCAGGTCCTGAAGGTTCTCAGTCCCGAAGTAATGGGTGACAAAAAGATCGAGGGCCGTTTCGTCAGCGCTGAGGGCATAGCCTGTGATGCGCAGCTTTGCATTGCCGACCTTGCCGTTCCAGTGACAGACTATGGGCTCTTCGCAGATGCCGGTCTCTGCCACATGTTCCATCACCTTTTCTGCAAAGACGAGTTCTTCCGAAGGAAAAGGTCCTTCACCAGCTTCAATACGCTCTGCAATCGTCGCTTGAAGATCGGAACGGAAATTGCGGTGGAATTCCTCAAGGCTCATATCATTCCAATCCAAATGCGATGATCAACTCTGGCATTCCGGCATAAGGGACTTCCAGTGCGTCAATGTCGAGGACATAGGCTGCCGACCGGATGGCCGCTTGCAGTGCGGTGCGTGTGAGGCGCGGCATATCGCCCTCCACAGGGATAGCTTTCGAGTCCTTCAAGATGAGCGTGCGGCCGTAGAGAGCTGCATGTTCGTCGAGGTATCCCATCACCATGAGCAGTGCTTCGAAAGCTCGCTGGACTCCCGCTAGACGGAACTTCTCCCGGAGTTCAGCCACGAGATCGACAAGAGACATCCCGTCCGTATTCTCTTCGAAGCGGAGGGCGCAGAGGAACAGTGGCTCCCTATCGTCATCCAGCTGCTCGATACTGTTGATGCGAGCGAGGAAGCTACCAGTACGGACTGTGCTCTTCACCTCGATCGCTCCTGCTCGAACGTGGAAATCCTGTGCCGCTCGTAGCGGCCCCTGCCAGCAGTTCAGAGCACCCGCGCCCAGTGAGGTATCGATGAGGCGTCGAAGAATCCAGAGTTCGCCAAAGAGTCCGATCTGCGCGTCTGGGGAGAGCGGGCGCTGGGTTCGCGCCATGAACGACTGCCACTCTCGGACCCGCTCGAGAAAGGCCTCTATCACGTCCTTGGTCGCGTTTGCAGCTGAGAATTCGAGCGTTCTCAGAACATCAACCACCATGATGGCAAAAATGTCCGGAGACCCCTCCGGCCTTCGTACCAGTGCGATGGCGGTCTTCCCTGCGAAGGCGTTCTGACCCTCAATGCTGGTGACATCGAAGCCCTTTCCTTCCGGGAGCCGCGCGGCATTTACCGGCGAGGATCCTGGAAAGGAAACGATCAGCGCTTCGCGGCCGAGCGGAAAGTGGCACCCCGCCTCCACGGACACCGCTCCCATGTCTGTCAGATGGACAAATCGCCAGTCTTCTGCGGCTTCCTGTCGAGCGAGTGCTCGCCATGCGCGCGTCAGTCCCTCTTCAGTCCACCCACTCATTGAGGCCTCCCCACAGCACGCTATTGGCGATGTACCTCGAGTTGGAGACTCTTCTGTCTGAAGTGCTTGATGGGAAACTTATTGCCCATGCAACGATGGGGTCTGCATCCTTCAACTCATCGACCCCCGCGCCGTCAGGATCGAGCAGATAGAGCATAAGCAGTCCGCGTTCCCTGCGGGCTGCGATGCCTGCTTCTGCTATGCCTTGGCCAAGGATGTGACGGATCTGCGGACCTCTAGGCTCTGACGGTGGCTCTTTGCCCTCGTTCCGATCAGTGTCGTTGCGCCAGGTTTTCTGGCTAAGCTCCAACGCTGCCTTCCATTCGGCTTCCGTCAGATCTATGGCCTGATCACGGGGGGAGATCAGGGTCTTGATCGAGTATCTATCAGCGTGTTCTGTGGTGCGCTTGCGCTGGAGCATGTTGACAGAACAGCCGCCAATCTCTCGAAGCTTGTCGTCCGGGCCACTATCCTTGCCGATCAGTGCTACCGTCCAGCGCGAGAGCTCGTCATCCTTGTTCATTTCCTCGATGAAATCGGCAATCAGCGGACTCATGATCCTGAAACTCGCTGGGTGTGTCCGGTAATCTCGGAGAAAAGAGATGACGCTGAGCGAAGGTGCTTCGCGCCAGAGATGGCCATTCCACTTCTGATTTTCTGGAACATAGAACTGGTCATTCAAGTCCCGCGAGGTTCCAAGCGCAGCGATGAAGCGATCTGTAGCTTTGAAGTTTGCCGTGATGTCGTCCTTGCGGTTGGGAAAGACGATGGTCTGCAGGAGGTCGCCCGAATAGGTCAGCTGCATCGCCCGAGCGTTTCTCATCTTGGCAGGCGATGTCACGGTCAACACTGAGTGCGACTTGACGCGAAGGCCAAACTGCTTCGGCGTTGCCCCAGCAGCGACCATGTTGTCGAACTCCTGGCGCAACTCTTCGGCGGCATCGGCGATGTGGCCGAACCACTCCACCATTTCCTGGGAGGTGTAGAGGCGGCAGACATCCAGATAGCCGTCACGGTAGCCAAACCAACGCCCCATCTGCATGAGCGTATCGTACATGCGTGCAGTTCGAAGGAAGTAGCTCGTGCAGAGGCCCTCTAGCGTGAGGCCGCGCGCCAACTTGTCGCCGCCGATTGCAATGACCTTGAGGCCGGTGCCGTCATTTTCGGCGTAGTCGAGTGCGTCCTTTGCAGTGCCGTTGATCTCACGGACACGAATGTCGGAAAGGACATCCGGCAGGACGGCGCGCAGAT
Organism: Haematobacter massiliensis; assembly: GCF_000740795.1. GTDB lineage: Bacteria > Pseudomonadota > Alphaproteobacteria > Rhodobacterales > Rhodobacteraceae > Haematobacter > Haematobacter massiliensis. The sequence continues at coordinate 34,636 of NZ_JGYG01000006.1, forward strand.
CATCCCACGAGAAATCCGTCAGAGTTTCGCCTTCCACCAGGGCCGACCGGATCGCCTGCATTCCCGGAACGAATGTGTCCTGGTACTCCTTGCACATGGACGCCTCGAGTTCCGCAAGCTCGATGCCGCGGGTGAAGCGGCCTTTCATGTTTCGTACGTACTCGGCAACCTGGGTGACCACTTCACTCTGCACCGAAGTGTAGCGCGTCACGTGGATGAGCATTGAAGAATGCTTGTTACCTTGTCCGCGCAGCTTTCGTACAGCACAGGCGTAGACGAATGATCGGATTGCCTCCGCGAGCGAGTCCGGCACCCGGTCTTCACCTTTCCACCTGGGCCGATGTCCGTTCTTGTGCGGTTTGATCTCCGGCGAAGTCGTCGTCTTGCTCGGCATCCACGGCTGGAACTCTTCTTCCGTCAATGGGCGAACGAGCGGCAACTCCTCAGGTGTGCTTGATGCCGACCCAAATACGCGACCCGGTCCAACATAGTTCGATGGCGCTGCGAGGTTCGTGATGAACGCAGCCGGAAACAGGTCCGGTCCGTGCTCCTGTGTTTCTCCGCGGTCATGAATGAAGATGTTTGCGAAAGGCGTCGCAGTGTACCCGACGTAGGCCTTCCTCGAAAAGTGATGAAGGATGGAGCGGATCAACCTGTTGATGGTCTTGGGCTGATGCTCAAGGTCAGGGTTGCCGTTCTCATCCACGACGTCTTCGCCAGTGTCGACCGAACCGTGATCCGACTCGTCGTCGATCACGAGCAGCGGCAGGTTCGTAACGAGTTTGCGCCCGGTCTCGGGATCGACATGATTGGCGACACGGTTGCGGATCCAGTGGAGCAGCCGCTCGAGCACGGTCTTGTTCTTCTTTACGACGAACAGCCACGGACGCTGTTCCGGGCTGATGTTCATCTTCGCCGCAACCGCAGTGTTGAAGTCTCCCTTTTCACTTCGATTGGTCGCGGCGTTTGGACGGACGGACACGTCCTTGTCGATCAGCCCCACCCCAACCGCAGGGAGCTCGTCAGCGTCAGCGATGGTCGCAAAGCCAAGAAACCCTTCGTCGAGGCGGATTTGTGTCTGTGCTCTGAGGTTGTTGTGGAGACCAGCCAGCACGATGATGATCTTGTAACCGGCGTCAGCAGCCTTGCAGATCAGGCCGGTGTAGTTGCCGGTCTTTCCCGACTGGACATGGCCGACGACCAGCCCGCGGCGATCCCAGGCACCCTCCCTGGTAGGGTCCTCAAGCTGTGAGAGGACTTCGTCCGTGGCGACATCGAGGGCATCGAGGGCGGTCCATGGGATCCGCGCTTCCATGTACTCGGAGTAGCGCTGCCAATAGGTCCAGCCCTTCTTCCTCTCCGCATCAAGCCACGCGACATGGTCCTCTCCGCTGGAAAGGGTAGCATTGTCGCCCACGGTGCGGCTTGAACGCCGGATCAGTTCATCAACCAGCGCGTCACGATCGACGAGCACGAAATCGTCCTCCATCATGATCGCAAGCTTGTTGAGTTCCTTCTCGATCATTTCCGGCGTGACCGGGCTTTGGGCGCGCTCTGCCGCGAGTCGCAGCATGTTCTGCGCCATGGAAAGGATCGAGTCGAAGGCCTTCTGGTTTGAAATCGTCATTTGGCATCTTTCACTTCAAGTGCCGCAACCAGATTTAGGTGGCGGTCGAATGGGGGCGTGCGACCCAGCCGCTCGCGTGCCTCGGTCGGGCTGAGCCCTCGGAACTTCACCAGGGCTTCAAACATCGAAGACAGGGTTTCCATCACTTCGCTGTCGGGCGCCCCTGCAAATCCAGTTCTCGGCGTTTCCTTGTCTTCTGCCGTATCGAGCCAGATGCGCTGCACCGGTACTGTCTCCTCAATCAACCTGAGAAGCACGAGGATGTCGGACTTCAACGGGCCTGCCCTGTCGAGGATCGAAGCAACGAGATCATGGTCACGCGCAATCCGGTACGATGTCCCTTGTGCCGTTCGGCGCACTTGCCACGCGTCGGCAACTGCGCTCGAGCGAATGCCTGACACCGGGGTGATGTGACCCCGGTGGGCAAAAACACGTCTGGCAGTGTCTCGGGTTTCAGAGGCGAGACGGTGGAGCTGTGAGCGCAGCCGAACGGGTGGACTAGCCGTCGACTTCAGGACATTGATCTTCCACTCGGCGTCGGCAGTGTTGGGAATGTCGAGTCGGATGCGAGCAAGACGATGAGCTTCATCCCGTGGCCATGGCTTGCCGCCATCGCCCAAGCCAAGCCAGCCTCCGGCGAGAAGCAGCCGCCTGTTGCGATAGACGTAGAAGCCTTCCTGCTGCGTCCAGCCACCGGGTCCTGCAGCAGCTTCCTGTTCGTTCGTCTTGAGCATGTCGCGATGAGGAAGCACGTGACATTGAACAGTGACGCCGGTGGTGTGGAGTATGCGATATTCGGGGCTTTCGAGCGCCTTGCCAGGATGGCCCATCAGATACGGGTCCCAGGGCCTGATCGCTTGCCCGTTTAAAAGCAGGCGAAGTGCAGGTGTCTGGCCGTCGAGGAGACGATGGAAGACCATTGCAAGATGCGCGTCGATGCGATCTGCAAGCTCGATCATGTCGCTGGCGACGAAACCGTCTGTCACGATACGGTCAAGCTTCTCCCAGAGGACAATGGTGCCGTGTTTCATCTGGCCAAGAGGCTCAAGCAGATGTTCTGATCCAGGCGCGGGCCCTTCGAAAAGCGGCCAATCGGCGTCGGGCTCCGTTCCAATCAGGTCCAGATCCCAGCGTAGACAAACGACCGGTCCGTCAGCGCGTCGGCTTGCGACTGTCAGCCGTCGAGCTTGCGAGAAGCTCGCAGTCTTCAGCCCCAAGCCGAAGCGCCCAAGATCGCTGGCTGCACGCTCACTTCTTGGATCACGCGCACCGAGCCGCATCCCGGCTTCGAGGGCCGCGTCGTCCATTCCCTCACCGTCATCGACGATCCTGATCCAGCTTTCCGGTCCAGCCCATTCCAGACGAATAGCGACATCGCCCGCACTCGCTGCGATCGAATTATCGACAAGATCGGCAAGGGCAGTAGGGGTGGCATAGCCGAGACCGCGAAGGGACTCGAGCATCGAACTGGCATGGGGGGGAGCATTTCTAACAGCCATCAATAAGCCTATCTTTCAGCTTCTACCAAGCCAAGGCGACTTAGCTTGCCAATGACAGCATTCCGGCTGGTGCCCCCCAATTTCTTGGCGATCTCATTCGCACTCATCCCGGCTCCCCATAGCCGCTTGAGGCGATCCACCCGTTCATCTGTCCAAGGCTTCATTGTTCTGCCGTCTCCTTGAACTCCGTCCGGATTCTCTTCACCAAGTTCAGTCGAAGTGGAAGGAGTGGATCTCCTGCCACCATCATAGGCCAACAAGGTACGGAGACGGCGAATGCGCCCCGGGTGAGAAAGAAAGTCGAGAGCCTTGGCCTCGATCTGACGAATGCGCTCGCGCGTTACTCCGTAAATCTGGCCGACTTCCTCTAGGGTCATGTCAGATTCACGCCCTATCCCAAAACGCATACGGATTACATCTGCCTGCCGATCCGGCAGCTCACCAAGGATTTCAGTGATGACGCGTTCTGTCTCCGCCCGACCAAACACATCTGACTCGGCGGGCTCCGGTAGCAGAGTATCCCACTCGTCACTGCCATCCGGATATTCGGCCGCGCGCGGAATCCTGCGGAACTGTCGGACCTGATCAGCGGTCCATTCCAATTCTATGGCGAGGTCATCGTCTGAGACCGTGCCGTGGCCACGGATAGCGAGCCTGTCAATCGCCGCATCAAGTTTAGCCAGGTCCTCGTGCCGGTGCACAGGTACGCGAATAGAACTGCCTTCATCTGCGCGCCATCGTGTCAGCGCCTGTTTCATCCAGAACGCACAATAGATTACGAAACGGACCCCACGATCTGGGTCGAAACGTCTTGTTGACCGCTGCAATCCCGTGAACGCCACCTGAAAGACGTCTTCCGGATCCTCGGCAGGCTCTACGTTCCTTGCCGCAAAACGCCGAGCATAAGGCAGGTGCTCGACGATCAGGCGCTCATTCGCGGTCTCGTAAGCCGAAATCAGCCGATCCAGCTGGGCCGCCTGATCGAAGTCCATCTCTCTTGCCTTGAGAGAAGCGACCAAGGTCTTCTGGTAGGCTAGGGAGAGGTCGAGTGCGTCCAGCGCCGCAAGAGCCTCCCTTCGTCGTTTCCCGTCCATAACGCGACCACTGATGTGCCAGGACTTCAGAGCTTCCGAAGCTGCCATCACTTCAGACGTCTCGGAGTGTCCCGGGCCCGAAGGGATAATCGTTCTCAGGGAGAAAGAACCAGGATCTCGCGAACCGTCAGCAATCTTGTCGACCGCCTCAATGATCGCGTCGACAGCAGCTTTCGAGGCAAGAATCCCAAGCAGGAGTTCTTGCTTGGCCCGCATCATGGGCTCGAGCAGCTGTTGCTCATCAGACTTGTCCATGACGAAGCGCTGCGTACCGGGAAGGCGCGTCGCGCGCGTCAGCGTGGCCTCTAGGATATCGGCGAGATCGTCAGCTGATACTTCAGACTTGGCGTCCCAAAGGCCAGCCTCTTCCGGGTCCTCGCCATCAGGTGTCAGGCCAACAAGTTCGAGGTTGCGCTCAAGATTGATGCGAAGCTCGTCTGTATCACCGTTCCCTTCGCAATTGTCGATGAGTTGATCCAAGTCACCGCCAGAACACCAGCCCTTCGCGAGCACTTCTTTTGCCCACGCCAAGCAGAAGTCCGGATCTATCGTCAGCTGTGTGCCGGTCTGAATGACAGCCTTCTTGGTCGACTTCCGCCCTCGGTTGCGGGTCTTGAGGAAGCCATGTTCGTCACCCTTGTCTGGCAACGATTGGCCGGTCGACCCGATGCCATCTCCGGCAATCTGTGCCGGCGACAGGTCAAGGTTCCAATCCCCATCCTCTTGATCTGGAACTGAAGGTGCCGAACTGACAAGCGCGACGAATGTCCCGGAAGCTTTGGTGCCGACCGACTGACCGAAGTAGGCCTCTGGCTCTTCCTCCGCCTCGAACTGGAGGAGGTCATCAAGCGAGTCCAACTCCGCACGAATTGCAGGCTGTTGTTTGCCTGTCTTCGGCTCTTCTACCTTCGCGCTTAAATGCGCCACGGCCTCTGCCTTCGAAGCTGCCCTTGAGGTATCTTCGAAATCACGGCGCCTTTCATCCAGCAACGGTTCGGCTCGGAGCTGCTCGATATCGGGGCCGTAAGTCTCGAGGGACGGCTGAGGCCCATGGGGCTCCGGAATGCTGTCGCCCGTTGGCAGGACTATTGCCTCTCGCGGCTTGTTCAGTAGCCCCAAGCGGAACAGTTTGCTCAGGACGGCATTTCTGCTCGTATTCCCAAGTTCCCTGGCGATCTGGTTTGCACTGTGCCCCTCCGACCACAGCTTTCTCAACAGGACGACGCGTTCTGTGGTCCATGTTGTTGTGGCGCTCTGTGCGGGCTCCCCTTGATCTCGGTCTTCATGCTCTCTTGACTCGAATGCATTGGTGTCGGGCAGATGCGTCGGACTTGCCGTCTGTCTTGACGCATCTGGATGCGGTCCAATTGTCTGCCCCTCGATACCTTCGGTGCGTCCGGAGTTGGCAGAAAGTGAATACAGAAGCTGCGCTACGAGCGCGTGACCTTCTGCAAGAGCCACATCGGCAGATGTCTGTCTGCCATGGTTGAGGGCAAGAGGATCGGCGCCAGCCCTTACCAGGATATCACAAAGCGCAAGCTTACCCATTCTCGCGGCAAGGTGGAGTGGGCTATCACCCTTTGGATCGACAGCGTGCAGTCTGCCAGAAGCAATGAAGCCACGAAGTGCCTCCGGTTGACCAGAAATCACCAAGCGGACTTCCGACGGCGACAAAGGCAAACAGTCGGCTCGCACTATTGGCGCGATGGCACCAGCGACGCTGGGCTTGCACCCGTCAGGAGAAGCCAGGTGATGCACCCGAGGTTGCTCTGGTGCCGATGGGTTGGTCTGAGGTGGATCAGTCTCGTCACAGGTGTCCGAAGGATGGAACCATTCATGATTGCAGTTCGAACACTGCATGTCACGCCCGTCCGGAGGGATCAGTTCGCCGCCAACCTCATAGATCGCCTTGCACCCAGGGCATTCGATCTTGACCAATGCGACTATGGTTTCTTCGAAGGCTCCGGGTTTCTGCTCACAATCAGCTGGCTCAGTAGAATCCGATTCAATCCTATCATCGTTTTCATTTGTCGCGCCTGCAGTTGTATCTGCGTCAACTATCGTAGGAGCAAGATCGGCGATGAATTCCGAGGTATCGTGCTCGGTTTCCCGCCAGCTCAGGCGTTCTGACATCTCGACGTTTGCCTCGTTGCTGGCTCTCGAACCCCGAGGGTTGTCCGCTGAACGAGGATTATTCGTGACAATAGAGTGGCATTGGCCGGTTGCAGATACCGTTTGCCCCTGATCAATCGATGAAGCTTCGCCCGAAGATATGGTCTTTTCGGAGTGAGGGGCTTCATGCGGCGCCACCAGATCCGGCGGTTGTGGGTGAGCGAAGCTTCTGTCACCCGACCCTGATGCCCCCTTGTGACCTGATGAACTATCGTCAGCAGCAACGATTTCGATATCACTCGTCGCAGTCTGCTCACTTTGATGTTGGGGTCTGTCTGCTTCTGTCCTGATGCTATCCGGAAGGCGACCCAGGAGGCGAGACAGCCTATCCATGAATTTCATGCATGCCCTCCCTGTTCAGCAGAACAATCTGCTGCTCGTGGGGCTTCCTGGCCGCGGGATCGGTGTCAAGCCCTAGCCGCCGGAGCGCATAGTAAAGCAATGCCCGTCGAACCCTGATCTCTGCCTTGCCACCGCTCATGCCGTAGTCGAGCGCGATCACCTTGGCCTGCGTCTCTGACAGGGCAGGGTGGGGGCCGATTTCCAGCGTTGCGAAGGTGTGCCAGTCCTGATCGTTGTCGCCCAGAACGTCGGACGTGCGCGATCCGCGGATGTCGAGGATCCGCGACAGCAGGAAATCCTTGAACACCTCGTCACTGGAGCAGAATGCGCGGGCATGCCAGCGGAAGCCATCGAAGGCGATTGCATGCGGCGCGATCCAGCGCCACCGGGGCTCTGGGTTGGACAGGGACTGGTACTGCACTTCGATCGCTTCGCATCTGCGGATTGCGTCGACCACGGACCGAAGGGTTGCAGGATCGACGCCGCGCGCTGGGGTGGGGGCGGAATCGTAGGTGGGCAGACCCGCGATCCAGCAGTCGTCCTGATCGAGGATGCCGTCGGCGACCGAGCGCAGCTGGGCCAGGTATCGACCAGCATCGAGCTTGTCGAACACAGGCTTGAAGCCCGGTTGGCGCACATATGTCCGCAGGCTGCGATCATAGTCCATGTTATGAGGGGCGAGGCCGATGTAGCGGCTCAGGTCGGAGGATGCCTGGTTCACCGACAGCCCGAACTGCTCCATCACATCGCTGCGGTTCACATGCCCCTCCCAGAACAGGCGGAACTCGATGAACTCGAGCCTTTGCTCGACCCCCCAACGAAGCTCCGACCTGTCGTTGCTCACCACGCTCTCCCGTCATCGGTCGATGCGCATGGAAATTATGCGCGCCCAATTTCTGGGCTTTCTTCGACCGTAGCCGCGCGAGGCTTGGTGATCAATCAAAAAGGGAAGGGTTTGTGCGTAGTTATCCCAAGGATTGCCGCAGGTTCTGCGCGACGGCGTCGGCCGCCATCCGCACTGGTTCCGCCGCGAGATGTGCGTATCGCGCCGTGGTCTGGACCTGCGTGTGGCCAAGGAGCTTGCCGATCATCGGCAGGCCTTGACCCGACGCCACGGCCGTGGACGCGAAAGTGTGGCGCAGGTCGTGGATGCGGACGTCCTTGACCCCGGCACGGGCGCGGACGCGCTGCCAGAAGGGTTGCAGATCGCTCGGGGCTTGCCGGGCAGGGTGCCGGTGATCACCCACGGGTTGCCGTCAATGCGCAGGGCGTGCCGCAGCAGGTCCGCCACCGGCTGGCCGACGTGCACGACCTTCGCCCCTGTCTTGGAATCCGGTAGGCGCAGGACAGGGACGTCGAGATCGACGTAGGACCATTTCAAGGACATGATCTCGTTCAGGCGGCATCCATTCAGGATCAGCAGGCGCGCCGCGAGGATGGCCGAGGGCAGTTCCACCCCTTCTACTTCCATTTCGCGCAGCACCTCGCCAATCCGCCGCAGCTCCGCCGCGCTCAGGAACCGTTCGCGCTTCTCCTCGAGGTATTTCCGGATGTGCTTGCGCGGGTTGGTCCCGTCCGGACGCAGGCCCCACATTTCCGACAGGCTGAACATCTTCGAGATCACCTCGAGGCAGCGGTTGGCCTGATAGGGGATGTGGCGCAGGTCGTGGTGGAACTTCGCGACATCCGCCCGCGTGATCCCCGTGACCGTCAATTGCCCGAGCGCGGGCAGGATGAAGCGCTGCAGGTTCCGGCGATACTCTTTTCCCGTGCTGGCCTTCACACGGATGGCGATGTGTTCCTTGTCGAACCTCTCAGCCAGTTCCTTGATCGTGATCGCCTTGCGCCCGGCGTCGCGTTCGGCCGCCGGGTCCAGTCCGTTCCGTGCTGCGGCCACGATGGTGATGGCGCGGGTGCGTGCCTGTTCGCAGGCCATCACGGTGCTGGGGCCAAGGCTGATGCGCCGCGACCGGCGGCCAGCGCGGTATTGCACGACGTAGCCTTTCCGCCCGCTTGGCAGCACCCGAAGTCCGAAGCCGGGGATGTCGCTGTCCCAGACGAAGTATTCGGCGGCTTGGGCTTCTGCGGCGTCGACGATGCGCTTTGTGAGTTTGGGCATGGGGGTGGCTTCCGGGTTCTCTGGCTTCCACAGTGCGCAATGCGGGGGGTTAGTCAACGAACACATTGATATTGCGTGTAAAAAGGAAAATCCGCGCAATCTCACGCAGGGGGTGAATCGCTGCCGTGGGCGAAAACTCTGGTCCCCGCGAATCAGAACGCAGGTTCCGGTCTTTCGACCACGCTGCTAAGGTCTGCGAAAAGAAACGGAATTCCGATGGCGTCGAAATCCACCCTGAATGCAAAGAACCTGGAGGCGCTGGGGACTGAGCGTCTGGCGCAGCTGCTGATCGAGATCAGCACTGGCGACGCCGCTGCCAAGCGAAAGCTGCGGCTGGCGCTCGCCGGAGCGGAGGGCCCGAGGGAAGCGGCGCGGGAGCTCACCAAGCGGCTGACCAGCATCGCAAAGGCGCGGACCTTCGTGAACTGGCAAAACCGCAAGCCGTTGGTGAAGGATCTTCAGACCCAGCGTAGCGCCATCATGGAACAGATCGCCCCGCATGATCCCGGTGAGGCGCTGGCGCTCTTGTGGCGGTTCATGGGACTGGCCACGCCCGTGTTCGAACGCTGCGACGACAGCAGCGGCACTGTCATTGACATCTTTCACCAGGCCTGCGCCGATCTGGGCGAGGTGGCCAAGGCGGCTGATGCGGCGCCGGAGGCACTGGCGCGACAGGTTCTCGATGCGTTGCAGGACAACGGTTTCGGTCAGTATGACGGTCTGATCGCCATCATCGCCCCGGCGCTGGGCCCCGAGGGCGTCGCGCGCCTCAAAGAACTGGTCGAAGAGCTTGGACGTACGCCCGTGCCGGTGCCGCCGAAGAGCGAGTGGCAGGCCGTTGGCTGGGGCAGTGGTGGCACGCGCTATGCCCACGAGATGGAGGAACGCGCGCGGCAGAGCACGGTCGAAATGGCGCTGAAGGAGATTGCCGACGTGCAGGGTGAAGTCGATGGCTTCATCGCCCAGTACGACCCAAAGACCCGCAAGGTGCCGAAGATCGCGGCCGAGATCGCGCAGCGATTGCTGGCGGCGGACAGGGCAGGGGACGCGCTTGGCTTCATCGAGCGGGCGGAGGTGGACAAGGCGCGCTGGATCCCGCCCGAGTGGCAGGACGCACGCCTTGCCGTGCTGGAGGCGCTTGACCGGAAGGATGAGGCGCAAGCATTCCGCTGGGCGTGTTTCGAGCGCGACCTGTCGGGGGAGCACCTGCGGGCCTATCTGAAGCGCCTGCCGGATTTCGAAGATATCGAGGCCGAGGAACGCGCGTTGGCGCATGCTGCTGGCCATACCGACCTGCTGGCTGCGTTGGCCTTCTTTCTGAACTGGCCATCGCTAGCCCATGTCGCGCGATTGCTGATCGACCGGCAGGACGAGGTCGACGGCGATCACTACGAATTCCTGGCACCAGCGGCCGAGACATTGGCCGAGAAGCATCCGCTGGCCGCGACGGTGGCGCTGCGGGCGATGATCGATTTCACGCTGACCGAGGGGAGGCAGAAGCGCTATGGCTATGCTGCCCACCACTTGGCAACCTGTGCCGACCTGGCCGGACGGATCGAGGACTTCGGACCGGTCGAGCCGCACCCTGCCTATGCCGCGCGCCTGAAGGCCGAGCATGGCAAGAAGACCGGCTTCTGGTCGCGGATAGACGGATGATGGACGTGCTACCGAAAAATCATTCCGCCACCCATTGGAAGCATGGTGGAAGCACGAGGGGGAAAACCGCTGCGCAATCCTGACAATCCGCGCGCAGTCCAAGCTTGTGGGCCCATCTCGCAACTGGCAGGATATGCGAAAGAAAACGCGATTCGTCGCGCCTGATCGTGTTTCGTTTGACACGACTCATAACCTGAAGGTCACAGGTTCAAATCCTGTCCCCGCAACCAAAATACACAAACCTCCGTAGCAAAAAGCACGGAGGTTTTTTGCATCTGGGCCGCCGCACCAACAACCTCACGCATAGGCAGTCCGCAGGCCAGACGCAGCAGGCTCGCCAGTGCCCCGTGAAGGTGGATCGCAAGGCCAAGTTTGCCGCTGATTGCGGATTTGGCGCCCCAGGCGTCCTCGGCTGGAAACCGGCACCAGTTCCACTTTCTCGACCAAGGCCCGCAGCGCATCCTTGAACACCTCGGGCGTCTGCAGGACGCGCCGGACCTTGGTGACGATGGCGTCCTCGACCATGCTCGCAGACAGGCGGGTCGGCGCTTGACCTGCGCCGCTGTCGTCCTCCGTCGTGCGGTTCTTGATCACGTCCATCGACACGTAATAGCGGTAAAGCTTGCCTCGGTTCTTGGTCGCGGTCGGGGTCATCGTCGCGCCGGTATCGGTGAAGATCAGGCCCTTCAGCGGCGCGGGCGTCTGCATGCGGCTGTTGCTGGACCGCGCGTGGCGGTTGGCTTCGTTCATCGTTCATCGTTCATCGTTCAGCCGTCCGGAGGCGGCTTCTCAACTTCAGAACTTATATCCGATATCGAGGCACGCATTCAGGTTTACGACCTAATCCTCAAACTTCGCACTGTGGTTGCCGATACGCTAGGACGCGACATGCAGTCGGCGCTCAGCTGGTCGTCCGACCTTCAGCGCGCAACCTCCTTGATGCGGATTTTCGGCGTGAGTACGATCCCGGCGATTAGGGACCCACTGCCGGCGGGCGTGTCAGGGGCGCGATTTCTCGTCGATCTTGCGGGTTGTCGCCAACTCCCCAGGGCGCGGATCGACGCACTCGTTTCTGCTGAACGGGCGCTGATGCCTCCTTGAGGCCTCGGAACCTCGCTATTCGGCGAGGCAACCCGCCAAAGCCTGATGCCTTCGGTCCATCACCGCCATGACGTTGGATTCAAGAGTGATTAGGCTTGAGTTCGACTTCTGTTCCACGTCGCGAATGCCACTGGCATGGAAGTGTTCAGCCCGTTTTCCAAGAAAATCATCTTATATCAGACACCTAGAGGCTAAGCACTAGAATGCCCCAATCAAGAGGTCCGGAGAATATCCGCCTTGAGAGACCACTTCCAGCCCTCCTGGCGCCGGTGCCAGTGCTCAGCCCCTCCCGCATAACCCTCGAATACAACGAGAAAATCCGGTTGCAGCCGGATCAGGAGAACGCTTTCGCGAAGGCAAGTGGCGGGCCGAAGCCGACGAAACGGAGAACTACACCTACGCCATAGCCCTCCAAGACGGTGCCTAGGAACAGAATCTAACACGCGGAAATCGTCGATCGGCACGAACATATAGTCTAGATCACTCCTCCGCGAGTTGATAGATTTGCTTCACGAGGTCTCCCCTCGCATACGCGCTGTAGTAACTGCGGCGTAAGAGCTAATGTCTGCACATATCGTGCGCGCCATATCGACAATGCGACACATGGCGTGATTGGAAGGGAGACCTCGTGCCGCCGTCCTTTTTTGGTATCCCCGTCGTACGAATTGCAATTCCTCCCGAACTGGCTAGTGAGGCGGCGCTTCTTACCTACCTGGGCGTATCGGCCAAAGAACTGAAAAAGATCTGGTGGTTTCGTGGTCGCATGTACCACCAATTCGAGATCGCCAAGGGGAACGGCAAGTCCAGAATCATCAGCGCGCCCGACAAGCGCCTCAAATACATTCAGCGGAAGATCGCGGCGCTGCTTGGCCTGCTCTATCGCGTCCGGCATCCCGTCCATGGCTTTGTCGCTGGAAAATCCGTGAAAACCAATGCATTAGCCCATCTACGCAAACGCTTTGTGCTCAACATCGACCTGAAAGATTTCTTTCCGTCGATCACCGAAAATCGGATTATCGGCGTCCTCGAATCACTTGGCATAGACAGCCGGGTGGCAAACATCATTGGCCGACTGTGCTGTCACAACTCTCACTTACCGCAGGGCGCGCCGACGAGTCCCGTCCTCTCCAACATGATCTGCTTTCGCTTAGATAAGGAGCTACTCGCTTTCGCGAAGGCGTCGCGGTGTATCTATACTCGCTACGCGGACGACATCACGCTTTCGAGCCACCAGCCAATGACGGCGCTGTTCGAGGCGGTCCCACCCTCGGGACATTTCGCGCCCGATCAGCTTTCGCTGGATTTCCGCAATATTATCATTACGAACGGATTTGCGATAAACCCCGACAAAGCACACTATGCCGACCGGCACTCGCGTCGAACAGTTACGGGACTCAAGATTAACGAACTTCTCAATGTTGATCGCCGCTATGTCCGGAATATTCGTGCGGCACTCTATTCAGTGGAGACTCTGGGGAAGAAGACTGCGCAGAATAAATTTGAGAGCAGTCATCGCGGTACATCCGATCTAGGTAAACATCTTGAGGGAAAGATCACTTGGCTCCGACACATCCGAGGCCAATCTGACCCTGTATTTCGTTCGATCGCAGTTCGATTCAACGCTAGTTTCCCAGAGCGTAAGATCGAGGTGACACCGACTGCGGCTGAGGTCCGCGACAGGGCTGTATGGGTTGTCGAGCATTTCGAGGGCGATATGGCGCAGGGAAGCGCCTTCTTCCTCAAGGATGTCGGCTTAGTCACTGCTGCCCATTGCGTCGCGGGCGTGGAAGAAGTCGAGGTATACCATCCGAGCAAGCCGTCTAACACCTTCAAGGCGAAAGTACTGAAGCGCGACGAGCCTCGTGACCTTGCTATTCTCGAACATGCAATCCCGCCTACCGAGTATTTCGAACTTGAACAGTCGAACCATTCCGTCGTGGTCGGTGAAGGGCTGGTTGCTTTCGGATATCCAAGCTTTGGCCCAGGCGACAGGCTAAATGTTCGGGACGGGAAGGTGAGTTCGCTGCCTGTCAAACATGGTGTCAAGCTGATCGAGGTAACACAGAAGCTGTCGCAAGGAATGTCAGGCGGCCCTCTGCTCGACCATAACGATGCGGTCGCGGGAATCATTCATAAAGGTGGCCCCGGTGAAGGTCGTGACTTCGCTATCCGGATTGAGATGCTGAACGATTGGCTCGCTGAATAACTTCGAGGTGGACAAGGGGAAGACGTTCGATGCTCACAACCGAGACGGTGTGTGTTTAATATTCACAGGCAGGGTGGCATCCGATAGTCTTCGTAGTGGGGGGAAACGATGTACCTACATTCCTATCGACTGAGAAATTTCCGACGGCTTCGGGACGTGCATGTCGAGCTTGCGTCCGACATCTCCATTTTCGTTGGGGCGAATAATAGCGGAAAAACCTCCGCGACGCAGGCAATGCAGATGTTCCTTGCCGGCGGTAAAGATTCTTTCTCACTGTACGATTTTAGCTCGCACGCTTGGCCGCTGCTCGACGAGATTGGCGAACGAGAGGGGGAGGTCGCCGAGGCTGAGTTCCCAACCGTCTCGCTCGATCTTTGGTTCGAGGTGGGAGCCGATGACCTTTATCTTGTCATCCCCATTCTGCCTTCGACGTCTTGGGCCGGGACGCTTGTTGGCATCCGCGTCGAACTCGCGCCCAGAAACATCACCGAATTGATCCAGCGTTATCGCACCGCTCGCGATGATGGTCGAGCCAAAGCGGCGGCGCTAGTCGGCGGCGCAGGCGATTATGTGCCTTGGCCAAAATCGCTGTCGGCTTACCTGCTTAAAGAACTGAGACACGAGTATGAGCTGCGATATTACGTCCTCGACCACAGGCAATTTGATGCGAAATTTCAGGCGGTGGAGGGATATCAGCCGCTGCCGTTGGGTAACGAGCCCGGCGGCAGTGCTGTACTAAAATCGCTCATCAAGGTAGACTTTCTCAATGCACAGCGGCACCTTGCGGACCCTTCAACTGCTTCCGGAAGCGGCCGTTCGGAGGATTTGTCGAAGCGTCTGAGCCGCTTCTATCAACGCAATCTCGATCAACGTCAGGACGATCATCAGGCGCTCAAAGCGCTGTTTGAGTCTGAGGTGGGCCTCGACAAGCATCTCGCGGAAGTTTTCAAAGGCACATTGGAGCGGTTGGGGCGTTTGGGTTATCCCGGCCTCAATAACCCAAGGCTAGAAATCAAGTCAGCCCTGAACCCCGCGTCCATCATGACACAGGATGCGCGCGTCCACTACATCGTGGGCGAAGCCGCGCAGACGGTCATGCTGCCCGACACCTACAATGGCCTCGGCTTCAAAAACCTGATCTATATGGTGGTCGAAGTGCTCGACCTTCAGGAACGCTGGAAAGCCGAAGAGGAGAAGCGTGCGCCTCTCCATCTCATATTCATCGAGGAGCCAGAAGCACACCTTCACGCGCAGCTCCAGCAGGTTTTCATTCGCAACATTCTCGACTTGCTGGTCATTCCGGGCGAGGCGGGAGGATCATTCGTCACACAAGCGGTCATTACGACCCACTCGCCGCACATCCTGTACGAACGCGGCTTTCAGCCGATCCGCTACTTCCGGCGCGATTTGGTCGGAAACGATCAAGTCACTGAAGTGCTCAACCTCTCCGCGTACTATGCGAAGGAAACCGAACACCGCGATTTCCTGCAAAGGTATCTCAAACTTACCCACTGCGATTTGTTCTTCTCTGACGCCGCTGTGCTCGTGGAGGGCAATGTCGAGCGATTGCTGCTCCCGATCATGATATCAAAGACGGCGACATCGTTGCGATCCTCCTGCATTTGCATTCTGGAGGTGGGCGGTGCCTTCGGCCATAAATTCAAATCGCTGATCGAATTCCTCGGGATCGTCACGCTGATCATCACCGACGTAGACAGCGTTACCTTGTTGCCTGCTGATCATGACGGCGATGATGACGACGATGACGAGCTGGAGATCGAAGTCGAGGCCCTTGAGGTGGACGCTGCCAACGATGTCGATGAACTACTTGGTGGCGATGCTCCGGCCGCACAAGCTGGCGATGCCGCCGATCCTGCCCCCGCCCGACGTTACGGAAAAAAGTGCTTGCCCGGTGTCGCCGGGGCAATCACGTCTAACCAGACTCTCGTGAAATGGCTTCCGGCCAAGCTGTCGATCGACGAGCTTTTCGCAGCACTGGAGCAGGAGAAAGAAACGCCGGCGGATGTAACGCCCCGTGTCCGCGTGGCGTATCAGACGCCCGTTCCAGTCGCATGGAATGGTCAGAACGTAGAGCTGGCTGGTCGGACGTTGGAAGAATCGTTCGGACTGGAAAACGCCGAATGGTGCCAGAGC
The DNA here is from genome assembly GCF_000740795.1 of Haematobacter massiliensis. Taxonomy (GTDB): domain Bacteria; phylum Pseudomonadota; class Alphaproteobacteria; order Rhodobacterales; family Rhodobacteraceae; genus Haematobacter; species Haematobacter massiliensis. Next base: position 50,606 of record NZ_JGYG01000006.1, read on the forward strand.
GCAGAGCAGAGAAGATTGGGTCTACGCCTCCGCGGTGCACTAGCGGACCCGGCGGCGTTGGCGGCCGGCCTTCACAAAAGGGTCAGCGGCGATAAGTTCGACAAGACCAAGTTCGCGCTTGGAGTGCTTACGGCTCGACCGGAAGAGTGGCAGGTTCCGAAGTACATCCGTGAAGGTCTGGTTTGGCTTAAGGCGCAGGTCGATCTCGAAGTTGAGGCCGAACTGGAAGGCGGTGTAGTCGGTGAGTAGCCGCGCGCAACAGCCCGACACACAGGCCGACGTAGATCTTCGGCAGTGCTTGGAATCTCAGCCGCCGACCAGTTTTAACATGGTCGCCGGCGCGGGTTCGGGCAAAACCACTTCGCTGATCAAGGGGCTCGCCTCGATCCTTGCCATCCATGGCGAGCGTTTGCGACTACGCAGGCAGCGCGTGGCCTGCATAACCTATACAGAGATCGCCGCCGGAGAGATTTGGGCTGACGTGGGAAACAATCCTCTCGTCCACGTCTCCACGATTCATAGTTTTCTTTGGTCCATCGCACGCGGCTTCCAACAAGATATCGCCGCTTGGGTTGCAAATAGGATCGACGAGCGGATCACGGAATTACAGCACGATGCCGCCAATTTTGACCCACGCGTTCAGCAGAAAACGCGAGACAAGAACGCCCGCGATATAACGCGCTACGAGCAGCAGCGTGAGGCTATCACTCAAGTTCGTAGTTTCACTTATGGAACAGGAAGTGACTACGCCAAAGGCATCCTCGGCCACGATGACATCATTAAGATGGCTTCGCAGTTGATGATTCAACGGCCGCTTTTCCGAACTCTCGTCGCACAACAATTTCCGTTTGTTTTCGTGGATGAGAGCCAAGATACCTTTCCCGTTATCGTCGAAGCGTTGATGGCGGTTCAGCAGCAGGAGCAGGCCCGCATCTGCCTCGGGTTCTTCGGCGACCCGATGCAGCGCATCTATCCCACCGGCATCGGCACAGTTCCCAAACCCGATGATTGGCGGGCGATCCCCAAGCCGGAAAATTTCCGCTCGCCCACCTCGATATTGAACCTCGCAAACGCCATTCGGCGTGAAGGTGACGATCTGGTTCAGATTGGTGGCCGAAAGGAAAAAAGTGGTGACCAGGAAGTGTCGGTGATCGGAACGGCGCGATTGTTTGTCTTGCCGACTGATGCTCATCGCGACGAACGCGTGGCTCAGGTTCGGGCGTGGATTTCGAACGCAAACGATGACGAGTTGTGGCAGCCCGCCGACGAGAACGACCCAGTGAAAATGCTGGTGATCGTGCATCGCATGGCGGCGAAGCGATTGGGGTTCGGCGATCTGTATGCGGCGCTCAACGATAAAGCGCCTGAGGCCTTCAAGAATGGCTTTCTGGACGCGTCCGCGTGGCCGCTGCGCCCGTTTGTGTCGTTTCTACTGCCGCTTGCGGAGGCCGTTCGGGACGCGCGAGACTTCGAGACGATGCGGCTGCTTCGGCTTCATTCGCCGTTGCTAGCAAAGGCCAACCTTCAAGGCGTGAACATCGCCGAGCGGCTCAATGAACTTCAGGCGGTGAGCAATCAGGTCGGTGAGCTGATGGGACCTCAGTCGCAGGCCACCATTCGTGACGTGCTGACGCTTGCCAAGGAAAGTCGCTTGGTGGAGTTCGACCCGCGCCTGTCCGCGTACCTTGAGGATGTTGCTGTGAACGAGGCAGAAGTCGAGGCCGATGACAATTTAGACGAAGGCGAGGAAGGCCTTTCAAACGAGATCAATTCAATGGCCGCGTTCCTAGCCTGTCCGGCTAAGCAGCTTCGACCCTATCAGGCCTACGTCAACGAGGAATCGCCTTTTTCCACGCAGCAGGGCGTGAAAGGGGCCGAGTTCGATCGTGTGCTTGTCGTCCTCGATGACGACGAAGGCACGCACTTTCAATTCTCCTACGAGAAATACCTTGGATTGAAAGAGCTTTCTGCGCGAGACAAAAAGACTTTGCAGGACGGCGGCGAAACAGGCGTCGAACGGACGCGGAGACTTTTCTACGTTTGCTGCACACGAGCGCGGCAAAACCTAGTGGTTATCCTTTTCGTGGCTGATCCTGCAGCGGCGATTGCGCATATTCGCGGGCTCGGACTCTTTCCAGAAGCGGATATCCTCTCGCAGGATGCACTCGCTTGACTGAATCGAGAGCCAAGTCAGATGAGGCTGCGGGCGTAATACTTGAATTACCCTTTTCCTAGAACTTAGGGCTCCGCCCTCGGCGCACTTCGAGAGGCTTCCGCCCAGCTTCCTCCACGCGTGCCGCGCTCCGTGCAGCCGGTTCCCCGCGAAGCCTCCCTCCGTTTGCACACCCGGTCTCGGCGACGGCCAGAAGGTCAGGCGCGGCGTTCCGCTTCGCTGACCTTCAGACCCGAGGATCAGAGACATGACCAACGTATCCGACAACAGCCCCCGCATCTATGTCGCCTGCCTTGCCGCCTACAACAACGGCTATTTGCACGGGGCTTGGATCGACGCGGATCAGGACGCCGGCCAGATCAGGGACGAGATTGCGGCGATGCTTGCCCGTTCCCCTGTCGAGCACGCGGAGGAATACGCCATTCACGACTACGAGGGCTTCGAGGGCGTCAGCATCTCCGAATATGCCGGCATCGACAGCGTGGCACGGATGGCCGCTTTCATTGCAGAGCATGGCGCACTCGGCGCGGGCCTGCTGGAGCAGTTAGGCGGCGACATGGAGCAAGCGGAATCCACTTTTGAGGACTGCTATCATGGTCTGTTCTCCAGCCTTGCCGACTACATGGAAGAGCTGACCACCGGAAGCCTCACGATCCCCGAGGCGCTGCGCTACTATGTCGATTGGGAGGGGATGGCGCGCGACGCCGAGATGGGCGGCGATCTGTTCACTATCGAGACCGCGCGCGGCGAGGTCCATGTGTTTTCAAGCAGGTGAAAACATGACTGCCTGTCCGTGCTGATACGGGCAGGCATCTCGAAAGCCCCAGCTGTTGCGAAGCTAAAAACACCAAAGAATGATCGGGTTAGCCGCTCAAGGTATCTGCTTTGAGCGGCTTCTATATTTCCGGTGATCCTTGAACCTCTTTTTGCCGGGCGCTGCCCAGCATCCCGGCTTGGGGAGGTGACGCCATGCTCAGCATCGATTGGCGATCTCCGGCGGCATATGGGCACACAAAACACATTCCAGCCGCTGGCTTCGCTTGGGAATATTTGCGCCGCAACGACGAATATCGTCGGGACTGCCAGACCATCGCACTGACCGGACAGCCGGGTAGCCGCGACCTTGAAGCGTTCGCGCATCGCTGGGGGTTGCGATTTCCCGTGCGATCCCGACGCGCCGCATGACCGGCAATCGCCGATCTGGAGTCCGGGCCTTCAACCGCAAGTCGTGATGTTGTCGCCGGTCGTTCACAAAAACGACGACACCGAGCCGATATTGATGTTGGCGCATCTTGAAGGTCTCGACCTGCGCCGCGCCGCAGATGGCTGGCACGGCATCTGGCAGGTGGATGGCGTCAAACATCAATTCTGGCTGCCCGAGGCGGTGCCCGACTCAGCCGCCTTCTATGCCGTCACCCTGCCGATGGATTCCTTTCTGGAACTGCGCGCCCACGCCGCCCGCCGTCTTTGGCGGTCCGCGATCACTTCGAGCTGGAGTTCAACGTTCGCAAGCTCGCCAAGAATGGCGTCCGGCTGGTGTCCATCACGCAGGAAATGGGCGACGACCCCATGCACGTCATGATGCGGCAGATCATGGCACTGTTCGACGAATACCAGTCGAAGGAGAACGCCAAGCACGTCCTGCGCGCCTTGAAGGAGAACGCCCGGCAAGGCTTCTGGAACGGCTCGCTGCCGCCCATCGGCTACCGCGTCGTCGATGCCGAGCAGCGCGGCACGAAGATGAAGAAGAAGCTGGAAATCGACCCGCTGCACGCCGACACCGTGCGGCTGATCTTCCGCCTAGCATCGGAAGGCGACGGCACGTCCGGCCCCATGGGCGTCAAGAACATCGTCAGCTACCTCAACAGGCACCGCATGTTCACCCGCAGCGGCGGGCGTTGGGGCATCGGCCAGCTTCACCGCGTCCTGACCTGCCGCACCTATATCGGCGAACACCGCTTCAATCGCCGGTCCAAGAAAGGCGAGGTGAAGCCCGAGGAAGAAGTCGTCACCGTCGCGGTGCCGCCGCTGATCGACCTTGAGATATTCGAGGCGGTGCAGAGGCGGTTGCAGGTCAACAATCCGAAGGTGACGTCGCCGCGCGTCGTCAGCGGCCCGAACCTGCTGACTGGTATCTGCTATTGCGGCAATTGCGGTGGGGCCATGACGCTGCGCACGGGCAAGAACGGCCGCTACCGCTATTATGCCTGCTCGATCCGGGCGCGGCAGGGTGAAACCGGCTGCAAGGGCCGCGCGATCCCGATGGACAAGCTGGACCGCATCGTGGTCAGCCACATCGAGGAAAGGCTGCTGGACCCCGAGCGGATCGAAGACGTGCTCGCCTCGCTGCTGGATCGCCGGCAGGAGAGCGTCGAGCGGCGCAGCCAGCACATCACCGAGTTGAACCAGCGCGCGGCCGAGGCCGATATGTGGCTAAAGCGGCTCTACGAGGCTATCGAGGCGGGTTCGCTCGACCCGGCCGAATCCGCCCTCGGCGAACGCATCGCGGGCCTTACGGCGATACGGGATCAGGCACGGGCCGACGCCGTAAGGACCGAGGCCATGCTGAAAAGCTCGGCCCACAAGGGCCTCACAGGCGCGGCCGTGCGGGAATTGGCGAGCGAGGCGCGCACCGGGCTTCGGCTCGAAACGGGCGGCTATCGGCGGGATCACGTCCGGGCTTTCGCGCAGCATGTCGAGGTCGCGGACGATGCGATCTACATCAACGGCAGCAAAAACACGCTGTTGAGGGCGCTGATAGCCACTAAGGGAGGGAAATCGGCGGGAATCGGCGTTCCCGGTTTTATACCGAAGTGGCGGAGTGGAAGGGATTCGAACCCTCGAGACGGTTTCCCGCCTGCACCCTTAGCAGGGGTGTGCCTTCGACCACTCGGCCACCACTCCGCTGGCCGGTATAGGGGGGAAGAAACGTGAAAACAAGGTCAAATCCTCCTTCCGTGAAGAGACGAACATTATCGTTATACCCCAGTACAGTATGCGTTGTTTACAACTTGGCCGCTCTTGTTGATGTCCTCCTGAGGCGGGGCAACACCGTTGTTCAAATGCGGCGATAGCGTTGGAGCGGTGAGGCTATCCTCCCGCACTGAAGGTTCCGCTTGATCGTGCCTCCGGCATCACCAGCTTGGTCTGCCAAGACTATATTATCTTCTGCAAGCTGAAGCTCGATGGCAGCCTTAGTGTCTCCGATATCCGAGCGGTCTGTGAGGTGCGGACCTCTGTCCCGAGATGCGTCTCCTGAATGAAGCTCAATGCAGCGAACAGCAGTTCGGGAGTTGCGCCAAGCCACTCCAGCGCGTGGTGCGGGGGCATCCTTCGACCTATCGGATATTGGCCGAATACAAACAGACAACTTCCGGCAGATCGCCGGCTGTCATCGAAACAAGAACCCGCCACCGGCGAAGCTCATCGGGGTGCCGCCGCGAGGGAAGTGTCTCCGTGCTGGCGGGAGCGCGTCCGCCCGTCATGCAGCGTCCGTTCGATCTCGATCAACCGCTGCTTTCGCCACAATCCGCCGCCGTAGCCGGTGAGAGAGCCGTCGGCGCCGATCACGCGGTGACAGGGGATCATCAGCGCGATTTGATTAGCGCCATTGGCACGCGCCACGGCCCGCGTGGCTGCGGGGCGGCCGATCTGGCGCGCTATGTCGCTGTAACTTCTGGTTTCGCCTACGGGTATCTCACGCAGCGCCTGCCACACGTCACGGGTAAAGGGGCTGGCCGCAAGCGCCAGCGGAACAGTGAATTCTGCCGAGCGTGCGGAGAAATAGGCCTCCAGCTCCGCCGCCGCCTGTTCCGAGGGCGGGGCGCTGCCCACGCCAATCCCTCCGGGTGCGGAGGACCGCAGGCGGGACAATTCGGCGGGAAGCGCCTTGCGGTCGATGAATTCCAGCAGATGCAGGTGGGTCGGGCTGCTGACGGCGATCATGTCGCCCAGCGGGGTGGGGATCCATGTCGCCTGCAGCAGCGCCTGGCTTCGGAGCGCACCGGGAGCGCAGCCCATAAGCCGGGCAAAGGCAGTGCGGAAAGCGCTCGGGCTGTCGAAACTCGCCTCGTGCTGAGCGGTAATGACTTTCGCCCCGGCGGCGAGTGACTGAAAACCGTCGCGAAGCCGCCGTTGGCGCGCCATTTCGAGGAAGGTCATCCCGAACTGTCGCCGGAAACTGCGCCGCACGGTCGAAGGGTCGTGGCCAAGACGTTCCACCTCCGCTTCGGTCCAGCGGAAGCCGGGCCGTTCCTCCATCGCGGCAAGCAGCGCGGCGATGGTCGGATCGGCCAGCGCTGCGGCCTTCAGCGGGTGGCAGCGTCTGCAGGGACGGTAGCCCGCCTCGATACATTCGCCGATGGTGGCATAGAACGTGCAGTGTTTTGCCAGCGGCTTGCGGGCGGGGCATGTGAGCCGGCAGAAGATGCCGGTGGAGGAGACGCAGACAAATGCCTGCCCGTCGAAAAGCGGGTCCCGCGCGAGCAGGGCGTCATACAGCGTGGCGGGATCAGGAAGATTGAACAGCATGGGCCAGTATCTACCACACACGCATAAGACGTGACGCCGGAAATCGGGCGTCTATTCTTTTCAGGGCAGGGGGAGCTCCTCGCTCCACTCCTGCGAGGTGATCCAGTCGCAGAGCACCGCAATCATCGGGCGGCGGCGATGAGCGCGCGGAAGGACGAGCGAAAAGGCGGGCACATCGGCGGGCGCCATGTCGGAGAGGGCGTCGATACCGAGGGGGGCGACAAGCCTGCCCGCACGGATATCATCGAGCGCATCCGCTCGTGAAAGCAACCCCACACCCAGCCCGGCAAGTGTTGCGCGGCGCATGGTCTCGGCATCCTGGAACGACACGCCGCCCTCTCCGGCAGACAGATCGACCCCCAGATGCCCGAGCACCTTGGCCCACATCTTCGGCGCCGCCATTGTGTGCAGCAGCGGCGCATGTTGCAGATCGTCCGGCCTAAGGAGGGTCTCCGCGACCGAAGGCCGGGCCGCGATGACCTTTGGATCCCGGATGAGCAGGTGGCTCTCATGCCCCGGCCAGTTTCCGAAACCCCATTGTACCGCGACGTCCACCTCGTCCCGCTCGAAATCCGGCAGTTCGACCATGGTGGTGAGGCGAATATCCGCAGCGGGCGCGATCTCGCGAAAGCTGGCAAGCCGTGGCAGCAGGTAGCGGGTGGCGAAATAGGGGCTGGCGTTCAGGGTGATGCGCGCGCGTCGGGGGGATGTCACGCGGCGGATCCCTTCGGCCATCTCCTCGAAGCCTGAAGCGACGTAGTGGCCCAGCAGCAATGCCGCTTCCGTCGGCTCCGCAGCGCGCCCGCGCCGCTCGAAAAGCGGCAGGCCGAGCACGCTTTCCAAAAGCCTCACCTGCTGGCTCACCGCCTGAGGGCTGACGCGCAGCTCGTCCGCCGCGCCGCGAAAGCTGCGCGCACGCATCACCGCGTCGAAGGCGCGAAGGGAGTTCAACGGGGGCAGGGAGTTTCGATCTGTCACCGTCTCTCTCGCCCGCGCGCGGCAGCCGGGGGCGAGGGGGCTCGATGCCCCCGCGGCGCCGATCTCCCCGCGGTCAGGAGATCACCGCCTTTTCGAGAAACGGCCGCCCCGCCGCGATCCTGTCGAAACCGGCGTCGCTGAGGTCGAGCGTGCGGAACCCGCCATAGGTGATGAGCTCGGAAATCCCCCGGCCCGCTGCCGGTCCCTGTTGCAGCCCGTGGCCTGAGAAGCCGGTGGCGAAGTAGAAGTTCGGCAATTCGGGCGCCGGCCCCACGATCAGGTTGTGATCGAACACGTTGAAGTCGTAATGCCCCGCCCATTGGTTCACCACGCGGATCGCCTCGAAGTTCGGGGAGCGCTCGGCCAACGCAGGCCAGATGATGTCCTCGAATTCCGAATAGATCGGCTCGAAATCGTCGTAATCCACCGCCACGTCGTTTACGGGCGGCGCTCCCGCCAGGAAGTAGCGCCCCTCCGGCCGACAGAAGATGCCGGTCGTGTCGATCATCAGCGGAAGCCGCCCGCCCGCGACCGTTGCCGTGCCTTCCGGGCTTCTCTCGCAGGAAAAAACGAAGAGTGTACGCTTGCGCGGCTCCACCGGCACGGTGAGGCCCGCCATCTCCGCCGTACGCTTCGACCGCGCACCGGAGGCGTTGACGACGATCCCCGCGCCGATGACCCGGCCCGATTTCAGCGTGACGGAGGCGACCTGTCCCCCTTGGCGCTCGATGGCCACCACCTCATCGGTTGTGTATTCCGCACCGAGCGCCGCCGCCTTCTTGCGGAAGCCCCACATCAGCCCGGTGTTGGAGAACCATCCCTCGCCCGTCCGCCCGTAGGAGGCGAGGAGGAGGTCGTCCGTGTGCAGATGCGGGAAGGCGCGCGACAACTCCTCCCGGTTCCAGAGCACGGTATCGGCGCCGCAGGCGGCCTGCACGGCATGGGCTTCGTGAAGATAATCGGCCATGCCCTGCGTATTGGCGAGGTAGAGATATCCCGCCTCATGGAAGTTGAGGTCGGGCCGTTCATCCCCGGGCACGCCCATGATCTCGGGGAAGCGCTTGATGAATTCCACGCCGAACTTGCCGATCTCCACATTGATCGGATTGGAATACTGCTGCCGGATGCCCGCGGCGGAAAGGGAAGTAGAGGCGGTGCGATAGGTGGAATCCCGCTCCACCACCAGGATGCTACCGTTGAAATCGGGGTTGGCGGCAAGGAAATAGGCACAGGCGGAGCCGATTACCGCCCCTCCCACGATCACCACGTCATATTGGTCGCGCATCGCTTCGTCTCATCATCAGGGCGGGCCGCCCGGGGGAAACCGCCCGGGCCGTTCGCCGGGCGGGAGGTTGTCTCAGAGCAGCGGACCCGGTCCGGGTCGGCCCCGTGTTGACGGCAGGTCGCCGTTCGCGCCTGCCACCGATCCTTGCCTGTTCCGTCGTGTCAGGCGGGACGGCGATCAGGCCCGGAAACCCCCGTCATGGGTGGTAGCTCGTGGTGCGCCGGTGGCGGAACCCGTGGTATGGCCAGGCTCGTCCCAGATGCGGATGCCCGCTGCGCCCGCCCGTGACGGAACAGGCGCCGAGCCCCGTCACGCCGGGTCGTCCGGATGCGGGAAGGTCACATAGACGCCGCCGTAGCGCTTGACTTCGGGCGCGTGCGGGTCGGGCCAGGGGACCGATCCTTCCACCTTGGCGCGGAACGCCTCCGTATTGTCCTGCGGCTGGTAGCCGATGTGGCCAGCCTTGGAATCGTCCACAACTTTCAAGCGGTTGTCCGACATGCCGAAGGCGATGGTATGGCCGACGCGCGGCGCCATCAGCCCGCGGGTGACATACTGCACACAGTCCCTGAAGGAGAGCCAGGACCACAGGTGACGGTGGTCTTCCGGCTCCGGGAAGGAGGAGAAGATGCGCAGGCACAGCGTCTCGATCCCCCATTTGTCCCAGTAGAGCCGCGACAGGTCTTCCACGAAACATTTCGACAGGCCGTAGAGCGTGTCGGGCCGCGGAGGTGTCGTCGCGTCGATATGGCTTTCCAGCTTGTGGAATCCGATGGCATGGACGGAGGAGGCGAAGACGATCCGCTTCACACCATGCTGCCGCGCGCTCTCATAGATGTTGTAGCTGCCGGCGATAGTGGAGTTCAGCACGTCGTCCCAGGGGCGCTCGCGGGAGGCGCCGCCGAAATGCACGATGGCATCGACGCCCTCGACCATCCCGCTCACCGCGGCCATGTCGCCCAGATCGCAGATCACGGCTTCTTCGTTCGGCTGAAGATCGGCGATCTCCACCCGGTCGTTCAGCCGCAGCTTGCGGGCGAAGGGTGCCAGACCCTTGCGCAGTTCCGTGCCCAGCATCCCGGCCGCGCCGGTGATGAGGATCGTGTCATAGCGGGGGGTGGTCATGCGGCCTCCGATCTGGTTTCTGGCGATGGTATGCCGAGGCGCGCGCCGGCGCCAGAGACTGCTGTTCGGCGGCCTCCGGGCGGGCAGGCATGGGCCGTCCGTGTGGGCCCGGCGCGTTCGGGGCACTGCTTGCTGGACGGGCTGCCGCGGTGATCTGCTGTCGCAGACGAGCCTGCCGCCTCGGGGCGGGTGCCCTTCCCATCGGCGGCACCACGGAATGCTCCGCGCGGAAGTCCCTGGCGGCAATGCCCGTCATTGATGCGCAGGAGCGTATCCGGCGGGGCGGCATCGTGATCCACAGGGTAATTCAAGTGTCGGTCTCCCCACGCCCCGCTGCGGTGGCCTCCCCCGTATCCCCGGTCGTATCCCCGGTCGCGCCGGTCTCCGTCACATAGCCTTTCCGGCGGTCGTTCGCACGATCCTCCGCACGCCTGTCGGCCGGATCGCCGAACCCGCCACCGCCCGGAGCCTTCAGGATGAGCCGTCGGCCCGCGGGAACATGTTGCCAGCCCTTCGGCCGCATCACCGTGCCGTCATCCAGCTCCACCGCGCCCTTTGCACCATCCTGCCCGCCCTCACGCCCCTTCGGCGCATGGTGGACCCGGTCGAACATGGCAGAGAAGTCGATCTCATGGCCCGCTGCCGGCGCGATCTCGATGATCTGGCCCAGCCCGCCGCGCTGCGCGCCCTCGCCACCCGAATCCGGGCGGAGCTCCTTCCGCCAGATGACGATCGGGCCGGTCTGCTCCGTCGCCTCGATCGGCATGGTCATCACGCCAGAGGGGAAGGCGGTGGCCGACAGCCCGTCAATGGCGGGCCGCGCGCCGCCGCCGCCCGAGTTGAACATCAGCACTTCCGCCCGTCGTCCCGCCTGTCCGGCCACCGGCTTCACCGACAGATGGATGTTCCACAGCGACCCGGCCCCTTCCGCTTGCACCTGCCCGGGAAGCGCCTGCGCCACCGCGCCGAGCACTAGGTCAGGCACCATATGACCCATGACGTGTCGCAGGCTCACCGGTGCGGGCCGTTCGGCGTTCAGGATGGAACCTGCAGGCGCCGCCACGGTGAAGAGCGCGAGCGAGGCGGAATTGTTGGGAATATCGGGGGCCACCACGCATTTGAGTGCGTAGCAGGCATAGGCCTTGGTATAGATCACCGGCACGTTGATGCCCCAGCGGCTGACAGGATCGGTGCCGGCGAAATCCACATGCACCCGGTTGTCGCCGATCGTCACCTCGCAGGCCAGCTTCACCGGATCGTTGTAGCCGTCCGTGACCAGCACGTTGGACCAGGAGCCCTTGGGCAGCGCGCGGATCCGCTCCAGCGTAGCGGCATGGGTCCGGGAAAAGATGAACTCGCCCAGCCGGTCCAGCGTGTCGATCCCCACCTCGCGCATCATGGCCACCAGCCGGCGGTGGCCCACCTCATTGCAGGCGGAGAGCGAATAGAAATCCCCCACGACCTGATTTGGCTCCCGCACATTGGCGCGCAGCAGGCGGATCAGGTCGCGGTTGACCTCTCCGCGCTCAGCGAATTTCATGATCGGGATCTGGATGCCTTCTTCATAGACGGATTTCCCGTCCGCGCCGAAGCCGCGCCCGCCGACATCGACGACATGGGCCGTGCAGGCAAAGAACCCGACCAGCCGACCATCCAGAAACGACGGTGAAACCATGGTGATGTCGTGAAGGTGCCCCGTGCCCAGCCAGGGATCATTGGTCACATAGGTATCGCCCTCATACATCTCCTCCCGCGGGATTTCCGCGAGGAAGTTCAGCACCGCCTCCGCCATGGTGTTCACGTGGCCGGGCGTACCGGTGACGGCCTGTGCCAGCATCCGCCCTTCCGGGTCGAACACCCCCGCCGAGAGGTCTCCCGCCTCCCGCACCGATGTGGAGAACGCGGTGCGGATCAGCGTCAGCGCCTGTTCCTCCACAACGGAGATCAGCCGGTTCCACATCACCTGCATGCGGATTTCGTCAACGCCCGTCATCTCGTTCATCGGATCGTCTCCTGCGCTGCGGCGTATGGGGCGAAAAGCGAGGCGGCCGGGAAAGACGCAGCCGCGAGCGGGAGGACGGCAGGCTTCATGCCGCGTCCTTACGGGTGAGGAGGAGGGAGCGGTCGTCCTGCATGGTGACATCGAAGGGGTAGGTCACGACCGTCGATGTCTCCCGCTCCACGATGATCGCGGGGCCGGCAACATACGCGCCTGGGGTCATAGACCCGCGATCCACGATGGTCGTCGGCAGATGCCGCCCGGCGGCCGGGTCGAATACCTCGCGCGTCGGGCCGCTCGCGGTCTCCGTTCCTGTGCGGATCGTCCGCGTCTCGGGCAGGGGACGTTCGTCCTCCACCCGGACGGACCAGGTGACGATCTCCACCTCCAGCCCGCCCAGCCCGTCGATGGCGCGCCCGAAGAAGCGGGCGTAAGCCGCGCGGAACGCCTCGCGCAGTGCCTCGGCATCGCCTTGTGCGAAGGGCCGGTCGGCGAGCGGAACCGGGATCTCCCAACCCTGTCCGGCATAGCGCATGAAGGCGGTGATCTCGCGCCGGATCGGCCCCGTCGCCCCCTCCCGTACGAAATGCTCCGCTGTCTCCTTCAGCTCCGCGAGCATCGCGTTCACCGCCGCCACATCGAAATCCGACAGCCGCGTCAGCTTGGAGGCCAGCGCCTCATATCCGAAGGGCGCACGCAGGAAGCCGATGGCGGAGCCGACGCCCGCCCCCTCCGGGATCAGGCAGCGGTCCACCCCCAGCTTCTCGCACAGCCGGGCCGCATGCAGGGGCGCCGCGCCGCCGAAAGCGATCATCACGTTCTCGCCGATGACCTTTCCGTTCTCCACCGCGTGAACGCGGGCGGCGTTGGCCATGTTCTCATCCACCACCTCGGCGATGCCGAAGGCCGCGTCGAGCGGCGTGAGGTTCAGCCGTGCGGCCACCTCCCGCTCCACGGCGCTGCGGGAGGCACCAGCGTCCAGCACGATGGCACCGCCCGCGAAATTGTCGGGGTCGATCTTACCCAGCAGCACATCCGCATCGGTGATGGCGGGACGCTCGCCCCCCCGGCCGTAACAGGCGGGCCCGGGTTCGGAGCCTGCGCTTTCCGGCCCGGTCTGGATGCGGCCCATCGCATCCACCCAGGCCAGCGATCCGCCGCCCGCCCCTATCTCGATCATCTCGATCACCGGGATGGAGATCGGCATGCCCGAGCCCTTGGCAAAGCGGGTGGTGCGGGCGACCTCGAACGTGCGCGCGGTCTTGGGCTGGAAGCCTTCGATCAGGCAGATCTTCGCCGTGGTGCCGCCCATGTCGTAGCTGACGACCTTTTCCAGCCCGAAACGGCGAGCGATGTCTGCAGCAAAGATGGCGCCCCCCGCGGGGCCGGATTCCACCAGCCGCACCGGGAACTCCGCTGCCGTCTCGACCGAGATCAGGCCGCCGCCCGAGTGGATCATGAAGACGGGGCAATTCGCGCCCATTTCCCGCAGGCGGACCTGAAGCCGGGCGAGGTAGCTGGCCATCTGCGGGCGGACATAGGCATTGGCGGCGACCGTGTTGAACCGTTCGTATTCCCGCATCTGTGGGGATACTTCGCTGGAAAGCGAGATCGGCACGTCGAGCCGGGCCGACAGGATCTCCCGGGCGCGGCGTTCATGCGCAGGGTTCATGTAGGAATGGATGAACCCCACTGCGACGGCGCCGAACCCGTCTGCCGCCAGCCGTTCCGCCAGTGCCTCCAGCGCCGGTTCGTCCAGCGGTTGAAGTTCGGAGCCGTCCACCGCTATGCGTCCGCGCACCGGAAAGCGGTGCTCTCGCGGGATAAGCGGCTCCGGCAAGCGGATGTTGAGGTCATACTGGTCGAAGCGGCTCTCCGTCCGCATCTCGATCACGTCGCGGAAGCCTTCCGTCGTGACAAGCGCGGTTTTCGCGCCCCGCCGTTCGATCAGCGCATTTGTGGCAAGCGTGGTGCCGTGGATCACCAGATCCAGATCGGCAGGCGACAGGCCGGCATCGGCGAGAACGACGGCTATCCCATCCAGAATGGCCTGTTCCGGCGCGGTATAGTTGGTCAGAACCTTGGTGGAGAAGATGCGTCCGTCACGTTCCAGCGCGATGTCGGTGAAGGTGCCGCCGATATCGGCGCCAAGACGGACGGGCGTTCGGGTCATGCTGTCTCCTGAAGGCGGCATCGGCGCAGAGCGCCGTTTTGCCCGTCAGGTTGCGCCCGCGACTTGCGTCACACAAGCAAGAAACGCTGAATGGTGACAAGAAATACTTGTCTCCCCAGCGCAGCCGCTCCGAGTATGAGTCAGCGTATGAGTCAGCCGCAGGGGCGGCGGCGTGCCTCTACAGTCGTTGCATCGCCCGAGATCAGCCGGGACACCAGCAAGGCGGCCTGAGCGCGAATATCGACGATGGCCAGCCCCTCCCAGCTTGCCGCCCGCGCGGCGGGGCCGATGGCATGGAGCGGCGCGGCGGGCGTGCCCGGGCGCGGGAGAACCTGTCCCTCGGCCGTCACCTCCAGCCCGATGCGGAGCGCATCTATCCGCGCCATACCGCCGTCCACGAGCGACCGGACGAGCGGTGTCGCATGGTCCTCCGGGTCGCGCAGCAGGCCGCGCCCGTCGGTGATCTGCGTCACCTCCACCGTTTCCAGTTCGCCCCCGCGATGGCGCAGCGTCACGCTGTGCCTGCCCTCCCGCTCGGCGGCGGAGAGGAGGGTGCCGGTTACCAGCCGCACCTGCCCGGCAAGGCGCGCGGTATCCAGCCGTGCGGCCACGGGCGCGGGAATGCGATGGCGGTGGATTTCCCAGAAGCGGCGGGCGTGGCGCAGGAAGCGGCCGCGGGTTTCGGGCGGTACGCTCTGCCACCAGAGGGCAAGATGACCGCGCGCGCCATCCACGATGTCACGCCAGTCACCGCCGCGCCCTTCATGCCAGCGCACCTGCTTCCGCAGCCAGCGGAGCGCGTAGCCCGCCCCGGCGCCAAGCGGCAGGTCCGCCCTGTCCAGCTCGATGGGTCTGCTCGGACCGTTGACGCGTGGAAGCAGTCCGCGGCGGGAAAGGATCACGATCTCCCCCCGATGACCCGCCTCCAGCAGACGCATGACCCGGTCCACCATCGTCAGCCCGGTGCCGACGATCAGCACTCGCGCCTCTGGACTTTCGGGAAGCGGGGCGTGCCAGGGGTCGAACTCCGCGCGTTCGAGCATGTCCGTGCCCGCCTGGAGGAGGGGATGTCCGGTCGCCAGCACCGCCCTGTCGGCGAGGATCATCCGGCCGTCGGCCAGATGGGCGGCGATGCGTCCATTGCTCCCGTGGGTCAGCGATATGCATTCCTCCTGTTCCCGTCGCAGCCGGGCCGCGGAGGAGACGAGGCTTTCCAGATAGGCGGCGTAGAGATGGCGGGGCACGAAGGCGTCCCTGTCGCCAGGTGTCCCCTGCGCGGCCAGCCAGTCGTGGAAATGGTCTGGCCGGTCTGCGAAGGCGCTCATCGCCCCGACGCGGGTATTCAGCAGATGGGCGGCATGCGGCGTGTCATAGGCGATGCCCCGCCCCAGCCGTTCCCGCCGCTCGACCAGCGTGAGTCGCAGGCCGGGCGGCCCGTTGCGCAGCAGATGCGCGGCAAGGATGGTCCCGCTCGCCCCGCCGCCGATGATGAGGATATGGTGCGGCTCGGTCATGCCGTGCTCCCGCCGCGTGTCAGCCCCGCGCGGCTCGGAGAATGGTGTCGTCCTCGTCCTCCGCATGAAGCGGAAGCTCTCCCATGGCCCGCAGATCCGCGATGGATTTGCTGTCGAGCACACTGACGATCGCCTCCCGCACCTCGAGCATCGTCAGCCGCACGGCGCAGCGTGTCTCGTCCGGGCAGTCGTTGCAGCGCACATAGGCCGTCCGGCTCGCGCAGGGGATGGGGGAGAGCGGGCCTTCCAGGACGCGCAGCACATGCCCGGCCATCAGCTGTTCCGGGGGGCGCGCCAGCATGTAGCCGCCGTTCCGCCCCTTGCGCGTGGCGACGAAGCCTGCGTTGCGCAACTCGCCCAGGATGGTGTCCAGGAACTTCTTGGAGACCCCCTCGGCCTCGGCGATCTCCACGGACTGCGCGAGTTCCCCGCTGGGCCGCCCCGCAAGGTTGATGAGCGCCTTGAGCCCGTATTTGCCCTTCATCGTCAGCATGGCAGCCCCTGAAAAGGCGGTATTCCGCCGCGTTCGTCCATAGCATTTCTATACGGAGGCCGCGCCGAAGGCGAGACGGAAACGGACGCTGCGGCGAACGGGTCATGCCATGCTCCCAAGGCTGCGGATCGCGCGGAGTCTAACGCAGCTGGCGCCTCGTGCGAATTCCAAGGTTTCGCGCCCCGCAGCGATGGCGTTCTCTTTCCCTGACTTCCGCCAGTGAAAATCCTCTGCCGCCCCCGGTGCCGCTTACCCCTCAGGTGAGCACGTAGTCATCGGGGCGGGGGATGGGGGGCAGGTCCGTCTCTCCCAGTTCCCGGCGAAGCGTGATCTCTATCCCCGTGGCATAGGAGGCGATGGGCAGGTCGTTGGGCATCAGTCCGAACGGTTCCTCCAGCTCATCCGCCAGCGCGTCCAGCCCGAAGAACGTATAGGCCATGAGCGCCACCGCCAGCGGCGTGGCCCAGCCCAGACTGTCGGCAAAGCCGAAGGGCAGCAGGAAGCAGAAGATATAGGCCGTCCGATGAAGGAGCAGCGCATAGGCGAAGGGCAGCGGCGTATTGGCCAGCCGCTCGCAGCCGACCATGCCCTGCGACAACCGGACGAGGCTTTCGTTGAGCGCGAGCGACTCCACCGGCTCCAGTGCTCCCGCCCGCAGGGATCGTGCCACGATGAGCGTTGCGCGTTTCAGCAGCGTGTCGGCCGTGGGTTCGGGCATTTCGCCTCGCAGGCTGCGCGCGCCGGCATGGGCGAAGCTCATGACTGCATACAGAAGATCCCGCCGCGTCTCGGGCGCGGTATCACTCAGGATCGCGGTCTGGCGGGCGATGTCGCGCGCCGACTGGATGATCTGACCCCAGAGCTTGCGCGCCTCCCACCAGCGATCATAGCTCGCCCCGTTGCGAAAGCCGAGAAAGATGGACAGCGCAATCCCGATCAGTGCGAAGGGGGCGGGGTTCATTCCCGGCACCCAACCCGGCAGCCATCGGTGCGCGGCGACGATGAAGGCGGAGAGCAGTGCCACGCTGAGAAGCTGCGGCCAGATACGCTGGACGATGGAACCTTTCATCACGAAGAACAGGCGGAGCGCGCTGGGTCTGTCTCGGACGATCATCGGGCCATCGGTTTTCGGGCCGCAGGGCGGGCGGCATGGGAACGGCCCCGGGGCGACTCGCCGCCGGGGCTGCCTAGTGTCCTGCGCCGCCTCGGGAACCGCAAGGCGGCTTCAGCGTCAGGCCCGTTTAGCGTCAGGCCCGCTTGCGGCGCGCCACCAGGCCGAGTGCGCCCAGCCCGGCCAGTGCCAGCGGCAGGGCGGCCGGCAGCGGTACGGGCGCGACCTCATAACTGGCCACCACGGCGACGGCATAGTCGGGATTGTCGGTGATGATCCCGTCGATACCCCATTCGATGAACTGCGCCATCTGGGCGAAGGCTGCGTTCAGATCGGCAGGGCGGAACGTCCAGGCATAGACCGGCAGGCCCAGGTCATGGGCGGCGTCGATCAATTCCTCCGTGATGCTGCCCGAGGTCAGCGACAGCGCATCGGCATAGGTCGCGAGGCCCGCGAGCGTGATCTTGCCGTCGATGTAGAACTGCCCGTCCAGCCCCAGTGCCGCGCCGCCAAGCTGGGAGACCGGCAGCGTCAGGCCCATTTCCTCAAGCTTGCCCGCGACGTCGTGGACATTCTCATGGCTGAAGGATTGGAGGATCGCCTTGTCCGGCGTGTCGTAACCATGGGCGATCAGCGTGTCGATGGCCTTCTGGTTCGACACCGGATCATAGCCGTATTTCAGCTCCGCCACGATGCCGACATCCGTGCCGTAGGCAGTATTGTACGCGGTCAGCGCGTCGAGCTGTTCGGCGAAAGTCGGCACACGGAAGGGGTTTTCGGTCGTCGGGGTGAAACCGGGATAGTCCTGGCTCTGGGAATCGACCGTCAGCGTGCGGATTTCTTCCATCGTGAAGTCAGCGACCTTATAGCCGCCGTTCCGGGGGGCAAAGAGCGACTCCACATTGGTGGTCCGCTCCAGCGTGCTGTCGTGCATGACGACGAGGACGCCGTCCTTCGTGGGCTGCACGTCGTTCTCGATCCAGCCGGCGCCCTGGCGTACGGAAAGCTCCGTCCCCGCCAGCGTATTCTCAGAAAGATAGGCGGGAGCGCCCCGGTGGGCGATCACCGCGGGTGCGGCGCCGGTCAGTGTGTCGAACCGGGCGCCGAAGGTCGCGGCCTCAGTGGAGAGCGGCAGCACGAACGCGAAAGTCACGCCAAGTAAGGCATGGGAAAGTTTCATCTTGTACCTCTGGAGTTGTGCGCGCCGCGGCGTTTCCACCGCGACAGTCAACGCCGGCAAGATCACAACCGTTTGAAACGAAATGGTTTACGGATGATGACGGTTCTGGGACAATCCGCGGTGGTTGTGCGTCCGTGGTCATCGGCACGCCATGTCCGCCGGGGAAGAAAGCGGCAGCGCGATTGCCAGCCGCCGCCGCCGGGGATAGAGGCGGAGGATGGCCACACAGGACACAATCATACTTGGTGCGGGCGCGGCGGGACTGTTCTCGGCGATCGAGGAGGCACGGCGCGGGCGACGGGTGCTCCTGATCGACCATGCCCGGCGAGCGGGAGAGAAGATCCGCATTTCCGGCGGCGGGCGGTGCAATTTCACCAATCTCGGCATCGCCCCGGAGAAGTTCCTGTCAAGGAACCCGCGCTTCGCACTGTCGGCCCTCAAGCGCTATACCCAGTGGGATTTCATCGACCGCATGGCGAGCTGGGGCATCCCGTGGCACGAAAAGACGCTCGGGCAGCTGTTCTGCGACGGTTCGGCCAAGGATCTCGTGGCCGCGTTGCTTCAGGATCTGCAACAGGCGGGCGGTGATCTTTGGCTTGAGACGGCGGTTGACGGGGTCACACGGCGCGGGCAGGACTTTGCGGTGGCCACCTCTCGCGGGGTGCTGACGGCAGGCAAGGTCGTTGTGGCGACGGGTGGCAAGTCCATCCCGAAGATGGGCGCGACCGGCATCGGCTACCGCATCGCGGAGAGCTTTGGCCTCCCTCTGGTGGAGACGCGGCCCGGTCTTGTGCCGTTCACGCTTTCGCCCCCGGATCTGGAGCGCCTGGCCCCGCTCGCCGGTACTGCCGTTCAGGGCAGCGCGCGCCACGGGCGCACCGCGTTCGACGAAGCGATCCTGTTCACGCATCGCGGCCTCTCCGGCCCCGCGATCCTCCAGATCAGCTCCTACTGGCGGGAGGGAGAGGAGATCCGGCTCGATCTGGCCCGCGGTCAGGATGCCGGTGCGCTGCTGCGGGAGGCGCGCGCCACTGCCGGTCGTATCGCGCTGCGCACCGCCCTGTCGCGGGTGATGCCGGAGAAGCTCGCGCGGCATGTGGAGGCGATCAGCGGCCTGTCGGGCAACCTTGCCGAACAGCCGAATGCGGCGCTCGACCGGCTGGCCGCGCTGGTGCATGACTATCCGCTGCGCCCCGCCGGAACGGAAGGCTACCGCACTGCGGAGGTGACGCTGGGTGGCGTGGACACCGACGCGCTGGATGCCCGGACGATGCAGGCAAAGGCCGTCCCGGGCCTGCATTTCATCGGCGAGGTAGTGGATGTGACGGGCTGGCTCGGCGGCTACAACTTCCAATGGGCATGGTCGTCCGGCTGGGCGGCGGCTGCATAGGCGCGGGGCACCGGATCGTGCCGCTTGTTCGACGCGCAACGGGCGGCGTGTAACGGTCGCGATGGCGGGGCCTTCGACGCTTCAGAACCACCATCCGGGACGGACCCGCCCGGGACGGCAGGCGAGTGATCCCATGCGGCAATGGCTTCCGTGCCGGATACCGCCTTTCGGATTGGGCGCGCGGGCGGGTGGTTTTCAACAGGCGGCTGAAAGCTTGGTTTCGGCAGCCGACGCGGTGGCCTATGCCGAAAGTACGTATCTCCGCTTGCATGGCCGGAGCCTTGACAGGAGATGTCCCTCGGACGCTGTCGAAAGACCGGCGCAGGTCATAGGTGACGCGTACCGCCCTGCGCGGCCGAATGTCTCGAGGGGTGCGATACTCGGGTGCGTCCCGGCCCGCGTGGACGAAGGCCCGAAAGCCGATCCGGACAAGCACATGGAGCGGAGGCCGGCGGCCTGCGCGCGGGTCATGACCGACGACCTTATCCCCGCCTGTCCGGCCCGCGCGTCACAGGGGCCGTCTGGCCATTCCCTGTGGCCTGCGCGCCGCGCGGGCGATAGGCTCCCGCCGGATCAAGCGGAAAGGATAGCCGTGAGCAGGTTGTGGAGCCCCTTCGTCCAGCATCTCGTCCCCTATGTCCCCGGCGAGCAGCCGAAGGGGGAGCGGGTGGTGAAGCTGAACACCAACGAGAACCCTTATGGTCCCTCGCCTCTGGCGCTGGAGGCGATAAGGGCGGT
Organism: Haematobacter massiliensis; assembly: GCF_000740795.1. Classification (GTDB taxonomy): domain Bacteria; phylum Pseudomonadota; class Alphaproteobacteria; order Rhodobacterales; family Rhodobacteraceae; genus Haematobacter; species Haematobacter massiliensis. Next base: position 71,295 of record NZ_JGYG01000006.1, read on the forward strand.
GACGGATGATGGCCTGCGGCTCTATCCCGATCCCACAGGTTTCGCGCTTGCGACGGCAATCGCGGAACCGCTGGGCCTTGCGCCCGATCAGGTCTTTCTCGGCAACGGCTCGGACGAAGTGCTGGCCCATGCCTTCAATGCCTTCTTTCGCGACAAGGGGCCGGTGCTGTTTCCCGATGTGACCTACAGCTTCTACCCCACTTACTGCAGCCTTTATGACCTGCCGTTCCGGCGGCTGCCTCTGGATTCGGATTTCTGTCTTGGCGGGGGACAGTATCACGGTCCTTGCGGAGGCATTGTCATCGCAAATCCGAATGCGCCCACAGGGATCGCGGTGGGGCTTGATGTGCTGGCGGATATTCTGCGGCGGAACCCTGATGTGGTCGTTCTGGTCGATGAAGCCTATGTCGATTTCGGTGCGGAAACCGCGACGTGCCTGATCGGGGAGCATGACAATCTTCTGGTGGTCCAGACATTCTCCAAGTCGCGGAGCCTCGCTGGGCTCAGGGTCGGTTTCGCGCTTGGCCAGCAACCGCTGATAGAGGCGTTGCGGCGGATCCGGGACAGCTTCAATTCGTATCCCCTGGACAGGCTCGCCCTTGCCGGGGCAGAGGCCGCGTGGCGCGACCGTGACTGGTTCGACCAGACCCGCACCCGTCTGATGGCCGACCGGGAGCGGATGATCGTGGGATTGAGGGCGCAAGGCTTCGAGGTGCTGCCCTCGCGGGCGAATTTCGTCTTTGCCCGCCATCCGGATCTGGCTGGAGAGGCCGCGCTGGCGGCACTGCGCGCGCAAGGCATTCTTGTCCGCCGCTTCGGTCAGGACCGGATCGCCGATTGGCTTCGCATTTCTATCGGCACGGCGGAGGAATGCGACCTGCTTCTCTCCGCGACCTCCGGGCTTCTGTCCCGCTGAAAGGCGGAGAGATCGAAACAAGGACGAATGCGAATGCCGTGCTACATAGTTCTTCGCATGATTCCGATGCGAAAGGGAGAAAACCCATGACTGGACTCGATGCCTTTGATCCCGCTGATCGGGACCGCATAGCTGCAATGCCCATGTTTGCTGGCATGGCGGTGACCGCTGCGGATCCCAGTGGCCTCTTCGGGGCCATCAAGGAGAGCGCGGCGATGGCGAAAGCGCTCAACAAGGCGCGAGATTCGAAGGATAATCCGTTGATCTCTGCGGCTGTGGAAAGTTTTTCCGCCCCCGAAGGACGTTCCGCCGTGACAGCCATCCTCAAGGAACAGGTGAAGGGGAAGGATCCGAAAGGCATCGCGGACAGCCTGATCGGGGAGATCAGCCGGCTGTCGGGCATCATTGCGGAGAAGGCTCCGGATGCCGCGCCCGGCTTCAACAGCTGGCTTATCGACATCGCGCAGAGCGTGGCTGAGGCCTCGAAGGAAGGCGGCTTTCTTGGCTTCGGCGGGGTAAAGGTCAGCCCGGAAGAAACCGCGACAATCGAGCGGCTGAAATCCGCCCTGTCCAGCACCGCCGCCCCCGCCCCGACGAGCCAGACGCCGCCGCCTGTGGCCTGAACTCGGACGAACGACGCTCCGCGTTGATGCCCGAAGGGACTCCCGTGCCACCCGGCACGGGAGTTTCTTTTGGGGCGCCCTATGGATCTGCGTCAGATGGTGCTTTTGCCGATCCGGCGCGGCTGGTTCGCCCGAAGCCGCGCGAGGCGTGGAACCCGCGCTGAGCTTTCGACCGGAGTATCCGGTTGTGGAGACAGGGTTTCAGGCCCGATCGGCGGTAAAAGTCCGGCCCCCTGTCGCGGGGGGCCGCTGGCTCATTGAGGGCCGATGGGGTTTTCAGCCGCCGCTACCCGATAGGGTCACGTCCTGAAACTTCGGCTTGCCCAGCAGGTTCGGCGCGAAGTTCGCGACCTGCTTCGTCGCTGCATCCGTCTCATAGCGGAAGGAGATCGGCGCGGTGAGCGCGTTCTGCATGACGAGCTTTTGTACCTTGGCAAGTGCAGTCGCGCGGGCCGCCTGATCGTCGGTGGCGCGACTTTCGGCGATGGCTTCGTTGAAACCGGGCAATGGCGCGACCCGGCCCGGGTTATAATAGGATTTCTCGTCATAGAGCGTGACATAGGTCACGGTCGGGTCCGCGCGTCCTGTCCAGGCGGAGAGATAGACATCCCCTTCGCCACTGCCAAAGACGCGGCTGTCGGCCTCTGCAATCGGCGCATTGAGGAAACGCCCCCGGATCCCCACCTTGGAAAGCTGGTTGAGGATCACCTCCTGACGCTGCACCGCCGCCTGATCGGGATAGCTGCGGAAGTCGAGCTGCAACCCGTCGGCATGGCCCGCCTCCGCCAGCAGGCGCCGGGCAAGATCGGGATCGTAGCGGGTGTATTCCTCGGCTTCCGGCGCATAGGCCCAGTGGGATTTCGGGAGGTTCATCGCCGCGGCCTCTCCCAGCCCCTGTTGCACGGCCTGAATGAAGGAGTTGCGGTCGATCGCATGATTGATCGCCTGCCGCACACGCACATCCGCCAGCGGACCCTTGGATCCGTTGAGGTAGAGTTGATAGATGTAGGCCGTGGGCCGCGTGATGGCCGTGAGTTTCGGGTTGCGCTCCACCACCGGTATGAAACGCTCGGAGACCAGATAGGCGATGTCCACTTGCCCGGACTGCACCGCGCGAAGCCGCGTCGCCGCGTCCGGGATGATGAAGAACTCGATCTCCGCCGCGCCGGGGCGATCCTGCCGCCAGTAGGCGGGGTTGGCTTCGCCGATCAGCCGCTCCGCATCGGTCCAGGTCACGTATTTCCAGGCGCCGGTGCCGACCGGATTGCGGTCGATCCGGCCCTGTTCGCTGGCCTTCAGCGCGGTGGGCGACGCGACCATGCCGGGCCGGTCCGCGAGGATGAGCGGCATCGCGCTGTCCGGCACCTTGAGGCGCAGCGTCACCTGCAGCGGGCCGGTGACCTCCACGGTGTCGATGGTGGACATCTCGGCCTTGTGGTTGGACAGCGGCGAGCTGCGCATCCGGTCGAGGTTGAACTTGACCGCTTCGGCATCCATCGGCGTGCCGTCATGGAAGGTGACACCATCCCGAAGGTCCAGCACCAGCGTCTGCGGATCGCTGAAAGCATAGCTTTTCGCAAGGCCGGGGCGCGGAGCGAGCGTATCGGGGTCCCATTCCACCAGAGTGTCGTAGAAATTGAACAGATAGACGTGGTCGGAGCCAGAGCCGCTCGTCGCCGGGTCAAGGCTGGATGGGTTGGCGATCCCCGCGATCCGCAGCCGGCCCGTCGCCCCCGCAAAGGCGCGAATCGGCAGGCCGAGGCTTGCCACGGCGCCCGCCGACGTCATGCCGATCAGCAGCTTCCTGCGGCTGAGGGCGGGAAAAAGCCCGCGCGAAGCGGATCTGTGCTCACCAAAATTCACCCTGTTCCTCCCTGTCATGTCCGGCCGCGATCTGCCGCCAAGCGGCAAAAGCACCGTTTGATCTGCGAAATCCCTTCTCCTCCGAAGGGTCTCCACCGTCACGACAGCATCCGACAGCCTGCATGTCAACGGATTCCTTACAAGCGTCAGGATTTCAGGGAGGGCATGGTTCCACTCTGCGAAACACCAAAGGAATAAGGCGATCCGGTAAAACGGGTTCGAGAGAATTATCGGCGTTGTCTGCCGCAGGATTTGGATCTACGGTCGCCTTACATTTGTCAGGAAACGGGGAGGCAGGTGGATGGAGATGTCGCCGGCGGAGCTTGCGGAGCGCGTGGGAGAGGAGATCGGGCTGTCCGACTGGGTGGTCATCGACCAGCCATTGATCGACGCCTTCGCCAAGGTGACGGACGATCACCAGTTCATCCACGTCGATCCCGGCCGCGCCGCCGCCGAAGGGCCGTATGGGACAACGGTCGCCCATGGGTTGCTCACGCTCGCGCTCCTGCCCGCCCTTGCGAAAAGTGCGTTGCCGAAGCTCACCAATGTGCGCTCCAGCGTGAACTACGGCTTCGACCGGGTCCGCTTCGTGGCGCCTGTTCCGGTCGGCGCGCGCATTCGGGGTCGGTTCCGGCTGACGCGGGCTGACTGGAGGTCACCCGACGCTCTCCTTGCCGTCTGGGGGGTGACTGTGGAAATTGAGGGGGCCGACCGGCCCGCGCTCCTCGCTGACTGGCTCGGACTGCGCTATGTTGGAAAGGAGGCCGCATGATGCGGACACTCAAGGATCTCCCCGCCCCGTTCCGCAGGCTTCGCCTGCCGCTCGTCGCGTCGCCCATGTTCATTCTCTCCGGCCCGGATCTGGTCATCGCCCAGTGCAAGGCGGGGATCGTTGGCAGCTTTCCTGCGCTCAATGCGCGCGAAGGGGCCGGCGAGCCGCCGCTTCTGGAGGCGTGGCTCCGCCGCATCACGGAGGAACTGGACCGCCACAACCAGGCCAACCCCGATCGTCCCGCCGCCCCCTTCGCAGTGAATCAGATCGTTCACCGCTCCAACGCACGGTTGGACCGGGACGTGGAGATCTGTGCCCGGTGGAAGGTGCCGATCTGGATCACCTCGCTCGGCGCACGACCCGAGGTGAATGCGGCGGCGCATGACTCGGGCGCGATCGTGTTGCACGATGTCATCAACAACACCTTCGCCCGCAAGGCGATCGAGAAGGGCGCGGACGGGCTGATCGCGGTTGCTGCCGGTGCGGGCGGCCATGCCGGGATGCAGTCCCCCTTTGCGCTGGTGCAGGAAATCCGGTCCTGGTTCTCTGGCCCGCTGCTGCTGTCGGGAAGCTTGGCTACGGGGCAGGCGCTGCTGGCGGCACAGGTGATGGGCGCTGATCTGGGCTACATGGGTTCCGCGTTCATCGCGACCCAAGAAGCGCAGGCCCCTGCGGAATACAAGGACATGATCGTGGGTTCCGGGGCGGAGGACATCGTCACCTCCTCGCTTTTCACGGGCGTCTCGGGCAACTACCTCAAGGCGTCGATCCGCCGCGCGGGCCTCGACCCGGACGCGCTGCCGCAGGGCGACGTGAGCACGATGAACTTCAAGGATGGTGCCTCCAAGCCCAAGGCCTGGAAGGAGATCTGGGGTGCGGGTCAGGGGATCGGCGCGGTGAAGGGCGTGGTGCCTGCCGCCGATCTGGTCGCGCGGCTGGAGCGTGAATACCGGCACGCCGTGGAGGGTGTCGTGGCGCTCGACGAACGCGTGCCGGGCTGAGATGGTGGAGATCACCCTCGTCCGGCATGGGCAGGCGTCGTTTGGGGCGGCGGATTACGACCGTCTCTCGCCGCTTGGCCATGAGCAGGCCCGCCTGTTGGGCGAGAGTCTTGCCTTGCGGGGCAGGGCGCGCCCAGCCCGGGTGTTCCTCGGAAGCATGCGCCGCCACCGGGAGACCCTGGAAGGGCTGGCCCCCGCGCTCGGGCTGGATCCTGATGCCGCCACCGTTCACGAGGGCCTGAACGAGTTTGACGGGGGTGCGCTGCTTGCCTGCCGGTTCGGCTGCGCGCTGCCCGAGGATGTGCGGCGCGACAAGCGTCTCTACTTCCGCACCCTGCGGGAGACGGTGCTGGCCTGGCAGCGGGATGAGGTAGAGGCCCCGCCCGAAAGCTGGCGCGATTTCTCCGCCCGCGTGTCCGACGCGCTTGCGTCGATGCGTGCGGCGGGGGGCGATGTCCTTGCGGTCAGCTCGGGGGGCGCGATCAGCCGAATGCTGGTGGAGGTGCTGGGCGCGCCCCCCGCGCAGATGATCCTGCTCCAGCTTCAGATGAAGAACTGTGCGGTATCGCGTCTTGTCGGCAGCGGGCGGGGGCTGTTCCTGCATGCGTTCAACGAAGTGCCACATCTGCGGACGGAAGAGGACGACCGGCTGCTGACCTATGCCTGAAGGAGACAATCCATGGATCAACCCGTGTCCGGCACCTTGCTGACCGAAGATCCCTATCCGTTTCAGAAGCTTCTGGGCTTCCGCATGCTCGATTGGGGTGCCGATCGCGCCCGGTTCGAGCTTCCGCTGGGGGAACATCTTCAAAACCGCTACGGCATTCCGCATGGCGGCGTCTATGCGGCCCTGCTGGACACGGTGATGGGCTACAGTGGCAGCTATACCGGCGATGCCGAGAACCGGCGCAAGGCGATGACCCTGTCGCTGACCACCAACTTCCTCTCGCGGCCGGCCGGCACGGTAATCGTCGCGGAAGGCTGGCGTGTCGGCGGCGGTCAGAAGACCTTCTTCGCAGAAGGGCGGATCACCGATGCCGAGGGGACGATCGTAGCGACCGGCAGCGGCGCCTTCCGCTACACCGGCGCGGGGAAGTGACGAGACCTGCGGCAGCGACCGCAGGTTCATGCCAATCGCCTGCAGCATAGGGCGCGGCATGGCCCTTAGAAACTTTGCTGCCGCAGGATAACCGGCGCGGCGCGAGGGAGGAGAAACCCGCGCTGCACTGCACCACGAGGGGGGAGAGAATGGCTGAGATAGCCGCGATGTCCGGCATGGCCGGAGGGCAGATGGCATGCGGGTGGCCGAAATGAATGGCGCGGAGATGCGCCTCTGGCCCGTCCCGGTGGAGGAGGAGGTGCTGGACATTCCGCACCGGATCCGCACCGCAGCCAGTCGTCGGCCTGAACATATCGCCCTGATCGACGGACCGCTGGAGATCACGGCAGCCGCACTGGTGGACCGCATGGATAGGGTGGCGGCGGCGCTGGCTGCCCTCGGTCTGGCCGAAGGCGACGTGATCGCCACGGTGGGTGGGCTGACCGCTGACCATCTGGCGCTTTATCTGGGTGCTGCGGCGCTTGGCGTCTGTGTCGCGCCGCTGCCGACCTCCGGCCATCCCGAGGCGCTGGCCCGGATGCGGGAGAATGCGGGTGCCGCGCAGGTCTTTGCCGACGCCGCCGCGCCGGAGACGCCGGGCGCTCATGATCTGGAGCGTTTCGTCGCGGAGGCGCAGCACCTAGCGCCCCTGTCAGCCCGGCGCATCGGGGCGGATACCCTGTTCGACATCATCTACAGCTCTGGCACCACGGGCGCGCCCAAGGGGATCGAGCACGACGTCCGGTTCCGGGACAATCAGGTGGACCGGTTCCGCCGCTTCGGGTTGAGTGAGGATTCGACGGTTCTCTTCTCGACGCCCCTCTATTCCAACACCACGCTCGCGACACTGATCCCGGTGCTGGCGATGGGGGGTCGGGTAATCCTGATGCGCAAGTTCGACGCGCGGGGGTTCCTAGCGCTTGCAGAGACGCATCGCGTTACCCACAGCATGATGGTCCCGGTTCAGATCCGGCGGGTTATCGAACACCCCGATTTCGACCAGTTTGACCTGTCCTCCTATCAGGCGAAGCTGTCGACCAGCGCGCCGTTGAACCCGGCGGTGGTGAAGCAGGTGCTGGCCCGCTGGCCGGGCCGGATGATAAATATCTACGGCATGACGGAAGGGGGGGTGAGCGCGGTGCTCGACTGCTCCGCCTGGCCCGACAAGCTTCACACCGTCGGCAGGCCGGGAGCGGGGGCGGAAGTCCTGATCCTGGACGAGGCCGGCCGCCCGCTGCCTCAGGGCGAGACAGGAGAGGTCGTGGGCCGGTCTACCACGATGATGCGTGGCTATCGCAACGCGCCGGAAGCCACGCGCGATCTGACCTGGATCAGCCCGGAGGGTGTGCCCTATATCCGCTCCGGTGACATGGGGCGGCTGGACGAGGACGGCTTCCTGACGCTGCTCGACCGGCGGAAGGACATGATCATCTCCGGCGGCTTCAACATCTTCGCCGCGGATATCGAAGCGGTCCTTTCCACCCATCCCGATGTGACGGACTGCGCCGTGATCGGTGTGCCCAGCCCTGAATGGGGGGAAACACCGGTGGCCTGCGTCGTGCTCGCTCCCGGTGCGCAGGCGGAGGCGGTCCGGGACTGGACTAACGCCCGCATCGGGCGGTTCCAGCGGCTTGTGGGGATCGCCGTCCTGCCGGAACTGCCCCGCAGCGTGATCGGCAAGGTATTGAAGCGGGAGCTGCGGGACCGCTGGCCCGAGCTTTCGGCCCGCCCCGATGCGTCGCGCAAGGAGGCCGCCGATGTCTGATCCCGCCCGCCCCTGGCCTGCGGGTGTCCCCGACCGCCTCGACGCCCCCCTGCACAACGTGGCAGAGAACCTGCGCCTGTCGGCGGAGCGGGTGCCGGAGGCGGTCGCGCTCATCTATCACGGTGCGGAGATCACCTATGCCGGGCTTCAGGAGCGGGTCTTGCAGCTCGCGGGCTGGCTTCAGGAGCAAGCGGGTGTGCGACGGGGCGACAGGGTCGTTCTCTACATGCAGAACAGCCCGCAATTCATCATCGCCTTCTATGCCATCCTGCGGGCGAATGCGGTCGTCGTGCCGGTGAACCCGATGAACCGGCTACGCGAGATCGAGCATGTCGTTACCGACAGCGGCGCGCGCGTGGCCATCGTGGGGCAGGAGCTTCTGGACTACATCGCGCCGCTCATTGGAACGTCGCTGGTGGATGTGCTGGCCACGGCTTATGCCGACATGGCCGATCCGGCCTGCGACATCCCGCTGCCGCCGGGACTTCAGGAAGGCGAGCGGGAGGATTTCCCGGCGGGCATCACCGGCTGGCGCGCGATGGAGGCGGCGGGCCTGACCCCCGGCCCCGTCACCACGGGCGGAAATGATCTCGCCGCGATCCCCTACACCTCTGGCACGACGGGCCGGCAGAAGGGCTGCATGCACAGCCATACCACACTGCAGACGACGCTCGTCGGCAGTGTGGTATGGAACCCGCTGGGGGAGGGGGGTGCGACGCTTTCCGTCCTGCCGCTGTTCCATGTCACGGGGATGCAGAACTCGATGAACGGGCCGCTCTATGCGGGGGAGACCATCGTGCTGATGTCCCGATGGGACCGGCGCGTGGCGGTGGAATTGATCCGTCGCTACCGTATCGCACGCTGGCGCAGCATCTCCACCATGATCGTCGATCTGGTGAGCGATCCCGGCGTCCGGGCCGAAGATCTGGCAAGCCTCCAAACGCCGGGAGGAGGCGGCGCGGCCATGCCAGCGGCCATCGCTCAGCGTCTGAAAGGGTTGACGGGGCTCGATTATCTCGAAGGCTACGGCATGACGGAGACGATGGCGGGTGTCATCATCAATCCGCATGACGCGCCCCGTCCGCAATGTCTTGGCATTCCTGTATTCGACGTCGATGCGCGGATCATCGACCCCGATACGGACCGGGAACTCGGCCCGGAGGAGCCCGGGGAGATCATCGTCAGCGCGCCGCAGGTGTTCCATGGCTACTGGAACAATGAGGAGGCGACTCGCGCCGCCTTTCTGGAGCGGGACGGCAAGCGGTTCCTGCGCACCGGGGATATCGCGCGTTATGACCGGGACGGCTATTTCTACATCGTCGACCGGGTGAAACGGATGGTCAATGCCTCCGGATTCAAGGTGTGGCCGACAGAGGTGGAGGCGCTGATGCACGCCCATCCCGGTATCGTGGAGGCCTGCATCGTGGGCTATCCTGATCCGCGGCGGGGGGAGTCGGTGCTGGCCTATGTCGTGGCCAAGGACGAACTGCCGGAGGCCGAGCTGATCGCTTGGTGCCGGGAGCAGATGGCCGCCTACAAGGTACCGCGCCGCGTCGTCTACGTGGAGACGCTGCCCCGCTCCGGCAGCGGCAAGGTCCAGTGGCTGGAGTTGCAGGAGCGCGCGGCGCGCGACTTCGGGCAGCTCTCCGCCGCCGAATGAGGGGGCGGCGCTTCCGCAGCGCCGCCCGTTTCCGCCCTACGCGCCCGCGAAGGCCGCCTTACGCTTCTCCACAAAAGCCGCCGCCGCCTCCCGGTGATCTGCGGTCAGCATGGAAAGCGTGTGGTTCCGCGCCTCCTGATCCAGACAGTCCGCAAGGCTGCCCCCAGTGGCGGCGAGCGTGAGGTTCTGCTTCATCCGCCCATAGGTAAGCGTCGGCCCGGCGGCGAGATCGGCGGCAAGGCCGCGCGCCGTTTCCATGACGGCGCCCGCGGGAAGCGCACGGGTAACGAGACCGATCTCCGCAGCCTCCACTCCGGAAAGCAGCGGCGACAGCAGGTAAAGCTCCCGTGCCTTGGCCCCGCCGAGGATATGGGTGAGGAAATAACTTCCGCCGAAATCCCCCGACAGCGCCACCTTGGCAAAGGCGGTGGTCAGCTTCGCGTCCTCCGCGCAGATCCGCAGGTCGCAGGCCATCGCCAGCGACAGGCCTGCCCCGGCGGCAGAGCCTTCAATGGCGGCAATGGTGGGCTTCGGCATGGTGTGAAGGTAGAAGGCCGCGCTCATCCGGTCGCGGAGCGTGTGGAGACGCTGGCCGAGCGGCCTGTCCGCGCCTGCGCCTTCGTTCATCGCTTTCACATCGCCGCCCACGCAGAAGTGCCCGCCTGCTCCTGTCAGCAGGACCGCCCGAACCGCATCATCCTCGGCCGCGGCTGCGAGCGCCTCGGTCAACGCCGCCGTCATCGCGGGTGTCATGGCATTGCGCCGTTCGGGCCGGTTCAAGGTGATCGTCAGCAGGCCGTCCTGCCGGTTCAGAAGAACTTGATCGGTCATGGCTTCTCCCCCTATATAGAATCCTGACAATCGTCAGTCTATTCAGGTTAGCGGTGCCGCGTGCCCGAGGCAACACGGGCCTTCGACGGATGTGCGGTTTCCGCGCGGATGGTTGAGGTGCCGTCCGCCGCCGCATAGATTGGCGCCACCCTAGTGACGGAGCCACAGCGTGACATCGCCCCCCCCGACCGGAAAGCAGAGGAAGCCCAGGACAGGCTTTCTTGACGAAGCCGACGTGGATGTCGTGCGCAACGAGGATCTTGTCCGGCGGCGGCGTGAGCAGATCTGCGATGCCGCGCTCGACCTGTTTCTGGAGAAGGGCTTTGCGTCCACCACCATCCGCGACATCTGCGCGCGCTCTGGCGTCAATCACGCCAGCATCTATGATTATGTGGCCAACAAGAACGACGCGCTGCGGCGGCTTTTGAACCAGCTCTGGTTCCGCAGCGATGTGCCGCTGCTGACTGACCTCCTCTCGGATGAGGACAGGCCGCTGGAGGATGCACTGGCTGAATATCTGCGGGAGACATGGGACAAGAAGCGCAAGGGCACGCTGCTCATCTACCGCTCCATTCCGCATATGCTGCCGGAGGACCGTGCCGCCATGCGAGAGCGGGAGGAGAAGCTGATGGCCGAAGGGGGAGCGCTGCTGTCCCGCCGGGCCGGATTGCCGCCTGATGATCCGCGTGGGATCACGGCGGCGAACCTGCTGGTGTTCCTGTCCGCTTTCGCGCCGATGCGGGACTGGCTGCAGCCGCGGGCTACCCGTGGCGACCCTCTGGTGGCCGCGGTGGCCCGTGGCTCGGCCGTGATGGTGACGGCCATTCTGGAAGGGCCGGAGATTACAGAAGAGCCTGCCGACTGAGCAGGGCGGTCGCGGGCGACAACCGGCGCCCGCGATCCTGTCACGCTTGTCCGGCCTCATAGGCCCGTGCGATTTCCGCGCCGCGCTCGGCGACCATCCGCGCCCGCGCGCCATCCCTGACGGGGTCGGCGCTTGCGCTGCTGGCGGTACCCTGCGCCGCCCGCGCCGCCACGCCCTGCACGATGGCCGCGTAGCGGAAGCAGTTGAAGGCAAGGAACACCGGCCAGTCGGGAATGTCCTTCCGCCCCGTCCGCTCGACATAGCGGGCGAGCATCTGCGCTTCCTGAGGCAAGCCCGAAGCTGGCAGATCGGGCGCACCGGGAAGCGCGCCTGTCAGCCGGTAGGGAAGGCACAGATAGGCCAGATCGGAAAGCGGATGGCCGATGGTTGAAAGCTCCCAGTCCAGAACCGCCACGACCTTTGGTTTCTCTGGATGCAATATCGTGTTGCCGACGCGGAAGTCGCCATGCGTGATCGCGCTTTCCTCCTGCACGGCGGAGTTTGCGAGCAGCCAGTCCCGCAGCCAATCCATGCCCTTGTAGTCGAAATCCGCGGGCAACGCCGATTTCGACGCCTCGTATTGCCCAGACCAGCGCGATGTCTGCCGCGCGAGATAGCCTTCCGGGCGACCGTAGTCCTGAAGCCCGCAGGCCTGCCAGTCGATCTTGTGCAATTCCGCCAGCGTATCGACGAGTGAGAATGCCACGTCCCGCCTGTCATCCCGCGCGACCGGTGCCATGGCCGGATCGGAGATGATCCGTCCTTCCACGAATTCCATCAGGAAGAACTCAACCCCGATCACCGATGGGTCGTCGCAATAGGCCACCATCTGGGGCGTGGGAACGGCTGTCGGGCCAAGCGCGTGCATGATCCGGTATTCCCGGTCCACGGCATGGGCCTTGGGCAGCAGGTCTCCCGGCGGCTTCTTGCGCAGGACAAATCGCCGCCCGTCCGCCAGCCGGACGAGGAAGGTCGGGTTCGACATCCCGCCCTGGAACTGCAGGAGCTTTATGGGTTTCTCCGGCTCGTCCAGGGCCTGGGCCATCCATGCTGAAAGCGCGGCTTCGTCAAAACGATGCTTCGCGAGCGGCTCGATGAGCATGATGTCCGAGGGCTGCGCCGCCCTCTGGCCCGCATGCTGATCCGTGGTGCTGCGCAATGGCGTCGCGCGCGCTGTGCTGTCCTGCGCCGTCATGTCCTGTGCCTCTGGTGGCAGGCCCGCCTTGGGCCTGTGAGTGGGGGTCAGATCGCCTTGAGGGCGGTGTGCGTGAAAAGGCTGGGTGCCAAGCCCCGTGCCTTTATGCGGCTTGGGCCGATGGTCCGCGCCGCAGCGGTAAGCGCTGTCGGTGTCATGTCGCTGCCTCCCCTCTGCCGCGCATTGCCCGCAGCGGTTCCGCGCCTTTTCCGGCGGCGCCCGTTTATTGACTGACAAATGTCAGGAAGCACCTTAGGGGACCGGTTGACAGCCGTCAATCGGCTTCTCGCAACGGATCAAGTTTGCCGAAATTACGCCAAGGCAAAGTTTTCTCTTGTCCGGTGCGGGGTGGCTGTCGTAACCCTGACATGTGTCAGGAATGCACCCCGCATCGATGCGCTCCGGGGAGGGAGCGGATGCCGGGTCGGTTGCCTGACCCTACTGCCTGGGAGGATAAGATGACCGAAGCCTTGCCGAGCCATGCCTCTGTCGCCGCGCGTCTCATCCGCGAGGACAACCGTTTCGCGGTGGAGCGGAAACAGATCAATGGCACGGAATACACGGTTTTTGCCAATGCTCCCCCGAATGTCCGCGCGCTGTTCGAACAGGCGGAGGAAGCCTATGCGGGGCGAGAGATGCTCGTCGCGGGCAACCGCCGCTGGAGCTATGGTGAAGTCCGCCGCGATGTCGCCGCGCTGGCCAATGCTCTCATCCACCATCACGGGATAGGGCCGGGCGACCGGGTTGCCGTCGGCTCGCGCAACCATGCGGAGATGATTCTGCTGGTCCTCGCGATAACCGCGACGGGTGCCAGCGTCGTGCCGCTGAACTCATGGGGAAGCGGGGCGGAGTTGCTCCGCGCACTCAACGATTGCGGAGCACGGCTTGTCTTTGCGGATGCCGAACGCTTCGCGCGGCTCGCCCCTGTGATTCCCGAGGGGCTGACGCTCATCGGGATCCACGATGCGCCCGACACCTCCCGCTATGAGCAGATGCGCGCCTGCGATCCGGTCTGGCCGGAGGTGGAGATCGGGCCGGAGGCGGAGTTCGCCGTGATGTATTCCTCCGGCTCCTCGGGTGTACCGAAGGGCGTGATCCAGACGCATCGCAACGTCATCTCGGCCATCTGGAGCTGGTATCTGCTTCGCGTCATGGCGCCGGAACTCGCGGTTCCCGCCCGTGCCCCGGCGATGCCCGCCTGGCTCATCATCTCGCCGCTGTTCCATGTCACGGCACTTTACGCGAACTTCTTCCAGGGGTTGCAGATGGGGGCGAAGATCGTGCTCATGCCCCGCTGGAATGCCGATGAGGCCGCGGAGCTGATCCGCGCGGAGGGCATCACGCGTATCAGCGGCGTGCCCACGCAGTCCGCCGACCTGGCCGAAACCGTGGAGCGCCGCGGGCTGACCTTGCCGTCGCTGGAAAACATCACTGGCGGGGGCGACAAGCGCCCGGCCGCGCAGGTACAGGATCTGAACCGTGTCTTTCCGGCGACGACCATCGCCATCGGCTGGGGCATGACGGAGACCTGCGCCCTGGGCATCAACCTTTCCGGCCCGGAATATCTGGAATACCCGGACGCGGCGGGGCGGCTGGCCCCCCCCGTGCAGGAAATGCGCATCGTCGATGACGCAGGCCGGGACGTGGCGCCGGGCGAGATGGGCGAGCTGCTGATCCGCAGCCCCGCCGTGACCCCCGGCTATCTGAACGATCCCGAGGCCACGGCGGCCGCGCTCCGCGATGGTTGGCTGCTGACCGGGGATCTCGCGCGTTTGGGGCCGGAAGGGTTCATCCACTTCTGCGGTCGCAAGAAGAACATGATCGTGCGGGGCGGCGAGAATATCGCCTGCGCCGAAGTGGAGAACGCGATCTACGAACATCCCGCCGTGGAAGATGCCTGCGTCTTCGCCGTCCCTCATCCCCGGTTGGGAGAGACGGTGGGAGCGGCCGTGCATCTGTTGCCCGGTACGACGCTGACGGTGGAGGAACTCGCCGTGTTTCTCGCGCCGCTCGTCGCGCGTTTCAAACAGCCCGAGCGGCTGTGGGTGCTGGAAGCACCCCTGCCGCGCGGCGCCACGGAAAAGATTGATCGCAAGGTAATCCAGCGCCACTGCCTGTCGTTGCAGGCGGATGGTGCTCGCTGAGAAAGGCAGGACAATGGACAGACCCTCCCTGACGGATGTCGAAAGCTACGTGGCCCGCGCCACCCGCGAGGCAGCGGTGGTCGAAGGGCTGGACCCGGCAACCGCACTGCGCCCGATCAACCGGGTGGGCATCATCGGCGCCGGTACGATGGGTGGCGGCATCGCCATGAACTTCGCCACCGCCGGCATACCGGTCACCATCGTTGAAACCGCGCAGGAGGCGCTGGACCGGGGCATCGCGCTGGTCCGCAAGAACTACCAGAACAGCGCCGACAAGGGCCGTTTCCCGCAGGCGGAAGTCGAGGCGCGCATGGCGCGCATCACCCCGGCGCTGGACCTCGACGCGCTGGCCGACTGCGACCTCATCATCGAGGCCGTGTTCGAGAACATGGATCTGAAGAAGCAGATCTTCGCCCGTCTGGATGCCATCGCGAAACCCGGGGCGATTCTCGCCACCAATACGTCCGCTCTGGATGTCGATGAGATCGCCTCCGCCACCTCACGGCCGCGGGATGTGATCGGCCTCCACTTCTTCTCCCCCGCGAATGTCATGAAACTGCTGGAGATCGTGCGGGCGGACGAGACGGCGGACGATGTGGTCGCGACCTCGATGGAACTTGCGGGCAAGATCGGGAAAGTTCCTGTGCTCGTCGGTGTCTGCTACGGCTTCGTGGGTAACCGGATGCTGGCCGCGCGACGGGAGCAGGCCAACAAGCTGCTGTACCGGGGCCTGATGCCCTGGGATATCGACGCGGCCATTACGGGTTTCGGCTTCAAGATGGGGCCTTACCAGATGTCGGACCTCGCCGGCTTGGACATCGGCTGGTCAAAGGGAGCGAAGACCGCGAACCCCATCCGCGACGCGCTCTGCGAAAAGGGCAGGCGCGGGCAGAAGACGGGCGGCGGCTTCTACGACTATGACGCGGCGCGCAATGGAAGCCCGTCGGAGGAAGCCGCAGCCGTCATCCGGGAAATCACCGGCGCCGCGCCCGCCACGCTTCCCCCGGAGGAGATCGTGGAGATGCTGATGGCACCCATGGTCAATGAGGCGGTCAAGATTCTCGAAGAGAACAAGGCGCAACGCCCGTCTGACGTCGATGTGGTCTGGCTGAACGGCTACGGCTTCCCGGCGTCAAAGGGCGGGCCGATGTACTGGGCCGATCAGGTTGGTGCGGCGCGCATCCTCGCGCGGATGGAGGCACTGGGCGCCGAGGATCCGGCGTTTGCGCCAGCAGAATCGTTGCGGCGGCTGGCAGCGGAGGGCGGGCGATTCCTCGACCTCGAGCTTGGTGGTCTCAAAACGGGGGGGAAGGGCTGATGGACCTCGAATTCACCACGACGCGGCGGGAAGGGAACATTCTCGTCGTCACCATGAACCGGCCGGATGTCTACAACGCCGTCCACGCGCCGATGCACCATGAGATGTCGCGCATCTGGGATGCGTTCGAAGCGGATCCGGAGCTTTGGGTTGCCGTGCTGACCGGGGCGGGCGACAAGGCCTTCTGTGCGGGCAATGACCTTAAATACACCGCGCAGGGCGGCAACATGAAGGGGCCGGAGACCGGCTTCTCGGGCCTCTCCTCCCGCATCGACCGGCTGAAACCGATCGTTGCGGCGGTGAATGGCTTTGCCATGGGCGGCGGGTTTGAAACCGCGCTGGCCTGCGATGTCATCATCGCGTCGGAAAAGGCCCGTTTCGCGCTGCCGGAGGTGAAGGTAGGTTTCTTCGCGGCAGCGGGCGGCATCCAGAGGCTGAGCCGCGAGATCCCGCGCAAGCAGGCGGTGGAGATGTTCCTGACCGGCCGTCAGGTCGGCGCGGAGGAGGGCGCGCGCATGGGCTTCGTGAACGAGGTCGTGGCGCCTGAACGCCTGATGGAGCGGGCAATGGAAGTGGCGGGAGAGATCGCTGCCGTCTCCCCCTCGTCCATCCGGGCCTCGCTCCGCGTGCTCCGGGCGATGGACGACATGGACAATCTGCAGACCAGCCTCCGTTACAGCCGCCAGGTGATGTCCGACCTGCGCGAAACCGAAGACTTCCGTGAAGGCGTCACCGCCTTCGTCGAGAAACGCAAACCGAATTGGGTGAACAGATGAACGCGATCGACACGAAGAAAAAAGGTGCCAGCGCCGCATCGGAAGACATGCTGAACAACCTCGGCATGTCGGAGGGCGCGCGTCCCCTGCTGGCCCGCGTGATGGAGCATATCCGCACCAACTGCGATCCGGCCTATGAGGAATACGAGCGCCTGGGCCGGAACCGTGCGGAACGGTTTTCCTACGCGCCGGGGCAGCTCGAGATCCTCGCCGATCTGAAGGCGAAGGCGAAGGAGGCCGGGCTGTGGAACTTCTTCCTGCCCAATGCCGAGACGGGCGAGGGGCTGTCGAACCTCGACTACGCCTATATCGCTTTTGAGCTTGGCCGGAACCCGCTTGCCTCGCAGTCTCTGAACTGTTCCGCGCCCGATACCGGCAACATGGAAGTGCTGGAGCGTGTGGGCACGCCCGCGCAGAAAGAGCGCTGGCTGAAACCGCTGCTCGCCGGTGAAATCCGCTCCGCCTTCGCGATGACGGAGCCGGACGTGGCCTCCTCCGATGCGCGCAACGTCTCCACCACCGCGGTGCTGGAAAACGGCGAATGGGTCATCAACGGCGAGAAGTACTACATCTCCGGGGCTGGCGATCCGCGCTGCAAGATCATGATCGTCATGGTCAAGACCTCTCCCAATGCGGAAGCGTTCCGCCAGCAGAGCCAGATTCTCGTCCCCATGGACACGCCCGGCGTGGAAATCCTCGGGCCGATGAATGTGTTCGGTCACGATGACGCGCCGCATGGTCACATGCATCTGCGCTTCACCAATGTGCGGGTGCCGGAGGAGAACATTCTCTGGGGCGAGGGGCGCGGGTTCGAAATCAGCCAGCTTCGTCTCGGGCCGGGCCGTATCCACCATTGCATGCGCTCCATCGGTGCGGCGGAAAAGGCGCTCGACCTGATGATCGCGCGCGGCCTCTCTCGCGAGGCATTCGGCAAGCGGATCATCGACCTCGGCAAGAACATGGAGACGATCAGCCGCTCCCGCATCGAGATCGAGGCCATGCGCCTCATGGTGCTGAAGGCGGCCCGCGCGATGGATGTGCTTGGCAACAAGGAAGCGCGCATCTGGGTTTCCATGGCGAAGGCGATGGTGCCGGAGCGCTGCTGCAAGATCATCGACGACGCGATGCAGGTCTATGGCGCCACGGGCGTGAGCCAGTGGACGGACCTGCCCGAGATGTACATGAAGCAGCGCACCCTCCGTCTCGCCGACGGGCCGGACGAGGTGCACCACGCCGTCGTCGCCCGGGCCGAGCGCAAGGCGTTCGAGGAGTCCAATGCGCGCCGCGCCGCTGCAGCCACCCGGCGCGCGGGTGGCATGTTCGAAGGGCCGTGACATGAAGGATCAGCAGATGGAACGGGGCCTGTTCGACCTGACCGGCAAGGTGGCGCTGCTCACCGGCGCCTCGCGCGGGATGGGCCGCCAGATGGCAGAGGCGCTTGCGCGGCAGGGGGCGACGGTCGTCATCTCCGCCCGCAAGCAGGATCAGCTGGATGCGGCGGCGGCGGAGATCAACGCCGCCATCGGCGAGACCCGGGTGTATGCCGTCGCGGCCAATGCCGGACGCAAGGAGGATCTGGAACGGCTGGTGGAGGAAACCCACCGGCTCGCCGGGCCGATCGACATCGTGATCGGCAATGCCGGGGTCAACCCGCATTACGGCCCGATCGGGGAAATCCCGGACGACGCCTATAACAAGATCATGCAGACCAACGTCCAGTCGAATCTGTGGCTGGCGCGGCTCGTGGCACCCGACATGGCCGCCAAGGGGTCCGGCTCGATGATCTTCACGGCCAGCGTCGGCGCGCTGAAGCCGTCGCCCACGCTTGGCACCTATGGGATGTCCAAACTGGCGCTGATCGGGCTGGTGCGGAACCTCGCGCTCGAATACGGGCCGCAGGGCATCCGTGCGAACGCGATCTGCCCCGGCGTGGTCAAGACCGAGTTCGCCCGCGCCCTCTGGGACAGCGAAGCGGGGGAGGAGCGCGCGCGGACGCAGGTGCCGCTCCGCCGCTTCGGCCAGCCGGAGGACTTCGCGGGTGTGGCCGTGTTCCTGGCCTCCGACGCCAGCAGTTACATGACCGGGCAGGCGCTGACGCTCTGCGGCGGCACCAACATGTGGAGCTGAGCATGGACGTTCAGGGGAAGGTCGTCGTCGTCACCGGCGCAGCAGGGGGGATCGGCCGGGCGCTCGCCCTCGCGCTGGCGGAGGCAGGAGCGGCCCATGTCGTTTGTGCCGACATCGACGCGGAAGGCGCACGCCAGACGGGGGAGGCCATCGGCGGCACCGCGATGACGGTGGACATGGCCAGCGATGCCGATATCCGCCGCCTCGTCACGGAGACGGAGCGCGACATTGGCCCCATCGCGCTTTTCTGCGGCAATGCAGGCATCATGGCACGGGGCGGTGAGGAATTGTCAGACGAGGTCTGGCAGCGCATGTGGGACGTGAACGTCATGGCCCATGTCCGCACGGCCCGCGTTCTCCTCCCGTTGATGCGGGCGCGCGGTGCCGGGCATTTCCTTATCACCGCTTCCGCGGCGGGGTTGCTCAATCAGGTGGGTTCGATGCCCTACGGGGTGACGAAACATGCGGCGGTCGGCCTTGCCGAATGGCTGGCGCTTACCTATGGCGACGACGGGATCGGGGTCACCATCCTGTGCCCGCAGGCCGTCCGTACGGCGATGACCGCGGGCCGGGAGATGGGCGTGGCCAGCATCGACGGCATGCTGGAGCCCGCGGAGGCTGCGGCCGTCGCGCTCACCGCCGTGGCGGAGGGGCATTTCCTCGCCCTGCCGCACCCGGAGGTGCTGGGCTACATGCGCCGCAAGACCGAAGATTACGACCGCTGGATCGGCGGTATGCGCAAACTCAACCGTCAGTTCAGTCCGCGCGCGAAGAGCGCCTGACGGCATCACAGGATACAGGGGAGAAGACAATGCGCGAGGCGCTCATCGTTTCCACGGCACGCACGCCGATCGGCAAGGCCTTCCGGGGCGCGTTCAACAACACCCAGGCGCAGGAGCTGATCGGCCATGCGGTGAAGAACGCGGTTTCCCGCGCGGGCCTTGAAGGCGGCGAGATTCAGGACAGCGTGATCGGCTGCGCCATCCAGCAAGGCTCCACCGGCGGCAACATCGGCCGTCAGGCGGTGATCCGTGCGGGGCTTCCGACATCTGTCGCGGGCATGTCGATGGACAGGCAATGCGCAAGCGGCATGATGGCCATCGCCACCGCCGCCAAGCAGGTCGTTCATGACGGCATGGAAATCGTCATCGGCGGGGGCGTGGAATCCATCAGCCTCGTGCAGAACCAGAACATGCGGCAGGACCGGCGCACCGATCCATGGATCGTGGAGCATGTGCCGGAGCTTTACATGTCCATGCTGGAAACGGCGGAGATCGTGGCCGACCGCTACGGGATCAGCCGCGATGATCAGGACGCCTACGCGCTCCGCTCCCAGCAGCGGACGGCCGCGGCGCAGCAGGCGGGCCTCTTCGATGACGAGATCGTGCCCCTGACCTCCACCATGGCGGTGGTAGACAAGGAGACGAAGGAGGTCTCCTACCGTGAGGTGACGCTGGAGCGGGATGAGGGCAACCGCCCCTCCACCACGCTGGACGATCTCACCTCGCTGAAACCGGTATTCAAGGACGGGCTGACTATCAAGGAAGGCCATCACATCACGGCAGGCAACGCCTCGCAGCTCTCGGACGGGGCATCCGCAGTTGTCATCATGGAGGGCAAGGAAGCGGAGAAGCGCGGCGCGCAACCGCTCGGCCGTTATGTCGGCGTGATGGCCGCCGGGCTGGATCCGGACGAGATGGGCATCGGCCCGGTCTATGCGGTGCCGCGTCTGCTGGAAGCGCATGGTCTGACCATGGACGATATCGGCCTGTGGGAACTGAACGAGGCATTCGCCTGCCAGGTGCTCTACTCCGCCCGGAAGCTCGGTATCCCGGAGGATCTGCTCAACGTCAACGGCGGCGCGATCTCCATCGGCCATCCCTACGGCATGTCGGGAGCGCGCATGGTCGGCCACGCGCTGATCGAGGGCAAGCGGCGCGGCGCGAAATACGTTGTCTGCACGATGTGTGTCGGCGGCGGCATGGGCGCGGCCGGCCTCTTTGAAGTGCTGTAAGGGAGCGATCGCGATGGACCTGTCTTTCAGCCCCGAGGAAATCGCCTTCCAGCAGGAAGTTCGTGACTTCCTCGCCTCGCATCTGCCGGAGCATATCTCCGATGCCGTCCGCTCGGGCGTGGAACTGCCGCGCGAGATCTATCAGGAATGGCACGAGATCCTCGGCCGCAAGGGTTGGCTGTGCACGAGCTGGCCCAAGGAATACGGCGGCCCCGGCTGGACGCCCGTCGAGCGCTACCTGTTCGACGTGGAATGCAGCCGCGCCCATACGCCCCGGATCGTCGCCTTCGGCCCGCATATGCTCGGCCCGGTGATCCAGGAGTTCGGCAACGATCGCCAGAAGGCGGAGATCCTGCCCTCTATCGCCTCTGGTGAGGTCTGGTGGGCGCAGGGGTATTCCGAACCCGGCGCCGGGTCCGACCTTGCCAGCCTCAAGACGCGTGCCGTCAGGGATGGGGACCACTACGTCGTCAACGGCCAGAAGACATGGACCACGCTCGGTCAGCATGCCGACAAGATCTTCTGCCTCGTGCGCACATCGACAGAGGGCAAGCCCCAGCAGGGGATCAGCTTCCTGCTCATGGATATCGACACCCCCGGCATCGAGGTGCGGCCGATCCGTCTGATCGAGGGCGGCCACGAGGTCAACGAGGTGTTCTTCGACAACGTTCGCGTGCCTGTCGAGAACCTCGTGGGCGAGGAGAACAAGGGCTGGACCATCGCCAAGTTCCTGCTGACCCATGAACGGACCAACATCGCGGGCGTCGGCACCTCCATGCAGGCGTTGGTGGAGGTCAAGGATCTCGCCCGCCAGATGAAGCGCAACGGCCGCCCGCTGATCGAGGATCCGCTGTTCGCTGCCCGCATCGCGCGGGTGGAGGTCGATCTCGAGGCGATGAAGATCACCAACCTCCGCATGCTCTTCCAGGCGCAGAAGCAGGGCCATCCGGGGCCGGAAACCTCCATCCTCAAGATCAAGGGGACGCAGGTGAACCAGGAATTGCGCGACCTTGCACGCCGCGCTCTGGGGCCAGTGGCCGCGCCCTTCCCGGGCCAGATGACGGAGACGAACCTGCTCTTCGGGCCGGCGGATACGGAACACAATGCGGCCATCTACTTCAACAACCGCAAGACCTCCATCTTCGGTGGATCGAACGAGATCCAGCGGAACATCCTGACCAAGACAATGCTGGGGCTGTGAGCGATGAATTTCGACCTGACCGAAGACAGGCAGATGCTGTCGGAAAGCCTGAACCGCTACCTGGCCGACCGTTACAGCCTGAAGGAACGCAATCGCATCGCCTATGAGGCGCCGTTCAGCGATACCAAACGCTGGGGAGATATGGCGGAGCTTGGCGTCCCGGGCGCGCTTGCGATGGAGAAGGACGGCGGCTTCGGCGGCACGGGCTTCGACATCGCCGTGGTGTTCGAGGCGCTCGGCCGCCATCTCTGCCCCGAGCCGTTCCTCGCAACGCTGCTGGCGAGCCGGCTGCTGTCGGCTGCCGGAGCGGATCAGTCTGGGCTTGTAGACGGCTCCATCCGCTACGCCGTTGGCCTGTCGGAGATCGACGCGCCTTATGGCCTGGCCGGGACCGCCACCACGGCGCGCAAGCAAGGTGACGGGTATCGCCTCTCGGGCCGCAAGTCTGCGGTCTATGGCGGCCAGGTCGCAGACGTGCTCCTCATCGTGGCGATGCTTGACGGCAAGCCTGCGGTGTTCAGTGCTGCGGCGGGGGATGTGAACGTTGTCTCCTATGGGATGATGGATGGCGGCGGGGCGGCGGAGCTGCTGCTCGACGATACCCCCGCCACGCTTCTGCTGGCAGATGCCGAGGCCGCGCTGACGTCGGCCGTGGCCGCAGGGCAGGTGGCACTCTGCGCCGAGGCGGTAGGTGCGATGACCGCTGCCTATGATCTGCTGCTCGACTATCTCAAGACCCGCCGTCAGTTCGGGACCACGATCGGGAGCTTTCAGGCGCTTCAGCATCGCACCGTGGATCTGCTGGCGGAAATCGAGCAGGCGCGCTCCATCACCATCGCCGCAGCGGCGGCGCTGGACAGTCCGGAGGCACGGCTCAAATCCGCCATGGCCAAGAACCTCATCGGGCGCGCGGCGCGGCTTGTGGCAGAAGAAACCGTGCAGATGCACGGCGGTATCGCCATGACCTGGGAATATGCCGCCTCCCATTATGCGAAGCGGCTCGTCCTGCTGGATCATCAGCTTGGTGACACCGATTACTGCCTTGAGATCGTGATGCAGTCCTACGCCGCCTGAGCGCGGTTGCTGTCGGGGGAGAGAGATGGCGGTCGCAAGCAGGCCCTTTGCCGGCCCGGCCAGCAGGCCGATTTCTCTCGACCCCCGCAGGATCAGTGCGATTGTCCTTATCGCGCTGATCTTCGCCGTTCTGGGAGAGGCGGTGTTTCGTTCCGATCTGCTTCGGCAGGCCGCGCGGGTGCTGCTGATCTCCTATCTCGCGCTCGAATGGCCGGGTATTCAGCGCACCGGGCGGGTGATGATCGCCGTTGCCGCGGCACTTACCGTCGCAGGCGGCGTGCTTGCCGCCGATCCTGTGGCGGCCGTTTTCCGGGCGCTGGACCAGGCGGCGTTCTTCGCGACCTTCTTCGCCAACCAGTTCTTCCTGCGGGAGCCGGCGCGCACCTCGCCGCTCGTCCGCCGCTCCGCCTCCTTCTTCATCGACCAGCCGCCCGCGCGGCGCTACGGGCTGCTGACCTTGGGCGGCTTCCTGTTCGGCATCATCCTGAACATCGGGGTTTTGAGCCTCCTGGGCCTGATGATCCGCCGCTGGCTTTCCGCCGCGGGGGGAAGTGCCGCGATCCGCGCGGTGAGGGAGCGGCGTATGGTGCTGGCCGTGCTGCGCGGCTTTTCGGTGGCGCCGCTCGGCTCTCCCATCTCCATGGTCATGGCCGTGGTGCTCTCTGTCATGCCAGGGCTGTCGTGGACGACGGTCTTTCCGCTCGGGCTGATGACGGCGGCACTGCTCCTCACGCTCGGTTGTGTGCAGGACCGGCTGGAGGCGCCGCGCCAGGGGGCGCCCGTTGTCGTGGTCAACGGCGCGCGCGATCCGATGGCGCTGCTGGGCATCGTCGGCATCGTGCTTGGCGTCTTCGTGCTGGCGGTGTGTATCGAATTCGCCGCCGACATTCCGCTGGCCCGCGCCGTGCTGGTGGCCGTGCCGCTCTCCGGGTTGATCTGGCTCGGCTGGCAGCATCGCCGCTTTGGTCCCGTAACGGGGACGCGGCTCGTTTCCCGCAGGCTGGTGCGCGAAGGCGCGCGGCTTTTCCCCCGTTACAGGACGGAGATCGCGGTGCTCTCCTCTGCCGGGTTCATCGGAACGCTGTTCTCCCTCCTTATCCCGCAGGGGCGGCTGGCGATGCTGCTTCTGCACCTGCCGGTGCCGCTGATTTTGCTGCCGGGACTGCTTACTGCGCTGGTCGTGGGGGTTTCCCTGATCGGCGTGAACCCGATCGTGAGCGTGACGATATTCGCCTCCGCCTTTCAGGGTGTACCTGATGTCGGCATTCCCACGGAAGTGCTGGCGCTGGCGCTGATGGCGGGTTGGGCTATCGGCGTGAACGCCTCGCCGCTGACCGCCTCCGCCATGATCATCGCGGATATGGTGGATCGTACCGCGCGGGAGGTGACGCGGGACTGGAACGGGCGCTACGTGGTGCGCGCGCTGCTGCTGATCGCCGTCTGGCTGGCGGCGTTGACGGTCTGGCTTGGCTGATCGAGAGTGGTGACGAAGCGGGTGAAGGACCGGGCGGGTTCACGCGGGACCGGAAAACAGTTCTCCGGCGCGGTGGTATCTGCCACGCCAAGCGCCATTCCGCAGATCACCTGCCGCTCCGCTGGAATGGACAGTAGCCCTGCGATGAGGCCCGGATAGCGTGAGAATGCTGCCTGAGGGCAGGTATCCAGCCCGAAAGCCCGGGCCGCGATCATGATGTTCTGCAGGAACATGCCCAGATCGAGCCAGCTCCCGATCTCCATATCCCGATCAAGGGTGAAGATCAGCCCGACCGGAGCGCCGAAGAACCGGAGATTGCGAGCGTTCTGCGAAGCCATCGCCTGCTTCTGACCCCGCTCTATGCCCAGTGAGGCGTAGAGCGCCCACCCCACCTCACGCCGCCGCGCCAGATAGGGCTCTCGCCACGCCCGGGGGTAATAGTGATATTCGGGATCAGCGGCGCCGCCCGCAAGCTCATGAGCCTCAAGCGTCGCGCCAAACGTCTGGAGCGCCTCGCC
The DNA here is from genome assembly GCF_000740795.1 of Haematobacter massiliensis. Taxonomy (GTDB): domain Bacteria; phylum Pseudomonadota; class Alphaproteobacteria; order Rhodobacterales; family Rhodobacteraceae; genus Haematobacter; species Haematobacter massiliensis. The sequence continues at coordinate 96,531 of NZ_JGYG01000006.1, forward strand.
CGTCAGGACGATCACCTGCCATGGCTGGATATTCGATCCTGATGGCGCGCGCGCGGCAGCTGTCAGGATACGCTCGATCGTCTCGATCGGAATTTCGGCAGGAAGGAAGGCGCGAACGGAACGCCTGCCTTCGATCGCTTCAAGAACGACGTCATTCACTTCGTGCATTACCTCCCCCAGTTGAAGGGGAGGCTAGACCATTCACAGAGGGTCAGGCAATCGGTTCAGATTTCATAATCCAGATCGCCGATGCACGCCATTTCCGGCTCATCCGGAACGACCTTGCGACGGGATTTTACAAGTTTCGGAGCGACAGGCTTACCGGAGAGCGACTTTTTCAGGACAACCGTCATGGCGATTCCTCCATTGCTTCACAGAAGAATACGCCTGTTCTTTCGTTAGCGCAAACATTTAATGCTAGCGGTAACAGAAACCCGCGGTCTGACGCAGGTCGCCAGACTCGAAACTCCGCCTTCTGAGGAATTGCCGCTTACGGTCCGACCTTCACATCCATGACGAAGCCGTCGTCGGAAGGTGTCAGGTCAATGGAGATCGGCCCGATCGCCCGCGGATCGAGCATGTGGACGCCACCGCAAGGGATATCGACAGTGCCGTTCTCCAGCGTCGCGCGCCATGTCCGCCGGCCGGAGAGCGCGTCCTCTGCCGGAAGCACCTCGATCCGCCGGATCCTGCTCAGCATGGCATTGGCTTCCGTCGCGATGGCATTGGCAAGGCCGGCGCTGTCCTGCCGGAAACGCTCGGCGTCAAACCCCGCCTTCCGGGCGCTCTTGCCGATCCTGTAGGTCTCCCGGCTGCCATAGGGCGCGATACGCGAAGCGGCGATGAGCTTCTGGTCGGTGTTCGGCTGCCCCTGACCATCCTCCGAAATCGGCTTTTTCCAGTAGGACGCGAGCACCCGGTTGAGGGCCAGCGCGGCTATATGGGCGGCGGTATGGCCTGTAGCCAGCGCATCGCGGCTTGCCGGATCGACGCGGAGAGTGACCTCCATCCCTTCCACCAAGGCAGACGTGTCGCCGACGATATGGCCCACCTGAAGCGCCACTCCCTCCGCGCCGCGCGGTGTGGTGGCAGGATCGACGACAGCGCCATCGGCCAGCACGATTGCCTCGGGCACCTCCAGCGTCACGCCACCCGCAAGCATCACACCGCTGTCCGACGGCTGGTCGGGCCACCAGGGATCAATGGGGTGGAAGGGCGTGCGGTCGGTGACGACCGCGCTCCGCCCCTCGGCCAGCGGCAGGATACGGAGGACGGTCGCGGTCTCCTCCAGTCGACCTGCGGGAAAGGTGACATGTGTGTCCATGCCGCCGATATAGCGCAGCGTCATGGCTCGTCAGCCCTTCATCCCTCTTTGCACCACCCATGAGGCTCTTTATTTGCATCGCGCCGATGTGATCGAAATCGCCGGGGCCGCCGCGCGACCCTCGCCCGAACGGAGTCCGCGATGAGTTACTTTCCGAAATGGCCCCTGACCCGCAATACCGTCGTGCTGCCGGATGAGCGACTCTCCTGGGGTGCGACGGTGCCGATGGGGGTGCAGCACCTGCTGGCGATGTCCGGCTCCACCATCCTCGCGCCGCTGCTGATGGGGTTTGACCCGAACCTCGCGGTGCTGTTCTCGGGCATCGGCACGCTGATCTTCTTCGTGCTGACAGCGGGGCGGCTGCCGAGCTATCTCGGCTCCTCCTTTGCCTTTATCGCAGTGGTCATCGCCGTGACGGGTTATTCCGGTACGGGGCCGAACATGAATATCGGCCCGGCGCTTGGCGGGATCATCGCGGCAGGGGCGCTCTATGCGGTGATCGGCCTCATCGTCATGGCTGTGGGGACCGGCTGGATCGAGCGGCTGATGCCGCCTGCCGTGACCGGGGCCATCGGTGCGGCCATCGGCCTGAACCTCGCGCCTGTGGGGGTGAGCAGTCTTCAGGGCAGCGGGGCGCATATGGTGGCCGCCCTTCTGACGCTGGGCTCCGTTGCGCTGTTTTCGACCTATGGGTCCATCGTGACGCGCCGGGTCTCCATCCTGCTCGGGATCACGGTGGGCTATCTTGCGGTGCTCGTCATGGGCAACGGCTTCGGCTGGCTGCCGCCGGTCGATTTTTCGGAGCTTGCGGCCGCGCCATGGGTGGGCATCCCGACCTTCCACAGCCCGACGTTCAACCTCTCCGCGATGAGCCTGATCGCGCCGGTGGCGCTGATCCTCGTTGCGGAGAACCTCGGCCATATCAAGGCGATTGCCGCGATGACGGGGCAGAACATGGATCGTTACATCGGGCGCGGCTTTCTGGGCGACGGAATCGCGACGATGGTTTCCGGCTCCGGCGGCGGAACGGGCGTGACCACCTATGTGGAGAACATGGGCGTCATGGCAGTGACCAAGGTGTTCTCCACCCTCGTCTTCGTCGTGGCGGCGGTGGTGGCCATCGCGCTCGGCTTCTCACCGAAGTTCGGGGCGCTTCTGCGGACCATTCCCGCGCCGGTGCTGGCGGGGCTCGGCGTTGCGGTGTTCGGGTTGATCGCGGCGGCGATGATCCGTCTCTGGGTGGACAATCGTGTCGATTTCTCGGACCCGCGCAACCTGTTCACCGTTGGGATCGCGCTGATCTTCGGTGCGGGGGATTTCTCGTTCTCCATCGGTTCCTTCACGGTCGGCGGGATTGGCACCGCGACCCTGGCGGCGCTCATCATGTATCAGCTTCTGGGCATCGGCAGGCGCGATCAGGGCTGAAGCCGCGGATCGAGGGCAAAGCGTCCCTGCGTGATGTCCGTCATCATGTCTCCCGTCGTCGCTCCGGCGATGAAGATCACGTTCCAGCTGTGCCGGGACACCGCGCTCGGGATCAGGACGAGGGGATGCGCGGTCAGCAGGGCGTCGCCAAAGGTCTGCTGATTGCGGTTCGGCGTCGCGGGAGAAAGCCAGTTGGGGTTCGGCACATCCTCGGGCCGGACCACGTGGAGGGCGGCCGGGTCGATCCGGGCGGAGGTGAGCACATGCGGCTCCGTGTCCAATACGTGGAATCCCTTGTGCACTGCCACTTCCAGCACTGCCGTGGCAGGGTCGAGCGAGGCGTAGACCGCCCGCACGCCGGGAGAGTTCCATCGCCCGCCCACGCGGAAACTGCCCTCACCACTCGCCCAGACGGGGGCGTGGATGGCCCGGTCCAGCCGCCAGAGCCGTAACTCCCCCGTCCCAAGCGGCGGGGGGAGTGGCGTCACGTATAGACCCCGTAGTCGATCCGGGTCAGGTAGTCCTCAACCGCTTCCACACCTATGGCAGTGGCCAGCAGGTCAATAGGGCGGCGGTTGTCCAATCCGAGGGCAGGGGTGCTCATCCAGCCCTCCGCCGCCTCGCGGGAGCCGAAGATCTCCGTCGCCCGGCCGAGGATTTCGGCGAATTTCCATGTCCGGCTGCTTTGCTCCGTATTCAGGACGCGCTCTCCTTCCTCCCGCTTGCGGCGCTGAAGCGTGCGTGTGCTGATGCCGATGGCCTTTTCCAGCGCGGCGTCGGAGCCAAGGAAGCTGACCTCTCGTGTCAGGTGGACGAGCGCGGAAGAGGGCAACCCGCGCATCAGCAGGTCATGGGCTTCAAGGCTCGTGCGGATGGGTCGGCGTATGGTGCGCTGCCCCCCGAGGAGCGCGTAGGTCCGCTCAATGTCGTGTTCGATGGGAGCCAGTTCGTTCATGGAAGTCTCCCCAAGATGACATATGACGGATATTATATGACAGGTGACGCCGCATTTTTCAAGCGTCTCGACAATAGCCCGAACATGATGCATCATGTTTGGATGACGCCACTTTCCATCCCCGATCATGACAGCCTTGGCGGCGCGGTCTACGCGATGCTCTGCGACGGGCTGATGAAGGGACGGTTTCAGCCGGGGGACCGGCTTCGTATCCGGGAGCTGGCGGAGCAGCTCGGCACTTCCGTCACCCCCGTACGGGATGCGATCCTTCGGCTTGTGCATGACGATGCAGTGGTTTTCCGCTCGCCCCGCGATATCCGCATCCCGGCCATTACCGCTGACCGCTACCGGGAGATCCGCGACATGCGCCTTCGGCTGGAGGCGATGGCAGCGGAAGCCGCGGCGCTTGCGGCGACGCCGGACGATATCCGTCGTATCGAGAAGACCTTGAACGACAACGAGAATGCGCTCCTTTCCCATGACCGGCGGGCGGCGACCGCGCTCAACCAGTCCTTCCATTTCCTGCTGCCGGAAATCGCAGGGATGCCGGTTCTGCATGGCGTGCTGCGCCGGCTCTGGCTCCAGATGGGGCCGCTGATCGCTGATAGCTACGATGCGGGCGGCCGCGCGATGATCGACTATCACTACCCTGTCCTCGATGCGATACGGCGGCGTGACCCGGCGGGGGCGGCGGTGGCGATCATGAGTGATATCACGCTTGGCGGCGCGGCCATCGCCGCGAGGGTCGGACAGGCGACGGAATCATTGCCCCCGCGCCATGCTCCGATTATGATGCATCAAACTTCCTGAGGTGCCGCCGTGACCGCTGAACGCCCCATCATGCTGCTGACCGGTGCAAGCCGGGGTATCGGCCATGCCACCGTCAAGCTTTTCCAGCAGCGCGGCTGGCGCATCCTCACCGTCTCGCGCCAGGCGTTCTCCGCGGAGTGCGCCTGGCCGGAGGCGCGCGAGAGCCACATTCAGGCCGATCTCGCCGATCTGGACAGCATCGAGCGACTGGCAGAGGATGTCCGCGCGCGCCTGCCGGACGGCAAGCTCCACGCACTGGTCAACAACGCCGGTATCTCGCCCAAGGGGCCGGAGCGGACACGGCTCGGCGTGATCGGCACCGATGCCCATGCCTGGACGCAGGTGCTCAACGTCAACCTCGTCTCCACAGCACTTCTGGCGCGCGCGCTTCTGCCGGAGATGGAGCGGGCGAAGGGTTCCATCGTCAATGTCACCTCCATCGCCGGGTCACGCGTGCACCCGTTCGCCGGGGTGGCCTATGCGGCCTCGAAGGCGGGGCTGGCGGCGCTCACGCGCGAGATGGCGCATGAGTTCGGTGGGCGGGGTGTGCGCGCGAATGCCATCGCGCCGGGAGAGATAGAGACCTCCATCCTTTCGCCCGGCACGGATGCGCTGGTGGCGGCAGAGGTGCCGATGGGGCGGCTCGGCAACCCGGCGGAGGTTGCGTCCACCATCTACTTCCTGTGCTCGGATGCGTCGTCCTATATCAACGGCGCGGAAATCCACATCAATGGCGGCCAGCATGTCTGACCGGCTGCAGGAGGCGGCCCGGCTGCTGCTGGTCCCTCCTCCCGGCGTATCGGAGGCGGAGGCGGAAGCCTTCGCGCGTCAGCATTATGGCCCGGCCGCGTGGGATGGCCAGAGTGCATCGGGCGGTCAAGGGGCACGGGATGGCCAAGGCGCAGGGGCGCAGGCGCTCAATGGTGAGCGGGACAGGAACTTCCGTCTGGGCGGCGCGGTGCTGAAATTCTACAATCCGGCGGAGGAGGCGAGCACCCGCGCGCTTCAGCATGGCGCGCTCCGCCATCTCGCGGCGGAGGGGCTGCCCACGCCCCGACTGATCCCGACACTCACCGGGGCTGAGGAGGCGGTGGCGGAGATCGGAGGGCAGGCGGTCGCGGCGGTTATGTTGACCTGCCTTCCGGGCCGGATGCCTGCAACCGTGACGCCCGCGCTCCGCCGCGATGTCGGCGCAGTCGCGGGGCGCCTGATGGCGGCTTTGGCAGGCTACACCCATCCGGCGGCGGAACGGGTGATCCTCTGGGACATGATGCGTCTGCCGCTGCTGCGACCTTTGGCGGAGACGGAACCCCGCCTGCTGCCTTGGTTTGAGCGGTTCGAGGCCGAGGTGGTTCCCGCAGCCGCCAGCCTGCCGCATCAGGCGATCCACAACGATCTGAGCCTGTCGAACCTGTTGGTAGGGTCGACGGGCGCGGTCACTGGCGTGGTCGATTTCGGCGATCTGGTCCTTGCCCCGCGCGTGAACGAACTGGCCATCGCTGCGAGCTACTTCATCACCCCTAGGGACGATCCCGTCGCCGCGGTGGCGGAGATGCTGGCGGAGGCCGCCCCCTTCGTTCGGCTCACGCAGGCGGAACTCCTGCTGCTGCCCGACCTGATCCGGGCGCGCCTTGCCACGCGCATCCTGCTCTCCACCTGGCGCGCGGGACTGTTCCCGGAGAATGCCGCCTATATCCTGCGGAGCAACACTGCCGCCTGGGCGCTATGGGCCCGGTTGGAGGGGGAGGGCGACATGGCCCCTCACCTCGCCGCGCTTGCGGGGGAGACGGCATGAGCGACGAGACCCTGATCGCGCGGCGGGAAAAGGTGCTCGGCCCCGCCTACCGGCTGTTCTACGACCGGCCCCTGTATCTTGTCCGCGGGCAGGGCGCCCGCGTCTGGGATGCGGAGGGACGGGCTTATCTCGACGCCTATAACAACGTGCCCTCCGTCGGCCACTGCCACCCGAATGTGGTGGCTGCGCTGGCGGAGCAGGCAGCGGCGCTGAACACCCATACGCGCTACCTGCACGACAACGTGGTGGATTACGCCGAACGGCTGGTCGCTACCTTTCCCGCGCCGCTCTCACAGGTGATGTTCACCTGCACGGGGAGCGAGGCGAATGACCTCGCCCTCCGCGTTGCTCGGTCGGTGACGGGGGCACAGGGGATCATCGTGACGGCCAATGCCTATCACGGGGTGACTGCGGCGCTGGCGGAGATCTCTCCCTCCCTGGGCCCGGCCAATCCTCTTGGCGCGCATGTCCGCGTGGTGCCCGCCCCCGACAGCTACCGGCTGGGCGCCGAGGGTGCAGAGCGCGCGCTGACCCAGGGTGTAAAGGACGCCGTGCGGAGCCTTCAGGCTGCCGGACATGGCGTGGCCGCCTTCCTCTGCGACACGGTGTTTGCCAGCGACGGGGTCTTCACCGATCCCGTTGGGCTGCCTGCCGGAGCGGTGGCTGCCGTCCGCGCGGCGGGCGGGCTCTTCATCGCCGATGAGGTGCAATCCGGCCTCGCCCGCCCCGGTGGGAGCATGTGGGCATTCGAGCGGCACGGGCTGATCCCGGACCTCGTGACGCTGGGCAAGCCCCTGGGCGACGGACATCCGATCGCGGCTCTGGTCGCCCAGCCACAGTATCTGGAAGAGTTCGGCAGGAAAACACGATATTTCAATACGTTCGGAGGCAATCCTGTTTCCGCCGCCGTGGGGCGCGCGGTGCTGGACGTCATCGCGGAGGAGGGGTTGCAGGAGAATGCCCGCCGGGTTGGCGCCGCTCTGCGCGCAGCGCTTCAGGGTCTTGCCGCGCGGCATGAGGTGGTGGGAGATGTCCGCGGGGCCGGTCTTTACGCGGCGGTGGAACTTGTGTCCGACCGTGCCGCGAAAACGCCGGATGGTGCGCGGGCCTTGCGAATGGTCGGCGCGCTGCGGGAGGCGGGCGTGCTCGTCGGCTCCTGCGGGGCGGCGGCGAACTGTCTGAAGATCCGCCCGCCGCTCTGCTTCTCTGAGGCTGATGTGGAGGAACTGGTCGCGGCGCTTGACCGCTGCATGACGCAGATCGCGGCGCCCGCCTGATCCTCAGCCCGCCTGATCGTCAGCCGGGTCGTGGCAGTCCCGCCACCTCACCCCGCTACACCAGATCGCGGCAAAATGCGGCAAACCGCGCGATTACCAGCGGCGGGTTCAGGCCGCGCATCGTGAGCAAGCCGATACGGATGGGGCGGCTTTCATCGGTGATAGGCACGAAGGCCAGCCGCCCGCCATCCAGCGCCAGATTGGATTCAGGCCGGATATTGGCGATGGAATAGCCAAATCCATTGGCCACCATCGCCCGCATGACAGACATGTCGCGCGTCCGCTCCGCGATCCGCGGGACAATGCCGCGCTCCCGAAAGAGCGACAGGAAATAGGCCGTGCTGTGCGGCAGGTCGAGCAGGATCATCGGCTCGCCTGCCAGTTCGGTCACGCTGATCGCCGCGCGGGAGGCAAGTGGATGCGTTTCCGGCAGGACGACATGCGGCGGGAGGGTGGCCAGCGGTTGAAAGGCCACGTCGGGCGGAATGTCCATGTCATAGCTGAGCGCCACGTCGAAACGGCCGGAGCGCAGCCCTTCCAGAAGTTCCGCGTGGTCCCGCTCGAACTGCGCGAATTCCACCTCCGGGTGCGCGTCGCAGAAGGCGCGGCGCAGGGCGGGGATCACGATCTGTGCGAAGGTGACGAGACAGCCGACATTGAGCGGCCCCCTGACCTGTCCGGTCAGCGCGTTGGACAAGGCATTGAGCTTGCCCGCCTCCGCCAGAATGTGCCGCGCCTGCTCGACAAAGCGCCGCCCGGCTTCCGTCATCGCCAGCCCGTGTGCGTGACGGCGCACAAAAAGCGTGAGGCCGAACTCCCGCTCCAGCTGGGAAATCGCGGTAGAGACAGAGGGGGCTGAGACATTCACCCGCTCCGCCGCCTCCGTGACGGAGCCAAGCTCGCCGACGGCGACGAGGTATTCCAGCTGACGGAGTGTGAACCTGAGCATCGGTCTCCCTCTCTGCCCGCTGAACTTAACGGAAGTGCAAGAAGCGGGATCAGGCCGCGCTTTCCGCACGCTGCTCCGCGATATGATCGGCAAGATACGAGGCGTCGTGCCATACCCCCCAGATGAAGGAGGATGCGCGGCGCGAGAGCCATGGCAGGCCGAGGAAGTAGAGCCCCGGAACTTCCGACACGCCACGCTCATGCCGGGGGCGGCCCTTCTCATCGAAGGTGTCGAACGCGATCCAGCCGTAATCAGGAACATAGCCCGTGGCCCACAGGATGGTGGTGACACCCGCTTCCGCCAGATCCAGCTGCGCGAGCGGATGCGTAACGCAGTCCGGGTCCGGCGGCAGGTGACGGGCTTCAGGCTCTTCGGGAAGGTCGAGTCCCTCCTTCGCCACATAAGCATCCGCCTCATCCATGAGCGACGAGTGGTTGGCATCGCCAAGCGCGATGTTTCCCGCCAGATCGGGGGCGAAACGCAGCATGCCGCCCTCGAACGCTTCCGCCCGGCCGACCAGGGTCATCCCTTCGGCGGCGAGGCGGCGGAAATCCACCGTGCGCCCGCCGTTCGCGCCGCTGACGGCGATCGTCACATGCTCCGTACCGGGGGCGGGCACCTTCTTGTCCCAGATGCCCAGCACCCCGAGCCACCACACGAAATCCTTGCCGCGATAACTGCGGAATGGCCGGTCATGCGGCCCGACCGAAAGATACACCCGCCGGCCGGAGGCAAGAAGCTCTTCGGCGATCTGCGTCCCGGAGGATCCCGCGCCCACGACCAGCACCGCGCCCGCCGGCAGTTGCGACGGGTTGCGGTAGCTGTGGGAGTGAAGCTGATGCAAACCGGCGCATTCCGGGACGATGGCTGGGATCACCGGCCGCTGGAAGGCGCCTGTTGCCACGACCACGGTGTTCGCCTCCACCATTCCGGCGGAGGTCGTGGCCCGGAAACCACCACCCGGTGCCGGTTCGAGCTGGGTCACCGTCACCCCGGTGCGGATCGGTGCATTGATCCGGCCTGCGTAACTGACGAAGTAATCGGCCACTGTTTCCTTTGGGGGGAAAGCCTCGGGATTGCCTGCGAATTCCATTCCCGGAAAGCGGTCATGCCACGCCGGGCCGTTGGCAACGAGCGAATCCCAGCGTGCCGTACGCCAGCTTTCCGCGATGCGGCTTCTTTCGAGCACGAGATGCGGAATGCCTTGCCGGGCAAGGTGTTCACTCATTGCGACCCCGGCCTGTCCGGCCCCGATCACGAGCGTATCGACTTTCTCGACGGCCATAGCGGCATTCCTTTCGCGGGCATGTGAATGTGAGACCGGATCTACAGCAGCGCTCCCGGGCCGCACATGATCCTTTCGCTCACCTCTGCTTAGGGCGCGGCTAACCAGCGGGCGCTTCCTTCGGACTGCGTTCTTTCGCGGTAAAAACAGGCAGAAACGCCCGTCGCTTTCTTTGCCCTGCCCGGAGAGGATTGTTCTCTTGCGAGCGGCATGAGAAGCGAGGATTTCTCGCGCTCAGCTGGGCGGATGTTCAGCCAAAATGGCGAATATTGAATTATAAACAGTATATTATGGGGATTTCTTCTTTCTACTTTTGCACTCCTTTGCCCCTCCGCCACGCGCCTCCTCCGTCTATTGACGTAGAGGATTTTTACTGTCGTTTCTGCTTCCCATATCCCGAAACCCGCAGACCGGGCAGGAGCAGGAAATGAAGATGATGAAACGGACCCTCGGCGTCGGCACCGCGCTGCTGGCTGCGACGCTCGCCGTGGGGGCGCAGGCGGATGTGCTGAAGATCGGCTATCAGAAGGCTGGCCTTCCCGTCATCGCCCGGCAGCAGCACCTGATCGAGGATGCGTTGAAACCGGCTGGCGTCGATGTGCAATGGGTGGAGTTCTCTGCCGGGCCGCCGCTGGTGGAGGCGCTGAACACAGGCGCGATCCAGGTGGGCTGGACGGGCGATGCGCCGCCGATCTTCGGGCAGTCCGCGGGCGCAGCCATTGTCTATGTCGCGGCCCTTCCGTCCAACGGCAAGGGGGAGGCGATCATCGCGCGGGCGGATTCCGGCATCGCGACACTGGCTGATCTGAAGGGCAAGCGTGTGGCGGTTGGCAAGGGAACCAGCGCGCACAACCTGCTGGTCGCATCGCTGGAGAAGGCCGGCCTCGCCTTCACCGATATCGAACCGGTCTATCTCAGCCCTGCGGATGCCGCAGCCGCGTTTGCATCCGGCAAGGTCGATGCGTGGTCGATCTGGGATCCCTTCCTCGCCATCGCTGAGACGCGGCAGAAGCCGGTCGTGCTGGTGAAGTCGAGCGATGTGCTGAACGTCAACACTTACTTCCTCGCCAACCGGGATTTCGCCGCCACGCATGGTTCGGAGATCACCTCGGTCATTGGCGCACTGGAAAAGGCGGCTGCATGGGCTGACCAGAACCGCGAGAAGGTGGCCGAGGCGCTGCACGAAGTGACGGGCGTACCGATGGAGGCGCAGACGCTCGCGGCCAATCGTGCGGTCTTCGGCGTGTTCCCGATTACGCCCGAGATCATCGCCAATCAGCAGGAAACGGCGGACCGGTTCTTCTCGCTCGGCCTCATTCCCAACAAGATCAAGGTTTCGGAGGCGGTCTGGACCGCCCCGAAAAGCTGAAGCACCCTCAAGGACGGCAGCCATGACCCTCATCGCCCCCCCCTTCCGCGACGGCGCGGATCCGCTGAATTTCTTCTGGTTCATCCCGACCCATGGCGACGGCAGCTATCTCGGCTCCGAAAGCCAGCAGAGGCCACAGGATCCGGGTTACTTCCGGCAGGTGGCGCAGGCCGCAGACCGGTTGGGCTATCAGGGGGTGCTGCTGCCCACGGGGCAGAACTGCGAGGACAGCTGGATCACCGCCGCCGGGCTTGCCACGGCGACGGAGCGGCTGAAATTCCTCGTGGCGCTGCGCCCCGGCGTCACACTGCCGAGCTTCGCCGCGCGGCAGACGGCGGCGCTGGACCGGCTTTCGGACGGGCGGCTGCTGCTCAACGTCGTGGTGGGCGGCAATCCGGTGGAGCTGGCGGGAGATGGCGTGTTTCTCGCCCATGACGAGCGTTACGATCAGGCGCGCGAGTTCCTGACCATCTGGCGCGACCTGCTGGACGGGCGGACGGTGGATTTCAACGGCAAATACTATCAGATGGAGGCGGGGCGCCTGGACTTGCCGACGGTGGAGGGCAAGGCCCCGCCGCTCTGGTTCGGCGGATCGTCGGAAGCGGGGCAGAACCTCGCCGGGGAGCTGGTGGAGACCTATCTCACCTGGGGCGAGCCGCCCGCGCAGGTGGCGGAGAAGGTTGCCGCCGCACGGGCAAAGGCCGCCCGTCACGGCCGCAAGCTCCGCTTCGGGATCCGGCTGCACTTCATCGTGCGGGAGACGGAGGAGGAAGCCTGGGCCGCTGCCGACAAGCTCATCAGCCGCGTGACGGAAGAGCAGATCGAAAAGGCGCAGGCCCGCTTTCTCAAGGAGATGGACAGCGTGGGCCAGCGCCGCATGTCGGAGCTGCATGGCGGTCGGCGGGACAGGCTCGTGGTCGCGCCGAACCTCTGGGCGGGGGTGGGCCTTGTGCGGGGGGGCGCAGGCACAGCGCTTGTTGGCACGCCGGCGCAGGTGGCGGAGCGGCTGCGGGAATATCAGGCGGTCGGCGTCGATACGGTGATCGGCTCGGGCTATCCTCATCTCGAGGAAGCCTACCGCGTGGCTGAGCTGCTGTTCCCGGAGCTCGGCATCCATCGTGACGGCGCCCGCGTCTCCCGCGCCATCGCCAATGAGTTCTCCATCGGTGACCATGGCCGCCGGCTCGCCGGGGCCGTGTCATGAGCGCGGTCGCCGATCTTCCGGCGGAGGAGGCGCGCCGCCCCGCGCCCGCGCTGAGGCTCTTTCGTGCCTGGGTGGGCTGGCTTCTGCCGCTCGCGATCCTGCTGGTATGGGAGGGATGCGCGCGCCTTGGCCTCATCGATGGCACGGTGCTGCCCGCGCCCTCCGACGTTGTCGCGGCCTTCTGGAAGCTGCTGCTTTCGGGAGAGCTTGTGCAGAATATCTGGGCAAGCACCTACCGGGCGCTGGCCGGGTTTGTCATCGGCGGTTCCATCGGCTTTGCCTTCGGGCTGGCGAACGGGCTGTCGCGCCTGTCGCGGGACGTGACGGATACGACGCTTCAGATGGTGCGCAACATCCCCCATCTCGCGCTCATCCCGCTTGTCATCCTGTGGTTCGGCATCGGAGAGGAGGCAAAGCTGTTCCTCGTCGCGCTCGGTGTCTTCTTCCCGATCTATGTCAATACCCTGCTGGGCATTCAGGGCGTCGATCCGCAGCTGGTTGAGATGGGTCGTACATACGGAATGGACAGGGGCGAGCTGTTCCGCAAGGTGATCCTGCCCGGCGCGCTGCCCTCCATCTTTGCCGGGCTGCGCTATGCGCTCGGCATCATGTGGCTGACGCTGATCGTGGCGGAGACGATCGCCGCTTCCTCCGGCATCGGCTACATGGCGATGCAGGCACGGGAGTTCCTCCAGATCGACGTGGTGGTGCTGTCCATCCTGATCTACGCGGTGCTGGGCAAGCTCGCCGATACGCTGGCCCGAGGGCTGGAGCGGCTGACGCTGCAATGGCACCCCGCCTTCCAGACGAAAGGGTGATGCGATGACCGGAATGGCAGTCCGCTTTCGCGGCGTAAGCAAGCAGTTCGGCACAAAGCGCGTGCTGGATGGGCTGGACCTCGACGTACCCGAGGGGCAGTTCGTGGCCATCGTCGGCAAGTCCGGCTGTGGGAAGTCCACCCTGCTGCGGCTGCTGGCAGGGCTGGAGACGCCTGATGCGGGCCGGATCGAACATGGCGCCGTGGGCGAGGGGCAGACCGATACCCGCATCATGTTTCAGGAGCCGCGGCTTCTCCCCTGGGCGCGGGTGGAGGAGAATGTGGCCGTCGGCCTGACCGGGATTGCCGGCGGGCTGACCACCCGTGTCAGAAGCGCGCAACTGCTGGAGGAGGTGGGTCTCGCCGACCGGGGCGGGGACTGGCCATCCGTCCTTTCCGGCGGGCAGCGGCAGCGGGTGGCGCTGGCGCGTGCGCTGATCGGCCAGCCACGGATCCTCGCGCTGGACGAACCTCTGGGTGCTCTGGACGCGCTGACGCGGATCGACATGCAGCGGCTGCTTGAACGGATATGGCGGCGGCAGGGGTTCACCGCGGTGCTCGTTACCCATGATGTGGCGGAGGCCGTGCTGCTCGCGGACCGGATCGTGGTGCTGGAGGAGGGGCGGATCACGCTCGACCTTCCCGTAACGCTGCCGCGCCCCCGGCGCCACGGCGGTGCCGAGGTGGCGGAGGTGGAGCGCCGTGTCCTGTCCCGCCTGCTGGGCGCAGCCGAGGCCGCCTGAATAGAGGCGCGCGATCTGCGCGGCTGGGGTCGCGTCCTGAAGCTCGGCGGTGACCACCTTGCCGGTGGCCAGTCCCCCGGCCCTCGCCATCTCGGTGTAGTTTGGGGATTGCCGGGAATCGGCTGATATGACGCCGTTATGGGTCTTGGTTTCAGCCGCTCAGTCGGAGCGTGAGGCGGCGGGATCCGCGACACAGATCGGTTCGCCGTCCTTGCCGCGTGGGGAGTGCCTGCACTGACCGGTGACAGTCAGCGCTTTGATCCCCGCGGGAGAAGGCGCCTGTGCCCCGACCCACATTCCCCTTGGTTATCTCAGGGTCTTCCATGCCCTCGCCAGTCCGCAGGATCACACCCACGCCGGACCGGGCGACAGGACCGAAGGCGGAGCCTTCGTCATGTCGCTGTTCAGCCGCCATGCTGGCTCGCACCCCGATGGACATGGTCGGAGAAAGTAGCTGGCGGAGCCCGGGGTATTCGGCGTTGATCGCGGACCGGCAAGCGGCCTGGCCATCAGAGTGGCGCGAGCGCGATGGAAAGCAGCAGCGGACTGGGAATGGCTCCTGAGCCTTGGTCCGTGGCTATGGTGCGCTTCTCCGCAGCAGGTACCGCCGTGTCTGGGGCGGAGGCGACGGGACGAGAGGCTCACTCTGCTTGCGGCTTTTGCACTCAGAGACGATATGCCGCATTCCCTCGACGATCACCTCCCGAAGATGTGAGCAGAGCCCACGCAGAGTTCCCTTGTTTCATTGGCTATCGCATATGGCGGTACAGCAACCTTACCGCTTGTCTAAAGCCGCCCGGCGGGTGTAGCGCTATTTCCGACCGGATTCGTCGGAAGTCATTTTGCTCCGGCAGGAGTGCTCCATGCTGCCAACATTTCTGATCATGCTGCGAGAGGGGCTGGAAGCGGCACTCATCGTCGGCATCATCGCGGGCTATCTGGGCCGAACGGGCCGTGCCGGGTGGCTTCCAGCCGTCTGGGTGGGCGTGCTGCTGGCGGTGGCGCTGTCGCTTTTCGTCGGTGCGGGGGTGCTCGTGCTTGGCGCGCAGTTCCCGCAGAAGACCCAGGAGTTGTTCGAGGCGCTGGTGGGGCTGCTCGCAGTCGTCGTGCTGCTCTCCATGGTCCTGTGGATGCGCAAGGCGGCGAAGTCCCTCAGCCGCACCATGGAGCATGACATCGACATCGCACTTTCCCACGGGCGGGGCGCGACATGGGCGCTGATCGGCATGACCTTCTTCGCTGTGGCGCGGGAGGGGCTGGAGTCGGTGTTCTTCCTGCTCGCGCTGTTTCAGCAAAGCCCCGGGCCCGGCGCACCGCTTGGCGCGCTTCTGGGCGTCGCGGTGGCGGTGGCGATTGGCTACGGCATCTATCGTGGAGGCGTCAGGATCAACCTTGGGCGATTTTTTCGCTGGACGGGAGTGTTCATCATTCTCGTCGCGGCGGGGCTGGCAGCGTCGGTATTGCGCAATCTGCATGAGGCGGGGCTGTGGAACCATCTGCAGCAGCCGATCTGGGATATGACGCGCACCCTGCCGGTGCAGTCGGTTCTGGGCACGGTGTTGAGCGGGCTTTTCGGCTATCACGATGCGCCGGTGCTGGGGGAGGTCATCGTCTGGGCGCTGGTCCTTGCGGGCGGGCTGTGGTTCTTCCTGCGCCCCCATGCGGAAACGCCGGGCCAGACCGTGCGGCGGGGGGCCTGACATGGCGCGGAAGACACAACGGCGCCAGAAGACACGCCAGCCCCAAGGGAAATCGCGTCATCGACAGCCCGCGCCGGCGACAGCCGCCGCACGGAAATCGTCGTCGACGCCGCCCACCGGCCGGGGGATGACGCTCGCGCTGGCCGGGTCGGGGCTGCTCGTCCTGCTGGGGGTTGGCGCCTTCTGGCTTGCGGCGCGTGGCGCGGTGCCCGATGCCGCTGCCGACGAGATCGCCGTAACGGTGACGGACAGTACCTGTGAGCCAGCGAACCTTACCGTTCCCGCCGGGAGGCGGACCTTCCGTATCCACAACGCCTCCGATCGGGCGCTGGAATGGGAAATCCTGGATGGCGTGATGGTCGTGGCCGAGCGGGAGAACATCGCGCCCGGTCTCAACGCAACGCTCACCGAGCGGCTCGTCCCCGGCACTTACGCCATCACCTGTGGGCTGCTCTCCAATCCGCGGGGAACGCTGACCGTCGTGCCAACCGAAGCCTCCGAAGCCTCGCGCGTGCAGCCGGAGACCCGCGCCTTCATCGGTCCGCTTTCCGAATACCGTGTCTATCTGAGCCGCCGTGCTTCCCTGCTGGTGGAGGCGACCGCAGCTCTGAGGGACAGCATCGCGGCAGGTGATCTGGAGGGCGCGCGGAGCGCGTGGCGCGCCGCGCGGGAGCCGTGGCGGCAGATGGCCCCCGTCTCCGCCCGGATCGCTGATCTGGCCAACAGCATGGATCCGCTGGCCGAATACCTTGCGGAGCGGGAACAGGACGCGGCATTCACCGGCTTCCACCGCATCGAATACGGCCTGTGGTCGCAAAACACGACAGAGGGGCTTGCCCCGGTTGCGGACAGGCTTGCCGCCGATGCCCTGACCCTGAAGGATCGGCTCCGCACCCTGGAAGTGGCGCCAGCCGATCTGGCGGCGAATGCCGCGGCCCTTGCAGGCCGCCTTGCGGATCAGGCAGGGGCAGCGCAGACCCCCTATGCCGCAGACGATCAGGCGGAGTTCGCAGCGGCGCTGGATGGGATCCGCAAATCCGCGCTGCTCGTCGACCCGCTGGTCATCGCCGCGCAGCCCGAGGCCTCCGCCGCCCTTCACGCCGCGCTGGAGGGGGCTCAAGCGGCGATTGGCGGCTATGCCTCCGATCCCGCAGGCCGGGAGCGTGTGGCGCAAGCCTTCCGCCGTGTCGCGGTCGCGGCCGGGGCGCTCAACCCCGCGATCGGGCTGGAGTAGCGGGATGGCGGAATTCCGTGCCAGCAGGCGGGGCCTTCTGACCGGCGCGGCGGCTCTGGCGGCCGGTTTGCCGCTTGCCCTTCGCGCAGAGACCTCGAACGTCGCGACCGCGCCCGTCGCCGGCATGGCCGCGGAGGCCGATCGCGTTTCCCCCTATGGCGCGCATCAGGCGGGCATCGTGACGCCCCGTCCCGCGAATGGCATGGTGGCCGCTTTCCACGCGATCGCGGCGACGCCAGACGATCTGGAACGGCTGTTCCGGCGGCTCACGGAGCGGATCGTCTTTCTCACCCATGGCGGCCCGGTCCCGGAGCTGGATCCGAAGCTTCCGCCCGCCGACAGCGGCCTGCTCGGCCCGGTGATCCGCCCGGATGCGACGACCATCACGGTATCGCTGGGCGCATCGCTTTTCGATGACCGGGAATGGCTCGCGCCCCACAAGCCGCGCGTGCTGAGCAGGATGGTTCAGTTCCGCAATGACGCGCTTCAGCCGGATCTCTGCCACGGCGATATCGCTCTCCAGATTTGCGCCAATGCGCAGGACACGGTGATCCATGCGCTCCGCGACATCGTGAAATCCCTCCCCGATCAGCTGGTGCTGAAATGGGCGCAGGCGGGCAGCGTGCCGGTCATCCCGCCGAAGCCGGGCGGCACGGCCGAAAGCGCGCGGAACCTCCTCGGCTTCCGCGACGGCTCCGCCAATCCCGACAGTGGCGACAGGGGGCTGATGCGCCGGATCGTCTGGGCGAATGAGGGGGAGCCGGACTGGGCACGGGGCGGCAGTTACCAGGCTGTCCGCATCGTGCGGACCCTTGTGGAGCGCTGGGACCGGACCCCGCTGGGCGAGCAGGAGCGGATCGTCGGCCGGACCAAGATGACCGGCGCGCCGCTCGACCGTCCGGACGGGACGGAGACGGACGTGCCCGACTATGCGCTGGATGCCGAAGGCGCCAGAACCGCGCTGAACAGCCATATCCGCCTTGCCAATCCGCGCGATGCAGGTTCTGCGGACCAACTCATGCTTCGCCGCCCGTTCAACTACGTCAACGGTGTGCTGAAAAACGGGCAGCTCGATCAGGGGCTTCTGTTCATCGCATGGCAGGCGGATCTCGAACGCGCCTTCGTGGCCGTGCAGCACCGGCTCGATGGAGAGCCGCTCGAGGAATATATCAAACCTGTGGGGGGCGGCTACTTCTTCGCGCTTCCGGGCTTCGGCGATGGCGATTATCTCGGCCGTTCGCTGATCGACGCCATCTGAAACCCGACACGCCAGCAGCCAGTCGGACTGTCCTGCCCCAAAAGGGGCCTCAAGAAAGGAAGTTCCATGCGTCTTGTCACCCTCGCCTTCGTCGGCGCGCTCATGGCCGGGCAGGTGGCCCATGCCGCGGCGCCGCTCGATCTTGTCGGCCCGATCAGCGACTACAAGATCTACGTCTCCGAGCAGACGGATATCCTCGTCAAGAACACCCAGACTTTCGTGGATGCCGTGAAGGCGGGGGATGTGGAGAAGGCGAAGGCCCTCTATGCGCCGACACGCGTGAATTATGAGGCGATCGAACCGATCGCGGAGCTGTTCTCGGACCTCGACGTTTCCATCGACAGCCGCGCTGACGACTATGAAAAGGGTGAGGCCGATCCTGCCTTTCCGGGTTTTCACCGCATCGAATACGGCCTGTGGGAGAAGAATTCCACCGAGGGGCTGGCACCCGTGGCGGACAAGCTGCTCGCGGACGTGAAGGAACTGCGCTCCCGGATCGACGAGCTCACCTTCCCGCCGGAAGTGGTTGTCGGAGGCGCCGCCGCGCTCATGGAGGAGGTCGCCGCCACCAAGATCTCCGGCGAGGAGGACCGTTACTCCCACACCGACCTGTGGGATTTCCGCGGCAACTTCGACGGGGCGAAGAAGATCGTCGATCTCGTCCGGCCGCTCGTGACGGACAAGGCCTTCATGGCGAAGGTCGACGCCAACTTTGCCACCATCGACACGACGCTCGAGAAATACCGGGAGGGCGATGGCTATGTCAGCTATGACAAGCTGACCGACGCCGACCGCGTGACGATGGCCGCCGCGGTGAACGTGCTGGCCGAAGACCTTTCCACCCTTCGGGCGAAACTCGGGCTGGACTGAGACCGCAAATGATGCTTGCGGGTCTGCGGGTCTGCGGGTCTGCGGGTCTGCGGGTCTGCGGGTCTGCGGGTCTGCGGGTCTGCGGGTCTGCGGGTCTGCGGGTCTGCGGGTCTGCGGGTCTGCGGGTCTGCGGGTCTGCGGGTCTGCGGGTCTGCGGGTCTGCGGGTCTGCGGGTCTGCGGGTCTGCGGGTCTGCGGGTCTGCGGGTCTGCGGGTCTGCGGGTCTGCGGGTCTGCGGGTCTGCGGGTCTGCGGGTCTGCGGGTCTGCGGGTCTGCGGGTCTGCGGGTCTGCGGGTCTGCGGGTCTGCGGGTCTGCGGGTCTGCGGGTCTGCGGGTCTGCGGGTCTGCGGGTCTGCGGGTCTGCGGGTCTGCGGGTCTGCGGGTCTGCGGGTCTGCGGGTCTGCGGGTCTGCTCTGGATATGTGCCGCAGAGCTTGTGGTTGATGAGCTTCGGTAAGGGGTTTCGTCGCTCGCCAATGCGCCGCTTTTTTCCGACCAGACACGCCGGGTTCCCACAGCTCCAGCGGAGTTACAGCATCCAAGCCTATTGGGCCGGTGCCGGCACTTGCCAGCACCGGCCCAACGACCAAAGGCAGTCCGTGCGCGCTTCATCGGGACAAAGTGTTGTCGTGCGCCGCTGCCGGTCGGAAACCACGCCCTCAGGTGCAATCGGGTGAGGCGTGACCCATAGCGGATTGCGCGCGGCGTGGTGAAGTCGCCGCCCTCTCCCCTCGCGCCTGCCGGGGCATGGACGGTCAGCCCGGTGGGCAAGCTCGGCACCTTGCTTCAGGCCACGCGTATCGCCATCCGCGGGGTGAGAACATGCGGAACCGGGCCGCCTCACGGAACCGGGGAAAGCATCGCCGCCGCGCTATTGTCGACAAGCGTGAGACGTGGGCGCCATCGGACGGGTTTTGAACTCTCTTCCCGGGCCAAGGGTCGACCGATCTGGTAACCGGGCCTCTCCCTCATCCTGCGCGAGTGTATGCAGGTCGGGGTGTGTAGCGCGTGCATGCGGCGGATTGCCGCCGCGCGGCAGCGGTGCTAGGGCATCAGGGCGCGCGCGCCGATCTTGCGCTCAGGCGCTTCCCGAAAACCGAACGCGGAGCCTGCAGTCTTGACGTTTGATTTCTTTTCTGGGTGTCGTCCATCGACGTTGACGGGTGGCGCTATGGTGGCGACATCGCATCCGCTGGCAACGGCTGCCGGGCTTGAGGCTCTGTCCGCAGGCGGAACCGCGGTCGATGCGGCGATTGCCGCGGTGGCGGTTCAGGCAGTGGTCGATCCGCTGATGACGGGCATCGGAGGGGACTGCTTTGCGCTTTATGCGCCGGCTGGCGGAGCCGTCAGGGCGCTGAACGGTTCGGGCAGGGCCCCTGCGGCGGCGACGGTGGAGGCCGTGACGGCTGCCCTGGCGACGCAAGCGGGCGAGGACGGCAGCAATGCTGCTGCCGGCGCCGCAGGGATCTCCGCCGGACTGACGGAGATTCCACAGAATTCGGCCCATGCGGTGACAGTGCCGGGTGCGATTTCGGCCTGGTGCAGACTCCATGCAGATCATGGCACGCTCCCGCTTTCCCAGCTGTTCGCCCGCGCCATCCGCTATGCGGAGGAGGGCTACCGTGTGACGCCGCGCGTCGCGATGGACTGGGCGGCGGCGCAGGCCACGGTCGCGGGCGACGCGGGCGCGGCGGCGCTGTTTCTGCCGGAGGGCAGGGCACCCGTTGCGGGCGAGCTGCGCGCCCAGCCCCTGCTTGCCGCCCGCTACCGGGAAATCGCGGAGCGCGGACCGCAGGCCTTCTACCGTGGGCCAGCGGCGGAGAGCATGGTCGGATACCTGCAGTCGCTCGGCGGGTTGCATACACTGGAGGACTTCGCCGAAGCCATGGATGGGGCGGATTGGGTAACGCCGGTCAGTGCCACCTACCGCGGTTATGAGGTCCATGAATGCCCCCCCAACGGCCAGGGTCTGGCGGCGCTTCTCATCCTGAAGATCCTCGAAGGCTTCGACATGGCCGCTCTGGACGAGGTGGACCGCATCCATCTGCAGGCGGAGGCGACGAAGCTCGCCTATCACCACCGCGATGCGCTGATCGCCGATCCGGCCGCTTGCCCGGATGTGGCGGAGCGGCTGCTGTCTGAGGAGGTCGTCGCCACCCTGCGCGCCCGGATCGACATGAGCCGCGCCCGGCCGCCCGTGCTCTGGGACGAGCCGGAGCACAAGGACACCATCTATCTCTGCGTGGTGGACGAGGCAGGCAATGCCATCTCCTTCATCAACTCGATCTTTCACGGCTTCGGATCCGGGCGTCTCGATCCGGCGACGGGGGTACTGTTCCACAGCCGCGGTGCGTCCTTCCGGCTGATCGAGGGCCATCCGAACGCCATCGGCCCCCGGAAACGGCCGATGCATACGATCATCCCGGGTATGGTCACGCAGGGTGGCCGTGTCGTCATGCCCTTCGGCGTGATGGGCGGGCATTATCAGGCGGCGGGCCATGCGGCCTTTCTGTCCGGCGTGATCGACCGCGGTCTGACGGTGCAGGCAGCCATAGACGCGCCGCGGAGCTTTGCCTTCAACGGTGTGCTGGAGGTGGAGCCGACGATCCCCGCCGCGACACGCGACGCGCTCGCTGCGCGTGGCCATGTGCTCAAGGTGGTGACCAGCCCGATCGGCGGCGCGCAGGCCATCCGCATCGCCGGGGGGCTGCTTGAAGGCGGTTCGGACAGCCGCAAGGACGGAATGGCGCTCGGCTACTGAGAGCGCCGGAGAGAGGACAAGACATGCAGTTCCTGAGACGCATCGGCATCGACACCTATATGCTGCTGCTGGTTGTCATGGTGGCCGCGGGCGCGATCATGCCGGCCCGTGGCGAGGCGGCGCTCGTGTTGGGGCAAGTGACCTTCTGGGCCGTGGCGCTTCTGTTCTTCCTCTACGGTGCGAAGCTCGACATCGCCTCGGTGCGGGCTGGGCTTCTGAATTTCAAGCTGCAGGGGCTGTCCTTCGCTGCGACCTATATCCTGTTTCCGCTCATCGGCATCACGCTGGCCTGGACGGCGGGTGGCGCACTCGGGCCGGAGCTCACTCTCGGGCTGCTGTTCCTTTCCGTCCTGCCCTCCACCGTGCAGTCCTCCGTCGCGTTCACGGCGATGGCGGGCGGCAATGTGGCCGGCGCGATCTGCTCGGCCTCCCTCTCCAACCTCGTGGCGGTGGTCCTGACTCCCGGGCTGATGGCGGTGATCCTGCATCAGAGCGGCGGGATCAGCGGCGATGCGGTGGTGAAGATCGCGGTACAGATCCTCATCCCCTTCGTGCTGGGTCAGTGCCTGCGGCCCTGGATCGGCGCCTTCATCCGGCGACAGAAGCTGCTGAGCATGGTGGTGGACCGTGGCTCCATCCTGCTCATCGTCTATGCAGCGTTCAGCGCGGGGACGGTTGCGGGCATCTGGTCTGCGATCCCGCTGCCGACCTTTGCCGCCCTTTTCCTGACCATCGGGGTGTTCCTTGCCCTTGTCATGACGGCGATGGTCTTCGCGGGGCGCGTCTTCGCGCTCGACGGACCGGACCGGACGGCACTCTTCTTCTGTGGATCCACCAAGAGCCTTGCCAGCGGCCTGCCCATCGCCACCGCCATTTTCCCCCCGGCCAGCGTGGGCGCCATCGTGCTGCCCGTCATGCTGTTCCACATCTCGCAGCTTCTTGTCTGCGCGATTGTCTCCCAGAAACTTGCAAGGCAGCAGGCGGCCACGGCCTGATGTCAGCCGTCCATGCCCGGGAGTTGAGCGAGATTCTCGCTAAGCAGCGCGGCAAGGGCGGCATGGGTCCGGGCGCGCGGCGTATCGCGCCGCCAGGCCATGGTAAGCGCCCGCGTTGGTGCGTCAGTGGCCAGGGGGCGCGCCACGACAAGCTGCTCCCGCATCACCTCTGAGCGGATGTAGAGCGTCGGGAGAAGCGACAGGCCCATTCCAGCCGCCACCATCTGCCTCAGCGTATCGAGCGTCGTGCCTTCGTAATCCCGTGCCTGCGCCGCCCCTGCCATCGTGCAGAGGCGCGTCACCTGCGCCTGCAGCTCCGCGCTGCCCTCCATGGTGAGCACCGTCTCCCCCGCAAGGTCAGCAGGCTGAAGCACGGGCTGCATCGTCAGCCGGTGATCTGCGGGAAGCACGACCTGCAACGGTTCCACGGCCAGCAACCGGCTTTCCAGATCCGGGCGCTCCACCGCCTCGGGAAGGAGGATCGCGTCATGCGCCCCGTCCAGAATCTGGCGGAGGAGCATGTCGAACCGCTCTTCCCGCACCTGCAATCGCAATCTGGGAAAAGTCCGGCGCAGCGCGGGCATGGCGACGGAGAGCACATAGGCCCCGACCGTCTGCACGACGCCCAGGCGCAGCGCGGCCTGCGGCGCCTCCGGATCGTCGCGGCGCGCGATCTCCCGCATGTCGTCGATCTCGGCCATCACGGCACGGGCGCGGCGGGCCACCGCCTCTCCCACAGGGGTCATGAGCACATGCGCGCGGGTCCGCTCCACCAGCCGCGCGCCGAGCCGCGCCTCCAGCTCACGCAACTGCATGCTGAGCGTGGGCTGGGTGACCCGACACATCTCCGCCGCGCGGCTGAAACTCAGGGTGTCTGCAACGGCGACGAGATAGCGAAGTTGCTGAAGGGTGGGCATGCAGAGCTTCTTATAGACAACCTCTATAAGAAGCCAGTGAACTTTCGATTTCCCTCATGTTGCCTCTCCGGTTACCTAGGTCGGATACAGGGCGGGACGGGACGACTTGATGGCAGAACGACAGCGGAGCACCGTTTCCAGCGGAAGGCTCTGGGGATATCTGGGCGCGGCGGCGGCTTTGGTCTTCGCCATCGGTTTTTCATCCTGCATGCCCGCCGTTCTGGCGGGAGAGACGCTGCGCGTTGGCTGGAGCTGGGCGCCGAGCCTCGGCGTATCGCTGGCGTTCATGCTGGACGGGCTGTCGTTGATCTTTGCACTTCTCATCAGCGGCATTGGAGCGCTGATCTTGCTCTACGCGACCGGTTACATGGGCGATCACCCGCAGTTCGGGCGGTTCGTGCTTTATCTGTTCGCCTTCATGCTGTCGATGCTGGGGCTGGTGCTGGCTTCCGACCTCATCACGCTTTTCGTGTTCTGGGAGCTGACCAGCGTCACCTCCTACCTTCTCATCGGCTTCAACCATGAGGACAGCGTGGCCCGCCGCAACGCGTTGCAGGCGATGCTGGTGACAGGGGCAGGCGGGCTGGCGCTGCTGGCGGGGTTCATCCTGATCGGCATGGCGAGTGGCAGCTACGACATCGGCGCGCTGCTGGCGGGGGAGGGGTTGCAGTCCCATCCGCTTTACACGCCGATCCTGATCCTCGTGCTGCTCGGCGCCTTTACCAAATCGGCGCAGTTCCCCTTCCACTTCTGGTTGCCGAACGCCATGGCTGCGCCCACGCCCGTGTCGGCCTATCTGCACTCCGCTACGATGGTGAAGGCGGGGATCTATCTGCTGGCCCGCCTGCATCCGGTGCTGGGGGGTACGACGGCATGGGTCGCGACGCTGACCACCGCGGGGCTGGTCACGGCGGTCATGGCCTCGCTCCTCGCGCTGCGGCAGACCGATCTGAAACAGGCGCTGGCCTATACGACGTTGATGGCGCTCGGCACGATCACCATGCTGCTGGCCGGCGGCTCGCCCTATGCGCTGACGGCTGCGGTGACGTTTCTCATCGTCCATTCGCTTTACAAGGCCGCGCTGTTCATGGTCGTCGGCGCGATAGACCACGGCACCGGCACGCGGGAGGCGGGGCTTCTCGGCGGCCTTGGCCGCGTCATGCCGATCACGGCGGCGGCTGCGGCGCTGGCTGCGGCGTCCATGGCCGGGTTCCCGCCGCTCCTTGGCTGGATCGGCAAGGAACTGATCTATGCGGGAACGCCGACCATCGCGCCCTGGGGTCTGGCGGTGGCGGGAGCGCTCGTGGCGAATGCGCTGATGGTGGCGGTGGCGGGCGTGGTCGCACTGCGGCCGTTCTGGGGTGCGCCCGGCAATCCGCCCCATGCGCCGCATGAGGCGGGCTGGCAGATGCTGGCCGGTCCGCTGCTGCTGGGCGGTCTCGGGCTGTGCCTTGGCCTTGGCGCGGGGCTGCTGCAACCGCTGATCGACCGGGCGGTTGAGGGGAGCCTCCAGCTTTCCCGCGCCGCGGAGCTGCATCTCTGGGCCGGCGTGAATCTGCCGTTCGTGCTGAGCCTTGTGACCTTCGCGCTCGGCTTCTTGCTCTACGTGGGGCGGGAGCGGTATCGGGCCACCTTCGCGGCACTGCTGGCCCGGCTTCCGGTGTTCGACCGCGGCTGGGATGCTTTCCTTAACGGCTTCCGCGCCTTTGCCGCTTGGCAGACGCGGGTCATCCAACCGGGGCGGCTTACCGGCTACCTCGCCGCGACCTTTGTCATGGTGGTTCTGGCGCTTGGCGGGACGCTGATCCTCAAAGGACCGGTGATCGTGCTGGATTGGTCTGCGCCCTTGCTGCTGTGGCTCGTCGCCGGGATCATCGTGGCGGGGGCGGCGCTTGCCGCCGTCGCCATGTCCCGCATCACCGCGATCTCGGCAGTGGGCACGGTGGGGATCGGCGTGGCGCTGATCTTCATCAGCTTCGGCGCGCCGGACGTGGCGACGACGCAGCTCATGGTGGAGACCCTGTCCGCCGTGCTCTTCGGCATCGCCATGCTGCGGCTGCCCGGCATGGTGGAGCGGCGCCCGCGCGCCCGGAAGATCCTGCATGGCGGCATCGCGATTGCGGCGGGCCTGTCGGTGACGCTCATCATTCTGGCAGTTACCAGCCACCCGCTTGACCGGCACATCACCAGCTATTTCGAGGCCTCGTCCTATGCGCTGGCGCATGGCCTCAACATCGTCAACGTGATCCTCGTGGATTTCCGGGCCTTCGATACGTTTGGAGAACTGACGGTGATCCTGCTCGCCTCCATCGGCGCCTATGCGCTGCTCAAGCGGAGGATGTCCAAATGAACTCCCTGATCCTGACAACCGGCGCACGGCTTCTGACGGCGCTGTTCATCGTGTTCTCCCTCTACATCCTGCTCCGGGGCCATAACGCGCCGGGGGGCGGATTCATCGGTGGGCTGATCGCCGCCTCCGGCTTTGCGCTGCTGGCCTTTGCGGCCGGGGTGCGGGAGGCGCGGCGTGCGCTCCGCATCGATCCCCGGACGATCGGGCTCGCGGGCCTGATCGCTGCGCTGATCGCGGGGGTTACCGCAGCTCCCTTCGGTCTCGCGCCCTTCACCGGCGTCTGGGCGGAAGTGGGCGGCTTCGCGATCTCAAGCGTGCTTCTGTTCGACATCGGCGTCTATCTCGCCGTGGTGGGCGGCATCCTCACGCTGATCTTCGCGCTTGAGGAGACGCACTGATGGAAACCGTTCTGGCGCTCGTTGCGGGCGTTCTGGTGTCTTCGGCCGTCTGGCTCATGCTGTCTGGCAACCTTCTGCGGTTCCTGTTCGGGCTGCTGCTGCTGTCCAACGGGGTCAACGTCGCGATCTTTGCGGCCGGACGGCTGACGGAAGCCACCGCACCGCTGCTCACCCATGGCGGCGGCCTGCCGGAGCAGGTCATGGCCAATGCTCTGCCGCAGGCCCTGCTGCTCACCGCCATCGTCATCGGTTTCGGCCTGTTCGCCTTTGCCCTTGCCCTTGCCATCCGCGCCTACCGCAGTTTCGGCCATCTCGAGGTGGACCGGATGCGCCTGGCGGAGCCTGAAGAATGATCTGGAGCCTTACTCTTCCCATCCTCATGCCCTTCGCCACTGCGGCGGCGGCTTTCCTTGCCCGCGACAGGCGGGGAAGCGGCTGGATTTCCGTCGCGGGGTCCGTCGTGTCGCTGGGGCTGGCAATCCATCTTGTGATGCTTGTGCTCCACCACGGTGTGATCGCCGGGCAGGTGAGCGGCTGGGCGGCCCCCTTCGGCATCACGCTGGCCGCCGATTACCTTGCCGCCGCGATGGTGCTCATCACCGCGATCATCGCGCTCGCCGTCGGGCTGTGGTCGCTGGCGGAGGTCGGCCAGACATCCAGGCGTCTCGGCTGGCACGGCTTGTTCCAGACACTGATCGGCGGGGTGACAGGCGCCTTCCTGACGGGGGATCTGTTCAACCTGTATGTCTGGTTCGAGGTGCTGCTGATCTCCTCCTTCGGGTTGCTCGTCATCGGCGGGCGGAAGGAGGCGATCGACGGCGCGGTCAAGTACGTCACGCTGAACCTCATCTCCACGGTGCTGTTCCTTGGCGCGGCAGGTCTGCTCTATGGGGCGACGGGCACGCTCAACATGGCCGATCTGCATGCCGCCGTGGCCGCCCATCCCGATCAGCGGCTGATGACCGTCATCGCGATGATGTTCATGGTGGCGTTTGGGCTGAAGGCGGCGGTCTTTCCGCTCTTCTACTGGCTGCCTGCCTCCTACCATACGCCGCATTACGCCGTTTCGGCCGTGTTCGCGGGATTGCTGACGAAGGTGGGCGTCTATGCGCTGATCCGGGTGTTCACGCTGATCTTCACCGGGGACCAGTTCTATACCCATGGCATCCTGCTTTGGATCGCCTGCCTGACCATGCTGACCGGCGTTCTGGGCGCGGCGGCGCAGAGCGATTTCCGCCGCATTCTGTCGTTCCACATCGTGAGCCAGATCGGCTACATGGTGCTCGGACTGGCGCTGATGACGCCGCTCGCGCTGATGGGGGCGGTGTTTTACCTCGTCCACCATATCATCGTGAAAGCGAACCTGTTCCTTGTCGCGGGTGTCTCGCGCAGGCTCACCGGATCGTCGGATCTCTATGCCATCGGCGGCCTTTACCGCGCCGCGCCGCTGCTCGCCGTGCTGTTCCTGATCCCGGCGTTTTCGCTCGCGGGCTTTCCGCCGCTCTCCGGGTTCTGGGCCAAATTCGTGCTGGTCCGCGCCGCGCTGGAGGTGCAGGACGCCGTTGTCGCGGGAGTGGCGCTGCTGGTCGGGTTGCTCACCATCTTCTCCATGACGAAGATCTGGGCGGAGGCGTTCTGGAAAGCCGCCCCGGATGGCCGGGAGCCGCGCCTTTCCGCCATCCCGGTCCGCGAACGCTGGATCATGCTTACCCCTGTCGCGGCGCTGGCAGCGATGACCATTTTCATCGGCCTGTTTCCCGAACCGTTCCTGCAATTCGCCACCACCAGCGCGGAGCAGCTTCTGGATGCCACGCCCTATGTTGCGGCAGTTCTCGGGGAGGGCCGGCCATGACTCTCCTTGCCATGAACGGCCTGCTCGCCATCGCCTGGGGCGCGCTCTGGGGCAGCTTGTCGCCGATCAATCTCCTCACCGGTTTTCTGCTGGGCTATGCCGGCCTGTGGTTCGCGCGCGACCTGATCGGGCGGGGGGAGCAACGCTACTTCCGGGCGTTGCCGCAAAGCGTGATCCTCGCCGTGTATTTCGTGAAGGAACTGGTGAAATCCTGCGTGAACGTCGCGCGGGACTGCATCTCTCCCCAGCCGCGGCTGCATCCCGCCATCGTGCGCATGCCGCTCGACGTGACGAGCGACATCGAGATCTTCCTCGTCGCCAATCTGATCTCGCTCACCCCCGGCACGCTGACGCTTGACGTGGCCGAGGATCGTAGCTTTCTCCTCATCCACTCCATCTATGCCGAAGACCCGGAAGCGCTGGTCGCGGAACTGAAAACCGGCATGGAGCACCGCGTCAGGGAGGTCTTCCGCAAATGACCGCATCATTCAGCGCAACGGGGTTCATGAATGTCTGCGTGACCATCGGGCTCGGCCTTGTCATTCTGGCGGTTCTGGTCGGGTTCATCCGTCTCAGGCGCGGCCCTTCTCTCGCTGACCGCGTGGTGGCCCTCGACATGATGACCGCGGCGGTCATCGCCTTCTGCGGGCTCTTCGCGGTGAAGGCGCGGGCGGAGGCCTATCTCGACATTGCCGTGGCTCTGGCGCTGGTAAGCTTCGTCTCCGTCGTGGCGCTGGCCCGCTATGCCGCACGTCAGGCGCGCCGGGATGATCGCAATGATTGAGGTCATTACCGGCATTCTCGCGTTGCTGGCGGGTGGTTTCGCGCTGGTGGCAGCTGTCGGGGTGGTGCGCTTTCCCGATGCGCTGACGCGGATGCATGCCTCATCGAAGGTCGGCGCCTTCGCCGGCTCGCTGGCCCTGATCTGCGCGGCAGTGGATATCGGCAGTGTCAGCGCGGTGACCCGGGCCGTCATCGCCATCCTGTTCCTGTTCCTGACCGCCCCGATCGGCGCGCATCTTCTGGGTCGGGCGGCGGCCTGGCGCTCCGGTCAGGAGGCCAAAAGGTGAACCCCGCTGACCCGAGGGAACCGGAAGCGTCTGGAGTGGTTTTGCCCACGATGTATCAGTCACGGAAAGACACTATGAAACGCGTTCTTGCCGCCGGCCTTCTTGGTTCCGCTCTCCTTTCCTCCCCCGCTGTGGCCCAGACTTCGGTGCAGGACGTTCCGGCCAGTCTTCAGCCGCTTGGCCTCACGGATGTGGAAGTCCGCCCCAAATTCGGTGACCGGGGCCGGGATATCATCGGTACGCTCCCGGGCGGTGCGCGGATAGAGATCGAACTGGATCGCAACGACCGGGTCGAGGAGATCGAGGCCACCGATCGGCAGGGCTTTCCCGCCAGCGGAGTGGAGAGCCTGATCCCAGAAGCCGTGCGCGCCAATCCGAGCTATCCGGGCGATGGCACGTTCCGCAAGGTCGATTTCGACGACGACGAGATCGAGCTGGAAGGCACTCATGCCGACGGTCGCCGCTTCGAGGCCGAGTTCCTGCCGACGGGTGAGCTGCGGAAGATCGAGAACCGCTGACCTATCAGCCGCTGAGTTTCGACCGCTTCCGGTGTCCAGGCCGGGAGCGGCTTCCTGTTGGTCTTCATCAAACTTCCTGTTGGTCTTCATCAAACATGGTGGGAGATGGAAGGCGGGCCTACAGCTCGCCGGTTGCGATCCTTCGCTCCGCGCGCCGTTGATCGTTACAACAGGGAAAAAAGGCACCGCCTCATCCCTTGGCGCGAACTCTTCATCAGCGGGATAGGGTAGACGGGTCCATCCCCGGCTTAGTTCGCGCCTCTCCCGAGGGGGCCAGTCGTACGTTAGACCTTACGCTCGAAGATTTCGTCGGCCCGTTTCCTTAGCGCACGACCGACAGTCCGCAGTTTTCGTGGGCCTTGCCGCCTCCAGCTCCAAAGGCTAAGGTGAAGCCCGTATTCAGCTTTCGGGAGCTCATGGCCCGCCTCATCGCCCTTTTCACGGCCGTGTCGTTGTGCCTCTCCCTGTTCGCCGGCCGGGTGGACGCTGCGCCCCATGGCGGGTGCCTCTCCTATCGGGACATGCCGGTCTGCACGCCGCTCGGCGAGGCGTCGGCGCCGACAAAGCTCAAGTCCGGCAAGTGCTTCGACGTCTATCTTGCTGATCAGGCAGAGATTTGTCCCGCAGTCGATGGTGTGCTGCCATTTCCTGTAGTCGCTACCAGCCTTTCGCGCTTTCAGCCTGACGTCCCCCGCCGCCCGCCGCGGGGCTGATCCTGCCAGAAAGTTCGGATGTCTGGAGTCGTGTCCTACACGTGGGACAGTTTCCATCATCCCGCTGGTCAGCAGGAAAATTCATGCCATTCGCCGCCCTCGCGCGGCACCTTCACACGGCGCAGGCCCCGAAGTGGCGCGCCATCGGAGAATTCACATGTCTTATATCCAATCCCGCCTCGGCAGCGCCGAGGGCAACCGCTTCTTCATCCCCGCGCTTCGCCCAGTCTACGACGCGCTCTTGCCGGTGTCCGAAACGCTGCTTCGCGTGATAGCCGGTTTTGCATTGGCCGTGCACGGCTGGCCGAAAATCCAGAACCCGATGGGGCTGGCAGGTATGGTCGAAAACATCGGCTTTGCCCCCTCCTGGTTCTGGGCCTTCGCATTGGCGATCACCGAGTTTGTCGGCGGCATCCTGTTGCTGCTCGGCCTGTTCACCCGTCCTGCGGCGGCGGCTGCGACGGTGGTGCTGCTGGTAACCGTGTGGTTCCATTGGGTGCTGCGCGGCGAAGGCTACAGCGGGGCGGAGCTGTCGCTGATCTGGGCGGCCGTGACGTTCTTCTTCGTGGCGCGGGGCGGCGGGCGGTATTCGCTCGATCGTGCCTTCGGCCGGGAATTCTGAGGACATGGGGGAGAGGCATCCCGCCTCTCCCCGACATTTCAGAAGTTGACCTTGTCGCCGCCCTTGAGGGCGAGAATATCCCGTGCTTCGGTTGGGGTGGCGATCTCAAGCCCCAGTTCCTCGACGATCCGGCGGATCTTCGCAACCTGCTCGGCGTTGGACGTCGCAAGCGTGCCCTTGCCGATATAGAGGCTGTCCTCCAGACCGACGCGGACGTTTCCGCCCATCATCGCGGCCTGCGTGGCGAACTGCATCTGCGTCTTGCCGGCCGACAGCACCGACCACCGGTAATCGTCGCCGAAGAGCTTGTCCGCCGTCTCCTTCATGAACACCATGTTTTCCACGGAGGAGCCGATGCCGCCCAGAATCCCGAAGATCATCTGAACGAAGAACGGCGGCTTCACCAGCCCGCGATCCACAAAATGCGCGAGGTTGTAGAGATGTCCGATATCGTAGCATTCATGCTCGAACCGGGTTCCGTGGTCTTCGCCCAGCATCTTAAGGATGCGCTCTATATCCCTGAATGTGTTGCGGAAGATGAAATCATCCGTCCCAAGAAGATAGGGCTTCTCCCAGTCGTATTTCCAGGAGCGATCCTTGGCCGCCATGGGGAAGATGCCAAAATTCATCGACCCCATGTTGAGAGAGCACATCTCCGGCGCAGTCTTCAGCGGCGCCTCCAGCCGCTGCTCCACCGTCATGTTCAGCCCACCGCCGGTGGTGATGTTGATGACGGCATCGGTGGCCTGCTTGATGCGCGGCAGGAACTGCATGTAGACATCCGTCGCCGGTGTCGGGCGGCCATCCTGCGGGTCGCGGGCGTGCAGGTGCAGGATCGCCGCCCCTGCTTCCGCTGCCGCGATGGACTGCGCGGCGATGTCCTCGGGCTTGAACGGTAGCGCATCCGACATGGAGGGCGTGTGAATGCCACCCGTGATCGCGCAGGTAATGATGACCTTGCCTTTTTGCGTGCTCATGTCTGTCCTCTCTTTCCTCCGGGGCCGGTGCATTCTGCGCTGCGCCCCCTCCCGGACGATCCCCAGATGGTGGATTGTCTGATGAAATTCATCTGCGCTCCCTTGCCAGCCGTCAAGGGAAGGTTGACGGAAGGACTATCGGTGGCTAGATCATCCGCATGACAAAGATGCGCCCCCTTACCACGGTGTATAACGCGCCCTCCCCATAGGAGCGGCCGCGATCAGTGATGTTCGACGATGCCGCCGCCGGGCGGCATTCTTGTTTCAGGCCTCCCGGTGGCGCAAAGCCACGGAAAGCCAGATGGAACAGACCGACGACCCCGACTTCATCCCCTCGCAGCCGCCTGCGTTACGGCTCGGCCTGTTTGGCTGCGGCGCCTTCGGCGGGTTGATCGCGCCGCATCTGGCGCGGCATTTCGTGCTTGCCATCCACGACCCCGCGCGAGAAGGCAGTGTGCCGCTGCAGGAGGTTGCATCCGCCGATATCGTGGTGCTGGCGGTTCCGCTCGCCGCGCTGCCGGCGACGGCAGCGGCGATCGCGCCGCATCTCCGCCCCGGCGCGCTTGTCGTGGATGTGTGCTCCGTGAAGCTCGCCCCGCTGCAGATGCTGGAGGAGCTGTTGCCGCCGCATGTCGCCCTGGTGGGGAGCCATCCGCTGTTCGGTCCGAGGAGCTTTGGCCCTGAGGCGCGAGTGGTCCTCTGTCCCGCGCGGGGCGGGCGCGGGGTCGCGCCGCTGCGCCGGTGGCTGCGGCAGCAGGGGCGGAGGGTGCTCGTCCGCACGGCGGAGGTACATGACCGGGATATGGCCCTTGCGCAGGGCGTCACGCATATGGTGGGCCGGATCGTTGCCGCGCTATCACAGGAAGCGGTTCCAGGCCATGGCATGACAACCCCCAGTTTTGAGCATCTGCTGACGGCGGCGGGTATGGTCGCGGGCGACGCGCCGGGCGTGTTTGAAACGATCCAGCGCGACAATCCTTTTGTCGCGGCGATCCAGCAGCGGTTTTTCGCGGCGACGGAAGCTCTGCGCGGGGAGATCTCCGCTGTCAGCCCGGCAGCGCCCGCTGTTCCACAGTGTTGACCGGAGGGGGCAGACCCGCCTCCGCCTGCAGCCAGGCCCATGTCTCGGCAAGCCCCGCCTCCAGCGTCATGGTGGCAGACCAGCCCAGCAATTCCCGCGCACGGGAACAGTCCAGCACCACGCGGGGCAGATCGAACTCGCGCCCCGGACGGCGCAGGGGCACGATGGGCCTTCCCGTCGCTTCCGACAGCAGGGCGATCAGTTCGGCGATGCTGCACCCGCGGCCGCTGCCCACATTGTAACATCCGTCAAGGCTGCTCCGGAGCGCCAGCAGGCACAGGCGGGCAAGGTCTCCGACATGGACGAAGTCCCGCACCACGCTGCCGTCGCCCCAGACCTCCGGCATCTCTTCCTGCGCGATCTGCCACAGGAATGTCCCGATGACCCCTTGCACACCAAGCCGGCCCTGTCGCGGGCCGAAGGGATTGGCGGGCCGGAGAATGGCGTAGCCCAGCCCGCTCGCCATATGTTCCGCCACGATATAGCGTTCCGCCGCCGCCTTCACGATACCATAGGGCGTGACAGGTCGTAGCGGATGATCTTCCGTGATCGTGTCGGAGAGCGGGGGGCCATAGACCGTCCCGCCGGAGGAAAGATAGACGAGGCGCTTCACCCCTGTCCGCCGCATGGTTGCCAGCAGTTGCACCAGCGGCAGAAGATTGTCGCTGATATCGCCCGCCGGATCCCGCACCGCCGTTTGCGGGACGGAGGAGCTGGCGGCATGGATGACGCGATCCACCCCGTGCAAGGCCTCCTCCACCACGGACATGTCGCGAAGGTCGCCCAGGTAATAGTGCACATCCGGCAGCGGCGGGCGGTAGCGTTCCGGCATTCTGTCCAGAATGGCGACGTCCTCCCCCCCTGCGCGCAGCACGTCTACGATGTGGGAGCCGATGAAGCCGTTCCCGCCGATGACAAGCGTGGTCATGCTGGTATCTCCGCCTATGCCGTACGCGCGACAAGGCGCGGGTTGCCGGCGAATGTGTTGCGGATCCATCTGCGCGCAGGTTGTTCGAGGAACTGGAAGCTCATCGCCGCCAGTGCCGTGCTCACCGCCAGAACGATCACCGTATAGAGGACGAAGCCATCCGCCGTACCCGGGTTCAGCGACGGGGCCAGCCTGTTGACCGCCATGATGACCAGCGCGTGGATGAGATAGATGGAGAAGCTGATATCGCCCCAGTAAACGAACCACTTCTGCCCGAGAAACCGCTGCAGCCCCCCGCGGCAAAGCACCAGCGCAAAAATCATCACCGTAAAGGCCGCGACCACGCCGACATCCGGCAGATAGTAGCGGGTGCCGATGAATGCTGTCGCCATGGCGAGTATGGCAATGATGTCCCAGCTCACACCCTTTGGCAGACGCCAGTGAAGCGCCGCGGGCGCAAGTCGGGCAAGAAGGCAGCCGATGGCAAAGTCCACCGTGTTGCGCAACAGCGCTCCCCAGCCGAGCTGGATCGCCCATGTCCGTCCGGGATGCAGCGCCACGAAGGCGGTCATGAAGGCGAACAGCACCGCAATGGCGAGCACCTGCGTCCGCGTGCTGTTCAGCCGGTTCAGCGGCAGCGCAAGAAGGGGAAACAGCAGGTAGGTGAACCACTCTGTGCTGATGGACCAGGCCGGGTAGTTGAAGCTGAGCGTCGGCAGCGTGCCCCATGCCTGCATCAGCAGGAGGTTCCAGAAGAACGCCTCTCCCGAAAAGGACGTCCCCGGCGTGTTCGGCGTCACCACCAACACCGCAGCGCCCAGAACCAGCAGGGTCGCAAGATGCAGCGGATAGAACCGTGCGATCCGCAGGACGAGGAAGTGTCTTACAGTGCGGGCATCCATCCCTGGGTGTTTGGCACTGAAGAACTCCTCCCGGTGAAGCATGGCGATGAGAAAGCCGGAGAGGATGAAGAAACAGTCCAGCAGGAACTCCCCCCGTCCGATGAAGCCGGGGCTTTCATGCAATGACGCGCCGTAGCCGAGCGCCTCGAGGCAGTGGCGATAGACAACGATGAAGGCGAAGGGCCCCCGGATGGAGGTCAGCAGCGAAAGGCCGGGAAAGCGGATCATGATGCGCCTTTCATCCAGCGTTCTGGGCATGAAGTGCAGGCCCGCCGGCCAGGGCCAGATCCCCCTCCGGGAGCGACGGAAGCGACAGCTCCCGTTCGGCGCCAAGCAACGGCACGGGATATTGCTGGACAAGCATCGCCTGATAGGCGCGCAGCACCGGCTCCCAAGTGAATCGCGCGGCGTGGCGCATCCGCGCGGCGGCGGACATGGCGCTGCGCAGCGGCGGGCTATCGATCAGCGCGGTGATATGCTGATCCAGCTCCTCGACGTCCGCGAAGAACCGCTGCTCCTCCCCCGCGACCCAACCGTTGAACATGTTCCGATGGGCGATGACCGGGCAACCTGCGCCAAGCGCTTCCACAAGCGACGGGTTCGTCCCGCCGACGGTATGTCCGTGGATATGGGCGAGCGTATGCACGCGGAGCGCGGCGACCGCTTCCTTCTCGAATACGGGGCCGAGGAAAACGACTTCCTGGCTGGCGGCGGCGCGGACCGCGTCATGGTAGCCGTTGCCCGGTTCAAGCCCCCCCGCGACGGCGAGCTTCACCCCCCGCGGCCGGGCGGAGAAGGCGCGCACGATCTGCAACGTCTGGTTTTCCCGCTCCACCCGCGCGATGGAAAGCATGAACTTCTGCGGCTCCAGGCCAAAGGCGGCGAGCGGAGCGGGGTCGGCCTCCGGCAGGCTCTCCGCGCCATAGGGGATCATGGTGATGCGGGAGTGATCCGTCATCCCCGACAGCCGCTTCGCGATCGCGGGATGGTCGGCCACCAGGTGGTTGCCCAGCATCACCGCCGCCCGCTCGTTCAGGCGGAACCACTGGCGGACCGGCCAGGACCACTTGGTCCGCTTCCACTCCAGCCCGTCCATGTTGATGACGTTCCGCACCCCGCTCAGCCGATAGAGCAGCCCTATGAGCGCCGTGTTGTAGCCGAGCGTAAGCACCAGCGGCGCACCTTTCACGGCATGCCTGGCGGAGATCCAGTCGAACTCGATGGAGCCGAGCGACCCCTTGCGGCGCACAGGCAGCTGGATCAGCTTCACCCCTCGCCATTCGGAAGCGCCGTCGCCGGTCTCGTCCTGACAGTAGACATCCACGCGCCAGCCCTGCTCCACGAGCCAGGGGGCCAGCTCTTGCGCAAAGGTCTCGAACCCGCCGTGCCACGCGGGGATGCCGCGGGTTCCGAGGATTGCGAGATGGGGCGGCTTGCCTTCCGCGTCACGAAGCCCGGCGGGCGTGTTCAGCGGCAGGACGACGGGCCGTCGGGAAAAATCGTTAGCCATGGGAAACGCCGTGCTCTTCGGGGTTTGAACTGGCGATCGGCAGGGATCGCGTTGCGGGTGGCGAAAGATCAGGTCGTCGCATCGTCAGGACATGGCTGGCATAGCGGCGCATGACCTTGGCCTTTCGTCGGAGACGGGGGTCGCGGCGAAGAACGCCCGCGGCCCCGTAAGCTGCTGACCGGAGAGAGAATCCTGCTCCGTAGCCGAAGCGGAAGGGGCCGAAACTGCCCGGATTTTCCCGCAGGTAGAGCCGTGCCAGCGCGTCGAGCCAGGTTGTGGAAATATCTGACCCCTCCTGCGTGCCGCCCTGCACATGCACGGCGGAAAGGTCCGGGAGATAGGCGACCTGCCATCCCGCGCGGCGCATCCGGCAGCCCCATTCGACATCCTCGGCATACATGAAGAAGCCGGCATCCAGCCCGCCCACCTGACGGACGACATCGGCACGGACAAGGATCAGCGCCCCGCTGAGCCAGTCCACCTGCCGGGGGGCTGTCCCGCGGCGGGGCGTGAGGAACAGGCTCCGCGCGGCCGGGAATAACCGGCCCAGACCAAGGGCATGGACCAGCACCGCGGCCGGCCGCGGCGCATGACCGCCGTCGCCGACCTGATGCCGCCCGTCGGGATAGGTCAGCCGACAACCAACGGCGGCGGTCCGGGGATGCGCCTCCAGATGGCTGAGCAGCCGCGCGATGGTACCGGGCGTCTGCAGGAAGGCATCCGGGTTCAACAGCAGTATCCTCTCCGACTGCGCCAGAGCGAAGCCACGGTTATTCCCCCCGGCAAAGCCAAGGTTCTCAGCGGTTTTCACCAGATGCACATCCGGGAACTCGGCAGCGACCATCTCTGGCGCGCCGTCGGTTGATCCGTTGTCGATCACGATGATCTCGCGGTTCAGTTCAGGTGAATCGGCCGACGCCAGTTCCAGGCACCGGCGCAGGTAATCCCGGCCGTTCCAGGCGACGATCACGATGGAAACCTTCGGCTTATGCGGCGAGCAGGAAAGGTGCGAGAGCGTCTGCGATGTCATGACTTTCCTCCGCAGCGGTGTATTGAATTCTGACGTATGAAACTGCCGGTAGATTTCTTGAAATAATTCTCATCTTGATGTCGCCTCTTGAGGCTTGAGCGACCGCAGTGCGCGAATTGGCGGACTGGCCTCGCGTATGGGTATAGGTTCTGAGATGAAGGTCCGCTCGTGGAGTAGTGCCGCCTGAAGAAGCCCAAGCAATACGGCGATGGTCTGTGAAACCGGAAGGCTCAAGCGAAAGCCCGGATCGATGGTGCCGTGAAGAAGATGGGCTATAAGACCTAATGCCACACCAAGAGATATGGAACGGCTCAAGGACGACCGGTAATTACGGAAGCCGATAATTCCAAGATAGATACCGATCCCGAATATTCCCAGAAACCCGATAAACCCGATGACCCCAACCTCTACGGCGGCGAAAAGATACATGTTGTGGACGACGTGATTTACGGGGCCGAAAAGCCCTGTCGCGCCGGTTTTGTCCAATCTGGCGAAGGCAGGCGCGAAATTGTTCAGGCCCTGACCGATGAATGGCGAATCCATGAACACCTGCCACGCCGCATGGTTCATGGTTGATCGGTGAGAGAGGCTGCCGCCGTCATCGCCGAACATGCGCTCCATCGCCTGGCCCCCGAACAGCCCGATCATGATAAGCGTCAGGAATATCCCCGTGCCGATGACCGCCAGCCCGCGGGGGGTCAGGAAACGGTGTCGCGCGAGCAGCCATGCCTCTATCGGCAGCAACAACCCCATGGCGAGCCAGCCGCCGCGTGAGAGGCTGAGTGCCAGGCCCGCCAGCCCGAGCGTGACGGCGAGCCCGAAGAGGATGTGGTTGCCCAGTCCCCGCGCCATCAGCCATGCGCCGAAAAGCAGCGGCAGCAGCAGCTCATAGAAATAGGCCAGCATGTTGGGATTCCCCAGCGTCCCGGTGGAGCGCACCTTGGCCTCGAAGGCCACGGATTCGATCGCCACCCCCTGATCGCCGAGAAAACCCAGGCCCAGCCCCGAGCCGCCCACGCCCTGCGCGATGGAGATCAGCGCCTGAAAGATCATCGTCACGGCCAGGGCCTGCAGGAAGAACCAAAGCCTGTCGGGCGTGATATTCGCCACCGTCATCATGAGGAGGAGCAGCATCGACAGCCGCATGATCTCAAACCAGACCAGTGCCGGATCGGGTGCTTTCAGGAGGCTCAGCACACCTGCCGCCGCATAAGCCAGCCAGGGCAGCATGGTCAGCACCGGCATCCTCAGGCTCCGACCCTCCAACACCCGCAGGCCAAGAACGGTCAGGGCGGCAAGGAAGCTCAGCGTGATGGTGACACCTGCGGCGCCGCCGACATTCTCCACATAGTGCCCGGCCGTGTTGACATGCAGAAACAGCGTGAAGGACACCGCCAGCGGCAGGCCGAACGCCATCAGCAGCAGCATCCAGCGCTCTGCCTGACCGATGGCGATCAGCCCCAGAAAGCCTGCCAGGCATCCAAAGGCCAGCCCGCCCGCGATGAAGATCTTCGTCGGCGCGAAGATCAGCACCATGGTCAGCACACCCGTCGCTAGGCCGGTCAGCAGGACCGGCAGGAGCATCGCGGCCTGCGGGCGGGAGAGGGCAGCGATGCTCATGGAGCGGCCCGGTTGAGGATCAGCCCGTCGATCCGTGCACCCACCGTCGCCAGCGACTCTGCGGCGGCGATCACGGCATCGCTGGTGCTCTGTCCGGCATCGACGACCAGATATATCTCGTCTGCCTTCTGGCCGATCAGCAGCATGTCGGGCGCGGCTCCGATCGGGGGGCAGTCGAGCAGAAGGAAATCGAACCGCCCCGTCGCGCTGTCTATCAGCGACTCCAGCCTGCGTGGATGGAGAAGCGCGGCCGCATCCTGTGTCTCCTCCAGCCCGGCGGAGATGACTGGCGGGCGAAGATCGTTCGGCAGTTGCAGCGCCTCGGCCAGCGGAAGGCGACCGGTGAGAAGTTGCGCGAGCCCGGGACGGCGGGGCAGGGCGAGCAACCCCTCTACCGCGGGCCGGCGCAGGTTGGCCTCCACCAGCAGGGCGCGGGCACGGAATTCCGCGTGCAGTGCGGCGGCGAGCCCGGTGGCGAAAGTGGTGACACCGGCGCCCGGCGTCAGCGCAGTGATCGCGACGGTGACCGGCCTCTCCTCCACCCGCCGCGCCTGCCGCGCGATGAGCGCCCCGGCAAGCCCGCGCGCATGTCCGGCCGCGGCACGAAGCCGTGCGGCACCCGGGGAGGTGTCATAGAGAGCAAGTGGAAGGGAGGGCGCGTTCATGACAACCTCGGAACGGTTGCAACCACGGGAAGGCCGAGGCGACGCTCCACATCGGCGGGGCGGCGCAGGCGCCGGTCGGTCAGGCCAAGGAAAATCGCGAGCGCCGTACCCGCCAGCAGGCCGAACAGCCCGCCGATGGCGAGCACCATCGACCGTTTCGGCGCGGCAGGCTCCACCGGCACGTTCACGGCACCGAATTGGGCGGTCGAGGTGACATTCAACCGGTCCAGGGCTTCGTTCATGCGCAGGCGTTCGTACTGGCGCTGATACTCCTCCAGACGTTCGCGCTGACGGGTGACGTTCTGGCCCAGTGACTCGAATTGCAGCGCGCCCTCGTTGATCCGTTGCAACGCCGCGCGACGATCACCGATGCGGGCCTCACCCTGCGCCAGCCGTTCGCCATTGGAGCGCAGAAGTCCGTCGATCTGGCGGTTGAGCGTGTCGTGCTTCCGGTTTCTCAGGCTCGAGATCTCCGCCGTCACCTCGCGGACTTCGCGGGCATCGTCCGAATAGCGGCTGGCAAGGCGGCTCCGCTCCGTCGAGGCCGCGACATAGCTTTCATCGAGCGCGGTCAGCGGGGTCGCATTCAGCATGGTGGGGGTTTCGATCCATTCCGCGCCGCCGTCGAAATCCGCAGCCACCTGCGCGCGCACCTGCCGCAGATCCTCCATCTCGGCCCGCAGCCTGTCGCGGTCCTTCTCCATCTCGGAGATGGCGGTCAGGGCAAGGTCGCGTTCCACGTCGAGCCGGCTCATGTCGGAATCGCGCTGGAAGCCCGAGAAAGCATCCTCCGCCCGGCGCAGATCCTGCTCGGCGAGCGCCACCTGATCGCGGTAGAAATCAGCGGAGGCCGTGGAGGAATGGATGTCCACGTGACGAGCCTGATAGGCGTTCAGGTAACTCTGGAGAGCATAGGCCGCGAAACGGGGGTCATCCCAGACGAACTCCGCCTGGATGATGTCGGTTTCCTTGATGTAGTTGACGCTGAACGCATCCATGTAGGACTGCGCGATCTTTTCTTCCGGGTGTTTTCCGGCGCCCATGCCAAGCGCCATGCGAAGCCCGCCCACCCCGGTCTTCACGACGCCCACCACCCCGCCCAGCATCCGCCCGACAAAGGAAGAGGCGGCGATGTCATGCCCGGCAAGCTCCGCCTGTTTCGCCTGAAGATCGGCAAAGATCTCATGTGTGAGGGTCGGATCCCGCAGGATCTCGATCTCGTTGTTGATGCTCTGCGGACGTTCCTGAAAGATCACGTTCTGCTGGGGCACCTGTGCCACCTGAAGAGCGCTGAACTTCTCCCGCCCGACCTTCACCAGCATCTTGGTGGAGGCGACATAAGCCGGGCCGGTCATCATCAGGTAGCCAAGCGCTGTCACCGCAGCCACTGCCGCGACCATGAGGATCAGCCGCCAGCGCTCGCGGATCATCGTCGCCAGTTCTGCGAGCGTCAGCGGCCGGTTGGAGGCAGAAGGCAATGCGGGAGAGCGGGGAGGGGTCGTCATCTGGATTACCGCGCTTGCAGGGGCTGAAGGGGATTGCGAACCTCTCCGGCGCGCAGAAGGCCGGAGAACAGGATGATGACGGCATAGACCGCCAGCCCCGCGATGCCGCCCAGCGTCTCCGACAGGGGGCGGAGGGCGAGCATGGTGAGTGTCATCGCGGCACCGGCAAAGAGAACCCAGAGGATGAGGCGGCGGGAGAGCAGCCCCTCTACATGCGCGCGCACGACGATGAGCGGGATGCCGGCAATGACCGCCTCTGCCGCCACCGCGCTCCACGCCGCCCCCTGCGGCCCCAGGCGGGCGACCAGCAGCGGGCAGAGCACGAGGTTCACCGCGAGTGCCGCCGCCGCCGCCGGGATCAGTATCCCCTGCCGTCCGATTGCGACGATCACCGGCAGCAACGCCATGCCGATCGCGGTCAGTGCGAGTTGCATCGACAGGATTGCCGCGACAGGAGCGCTTGCCGCGAAAGCAGGACCATAGATCAGGCCGACCACAGGGCCGGAGAGCAGCGGTGCCGCCAGCACCACCGGTAGGCCGAAGGCCAGCGCCAGAGCCAGAGCCCGCTGCGCCGCGCCGGTGATGGCGCCGTCCTGCTGAAGCCGGGTGAAGATCACGAACATCGGTGTGATCGCAGTGGCCACCAGCGCCGCCCCCAGCTCCAGAAACCGTTGCGAGGCAAAAAAGATCGCGAGGTCCTCCGGCCCGCGCAGCCATTGCAGCACCGCGATCGCCAGACGCAGGTTCAACATGGCGAGCAGGCCGGACAGGCCGAGCGGCCCGGCGATACGCAGGATCGGCAGCGCATGTTCAGCCACGCGCCCGAAGCCGACACCCATCAGCCGCCAGCAGAGCGCCAGACCGAGCGCGGCATAGGCCAGCCCCGCCAGCATATGCGCCCCGATCAGCAGATCCGGCCGTTCGGGCGCGAACCACAGGACGGGTGCTGCCGTCGAAACCAGCACCACCACGTAGAGATACCCTGCCAGACGCGAATATTGCGGCTGTCCGCCCACCTGAAACACCGGCTCAAAGAAGCGGGCGCCCAGAAGCGGCGTCAGCAGGCAGGCGAGCGTCGTGACGGGCCAGAGCAAGGGGGGCAGGAACAGATACGTCGCCCCCACCCCCACAAGTCCCGCGACAAGGGAAATCGCCAGACGGAGCGCCACGAAGCTGCCCAGCATCTCCCCCTGCTCTGTCGCGGGTGTGGCGGTCAGCAGCGTTCCAAGCGCTGCCGTGGTTCCCAGATCGGCGAAGGACCACACGATGGCCAGAAAGCCTACGCCAAGCGCATAGGTGCCCACATCGGCAAGGCTCATCACATGGCTCGCCGCGATCAGGATGCCCGCGCCGCCCGCGACATACAGAAACCGGCCCAGAGCTTGGGCGGCAAGGTTGCGGCGGTATTCGCGGGCGTCGCGGTTCATACCGCCTCCGCCTGTCCGGCGCGTTGCACGCGGCCACCCGGAACGGCGGGGCCGCCGATCCATGCCTCGCCCTCGCGCACCCGCTCGAATAGATGCACATAGTCCCGCGCCATCCGGGCCACGTCGAAACGCTCCTCCGCCCAGCGGCGGCAGGCCGCGGGGTCGAGCTGGCCGACATTGCGCATCGCCTCCGCCAGCTCCTTCGCCCCGTCGACAAGGAAGCCCGAGACGCCGTGGTCGATCTGCTCCGGCAGCCCGCCGGAGCGGTAGGCGATCACCGGCGTCCCGCAGGCCAGCGCCTGGATCACCACCATCGGCAGCGCATCCATCCAGCGCGGCGTCTGCACCAGGGCCCGCGCCGCGCCCAGCACGGTGGGAAGGTCGCTCGTCTCCCCCTTCCAGCTGATCCCGCGGCCCAGCACGGTGAGCGGACGCACGACGGCGGAGTAGTACAGCCGATGCTCCGGCACGCCGTAGATGTCGAGCGGCACGCCCGCCCGAAGCGCAGCGAGAATGGCCTCGTGCTGCGCCTTGTAGGGGGCGACCTTGGCGATATGCACGATGGGCGCGGTCTTCTGACGTACGAAGCGGTAGCGGCTGAGATCGACGCCATAGTTCACATGCGGCATCCCGCCGCCGATCGCCTCCGCATGGCCGCGCCCTGCGGCGACGATGTTGGGGCGCTGGTACTCCGGTCCCACGGGGATGCAACTCGATATCAGAAAGGGGAACCGCTCGGGATGCCGGAGGACGTAGAGGTTCTCGAACGACCAGTCGTGGATCACGTCCACCGGGTCTGCTTCCAGCGCGGTCTTCATGATCTCGTAGAGCGGCTCCTCGCTCAACTTGTCGGCGGCCTTGTTCACGCCGGTCAGCTCCCGCCCGGGCGCGGGGATCGGGATGAGCCGGCCGCTGCTCCGGCTGCCCTCACGGGCGAAAAGCGTCACCTCATGGCCCTGTCGGATCAGCTCTTCGCAATATTCGTGAACCACGCGCTCGATCCCGCCGTAGCCGCTGGGCGGTGTCGCGCGATAGA
Source organism: Haematobacter massiliensis (assembly GCF_000740795.1). Taxonomy (GTDB): domain Bacteria; phylum Pseudomonadota; class Alphaproteobacteria; order Rhodobacterales; family Rhodobacteraceae; genus Haematobacter; species Haematobacter massiliensis. The sequence continues at coordinate 140,421 of NZ_JGYG01000006.1, forward strand.
CGGTGGAGACGACGGCAATACGCAGGGGCTGGCCTGATCGAAGGGGCCGAAATGTCAGCATGAGAACCACTCCAGAACGCGCCGCACCGCGGTGCAGGCGGCTTCGACCTCGTCATCCGTCATGGCGCTGGACAGCGGCAGCGAGAGGGTGCGCGCACTCACCCGATCCGCGTTGGGCAGGTCCTGCCATCCGATCACCTCTGCACAGCGGAAGCCGGTCAGCAGATGCACGCCCCGGTAATGCACGCCGACGCCGATATTCTCCGCCTGAATGGCATTCAGTACGCCGTCACGATCGGTGCTCAGTTCCTCTGGCCGGATCTGGACGGCGAAGAGGTGATAGGCATGGTCGGTCTCCGGGTCGGGCAGGGGCGGCAGGTCGATGGGCAGGCCCGTCAGCACGGCCCGGTAATGGGCGACGATCTCCTTCCGCCGCCGCAACCGCCGCTCCACTCCCGCAAGCTGCACCCGCCCGAGGGCCGCAGCGATATCGTTCATGTTGTATTTCCAGCCGATCTCCTGCACGTCGTAGTGCTGGTATCCCGCCGCCGAAAACCGTTTCCACGCATCGCGGCTCAACCCGTGAAGGCTCAGCAGGCGCGCCCGCTCCAGAAGCGCCGGATCACGGGCGACAAACATGCCGCCCTCTCCGGTCGTGAGCGTCTTGTTGGCGTAGAAGCTGAAGCAGCCGACCGCCCCGATGGTGCCCGCATGGGCGCCGTGCCAGGTGGTCTCCACCGCATGGGCGCAATCCTCCACCACCGGCAATCCGGCGGCATCGGCAATGGACATGATCGGCCCCATGTCGCAGATCCGCCCATACATATGGACGACGATGATCGCCCGTGTGCGGGGGGTGATGCGGGCGGCAATTTGCTCGGGCAGGATATTGCCGGTCTCCGGATCGCAGTCACAAAGCACAGGCGTCGCCCCGGCATGGAGAATGGCGCTGACCGTTGCGCAAAAGGTCATGGCGGTGGTGATGACCTCGTCTCCCGGTCCAACGTCTAGAACCTGCATCGCCAGATGCAGCGCTGCTGTCGCGGAGTTCACGGCCACAGCGCCCTGAGCGCCGATGTAATTCGCAAAGGAGTCCTCGAACCGCCGGGTCTCGGGGCCGGCGCCAATCCAGCGGCTGGATATAACCGCGGCCACGCTGTCTATTTCATCCTGTCCAATGTCAGGTTTTCCAAAGACAACAAAGGATCCCCGATCCCGAATGGGAGCGTTCCCTAATACGGCCGGTTTTTCCTTGGCGTGGATATCTCTCATATCCATTGGAAATCCTTTGTCAAAATTCTCGATACGCTTATCAGGGCGTCAACAGGAAAGCGGGCGTTACGGCGGTAATGATGTTAGTCGTTATGACTATGTTGGATCGGGCTTAATCTTGGGCTGAACGTCTTGTTGATAATTATCAACGTAATAATCGTAAACTTGCTAAACCTACAAGATTGGATGGCATTATCAATGTGTGGTTGTATTGGCAGCTAACGTGGATATCGCGATGTGGTTAGCAATTCACGACCAGCGGGCCGACTTGTCAAGAAGACATTTGCATGTATTATTTGATCTTATTCATGATTGCCTTCGAAAGGGGGGTGTCCGGGAAATGGAACAACCCGAGATTTCAGTTGTTATCCCGACTTACAACCGAAAGGACGCATTGGAACGATGCCTCAATGCATTGCGCAAACAGATTTTGCATAATGCTACATTCGAGGTTCTGGTTATTGATGATGGTTCCGCGGAAGACGTTCAATCTCTGGTTAAAGAATGCGCAGACGGCCGAATCACCTGCATCCGGCAGGAACAGTCGGGCGCGAATGCCGCCCGGAATCGCGGGCTGGCAGAAGCACGGGCGCCGGTCATCTTGTTTCTCAACGATGACACGATCGCGGAGCCGGACCTGCTCGCCCGCCACCTGGCGCTTCACGCCAGCTACCCGGAGCAGGAAGTGGCCGTATTGGGCCGCATGACCATCCATCCGGATTTCGCCGCCAATCCGCTTTCGCCGCTTCATCATGATGCGTCATTTGCGCCGCTCGCAGGGCAGGAGGAGGTGGGCTGGACCGCTTTCTTTACCTGCAACCTTTCGGTCAAGTCCGCATTCCTTGCGCGCCACGGCCAGTTTGATGAAAGGCTCCGCTGGCACGAGGATATCGAGCTCGGCCAGCGCCTTGTGCCGCACGGGCTGCGTCTGCTCTACGCGCCGGAGGCCCTGGGCTATCATTGGCATTCGCTGGACGAGGCGCAGTTCCTCCGCATTGCGGAGCGGGAGGGGACAGCGCTGGCGCTGTGGTGGAAGAAGGCCCCCGACCTTGCTCCCGTTCTCGGCGCGCTTGGCATGGTCGGGCCGGAGGCTCTGCCGCCTGCGTTGCGCCACCGGCTCGGCGATGCCGCCTTCGCCACCTTCGGCGATACGGCGGCGCTGCGGCTGGCGGAACAGGTGAGCCCTGTCGCCCCCGGCCTGTCCCGCGCGATCTGGCGCAAGGTCTTTCAGTTCCGCAAGCGCCGCGCCATCCGGGAAGAGCTTTCGCGGGTGGCATCGTGAACCTCGCGCTCTCCCGCCGTTCGCTGCTCGCGATGGCCACTCTGCCACTTCTGGCGCCCCTTCGCGCGCGGGCGGGCGAGGTCATCTTCACTGATCGGCCCGCCGATCTTCCGTGGTCGAGTCTTCCGCCCGGCACCGAGGTGGTGATCCGCGCGGGGCGCTACGACATGCCCCTTGTCATCCCCACGAGGGGGACTGCGGATCGACCCGTTCTGATCCGCGCGGAAAATCCCGGTGCCGCCCGTTTCACCCAGCCCATCCATCTCGACGGCGCGCGCCACACCATCCTCCGTGATGTCACAATGACGGGCACGGAGCATTCCGCCATCGTCCTGCAACAGGGGGCGGAGGCCGTGACCGTGGAGAATTGTCTGCTGCAGGATACCGCGCTCGGCATCTGGATCGGCAACGGGGCGGGAGCCGGGCACAGGCTCATCGGCAACCGGCTCGAGCGCTGCCGGACGATGGGCATCGCCATCGACGCGCTGAATGCAGCGCCGGGGCGGGAGACGTGGATACAGCGCAATGAAATCCTCGATACGGGTATTCATGGCATGGAAATTCACGGCAGCCACTACGTGGTGACTCATAACGCCGTGCGCCGCAGCGGACAGGGAAGCGCCGGTTGCTCCGGTATTCATACCTTCTGCCGTGCGCCGGAGGATGATCATGGAAAGCACAACATCATCGCCTTCAATATCTGCTCCGACACGCGGGAGGTGGAGGCGCAGGATGGCAATGGTATTCAGGCCGATCAGTGGTGTGACGATAACCTGATCGCCTTCAATATCTGCTACGGAAACCACGGGGCGGGAATCAACATTTACGACGCCTCGCGGACGGTGGTGGTCAACAACACCGTCGTCGGCAATATGCGGGATCCGGGCCGGACGCATGCCTATCCGGCGGAGATAACGCTCTCCTCCGATTATACCCGGCGCATGGCGCGCCCCTCCGGTAACCGGATCGAGAACAACATCTGCGTCGCCACGCGGAGAGAGGCGACCGCCCTTTGGGTGGAGGCGACGGCAGGGTCCATGCCGCAGCGGATCGGCAACAACCTGGTCTACAATACTGCGGGAGGCGAAGCGTTTTCCTGGGCAGCGCGCCGGTGGCGCGGCAGTGCGCCGGAGGTCTGGGCCGACTTTACCGGCGGAGTGGATCGCGTGGCCGACCCGCTTTTCTACGATATAGACCAGCCGGGACAGGAGGGGTTCCGTCTTCGCCCCGACTCACCCGCCTGGGGACTGGCGGTGAACGATGCGGCATTGGCCCTGCTTGATGTCACGCCCAATGCCCTCGGCGCGGTGCAGGCATGAGACCGTTTCGCATCGCCGTGGATGCCCATGTTCTGGACGGCAAACCGCAGGGGAGCCGGACATGGCTGCGCGAAACGCTCGCCCGCGCCGTCCCCGCGGCGCCCGAGATCCGGTGGCTGCTGCATGCCCATGACAGCGCTTCGCTTGGCCCGCTCGCCGCTCTGCCGAACGTCGCGTTCCGTCCTATCCCCTATCGCCGCAGCATTGCGCGGCTCGGGGTCTACTGGCCACGTGTGATGGCGCAGAGAGAGGCGGATTTTTACCTGTTCCAGTATCACGGCCCACCGGTCTATCGGGAACGGCAAATCGTCGTGCTGCACGACCTGCTGTTTGAGAGCCATCCGGAATTCTTTCCCCCCCTCATGCGCAAACGCCTGCAGACGCTGGTTCGCGGCGGGGCGCGGCGGGCGGCGGCGGTACTCACGGTTTCCGACTGGACACGGGGGGAAATCGCCCGGCGTTATGCGTTGCCTCCTGGACGGGTATTTCTGGCACCGAATGGTGCACCGGTTTTCCGGGGGGGACGTGCGGGTGATGGCAAGACGGTGCTCTTTGTCGGGCGTATTGAGCCGCGCAAGAACCTTGCACTGCTTCTGGACGCGCTCGATCTGATGACCACGCCGGACAGACGGCTCGTTGTCATCGGCCGTCCCGATTTCGGCAGTGAGGCTGTCATCGCGCGGATGGAGGGGCGGGAGGATGTCGCCTTTCTGCCCGATGCCTCGGACGAGATACTTGCCGGCTGGTATCGCCGCGCCGGCGTGCTGGCCTATCCCAGCAGGGGCGAAGGGTTCGGCATCCCGCTGGTGGAGGCGTTGTCCCTGGGCCTGCCGGTCGTCGCCAGCACGGCCACCGCGATACCGGAGGTCGCAGGCCCCTTCGCCCGGTATTTCGATCCGGATGCGGTGGAGGCCCGGCAGCGTCTCGCCTCCCTGCTGGACGCGGCACTTGCCGACGCAACTCCCCCCGCCACCGATGCGATCACACATCACCTTTCCCGCTTCACATGGGAAAAATCGGCGGAGGGTCTCTTGGCGGCCATCTTTCATGCGGCGGATCAGCGGGACGGGCGCCGCGCCTCCTAGGTCAGGATCCAGTCACCCACCAGCCCTACGGTGCTGTCCCATCCCTCCAATTCTGCCGCGCGACCATCGAGGATCAGTTGCAGACCGTTCAGATCATGCTCCATCTCACCGACCGGCGCTGCGGCGAGGGTAAAGCCCTCGGCCCGATCCTCCCCATGTCGCGCGGAGGCCTCAAGTGCCTCCGCCGTCGCGAGCGTCAGGGTGCCGTCATGTACCAGCGGACCGTTGGGACTTTGCCAGAGATTGCCATCGAATGCGTTGTCCAGCGGCGCGGATTCCGCATCCACATAAAGCGCAAACCCCTGGGCATGATCGGAAAGAACGGTGTTGTCCGTGATCACATTGTCATGGGTCAGGTTGTTGCCAAGCGCGGGATTGCTGTTGATCAGCATTTCCGCAACGACCGTATGGCTGTCGCTCCGATCCAGCAGATTGCCAAAGAGCGTGTTGCCGGCGACCGTATTGCCAGCGGCACCGTGGATGCTGATGCCTGCCCCGTCGTTCGAAAAGGCGAAGTTGTTTTCGACAAGATTGCCGCTCGTGTAGTGATCCAGAAGAATGCCGATCCCGTCATTCCCCCCGCTGTCCAGATTGCCGTAGGAAACATTGCCGGAGATAACGTTGTCCTGCCCCAGCCCTTCCGAAAGCGCGCGGGCGTAGACATGGATGCCGGAAGCCCCCTCAACCAGACGCCCGTTGCCAAAGACAGTATTGTCGTCCACCAGCGTGTTGTTGGCGTAGACGTCGATCCCGTGGCTGCCGTTGTAGGCTACGGTATTCCCCTCGATCCGGTTGCCATGTCCCGCAGGTGTCGCCACGCGATCCAGTGCGATACCGAAGCCCAGATTGCCCGAGACGCTGTTGCCCGTGATCACATTGTCGCCGCCCGAGGTCTGGGAAAACCAGACGCCGCCCGCATTCTCGGTAACGGTATTGCCGCTGATCGTCACCCCGCTCGCGCCCGCTGTGAGAGTGACGCCTGCGTAATCGCTGCCCCTGACAGTGAACCCGCTCAGCCCACCACCGGTCGCGCCGTCAAATACCACGCTTCCCAGGAGCGTCGCGTTACCGGCGCCATAACTTCCGATGGAGATGTCGTCGCCAGAGACAAGGATATTTCCTTCCCAGGCCGTGCCTGCTTTCTGGAGATAGCTGGCGCCGTCATTCCAGGTTACGTCATGCCAGCTCCGAAACGGCGCATCTATGCTGCCATCTCCGGGCCCGGCCGCTGTCGGATCTATGTAGATCGGTGACGGTGAGGCGGCGGGCGCTGCCTTCGCCATTGCGGCGGCTTCAGGGGGCGAGGGGTTCTGCCCGGCCTCGACCGTCAACGGCACTTGTTCGGGTGACGTGATCGTGGCGATGTCGTGCAAAAAAAGATCGGGGAGAAGCGGCGCCTTCTCCCCCGCATCTCCCCGGTAGGTGTCGTCGAGCTGGACGGTGTGATCCGGTGGCGGTTTTGCCTGAATGCTCGCGGTCAAGGATACCTCCATCATTTCGGGAAAGCCCCCCGCGATCAGAGTCCTCAGACCTCGGAAACGCGACGGGCCTACTGACTGACGCTCCTGCGCGCGACCATTATCACATCCCCCGGTTGAACCCGTGTCGCCAGCCCTATCGGGCCGCTGACGGGCGCGTCGCCGCGCATGATACTAAAATCATACTGGCCGATTGTGTCGCTATTGGAAAGAGAGTTGGTACCCGTTGCCTCCATCAGGGCCATCTCCGCGCGCAGGGAATTGCTCAAGCTGCGCAGCTGAGTTTCCGTATCGCGCAACTCCGTCAGCAGCGATTCGCGGAAACCCGCCTCGATATCAACCATGCGCTCCTCCAGCTCGATCACCGCGACCCGCGACTGATTGCGCAGGATGTTGCTTTGCATCTGGTTGCCGCGGGTGTTGTCTTCTTCCCGCATGATGTCATTCACGCGCTCCGAAGTGACCATGCCGCGATCCCGTGCGTCGCGCAGTTTGGCCAGTTCGCCAGAAAGCTCATCGAGCATCGCCGTCTGCTGGGCGATCCGGGCATCATGGGCGGCCATTTCCTCCTGCCGCGCGGTGCTGTTGGATCGCAGAATCTCGATCTGTCGTTGCTTCTGGGCGAGGCGGGTGGAGAGGAGCTGGCGCTCTTTCTCAAGCAGCGGCAGGGCGACCGCATCGGTCAGACCGGCCTCAGAAGCGGTCATGTGGAAATCATGGTCCTCTGCAAGCTCGGCCTTCAGCCGGGCAGCTCGGATGAGGAGAGCGCCCCTCTGAAGCACCGCGTCGGCATGGGCCTGCTCCGCCCGCGTGCCGATGACCATCTCGTTCAGCGGATCGCCGGAGTCGAGCCGACGTCCAAAGCCTCCGGCAAGGGCAACCGCCTGCATGACCGTCAGCTTGTTGCGGTGCGGATAGCCGCCGGGCTGCGAAACGGCTCCGGCGATGTAGAACGGGCGGCGCTGGACAAGCTGGATCGCCACGGATGGGTCTCGCAGCGTCTCCGCTGCTTTCGATGTCACGACGGCCTCGAAATCCCGGAGCGTCAGCCCCTCGGCCGATACAAGCCCTACGCCGGGGAGAGAGATTGCCCCGTCATCCTGCACGACATAGGTGCCGTTCGCCTCTCCCCGCTGCAGGATCGTGATCGCGATTTCATCCCCGGGACCGAACCGATAGACCTCCGGTTCGGCGGCGACGGGCGCCGCCGACAGGGCGAGCAGCAGAAGTATGGCGCCCCGCAAGGTCATGGGAAAACGCACCGGGCGCCAGCCCCCTGCCAATCGACTGCACAATCTCACGGTAAGTCATCCTCGTCATCTCGCCGGTCGCTGGATGCGGCGCCGGACCGGTTGTAATAGTCGCTGAAAATAAGTTCCTACAAAGATTATGATGTATGGATCTGCCGGTCCATCACGAACATTGTCCGGGGCGGCGTGTCGGCAGATATTTCCTGAGATACGCCCCGTTTCTGAGCAGGTTGGATCGCTGCGGCTGCAAAGCCGGGCCGGCGCTTCATCCACAGCGTGTGACCTTGGCGGCTTCCCCATCGGGCGGCGAGTCGGTGATGGCTCTGACGGCCGCGAGCGCTGGCAGAAGAGCCTGCTCCAGGGCCGGCAGTTGGGTCATCGCCTCCTCCACGGCGCCGCGGTCCAACATATCCTCGATGTCGCTGGCGATGTCGCGCACGGCCGCCGCCTCTATCGTCGCGGCGTCGCCCCGAAGCGCATGCACAAGCCGTCGCGCCTCGGTCGGTTGCTGAAGATGCAGCAGCCCCGCTATATCGTTCGGGGCCGACGCATAGGCCATCGCAAAGTGCTGGAGCAGGCGGCGAAGGAGGTCGCGCTTCCCGCTCACCCGTCGGAGCGCGGCGGTGATGTCTATCGGAGGCGCGCCAGTGGCAGCCGCGCTCTGTGGCGCCTCGATCAGCCCCGGTTTCAGCCATCGGTCGAGCGTCTGGACAAGTAAAGCGGGGTCGACGGGCTTCGCGATATGGTCATCCATTCCGGCATCGAAACAGCGCTGCCGCTCATGCTCATGTGCGTGGGCGGTCATTGCAATGATCGGCAGGCCCGAAAAGGCGGGCAAGGCTCGGATTGCGCGCGTCGCGGCGAGCCCGTCCATCTCCGGCATCTGCACGTCCATCAGCACCGCGGCGTAGCTGCTACCCTTCGCTGTCACACGCTCGACCGCGATCCTGCCGTTCGCGGCGGTATCAATGCGAAGGCCGGCATCGGCCAGAAGCGCCATTGCTATCTCCCGGTTGATATCGTTGTCCTCAACCAGCAGCACATGCGCACCCTGCAGCTGCGCCGAGACCATGGGCGCCCTGACGGCCGCCCGCCGCTCGTCCGGGAAAAGACGCGACAGGGTTGTCACCATTGCCTGCGGATCCACGGGTTTGGGGAGGAAGGCGGCGATCTGCTCCGCGACATGTTCCCCGGCGAAGGTATCGGCGCCGTACGCCGTGACGACCACGATGGCGGGCAGGCTTGGCAGCGCCAGCGCCTTGAGCGCTTTGACGGTATCCATCCCGTCCATCCCGGGCATCTTCCAGTCGAGCAGCAGCAGGTCATAGGGTCTGAAGGTCTGGGCGGCGTCAGCCACGGCGGCTACGGCCTCCGACCCGGAGGCAACCAGGTCCGCCTCGATCCCCCAGCCGGTAAAGAACTCCGCCAGCAGCTGCCGGGCTGCGGGATTGTCATCGACCAGGAGCACGCGAAGGTCGCGGAGCCGTTCTGAGGGGATCAGCGGCGCCTCCTGCGCCAGACCGAATGTAACGCTGGCCACGAAGGTACTACCGCGCCCCGGCGCGCTCTGCACCGAGATGCCGCCGCCCATGGACTCCACGATCTGACGGCAGATGGCGAGGCCAAGTCCCGTCCCTCCGAAGCGGCGGGTGGTGGAGCTGTCTGCCTGTGCGAAGGGGGAGAAGAGCCTCGCCTGCTCATCGGTCGTCATGCCGATGCCGGTGTCGATGACGCAAACCTCCACCCTAGCGCGCTCATCGGCTACCGAGGTGAGACGAGCGGAGACGGTGACGGTGCCGCCGCTGGAGAATTTCACTGCGTTGCCGATGAGGTTCAGCAAGACCTGTCCAAAACGATGGGCGTCGCCGACGACGACATGGGGCAGGTCATGCCCCAGCCGGAGTTGCAGGGCGACGCTCTTGATGTCGGCCTCTGCGCCCATCATCTGAACTTGCGCTTCGATCACCTTGCGGATGTCAAAGGGACGCTCTTCCAAGAGGAGCCTGCCCGCCTCGTTCTTGGAGTAATCGAGGATATCGTTGATGACGCGGAGCAGCGTTTCCCCCGCGTCGCTGATCTTGCGGACGTGTTCGTTCTGCCTGCTGGTCAATGTACCGCGCTGCAGCAGATGGCAAAACCCAAGAATAGCGTTCATGGGCGTGCGGATTTCGTGGCTCATGTTGGCGAGGAACAGGCCCTTGGCGTGGTTTGCGGCCTCCGCCTCCCGTCGGCGCTCCGTCAGCTTCTCATTCGCGCGGCCGAGTTCGTCGTGAAGCTGCCGTATTCGGTGGAAACGATAGACGACCATCCGCACGAGCCAGACGAGCACACCGGTCTGGAATGCAACGATTGCGGCATGGAGCAGCACGCGGCCCAGATGCGCATCGCTGGGGAATATCAGCCCCGGCAGGATAAAAAGCAAAAGCAGATGATGCAGCCCGGTCACCACGGCGGCCGTCAGTGTGGCGCGCTCATCGAACCAGGCGATGGTCAGGGCGAGCATCGCGAAGAAGTACATGTGCCAATCCATCTGCCAGGAATGGCCATCCAGCAGCCCAATGATCACCGCAGGCTCCGCCATCAACACCACGGCGGAGAGAAAGCGCGTTGGCGGCGCGATGCCGTGGCGGCGCCATGTCAGGTGATAGGCGCCCGCGAGGAAAACACCCGTTGCGACTGCGGTAATCACCGATCGCCCGCCCAACTGCGCCATCACCGCCAGAAGCGGCACATGCGCCCAGAGAAGCGGGACGAGGAACCGGCCGAAGCGGCGGCGGAGGGCATCAAGTTCCGGGTTCATTGCGCCACCCCCCAAGCGATGCATCCCGCGCGCCTTGGCGCGGGCAGCACAAGCCAGGCGCCCGCCTTCCGCGCTGTTGTGGGAAAGGAGGGCGAAGCGGAGCCTGCAATGAGGAGATTGCCCACGCCACCCAGCTCGATCAGCGCCCCACCCGATTCGCCCACGATGCGGAGAACCTCCCCAGGCCCGGCCCATGGGGGGCCGAAGACCAGGTAATGTCCCGGCACGCCCGGCCAGAAGGACGCGGCCCCCAGTGCAGGAAGACCCAGGGCGACCAGCAGCATCGCTGGCATCATCTCCCGCAGAGAAAAGGGGTGATCCGTCATCCGTCCACTTCATCCCGCCAAACGACTCCGACGCTGTGAGACTAGCGGCGAAGGTTTGCCGGAAGGTTAACCGCGCGCGCGGTTCCGGTTGAAAATACGGTGCGCCGAAGTCACGGCGGAAAGTCATCTCGCCAGGGAACGTGTTGCCTCGCGGCGCGGCGCATGTTTCTCTCACCGGAAAGAGCGGAGCAGCGCGTGGCCGAAGCGACGGTAACGATGGAAGACACCGGCGACGGTGCACGGGCGACGTTGTCCGGCGATTTCCGGGTCGAGGGGGTCGAGGCACTCCGCGACCGTTTTGCCAGCATCGGGGGGCCGGGCCCCGTCACCGTCGATGTCTCCGGCGTTGAGAAGCTGGATACGGCCGGTGCCTGGGCGCTCGTCACCTTGCAGCGGCGACTGAAGGCAGAGAAGGTCGAACTGCGGTTCGAGGGCCTCGACGAGCCACAGCGCGCGCTTCTGGACACGGTAAGTGCGGCGCTGGACAAGACCGCTCCGCCAGAGGAGGCCCCGCACGGCCTCCACGTCTGGGTGGAGAGTGTGGGCCGCTCTGTCGTCGATGGGTGGAACGGCACGCTGGAGATCATCAACCTGCTGGGTGTGGTGCTAGCACGGCTGGGGGGTGACATCCTGCATCCGAGCCGGCTCAGGATCACGGCGGTCGTCTCCCATATGCAGCAGGCCGGGTTGAACGCCGCCCCGATTGCGGCGCTGATGTCGTTCCTGATCGGCGTGGTGCTGGCCTATATGGGCTCGATGCTGCTGCGACAGTTCGGGGCAGAAATCTTCGTCGTCGATCTCATCGCCATCGCGGTGCTCCGGGAGCTGGGCGTCCTGCTTACCGCGATCATCGTGGCGGGACGCTCCGGTTCGGCTTTCACCGCGTCCATCGGCACCATGAAGATGCGGGAGGAGATCGACGCGATGCGGGTGCTGGGGCTCGATCCCATCCAGATGCTCGTGCTCCCCCGCGTGCTGGCGCTGTTCATCATGTTGCCGCTGCTGACGGTGATCGCGGATTTTGCAGGGCTGCTGGGCGGTGGATTGATGGCGTGGATAACGCTCGACATTTCGCCGGGCATGTTCATCGCTCGCCTCTCCGACGCGATCGGGGTCTGGCACTATCTCGTCGGAATTATCAAAGCGCCGTTCTTTGCGGTCATCATCGCTCTCATCGGCTGCAAGAACGGGCTGAAGGTCGGCGGCGATGCGGAAAGCCTTGGCCGACTGACCTCGGCCTCCGTGGTGCTCGCGATCTTTCTGGTGATCCTTGTGGATGCGCTGTTCGCCATCTTCTTCGCCACGGTGGGGGTCTGAATGGCGCAGGATACTGAACGCGAAGTGGTGATCGAGGTGCGCGGCCTCGTCAACAAATTCGGCAGTCAGGTCGTACATGACGGTCTGGATCTCGACGTCTACCGGGGGGAAGTACTGGGCATCGTCGGCGGCTCCGGCACGGGGAAGTCGGTGCTGCTGCGCTCCATCGTCGGTCTGAACCGGCCGGCGGCGGGGACGATCAAGGTGTTCGGAACCGACGTGCTGAACGCCACAGATGCGGAGCGGGAGGCGATCAGCCGCCGATGGGGGGTGCTCTTTCAGCAGGGCGCGCTCTTTTCCTCCATGACGGTGCAGGAGAACGTGGAGACGCCGATGCGGGAGATGGCGCATATCGACCCTGATCTCCGCCCGGAGCTTGCGCGCCTGAAGGTGGCGATGTCGGGGCTGCCGGCAAACGCCTGCGCAAAATACCCCTCCGAACTGTCCGGGGGGATGCAGAAGCGCGCCGGCCTGGCCCGCGCCCTCGCCCTTGATCCCGATATCGTCTTTCTTGACGAGCCGACCGCGGGGCTGGACCCGATCGGGGCGACCCAGTTCGATGAACTCATCAAGCAGCTGAAGGAATCGCTGGGCCTGACGGTGTTCATGGTCACGCATGACCTAGATAGCCTGCACGCCATCTGTGACCGCGTGGCGGTGCTGGCGGAAAAGAAGGTGTTGGTCACCGGTACCATGGCCGACATGTTGAAGGTCGATCACCCCTGGGTGAAAGAGTATTTTCACGGACCCCGCGCCAGAGCCGCGCTGTCGACGTCGGAGTAAGGAGAGGGCATGGAGATCCGCGCCAATTACCTGTTGATCGGAACCGTGACCATTGCCCTCATCCTGGCGGGGCTGGGGTTCTTCCTGTGGCTCGCGAAGTTTCAGGTCGATCGTCAGTATGCCTATTACGATATCGTGTTCGACAGCGTATCGGGCCTTAGCCGCTCCTCCGATGTGCGGCTGAGCGGGGTGTCTGTGGGGCAGGTGGCCTCTCTCGCACTCGACCCGGACGGGCGAGTGCGCGTACAGGTCGAAGTTGCCGCCGATACGCCCGTGCGGGAGGATGCGACGGCACAGCTTCGCGCCCAGGGCGTCACCGGCACCTCCTTCGTCTCGCTCGCCCCGGGAGATCCCTCCAAGCCGCTTCTTCGGGAGACGCAGTCCGGCACGCCGGAAATCCAGGCACAGCGCTCCATCGTTGAATCCTTGGCGGAAGACGCGCCGGACCTCGTGGCGGAGGCGCTAAGCCTCATCAAGCAGGTGCAGGGCATCGTCAGCCCGGAAAACCAGCAGCACGTGACCCAGATCCTTGCCAATGTGGAAACGGCGTCGGGCGCGTTTCAGCAGGCGATCGGCGATTTCTCGAACATTTCCAACGCGGTATCTTCTGCCACAGGAGAGATTTCCACCTTTACCGACCGGCTCGGCCCTCTGGCGGACTCGCTTCAGGCAGCGCTGGGGGAGGCGGAGACGACGATGACTTCCATGAGCGGCGCCTTCGATCAGGCGCGTACCACCCTTGCGACCGCCGATGGAACCCTCAAGACCGTGAACGACGCAGCGACAGCGGCGGACGGGGTGATCCGCAACGATATCGCAGGTGCCGCCGCACGCATGCGAGAGACGATGGATACCGTCAAGACGCTGGCCGACGAGGCCGGCCGTCAGATCCCCGCCGTGGTCGCCGCCTATGGTGACACGGCCAATCAGGCGACGGAACGGCTGGTCGAGCTGCGGACGACGCTTGCCGCCTTGGACGGAGCGGTGGCGGAAGCCACACAGGCGCTCAGCAGCGTGAACGATGCAGCGGGAAGCGTGAACACGCTCGTCTCCGGCGATGGCGCGGCCCTGGTCGCAGATGCGCGCCGGACCCTTGCCGGGGCGGAGGAAAGCGTTAACGCCGTGCAGCAGGCCACCACTCAGGACTTGCCGCAGGTCATGCAGGACTTGCGCCAGGCCATCGCCACCGTGAACACGACGGTCACGGGGATGAGCGGGCAGCTCGGCCGTTTCGGTGAGAGCCTCGGGCCGGTGACTGAGGATGCGTCTCGCACGCTCAACACGGCGACCGAGGCTTTCTCTCGGGTGAGCCGGACGCTCGATACGTTGGACCCAGCCATCACCTCCGCGGAGCGCACGCTCGCCGCCGCCGAGGGCACCTTCACGGGCGCCAGCCGCGTGATAGACGAGGACGTCGGCCCCGCGGCGAGTGACATCCGCGCCTCCGCCGCCCGCATTAGCACATCCATCGAAGGAATATCCAACGATATTCCCGGGATAACGACTGATATGAAAGCAGTGCTTGAGGAAGTGCGCACCACCGTTCGCAACATAGACAGCGTGGTCCGGCAGAGCGGTGCGCCGCTGGGACAGTTCACCTCTCAGGGTCTGCCGCAGATCTCCCGCTTCTTCGTCGAGGCACAGGGGCTTGTTGCCAAGCTCGACCGTATCGCCGCGCAGCTTCAACGGGATCCGGCACGGTTCCTCCTCACCCCTTCGGCACCGGAATTCAGGAGATAGACCGATGCGCCTTCCGCTGATCCCCCTTGTCGCGGCGCTGGCACTTGCCGGTTGCGGCCCTCTGTCGTCCTTCGGCAACGCTACGCGGGCACTCGACACCTATACGCTCCAGACCCTCCCGGCGCAGGGCGGTGTGCAGACCTCCTCGCGGTCGCTGTTCGTGGCGGAAGCCTCCGCCCCCGCGGCGATCAGCGCGGATCGCATCATCATGAAACCCGGCCCGGTTCAGATCACGCTGCTGCCAAACGCCCGCTGGGCCGATACCGCGACCGGACTTGTGCGCGACCTGCTCACCCGTTCGCTCTCCGACAGCGGCAGGCTCGCCTATGTGACATCTGCCTCCACCGGTCCGCTCCCCGCCTATACCCTGATGACCGGCATCGCGGATTTTCAGGCCCAGCTCACTCCGGAAAGCGCCACGCCCGCCGAAGCGGTGGTCACGCTCAACCTCAGTGTCGTGCGCAATTCCGACGGACGGCTGATGGCGAGCCGCCGCTTCACCAGTCGGGTTGCGGCGGAGGACACCAAGGCCCTTCCGGTGGTCGCCGCCTTTGACCGGGCAATGAGCGGCGTTCTGGCGGAAGCCGTGCCATGGGTGGCGCGCGCCGTCGGCGGACAATAGCCACTCTGCACTGACGCTCGGAAATTCCGCGACGGAAGACGATCTGTGCGCCGTTGCACTCTTTGCCGGTTCATGCGACCGCTTGCCCCGACTTGTGCGCGCAAGCGGACAAACCCGGCATGGTTGCATCATAACGAACGAGCACTGACGTGAAACGACTGTCTCTGAGCTTCCTCCTCCTCGCTTCCGCCTGCGCTGTCGGGCCGGATTACAAGTCGCCGGAAATCGGACTTCAGGCGGGCTTTGCAGAGGATGCGGGTGCTGCCAGCGTGGGGGATGTCGCGCTTGACAGGTGGTGGACCTCGTTTGGGGACCAGCGGCTCGATGCGCTGGTAACGCGGGGATTGGCGCAGAACCTGGACATCCAGACGGCTGTTGAGCGGATCAATGCAGCAGGCGCCGCCGTCCGGGCCTCCGGCGGGGCGGCTCTGGTCTCCGGCAGTGTCTCGGGCGATTACAGCCGCTCAAGCTCCCCGAGCGGAAACATCAGCACAGACGGCTCGGGGTCGGCGGCGGCAAATCTCGTCGTGGATATTTTCGGTGGCCAACGGCGCGGGCTGGAGCGTGCGCGAGCGGAGTTCGACGCGGCGGAGTTCGATGTGGGAACGGCACGGCTCGCCTTCCTGTCCAGCCTTGTCGGCAACTATATCGACGCGCGGTATTATCAGGAGGCGCTGGCCATTACGCGCAACCTCGTCGCCGCGCGGCAGGAAACGGCGAGCCTTGTGCAGCGGCAGTTCGACCTTGGCAGCGGGACGCAGCTTCAGGTGTTGCAGGCACAGGCGCTGCTGGAATCCACCCGTGCGAACCTCCCCTTGCTGGAGAAGGGGTTTTACACTGCCGTATATGCGCTGGCGACGCTGCTCGCCGAACCCGCTCAGCCGCTGATGACGGAGATGGAACGGGGCGCGGCCCAACCCCGCCCGCGTGGCAGGGATGCGACCGGCGTGCCCGCCGACATCCTGCGTAACCGTCCCGATGTGCGCTCCGCCGAGCGTGGGCTCGCCGCCGCCGTCGCCGCTGTCGGGGTCAGCACGGCGGATCTCTATCCCTCCGTCAACCTCTCGGGCAATGTCACGGCAGGCAGCTCCCATAGCTGGAGCTTCGGCCCCTCGATCAGCCTGCCGGTGTTGAACCAGCCGCTGCTCCGCGCCAACCGCGATGCCGCTATCTCCGCTGCAAAGCAGGCGGAGCTGGGTTGGCGGAGCACGGTTCCTGCGGCGGTGGAGGATGTGCAGGCCGCGCAGGCCGCCGTTTCCCGCGACCGCCGTCAGCTTGCCGCCATTGCCCGCACCGCCGAAGCTTATGCCCGCGCCCGCGACCTCTCGCGGGAGACCTATGAGGTGGGAACGACCAGTTTCCTCGATTTTCTGGATGCAGAACGGTCGATGGGGGATGCGCAGCTTTCGGTGGCGTCATCCGTACGGACGCTGGCGAACGACTGGACGAGCCTTCAGATTGCCACCGGGCGCGGCTGGGCCACGGCGCGCTGATCCTGCGGGTGTGAAACCGCGCCGCCTGAGCGGGTGGTGCGGCTTTCCGGCATCAGGCCCCTGGTTGGCAGGGATGCAACCTTCGACTTCCTGCGGCCCGAAACCCGTTAAACCCGGCTTCGGGCTTCTGCCAGGCTAGCCTGCGGTAGAAAGCCGATACTGCGCCCGGCCAAAACCCTCCAGTCACGATCCTATTTCGAGCCGCTCACGGCCTGTCTGCCAAAGCTTCGGCGCCGCGCAGGGTCCGGTGTCACGGACGACGCGCCCGCGTCAGCCACCGGCAAAGCAGGCAGCACGCGACTTTGAGCGGCCCTCCGCACTGCCGCGCCATCGGCCAGTCGCGTCAGGGGGCGATCTTATCCGACCGGTTGCCGCTCCTCCTCCGCCAGTCGTTCCGCCCTTTGACGGAGGTCCGCGCGGATGATCTTGCCAGTGGTGGTCATCGGCATGTCGTCGATGAAATGCACGCGCCGAGGATATTCATAGGCCGCGAGCCTCTGGCCGACATGCCGCGCGATCTCCTCCTTCAACGCGGGAGACGGGATGTGACCCGCCGCCAGCGTGACGAAGGCCGCGACGATATGGCCCCGAACGGCATCCGGCTGGCCGACCACCCCCGCCAGATGCACGGCCGGATGGGTGAGCAGGCAGTCCTCTATCTCAGCGGGACCGATCCGGTACCCTGCGGAGGAGATGACATCATCATCCCGCCCGACAAAGACGAACCGTCCGTCCGGCAACTGCCTGCCCCTGTCGCCGGTGAGCAGCCATCGCCCGGCGTTCTCGGGGCCGTTCACGAACTTCCGCGCCGTCGCTTCCGGGTTGCCCCAATAACCGAGGAACATCACCGGATCCGGAGCGCGGACGGCGATGTCGCCTTCCTCCCCCACAGGCAGGCCGATCCCGGTCTTGCCGTCGATCACCGCGACGATGTGACCGGGCGCCCTGCGGCCCATGGCGCCGGGCAGCGGCTCCTCCATTTCGATGCAGCAGGAGACGGTCATATTGCATTCCGTCTGACCGTAGAATTCGTTGATGGTCGTCCCGAAGGCCTGCCGGCCCCAATCCAGAAGTTCCGCGCCGAGCGGTTCGCCCCCGCTTGCCACGGAGCGCGGCGAGAGCCCCTCGGGGAGCCTCTCCAACCGCATCAGCTTCAGTGCCGTGGGGGGCAGGAAGGTGTTGCGGATGCCGTGGTTTCGCATCAGGTCGAAGGCCGCCTGCGCCGTGAACTTGCGGAAGCGGCAGGCAACGACCGTCACCCCATGGTAAAGCCCCGGCATCAGCACATCCAGCAGCCCGCCGATCCACGCCCAGTCGGCAGGCGTCCAGATCCGATCGCCCGGCTGCGGAAACAGGTTGTGGCTGACCTCGACCCCCGGCAGATGGCCGAGCAGAACGCGGTGGGCATGTAGCGCCCCTTTCGGACTGCCGGTGGTGCCGGAGGTATAGATGATGACCGCGGGATCGTCCGCGCCCGTATCGGCCGCCGGATAGCTGTCCGGCTCCGCCGCACAGGCGGCATCGAAATCCACCACCTCCACCCCGGGCAGGGACGCGTCCGCCGGCATGTCCTTGCACAGCACGAGCCGCAGGTCCGGCAGATCTCCCACGATGCCCGCCAGCAGGCCCAGCCCTGAGGGATTGGTCACCACGGCCCGCGCACCTGAGTCGCGGAGCCGGTGCAGAAGCGCCTCCGGCCCGAACAGGGTGAAGAGCGGAAGGGACACGCCGCCCATCCGCATCACCGCGATATGCGCCACTGCGGTTTCCAGCGACTGTGGCAGCAGTACGCCCACCCTGTCGCCTGCCTCTCCCGGTCGATGACGGGCGATGCCGCGGCGGGCGAGCGCGTGGGACAGCCGGGCGCTCCGGGCAAGAAGGCTGGCGTAGTCATGCGCTACTGCCGTGCCGTCCTCCCCGACCTCCAGAATGGCAGTGCGGCCGGGATCCCGCCCGGCCCAATGGTCGCAGACCGCCGTGCCGATGTTGAACCGCGCCGGAACGTTCCAGGTGAAATCGCGGGCCTCTGCCGCTGTCATCGCCTTGCCCTGCAAGCCGATCCTCCCTCTCTCCCCGACGCCCCTCCACGCCGTACGCCCGGACGGGCATCAGGGGATGCTAGGGTGTGGGCAGGAGACGGTCAAGGCGGGGCGCTCGAACCGGGCTGGCGAACCGGGCTGGCGGCCCATGCCTGCCTCTGGCAGAGCCGCACCGCGCAGATCGTGGCCAGGTCAGAAACGGGCGGGCAGGGGTGTCAGCCCCTCGGCCTCAAGAGCAGCGTGCGCGCAGATCTCGTCATTGTCCCCGGTATCGCCCGACAGGCCGATGGCGCCCAGAACCTCTTCTCCCTCCCGCAGGATCAGCCCGCCCGGAGACGGCAGAACCCGCCCGCCCGATGTCGCGGCGAGCGCCGCGACGAACTGCGGGATCTGGTGCGAGAGGGCCACGATGTCCCGGGTGTTGAGGCCGAGGCCAAGCGCACCCCAGGCCTTGCCCTCCGCGATGGCGATGCGCAGATGACCCGCCCCGTCGCCTCGCTTGGCGACGATCGTGTTGCCGCCCGCATCCAGCACCGCGACGGCGAGCGGCGCAAACCCGCGTCGGCCGCCTTCGGCAAGGGCATGGCTGGCCAGCCGATCCGCCCGCTCCAGTGTCAGCCCCTTCATGCCTGACGCTCCGGCACGCGCACGGTGAGGCCGTCCATAGCCTCCGTCAGGCGGATCTGGCAGGAGAGGCGAGAGGTCTCGTCGGCCTCCAGCGCGAAATCCAGCATCTCGGCCTCAGTCGCCGAAGGTGTGCCGGTGAGGGCCAGCCATTCAGGTTTGACGTGAACATGGCAGGTCGCGCAGACACAGGCGCCGCCGCATTCCGCGACGATTCCCGCGATCCCTGCGTCCCGTGCGGCCTCCATCAATGTCGTGCCGGGCCGGGCAGTGATAGCGCGGGGGCCGTCCGGCGTCACGAATGTCAACCGCAACGCAAGCGCGGTGGGGGGTGTCATCAGCATCGGTGGCCTCCTCTGGGCAGTTTCGGGCGGATAGTTTCGGCACGGCAATTTTGGTGGGGCAGGTCTCGGGGAGGCAGTTCCCCGAGCGGGCGAAGATGCAGGGTGGTGGTGTCCCGTTCGGGGCGTCGCAAAGAGTGCAGGGCGGGGTTCATTTGCCGATTTCGGCCGCCTGGCTCCGATCGCCTGACTTCTTCTAACTCACTTCTCCCGCCGACTTCGCCCACCTGATCGAATGGCTCTCTCGTCATGCGGGCAGCGGCTCGCTCAAAAGGTCCAGTTCCGCATGATCGGGGAGCGTGGTGTCCGCCACGCACCCTTGCCGCAGCACGGCGCGATCAGATTGGGGGCGGGCAAGCAACTCGCTCATCCCCCGCCCGCGGAACAGAATAAGGTCGGCGCTCATCCCCGGTGCGATACGGCCCTGTGAAGAACCCATGATCCGCGCCGCGTTCCGCGTGACCGAACCCACCCAGTCGTCATAGGAGAGGTCGAGGTGGGCGATCCGGGTAAACTCACGGAACACCTCCATCACGTCGTGATCGCCATAGGCAAAGAACGGATCGCGGCAGTTGTCGGAAGCCGCGGCTACGGCGACACCCGCCGCCGCGAGTTCATGCACCCGCGTCAGGCCGCGCCATTGCGGCGTCCGCGCAGGTCTGCGGCCCTGCAGATAAAGGTTGACCATCGGCAGCGTCACGATGGAAATGCCCGCCTCCGCCACTTTGGCGATGACGCGCGCCGCATCCTCGTCGCTTTGCATCGACAGCGAGCAGCAGTGGCCCGCCGTGACCCGGCCGCGAAAGCGGTTGCGCATCACCGCTTCCGCCAGGCGTTCGAGTTGACCGGAAGCAGGGTCTTCCGTCTCGTCGATATGCAGGTCGATATCCAGCCCTTCCGCATCCGCGAGGGCCATCAGACGGTCGAGGCCCGTATTGAGACCCTCGGGCGTCGGTGCATCCATCTTCAGGATACCGCCGAGAGCACCGCCCGTCTCTGCTGCGAGCCGCAGAAGACCCCGCTCGCGCGCTTCGGCATAGTGGTCAAGCCGCGCCATGACCACCGGCTGCAACACCATTCGCCCACGCCATTCGGCGGCCATGTCGCGAAACACGGCAAAGGAGATGGCGGCTTGTTCCGGCTCGTAACTGTCCAGATGAGTACGTATGGCCCCGGTGCCGTGGGCATGGGCGCAACGTAGACCGAAGTCGAACCGCCGCGCCACATCCTCCCGCTGCCAGTGGGCCTTGCGGTCGGCCGCGACGGTACGGGCGGCTGTGGCATGGGTGCCGTCAGGGTTCGGGGCGCGGTTCCAGATATGCCCCTTGTCGAGATGGGTATGGACATCGACGAACAGCGGCCAGACCTGACCGCCGCGCATGTCGATAACCGGCACATCGTTGCGGGGTGGCGCCATGCCATGCTCCGCGTCCTCCGCCCGCGCAGGCGGCATCTTTGGGACGGGGCGAATGGCGGCGATACGACCGCCCGCGATCTCGATCTCCGCCGGAGCCAATCCTTCCGCATCGGGGATGAGCGCCACGCCCTCCACCAGCGCGACGGGCAGGCGGAGGTTACGGATCAGGCGGGGCTTCAGCCCCGGTCGAAGAAAGGAGGTCATCTCACACTCACCTGTTTTCTTGATGTCGCGCCCCTCAGGGGCAGGAAGGTTCGTGGCAGGCGCGACTGAAGGGAGGCCCCACAGCCGGCACCCTCGCGGGGAGCTCGACAACTGCGATCTGCCCGGCAAAGGGGCGGCGAGCCGCTCCAACCGGCGGTTCTGGAAGGTGGTCAAGGGCTTGGAGTCCCCTTGCCACAAGCAGCTCATACAGGAGGAGTTCACGGTGAGCCCCCCGCGCCGGCAGCGGAACGTCAGAGCATACTCTCCATTGGCGCACCGCCTTCACCAGCCTGCCGTAACGGGAAGACCCTCCGGACGGGGCGGAGGTATTCTCGCTGCAATCGGCGTGGTCGGGGCTTTGGCGGCCGTGGAGCCCGATATGTCTCGGCCAGAGCTGGTCCAGCGATGAGCTGCCTCCCCGCCTGCGAAGCCCTTGTCTCGCAGCAGCAGCCTCCCGCGCGGCGATCAACCCGCAATCCTCCACTCTGGCCGCCATGCCCTCACGCCCGCCGGTAGCTCCAGCCGGTGGTGGGGAGCGCCACGCCCTTGCCTTTCACCTCTGAGTGGGCGGCGGTGATCTTGCCGGGATTCATGAGGTTGTAAGGGTCCATCGCGGCCTTGAAAGCCAGTTCCGCCTCATCCACCGGCTTCATGCCGTTTTCCTTCACATGCATGGTGTGGGTGTTGGCGGCCTCCACCCCCTCCTCCTGCATCATCTCGATGACGCGGGCCATCTGCTCCGGCCCCTCATAGTGGAAGAGCGGCGAGCCCTGCGCGGCCAGATGCCCGTCCATCCGCTTCATGTCGAAGCGCATGGGGCCGAGGTCGTAGAACTTCTCATGGCAGGCGGCGATGGACTCCATCAGCCGGTCATGGGGAAAGACGCCGATATTGGCGACGTAAGTGGGATCCACCTTGATCGCGTTCATCCGCGCATGACCGAAGGAATATTCGTAAAGCGGCTTGCCGAACACGCCCTGACCCTCCGGGCCGGAATAGACGATGGTGCCGCCGAAATCGGCCGCAAGGCTCTCGAACGCCTCCAGGAAGGGCGTGGCGATCATCACATGCACCGTATGGCGCCCGTCGCGCAGGATGCCGCCCAGCCCGGTCTGGGTGAAGAGCTTCGCGTAACGCCATTCGTTCATCGCCACCATCTTCGGCACGATGCCGTCGGAGCGGTTCAGCGTGATGCCGAAGTCGCAGGCACGCAGGAAATCGGCGAAATCGACGATGGCCTCCGTCCAGCCATAGGCGGGGGCGAGCGGGAACTCGATCTCCGTGATGATGCCGTTGGAGCCATAGGCGTGGTGGACGCGGTTGACCTCCGCCCCCTTCAACTCCACCACCCGCGGTTCCTCCTCGACGGAGACGACCTCGACGCGCTGGATATTGCCCAGATCGCGCAGGATGCCCCAGGTGCAAGAGCCGAGCCCCACATGCCCGCCGCCGACGAAACCGCCGATGGTGGAATAGCGGGTGGAGGGGTGCATCCGCAGCTCCTGCCCCTTGGGTTGCGTGGCGCGGTCGATGTCGTGGCAGATCATGCCCGGCTCCACCCGGACCGTATGGCCCTCATGCCGCACCAGACGGTTCACCCCGGTCATGTCCAGCACCGCGCCGCCTGCCAGCGGGATGCCCTGGCCCCAGTTGCAGGTGCCCGCACCCCGCGGCATCAGCGGCACCCGGTGGCGCGCGGCGGCGCGGGCGATGCGGATCACGTCGTCCTTGGAGCGGGGCGAGATCACCATGTCAGCGAAGCGGTCCTTCAGCTCCTCCTTCATGATGGGGGAGAAGGCCTGCGTCATGTCGCGGCTCTTGCGCTTCACCGTCAGGCTGTCGGTGGTCTGCGGGATGTCGGAAAGGTCGGACTGGAAGGCGTCGAGGTTCATGACATGTCCTTTGGCATTGCGGGGCCGGTCGCCCCGGGGCGTTCAGTTGTCTGGAAAAAGGGCGATGCGGTCAGCGGGCGCTTTCGTGCCAGCTGCCAAGGACGAGGCGGGACACCCCCACCATGGTTATGAAAAGGAGCACTCCCGTAACCGTGATGAGCAGGAGCGCGGCGAACATCAGCGGAATGTCGAGCTGAAACCCCGCGAGCATGATCTGATAGGCCAGTCCAGCGCCGGAACCACCGGTGCCCGCCACGAATTCCCCCACCACCGCGCCGATCAGCGCCAGCCCGATGGAGATGCGGAACCCGCCGAAGACATAAGGCAGCGCCGCAGGGATCTTCAGACGGGTGAGCGTCTGCCACTTGCTCGCACGGTTGACGCGGAACAGGTTCTCCAGCCCCTGATCCACCGATTTCAGCCCCAGCGTGGTGTTGGAAATGATCGGGAACAGCGCCACGATGGAGGCGCAGAGGATCAGCGCAGCCTCCGTGTTCTTCACGAGGATGATGATGAGCGGAGAGATCGCGGCGATCGGCGTGACCTGAAGCAGCACGGCATAGGGAAAGAGCGAGATTTCCAGAAACCGGCTCTGGACGAACAGTACCGCAAGCAGCACCCCGGCCACCACTGCACAGAGAAAGGCGATGAGCGTGATCCTGAGCGTCGTCCAAAGCGCGGCGAACAGCACGGGCGCCTGATCCACAAGGCTTGCCGCGACATCGGTGGGCTTGGGGAAGATATAGACCGGTACGGACCAGAGGCGGCAGGCCAGTTCCCAGACCGTGACGACCATCAGACCGACGAGCAGCGGGCCAGCGATGCGCAGGAAGACTTCGTTCTTCATGAGCGGCATGTCGCATCTCCAGCGGGATCCAGCCCGGATGCTTCTCCCAGCAGGCGGGTGAGTTCGGCGCAATACTCGGCGAAGCGGGTGGAGACGCGGAAGCTTTCCGCCCGAGGGAAGGGTTCGTCGATGGTCAGTTCAGCATGGATGCGGCCGGGATTGGCCGCCATGACGACAACACGGGAGGACAGGAATACAGCCTCGTAGATCGAATGGGTGACGAAGACGAGCGACAGGTTCCGCTCCGCCCTGAGCGCCAGCAGGTCGCTGTCCAGCCGGTTGCGCGTGAACTCGTCCAGCGCACCGAATGGTTCGTCCATGAGCAGCGCATCCGGCTCCGCCACCAGCGCGCGGGCAATTGAAACCCGCATCTTCATGCCGCCGGAAATCTGGCGGGGATAAAGACGCTCGGCGCCTTTCAGCCCGACCCGCTCCAGCGCCGCCTGTGCGCGGGCATTACCCTCCGCCTTGGGCACATGGGCAAGGTCGAGGGGCAGGCGCACGTTGTCGATGACTCGCGCCCATGGCAGCAGCGTCGCATCCTGAAACACGATGCCCAGGTTGCGCCCGGGCTGCCCCACCCGGTCATAGCCGCCGCGCCACCAGGCGATGCGCCCGTCCGTCGGCTCTGCCAGATGGGCCATCAGGCTCAGCAGGGTCGATTTGCCGCAGCCCGAGGGGCCGATCAGCGTGACCACCTCCCCCTCATGCACGGTGAGGTCAATAGGGGAGAGGACGCGCCGGTTGCCGAAGCTCTTTTCGGCGGAGAGCACTTCAATGACCGGTGGCGCGGGTTCGGGGTGGATGGAGGTGACAGGCGGTTTTGGCATGACGGAGATCATGGCATCCCTCGCAGGCAGACGTCTTCACGGCGGGTATCGGGATTGCGATTGGTCGTCACAGGTCGCGAGCGGACTCCATGGGCGGGCGCGGAGTGAGGGAGGGCGGCGTGGACCGTCAAATTCCGTAGCAGCGGGGGCGAAGCGCTGGACAAAGGAGTCGACCTGCGCACGATGGCGGCGGGAGGCGAGCGGCGTGCAAGCAGCGCTTCAACGGTGCCGCTATACCCGCGGCGCAGCGGAGCGGCCTGAGGAGAATTCTTGCGGGCGGGATACATCGGACCCCTCCTCACTGGCTCGGCAGAACGTTGATCTCGTCGATGATCCGCGTGGTGAAGGCGGATTGCCAGTCGGTTTCCGCAGGCAGCAGATCGGCGCCGACCATATAATCATAGCTCGCCTTCCAGCGGTCGGGGTTCATCGTGCCGATGCCGTGAATCGCGGCATCCTCCATGCCGACGGTGTTCATCTCCCGCAGATGGGAGACGGCGAAGTCGAGCTGTTCCTCCGTCATCTTCGGGTTGGCCTCCCGGATCAGCACATTGCCGGGGGCCGGATCGGCGAGGTAGCTTTTCCAGCCTTCCATGGAAGCCTGAACGAAGCGGCGGAGCGCATCCTCCCGCTGCGCCAGAACGTCATGCCGGGTGGTGATCGTGCCGCCGTAGGGCGGGTAGCCCTCTGCATAGAAAGGCAGGAAGTTGTAGGACATGCCAAGCTGCGTCAGCCCATATGGCTCAGAGGAGGCAAACCCTTGCTGCACCGCATGGCCGTCGGCGACAAAAGGCTGAATGTTGAACGTATAGGGTTTCACCTGATCGTCGGAGAGCCCGTATTTTGCCTTCAGCCACGGCCACCAGGAAGTGCGGGCAGAGGTCGCCATCATCACAGTCCGATCGCCGATCTGATCGAGCGCGGCCACGTCGGGATGCGTAACGAGCCCGTTCATGTCATGCTGGAACACCGCGGCGACGGCGACCAGGGGAAGACCCTGTGATACGCCGTTCAGGATCTGGAAGTCGAAGCCGGAATAGGCATCCGCCTCTCCCGCCAGCAAAAGCTGCATGGAATTCACCTGCGGGCCACCCATGCGGATCGTCACATCCAGCCCGGCCTTTTCGTAAAGACCGGTGGCGAGCGCCTGATAGAACCCGCCATGCTCCGCCTGTGCGAACCATGACGTCATGAAGGTGAAAGGCTCGCCAGCGAACGCGGGCGTGGCGGCGGAGAGCAGGAGCGCGCCCAGGACGGGGCGGAAATGGCGGGTCATGGCGGTCTCTCTGTTGGATCGTTGTTTTTGTTACACGAGCTATGCGGCCCGAAAGCGCTGAGGAAAAGCAGCAAGATCTGCCATGCCTGTAAACATTTGGTTGACGCTCCGAACGGTGCTGCCTAGCCTCGCGGACAGGGGGCATCCATGCTGCACGGGCGTTTGTTGAACTATCTGGATGAGGTCGCGCGGGCAGGATCCATCCGCAAGGCCGCGGAACGGCTGAATGTTTCACCGACCGCCGTCAACCGCCAGATCCTCCAGCTGGAGGAGATGCTGGATGTGCAGCTTTTTCAGCGCCTGCCGCGAGGGATGAAGCTCACCGCCGCGGGGGAGGCACTGCTCAGCCATGTTCGTCAGACGCTCCGGGATTACCGCGCGCTCGAATCACGGCTGGAGGACATGCGCGAGATGCGGGGCGGGGAGGTGCGGCTCGTCACCATGAACGGGCTGGCGAGCGGGCTTGTCGCCGCCGCGGTGCGCGATTTCGCTGCCCGCTTTGCGCGGGTGCGGATCGAATGCGGCGTGACCTTCATCTCGGGCATCATTCGCGCGGTGATCGAGGGGGAGGCCGATTTGGGGCTGGGTTACAACCTGCCGGATGATCCGCAGCTTGCGGTCCTCGACCGCTATGACGCGCCTCTGGGTGCGGTGGTGGCGCCGGATCATCCACTGGCCCGTGCCGAAAAGCTCCGCCCGGGGGATTGTGCCGGCTATCCGCTCGTCCTGGCGGATGAGACAATGGTCATGCATCGCACGATCCGCGACGCGCTCCTGCGTGCGAACCTCAGCTTCCGCCCGCAGTTTCAGTCCAACTCGATAGATTTCATGCGGGAGATCGCGGCGGCTGGCGAGGCTATCGCATTTCTGAGCGCCTTCGACGTGGCGATGGATGTGGCGGAGGGGCGGCTGATCCATGTGCCGCTGCTGGACCCGGCGATGCGGCCCAATGTCCTGATGCTGGTGACGCGGCGCGCGCGGGTGCAGGAACGCCCGACGCTGCAGTTCGTCGAGACGCTGCGCGGCTATCTGGCTGAGTGACGGGAGCCAAGCGAGCATGTCGCCGGGCCTCTGAGAGTGTCCGCGGGGAGGCTGTCTGAGGTACGGCCGCGCGAAGGGGCGGAGGGGCCGTGCGGTTCTTCCGCAATCAGAGCGGGAGCGTTCAGGCGTCGTGCAGGATTTTCTCAAAGAAATGATCCGGATAGGGGTCTTCGTTGAAGCGATCTATCTCCTTCCAGCCGCTGGACCGGTAGAGGGTGATCGCCTCGGACAAAGCGCTGTTGCTGTCGAGCCGGAGGGTGCGGAGCCCAAGCGCGCTGGCGCGCGCCTCAAGCGCTGCCATCATTCTCCGCCCATAGCCGAGGCCCCGTGCTGACGGATCTGTCCAGACGCGCTTTACCTCCGCAAAACCCTTGTCAGTACCCTTCACGCCGCCGCAGGCCACCGGCAGACCGTCTGAGAGGGCGATGAGGAACGTGCCGCGCGGCGGCTCCATGTCCCGCGCTTCCGGGTCGGCGGAGAGCGTGACGTCAAAGCCCTGTGCAAGCCGCTGGCCAAGCTCCGTATAATAGGCCTGCAAACAATACACCGCTCGCGGATCCCGGGGAGAGACCTCGGCAAAGGTGACACTGTCGCGCCCCAGCGCAGAGGCCACGAGATCCATTGCCGCCAGCAATGCCTGCGGCTGGGGGTGGCGAGAGAGGATATCCGCCGCCTGCCTGTCCGACAGCGCCTCATAGGCCGCATGTTCGCGCCACCCTGCCTCTGTCAGGCGGGCAAGGCGGCGGCGGGTGTCAACGGGGTCCGGCAGCGTCTCCAACAGGCCCTCTGCCTCCAGCTGGCGGAGCAGGCGGCTCATCAGGCCGGAGTCGAGGTTGAGATAGCTCCGGATCTCCCCGATCTCCTCCATCCCCTGACCGATGGCGTTCAGCACCCGCGCAGGACCGAGAGGCCGTCCGCGGCCCAGAAAGGACGTGTCCAATGCGCCGGTCTCACGGGTCACTGCCCGATGGAAGCGGCGGATACGAGCGACGGCTGAGGGCATTTCTCTGACCTTGGTCTGATAATTTTACCTGACTTAGATCAGACATTCACGGGACGCAAGGGAGGATCAAAGCGTGAGCCGCTCCCGCAGCCGCTCCTGCAGGGGGGCGTCCACGCCGTTGGCGGTGAGATAGGCAGTAATACCACCGTGCCGTTCATCAATGTGATCGAGAACCCCCACCATCGCCGCAGGGGGCGAGGAGAGGAGTTCGTCGACCTGTGCGGGGGGCAGCCCCCGCCCCAGCGCACCGGCCCGGAACCCTGCCAGCAGCGGGCCGGCAATGCGCTCGGTCAGGGCGTAATCCTCCACCACGGTTTCCGGCGCCACCCCGGCAAGCGACAGGAGCAGACCGGCGATCAGTCCGGTGCGGTCCTTGCCGACCGTACAGTGGAACAGGACCACACCCGGCTCCGCCATGGCGATGCGGGTAAGGACTTCCGCGATGCGGGTGCCGCACTGGTCTATCGCCTCCAGATAGCGGCCCAGAAGAGTATAGCTCCCCGCCGAAACAGCCATGTCGATGGGCGAGAGCTTTTCGAACAGCGGGACATTGGCATAGGAGATACCGGCCCGCGCGGCATAGGGGCTGGGCTGGCGCGCCAGCTCCGCCGGGCCGCGCAGGTCGATGACACTACGCACGCCCAGATCGTGCAGGTTCAGAAGATCCTCGGGCGTCAGCCCGTGCAGACCGTCGCCGCGCAGCATCCGCCGCCACCGCGTCGTCCCGCCTCCGGCGAGAGCATAGCCGCCGAGGTCACGCACGTTCTCCGCTCCCTGCAACGGGACCAGACGGTTGGTGAGGGAGGGGGTGTCAGCCATGTGCGCCTCGCAGTGTCGTGGGTTCCAGGCTCACGATGCCCCGGTCCAGCGCCGAATGGTAGAGGGCACGGCCCTCGCCGAGGATATCCCGCATCACGGCTTCGGTATCGCCGCCCAGCAGCGGCGCGGTGCCACGGAAGGGCATCCGCCGTCCGTCGATCAGGAAGGGCAGAGCAACCTGACGCTGCGGCCCGAGATGCGGACGCTCCGTGTCGTGATAGCTGCCGGAGAGCGCGAGATGGGGGTCCGCCATCGCTTCCTCCGGGGTTCGGACGGGGGCGGCGGGAATGCCAGCGGCCTGAAGCGCGGCGGCGAGGTGTTCGGCCTCCTGCGGCGCTGTCCATTCGGAGAGGGTGGTTGCCAGCGTCGCTTCCGCGAGACCGGTCAGCCGGGAGAGCGCGCGTCGCTGTCCCTCATTGGCGGCGATGGCGATCCAGCGTCCGCCAGAAGCGGGGTAAAGCCCATGGAGCGCCAGAGCCACATGGCCGGTGCCGGGCCGCGGCGGTTCCCGGCCGGTGGCGGAGCGCGTCAGCACGGGTGCTGCGGCAAACGGCAGCAAGAACTCCACCTGGCTCAGGTTCAGCCACTGGCCGCGTCCCGTCCGCTGCCGATGATGGAGCGCGGCGAGCAGGGCCACCGCCCCGTAAAGCCCGCCGACCGGATCGCCGTAAGCGACATGCCCCAGTACCGGCGGCTCCCCCGGTTCGCCCCGGAAGCTGGGCAGGCCCGATGCCTGTTCCAGCGTTGAGCCATAGGCCCGCGTATCTGAGAGCGGATTGCCGGTGCCGAAGGCGGACATCGACAGCATGACCAGATCGTCGCGCCCCTCGGAGAGCACGTCCCAGCCGACACCAAGCCGTGCGATGACGCCTGCGGCATGGTTCTCCACCACCGCATCGCTCTCCGCGACCAGCCGCCGGGCGAGTTCCGCGCCTTCCGGCGTGGTGAGGTCGAAGCTGACGCTCCGCTTGCCGCGGTTCATCGCGGCGAAACGGTGGCTTTTCTCGAACTGGCGGTCGGCGATGGCCTCCGGCGTCCACTGCGTCGCCCGCCACCAGTCGGGGTAGCGGCCCGCTTCGATCTTGATGACCTCGGCTCCCAGATCGGCGAGGATGCGTGTCGCCAGCGGCCCGGCCCAGCCCATCGAGAAATCCGCGATCCGCAGGCCCGCGAGCGGCGCATCGGCGGTGGAGCGGGGCGGCGGGGCATGCCCGTCTCCCGGCGGTGCGGCCACATGCAGCGGGGAGGCCGGGGCGTCGAGCACCCGCTCCCCCAGACGCACCGGAGCCACCGCTCCCCGTTCAGCGAACACCGGGTTGGCCAGGATGCCTGCCGCATCCGGCACCACGACGGCGGGGATGCGGAGCCGTCGCGCTTCCTCCGCCCATTCCTGCGCCGTTCGCGCGGGAAGCGCCGCGTCGATCGCTGCCTCCACCGCATCCGCGCGCTGCTCGCGGAG
Organism: Haematobacter massiliensis; assembly: GCF_000740795.1. Lineage (GTDB taxonomy): Bacteria > Pseudomonadota > Alphaproteobacteria > Rhodobacterales > Rhodobacteraceae > Haematobacter > Haematobacter massiliensis. The sequence goes on from NZ_JGYG01000006.1 coordinate 170,980, forward strand.
CGTGGTCGTGGCGAAATCGGGGTTCTCGGCCAGATCGACCCGTCCGATCATCCGGCAGAATGCCTCCCACTGCTGCGGCGTGATGAGCGTGACGCCGAGCCATCCCTCCCGGCAGCGGTGGATGCTGAGCGGGCAGGTGGGCGAGAAGCGGTTGATCCCGGCGCGCGGCACCGCCCGCCCGTAATAATCCACATCGGCGACCTGCAACTCCCCGAGCAGCAGCGCGGTTTCCAGAATGCTGACATCGAGGGTCAGGGGAGGCCCCTTTGCCAGCAGCGCCGTCAGCGCCGCAGCAGCCCCGGCAACGCCGCCCAGCATGGCGGATTGCAAGTCGCCCAGCGGCCGGGGAGCACCGTCCTTCGGCCCGGTGGGATGGAGAACACCGGAGAGCGCCTGCACCACCAGATCCGCACCCTGCCATTCCGCATAGGGGCCGGAAGCACCGAGCCATGACAGCCGCACCGTGCCCCGTGTGGGCGTCACGGAAGGCGTGCCACGATGATCCTCTCCGATGATGAGAAGGTCCGGTTGAGCAGATGGCGTGACCGCTTGGGTTTCCGCGCTGCCGTCCGTGCCTTTGCCAATGCGCTTGCCCGCCATCAGCCAGTCGTGGACGAGGCCGCGGGTGGCGGCGTCGCCCGGGACCTCCTCCCGCGTGGCAAGGGGATCGCCGTCGGGTGGGGGCAGCACCGTCACCTCCGCCCCCAGGCCGGCGAGCAGCCGTCCGCACCATGCGCCCGCCACGCCCGGACCCGTCTCCACCACGGTGATCCCTGCGAGCGGCCCGATTCCTGCAGACCTGTCCATCCGGTTCCTCCCCTGTCAGACCGTCACGGGCCGGAACCGCTCGGCCCTCCTCCGACCTGCGGCTCCGTTCATGGATCGCGCCATGGTGCCCGGCGCCACGGTAAGCTGACAGATGTCAGCCTCGCAAGCCATTTGTTGCCGGCGGCCTGTTTACAGCTTGACCCGCTGGGGGGCAGGATCTATCCTGACAAGTGTCAGTAATTCCCGGACGCGGCTGCATGGCCCCCGCGCGAATGGCTGACAGGGGGAAGACAGGGGGGTTGCATGAGGATCATCGGGCTTAACGTCCCGGTCGGATGAGGCCATGGCCCCCGACCGCAAGCGACCTGCTCCCGCACCCCGGCGCCCTGGCGAACCGGGACCACCAGCCATTTCGAGGAAGCCGACCATGACCATATATCTTCAGGTGCTCGCATGATGCCCGTGACCCCCGTCCGCAAACTGCTCGTCGCCAATCGGGGGGAGATCGCGCTGCGCATCTTCCGGACCGCCGCCGAGCTGGGCATCGCGACCGTGGCCGTCTATGCGCCCGATGACCGGGAGAGCCTGCATGTGCGCGGTGCGGATGAGAGCGTGGCGCTTCCCGGCAGCGGCGTGCGCGCCTATCTCGACATGGACGCGGTGATTGCGGCGGCGGAGCAGGTGGGCGCGGATGCGATCCATCCGGGCTACGGCTTTCTGGCCGAGAACGCGGAATTCGCCCGCCGGGTGAACGCGGCAGGCATCCGTTTCGTAGGCCCCACGCCGGAGGCGCTCGCGCTGCTCGGCGACAAGATCGCGGCGAAGGCGCGGGCACGCGAAGTCGGCGTGCCCGTGCTCGAGGGGACGCTGGGGGCCACGTCGCTTGAGGAGGCACAGGACTTCTTCGCAGCGCTCCCCGCAGGGACGGCGATGCTCATCAAGGCCATCGCGGGGGGCGGCGGGCGCGGCATGCGCATCGTTCAGCGCTCGGAGGATGTGGCGGAAGCGTGGCAACGCTGCCGGTCGGAGGCGGAGGCGGCCTTTGGTGACCCGGGCGTCTATGTGGAGCAGTTCCTGCCCGCCGCGCGCCATATAGAGGTGCAGATCCTCGGCGACGGCACGGGCGCCTGCGTTCAGCTCGGCGAACGGGAATGCACCCTGCAACGCCGCCATCAGAAGGTGCTGGAAATGGCGCCCAGCCCGTCGCTTTCCGCCGATGAGCGGGAGACGCTGGCGGAGCGGGCGCTGAAACTGGCCCGGAGCGTCGATTACCGCTCCCTCGGCACGTTCGAGTTCCTGATGGGCGAGGGTCCGGGGGAGCGCCTGTTCTTCATCGAGGCCAACCCGCGTATCCAGGTCGAACACACCGTGACGGAGGAGGTCTTCGGCCAGGATCTCGTCGCGCTGCAACTGGGCATCGCGGGCGGGCGGACGCTGGAGTCCCTGGGTATTTCGCAGGATGCGCTCCGCCCCCGCGGCTATGCGGTGCAGGCGCGCGTCAACATGGAGCATATGGATGCCACGGGCGGCGCGCTGCCCACGGGGGGCGTCATCGCCCGCTACGAGCCCCCGAGCGGGCCGGGCGTGCGCGTGGATGGCTTCGCGCGGGCCGGCTACAGGACATCGGCGAGCTATGACAGCCTGCTGGCCAAGGTGATCGTCCATACCACGGCGGCGGATCTTTCCGTCGCCCTCCGCAAGGCGGATCGGGCGCTCGCCGAATTCCGCATCGACGGTGTGGAGACGAACATCCCCTGGCTCCGCGCGCTGATCGCGCGGCCGGAGGTTCAGGCCAATGCGGTGACGACACGCTTCATCGAGGCCCATGCCGCCGAACTGGCGCAAGCGGCAGAAGCCTATGTGCCGGTGGCAGAGGCCGCGGATGCGGCGGCCGCCATGGCGCAGAAGCCGGAACTGGTGCTCGAAGGGGCAGAGCCGGTGCGCGCGCCCATGCAATCCACCGTGGTATCCATGGATGTGAAGGAAGGCGACGAGGTCCGGGCCGGTCAGCAGCTCGCCATCCTCGAAGCGATGAAGATGGAGCATGTCGTGTCCTCCCCCTGTGCGGCACGTGTCGTGGCGGTGGGCGCGGGGGCGGGCCAGACGGTCATGTTCGGGGAGATGCTCCTTGCCCTTGAACCTGCGGATGGCGGGGCGGAGGAGCAGGCGAAGGATGCGGCGCTCGACCTCGACCATATCCGCGACGACCTGGCCGAGATGGAGCAGCGCCGCGCCTTCGGCCGCGACGAGAACCGCCCCGATGCCGTGGCAAAACGGCACCGTCAGGGCAAGCAGACCGCGCGGGAGAACATCGCCCAGATCTGCGATCCCGACACCTTCGTGGAATACGGGGAGCTTGCCATTGCCGCGCAGCGGCAACGCCGCTCGCTCGACGATCTGATCCGCAACACCACAGGGGACGGGATGCTGACCGGCCTCGGCACGGTCAATGGGGATGCCTTCGGAGCGGAGCGCGCGCGGTGCGCTTTCGCCGTCGGCGACTACACCGTGCTTGCCGGAACGCAGGGACAGCGGCATCACCGCAAGCTCGACCGTATCCTGCATGTGGCCGAGCAGTGGAACCTGCCCGTCGTGCTGTTCGCAGAAGGCGGCGGCGGACGGCCCGGCGATACGGAGCGCGCGACCTATGCCGGGATTTCCAACGGCACCTTCTCCCGCTTCGCCGGACTAAGCGGGCAGGTGCCCCTGGTCGGTGTGGTCTCGGGGCGGTGCTTTGCGGGGAACGCGGCGCTGCTGGGCTGCTGCGACGTGATCATTGCGGATGAGACGAGCAATATCGGCATGGCGGGTCCGGCGATGATCGAGGGCGGCGGGCTTGGTGTCTATCCGCCCGAGGCGATCGGCCCGATCGACGTGCAGACCGCGAATGGCGTCGTCGATATCCGCGTGAAGGACGAGGCGGAAGCCTGCCGCGTCGTGCGCCAGTATCTCTCCTATTTCCAGGGGGATATCGCGGAGTGGGAGGCCCCCGACCAACGCCGCCTGCGTCACGTGGTGCCGGAGAACCGCCTCCGGGTATACGAGGTTCGGGACGCGCTCGAGACCATCGCCGATGTGGGTTCCCTGCTGGAACTCCGCCGCGAATTCGGCGTGGGGATCGTCACCGCCTTCATCCGCATCGAGGGCAAGCCTTTCGGCGTGATCGCCAACAATCCCAAGCACTTGGGCGGCGCAATCGACGCGGATGCATCGGACAAGGCCTCTCGCTTCATGCCGCTTTGCGACGCGTTCGACATCCCCCTGGTCTCGCTCTGCGATTCGCCGGGCTTCATGGTGGGGCCGGAGGCGGAAAAGACCGCTCTCGTGCGCCATGTCTGCCGGATGTATGTGACGGGCCGTTCGATCACGGTGCCGCTTTTCACCGTGGTGCTGCGCAAGTTCTATGGGCTCGGTGCGATGAGTATGGCCGGCGGCGGCACCTACGACAACTTCTTCACCGTCGCCTGGCCGACGGGAGAGTTCGGTCCGATGGGGCTGGAGGGTGCCGTGCGGCTTGGCTTCCGGCGTGAGCTTGATGAAGTGACCGATCCGGAGGAGAAACAGCGTCTCTATGACCGGCTGCTTGAGGAATATCGGGAGCAAGGGAAGGCGATTTCCGTTGCCTCCAGCCTGGAGATCGACGCCGTGATCGACCCGGTAGAGACACGCGCATGGATCCTTGCGGGGTTGCGTTCGGTCAAGCTGCGTCCGCCGCTGTCGGGGCGCAAGCGGCCCTTCGTCGATACCTGGTAGGTTCGCGCCCGCAGCATTGCCAATTGTTGACAATTGGCAATTGACTTGCTGCACGATCTGTTGATGCTTCTGCAAGGCGGGTGCGATGCATCCGCCTTTCGGCCTGCGGAGACGATCCACCATGACCTTGACGCTTTTGAGAAGTCCGAAGACCATTCCCGAGCAGATCGCCGACACCTGCGGCGTGATGATCGTGGACGGGAGTTTCGCGGCCGGGCAACGCATGGTGGAGCAGCAGGTGGCGGAGCAGTTCGGTGTCAGCCGCGGCCCGGTGCGGGAGGCCTTCCGCATCCTTCAGAAGCGGCGCCTCATCGACATCACGCCGCGGCGCGGCGCGCATGTACTGCCGATCTCCCTCGCCTCCATCTCCGATCTGTTCAACGTACGCATGGCCCTGGCCTGTCTCGCCGTCCGCACACTCGGCGAGCGGGATCGGGAAGAGGCGGCGCTGGAAAAAATCCGTGTGCGCATTGAGACCTTGGCTCAGATCGCGGCGAATGAGGAGAGCACGCATCTGACCTTCGGGCTGGGTATGACCCGTGCTGTTCACGCAATTTCTCAGGCGAGCGGCAACGACCTTGTCGTCCAGCTCATGCGCGAGATGAATGAGCAGACCCTTTGGACGACGATCTGGCGCAAGCCGCTTGATTACGCGACCCCGGCGGCCCGGGAGCGGCGCGCTACGCAGATGCGCACTGTCTGGGACGCAATCCTGACAGGTGAGACGCTGACGGCGGAATCCCGGCTGCGTATCCTGCTGGAGGAAAGCCGTGACGGGGCGCTTGCCCGCCTTGCGGCGACCCGGAGGTTTGAGGTTGGCTAACCGCTAGCTGGACAGAAAGAGCCGCGAAACGGAGGTGAGAAATCACCTCCTTTTTTATTGTCGGCAGAATCCTGACAAATGACAGGTTACCAGCAGGTATGTTGTTGACAGTTGACGGTGTGGATGTTTCTGTCTCCTCACACGGTATGCGCCGGGGAGGGCGCGCGCCGTTGGGGGAGGACTGCCATGCCAAGACCGCTGCGACATTTGCCGCCTCCGCCAAGCATTCGGCGCAGGCCCGCCTTCGGCCAAACGGCCTTGACCCGTGCCCGCAGATGGAAGGGAGAGGGAACATGACCATTGCCTATGCGCAGCCCGACGCTGCGGCGCGTCCGGTCTCCGGCAAGACTGCAGATACGCCGCTGCTGAGTGTCGAGGGGGCGAGCATCGCCTTTGGCGCCGTGCAGATCACGAAGGACGTCTCCTTCTCCATACAACGCGGCGAACGCGTCGGGCTGGTGGGGGAAAGCGGCTGCGGAAAGTCCGTGACGGGCTTGTCGCTTCTGCGCCTGCTGCCCCGTACCTCCCGATTGGGCGGACGCATCATGTTCGAGGGGGAGGACATCCTCACCATGCAGCCCCGCCGGCTGCGGCAGGTGCGCGGCAATCGCATGGCGATGATCTTTCAGGAACCCATGAGCGCGCTCGATCCGGTTTTCACCATCGGCGACCAGATCAGCGAGGCGCTCCGCCTCCATCGCGACGTAAGCCGGGCGGATGCACGCACCGCGGCGATCGACGCGCTCCGCGACGTTGGGATCCCCGCGCCAGAGCGGCGTTACGACGAATATCCGCACCAGCTTTCGGGGGGCATGCGCCAGCGGGCAATGATCGCCATGGCGCTGATCTGCCGTCCGCAACTGCTCATCGCCGACGAGCCGACGACCGCACTGGACGTGACCATCCAGGCGCAGATCATGGACCTGCTCCGCCGGCTGAGCGAAGAGGCGGGCACGGCCTTGCTGTTCATCACGCATGACCTTGGCGTGGTGGCAGAGACCTGCACCCGGATGCTGACGATGTATGCCGGCCAGATCGTAGAGGATGCGCCGGTGGACGATGTGCTCCTGAAGCCGCGCCATCCCTATACATCGGGGCTGCTGCGCTCGCTTCCGCGGCTGAACCAGAAGCGGGGGGAGCTGGCATTCATCCCGGGTCGCGTCCCCGCCCCCGCGCAGATGCCGGAGGGCTGTCGTTTCCGCGCACGCTGCGACTTTGCCCGTGCCGGATGCGAGCGGCCGCAGATGCTGGAGCCGTCCGGCCCGGACCGGCTGGCCCGCTGCTGGCGGCAGCGCGATCTCGATCTGGAAGGAGCTGTCGCATGAGGGACACCACCATGACAGAGGCGCGGGAGACGGTCATCGCCGTCCGCAACCTCCACATCCGATTTCCCGTCAACGGCGGGGCGGAGACGGTGAAGGCCGTGGACGGTGTCGATTTCTCCGTTCTCGACGGTGAGACCTTCGGAATCATCGGCGAGTCCGGCTCTGGCAAGACCACCATCGGTCGGGCGCTCGCCGGATTGCTTGAGCCGACTGAGGGCGACATTCTTTATGAGGGGGAAGACCTTCGCCGCCTCTCGCGCAAGGCGTATCGGGAACGGCGGCGGCACTACCAGATCATCTTTCAGGATCCGAACGCGTCGCTCAACCCCCGCAAGACCATCCTGGAAAGCCTCCTGGAGCCGATGGTCATCAAGGGCGGGATGAGCCGGGAGGACATGCGACGCAAGGCGATGGAATCGCTGGACCGCGCAGGGCTACGCGCCGATCTGGCGGAACGCTATCCCCATCAGCTCTCGGGCGGACAGAAGCAGCGGGTAAACATTGCCCGCATCCTGCCGCTGGAGCCGAAGTTCGTTGTCTGCGACGAGGTAGTGGCCGCACTGGACGTGTCGATCCGGGGCGAGATATTGAACCTGTTCAATACCTTGCAGCGTGACCTTGGCCTGTCCTTCGCTTTCATCGCGCATGACATCTCCGTCGTCGCCCATGTCAGCGACAGGATCGCGGTTACCTATCTGGGCCGATTCATGGAATTGGGGAACACGGATGATGTCATCCACCGCCCCCTCCATCCCTATACCGCCGCACTGCTTTCGGCAGAGCCGGAGCCACTGCCCGCTGCCATGCGCACCTCGCGTCGCATGCAGCTGAAGGGGGAAATCCCGAGCCCTATCTCACCGCCCAGCGGTTGCCGCTTCCGTACACGCTGCCCCTTTGCGGCGGCGCGCTGCGCGGAGCAGGTGCCCGAATGGCGAGAGATGCGGCCCGGACAGTTCGTCGCCTGCCATTTCGCGGGCGAACTCGATTTCACGGTCGCCGCCTGAAAGCGGTCGATCAGAGAACGTCAAACGGTGCCGCCTGAGCGCGGCTGCAGGAGACCGGGGAGGGTGTCCTATGAGCTTCACCACTGAGGAACGCCGCAACATTGCCCGGCTGCTTCCAGACATGCGTCGCCGTCAGATCCTGATCGGCATGGGCGCCACCGCGGCAATAGGTGCCATCGGTCTGCCGCGGGGCTTGCGGGCGGCTGCTTCCGGTACCTTGACCGTGGCGGCGAATGCCAACCCGTCGAGCCTCGATCCCGCGACGGGCGGCTCCGGGTCCGACCACGTGTTCCTGTTCAACTTCTACGACACTCTGATCGACTGGACCCCCGATACGCTGGAGCCTGTCCCCGGCCTCGCCCGGGCCTTCTCCTTCTCCGACCCGAAGACCCTGGTGCTGGATCTGCAGGAGGGAGTGACCTTTCACGATGGTACGCCGCTCGATGCAGAGGCAGTGAAGCTCAACCTCGACCGCAGCAGGGAGGCGCAGGTTTCCAACATCCGCGCGGATCTGGAAACCGTAGAGAGCGTGGAGGTGACCGGCCCGCTGCAGGTTACGCTGCACCTCAAGGAGCCTGACAGCGCGCTGCCGCTTATCCTCTCGGACCGTGCGGGCATGATGATTTCCCCCAAGGCGCTGAGCGAAGCCGAGGGTGGCCGCGTCGATCGCGCGCCCGTCGGTGCGGGACCGTGGAAATTCACCGGCTGGACGGATGGAGAGCGGGTGGCCGGCGAAGCCTATTCCGGCTACTGGCGGCAGGGCGCGCCCGGCGTGGGGAATATCGAACTTCTGGTCGTGCCCGAACCCACCACGCGGCTTCGCGCGGTGCAGTCCGGGCAGGCACAGATCGCCTATCAGCTTTCGGAACGCCAGATCCCCATCATCAAGCGCACACCCAACCTGACGCTGATGGAAACGCCGACGCTATATGTCTACAACCTCTACCTCAACGCCGGTCGCGGAGCGTTGCAGGATCCGCGCGTGCGGCGGGCGCTGAGCCTTGCCATCGACCGCGATGCCTTTCTGCTGGCGACGCAGGCGGGTGTGGGAGAAGCGGCCTATGGCCTTCTGCCGAAGATGCACTGGGCCTATTCGCCGGAGCCTCAGACCCTCAACGCTCATGATCCGGACAAGGCGGCGGCGTTGATGAAGGAGGCCGGCGTCTCGGGGCTGGAACTCGATTTCCGCGGCTATCCCGATCAGGCCTCCGTGCAGCGGCAGGAAGTCATCATGAGCCAGCTCGCCCGCATCGGCGTGAAGGGGCGGTTCACCAACGCGCCCATCGCGGAATCCTCCGGACGTTTCTTCGGGCCGGAGAAGATCGGCGACGTGCTTCTGTCCGCCTGGACCGGGCGTCCGGATCCGAGCATGTCCTATGATCTCGTATTCTCGCAGAATTCCTACTTCAATACCGGCAAGGTCGCGGCGCCCGACGGCTTCGACGCCGCCATTGCCGCCAGCCGGGCTACCCCTGACCAGGCGGAACGGAAAGCCGCGCTCGCCACAGCGCAGAAGCTCGGGGCGGAGTCCTCCATCTCCATCCCGCTCACCGTCCGGTATGAGGTCGACGCTTTCGCGGAGGGCGTGGAAAACTTCACCGCCAACCTGCTCGGCAAGCCGAAGTTCAACGCGGTCACGCGTGTCGGTTGATCCCGACATGCGGCCCAACAGCGGAGGTCGCCCATGCTGACCAAGGTCCATCGCAGGATCATCGTCAACCGGCTCCTGCAATCCATACCGGTGCTCATCCTCGCCACCTTCATGGTGTTCACGCTGATGAAGCTGCTGCCCGGCGACGTGGCCATCACGCTCGCCGGTGAGAACGCGACCCAGGAGCGGATCGAGGAAATCCGCGCGCTCTATGGGCTCGACCGGCCCTTCTTCGTCCAATACCTGTCCTGGCTCGGCCATGCGGTGACGGGGGATTTGTCGAACTCCCTCCTCTCGGGCGAGGCGGTGCTGGAAACGGTCAAACGCGTGTTCCCGAATACGCTGTTCATCGTTCTTTATGCCGTGGTGGTCTCCATCGTCGTCGGGGTGCCTCTTGGCATTCTCGCGGCAAGCCGCCCGCGCTCGCGGCTGGACGGCTTCGTGATGACGCTGTCCTCCATCGGGATCGCGCTGCCGAACTTCTGGATTGCGATGATCTTCGTCGCGACCTTCGCGCTGAACCGGATGTGGTTCCCGGCGACGGGCTTCGTCTCGCCGCTCGACAACATCTGGCAAGCGATCTGGTATTCGACGCTGCCCGCGCTGGCCCTCGCCTCCAGCGGGATCGCCGAAGTATCCCGTCAGCTTCGCAGCTCGCTGACTGAAATCCTGTCCTCGCAATATGTCCGCACGCTCCATGCCAAGGGGCTGTCGCCGGCGGTGATCCTGTGGAAACACGGGCTGCGCAACGTCAGCGTCAACCTGCTGACCGTGATCAGCCTGCTCATCAACCGCACGCTTGCGGCCACGGTGGTGGTTGAGGTGGTGTTTGCCATCCCCGGCATGGGTAATTCCATCGTCAACGCGGCGCTGCAGCGGGATTTCCCCGTGGTGCAGGGCATCGTGCTCGTGATGGTGGTGACGGTGATCCTCGTGAACCTCGTCACCGACATGCTCTACAGCGTTCTCGATCCGAGGATCAGCCAGAAATGACCGATATCTCCACCACTCCCATGCGGCAGGAAACCCGGTGGAAGCCGGTTTGGAACTGGCTGCGCCACGACACCCGGACGCTGTTGTCGGCAATCGCGCTTACCATCATCGTGGGTGCAGCGCTGCTCGCCCGCTGGATCGCGCCTTACGATCCGACAGCGCAGGACTACATGGCCATTCTGGAGCCGGCGAGCATGGCGCATCTGCTCGGCACCGACGACCTTGGCCGCGACATCTTCAGCAGGTTGGTCTATGGCGCCTCCGCCTCCATCTATGCGTCGTTCCTGGCCGTTGGGGTGGCCGCCGTCCTGGGGGTTCCGATCGGGCTGATCGCGGGCTATGCAGGCGGCTGGACGGATACAATCATCAGCCGGGTAATCGACACCTTCCTGTCCTTTCCCTCCATCGTGCTTGCCATTGCCGTGACGGGTGCGCTCGGAATCGGGCTGACCAATGCGATGATCTCCGTGGGCATCGTCTTTGCGCCACAGCTCGCGCGGCTCGTACGCGCACGGACGCTGGTGCTCCGGCAGGAGCTGTATGTTGACGCCGCGCGGTGCTTCGGGGCCTCCACACCGCGGATCCTGCTTCACCATATCCTGCCCAACGCGATCCAGCCGGTGATCGTGCAGATGACCATGCTGATGGCCGTGGCGCTTCTGGCGGAAGCGAGCCTGAGCTTCCTCGGCCTCGGCATGCAACCGCCGGATTCAAGCTGGGGCTCCATGCTGGCGCGGGCCTATCTCTACATGGAGATCGCACCTGCCCAGATGTATGCGCCCGGCATTGCGATCCTCGTGACCGCGCTCGCATTCAACGCTCTCGGTGAATCGCTGCGCGAAGCGCTGGACCCGACATCGCGCGAGCAGTGAGACGCGCGGGTGGCCCCAGGGCCTCCCGCATGAGTTGACGCACGCCCCCCGTGACGCGGGAGCAGCCGCCGTGCGCCCGAACAAGGGAAATGACATGCCAAGCACAACGATCGACGAAACCGCATATCTGGCCGATCTCGCCGCGCGCCGCGCGCAATCGTGGCCGAAGGACATACCCGCCGAAATCACCTATCCGCTGGGGGAACGCCCGCTTTCCGACTATCTGCGGCACTGGGGCGCTACCCAGGCGGCAGAGACCGCGCTCATCTACTACGGGACGGAGATCACCTGGGGCGAACTGGACCGGCTGAGCGAAGGATTTGCCAATCTTCTGCAGGGTCTTGGCATCGGCAAGGGCGACAGGGTGGCGGTATTCCTGCCCAACTGCCCCCAGTTCCACATCGCCTTCTTCGGCATTCTGAAGCTAGGCGCCGTGCATGTGCCGATCAGCCCGCTTTCCAAGGGCTATGAGCTTGCCTACCACCTGAACGACTCCGGCGCGGAAGTGATCGTCGCGCAGGATACGCTGCTGCCCATCGTCGATGAGGTGCGGGAAGAAACGCGGCTGCGCAAGGTGTTCGCCACCAGCCTTTCGGAACTGGTGCCGGAGGTGCCCGCCTTCAACGTTCCGGGCTTCGTCCGTCAGCCCTCCGCTTCGATGGCAGGAGCGGAGCCGTTCCTGCCGGCCGTCCGCAGCGCTCCGAAGGAGCAGGTTACGGGCGCGGATCTGGATGGCGTCGCCGCGCTCAACTACACGGGCGGCACGACGGGGATGCCCAAGGGCTGTGTCCACACGCAACGCGACATGCTCTATACCGGGGCTGCCAACTGGTCTGTTGCCATGGCGGGCGACCGGGAACTGACCTTCCTGAGTTATTTCCCCGAATTCTGGATCGCGGGCGAAAACGCCGCACTGGTGTTCCCGGTGGTCACGGGGCGACCTCTGGTGTTGTTGTCACGCTGGGATCCGTTGGGCGTGATGCAGGCGGTGGACCGCTACCGGGTGACCAGCATGGCGATGATGGTCGATGGCGCGGTGGAACTCATGGATCATCCGCGCTTTGGGGAGTTCGACCTGTCCTGCCTGAAACGGCTGCGTGTCACCTCCTTCGTCAAGAAGCTGAACGTGGATTACCGCCAACGCTGGCGTGAGCTGACCGGCACGACGCTGGCGGAATCGAGCTGGGGGATGACGGAGACCCATACCTCCAACACCTTCACCACGGGTATGCAGGAGGACGACTACGACCTCAAGGCGCAGCCGGTATTCGTCGGCCTGCCGATACCGGGGACGGAGTTCAAGATCTGCGATTTCGACACCGGCGCGATCCTGCCGCTGGATGCGGAGGGGGAGATCGTCGTCCGGGCGCCCTCGCTGCTCAAGGGCTACTGGAACAAGCCGGAGGAAAGCGCTGCCGCGTTGCGGGACGGCTGGCTGCACAGCGGCGATATCGGCGTGATCGACAGCGCAGGGTTCCTGCACTACCTCGGCCGCCGCAAGGAGATGCTGAAGGTCAAGGGCATGAGCATCTTCCCTGTGGAGATCGAGGGTCTTCTGGGCAAGCATCCCGCCGTCGTGGGCAGCGGCGTCATCGGGCGCGACGACGCGGAGAAGGGTCAGGTGCCCGTAGCCTTCGTCGAGCTGAAGGAAGAGCACCGGGGCCGCGTCTCCGCCGCGGATCTGACTGTCTGGCTTGGCGAACGGATCGCGGCCTACAAGGTTCCGGAGATCGTGGTCATCGCCGCTCTGCCGCTCACGCCGACGGGCAAGGTCCGCAAGACCGATCTGCCCCAGTTCCTGCCCATGCCCGAACCCGCGGGAACCTGATGGCGGTTCCGGCGATGCCGGTGCTCTCTCCGGGCGGGTGGTGGCGGCTAGGGCTGCCCTTGGGATGACCTGTCAAGCAGCCGCGACCCGACAAAGGCGTGTGCTGGTCTGGACAGGGCGTGCCAGTCTGCGGCGAGAGGTGAGCGCGCTCTGCCATGACCTGTCGTGGACAACGCCTGACCGGAGCCTCGGCCTGCGGAGGCCGCCCCACTGCGCCGCCGCCTCGCGCCGTTGCGCGGGACGCGGCGGCCCGAAGCCGGGTGCGGCCCCGGGTGCGGTCCTTGTCTCGGGCAATGGAAGCGGCGGCTTGCCGATATATCGACCAGACGGAAAACGGACGGATCTCTCCGTCCTGCGCCAATTCGCGGGGGCCGCGTCGCGCCCTCGCACCCCATTCCTGCCGGCGGACAAGTCCAGACCAGCCGCCGGGCACCCTTGCAAGGAGATGAGATGACCAACCTCTTTCCCACCCCGCTGACCGAAGCCGATGGCTGGCTGACAGGGCCGCTCCGCGCGCCTGTCCAGATGCTCTCCGCACAGAGCTATGACGGCCACGCCTCCATTCACGATGACAGTGCGGCGCAGATACTGGGCTTCAAGGGCGGCACGATCGAGGGGCCGACCCATTTCAGCCAGTTCGACCCGCTCGCCGTGCACCTGTTCGGGGAGAGCTGGCTGGAAACCGGCTGTATCTCTGCCCATTTCCGCAACCCCGCGTTCGAAGGCGACAGGCTCCGCGCGATGGCGCGGCGGATCGCCCCGAACAAGGCCGAGATCCGCATGGAGCGGGAGGACGGCACCGAGATTCTGCGTGGCAGCCTCTCCGTCGGCCCCAACCACCCGGCCTCCGCCCTGGAGGAGCGAATGGAGACACTGCCTCCGCTGGAGGGGGCGCGGATCCTCGCCGATGTGCGGGTGGGAATGCAGACGCCTCGCCGCCCGGTTTCCATGGCCTTCGATCAGAACATGGGCCATCTCTACCCGTTCAGTCTTGCCGAAAAGCTGTCCCGTATCACCGAACCGTCGCCTGCCTACCGGGGTGCTGTCGGGCGCTGGCGGGAGGCGGTGATCCCCTTCGAGATGTTGAGCGTGTTGTTCTGCTACACCAACAAGCAGGATCCCTTCCCGGTGCGCGGCCCCGCCATCGGCCTGTTCGCGGATCAGGAGATCCGGCTGCTGGAGGGCCCGATATTCGTCGGCGAGCCTCTGGAGATCGGGCGGGAGGTCGTCGCCCTTTCCGGCAGCCGCAGAACGGAAAGCATGTGGGTCCGCTCCTCCATCTACCGCCCTGGTATGACGGCCCCGATCGCGACGATGCTGCTGAACCTCGCAAGTCTGAAGGATTCCTACAAAGGCGATGCGGATAAGGTTGTAACGGCCTGACTTAGCGTCCGCGGGAGCTGCCATCACCCTCCCGCCACTTGGGAGGTCGCCACCGACCTCCTCGTCCGTACGTTCTGGGGCGAGGCAGACTGGGATAGGCGGGACGTTTGAACCAAGTCGGGAGACGCGCTCTAATATACACAGAGCCGAAGCGGAGACAGAGGCTGCACAGGCGCTCCTGCGCCAGCGCGCGGCGCAGGACGGGCCGAACCGGTTTTGCGCGCGGGCGGGGGCGTATGCCCCAGTGCGCGATGATCGGGGAGAGTGCGCTCAATGTTTGTGGGGATGCAGGTATCCGGCCGCAGCCCGAACAGCTATTTGCCCATGCTCTCCCGGCGCGGGGGATGCCTATCGTGATATTCGGCCCGAAGCACGATGAGATCCTCCGCCGTTACGAGCGTGACGGTCTTCGCGCTCGACAGGGTCTGGCTGCGCACGCTCGTGGCATTTATTGGCCGAGGGACTGGCCCGATAGCTGATGGACCAAAGCCCCGGTTCGCCAGCGCGCGAGAAGGCGCATCCCGTTGGCTTCGGGTCGACCTGCGCGCGAAGGGGTATGCGAGCGGGTAGGTCAGATCGCCTCGTGCATGGAGACGGTATGGTCCTTTCCGGCCCTGACATACCGCATCCCTTGTCCCGTCGCCGCCCGTCCCGATCTGGAGGAACCCTCCACGCCCCTGCGGTTCGACAGCCTGCGGAACACTGCGGGAATTTTCGCGGCGCGCGGGCTGGACGGCGCGCCGGATTCAGGCTCATCTGACACCGGTTACGACCCCTGATACGCGCGTGAACAGCGAAGGCATCGCATCGACATGGAACTTACCGAACTATCCGCCACCCGCCTGTCGGCGCTGATCCATGCGCGATCCGTCGCACCCTCCGAGGTGATGGCCGCCTATCTGGAGCGTCTGGAGAGCGTGAACGGCGCTGTGAACGCCATTGTCTCCCCCCGGGAGCCGGATGTTCTGATGGCCGAAGCGCGGGCGCTGGATGATACGCCGCCGCAGGGCTGGCTTCATGGTATTCCTTTTGCCATCAAGGATTTGGCGCTTACGGCGGGGATCCGCACTACCTGGGGCTCACCGCTCCATGCCAAGCATGTGCCGCTGAAAGACGGGTTGCTTGCCCAGCGGATCCGGGCGGCGGGCGCGATCCTCACCGGCAAGACCAATGTGCCCGAATGGGGGCAGGGCAGCCATACGTTCAACCCGGTCCATGGCACGACGCTGAACCCCTATGACCTGACGCGGAGCGCGGGGGGTTCCTCTGGCGGTGCGGCGGCGGCGCTGGCGGCGCGCATGGTCTGGGCGGCGGACGGATCGGACATGATGGGATCGCTGCGCAACCCTGCCGCCTTCTGCAACGTCTATGGATTCCGCCCGACATGGGGATTGGTGACCGATGAGGCGGAGGGGGACGGCTTCCTTTCCACGCTCGCCACCAACGGGCCGATGGCGCGCGATGTGGAGGATCTGGCCCGCCTGCTGACAGTGATCGCGGGCGAGAATCCGGAGAAGCCCTTCCCGCGCGCGAATGCCGATTGGGCAGCCATGCTGGAAGGGGGTATCTCTGGGCTTCGCATCGGCTGGCTGGGCGACTGGGGCGGCGCCTATGCGATGGAGCCGGGTATCCTGCCGCTGTGCGAGGCGGCATTGCGGCAGATGGAGGCGATGGGCGCCCATGTGGAGCCGCTTCCCCCGCCGTTCCCGGCAGAGAAACTGTGGGATTCGTGGATCACTCTTCGGGCCATGCTCTCGGCCGGAAGCAAGGCCGCACTTGCCAACGATCCGGAAAAACGCCGCCTGACCAAGCCGGAAACCATCTGGGAGGTGGAGAGGGGCGCTGGTCTCTCTGCGGTGGCGGCCTATGAGGCCAGTCTGATCCGTAGCCGCTGGTATGCCCATGCGGCGCGGCTGTTCGAACGGTTCGACCTGCTGGTGCTGCCATCCGCGCAGGTCTGGCCCTTTCCGGCAGAGTGGCGCTGGCCGGAGACGGTGGCCGGGCGCGCGATGGATACTTATCACCGCTGGATGGAAGTGGTCATCCCGGCGAGCCTGGCGAGCCTCCCCGCCCTGTCCGTGCCGGTCGGTTTCAGCGACGGGGGGCTGCCGATGGGGATGCAGCTCATCGGACGGGCGGGAGCGGATGGCGCGGTTTTGAGCGCGGGCCATGCGTGGCATCTGGCGACCGGCTGGCCGCAGGCCCGGCCGCCCGGCATCACCGCTGCGCCCGAATCCGCCGGGGTTCCCGCCACATGATACCGGGGCCGGTCGGCGGTGGCGGCTTCATCCCGACAGGCGCTATCCCGGCAGGGGCTCGGGGCACTCCAGCGGGATGCGGTCTGGAAACGCCATTTGGGAGCATACAGAAGCGGCCCTTCCCAAGTCGCGACGTGAGGCCACCCGCGCGGCGCGGCATTCATCGGAGATCGGCGTCGGCTTGCGGCAGGAACAATCGCCATGCGGAACGGTGACGTTTCCTTCTGGTTCGCGGATATGGGGGGCCTGCCTGCGCCCCGCCCGCCACTTGACGGCGACAGGCAGGTGGATGTCTGCATCATCGGCGCAGGCTTCACCGGTCTCTGGACAGCCTATTATCTGAAAGTGGCGGAGCCAGCACTCTCCATCGCCGTGGTGGAGAAGGATTTCGCGGGGTTCGGCGCCTCCGGACGGAACGGCGGCTGGTGCTCGGGGGAGTTCGGCTGGTCCCGCGAACGCTACCGGGACCGCGCAGGGGTCATCGCGATGGAGAGCCAGCTTCGCGCGACAGTGGAGGAAGTGATCCGCGTCGCGGAGGCGGAGGGGATCGCCGCGGACATCCGCAGGACGGAACTGCTGACCTTCGCCTGCAACCCGGCCCAGCTTTCCCGTCTCCACAGCGCACTGGCGGAGGCGCGGGCATGGCAAGTCCCAAGAGAGCGCTTCGCCCTTATCGATGCCGGAGCCGCCCGGGCACGTATCCGCATCGCCGGAGCGGAAGGCGCGCTCGTGACCCGCGGGGTCGCCCGCGTGCAGCCGGCAAAGCTCGTGCGCGGCCTCGCGGCGGCGGTGGAGCGGAGGGGCGTCGTCATCCACGAACAGACTGCCGTGACCGCCATCGCGCCGGGATGTGTGACCACGGATCGCGGCCGGATCACCGCTGGCCGGATCGTCATTGCGACGGAGGGTTTCACCGCGCGCCTGCCGGGGCGGCGGCGCGATCTTTTGCCGCTCAACAGCGCGCTGGTGGTGACCGAACCGCTCTCCAACGCTTTGTGGGAGGAGATCGGCTGGCGGCAGCACGAGCTCCTGGCCGACAATGCGCATGCCTATTGCTATGCGCAGCGGACGGCAGGGAACCGCATCGCCATGGGCGGGCGAGGGGTGCCCTACCGCTTCGGCTCGGCGCTGGACCATCGCGGAAAGACGCAGGCCGCGACCATCGCCGATCTGCGCGCCATCCTGCACCGTCTGCTGCCGCAGACGAAGGGCCTGCGGCTCGACCATGCGTGGTGCGGTGTGCTGGGCGTCCCCCGCGACTGGTGCGCCGCCGTCGCCTTCGATCCGCAGAGCGGCATAGGGCGGGCAGGCGGCTACGTGGGGCTTGGCGTTTCCACGACCAATCTCGCGGGGCGGACACTGGCGGAGCTGTTGCTTGACAGGCGCACGGAACGGACGGGGCTGCCTTGGGTTGACCATGACACGCGCCTGTGGGAGCCGGAGCCGCTCCGCTGGCTGGGCGTCATGGGAATGTATCGGCTCTATCGCCGGGCCGACCGGAGGGAAGCGAGGGCAGGGATCACCCGGACATCCCGCCTTGCCGCGTTGGCGGACCGGCTCACGGGACATTGACGGGGGCGCCGGATGACGATGGAGAGCCTGATAGCCGATTACGGTCTTCCCGCGCTCTTTGCCGGATCAGCGCTGGAGGGCGAGGCGGTGACCATGATCGGCGGGGCTGCGGTACACCGCGGCCTGCTGGCCTTCTGGCCAGCCGTTGCTGCGGCCGCGCTGGGATCCTTTGTCGCCGATCAGGCCCTGTTTCTGGCGGGGCGCTATCTGCGGGAGAAGCCCTTCGTACAGAAACTCATCAGCAGCGCCGGGTTTCAGCAAGCGAATGCGATATTCGACCGCCATCCAGCCGCTTTCGTGTTCGGCTTCCGCTTCATCTACGGGATGCGGACGATCAGCCCGATCGCGATCGGCGCAACCGACTATCCCGCGCTCCATTTCCTGGTACTCAACGGCCTTGCCGCGGTGGTCTGGGGTTGCCTGTTCGTGACGCTGGGATACTGGTTCGGCTCAGGAATAGAGGCAGCGTTCGGCAGGCTCCATGTCGTGAAGCATCTGGTGCTGGTGCTGCTCGTGGCAGGCGGCGCAGCCTTCCTGCTTCACCGTTTCATCAAACGGAAGGCGCGCTCCCGCTCGCCCTGACGGGAACCGCCGGGGCATCCGGTGCAGAAGGGTTTCGCGGCGGAGCCGCCTCCGCGATGACCACGGTCTGGGAGGGTGCGAGATCATCCTCAACATGCATGTCAGCCTCCTTCCGCCAGCCCCCGTGGAAGTAGAGCGCCGCCGCCATCAGCATGGTGGAAAGCATCGCCGCCGGAAAGCTCAGCCACAGCGCATCGGACCCGAACCACTCCTGCAGGCCAAGCGCCACGCCGATCCGCACCGGGTACATCGACACGAACAGGATGATGAGCGGCCAGACGACCTGCCCGTTTGCGCGAACCGTGCCGAACAGCACCATGGAGACGCCAAAGGCGATGAACCCCCAAGTGGCGAGGGCGCCAATATGCTGCCCGATCGGAATGGCCGGGCTGTCCGGCCCGAGGAACAGGCCAAGTGCCTGTTCATCCACCAGCGCCAGTACCGCCACCAGCCCGCCCGTCAGCACGATGTTGAACCACACCCCCGCCCGCGTCACGCGCGAGACACGGTCCCACCGGCCCGCGCCGATATTCTGCGCCGCCATGGCGCTTACTGCCGCGCCAAGTGCCATGGCGGGCATCTGCACATAGGTCCAGAGTTGCTGGGTGGCACCGAAGGCGGCCGTCGTATCCACGCCCAGCCTGTTCACCAGCGTCATCATCGTCAGCATGGAGCTGGACACGACAATCATCTGGATTCCGATGGGCAACCCCTTGCGGAGCATGATCTTCAGCACCGCAGGCGCGGGAAGGAGATACCCCAGTTCAGCCCCGCGGAGCCGGAGCGGCAGATCACGTGCATAGATATAGGCCAGCATGGACAGCAGGCTGATGTAGTTCGCGAGCGCCGTCGCCATGGCCGACCCGCCGATTCCCATGGCCGGCGCAGGGCCGAGGCCCAGGATGAACACCGGGTTCAGCACCACATCCAGCACCACCGACAGCGCCATGAAGACGAGCGGCGTGATCGCATCGCCGCTGCCCCGAAGCGCCATCATCAGCATGGTCTGCATCAGGATCGCCGGCATGGCGAAAAACGTCACGCGCAGATAGTCGCGGGCGAGCAGCGTGATCTGGGCCTGTGTGCCGAGCACTTCGAGCAGCCGGGGAGCAAAGAACCAGCCGGCGATGGAAACCAGCACCGCCAGCGGCACGAAGGTGCCGAGCGCTGTCCCGACCACGCGTCGCGCCCCGTCAAGCTCTCCACGGCCGATGGACTGGCCCACAAGGATCGTGGCGGCCATGCCGAAACCGAAGACAAAGGCCGTCAGCATGAACATGATGAGATTGCCATTCGTCGTTGCGGCCAGCGCATCCTCTCCCAGGAGCCGCCCGACCCACACCGCATCAATGGAGCCATTCGCGGACTGCAGGATCGAGGAGCCCAGCGTGGGGAGCGCGAAAAGCAGGAGCGTCGTCCCTATGGGGCCTGTCACCAGCAGGCTGGCCGCTCCCTTGTCGTCCCGTCCCGCCATGCCACTCTCCCCGCTGACGAGACGGATATAGCATGGAAAATGGCAGGGTCGCGGGGGATTGCATGGTGCGACCGGACACCTTCGCGGCCTGACTTCCGATATCGTTGACCGCTTTTATCGCGTGAGGACGCCAGCTCATGGCCGGGAGGGTTGGATGGTCTTCCGGCGGTCTATGGCTCGGCGGGTTCCTCCAGACCCTTGACATCAGCGCATCCCGCCGGAGGGGAGGCGGCTCAGGGTCGCGCCCCTGCCTGCCATGGGCTTCATCGGTCAGGCCGCGTGGCGCAACACCCGCTTGCGCCACTGCGATCGTCCCAACGTGGGCGGCTGCATCGTGGCGAAACAAGAGAGATTTCCCTCTCAAGGCGTCAAATGCTGGCGGGGATCGGTCGTGGCAGCCCCGCGTCAGAACCGTGACATGGCGGCGGACGCGGAAATCAGCCTTTGCGCGAGGATGGAGGCGCTTTCCGCCTAAATGCCCGCGTCTGGGCCTGCAAGATGATCGAGGTGGCCCGGTTCGCCCCGTGCTCCGGTTTTCTTTACAGGAAACAGTATGTTGTTGGTCTGGCGAGGATCGACGGGCGGGATGCTTTTATCATCAACAGCGGGACCAATCGTGCGAACGAGGGGAACGCGGCCGCCGTCGCCCTGAACATCTGCGCCACGATCCTCACCATGCGGGCTGAGAACAGCGCGATCGCAAGGGGGCGATCGTCGACAGGTGTTGCCATGTCTGATCTGCGTTTCAAAACCGCTGGACAGGTTCATCAAACCGCCGTCGATGGAACAGGATCCGAAAGGCATCTGCGCCACGCGCTGCCCAAGTTCATCGGGGCGCGGACGATGGATGCTCTTGGACGATGCCGCTTTCCGCCTCTCCGGTAGGTCGATTGGTCAAGCGCGTCGGCTTTTCCCATGAAGGATCATGAAGGATGGGGTCGGCCTATACTCTCCGGCCCGTAATGCATCCACCCTGATGGCGAGATCGGCGCGGATGCTCGACGTGGCTGGACATGCGACCGGGGCGGGCAACGGCCATACCGTCGCCCCGCTGCTCCAAGGCGGTCAGGGGAAGAGGCCGCGAGTCTGTTTCGCGCGCCGCACGGTATCCACGCCGATGGCCAGCGCCGCGTTGCGGTGCGACAGGTTCCGGGCCTTGGCGCGCGACATCACCTGCGAGAACGAGCGGTCGAGCGCGGCATAGAGCCGCTCCATCACCTCGGCCTCGTCCCAGAAATAGCGTTGCAGGTCCTGCACCCATTCGAAGTAGGAGACGATGACACCGCCCGAGTTGCACAGGATGTCCGGGATCACGAAGATCTCGTCGCGGCGCTCATCGAGGATCGCGTCGGCCTCGGGCGTCACCGGGCCGTTCGCGCCCTCGGCGATGATCCGGCAACGCAGCGCGCCGGCATTCGCCCCGGTGATGACCTGCTCCATGGCGCAGGGCGCCAGCACGTCGCATTTTTGCAGGAGCAGTTGATCCGGGTCGAAGGCGAGCTCGGTGGAGAAGCCTTCCAGCGTCCCCTTCGCGGCGACATGGCGGCGGAGCGCGGCGATGTCGAGACCCTTCGGGTCATAGTAAGCGCCGGTATGATCGCTGACGCCGAGGATGGTCACGCCCCGCTCCGCCAGCGTATAGGCGGCGTAGGAGCCGACATTGCCGAAGCCCTGGACGATCGCGGTGGCCTTGGCCGGATCGATCCCTACCATCTCCATCGCGCGGAAGGTGCAATGGGCGACGCCGCGCCCGGTGGCCTCCCGCCGGCCGACGGTGCCGCCGCACCAGACCGGCTTGCCGGTGACGATCTCATTGACCGTCTGGCCCTGATACATGGAATAGGTGTCCATGAACCAGGCCATCACCTGTTCATTGGTGCCCATGTCGGGCGCCATGACGTCGGTGTGCGGGCTGACGAAGGGGATGAGTTCCTGCATGTAGCGCCGCGACAGCGCCTCCAGTTCGCGGGGCGAGAGCGCGCGCGGATCGACGGTGATCCCGCCCTTGGCGCCGCCATAGGGCAGCCCGGCGAGCGCGCATTTCCAGCTCATCCAGACCGCGAGCGCCGCGACCTCGCCCACGTCGACGGAGGGCGCGAAGCGGGTGCCGCCCTTGGTCGGGCCGAGGGTCAGGTGGTGCTGGACGCGGTAGCCCTGGAAGACGGCCTCCGTGCCGTCATCGCGGTGGATCGGGCAGGAGACCGCCACGAGGCGCTTCGGCATCAGCAGCCGGTCGCGCTCGCAATGAGGGATCTCCAGATGGTCGGCGACGGCGGAGAACTGGGTCTTCGCCATGTCGAAGACGGGGCCGGAATACATGTTGCCTCCTGAGGGGCTGTTGCGCGGGGCAGGATGGGGTCGGCAAGACCGATCCGGTCGCGCGCCGGGGCATCGGCGCGCGGGAGCGGGGACGGCGGAGCGGTCGGGGACGCCGCCCCGAAGCGGTCAGTGGCGCAGGTCGGAGAGGAATTTCTGCGCGCGGGGATGCTGGGGATTGGTGAAGAAGGTCTCGGGGTCCGCATCCTCCAGAATGACGCCCTTGTCCATGAACCAGACCCGGTCGGCGACCTCGCGCGCAAAGCCCATCTCATGGGTCACGCACATCATCGTCATGCCGGTATGGGCGAGCGACTTCATCACTTGGAGCACCTCGCCCACCATCTCCGGGTCGAGCGCCGAGGTCGGCTCGTCGAAGAGGATGACCGGTGGATCCATGGCCAGCGCCCGGGCGATCGCCACGCGCTGCGCCTGTCCGCCCGAAAGCTGGCCCGGAAAGGCGCCGGCCTTGTGGCCGAGGCCCACGCGTTCCAGGAGCTTGTGCGCCTTCTCCTCCGCCTCCGCCTTTGCCAGACCGCGGATCTTGCGCGGCGCCAGCATCACGTTGTCGAGCACCGACATATGCGGGAAGAGGTTGAAGGACTGGAACACGAAGCCGATGTTGGAGCGCAGCTTGTTTATGTTCGCGCCCTTGGCGTTTACATCCGCGCCGCTCACGGTGATCCGCCCGCCCTGGATCGGCTCCAGCCGGTTGACCGTGCGGATGAGCGTGGTCTTGCCGGAGCCGGAGGGGCCGCAGAGCACGACGACCTCCCCCTGTTTCACATTGGCATTGACCTGGGTCAGGCACTGATAGTCGCCGTACCATTTGTCGACGTTCTCGAAGGCGATCATGGCGTGGGCTCCGTCTTGAGCAAATCGGGGGCGAGGATTTCGGTTGTGTCGGCGCGGGTGCCGGAACGCCCGGCGCGGCGGCGGGCGATGCGGCCCTCAAGCGCGCGGGCGGCCGAGGTGAGGGTGAAGCAGAGCAGAAAGTAGGTGATGGCAAGGATCGAGAAAACCTCGATCGGCCGGGTCAGCAATTCGTTGTTCACCTGCACGGCGGCGAAGGTGAATTCGTTCACCGAGATGACATAGCCGAGCGAGGTCTCCTTGATCAGCGAGACGAACTGGCTGAGCAGGCTCGGCAGGGAATTGTAGAGCGCCTGCGGCAGGATGATGGTGAACATCGTGCGGAAATAGCCGAAGCCGAGCGAACGGGCGGCCTCTGTCTGGCCCTTGGGCAGCGCCTGAATGCCGGAGCGGATGACCTCGGCGAGATAGGCGCTCTCATAGAGGACCAGCGCGCCGATCAGCGTCCAGAAGCCGGAGATCGGGATGCCGATGAGGAGCGGCAGCGCGAAATAGCTCCAGAAGATCACCATCAGGAAGGGCGTGCCCCGCACGATGTTAATGAGCGCGGTGGCGATGAGAGCGACCGGCCGGAAGGGGCTGACCCGGGCGATGGCCAGCGCCAGCGCACAGGGAAAGGCCAGGATCAGGCCGATGACGGCGAGGAGCAGCGTGGCGGCGAGGCCGCCGAGGGGCCCGTTCGGGTATTGGCCGATCAGGAGCAGAAGCCAGTTGTCGTGGATGATGTCGAGCATCTGGTCCTCCTATCGGGCGGCAAGGGAGACACGGCGCTCATAAAGCGTGCCGGCCGCCATGATGACGAAGGAAAAGAAGAGATAGATCGCCGTTGCGATGGCGAAGACCTCGAAGGTGCGGAAGGTGTCGCTCTCGATCTGCCGGGACTGATAGGTGAGCTCGTGCACGCCGATCGCCATGGCGATGGAGGTATTCTTGAAGAGTAGGAGCGAGTAGTTGACCAGCGGCGGCACGGCGACGCGCAGCGCCTGCGGCACGACAACATAGCGCATGGTGGAAAGGTAGCCGAAGCCGAAGACCCGTCCCGCCTCATACTGGGTGCGGGGCACGGCGCGCAGGCCGCTGCGGATCGCCTCGGACATATAGGCGGCGAAGCAGAAGCCGAGCGAGAAGAGCGCGAGGATGAATTCGCTGCTGTGCTCGTTCAGCCACATCCGCGCGCCTTCGGGCAGCAGTTCGGGCACGGCGAAATACCAGAACAACATCTGCACCAGCAGCGGGATATTCTGATGAACCTCCACATAGGCGGCGACCAGCAGTTCCGCAGGCTTCCAGCCGGTAGCGCGGATCACCGACAGCACCAGCGCGAGGCCGAAGGCAAGCGCCCAGGCGCCTGCCGCAAGTTGAAGGGTGACGAGGAGGCCGCTCAGCAGCCAGTCGAGATATTCGCCCGTGAGGACGGAGGCGAAGTCGAGATTGCCCATTGGCCGGCCTCCCCGGTTCGGGCCGTCCCCGCGGGCCGCAGGGACGGCGGTTCGAGGGGAGGGATCAGACGCCGGGCTTCAGCACGGGTTCGGAGGCGGGCACGTCGAGGGTGAAGGCGCGCTTCATCTTGTACGTGGTGGCCTCGCCCAGCCATTTGTCGAAGATCGCCTTGCCTTCGCCGGAGGTTTCCAGCCGGGTGAGCGTGGCGTTCACCGCCGCCTTGAAGGCTGGCTCATCCTTGCGCAGGCCGAGGCCCCAGTATTCCTCCGCCACCGGCTGCGCGATCAGGGTGAGGCCGCCCGCCTGGTTCATGAACTTCACCAGCGCGATTTCGGACAGGATCATGCCCGCGACCTTGGATTGCTGGAGCGCGAGGAAGGCCGCCGGCGGATCCTGGAAGGTGAGGACATTGGCCTTCGGCAGCACGGCGCGCAGGTATTTCTCCGAGGTGGAGCCCTTCGGCGCGCTGATCTTCTTGGTGGCGAGGTCGTCGAGCTGCGAAATGCCGCTGTCAGCTTTCACGAGGATTTTCTGAAGGCTGACATAGGAGGTGTTGGAATAGTCGATCTGCTTGGCCCGGTCGGCGGTATAGCCGAGTGCTGCGGAAACGATGTCGACCCGGCCCTGTGTCAGTTCGGGGATGCGCGCTTCGACGGCAATCGGCTTCACCTCAAGCGTGACGCCGAGATCGGTGGCGACCGCCCGGCAGAGGTCGACATCATAACCCACGGTCGCGCGCGTGGCGGGATCCTGGAAGCTGAAAGGTTCCAGCGTGCCGAGCACGCCGCAGACAAGCTTGCCCGCCGCCTTGATGTCGGCGAGCTGGTCGGCCACGGCGGCGGAGGTGAGCGCAGTGGTGGCGGTGAGCGCGAGGCCGGCGGCGAGCGCGAGGGAATTGAAGATGGACATGATGGTTCTCCTGTTGGGTTCTTTTTGAGGTTTGTTATTTCGCGTAGGCGCCGGTGTAGGTGCCTGCGCGGATGCTGGTCAGAATGGCGGCTTCCTTCGCCTCCTGGGCACGTACGGCGTCTAGAAGCGCTGCCGCGCCCTCGACCGGGAAGGCGACGACGCCATCGGCATCGCCGATCACGATGTCGCCGGGATGGACCACCTGGCCGCCGACGGCGACCGGCACATTGATCGCGCCGGGGCCGTTCTTGTAGGGGCCGCGATGGATGGCGGCCCGGGCGAAGACCGGGAAGGAGCCCGCGCCGATCACCGCCGTGTCGCGGATCGCCCCATCAAGCACGAAGCCCGCCGCGCCGCGCACCTCCGCCAGCGTCGCCATGATCTCGCCGATCAGCGCGCGGGCGGTGTCGCCGCCGCCGTCCACCACGATCACGTCGCCGGGCTGAACCAGATCGAGCGCCTTGTGGATGAAGTAGTTGTCACCCACCGCCGTGCGCACGGTCAGCGCCCGCCCGGCCATCACGCCCTCCAGGCGGTGAAAGGGGCGCAGCCCGACAAAACCGGGCAGCCGGGAGAGGTTGTCGCTGATCGTCGCCGTGGCGGTGGCGCGGAAGGCCGCGAGCAGCGCGTCCGGTGCGGTGGCGGTGTCAAGGGCGGTCGTCATGAGGCTTCTCCCGGTTGCGCTGTGGATGGCCGACTGTAGTCATTGCGTTACATGCAAAACAGCGATTTTATTTTGTGATTTATCATTCTTTTTTGGAATGTTGATCACGGGTCGATTGAGACCGGCCTGTTGCCGGTGGAAGGCCCTGCATCAGAGCAGAGCCTCAGGCCAAGGGCTTAGGCTGGGAGCCTCAGACCGTGGCCTCCTGCCCGACCAGCGCGCGGCAGGCGTCCACGATGGCCTTCGCGCCCGCCTCGACCTCCGCCATGGAGGTGCCGAAGGAGAGTCGCAGATAGGGCGAGAGCCCATAGGCCGTGCCGTCCAGCACCGCGACATTGGCCGCCTCCAACAGGTAGAAGGCCACGTCCACATCCGTCTCCAGCCGCTTGCCCGCCGGCGTCACGCAGCCGATCAGCCCGGCCACCGAGGGGTAGAGGTAGAAGGCCCCGTCCGGCGCCGTCACGCGGAGGCCCGGGGCCTGCGACAGGATCTCCACCATCCGGTCGCGGCGGGTGCGGAAGATCGCCGTCGCCTCGCGCACGCAGGACTGGTCGCCGGAGAGCGCCACCGCGGCGGCGGCCTGGCTGATGGAGCTGGCGCAGGTGGTGCTCTGGCTGATGAGCTTCGTCATCGCCGCGATCAGGTCCTTCGGCCCGACCGCATAGCCGACGCGCCAGCCGGTCATCGCATAGGCCTTGGAGACGCCGTTGATCATCAGCATCCGGTCGGCCAGATCGGGGGCAACGGCCATCGGCGTCACGGCTTCATTGCCGTCGTACGCAATATGCTCGTAGATCTCATCGGTCATCACCCAGACCTGGGGGTGGTCGCGCAGCACGTCGCAGAGCGCGGCGATCTCGTCGCGCGAATACATTGCGCCGGTCGGGTTGTTGGGCGAATTCAGCACCAGCCAGCGGGTGCGAGGCGTGATCGCCGCCTTGAGCGCCGCGGGCGTCAGCTTGAAGCCGTCCACCTCCGGGCAGGGGACGATGACCGGCCTGCCGCCCTGCACCGCCACCATGTCGGGGTAGGAGACCCAGTAGGGCGCGGGCACGATGACCTCGACGCCTTCCTCCACCGTCGCCGCAAAAGCCTCGAAGATCAGCTGTTTGGCACCGGAGCCGACCGTGATGTTCTCAGGCCGCACCGTCACGCCGCTGTCGCGTTTCAGCTTCGCGATGATCGCCGTGCGCAGCGCCGGGGTGCCGGGGGTGGAGGTGTAATGCGTGTCGCCCTCCTTCATCGCCGCGATGGCGGCGTCGACGATATGCGCGGGCGTGTCCAGATCGGGCTCGCCGATGGTCAGGTCGATGACCCGACGCCCGGCCGCGTTCAGGTCCGCAACCATCTGTTTCGCCGCGAGGCTGGCCGAAGGTTTCAGCCGCGCGACACGCTCGGCAAGGATGACAGTCATGGGATGGATCTCCGCGAGTTTTCAGGATGCTGGCTTCGCGGGCAGGTTATGCCTGGATTATAATCCATAAAAGCGATATAAATTTATCTGAAGATATTCCTATGGAGAATGTTCATGGTCACGCTGCGGCAGTTGGAAGCCCTGCTCTGGGTCGTGCAGCTCGGCACATTCGAGCGCGCGGCGATGCGGCTCAACACTACCCAGTCGGCGATCTCCAAGCGCATCCAGGAGCTGGAGCTGTCCACCGGCCTTGCGATCTTCGACCGTTCGCAGCGTGGCGCGCGGCTGACCGAGCAGGGGGAGCGGCTCCTTGACCTCGCGCGGGAGATGCTGGCGCTGCAGGACGGGATCATGGCGCTGAAGGCCGGCGGCGGACAGGCAGTGCGGCGCCTGCGTCTGGGCGTCACGGACCTTACCGCGTTGACCTGGCTGCCGCGGCTGGTGACGCTGTTGCGCCAGGTGCATCCGCTGGTGACGATCGAGCCGGAGGTGGACATGAGCCGATCGCTCTATGAGCGGCTGATGGAGGGGTCGGTCGACCTCATCGTCATCCCGGAGGTGATGAGCGACCCGGATGTCGCGGTGGTCCGCCTGACCGAGGTCGCAAATGTCTGGATGGCGCGGCCGGGCCTGATCCCGCCCGGCCGCACCTTGACGCTGGCAGAACTCGCGGAGCATCCGATCCTGACCCAGGGCGGCCGCTCCGGCTCGGGCCTCTTCTTCAACAAATGGCTGAAGACCGAGGGGATTGTGCTGCAAAAGACGCTGACCAGCGACAGCCTGACCGCGGTGGTGGGGCTGACCGTCGCCGGCCTCGGAGTCGCCTATCTGCCGCGCCAGTGCTTCCGCCCGCTCGTGGAGGAGGGCAAGCTAGTGGTCGTGCCGGTCACGCCGGAACTGCCCCCGGTGCCCTATGTGGCGATGTACCGCCAGGACCTGCCCTCCGCCTTCGTTTCCTCAGTGGCGGAACTTGCGCGGGATGTCTGCGACTTCTCACGGCAGTTGCAGGCTTAGGTGGAGAGGCGCCGGGTCTTTCCTTCGCTATCTGCGATGCGCTCGCCTCGACAAGCTGGGAACGGGTTAGGTGACAGCCGTTCCCGTATCTCAGCACGAATATTGCAGGCGGCACGCTACCGAGAGCAAGGAGTCCGCAGCCTTCGACGATGCAGGAGGACGTGCCGGGTCCGCCTTGGCCCCAGCTAAGGCAAACCTCGACCCGGTTCCGGAGATCATTGCTTCAACGCCCTGCGCCGCTGAAGCCGCAGACGTCTCATGCGTGAGCAACCTGTGATCGCCCGTAAGTTCACGAACTTCCGCGCCATGACAGGGGTCGGGCGTAGCAGCCCTGCGCGCGCCGCCGCGGCGATCTCCGTCGCGTCCATGGCGGCATCCCCGCCAGAGTGCGATCATGCGACGTTCATTGTGGGAGGAGGGCAATATCCGATCCTCATTCCGCCTGTTCTCTCGCTTTCCAACACAGCGTCAGAAATACGAGTACCGCTCTGGAATAGTACACTCTCCCCATCGGCCTGAATTCATATGTAATAAACATTATGTAATATGTTGATGTCGCCACATCAGCGAAGCAAGTTCGCCGCGCAACGGGAATGGACTTCATCCGCCGATGCGCCAGTTAAGCGCCGAAACACGGATAAGGCATATGATTGACTGGCGTTTGTTCTTTGCGCGGCTGGCGCGGCGTATCTGGTTTCGAGCGGCGACGTTCAGCATTCTGGCGGTCCTGCTGGCTATCGCCGCGAAATACCTCGGACCATTTCTGCCGGATGAACTGAACGCAGACCTCGGTCAGGATTCCGTGGGCAACATCCTGCAAATCCTCGCGTCCTCCATGCTTGCGGTCACGACATTCTCGCTGACCGCCGTTGTATCCGCCTATTCATCCGCGACCAATCTTGCCACGCCACGCTCCACCCAGCTGCTGATCGAGGATCAGACCGCGCAGAATGCGCTGTCCACATTTCTCGGCACCTTTCTGTTTTCCCTCGTCGGGATCATCGCGCTCTCGACGGGGTTCTACGACGAAAAGGGCCGGATCATCCTGTTCATCGGCACGATCGGCGTTGTCATCCTGATCGCCGTGACCCTGCTCGGCTGGATTGCCCATATCACCAGCTTCGGACGGATGTCCGACGTGATCGACCGGGTGGAAACAGCCGCCACGCGTGTTGCGCGTCAGCATGCGTTCAATCCCTGCCTTGGCG
This sequence comes from Haematobacter massiliensis, assembly GCF_000740795.1. Taxonomy (GTDB): domain Bacteria; phylum Pseudomonadota; class Alphaproteobacteria; order Rhodobacterales; family Rhodobacteraceae; genus Haematobacter; species Haematobacter massiliensis. Next base: position 201,104 of record NZ_JGYG01000006.1, read on the forward strand.
GGGTGCCAGCAGTTCCCATACCCGAAATGGCGAGACCGATCTTCATCGACCAGACAGGCTCCATCGTCCGCGTCAACACGGCATGGTTGATCGAACTCGCCGAGAAACATGATCTGAAATTGCATCTGCCGGTCATTGCGGGCACCTATATCCATCCCCGCCGTCCGGTGCTTTTCGCAGAGGGCAAGCTGGATGACGCTGTGCTCAGGAACCTCCGGCAGTCCTTTACAGTGGAGCGCCATCGGAGTTTCGGCGATGATCCGCGCCTCGGCTTCATCGCCTTGTCGGAGATCGCGAGCCGGGCGCTTTCCTCCGCCGTCAACGATCCGGGCACTGTGATCGAAACCATCAACGCCATTCAGCGCGTATTCGTCGTCCTGCTTCAGACCGAACGGACGGAGGAGAAGGGTTCGGAGCGGCTGCATGTCGCCTGCCCCTGGGTCAAGGATTTTGTCGAAGACGCCTTCCGGCCGATCCTTCGCGATGCGGCCGAGCTGGAGGTCTCCGTCCGGCTGCAGAAAGCGCTGGCCGCTCTGGCCGCGCTCAGCGATGTGGACGATGCCGCCGTCTTTCGCCGTGCGGCGGACGAGGCCGCGATCCGGGCGCGAGACGGTCTGCATTATCCCGCCGACCTGATGGCTTTCGAGGCCGGTCGCCGGGAGGCCTGGGAACTCCCGATAGAACATGGCGGCGTGGCAAAAAGGTGAAAATGGGCGTGGCCTCGTCTGACACCGGCGAGGCATTCCATTGACCGCGTGTCGACGGGCCCGGTCATCCGGTCTTCCCGCGGTTGCACCCCGATGCAACGTTATGCGGAACCCTGTTCAACCCCGGCGGTGAGCTTCTGCATATCCTCGAACAGCGCCGTCCAATCCTTGGCACTGAACTTGACAAGGCCAAGTGTCTTGAGCAGGAAAGCCCCCTCTCCCGCAAGGAAGGCGACTGCGGTCCGGCGATCCTCAGGCCGAGAAAGATCAAGCCCCGCCAGACGGCTTGCATACCAATCGCGGGTCGACGCCACCTGATCGGGCCGCTCGAGCAGCGCCGTCATCATCGCGGCGGAACGGGAATGATCGGCGATTTCATCCGTCTCCGTCACGCGGAGATGGGCGCGGATCAAGGCTTCAGGCGCAGGATCCGGCCCCGCAAGTGCCTTGACCTCACCTTCGAACCCGTCCGACCAGCGGGAGATCATCGCGCGGATCAGGTTTTCCTTGGTACCGAAACAGTATTGCAACCCGCCCTTGGTGATTCCAGCAGCTTTCGCCAGCGCATCGAAGGTCAGGCCGGAGGCGCCTTGCGCCATCACGATGTCCTCCGCCGCGTCCAGAACCTTGTCCCGGTCTATCGTTCGTGGTCGTCCGGCCATTTCACCTCTTCCATTTCAATACATACGTATTTATTTAATTGAAACGCCGCCCACAAGGGTTGCGACGCCCTGATCTTGCCGACCTCAGAAGGACTCTATCTCATGTTGCCCCGCAACCGCTGGCTGGTGCTCGCGCTGCTTTCCAGCGCGCTTTTTCTCATCTCCGTGGACATGACAGTGCTCTACACGGCCCTGCCCCGCCTTACCCATGATCTGGGCGCCACGGCTACGGAGAAGCTCTGGATCGTCAACGCCTATCCGCTGGTCGTCGCCGGACTGCTGCCCGGACTGGGAACTCTGGGGGATCGGTTGACGCACAAACGGATGTTCCTATGGGGATTGGCGGTCTTCGGGCTGGCCTCGCTCTGGGCCGCGTTCTCACCCACACCGGGGTTGTTGATCGGCGCAAGGGTCGGGCTGGCGGTCGGCGCGGCGCTGATGATGCCCGCCACGCTGTCACTGATCCGGCTCACCTTTACCGACGAAAAGGAACGCGCTTTCGCCATCGGCGTCTGGGCCGCAGTGGCCTCCGGCGGTGCGGCGCTCGGGCCAGTCCTGGGCGGGCTCTTGCTGGAGCATTTCTGGTGGGGGTCGGTCTTTCTGCTGAACGTTCCGGTGGTGGCGGTCGCACTTCTGGCAGGCCCGCTGCTTCTGCCCCGGCGGCCTGGAAACAGCGCGCGGCGCTGGGACATGGCCGGGTCGGCGCAAGTCATGGTGGGCATCGTCGCGGTCGTTTACGGTATCAAGGAAATCGCACGGGCCGATGGCTCCCTGCTCATCGCCGGCGTGACGCTGGCTTGCGGAGGGCTGGTTCTTACCCACTTTGTCCGCCGGCAGCTTGCCTCGCCCGAGCCGCTCATAGACTTTCGCCTGATGACCGGCCGTCGTTTCTCCGCCGGCGTGATCTCGGCCCTGGTCGCCTCCGCCGTGCTGGTCGGCATCGAGCTGGTCTATAGTCAGCATCTTCAGCTTGTCCGGGGTTTCACTCCGCTGCAGGCGGGGTTGATGATCCTGCCGATCCCGCTTGCCTCCTTTGCTGCGGGGCCCTTGGCTGGACTTGCCCTCCCGCGCATGGGCGGGGAGCGGGTGCTCTGGCTCTCCCTGCTGCTTTCGGCGCTTGGGCTGGGGTTGTTCGTGATAGGCCATGACTGGCTCTGGATAGGGGCACTGGCGGTGCTGGGATTTGGTCTCGGGGCGACGATGACGGCTGCCTCCAGCATCATCATGCTCTCCGCGCCGGAAGATCGCGCTGGCATGGCGGCCTCCATCGAGGAAGTGTCGTTCGAGCTGGGCAGCGCGCTTGGCGTGGCGGTGTTGGGCGGGTTGATGGCGGCCATCTACACCCGGATGATGACAGTTCCGGCAGGCGTCCCGCAGATCGCACGTGATGGCATCGACGAGGCGCTGATCCTTGCCGAAAATCTGGAGCCGGAGATGGCGTCACGAGTGGTTTTGCTGGCGCAGACGGCCTTCGACAGGGCGTTTGACGGTGTGGTCGTGGTCGCGGCCGTACTGATGGCCGTCGTGGCGTTGCTGCTCCGCTGGCGGGTGCGCAATGTCTGAGGGATAGGGCGTCCGGACCGCCGACAAAGGCCATGACCCGCAAGATGTCCGAGACATACGGCGCCGGTGGAGGAACCGCCCGCGGTCAGCGTGCCTCCTCCTCCTTCGCCTCCCTCTCCTCCTGATCGGGGTTTCCGGCGGTGGTCGTCGTTGCGGTGCCCTGGGTGATGAGACGGGAGCCACGTTGATTGCGCAGGTAGATCCAGAGCCAGCTTAACGCAACGCTCAGCCGGTTCCTGACGCCGATCAGGAAATAGATATGCGCGATGCCCCAGATCCACCATGCCAGCGCGCCTTTCAGCTTCCACTTGCCGAAATCGATCACTGCCAGCCGTTTCCCGATCGTGGCGAGGCTGCCTGCATGATGGTAGGAGAACGGCCCCGGCAGTGCCTGCCCCCGAAGGCGGGCGGAGATCACATCGGCCACATAGCCGCCCTGCTGCTTGGCAGCCGGGGCAATGCCCGGCACCGGTTTGCCGTCCGATATGACCGCGGCGGTGTCACCGATCACGAATATCTCCGGATGCCCTTCCACCGTCAGGTCAGGGCCAACCTTGGCACGACCCGCGCGATCTGTCTCCGCCCCGACCCACTGGCCCGCGGGAGAGGCGCGAACCCCCGCCGCCCAGATGACCGTGTCGGCAGGCAGGCGGGTATCACCGAATGTCACCCCCTCCGCGTCGCAGGCAGTCACTGGCTGTCCCAGCACCACCTCCACCCCCAGCTTCTCCAGCGCGCGCGCGGTATAATCCGACAGGTCTTCCGGGAAGGTCGGCAGCACCCGCGGGCCCCCTTCGATCAGCACGATGCGGGCGGAAGCGGGGTCGAAGCTGCGGAACTCCCCCTCCAGCGTTTTCCGTGCGACCTCTGCCATGGTGCCGGCCAGTTCGACGCCGGTCGGCCCGGCCCCAACCACGACGAAGGTCAGGAGCGCGCTCCTGCGGACAGGATCCTCCTCGCGCTCCGCCCGCTCGAAGGCGAGCAGGAAGCGGCGGCGGATGGTGGTCGCATCCTCCAGCGTCTTCAGGCCGGGGGCGTCCTCCTCCCATTCGTCATGGCCGAAATAGGCGTGTCGCGCGCCGGTGGCGAGGATCAGCGTATCGTATCGCACCCTGCTGTCGTCATCGAGCAGGACCTCCCGCGACCCGGTATCCACGCCCTGCACATCGGCGAGCAGCGTCGTCACCTCATGCCTCTCGCGGAGCAGGTGGCGGATGGGCCAGGCAATTTCGGACGTGGTGAGCGCTGCCGTCGCGACCTGATAGAGCAGCGGCTGAAACAGGTGATGGTTGCGCCGGTCGATCAGCGTGATGCGAACCGGCGCCCCTTTGAGGCGCACCACCGCCTGAAGGCCGCCGAAGCCGCTCCCGACCACGACCACATGATGTTCCGCTGTTCTGCCCGTCGTCATGTCCTCTCCTTGCAGTTCGAAAGCTTCAGATAGAACAGTTCAGGAAAAAAGCTGCCGGCAGCGACGAAAGTAATGCGCCACACCCCCCGTCCGCAGTGCCGCAGGGGGTGGGAGGCAAAGCCGCTCCCCGGCGATCCGGTCCAGCAGGGGGGCGTCGTGGCTGATGGCAAGGATGCCGATCCCGCGTGCGGAAGCCACGGCGAGGAGCGCCCGCCAGATCCGCGCCTGCGCCACGGGATCGAGCGGGGCCGTGATCTCATCGGCGACCAGATAGGCGGGCCCTGCCGTCAGCGCGCGCAGCAGGGAGACGCGCTGCAACTCTCCCCCCGACAGCTCGTGCGGGAAGCGCTCCGCCCAGTCGGACCGGATGCCGAGCGCGGCGGCCACGGCGGGGTCCGGCCTGCCCGCCTCCGCCACGATCCGTGCGATCCGCCAGCGGGGGTTCATCGCCTGTCCCGGCTCAGGGTGGAGATACTGCACCGCGCCACGGTGCGGCGCCCGGCCGTTCAGCAGCACCTCCCCACCCACCGGGTGATGCAGCCCGGCGAGGGCGCGGCCGAGCGTCGTCTTGCCCGAGCCTGAGGGGCCTTCGACCCCCAGCACATCACCCGGTTGCAGGCGAAGCGACAGGCCACGGATCAACGGTGCACCGCCATGGGAGAGTGCGAGGGCGCGGGCCTCAAGCATCGGCCAGAAACCCGTTTTCCGGCAGCGCACGCCAGAGCCTTTGGGCGGTCGGCGACAACCCATCCCCCGCGCCCATGAAGGCCCGCGCCGGTTCCACTGCTGCAAGGGCCCCCTTCTCCATCACGGCCACCCTGTCGGCGCGGGCGAGGGCCGGAGAGAGATCATGCGTGATGAGCAGCACAGCCGCACCCCGCTCTGCCTCCGTGCGGAGGCGGTCGAGAATGACATCCCGGTGGTGCGGATCCAGACCCGCCGTCGGCTCATCCGCCACGATCAGCCCCGCCTTCTGCGCCAAGGCCGCAGCCAGCATCACACGGCGCGCCATTCCGGTGGAAAGTTCATGCGGGCGAAGCGGCGCCACCCCTGCCGCAAGCCCTACCTCCGCCAGCGCCGGGGCAACTGCCGGTCGCCGCCCGGCGCGGTCCGCAGCGCGCCCGATCTGCCGCCCGGCGGAGGCAAGCGGGTCGAGATGCGCCGTGCTCTGCGGCAGAAGCGTCGCCCGCCCGCCAAGGCGCACGTGCCCTCGCAAAACCGCGTTGGCGGGCAACAGGCCGAGGATTGCATGGGCGAGGATGCTCTTGCCCGCACCGGAGGAGCCAATGACCGCCAGCACCTCGCCCGGGCGGAGCCGGAAGCTCACGCCCGTCAGGCAGGGCTGTTCCACCTGCCGGAAAAGACCGCTGTAGCGGCGGAAACTCACCGAAAGGTCCGACACGTGGAGCATCAGGTCTGGCCCTCCCGCGGATCCGTCAACCGCTCCGCCGCGGAGCCGAGCGCATCGAAGGCCAACACCATGGCCAGCAGCCCGAGACCGGGAAACACCCCCAGCCACCAGCGCCCTGCCGAGAGATGCCGCATCGCCTCTGCCAGCATGACACCGATAGCAGGCCGCGACGGCTCCAGCCCGAAACCGAGGAAGGTCAGCCCCGCTTCGTGCAGGATGGCATGCGGGAACATCAGCAGGAACCCCACCAGCATCTGCGGGGCCAGATGCGGCAGGATATGCTGGTGCAGGATAAACAGGCGGGAGCGGCCGAACCCGCGCGACGCCTCCACATACGGGGCGGCCTGAAGCTGGAGCAGTTCCGCCCGCAGGATACGCGCGAGCCGGGGCCAGTGCGACAGCGCCACCGCCCAGATGACGGCCCCGGTTCCCCCGCCGAAGGCGAATGACAACAGCAGCAGCAAAAGCAGATGCGGCAGCGCGAGCATGACATCCGTCACGAATCCCGCCGCCCTGTCGGGCCAGCGTCCCAGAGCAGTGGCACCGGCCATCAGCACCGCGATCACCACGGAAATGCCCGCCGCCAGCAGCCCGATGCGCAGGCTGAGCACAAGGCCGCTGAGCACCCGCCCGAACATGTCCCGCCCCATCGCATCCGTGCCGAACGGATGCGCCAGCGACGGGGGCAGGTTCCGCTGTCCGAAATCCGCCACTCCACCTGCACCCGGAAGCAGCGATGCCGCAATCAGTCCGAGCAGCAGGAAGGCCACCACAACTCCGGTTGCCGCTGCCCGCGCCCGCCCTGTGATCACACCAGAGTTCATGGTGTGTCCCTCCGGATGCGGGGATCCACCAGCCGGTAGAGCAGGTCGGCCACGGTATTGGCGCTCGCCACGACCGCCGCTGTGACGAGCGTGATCGCGAGGAGCAGCGCGACATCCCCCTCCAGGCCCGCCTGCACCGTCGCCCGCCCCAGCCCCGGCCAGGCAAAGACCTGCTCCGCAAGGATGGAGCCGCCGAAAATCTCTCCCGTGGACGCGAAAAGGATGGTGATCGCAGGCAGCGCCGCATTGGGCGCGCCATGGCGCAGGAGGATATCCCACCGCCCTGCCCCCTGCGCGCGGGCGAGCAGGACATGATCGCTCGCCAGCACGTCCACCAGCTTCGCCCGCACATGCAGCGCCACCTGCGCCACGCCGAAGAGCGTCAACACGGTGAGCGGCAGGATCAGGTGTGCAAGGCGCAGGGCGAATGTCACTGCCTCCGCAGGCACGCCGATCGGTCCCGCACAGCACACCGGCGTCCAGCGGAGCACGACGGAGAACAACAGAAGGAGCAGCATGGCCAGCCAGAAGGTCGGCGTCGCGGCAAGCAGGTAGCAGTATGCCTTGATGAGCCTGTCCGGCCATCGCCCGCGCCAGCCTGCCGCCACCAGGGCCAAGCCGAAGCCGAGCAGCCCCGACAGCAGCCATGCCCCGCCGGCGAGCAGCGCGGAGGGGCCGAGCCTTGCGCGCAGCACCTCGGCGACCGGTGCATTGAAGCTCGTGCTGAAGCCCCAGTCTCCTGCAAACAGGTTACGCGCCCAGTGGAGGAACTGCTCACCCGCCGGTCGGTCCAGTCCCCAGCGGGCGGCGATCTCCGCCTTCCTCTCCGGCCCCAGATGGGCGATCGCGGGGCCGAGATAGGCATCCACCGGATCAACGGGAGAGATCTTCATCAACAGAAACGCGGCCAGTGCAACGGCCAGCAGCACCGCAGGCAGCCTCAGAAGCGGCCAGATGAGACCGCGTCCCGTCATGCGCGCAACCGTAAAGCCGGGACGCTGCCATGCGCCGCCCGCGCGGGACGCGTAGCCGAAAGCGCCCGGTTCATCGCCGCATTAAACCGGTTGAAACGGACGGCGGCGGGTGTGCCGTAGCTCCCCCGGCGGTCAGACGGACGGGGGGCAGGCGGGCGGGAGGCAGACGGGCCGGAGGCGGGCGCAGCAAAAGCCGGCCGGGGCGCGGCAGAACCGCCAGAGGCCGGGATGACGATGCGAACGGAGCATCGGCCCCGTGCGGGATGCACCAACCTCACCGGGGATGGGAGGGAAGGGTCACCATGGGGCGCGCTTTCATGGTGGTCCGGTCTGCGCTTCGGCTGGGAGCGCACGGCCGGCCCAGGTGGGGCACACGTGTCTGACGGGAGACAATGTGAGGTTTGACCATGCGCGCCCAGTTTACCCGACCGCAAACTTCCGGGCGCAAGACCGCGAGGCAGGCAACCAGTGGACGCGCCGAGACCACGAGCTGCCATAGGGGCGGAGCGACGGGGAGCGCGCGAATTGGCACGATTCACGCCCGGTCCGCAGGTGTTCCGGCAGAGGGGCGTAGCGGGGGAATCCCCCCGGCAGAGGAGGATCACACCGCGGGCAGCGCTGCGGATCAGACGAAGAGGGGCGACGTAGCTGAAGGAGCGACCTGACGGATCGCTATAGCAATGTGCGAAGTGACTTCCGTGCGTGCGCTGGCGGGTATCCCGTGTCGGAGGACTGACGGAACATGGCCTCCGCGCGTCGCGGCGGCGGCATATGGAGGAGCGGCAGCACGGAGCGCCGCCCGTTATCACCGCGCGGGATGAGAGTTCGGCTCCATAGGCGCCGTCATCCGCCGGCCCGCAACTCACACTGCCACCGAGGGAAACGCCCGCGCCGCTCCATCGGTGGGTGTTTGAAGGGTCGCAGGGTGATACTTCGCGTTCGGATCCTCTGCAGCGCGACGGGAGGATAGCCGTCCATCCGAGACATGATGGTCGCAGCATTTCCGGATGGTCCGATGGGGTCCTGCTGATGGAGCTCCGGATATTCCCTGACCTCCCGGTGATCACCCCGTCGGCGGTTCTCGCCCCCTTGCGGCCTTGAACATATCCGCGAGCCGTCATTCGCAGGTCCAGCGCCATTCGGCGATACCCGCGGTGATCGGCCAGCCATGGCCGTGGGGTTCCACCTGCAGCGGGCCAAGGTCGAGGCAGTTATCGATGAGATAGACATGATCGAGATTAACCAGCCACGCCCATGCATTATCGCCCGCCATTCCGTAATGCTGCGCGGCCTCCGCCCAGAACGGATAGGACGCCTCCAGGCTTTGCGCCGCCTGCGCCCGATCAAACAGGGTATCCACCTCCGGGTTGGCATAGAAGGTCGGGTTCAGATACTCCATCCCCTGCAAACGCCCGGAATAGAGGGCATAGACCTGATAGGGCGAATGGCTGCCGAAGCCAAAGACCACGGGTTCCGCATGCATGACGCGGCCGATGCTCTGCCAGCTTCCGCCCTTTGCCACCGCGGCAATCCCAAGCGGGCGGAGGAGTTCGACCACCGTTTCCGCCAGCGCCTGCCGTGTCGCATCGCTTGCGGGATAGTTGATGGCGAATGCCGCGCGTGTCCCGCCCTTGACGCGGATCCCGTCCGGCCCGGGCAGCCAACCTGCCTGCTCGAGCAGGGCAAGTGCCCCGTCTCCATCTCGGGCGAACGGAGCCTCGCCCCCCCAGGGCAGACCATCGGCGGGGCCGAAGGCAGGCGTGCCATGCCCCTCCAGAGCCACGTCAACAATCAGCTCGCGGTCGAGCCACAGGTTGATCGCCCGCCGGATCGCCGGGTCTGCGGTCACGGCATTGCCGATCTGCCGCCCCGCCTCCTCACGCGGGGGGGTGAAGGGCAGGCTGATGCCCCGGTTGTCCACCGTGCGCGCGGCGATGGAGTGGAAGCCCGGCGGCACCGCCCCGGCAAGCTGTGCGGGGACGGCGACCATCTGCGCGGCCCCCGCCTGCGCCGCAGCCAGCCCGCCATCGGCGCCGGTGAACAGGAAGGTGATCTGCCGGAAGGCGGGCTTCTTCCCGTAATAGTCATCGTTCCGCGCCACGATGAGCTGTCCGCCCTCCGACCAGGACACGAAGCGGTAGGGCCCCGACCCGACGGGAGCACGTCCATAGCCCGGCCCGTAGCCTGCTTCCGGCACGATGCCGAGGCTGTAGAACGTCTCCGCAAAAGTGATCCATGGGCGTGAGAGGGTGAGGCGGAGCGTGCGGTCATCCACCGCCTCCGCCCCCTCCATCACGGAGAGGTCGAGCGGGCCCGCCGCCTCTCGCGCGGTGCGGAAGGTGAAGGCCACGTCCTGCGCGCGAACGGGGCTGCCGTCGCTGAACCGTGCATCGGGGCGAAGGGTGATCGTCCAGACGCGGCGATCCTCCGAAAGCTGCCACGCCGTCGCCAGATCAGGAAGGGTCTCCAGTGCCGGGCCACGCTTCAGCAGGGTGGACTGGAAGAGCGGGTTGCCATAACTGCCCCAGCCCGCCATCGGATCGAAACCCGTCTCCGGCTCCCCACCGATCGCCAGAACCAGATCCTCCCGCGCGGGTGCCATGCCGGCAGTCACAACAAGGGGTATGAAAAGAGCGATGAGGAGCTTCTGGCGCATGGATCCCCGTTGACCTGTAAAGTGTCGCCGACCAGATCGCGCAACGATCCCTGCGCATTGCGCTGGAAACGGTCATCGCAGTCAGGTTGTATGACGTATTCAGGAAAAATGCCTACTGCAAGCCTCGTGGAACCGGCAAGCGGTATCCGCTAGACTCCGCGGAAGAATTGGATGGAGGCGGTGATGCAACGGGTGACCATGACAATCGACGCAACGCAGCTTGCCACGCTCGATGCCTATGCCAGCGCGCGGGGCTACTCCAGTAGATCGGAGGCGATGCGCGACATTCTTCGAGAGGTGGAGGCGCGGCAGATCGCCAAGGAAGCGGAGGGCAGCTGCTTCGCCACGCTCACCTATGTCTATGAGCATGAGACGCGGGAACTCGCACGGCGGCTCACCGCGGCGCAGCACGACCATCATGATCTCTCCGTTGCGGCGCTGCATGTTCACGTCGATCAGGATGATTGCCTTGAAGTGGTTGTCCTGAAAGGCGCGACGGCCGAGGTCCGCGCCTTTGCCGATGCGGTGACAACCCAGCGCGGCGTGCGGGCGGGAAACCTGCATGTGATCGCCCCTGCGCGACGGGCCTCCCCCGGTGCCCCGGTTTCGCCGCGCGGAACATCCGCCGGGCATGACCACGCGCCCCCTGCAGAGGCAGCGGATGGCAGGGAGTTGTGAAAGGTCAGATGGCGAGGCTGGAGTAGAACACGTCAGAGATGTCGGAGAGATGCCGGCCGGGGGTCGCCGCGAGCCTACCTCGCCATTCCCCCACGCCAAGACCGAGCACCGTCGACGCCATCCCCAGTTGATAGCGCGCCACGCCAGTAAACACCCCTGTTCACCGCCCGGTCCATGCCCGCGACAAGCGCGCCCCTATGCCGGGCCTTCCGGCTCACGGACCATGCGCTCCGGGAAAACGATCCGCGTTCCATCCGCGCGGGCGGCGTTCCCACCGTGCCATCTTATTCTACTGCCGTCTTTCCATACAAGCGGGCGGTCCAGAGGGATTGCCCTATGTACCCGGAGCATCAGCCCAGACCTGCCCCACAACACCCGCGCCTTCGCACTCGCCAGGTGGGCGCCGGGAGTCCACACATGGACCGACCTTGGCGCCCGATTATACTGTGCGTAAACTGCTGCCTGGAGGGCACACCCGATGTCCCGTTCCCCGTCGCCGCCAGATTGGCTGGACCGTCTTCCCCATCGCCGCTGGCTGGAGCAGGAGGCTCAACGACTGCTGGATTTCTCCAAGCCCTCGCGCGTGAGCGACGGCTTCGTCGCGCTGGACAGTCGCGGCCGCGTGCCCCCCGGTGCGGTGGCTGATACGGTCATCACCGCGCGGATGACCCACTGCTATGCGCTGGCCGCCTTGCAGGGTATCCCGGGTGCCGAGGCGCTGGTGGCGCATGGTGTGGCGGCGCTCAACGGCCCGCTTCGCGACACCGTCAACGGCGGGTGGTGGGCCACGGCGGCGGGAGGCGGACGCAAGTTCGCCTATCTCCACGCCTTCGTGGCGCTTGGCGCGTGTTCCGCCGTCGCAGCGGGGGCGGAGGGTGCGGAGGCGCTGCTGGCGGAGGCCGCCAAGGTTCTGGAAACCCGGTTCTGGTCCGAAGAGGAGGGCGTCCTTCGGGAGAGCTTCGCCTCCGACTGGAGCGGAGAGGAAGATTACCGCGGTGCCAACAGCAACATGCATGGGGTGGAAGCGATGCTCGCTCTGGCCGATATCGCTGGCCAACCGTTTTGGCGCGACCGTGCGCTCCGCGTGGCCGAGCGCCTCATTCACGGCGCAGCCCGGGCCAACGGCTACCGCCTGCCCGAGCATTACGGACGCGACTGGTCGCCGATCCCAGACTACAACATCGACCGGCCCTGGGATGATCTCCGCCCCTTCGGCACCACGCCGGGGCATGCGATGGAATGGGCGCATCTGCTGCTGAAGCTGGAGGCGGCGCTGCTCCGGCAGGGCGCCGCGCTGCCGGCATGGCTTCTCAGCGATGCCGTCGCTCTCTTTGACACCGCCGTGGCAGACGGCTGGGCGGCAGATGATCTGCCGGGGCTGGTCTATACGCTGGACTGGGCAGGGCGGCCCTCCATCGCCAACCGCGCGCACTGGGTGCAGGCGGAGGCTGTCGTGGCGGCGGCAACCCTCCACCGCAGAACGGGGGAGCTGCGGTTCGAGACATGGTATCGGCGGCTTTGGGACTACATCGACCTCACCTTGATCGACAGGCAGGCGGGCGGCTGGCTGCATGAGGTGGATGCGGCGGGAAACCCGACGGAGCGGATCTATCGCGGCAAGGCCGACCTCTACCACGCCTATCAGGCGCTGCTCGCCCCCGTACTACCGCTTGCACCCTGCTACGCAGCGGCTCTTGTTGAACTGCCTGCGCCCCGTGACCCCTTTCGCCCATAGCGGGCAGCGGGCAGCGGGCAGCGGGCAGCGGGCAGCGGGCAGCGGGCAGCGGGCAGCGGGCAGCGGGCAGCGGGCAGCGGGCAGCGGGCAGCGGGCAGCGGGCAGCGGGCAGCGGGCAGCGGGCAGCGGGCAGCGGGCAGCGGGCAGCGGGCAGCGGGCAGCGGGCAGCGGGCAGCGGGCAGCGGGCAGCGGGCAGCGGGCAGCGGGCAGCGGGCAGCGGGCAGCGGGCAGCGGGCAGCGGGCAGCGGGCAGCGGGCAGCGGGCAGCGGGCAGCGGGCAGCGGGCAGCGGGCAGCGGGCAGCGGGCAGCGGGCAGCGGGCAGCGGGCAGCGGGCAGCGGGCAGCGGGCAGCGGGCAGCGGGCAGCGGGCAGCGGGCAGCGGGCAGCGGGCAGCGGGCAGCGGGCAGCGGGCAGCGGGCAGCGGGCAGCGGGCAGCGGGCAGCGGGCAGCGGGCAGCGAACGAAATCTCACCTCCTAAGAAGGTGCAACCCTGAACCTTGCCGTGTAAACACACCCCCGGTGCTCAGCCGAGCAACTGACGAAGAGGTTCGCGAGGTTGTGCATCATGGGTGGAGCACGATACGCGCCTCCGTCGCTGCTGCGATAGCCTGGGTGGTGTAAAGGAGCGGGTGGTAACGGCCGCCGTGCCAGTCCGCCTGCAGGTCGCCGTAGTGGGCGGTTCCCGGCACGCCGGACTGGCCGGGGGTATTCACGAAGCGGCTCTCGTCCCAGTTGCCGACGTCGATCAGCATACGGACCGAAGGGCCTGTTGTTACTTCCAGATCCCCCGCGCGATAGGCGGCGTAGTTCGGGCTGGCGCTCGACCCGCCAAGCGGCAGCGGCGCAAAGGACCAGTCCCCCGGCGCCAGCCTGTGCAGCGGATGCCGGAGCGTCAGGCGGTGGATGTCACCCCAGCGCCAGCGCGCGGGATCCTCCCCCATCAGCGCGGCACAATCGTCCCAGGCGCGCTCCAGGCTTGCCACGACGATATCCGGGAGCGGCCGTGTCTCCTCCAGCCAGCGGGCAAGGCTCGGGATGTCGTAAGGCGCGAGGAGCGGCAGCACATCCTCCGACGCGCCCTCCTCTCGCGCGATGGCGGGGCCGAGATGACGGGAGAGCCAAAGCTCCACCAGCGCGGCAGCACCGCTTCCGGCCCCCAGATCGCCATCGAAACCGTCGAGCAATGCCGTTACGCGCGGGGACAGCGCCCCTCGAGCCGTCCCCAGTGCGCGGACAGCCCTGAGTGCGGAAAGCGCCATCGTGTCGGTCTGCATCGTGGCGCAATCGTCGAGCGTCACACGCTCGTTCTCCGCCAGGGCACCGTTCAGGCGGTCATGGCGCGAACTGTCCAGCCACTCGTATCCTGGCCATACCCCTTGCCAATCCTCCGGCACGTTCATGGCATTGGCCGTCGCGATGAAGCCGCGGGAAGGGTTGACTTCGACCGGACCGTCGTCTGGCCTGACAAGGCCTCGCCATTCGTGGCTTCCGTCGCCCGGTACGGGCAGCAACCCCTCCCACCCGTCGCGGATCGGCGCGGCGCCGGAGGGCTTCCACACGATATCGCCCTGCGTATCGGCGTAGATATGGTTCACCGAGGGGCAGCCCCAGCCCCGCAGCGCGGCCAGATAGTCCTGATGCGAACGGGCGCGCATCACCGCAAGGCTCGCCATGTAGGGGGCCGTTCCCGGCTCCGTCCAGACGGTGCGCAGCGCATAGGCCCGGGTGCCGTCGCCGTGCAGCACGGGACCGTGGCGGGTGAAGTGCAGCGTGACCTTCTGCACGCCATGGCCTCGGACGGGAATTTCTTCCTCGACGCTGCGCATCCGCTCCCACCCCTCGCCGTAGCGGTAGAGCAGCGGATCGTCGGGATGCAGGTCATGGACGCAGAGGTCTTCCTGATCGTGGCCATAGATGGTCAGACCGAAGGCCGCCGAACCGTTGTGGCCCATCGAAATGCCGGGTACCATCGCCTCCCCCGCCCCGATGGCGTCAAAGCCCGGCATGGTCAGGTGGACGATGTAGCGCACGGAGGGGAGCGTGTGCGTGCGGTGCGGGTCGAGGCAGAGGATCGGCCGCCCCGTCGCCGTCCGCGCGCCGGAGATCGCCCAGTTGTTGGAACCTTCTGCGGTAGCGATACGGTCGATCTCGCCGAGGGGGGTCGGCCGGGCCCAGAGCGGCGCCTCCGCCAGCGTCGCGGAAAGACGCTCGGGCGAGAAGCTGACCGGGCTGACTGCCAACAGGAAATCGCGGATCACGCGGGCGGAGATGAGCGACAGATCCACCACGGGGTCCGGCACCACACGCGGCTCCAGATCCTTGCGCAGCAGGTCGAGCCGGGCGCCCTTCTCCACCCCCGCCAGCGCCATGACCCGCGCACGCAGCACCTCGGACGTGACATTGCGGGTCAGCGAGTGGCTGCGCACCCGCACGACATCCTCCGCCTGCCAGCGGGAGGGGCTATTGCCCAGCAACGCAAATTCCGGCGGCAGCGCCAGATCTCCCGCCAGCACACCATCCACGTAACTGTTGATGCCCGCCGCGAACGCCGTGCAGATCGCCTCTGCATCCGGCCCGTAGGCCGCCCATTCCGCCGCCATGTCGCCCCGGTAGAGCAACAGACGGGAGGCGCGGTCCTGTTCCAGATAGCCGGGACCGAAATCCCCCGCCAGCAGGCCGAGCCCGCGTTTGCGCGCAAGGTCGATCTGCCACAACCGGTCACGCGCAGCGTTCCAGCCCTGCGCGAAGAACAGATCGTCCTGCGTTTCGGCGCGGATATGGGCGATACCCCAGCGGTCGATGCGGATCTCGACCTCTCCCGTCAGGCCGGAGAGGCGGTGCATGGTGTCTTCTGGCATTGGGTCACACGGCGAATGGAGAAAGGGAGGCGCCCTCCTGAGGGCGCCTTCAGGGGGCACTGCCCTGGATCAGGTAAGTTCCAAGAACAGACCGGCGTGGAACTTCGCACGCTCCACGAGGCTGTCCTCAAGGATATGCTCATTCAGCGTATGAAGCCCCGCCCCCCGTACGCCGGTGGAATCGATCGTCGGGATCCCCAGCGCACCCGTGAAGTTGCCATCCGACCCGCCGCCGGAGGGTTCATGCGTCAGTTCGAATCCGATGCGCCCGGCAATGCCTTTCGCCACGTCGAACAGCGCCATGTCCTGTGGCTGACCGGGTTTCCAGACAGGCCGCGTCACGCCACGGGTGACGATGAACTCCACATCGTTGACGCTGGTGGAAAGCCCCAGCATCTTCGCCACGCCCGCCTCCAGATCCGCATCCGTCTTGGCCATGGAGAGCGCCTCGGCGAAGCAGGTGGAGGAAACGCAGTTCACCCATTGGCCCGCGTGGATCACGCCGACGGAGAAGGTGCAATCCTCCGTCGTCATCGCCTCCACCTCCAGCAGCTTCCGCGCCATCAGAGCGATGGCCGACCGGCCGTCCTTCAGCGCCCAACCCGCGTGAGAGGGCACGCCCCGCGTCTCCAGATTGAACCGTGCGATGGCATAGCGCCCGATGACGCAGCCGTTATCCTTGTGGGCGGGTTCCGGCACGATGACGTATTTGTTCATCAGCGCTTCCTGCTCGATCAGGTCGCGCGTGGCCGGAGTGCCGATTTCCTCATCCGGGGTCAGCAGGAAGGTGACCGGCAGCGGCGTGTGCAGGCCGGCGCGCATGATCTGCCGCATGGCCTCCAACGCCACGAAATTGCCGCCCTTCATGTCCTGGATGCCGGGGCCGTAGATGCGCCCCTCCTCCCGCCGCCAGGGGTTCTGCGCGAGCGTTCCGACCGGGTGGACCGTGTCCAGATGGCCGGAGACGAGGATGCCGGGCTTGCCCTGATCCGCATGGGGGAACTTCGCGCGGAGCGAAGGGCCGCAGCCCATCCGCCCCGGGATCACCTCAAGGCTCGCCCCGGCAGCGGCGGCGTCATAGGCCACGACATCGACCATGCGCGCCACCGCCTCCGCGTCGAAGGTCGGGCTTTCGGTCTCGATCCACGGGCGCAGTCGGCGGATCATGTCCTCGCTGTCGAAGGCGAGGTCGAGGAAGGAGGCCGGTTTCGCGCGGTCCAGAGCCATCACGCCGCCTCTTTCGTCAGCGGCATCCGCCGCTCGACGATCTTCGCATAGATCGAGGAGCCGATGGGCAGAGTCGCCGGATCGAGAACGAAGCCCGGATTGTGGAGCGGCTGCTCCCCGCCATGCATCACGTTGATATAGGCGCCAGGCACCTGTCCCAGCATGTCGGCGAAATCCTCGCTGCCCATGACCAACGGCGCATCGTCCGAGACGTTCTCCGCGCCCAGCACCTCTGCCGCGGCGGCAACGTAATCGTCCGAAAGCTCAGGCTCGTTCACCAGCACGTCGAACACATTGCGCATGTCGAGCCGGATTTCGATCCCGTGCGCGGCGGCAAGGCCGGCGCAAACCTCTTCCATCCGCTTCTCCACCAGCGTGATCACGTCGCGGTCGAAGTAACGCACCGTTCCGGTGATCGTCGCCGTCTCCGGCACAATGTTGTAGGCCGACCCGGTGTGGAACTGGGTGCAGGACAGAACGCAGGGCAGCACCGGGTTCACGTTCCGCGACACGATCGTCTGGAGCACGCCCACCAGTTCCGATCCGATCACCAGAACATCGCGGGAATTTTGCGGTTGCGCCGCGTGGCTGCCCTTGCCGATCAGCGTGATGTCAAAGAACGACGCGCCCGCCATCATCGCGCCCTTGCGGATGCGTGCGCGGCCGAGCTTCGACATCGGCTGATTGTGCATCCCGTAGATCTCGTCGCAGGGAAAACGCTCGAACAACCCTTCGGCCAGCATCCGCCGCGCGCCGCCCAGACCTTCTTCCGCCGGTTGGAAGATCACGACAGCCGTGCCGTCGAAATCCCGCGTCGCGGCAAGGTATTGCGCGGCGCCGAGCAGCATCGTCGTATGGCCGTCATGGCCACAGGCGTGCATCTTGCCGGCGTGAGTGGAGGCATAGCCAAGACCCGTCGTCTCGGTGATCGGCAGCGCGTCCATATCGGCACGAAGGCCGATGCGGCGGTTGCCCTGCCCCCGGCCGCGCAGAATGCCCACGACCCCCGTGGTGCCGACGCCGGTATGCACCTCGTCGAAGCCCCAGTCGGTCAGGCATTTCTCCACGATCGCGGCTGTCCGGTTCTCCTCGAACCCGATTTCCGGGTTGGCGTGCAGATCCTCGAAGATCTCCCGCATCTCCGGTGCCTTGTCCTCGATGAACTTGATGAGTGCCATGTCTCTCTCCCGATCAGGCGACGAGCGGCCGTCCGGCCGCGAAATCCCAGAAGCGCCCCGGCGCCGCGTCGATCAGCGACCGGGTGTAGTCGTTCTTGGGTGCATGGAGCACCTCGGCGGCAGGCCCCTGCTCCACCACCCTGCCACGCTGCATCACCAGCACGTCGTCACAGATCTGGGCGGCGACGCGCAGGTCGTGGGTGATGAAGATGATGGCGATGCCCGTCTGTCGTTGCAGTTCGGCCAGCAGGTCGAGCACCTGTGCCTGCACGCTGACATCAAGGGCCGAGACCGCCTCATCCGCCACCAGAACGTCCGGCTTCAGCATCACCGCGCGCGCGATGGCGAGACGCTGGCGCTGACCGCCCGAAAACTGGTGCGGGTAGCGGCGGAGCGCGTCTTCCGGCAGCGACACGATCTTGAGCAGCCGCTTCGCCTCGGCGATCGCCTCCTGATAGGGAGTGCCGTAGTTCAGCGGCCCCTCGGTCAGCGATCGCGCAATGGTCCAGCGCGGATTGAGAGAGCGGAAGGGATCCTGAAACACCACCTGAAGCTTGCGCCGCTGCGGTTTCATCCGGGCGGGCGTCAGATGCGCGATATCCGTCCCGTCGAGCAGGATTTCCCCCTCCGTCGGTTCGATAAGCCGCATGATGGAGCGGGCGACCGTCGTCTTGCCCGACCCCGACTCCCCCACGATCCCCAGCGTCCGCCCCCGCGGGAGCGAGAAGGTCACGCCATGAGAGGCATGGACCTCAGTCTTGCGGGTGAGGAACCCGCCGGAGCGATAGGTCATGCCAAGCGCCTTGGTCTGGATCACCGGAGCTGTCGCGGCCTCCGCCCGCTGCTCCCGCGGGACGAGGCTCGGCACCGCGGCGAGCAGGCTTTTCGTATAGGGATGGCGCGGGGCCTCCAGCACCTGCCGGATGCGCCCCTGCTCCAGTATCTCGCCATGGCGCATGACGCAGACCCGGTCCGCGATTTCCGCAACCACGCCCATGTCATGCGTGATGAACAGAACCGCCGTCCCGTGCTTCTCCTGCAACTCGGCGATGAGCGAAAGGATCTGCTTCTGCGTCGTCACGTCGAGTGCGGTGGTCGGCTCGTCCGCGATCAGCAGCGCGGGCTCCAGGATCAGCGCCATGGCGATCATGATCCGCTGCCTTTGGCCGCCGGAAAGCTGGTGCGGATAGCTCTCGAAGATGCGCGGCACGTCGGGCAGGTGCACCTGCTCCATGATGTCGATGACGCGCGCCTTCTTCTCCGCCGCAGACAGGCGGGTGTGGAGGTCCAGCACCTCCATGATCTGCGCCCCGACCTTCATCACCGGGTTCAGCGCCGTCATCGGCTCCTGAAAGATCATGGCGAGGCTCGCCGCCCGCATCCGCTTCATCTCCGCCGGAGACAGCGCGAGGAGATCCGTCCCGTTCAGCCGGATAGAGCCGCCCGCCACGTTCAGCGCGTCCTTCGGTAGCAGCCCCATGGTGGTGAGGGAGGTCACGGACTTGCCCGAGCCGGACTCCCCCACGAGGCAGACCGTCTCCCCCCGGCGGATGTCGAAGCTCACACCCTTCAGCACCGGGATGGGCTGGCCGCCCGACACTTCCACAACCAGCCCCTCGATATCGAGAACCACAGGTTCGGCGGAGAAATCCCTGTCGCGAAGCTGCATCTCAGGCCTCCCGTTTCTTCATGCGAGGGTCGAGCGCGTCGCGCGCGGCATCCCCGATCAGGTTGATGGACAGCACGCAGATCGTCAGCAGCAGCCCGGGCCAGAGCACGATGGCGGGACTGATGCGGAAATACTGCCGCCCCTCCGCCATGATGTTGCCCCAGGTTGGTATCTCCGTGCTGATCCCCGCGCCAAGGAAGGAGAGCAGTGCCTCCGTCAGAATGGCGGAGGCCACGATATAGGTGCCCTGCACGATCATCGGCGCCATCGTGTTCGGCAGCAGATGGTGGAACAGGATCTTGCCGGTGGAGGAGCCAAGCGCGGTCGCGGCCTCCACATAAGGCTCTTCCCGCGCGGACAGGATGACGGAGCGGACGAGGCGGACGACGCGCGGCACCTCCGGTATGGTGATCGCTGCGATGACAGAGCCGATGGACGGCCCGTTCAGCGCCACCAGGGCGATGGCGATCAGGATCGACGGCATGGCCATCAACGCATCCATCGCCCGCATGATGATCGAATCCGCCAGCCGGAAGAACCCCGCGACCAACCCGATCAGCACACCGATCGTGAGGGCGACCACCGCCGTGCAGATCCCGATGAGCAGAGAAATCCGCCCGCCGAGGATCATGCGCGAGAACAGGTCCCGCCCGAAGTTGTCGGTGCCAAGCAGATGCGCCTCGGACGGAGGTTTCAGCCGGTTCAGCGGATCCATCGCCAGTGGATCATGCGTGGCGATCCAGGGCGAGAAGATCGTCAGCAGCAGCACGGCTGCCAGCAGGATCAGCGCGATGAACGGCCCCCAGCCGCTTTTCGCGGGGGAGGAGAAGGACAGAAGCCGGAGCGCGAGCGACTTCTCCACGAGGGAACGGTTGGCTTCCATCAGTAGCGGATCCTCGGGTCGAACAGCGAATATGACAGGTCGATCAGCAGGTTGACGAAGACATACAACGTCGCCGTCAGCAGGATCATCGCCTGGATCACCGGGTAGTCGCGGGCAAGCACCGCATCCACGGTAAGCCGCCCGATGCCGGGGATGTTGAAGATCGTCTCCGTCACCACGACGCCGGAGATCAGCAGCGCGAAGCCTGTCCCGACGATGGTGGCGATCGGCACGGCGGCGTTCTTCAGCGCGTGGACGAAGAGAAGCCGCCTGTCCCCCACCCCCTTGGCGCGGGCGGTACGGATGTAATCCTCGTTCAGCACATCGAGCATGGCGGCCCGCGTCATCCTGGCGATGAGCGCGATGTAGATGGAGGCGAGCGTCAGGGCAGGCAGGATCGCGCGTTCAAGGAATGGCCAGATCCCCGCGGAGAGCGGCCTGTAACCCTGCGGCGGCAGCCATCCGAGCCAGACCGAAAAGATGAGCAGAAGCACATATCCCACAAGGAATACCGGCACGGAGAAGCCCAGCACCGAGAAGGACATCACCAGATAGTCGACCCAGCTCTTGTGCTTCCAAGCGGCAAGCACGCCCATCGGGATCGCAGCGCAGATCGCGATGAAGATGGTCAGCAACGCGAGCGCTATGGAAGGCCAGACCCGCTGGGCGACCAGTTCCAGCACCGGGACGTTGGAGATCAGCGAGGTGCCGAAATCCCCGCGCAGCAGGTTGCCGATCCAGCGGAAATATTGGGTCACAACGGGTTCGTTCAGGCCCATCGCCTCCCGGATCCGTTCGAGCTGCTCGGGCGTCGCCGCGTCGCCCGCAATGATCGCCGCCGGGTCACCCGGGGTCAGACGCAGGAGAAAGAAGACGAACAGGGAGACGAGAACGAGGACCGGGATGACCGACAGGATGCGTTTCAACGTGTAGGCGAGCATCACATCTCTCCGGGGGTATGGAAGGATTGCGCCCGCCGGGAGGGGGCGGGCGCACTGGCAGGTGTCAGTCTTCGGCTTTGGTGATGCTCCAGAACACCGGCACCTGGTTGGGCAGCATGTTCTCCACCACCGCGCGGCGGGCCTGCGGGAAGTTGTACTCGCCGAGCGGGATGTAGATCACCTGATCGAGCGTATGGACCTGCATCTTGTGGGCCGCTTCCTTCTGGGCCTCGGGCGTGGTGGCGGCGATGAAGCCCTTCTTCAGAGCTTCCAGTTCCGCATCCTCGGGCCAGCCGAACCAGCCCGCATCACCACGACCGTTCAGCATGGGCGAGATCGTCGGAGAGGCGATTTCCGCAAGCATCCAGTTGGTGAAGAAGATGTTCCAGCCGCCGTTCGCGGGCGGCTCCATGGAGGCGCGGCGCGTGACGAGCGTCTGCCAGTCCATCGGCTGCATGTCGACGTTGAAACCGGCGGCGCGAAGCTGCTGGGCCGCAACGACGGGCTGCGCGCGGAGCGTCGGGCTGTCGGTCGGCTGCATCAGCACGATGGGCGTGCCGTCATAACCCGCCTTCTCCAGCAGCGCCTTTGCCGCCGCCGGATCTCCCGCGCCGGTCAGCGTGGCGGATCCCGTGTCGTCGGCCAGCGGCGTATCGCAACCGAAGATCGCCCCGCAGACCTTGTAGTAGTCCGGGGAGCCTGTCAGCGCGGCAAGCACCGGCTCCTGCGACAGCGCCATCAACGCCGCCCGGCGGATATCGGGGTTGTCGAAAGGCGGATGCTTGAAGTTCACCCGTCCCATGGTCTGCATCCCATAGGCCGAACGCTTCTCCACCACCACGGTATCATCGCCGTCCAGCAGCGGGATCAGGTCGGCGGGCATGGACTCGATATAGTCGATGTCGCCCGATTGCAGCGCGTTCACCGCCGTCTGGCTGTCGGACATGGTGAGCCAGCGGACCTTGTCCACATTGACGACCTTGCCTCCTGCATAGCCGGAAGCGGGCTCGTCGCGCGGGATGTAGTCCTCGTTCTTGACGTAGCTCACACCCACGCCCGGCTGGAATTCCCCGGGTACGAACTTGAACGGGCCCGAGCCGATATGCTCCTTGATCGCCTCGTTCGCCGGTGTCTCTGCGATGCGCTTTGGCATGATGAAGGGCGGCAGGGCCGATTGCTTGCCGATGGTGGCGAGGAACGGGCCGAAGGGCTCCTTGAGCGTCCAGACGACCGTCTTTTCGTCCTGCGCCGTCAGCGAGTCCGTCACATCCATGATGAGCTGGCCGCCCGCGTCCCGCTTGGACCAGCGGGTGAGCGAGGCGACGACATCCTCCGCCGTCACCGGCGCGCCGTCGTGGAATTTCAGCCCGTCCCGCAGCGTGAAGGTATAGGTCAGCCCGTCGTCGGAGGCCACGACATCCGCCATCTGCGGCTTGATCTGGAAGTTCTCGTCCTCCGCGACCAGCACATCGTAGATCATGTAGGCATGATCGCGGGTGATATGTGCCGTTGTGATGACCGGGTCCAGCACGCGCAGGTCGGAGTGCATGACCGCGGTCAGCGTGGTTTCCGCCAGCGCACCGCCCGCAGCCAGCGCGAGGAAGGAGGCGGCAAGACCGGCCTTGGCCATGTATCGCGGAAGATAGCTCATGTCGTTCCTCTCTGTCGGTTCGTTTTTATGATGGGATCAGCTCCGCCCCGAAGGCAGGACCGTTCGGGCGGAGCCGGATGCCGGGGCGCAGGCGCGTCCAGGGCAGGGCGGAAGGGCAGAGCGGCATCGCGCCGGGCGCTGTCGCGACAAGGATCGTCTGCGCGATCGGCTCGAAATCCGCCCTGAAGTGCACGGAACTCTTGTTGACCAGAATGCGCTGCGCCTCGGGCTCCACGCCCACCATGCGGTAGAAGTTGCGGTCGGCCATCTGCGCGATATGGCTGGTGACGACCACCGTAACGCCGCCGATCTGCAGCGCCGCGGAAGGGCCCATGTCGATCATCGTGCCGCCGTAATAGGGGCCGGTCGCATGGACGCTGCCGGCTGACAGGGCCGCCACACGGAACCGCGCGTGAAAGGGCGCATCGCCCTTCAACCCGGACCGGCCGCCGAGGGGGATCTCGATCTCCGCACCCACCCCTGCCGCATGGGCGGCCCGCGCCGCCTCCGGGTCGTGCAGGTTACCGAGCGCCGCACCTTCTGCCCCGCAGGCGACAAGCGCGCGGAGCATCCCCGTGGTGTCGGAAGAACCGCCCGCGCCGGGATTGTCCTGCGTATCCGCGATGACCACGGGCCGCGTCGCATCCACCGAAAGGCGCATCGCTTCCCGTACGGCATCCTCGGGGGAGAAAGCCTCCCCTGCAAAGGCCCCTTCCCGCTCCCCCAGCGCAGCGGCGAGACGGTCGGCATGGGCAGCGACCGCCGCTGCATCCGGCCCATAGGCAAAGACCGCCGGACCGCAGTCGGGAAAATCCGCCGCCGGGAAGCCAAGGAAAACCGATGCGCTTGCCACGCCCTCCGGCAAGTCATGGGTCAGGGCATAGAGGCTCCGCGCCGGCTCCATGTCGGTGCATTGCCAGCTTATCGGGATCAGATAATCTCCGCGCCGCATCGCCCGAGACCAGCCCCTGCCCGCGTCCATCAGACCGTCCAGCGCGGCCGCCGCGCGCTGCCCGGTTTCGGCCATGTCGACATGCGGATAGGTGCGGAACCCGACCAGAACATCCGCCAGCTCGAACATGCGCGGCGTGATGTTGCCATGCAGGTCAAGCGCACAGGCGATGGGGTGATCGGGGAATTCGGACCGGATGCGCGCCAGAAGCTCCCCCTCGCCGTCGTCCACGTGATCGGCCACCATCGCGCCATGCAGGTCAAGGAAGATGGCGTCGAACGGTGCGGCAGCCCGAAGCCCGTCAAGTATCTCGGCCACGATCGCCTCATAGGCGTCCCGGGTCACCGGTGCGGAAGGAATGGCTCCGGCCCAGAGGATGGGAGCCACATCCCAGCCGGCCGCATCCGCATGGTCAAAGGCCCCTGCCATGCCGAGGTTCACGCCTCGGATCGTCTCCCGCAGCGGCGCGCCGCGGGTGTAGGGGATATACCCGCCCCCCTGTTGGAAGGCAGCCATATCCGCCGGAGCGGAGGCAAACGTATTCGTCTCGTGCAGAAAGCCCGCAAAGGCCACACGTCGTTGCAACGGAGATATTCCCTGGTGGTGTTCACCTGTATTGACAGGCGATACTTGTTTATTGAAATTCAGCTTACGCAGACGCCACGCGCTGTCAACCGGGTTTGTTACCATAGGGAAGCAGAATGTTCCGTGATCTGATCGGCGTGCCTAATTTCGATCCAGCAGAGGCGCAGAATGCGACGGACGATCCGCTTTTCGTACGGGCGGCAGCACGGGCGATCTCTGTCCTCACGGCATTCGAAGCGGCTCGCAAACCATTGACACTGGAAGAAATAGCCGTGCTTTCCAGCCTTGACCGGAGCGCGGCGCAGCGCATGGTCCACACCCTCATGTCCCTTGGCATGATCGTGCGCGACCGGGAGGGTCGGGGCTATCTTCCGGGCAAGCGCGTGCTGACCATGGCGCATTCGGCGCTCCGGCTGGACCCGGTTTGTCAGCGGGCGACACCGGTTCTTCTGGAGCTGCGCCGCCGCACGCGGGAGCGGGTGGACATGTCGTTCTGGGATGACACGCGGCTGATCTATGCCCTGCGGATGCCGTCGAAGCACGAGATTTTCACCGCGACCCTCACCGGAAATACCGTACCGGTGTACTGCACGGCCGGGGGGATCGCCATTCTCGCGCATCTGGGGGATGACGAAATCGCGGATATTGTCTCGCGATCCGACCTCATGCCATTTACCTCCGCCACCGTCACGACTCTTGCGGAGGTGATGACGGCGGTGACCGCGGCGCGGGCAAGGGGCCATGCGAGGATGGTCGGGCAGCTTCTCCGCCATGAGATCGCTCTTGGTGCGGCGGTGCTCGACGCGGCGCGGCGGCCGATCGGGGCCGTGCATGTGGCGGGGACGCTGGAGGAATGGACCGAAGAGGCGTTCTCCAGCGAATTCGGCGGATTGCTGGAAACGGCGGTAACAACCATCCGCGGCTGACATCCCTGCGCGACTGCCCCGGCTCGGGGCTGGAAAACCCGCGTGGAGGCTGCTACATATCCCTCATCCGTGCGGCGCGTCCGCCCGGAGTTCCAAACAGGTAAACCAGATGTCCAGCGACAGTAGTCGAAGACCCCTGCCGCAACGGCTTTCGGACCGGGCCTGAGGAAAGGCTCTGCCGATGGCCCGCGCGGCCATTGAGGAGAGAGCCATGACCCACGCTATCCCCGCGCGGAACGGCATCATTGCCCGTTACCTTACCCGTTTCACGTCCCGCACGACCTCGCAGAGCCAACCGGAACTTTGCCAGGATGAGCATGTCCCGGTCTGGCGCGTCGATCCCGGGACCGGACGGATCGAATGCCGCTGGAGCGCGGAGCCTGCCGAGATCGACGACTGGACGTCTCGCCCGTGGATCGCCCGGGCCAGCCTGATCCGCGCGATGGGCCAGCAACGCCGGTTGCGCGGCCAATGAAGAACTGCCGGTCGCGTCTTTGGATGCGACCGGAACCCCTTTGGCGATCAGTGGCGCTGCTGCATCGCTTTTCCCTTCTTTTGCGGGCTTTCGGGAAATCCGGGCCGCTTGCGCTAGCTTGCTGTCAAATCTCCATGAACGGTTACCGGATGACACCGCAGCAGAAAAGCAGACCCTCCGCCCCGCAACGCTCCCGCTCAAGGCTCACCCCACCCGTTTCGCTCGTCCTCGTCTCCCTTCTTCTCGCCGGATGCGGCGGGGGGGCGCGGCAGGCGTCGCAGCCAGTGCGTTACATCAGCGAGCAGACCGTCGCCATGTATGCCGCCCAGCCGGACGGGGACATGACGATCCCCGCGGTCAACCCCGCCTGGCTTTCTGACGACAAGGTGCGCCGGGAGGTGGACTACTGGTCGGATGAGAAACCGGGCACGATCATCGTCGATCCATGGGCGCGATACGTCTACTTTATTCTCGGCGACAACCGCGCGATCCGCTACACCGCTGCGGTCGGCAAGGAAGGGCGCGGCTTCGCCGGCACCGCCTATGTTCCGATGAAACGCGAATGGCCGCGCTGGACGCCCACGGCCAACATGATCAAGCGCGAGCCGGAGGTTTATGAACCGCTCCGCGGCGGCATGGAGGGCGGGCTGGACAATCCGCTGGGCGCAAGGGCGCTCTATCTCTATCGCAACGGGCGCGACACGCTCTACCGTATCCATGGCACGCCCTATCCCTGGACGATCGGGACGGCCGACAGCTCTGGCTGCATCCGGCTCTTCAATCAGGACGCGCGCGACCTCTACGACCGGGTAGAGACGGGGGCCAAGGTCATCGTGCTGCGCCGGGATCAGTTCGGGCTGGGGACCGTGCCGCCCGGCACTCCCCTGCCCGCACCCCCCGCCGACGACCTCTCCGTTGCGGCACCAGAAGCCACCGCGGACACGGAAGCCGGAATCGAGGCGGGCATCTAGCGCTCCTGCCGCTCCAGAACGCGCCTTGCCGCCCAGCCGGTGGCAAGGTGCAACGCGACTGCGATGACGGCGATCAGCAGAACCGCCGCGAACATCAGGTCCGTGCGCGCCCGGCCATTTGCCAGCAGCATAAGATAGCCCAGTCCCCGTGAGGCGCCTACCCATTCGCCGATCACTGCACCGATCGGGGCATAGACCGCGGCGATCTTCAAACCCGAAAGCAGGCCGGGAAGGGCGGCGGGTATCTGGACGCAGCGCATCCTTGTCCAGCGGCGGGCCTGCATTACGCCTGCCAGACGCAGAAGGGGCGGCGGCGTGCGCAGGAGCGCATCCAGAAAGCTTGCCGTCACAGGGAAGTAGACCACGATCAGCGCCACCGCGATCTTGGATTGCATGCCGTAGCCGAACCAGAGCGTGAAAATGGGCGCGAGGGCAAAGACCGGTATCGCCTGGCTCAGCACCAGCATCGGCTCCGTGATCCTTCTGAGCGGGGGTGACAGCGCCAGTCCCACTGCCGTTGCCGCACCGAGCACCGCACCGAGCACCAGCGCCACCACGATCTCCCCGAGCGTGACAAGGGCGTGGCTGGTCAGCAACGCGGCATTGTCCCTTACCGCTGCCGCAACACGAAGGGGTGAAGGGAGGATATAGGGCGGAAGACCCGTAATACTGACCACCCCCTGCCATAGCAGCAGGATCGCGGCGACAGGTGCGAGCCAGCGGATCATGCGGTCTCCATCAGCCTCCGGGTCAACTCCCCCGTGGTCGCCAAGGTCCGGGGACAGTCAGGCGGCCGGGGGATCGCCCCTTCCGGCGGGGACAGCGTGCACAACCCATTAGCGGTGAGAAGCAACAGATGTTCGCCCAGCCGAGCGGCCTCCGCAGGATCATGGGTGACATGCAGGACGGTCCTGCCCTTCAACGCGCCTGCTGCCAGAGACTGCATGCGCGCCCGATTGCCCACGTCCAGCGCCGAAAACGGCTCGTCGAGCAGGATCACCGGCCGATCCTCATAGAGCGTGCGGGCCAGAGCCGCCCTCTGCCGCTGCCCGCCGGAGAGCGCCTGGGGTTTGCGCTCAACCTCCGCCTCCAGCCCGACGGCATGAAGCAGCCTCCGCGCGCGCTCTGGCTCCGCGCGCTCCCGCCGAAGCCGCGCGCCAAGCATCACGTTGTCGAGCAGGCTGAGCCATGGGGCGAGCATGTCTGCCTGTGCCATGAGCGCCACGCGACCGGCGAGGCTCCTGCCGTCCTCCGCCCTTGCCTCCCCCTGAAGCCGCAGACCGGGATCGAGGCCGGAAAAGCAGTGCAGCACGGTGGACTTCCCCACCCCTGATGGCCCGAGCAGGCAGGTCCAGGCCCCGCCCGGCACCGTCAGGTCAATCGGCCGAAGCAGCATGGTAGGGCCGGAACGGACGCTGCCTTTAAGCCGCAGGCCTGGCGTCATGCCACCGGCGGCGCGGCGAGATCGCCCATCGCCAGCCCCATGTCCCAGAACCGCGTCTCCAGTTCCGTCGCGATGCGGAACCGCGAGGTGAGAGAGGGCCAGCGCGGACTATCCTCCGCCGGGCCGATCCGCCGGGTTGCCGCGCTGTCCATCAGGCGACCAACCTCCTGGCAAAGCGCCTGATAATCATCGCCGCCATAGGTTTCGATCCACTCCGCATAGGGGCCGCCCGCGCCGCTCGAACGGAGCCGGAGGCCGATCTCTCCATAGCCCATGACGCAGGGCGCCAGCGCGACCAGCAGGTCGAGGAAATCCCCCGCATATCCCGCGTCCATGACGAAGCGCGTATAGGCGAGCGTTTCCAGCCGCTCCTCTGCACGCTCCAATGCGTCCTCGCCGATCCCCGCGCGGGCACAGAGCTGAACATGCAGGGCCATCTCGCCATTCAGCAGCGCGTTTACAGCAGCCGCCGCGTAGCGCATCTCCTCCAGCGTTTCGGCCTTGGTAACCGCCAGCGCCCATGCACGCGAGAAGTGGCGGAGAAACAGGTAATCCTGGACCAGATAGCCCAGAAAGGACTCTCGCGGCAGGCTGCCGTCCCCGAGCGAAGTGACGAAGGGGTGGCCGACATAAGCCGACCAGGCAGAGCCGCTCGCGTTACGAAGTTGCGTGAACAAAAGGCCGTAAGTCATTGGGAATAGCCGAGGTCAACCGCCAGATCACTCACGCTCGCCTTGCCGTCCGACAGGCCCGAAGCGGCGAGAAAGGCCTCGAAACGGGCGTATCTACCATAGTCCAGAGCGGCGGGGCTGTGGGCAAAGCGGGGCAATGTGTCTCGCCACGCCATACGGTTCAGATCATCATTCAACTCCGGGGCGTAAGAGGCGAATATTTCCCAGCTTTCCTGCGGATGATTGACGATGTACTGCACCGCTTCCTCGGTGGCTGCGAGAAAGCGCGTGATCTTTTCGGCATCCGCCTCCGGCCTCGCAACATAGATCAGTTCATCATAGGCGGGGACGCCATGCTCCTCCGGGTAGAAGCAGCGCCCCTCCACGCCATTGAGCGTCATCTGATTGAGCTCGAAGTTGCGGAACGCGCCGACAACCGCGTCCACCTGCCCCGACAGCAGCGCAGGAGACAGCGACCAGTTCACATTAACCAGCTCGACATCGGCGCGCGTCATCCCGACGGTGCCGAGCATCGCCGCCAGCATCGCCTCCTCCACCCCCGCGATGGAGAAGCCAACCTTGCGCCCCTTCAGGTCAGACAGGTCCTGGACCGGGCCGTCAGCCCGCACCAGCAGGCAGTTGAGCGGCGTGGCGATCAGCGTTCCCACCCGGCGCAGCGGCATACCCTCCGCCACCTGCAGATGAAGCTGCGGCTGATAGGAGATGGCGATATCCGCGCGTCCCGCTGCCGCCATCTTTGGCGGATCGGCCGGGTCCGCTGGCGCCACAATCTCCACGTCCAGATCGCGGTCGGCGAAGTAGCCCTTTTTCGCCGCGACGATGAGCGGCCCGTGATCGGGGTTCACGAACCAGTCGAGCATCACGGTGAGCCGGTCTGCCGCCAGCGCGGGCTGAGCGGCAAGACAGGCGGCGAGGATGAGGTATTTCATGGTTGCTCCTTATGATCGCCCAGGGCGACAAGCACGATCTCACCTGGCCAAAGCGTTGCGAGCCTTTCCGCCGCAGACCATGCCCTTTGGCCCGAACGGCAGCAGAGCACGGCGCGCTGTCCTGCTTCCGGCAGAGGCGCACCGTCAACGAAGTCAGCGACCGTCAGGCGTCTTGCATCGGAGCGAACGATCTCGCCCTCATGCTCCGCACGAAGATCAACGGTGAAATCATTGTTTCTTATTTCAGATAGGTGAATAAATCCCGGCCCGGATACTTCCTCTGCTCTGAGAAAGGAGAACCCGCCGAACCGTTGTGCAAGCCCGTCATAGCTTACGATGCGCCCGCGGGGCGTGGGTTCCAGCCCGGCGAGCAGCGTCAGCGCCATTTGTGCCTGCACCGCTCCCACCACGCCGACCACCGGCCCGAGAACCCCATCCTCTGCGCAGGAACCCAAGCGGGGCGGCAGCTCCGGGAAGACCGCGCGCAGGCTGGGAGCCCCGTCGCAGAACGTGCCGGCATAGCCCTCCGTCCCGATTACGGAGGCGCTGACGAGGGCCAGGCCCGCGCGAAGGCAGGTGTCCGACAGGATGTAGGAGACGGCGAAGCTGTCTGCGCAATCCAGCACCACATCCGCACCGGCCACCAGGACATCGACATTGCCCGGATGCAGCGCCGCGACGACCGGTTCCGCCACCGTCTCCGGGTTGAGATCGCCAAGGGTGCGGGCCGCAGCCTCCGCCTTCGGATGTCCGATATCGGCATGGCGGAACAGGGTCTGGCGGTGAAGGTTACTCTCCTCCACCCGGTCGGGATCGACGATGCGGAGTCGCCCGACCCCTGCCCCGGCGAGATATTGCAGCACCGGTGCCGCCAACCCGCCTGCCCCCACGACGAGTGCCGTGGCCCGGCCCAGCCGCTCCTGTGCCGCCGCGCCAAAGCCCGGCACGGCGATCTGGCGGGCATAGCGGCTCATCGGGTCGCCTCCATCCATGCCCGGATCCGCGCCTCCGGCTCCGGGTTCAGGGTGATGTCCGTCACGACGGAGACAACATCCGCCCCCGCGTCAAGGGCCAGCGGCGCGCGATCCACCGACAGCCCGCCGATGGCGACGAGCGGGATCTGCCCGATCCGCGCCTTCCACTCGCGCACCCTGTCCAGCCCCTGCTCATGCCATTTCATCTTCTTGAGGATGGTCGGCCACACCGGCCCCAACGCCACGTAATCCGGCGCATGGGAAAGCGCGCGATCCAGTTCCGCCTCATCATGGGTGGAAAGACCGAGCCGGAGCCCCGCCCGCCGGATCGCGGCAAGATCGGCCGTGTCGAGGTCTTCCTGCCCGAGATGCAGCCAGTCGCAGCCCGCGTCGATCGCCAGTTGCCAGTGATCGTTGACCACCAGCACCGCCCCGGCAGCGCGGCAAAGCGCCTGCGCCTCCACGATCATGGCGCGCGTCTCCGCCTCCGTCCGGTCCTTCACCCGGAGCTGGACGAGTTGCACCCCGAGCGGCAGTGCAAGCCGGAGCCAGTCGGGATGGTCGAAGATCGGATAGAACCTGTCGAGCTTCATGCCAGCACCGCCATCCCGATCACGGGCGTGGAGGGGGCGGCCATGTCGCGAGGCTCCATCGGATCGGCCTCGAACGCCAGCCGACCGGCTTCCAGCGCGCGGGCAAACCCCTCCGCCATGGCAGCCGGATCACCGGCCTTTGCGACGGCGGTGTTCAACAGCACGGCGTCAAACCCCATCTCCATCGCCTGCGCCGCATGGCTGGGCAGGCCGAGACCCGCGTCGATCACCATGGGCACGTCGGTGAACTGCGCCCGCAAGGTGCGCAGCCCATAGGGGTTGGAGAGGCCACGCCCCGTGCCGATGGGCGCGCCCCAGGGCATCAGCACCTCGCAGCCCGCGTCCAGCAAACGTCCCGCCAACACGCCGTCCTCCGTCGTGTAGGGGAACACCTTAAAGCCCTCGTCGGTGAGGATGCGCGCGGCCTCCACCAATCCGAACGGGTCCGGTTGCAGCGTGTCGGGATGTCCGATCACCTCCAGCTTGATCCAATCGGTATCAAAGACCTCCCGTGCCATATGGGCAGTGGTGACAGCCTCCTTGACGGAATGACACCCGGCGGTATTGGGCAGGAGCGGCAGGCCCAGATCGCGGATCAGCCCCCAGAACGCGCCCCCCTCGCCGCCCGCGCCCTCCCGCCGGAGGGAGACGGTCGCAATTCCGGCGCCGGAGCGGCGGAACGCCTCGGCCAGAAGCGAGGGAGAAGGATATTGCGCCGTGCCCAGCATAAGCCGCGAGACGACCTCGGTGTCGTAGAAGACCGGCATGTCAACCCCCCTGCCGGGGGGCGAGAACCTCCACCCGGTCTCCGTCTCGCAGCGCATGATCCGCCCGCCGCGTCGCGGGAACGAAAGTTTCGTTGACCGCCGTAGCAACCCGCGCGCTGCCGTAGCCCAGTTCGTCGAGCGCGGCCGAAAGTGTCGTGCCATCCACCTCCGCCGCCGCGCCGTTCAGCGTGATCCTCATGCTGTCTCCTCCTTGTGTCGGGCCGTTGTCAGCAGATCCGCCGCGGCGATGGCCATGGCGGGCGACAACAGAAAGCCGTGCCGGAACAACCCGTTGACGTGAATGCACCCTGCCCGCCGAAAGACGCGCGGCATGTTGTCGGCAAAGGCGGGGCGGGCGTCGGCACCGATTTCAATGACCTCCGCTTCTGCAAAGGCCGGGTGAAGCGCATAGGCCGCGTTCAGCAGTTCCACGACCGAGCGGAGCGTTGCCGGGCCACGCGCACCCGTCTCGATCTGGGTCGCGCCCAACATGTAGACGCCCTCGCCCCGCGGCACGATGTAGAGCGGATGGCGCGGGTGCAGCAGCCTGACCGGCCGGCGGATCTCCAGGCCGGGGGCGCGGAGGATCACCATTTCCCCCCGCACGCCACGCAGCTCCGGCAGACAATCGCGCGCGGCAAGACCCCGGCAGTCGATCACCTCTCCCTCCGGCTCCCCGCTGTCCGCGAACTCCACCCCCCGCCCGACGAGATTGCACATGAGCTTGGCCAGCGCCGCACGGGGGGCGAGATGCGCCTCCGCGGCGAAATGCAGCGCGCGGTCGAACCGTTCGGCGAGATCCGGCTCCAGCGCTGCGATCCCCTCCCGGTCGAGCGTGTGATGCCCCTCCGTCCGGCGGGCGAAACGGAGAAGCTCCGACCTGTCCCGACCCGGGGCGAGGACCAGCGTCCCCTCCCGCACCACTTCCACACCTGCCGCCTGCCACCACTCCGCCGCCTGGGCACCAAGACGGACCACGGCGGGATCGGCGCTCTCCCCCTCGCAGAACGGGGCCAGCATACCGCCCGCCCACCAGGAACAGGCCTGAGGACCGGGTGCCCCGGCAGGGTCAATGATCCGCACCCGCATACCGCGCATCATCAGCTCCTGCGCGACGGTAAGCCCTGCAACGCCCGCGCCGAGGATGGTGACGACATCCGTCATGCCGGAACCTCGTGCCCGTGCCATACGGCATGGAAGTGGTGGACAGGTCCATGCCCCGCCCCGATCGCAAGGCCATCCGCCGTGCGGATAGCGGCCTGCAGCCAGACATGCGCCTCTGCCACAGCCGCCTCCAGCGTCGCGCCGCGCGCAAGGCATGAGGCGATGGCGGAGGAAAGCGTGCATCCGGTGCCATGCGTGTTACGGGTGGCGCGGCGCGGCGCCTCATGGCGGCGGATCCCCTCGGCCGTCACCAGCAGATCACGGCAGAGCGGCCCCTCCGCATGACCACCCTTCATCAGCACGGCATTCGCTCCGAGTGCGAGCAGCGCGCGCCCCTGCTCCACAGCCTCCGGCTCCGTCCGGGCGAAAGCGGCGTTCAGCAGTCGGGCGGCTTCGGGAAGGTTCGGCGTCAGCAGCGTCGCACGCGGCAGGAGATGGCGGGCAAGGGCCGTGACGGCATCGTCGCTCAACAGCGCATCGCCGGATTTCGCCACCATCACCGGGTCCAGCACCACCGGGCCACCGTATCCCTCCAATGCGGCGGAAACCGCGCCTGCGATCTCCGCCGTGCCGAGCATCCCGATCTTCACCGCATCCGCGCCGATGTCGGACATCACCGAGCCGATCTGCGCCGCGACCAGAGCCGGCGGAAGTACCTGCACCGCCTGCACACCAAGCGTGTTCTGTGCGGTGATCGCGGTGATCGCCGTCGTGCCATAGACGCCAAGCGCCGAGGCGGTCTTCAGGTCGGCCTGAATCCCGGCGCCTCCGCCGCTGTCAGACCCCGCGATGATGAGAAGCCGTGCTGCCCTTCCCATGTCGTCCTCCGCTATTTCGGGCGGCACGGGACGACACCAGGATGGTGTCCATGGGACACCTTCGCAGTTTCCGTTCCCTACGCCGGTATTGCCCGGATCAGGTTCGATGGGTTAGCGTGACGCCTCTCAGCCCTGGTGGGCACCCCAACGGATTTGCGGCGATGCTAGCGGCCGCACCTGAGCCGCGCAAGGGGAATTCGCGCGCAGGTGATTCCACGCGGCACGTGGGCTTTGCCGCAGGGGGCCGCGCGTGACCGGGGTGCCGGTCTTATCGCACAAGCGAAGCAGCCCCAATTAAAGAGGTCTCCGCGCGTGTCGGGTGCGCCGGTTGCCCCTGAGGGGTTCCAAACTAATGTGGGGGAGCTTCCGCGCGCGGCGGGGGCGCAGGGAACGGTTGTTGGCCTCGGCCGCAGTCTTGAGGGGGCTTCCGCACGTAGCGGGCGCGTCGTCATGGCACGGGTGCGCCGTCACGGCATGGGTGCGCACACGCCTTGCATCCGCCCGTACCTGCACGCGCCATTCAGCGTCCGGCGCCCGGGCGACGTCTCCACAGGCGACGTCTGCAGATGTCCTTCCGCTCCGCCTCTCTTCGGTGATGGCGCGTGGAACCTTGGACGCCCAAGGCGCCCGCTCCCGCCCGACACGTTCCTGTATGTCGATGTGGCGTGGGTGACGCGCTAACCTTGCGCATCCATGGCGAGACGGCCGAGGGCGGACAGGCAGGCCTCACTCCATAGGCCCGGCTACCCCGCCTCGACCGTCATCCAGGGGCCTTCTATGGCTTCGCCCGCGTCCGCTCGGCCAGATCCAGAACAGCAGGGCCGATATGCTCAACCACAAGCGTGACGCCCTTGGCGGAGGGATGGAGATTGTCGGGCTGCATCACACCTGCCGCCACCCGTGCGTCGCTGTCCATCGCCGTCAAAGGGCCGAGAAAATCCGTCACCAGAAGCGTATGATGCGCCTCCGCCAGCGCGGGCCACATTGCGTCGAACTTCGCCTTGTAATCGGCCCCGTAATTGCCGGGCGCGGTCTGGCCGATCAGCAGGACCGGAAGACCCCTTTCCCCCGCTCTGCTGAGGATACGGTCCAGATTGGCCTGCGAGGCTTCATAAGGTAGCCCCCGCAGCAGATCGTTGCCGCCAAGCGCCACGATCAGCGCATCCGTGCCGGGGGTGAGAGACCAGTCCAGCCGCTGCAGCCCGCCCGCCGTGGTGTCACCCGACACCCCCGCGTTCACCACCGTCACCTCTGCCCCCTTTGCGTCGAGCCACGCCTGGAGCTGCGGCACCAACCCCTCGCCCGGCGGCAGACCGTATCCCTGCGTGAGACTGTCGCCGAGCGCCACTATTTCCAGCCGCTCCGCCGCGCCGGCAGGCAGGGGTATCGCAAGGGCTGCGACAATCGCGAGCTTGCCGATCACGTTTCCGAAGTCATATCGCAAAGCCCTTGCCGCACGGGCGAAGCACCCGGCAAGACGCGAGCGAGACAGCGGGAAAAGGGTGGGCATGGGCAAAGCGGCGGAAGCGAAGAGCATGGGCCAAGCAGTCCTCGGGCTGGAGAATGTGGAGCTTACACTCGCCGGAAACGCGGGCCGGGTCGAGATCCTGCGGGGCATCACTCTGGAAGTTGACCGGGGCGAGAGCATCGGACTTGTCGGGCCGTCCGGGTCGGGCAAGTCCTCCCTCCTGATGCTCATGGGCGGGCTGGAGCGGCCGACCGCGGGCCGTGTCACCGCGCTCGGCCAGGAGCTGTCGGGGATGGATGAGGACGGGCTTGCCCGTTTTAGACGCGGACGAATGGGCATCGTCTTCCAGTCCTTCCACCTCGTCCCGACCATGACGGCGCTCGAAAACGTCGCGCTGCCCCTTGAGATCGCGGGAGAGGCAGACGCTTTCGATCGCGCGGCGACAGAGCTCGCCGCCGTCGGGCTGTCGCACCGCGAAGGCCACTATCCCGCGGAACTGTCGGGCGGTGAGCAGCAGCGCGTGGCGCTGGCCCGCGCCGCCGCGCCCCGGCCGGAGCTGTTTCTTGCCGACGAACCCACCGGTAATCTCGACGGTCGGACCGGTGCGCAGATCATGGACCTGCTCTTTGATCTTCGTGACCGGCATGGGGCGACGCTGGTGCTCGTCACCCACGCGCCGGAGCTTGCGGAAAGATGTGACAGGCTCATCCGGCTGGCGGACGGGCGCATCGACGCCACGGGCATGGTTCCTGCCACATGAGCCTTTTGCCTCCGATCGCCTGGACGATAGCCCGGCGCGAACTTCGCGGTGGCCTGTCCGGCTTCCGCGTGTTCCTCCTCTGCCTGATCCTCGGCGTCGCCGCCATCGCGGCGCTGGCGACCGTGCGTTCCGCAATCACCGATGCGCTGGCCGATCAGGGGCGCGCGCTTCTGGGAGGCGATGCGCAGATCGAGTTCACCTATCGCACCGCAAGGCCGGAAGAGCGGAAGTGGATGGAGGATCACGCGACCCGTCTGTCCGAAGTTCTGGATTTTCGCTCCATGGCCCGCAGCGGGGAGGATATCGCCCTTACACAGGTGAAGGCGGTAGATGCTGCCTGGCCCATGGCGGGGGAGCTGGAGGTCGAACCGCCCATGCCCGTGGCCGACGTTTTCGCCCCTCGGGACGGACTGCCCGGCGCGGCGATGGACGGGATCCTCGCCGACCGGCTGGGCCTTGCTCTCGGCGACACGTTCACGGTGGGGGACGTGACCTTCCGCCTTTCCGCACGGATCGTGCGGGAGCCCGACAACACCTCGGGCGGTTTCGCCCTTGCCCCCCGGACGCTGGTCCGGTCGGAGACAGTGCGAGAGACACCGCTCCTTGCCCCCGGCTCCGTCTTCGACGCGGAATACCGGCTGTTGCTGCCGGAGGGCGCCGATCTTCCCGCGCTGGAAACCGCCGCCAAAACGCGGTTCGAGGGAGCGGGCATCCGCTGGCAGGATAGCCGCCGCGCCGCCCCCGGCGTGGAGCGTCATGTAAGCCGTATCGGCTCGTTCCTCATCCTGCTCGGCCTCGCGGGGCTGGCGGTCGGCGGCGTGGGAATTGCTGCGGCGACTCGGGCATGGATCGCGCGCAAGACCGGGACGATTGCCACGCTGAAGGCTCTTGGCGCGACGGGGAGGGAAATCCGCGCGGCTTTCCTGTTGCAGCTGGCGCTTATCGGCGGGCTGGGGATCGCTGGGGGGCTTGTGCTTGGCAGCCTCTTGCCGCTGGCGGCGGCTCCCTTCGTGCGAGGGCTGTTGCCGGTGGAGATCGCCCTCACCCCCTCTCCCCGCGCCATGGCGGAGGCCGCGACCTATGGCGCTCTCATCGCCACCATCGCCGTCCTGCTGCCGCTCGGCCGGATGGCGGCGGTGCGACCGGCGCTGCTCTATCGCGACACCGGCCCCGCGCGTCGGAGCCTGCCCGGGATGGCGACGCTCGGCCTGCTAGCGCTACTGTTGCTGGCGCTGATCGGGGCCGCCGTCGGCTTTTCCGGCGAGCCGCGCCTGACGCTTGCGACGCTCGCGGGAATCGCGGTGGCCTTGGGGCTGCTGTGGCTCGTGGCGCTGGCGCTCCGCTGGCTCGCCCGCGGGCTGGCGCGCGCACGGATCGTCCGGGGGCGGCCCATGCTGCGCGCGGCGCTGGCGCAGATCGGCGGACCGGGAAGCGATGCGGGTGCTGTCGTCCTGTCACTCGGGCTGGGTCTTTCCGTTCTCGCCGCAGTCGGGCAGGTGGAGGCGAACCTGCGCAACGCGATCTCCGCCGATCTGCCCCGGATCGCTCCGGCCTTCTTCCTCGTCGATATTCAGCCCGATCAGATCGACCCGCTGGAGGCCCGGCTGACAGGTCTGCCTGCAGTAGAAAGATTGCAGACCGCGCCCATGCTCCGGGGCGTGATCACGCAGATCAACGGCCGGGATGCACGGTCAGTCGCGGGGGATCACTGGGTTCTGCGCGGTGACAGGGGCGTGAGCTATGCAAGCACCCCGCCGGAGGGCACGCGCCTTGTCGCCGGAGAGTGGTGGCCCGCCGATTACAGCGGCCCGCCTCAGGCCAGCCTCGCCGCGACGGAGGCTGCTGAGCTGGGGCTTGGGCTGGGAGACAGGATCACGGTGAACATCCTCGGCCGCGACATCGAGGCGACGATAACCTCTCTCCGTGACGTGGACTATCGCCGGGACGGGATCGGGTTCTTCCTGATCCTGAATGCCGCCGCTCTGACAGGCGCTCCCCATACCAACATCGCCACGGTCTATGCCGCGCCGGAGGCGGAAGCCGGCGTGCTCCGCGCCATCGCGGGGGATTGGCCCAATGTCACGGCCATCCCCGTGGGGGAGGCGCTGGCCCGCATCGGCGAAGCGCTGACGCTGGTTGCACGCGCCATCGTGCTGGCGGCAGGCGTGACGCTGCTGACCGGGGCCGTGGTGCTGATCGGTGCCGCCGCTTCGGGTGAGCGCGCGCGTGCGAAGGAGGCGGCGCTGCTCAAGGTCCTAGGGGCAACGCGGGGGCGGATTCTGTGGTCCTTTGCGCTCCGCGCGCTCTTGACCGGCGGTGCAGCAGGGCTTGTGGCCCTCGGTTTCGGGCTTCTGGCGGGCTGGCTCGTCATGGATCTGGTGATGGAGGAAAGCTACCGCCCTGCCATCGTTCCGGCGCTTGCCGTCGTGCTGGGCGGGGCGCTGGCCACGTTGGCTGCCAGCCTGGCTTTTGCGATCCGTCCGCTGGCGGCGCGGCCAGCGGGTATACTGCGTGCGGAGGAGTAATCACTCCTCCGCCAATGCGAGGCGGCCGCGCAGCGTATCGGTCGGCCGCTCGCCGAACATGGCGCGATACTGCCCCGCAAACCGACCCCAGTGCGGAAACCCGTGATCCAAGGCGATGTCCGATACCTTCGCACCCTTTTCCCTTGCCCCTGCCTCCCTCGCGATGATCAGCGCCCGCCGCGCAAGGTTAAGCCGCTGCATGGTGAGCAGCCGATCAAGCCCGAGGCCGGCCTCCGCCATGCTCGCGCGGCGAAGGGTGCGGCTGTCGAAGCCCGTCGCGGCGGAAAGCTGGGTGACGCTCATATCCACCGCTTCCGCCGCAGCGAGCCAGTCCAGCGTCGCGGCAAAAGCACGCGCCGTTCCCTGCCGACGCTTCCGCGCCCAGACCCGTTCCTCGAACCAAAGCGTCAGCCGGTCGGTAATGAGGCCGGGCGCGATGGCGAGAAGCGAAGCATTGCTCCGGCTGTATGCGCCATTCGTAGGAGAAACGAGAAAGTCGATCCATTGACCCGTCTGGGCGATCGCACCCCTTGGGGCATGGTCGAACACGCCCGAGCATGCCACGTCCGCGCCGGCTTCCATCGCTGCCGGAAGAAGGTCTGCGGCCAGTTCCACCGACACGCAGCGCACACCGGGGCGCTGCAGCATCGTAAGCCAGCGCGGGGTCATGGCAAAACCCGCCTCCAGCACCGATGATCCTCCGCCTTCGGCCCCGCCGAGCAGGAAATATACCGCCAAGTGCCCCTCCGGCATCAAAAAGCTGTTGAGCGTCAGGCGCTGCATCTCCTCTCGATAGAGAGAGAGCGTGCCGAAATCGAGCCGGCTGATCTCCCCAAGAGAGCCGCCCGGCGCGACCGGGTGGTAGCGCTGCTCCCATCCGGGCATACCGCATTCCAGTTCCTCAATGGCCTGGCAGATGGTGTGGCGATAGATCGGTGTCATGCTGTCCGGCCTGCGCTCCCGCCGCAGCCTGAGCAAGCCGGGCCGCGACGAAACGTCGCTGCAATTCTTCGAATGCATAAACTTTGGGCGTATTTTCGCGCTAAGCCCGGATAGATTGCGCGGTCACGGAGCCGTTAACACAGGGACAAACGAACGCAGGAGAGACCGGATGCGAGTCCCAGCAACCATTTGCGCCGCCTGTGCGGTCCTTGCCGGACAGGCGGCCATCGCACAGGAGGCAATCGCCCCCGAGAAACTGACCGTGGAGGAGCGCATTGCCCCCGGCGCCAATGTCCTGACACTCGACCAGAGCTGGAGTGGGCAGTCCCGCATCAACGTGCTGTCCACATCCGACCTGAAGATGAAGGGCAACATGGGGGTGGGCCTCATCGGGCAGATGGTGCTCGCTCCGGGTGGAGCGACGCTCTACACCGCGTCCGTCTATGCGCCCCGGATCACCTATGGTCCCCAGGAGGCGGTGATCCACGAATTCGATATCGCCACCCTGACCCACAAGCGTGAGTTCACCGTCTCCAACAAGATGGCAATGGCGGAGCCGCAGCCAGCGCTGCTGCAACTCGCGGGCGATGCGAAGTTCCTGCTGGTGCAAAATGCGACCCCGGCGACCTCTGTGAGCGTGGCCGATCTCGCCAAGGGCGAGCAGATCGCGGAAGTGCCGACGCCGGGCTGCTGGGGGGCGCTGCCCGTGGCGCAGGACCTGAAATTTCTGAGCCTCTGCGGTGACGGCACGATGCAGGTCTTCTCCTTTGATGCCGCAGGCAAGATCGGCGAGCCGGTCAAGAGCGAGAAGATCTTCGACGCCGACAAGGACGCGCTCTTCACCAACCCGGCGAAGATGGGCGACGACTGGCTCTTCGCTTCCTTCAACGGCAATCTCTACCACGTCGCGGTGAAGGACGGAAAAGCCGTGCTCGTGGACAAGTTCGCCACGACCGAAGGTGTGGAAGGCGACTGGGCACCCGGCGGATCCGAGGTGATTGCCTACAACGCGCCTACCGGCACCGCCTATGTGCTGATGCATTCGGGCGCCGAGGACGGCAGCCACAAGGACGGCGCAGAGGAGATCTGGGCAGTCGACGTGAAGGCGAAGAAGGTGCTCTACCGCTCCAACGCCCATGCCGAGAACACCATCACCGTGACCCAAGGCGCGGCGCCTGTGATCTTCGCCGTGTCCGAGGAGAACGCCCTCTATCGCTACGAGGTGGACCCGGAGGCGAAATTCGCCGCGAAGCTTGCCGGAGAAGCGGAAGACATGGGCAATTTCGTCGGCCTCGTTCTGGCGACGGAGTGACCATGGCGGAGGCAGGCGTCTATCTCTCTGGCGCGCTCACCGCCTTCGTGGCGCTGATCCTGCTCGGCGCGGCGTGGCACAAGGCGCAGTCCTTCCTCGAAACCACTGGTTTCGTCGCGGGCTACGGTCTTGTCCCGCCGGGCCGGGAAACAGTCGTTCTTCGCCTGCTGATCGCGGCGGAGGCGGTGGCGGTCGTGCTGCTCGTCCTGCCGTGGACGCGGACGGCGGGCGGCGCACTCGCGGCGGCGCTTTTCACCGGCTATGGCGCCGCGATGGCACTTGCGCTCCGGGCGGGCAAAGACCGGATCGAATGCGGTTGCGGCGGCGCGCCACAGATCGTCTCCCGGCCCGTCATCCTGCGCAATCTCGTGCTCACGGCCGCTGCGCTCGCCGTGGCGCTGCTGCCGGAGGGACCGATGGGCCCGGCGGCAGCCCTCGTTGCGCTGGCGGCGGGCCTTACGCTCTGGTGTGTCTACGGCATTGTCGAGCGGCTTCTGGCCAATGCCGGCCATATGCGCCTCGCGGCGCGATCCTGACGGAGAGACCCATGAACATCCTTACCTTCGCGGTGGTTGCGCTCTGGATCGTGGTGATGATCCTGATCGCCGTCGTCTTTGCCCTCGCCCGCCAGATCGGCGTTCTGCTGGAGCGGGTGCAGCCTGTCGGCGCGATGATGGCCGACAAGGGACCGGACATCGGCGCCCGTGTGCCGGAGATGCTGCTGCCCAACCTCAACGGCGCGCCCGTTCCGCTGGGCGGTGCGTCGGGGCGGAGCCAGCTCGTGTTCTTCCTCTCGACGAGCTGCCCGATCTGCAAGGCGCTGGTACCTGCGTTGCGCTCTGCCGCGCGGGCGGAGGGGAACTGGCTGGATGTCGTCCTCGCCTCCGACGGCAAACCCGAGCCGCATCTCGCGATGATCGGCAGGGAGCGGCTGCAGGACTTCCCCTACACGATCTCCTCCGACCTCGGGATGACGTTCAAGGTGGCGAAACTGCCCTTCGCGGTGCTGATCGACGGCAATGGCGTGATCCGCGCCAAGGGCCTGATCAACAACCGTGAGCAGCTCGAGAGCCTGTTCCACGCCGCGGAACTTGGCCGTCCCTCCATCCAGAGCCTCGCCGCCGCCCCGGCCTGAACCGATCCATCCGCCCGGCGGCGGATATCCAACCTCTCTGCCGGTGCCCTCGGCCCGGACCCGCATCTGAAAGGGAAACGCTTCATGACCCGCTTGACCGACAAGCTCTTCAAGACACTCGACGCCGCTGTCGAGACCGGCGCCCGCAGCTCTGCCCGCACCCACGGCCGCCGCTCCTTCCTTGCCAAGGCGGGGGCGGTGCTCGCCGGGGTGGCCATTTCGCCGATCCTGCCGTTCGACCGCCGCGCCAAGGCGGCAGAGAC
Organism: Haematobacter massiliensis; assembly: GCF_000740795.1. GTDB lineage: Bacteria > Pseudomonadota > Alphaproteobacteria > Rhodobacterales > Rhodobacteraceae > Haematobacter > Haematobacter massiliensis. Next base: position 243,826 of record NZ_JGYG01000006.1, read on the forward strand.
GGCGGAGGACGCTTGTGACTACTGGCGGCACTGCGCGCTCGACGGCAACCTGTGTTCCACCTCCGGCGGGTCGCTGACCTCCTGCCCGCCCGGATCCTCGGCCTCCGCCGTGTCCTGGGTCGGCACCTGCCGCAACCCGGATGACAGCAAGGATTACCTCGTCTCCTACAACGACTGCTGCGGCAAGGCGTCGGTCTCCTCGGCCACGTCCTGCTATACGTCGAAGGGGGAACGGCCCGGCTATCGCATGGGTCTTTACAACGACATCAACTGGTGCATGGCGAATACCGACAAGGGCTATCATTGCACCGTTTCGGTGGTCGTGGGTCTGGCGGATGAATAAACTCGCCACGTGCATCCTCGCCGCCGCCCTTCCGGGGGCGGCACTCGCGGATGGCGCAGCTCTCTTCGCCGACAATTGCGCCGCCTGTCACGCAGAGGGCGGCGTTGGCACCCCCGGGCTCGCACCGCCGCTGGTGGATGCCGAGCTCTGGACCCGGCTCGGGCCGAAGGCGCCCGATTACATCGCAGGCGTGCTGACCTCGGGCCTCACCGGACGGATCACGGTCGCGGGGGTGGATTATATCGGCCTCGCGATGCCGGAGCAGACGCAGTTGACGCCTGCCGAGATGGCGGAGGTGGCCTCCTACGTTCTGCAGACGCTCAATGGGCTTGAGCAACCGGTGACGGAAGAGCTCGCGGCGGCGACACTCGCCTCGCCCCCCGACCATGCGGCGCTGCGCAAGCTCCGCAAGGGGGAGTGAGATGGGAAGCTCCGGGCGAGCGCTCCTGACATGGATAGGATCCACCCGTCTGATACCCGGCCCGGCAGGCACGAACGGAACAGGGGCATTGCGACCAAGCCTGACCACGGCAGCCCGCGCATCGGCGGACGCGATGCAGATCCTCCCGGGAGCATACCCAGGCGCCATCTCCCCGGCGTTGCATTCGTTTGCGGGCGCGATGCACATCCGCGCAGGAGCATGCCCGGGCATATCTCCTCCGGGAAGAAGTAGTCTGGAGGGCCGCACAGGAACCGCCCTCGGGCAAGCGAAGGACGCGGAAGCGGCATCGGCGCAGACCGGCCCAAGGGTCTCCCGAGGGACGGTCACGAAACCGATGTGGACGGCGCTCCGGCGGATCATGCTCGCGGCAATACTGGCAACGCCGGCCTTGGGAGCGGCGGCCGAAGACGCAGCAGGGGAGCGGTCGGCGCATGTGAATTATATCCTGCGTTGCGCGGGATGCCACACCATGACCGGGGAAGGAACGGTGATCGGCGGGGTTCCCACCTTCCTTGACAGCATCTCCGCACTCGCGGCGGATGACCGGGGGCGGAGCTATATCGCCCATGTGCCCGGTATCAACTCCGCCGATCTCTCACCGGCCGGGATTGCCGCAGTGCTGAACTATGTGGTGAAGGAATGGGGCGATCCGATGACGGATGTGCCCGCGTTCACCGCAGAGGAAATCGCCCGCCGCCATGCGGAGCCGATGCGGGACATCGTGGCCGCCCGGCGCGAGATCGTTGATCGTCTTGCGGCCGACGGCAAGTCGACGGCGCCATATCCCTGGCCCTGAGCCCCGTCTTCCTGCTGGTTCCCCGCCCGGACTGACCAGGGCGGCCTGTCAGGCGGCGCGGCCTGCCCAGCGATCCTGCCGCATCACGACCTGAGTCTGACGTTACGGAATTGCCGTTGCGGTTCCGGGATGAGGCGGCTATCCGATCCGGCATGATACGGAGCCTGCCGATGCCAGACGTCACTGTCCCGCTGAAAATCGGAACCCGTGGGTCACCGCTCGCCGTCGCGCAGGCGGTGGAGACGCGCAACCTGCTCATGGCGGCACACGGGCTGCCGGAGGACCGGTTCGAGATCGTCGTGATCTCCACCACGGCCGACCGTGTGCAGGACCGGGCGCTGAAGGAGATCGGCGGCAAGGGACTTTTCACCAAGGAAATCGAGGAGGCGCTGCTCGCCGGTGCCATCGACCTTGCCGTCCACTGCGTAAAGGACATGGCGGTGGAGGAGCCTGCGGGCCTCATCTCCGACTGCCATCTGGAGCGGGAGGATCCGCGCGATGTCTTCCTCTCGACCGGCTGGGCGACACTGGCCGATCTGCCGGAGGGAGCGGTTCTCGGCACCTCCAGCATGCGGCGTCGGGCGCAGGCGCTGCACCTGCGGCCCGATCTTCAGGTGGTCAACTTCCGAGGGAATGTCCAGACCAGGCTCAGGAAGCTGGGCGAGGGCGTCGCTGCCGCGACCTTCCTCGCGCTTGCAGGATTGAACCGGCTCGGCATGCGGGAACATGCGAAGACGATCATCTCGGCCGATGAAATGCTGCCCGCCGTAGGTCAGGGTGCGCTCGTCATCCAGCGGCGGCGGGAGGATGCGCTGGCCGAAACGCTGACCGCGCCCCTCCACCATCGGACGACCGAAGTGCAGATCGCCTGCGAGCGAACCTTCCTCGCGACGCTGGAAGGCTCCTGTGAAACGCCTATCGCGGGGCTTGCGGAATTTGAAGGCGATCTCCTCCGTTTCCGGGGCGAGATCCTGACGCCGGATGGCAGCGGGCGGCTGACGGTGGAAACACGCGGAGCGCCGGCGGATGCCGCGGAGATGGGCGAGGCAATGGCACGCGACCTGCTTTCCCGCGCGCCCGCGGATTTCTTCGACTGGCGCCGTCCCGTGCAGGCCTGATGACCAGTTCAACACTTCGGAACTGATCCGCCACGCCGCAGCCCCCTGACGGCACGTCCCCGCTGGCGTGGAACATGTCCATCACCCACCTCCCGCTGAGCCGCGATCCATGAGGGGAATGCCTGCCGCGCCTTGATGCACACGGGGCCAATCCCGGTTGCGTCATGGCGGAGGCGAACCCTTGCACCACCAAGAGGACTGAACAAGCCGTGCCTCTGCCAGATCGGGCAGGATCATGGCCAGCGAGCACGCCATGCCCTGCCCGCCAGAACCGCTGCGCGGAGCAGACTGAAATCCTAAAACACCGCATCCGTCAGGCGATCGGGGACAGGCTGGCCAACGCGGGCGAACCCTGTGCTTCCTTCAGCCGGACGTGTCGCTGTCATGCATGCCGCAGACCCGTCTTCAGGAGGGCTCCGGCGTCAGCGGAGCACCCGGCAATTCGCACAGAACTGGACTTGTCACCGGCACGCTTCGCGCGGAACGGAACCGCTCCGCCAGACGGCCATCATCGTTCGACGCACATCAAAAGAAGGCGCTATCCGTTCGGGCAAAATCCATGGCTTTGACCATGATGCGCCCAGATAAGGTGAAGCTGGATATCGGGAACAATCGCCGATGACCGGTGCTCGACCTGTTGGAAGCGTCTCTCGCGCGCGCTGCTGCGGCAGAGAGCCAGGCTGAACCGCCCGGCTCTCGCAGATGTCACTCGGCGGCCCCGAAGCGGGGACTGCGTTTTTCGAGGAATGCCTTGATCCCCTCACCCGCGTCGGGCGCAACGGCGTTTCGGGCAAAACCATCGCGTTCCCGATCAAGCTGATCGGAGAAGCTGAGCACCTGCCCGGTGGAGATAAGCCCCTTGATCGTGCCAATGGCATCCCGCGGGCCGGCCGCCAGCCGCTCCGCCCGCGCCATTGCAGCGGCCAGCGCTTGTCCCTTGTCCGTCAGCTCGTTGACGAGACCCAGAGTATGAAGCCGCTCCGGCTCCACCGGACCACCTTCCATCGCGATCTCGGAGAGCAGCTGCCGCGGCAGCATCCGGGCGAGAGAGGCCGTGGCCCCCCCATCCGGGCTGAGACCGACCTTGACATAGGCCAGCATGAATCGCGCATCCCGCGCCGCAACCATCATATCGCAGGCCAGCGCGAGGGAGAATCCTGCCCCCGCAGCCCAGCCCTCGACCGCCGCGATAACCGGCACCGGCGTCTCGCGGATCGCACGGATGAAATCGTGCAGCTCCTCGATCCCGCCGCGGATCCCGGCCTCACCCGAGGCTCGCCTTGCGCCGATCCCGGCGAGATTGCCGCCCGAGCAGAAGCTCGGCCCCGCCCCCGTCAGCACCACCGCGCCGATGGAGGGGTCGCTTGCTGCCAGCGCCATGGCCTCGCGCCCACCGCGATAAACCTCCGGTGTGAGCGCGTTGCGGGTTGCCGGATCGTCGATTGTCAGGAGGAGCACACGCCCCTGCCGCTCTTGCCGCAGCTCTGCCATGATCAAGCCGCCGCGATCAGGCCACCGGCATCCGTCACCCGCGCGAGGTGATAGGCCGTGTCGCCGAACTGGGTTTCGATGATGGCGAGCCGCTTGAAGTAATGTGCCCCCAGATATTCCATCGTCATGCCGATGCCACCGTGAAGCTGAACTGCGGTCTGACCGACAAATCTTGCGGAGCGGTTGATCTGCACTTTCACCGCCGAGAGCGCGGCACGGCGTTCGGCGGCATCCTCCGCCTCAACCATCATCGCGGCGTAATAGGCCATGGACCGCGCCTGCTCCACCATCAGCAGCATATCCACCGCCTTGTGCTGAAGCACCTGGAAGGAGCCGATCGCGACGCCGAACTGATTGCGGGTCTTGAGGTAATCGACCGTCAGCCCGTGCAGCGCCTCCATCGCGCCGACCGCTTCGGCGGCCAGCGCAGCGATGCCCGCCTCGCTCACCCGTTCCAGCACCGGATAGCCCTGGCCCACTTCGCCCAGAACATCTTCCGCGTTGAGCACCACGCCGGAGAAATCCACATCGGCCAGCCGTCCGCCATCCTGCGAGGCATAGCCGCGCACCGTCACGCCGTCGCGGTCTGCGGGGACGAGGAACAGCGTGATGCCGCTCTCATCGCGCCGCTCGCCCGCCGTACGCGCCGAAACAATGAAAAGTCCCGCCGTATCACCGTTCAGCACCAGTTCCTTCCGCCCGGTCAGGACGAAACCCGCGCCCTGCGCTTCCGCACGTGTCGCCACGTCGAACAGGTCGTAGCGCGCCTGCGGCTCCTGAAAGGCGAGCGACAGGCGGAGATTGCCCTCCGCCACCTCGGGGATCAGCGTTTCCTTTTGCTGGGCGTTCCCGGCCAGACGCAGCGCGGTCGCACCCAGAACGCCCGTCGACAGATACGGCTCCAGCGCGAGGGTGCGCCCGACCGCCTCCATCGCGATCATGGTTTCCACGGGACCGCCGCCGAAGCCGCCATCCTCTTCGGAGAACGGCATGCCGAGCAGGCCGAGTTCCGCATAACCCGCCCAGATCGCAGGGTCGAACCCGCCCGTTTGCTTGCGGTTCTTTTCCCGGTCCTCAAGGGAGCCGTAGCGCGCGGCAAGGAACCGGTCCACGCTGTCCTTGAGCTGCGATTGCTCGCTGGTGAAATCGAAGTCCATCGCTCGCCCCCTTAAAGCCCGAGGATCGCCTTGGCGATCACGTTGTGCTGGATCTCGTTCGATCCGCCATAGATCGAAACCTTGCGGTTGTTGAAGTAGAGCGCCGCCGCCCCGTCCGACCAGTCGAAATCGGGCAATTCGTTGCCCTCGCCCGCCCGGTCCGGACCTGCCGCCGCATAGGGGCCTGCGAGCTCCAGCAGCAGTTCGGTGGAAGCCTGCTGAAGCTCCGATCCCTTGATTTTCAGGATGGATGAAGCAGGGTCCGGCTTGTCGGAGCCGCTCTTCATCTGATTGGCGATCACGCGCATGTTGGTGATCTCCAGCGCCTTAAGCTCGATCTCCACCTGCGAGAGGCGGCTGCGAAAATCGCCGTCCTCCCACATGGTGCCGGTGCCGTTCGGCACCTCGCGGGCGAGCCGCTTGATCCGCCCGATGCGTTCCTTGGTCATGCCGATGCGGGCGATGCCGGAGCGCTCGTTGGCGAGCAGGAACTTGGCATAGTCCCAGCCCTTGTTCTCCTCGCCGACGAGGTTCTCCACCGGCACCCGTACGTCGTCGAAGAACACCTCGTTGACCTCGTGATGGCCCTCGATCGTGATGATCGGACGGACGGTGACGCCCGGGGTCTTCATGTCGATGAGCAGGAAGGAGATGCCCTGCTGCTTCTTCACCTCCGTGTTGGTGCGCACGAGGCAGAAGATCCAGTCGGCATACTGGCCAAGCGTGGTCCAAGTCTTCTGGCCGTTGACGACGTAATGGTCCCCGTCGCGCACCGCGCGGGTCTTCAGGCTGGCAAGGTCCGAGCCGGCGCCCGGTTCGGAGAAGCCCTGGCACCACCAGATATCGAGATTGGCCGTCGCGGGCAGGAAGCGCTTCTTCTGTTCCTCGTTGCCGAAGGCCGCGATCACCGGCCCGACCATGTAGCAGTTGAACTGCAGAGGCAGCGGCACGGCGGCCTGCTGAAGCTCCTCGGTGAAGATGTACCGCTGGATGGGCGACCACGGCTGACCGCCCCATTCCAGAGGCCAGTGCGACACCGCCCAGCCCTTCTTGTTCAGAATGCGCTGCGAGGTGACGATATCCTCCCGCGAGAGCTTCCGCCCGGAGGAGACCTTGTCGCGGATCTCTTGGGGGATTTCCTTGCGGAGAAAGTCCCGAACCTCTGCGCGGAACGCGTTTTCCTCAGGGGTGAAACGAAGATCCATGCTCAGCTCCCGATTTCAAAAAGACCGGCTGCGCCCATGCCGCCGGCAATACACATTGTGACGACCGCAAGCTTTGCGCCCCGTCGCTTCCCCTCGATCAGCGCGTGGCCCGTGAGACGCGCGCCCGACATGCCGAAGGGATGCCCGATCGCGATGGCTCCGCCGTTGACGTTCACCTTCTCCGGATCCAACCCCAGCGTACGGATGCAATAAAGCGACTGTGAGGCGAAGGCTTCGTTCAGCTCCCACAGGTCGATATCGTTCACCGTCAGCCCGTGACGCTCCAGAAGGCGGGGCACTGCAAAGACCGGGCCGATACCCATTTCATCCGGCTCGCACCCCGCGGTGGCATAACCCCGGAAAGTGCCGAGCGGTTGCAGCCCGCGGGCGCGGGCCTCCGTGTCCGACATCAGGATCAGCGCGGAGGCGCCGTCGGAAAGCTGGCTCGCGTTGCCGGCGGTGACGAACTCATCCTCGCCGCGCACGGGTTTCAGCTTCGCCAGCCCCTCATAGGAAGTGTCGGGCCGGTTGCCCTCATCCTTGGCGATCCGCCCTTCGCGGGTGGTGGTTTCGCCGGTGGCCTTGTCCGTTACCTGGAAGGTCACGTCCATGGGTACGATTTCGTCGTCGAACCGGCCCGCGTCCTGCGCCGCGGCGGTGCGACGCTGGCTTTCCAGCGAGAAGCGGTCCTGCTCCTCCCGGCTGATCTGGTAGCGGCGCGCAACATTGTCCGCCGTCTCGATCATGGAAATATAGATGTCGGGCTTGTGCTCCATCAGCCAGGGGTTCTGCACCAGGTCGCGGCGCGTCACCGGCTGAACGAGACTGATGGATTCCACGCCCCCCGCCACGGCGACCGGCGCACCATCCCGGGTGATCCGGGCGGCTGCCGCAGCGACAGCCTCCAGCCCGGAGGCGCAGAACCGGCTCACCGTCACACCGGAGGACTGAACCGGGATACCGGCCATGATCGCGGCGTGGCGCGCGACATTCCCGCCGGTCGCTGCTTCGGGATAACCGGTGCCGAGCACGACCTCTTCAACCGCCCCCGGCTCCACCCTGGCCTTGGCAAGCGCCGCGCGCATCGCATGGGACGCCATGTCCGCTCCATGCGTCAGGTTGAAGCTCCCGCGATGCGCCTTGCCGACCGGCGTGCGCGCCGTGGAAACGATTACCGCTTCAGTCATGTCTCTCTCCCCGAAAGCCGCTCACGCGCCTTCCTTAAGCGATTGAAAACCCTTGCCCTCTTCGGCAAGGCGGCGGAGCAGCGGCGCAGGTTCCAGTTCCGGCGCATCGAACCGTTTCGCCTGCGCCTCAAGCGAGGCCACGATCTTCGCCAGCCCGACGCCATCGGCCCAGAACATCGGCCCGCCCGTCCAGGAAGGCCAGCCGTAGCCGTTGATCCAGACAAGGTCGATGTCGGAGGGACGGTAGGAAATCCCTTCCTGCAGAATGCGGGTACCCTCGTTCACCATCGGGTAGAACAGGCGCTCCACGATCTCCTCCCCCGTCAGCGTCTCGGAGGAGACACCACGGGCCTCAGCCTCCTCGGCGATGATCTGGGCCACCTCCGGGTCCGGCACCCCCTTCCGCGCGCCTTCGGGGTAAAGGTAGAAGCCGCGGCCCGTCTTCTGCCCGAAACGCCCCAATTCCGCCAGCCTGTCACCGATCGGGGCGAAGCCGCCAAACGCCTTGCGCGTGCGCCAGCCGATGTCGATGCCCGCAAGATCCAGCATGGCGAACTGCCCCATGCGGAAGCCAAAGCCGGTGATGGCGTCATCGACCTCCGACGGGCTGACGCCGGACAGGAGCAGCCGCTCCGCCGCGCGGGTCCGCTGGGCCAGCATCCGGTTGCCAATGAAACCGAAGCAGACGCCAGAAACGACAGGCAGCTTGCCGATCTTGCGCCCGATGCTCAGGCCGGTTTCCAGCACGTCCGGCGCGGTCCTGTCGCCCCGCACGACCTCCAGCAGCCGCATCACATTGGCGGGGGAGAAGAAGTGCAGCCCGATCACGTCGGCCTCGCGCCCCGGCGCGGCCGAGGCGATCTCGTTCACATCGAGATAGGAGGTATTGGTCGCGATCACCGCGCCCGGCTTCGCCACGCGGGCCAGTTCCCCGAAGATCTCGCGCTTGACGCCCATATCCTCGAAGGCGGCCTCGATGATCATGTCGGCTTCCCCGGCGGCGGAAAGGCCGACCTGCCCCTCGATCAGCGCCATGCGTTTCTGAAGGTCGGCCTCCGACAGCGAGCCGCGTTTGACGGAAGCCGCGTAGGTACCCCGGATCCGCTCCAGCCCCTTGGCAAGCAGATCCTCCGATGTCTCGATCACGCGGACTGCAATCCCCGCATTGGCAAAGGCCATGGAAATGCCGCCGCCCATCGTGCCCGCGCCGATCACCGCGACCTTCTCCACCTTGCGCGCCTTCACATCCTTGCCGATGCCCGGCACGCGGGCGGCAGCGCGTTCAGCGAAGAAGACATGGCGGAGAGCCTTCGACTGATCGGAGGCCACGAGGGTCTTGAACTCCTCCCGCTCCACGGCGAGGCCGTCATCCAGCGACTTGTCGAATGCGGCCTCCACCGAGCGGATCAGCGCACCGGTGTTCAGCAGGTCGCCGGACTTCTTCCGCGCCTCGGCGGCAGCCGCGTCGAACGCGGCACGAGCCTCGGGGCTGTTCTCAACGCTGCGCTTGCCGGTGACGGGCCAGTCGCCCTTGTCGGCAAAAGCGAGTGCGAGCCGGCGCGCGGCGGGCAGCAGGTCATCGGCTTCCACAACCTCGTCCAGCAGGCCGAGCGCCTTTGCCTTTGGCGCCTTCACCGGATCGCCTTTCAGCATCATGGCGAAGGCATCTGCGGGCGCGAGAATGCGAGGCAGGCGCTGCGTGCCGCCTGCACCCGGAATGATGCCGAGCTTGATCTCCGGCAGACCGATCGCCGCGGCGGCGGAGCCCACGCGGCCATGACAGGCCAGCGTGAGCTCACATCCACCCCCGAGCGCCGCGCCGTTGATGGCCGCGACGACGGGCTTGACGCTTTCCTCTACCCCGGAGAGCAGATCGGGCAGAGTGGGCGCGACCGGCGGTTTGCCAAATTCAGTGATATCCGCGCCTGCACAGAAGATCCGGCCCGCGCCCGTGATCACCACGGCGCGCACATCCGGATCGGCGGCCGCGCGCGCGAGGCCATCGAGGATGCCCTGCCGCATCTTCGCCGAAAGCGCATTCACCGGCGGAGAGGTCAGCGTGATCAGCGCAACGCCCCCTTCGGCGGCGTAGCTGGTGGCTTCGGCTGCGGGCATCGTCGACTCGTTCACGGCATTTCCTCCCAGTTCCGCTGTGCAGAATACTCGTCTGCTGGTCGGAATTCATGCCTCCAAAATCGCGACATGTCAAACACGAACTCGCCGCTTTATTGGGGCAGCTTGTTCCACCTGACGGAATTGCGTTGACTCGATGTGACACTGCGGACAAATGGAATCTTCATCGCAAGGAGCAGCCCGTGGCAAGCCGGTCCCAGAATTTTTCCGCCGAGGAAGACGACAGGAGCTTCATCACCGCGCTCGCGCGCGGGCTAGATGTGCTGTCCGCCTTCAAGCGGGGAGAGGAGTTTCTGGGTAATACCGAGATCGCCGAGCGCTGCGGCCTGCCCAAGTCTACCGTCTCGCGGCTGACGCATACCCTGACCCGCAGGGGCTATCTCACTTATTCGGAGGCCCATGGCAAATACCGGCACGGCCCGGCCCTCATGGGCCTGGCATCCGTCGTGCTGGGCGGCCTGAACATCCGTGAACTGGCGCGGGAACGGCTGCAGGATCTGGCATCGTTCGCCAATGCCTCGGCGGGTCTGGGGGTGCGCGACAGGCTCTCAATGCGCTATGTGGAATGCTGTCATGGCAGGGCGACCATCCTTCTCAACGTCGAAATCGGCACCCGCATGTCGCTTAGCCGCAGCGCTATGGGGCGAGCCTATCTCGCCGTCTGCGACAGCCGCGAACGCGACGAGCTCATGGACGAGATTCGCGCCATCGACGAAAGCGCTTGGCCCCGGCTGCGCGCGGGGATCGAAAAGGGCCTGCGCGACTACGAGGAATACGGTTGCGCCACCGCCTTTGGTGATTGGCAGGAAAAGGTGAGCGGCATCGCGGTAGGCTTTCATCCCGGCGGCGGGTTGCCGCCGATGGTGCTGAACTGCGGCGCACCGACCGTGATGACCCCGCCGGATTTTCTGCTTTCGGCAGTCCGCCCACGGCTGATCGATATCGCGCGGAGCCTGACAGGCCGCGTCGACGGCCGATAGCCACCACAGGAAGTTTCGCTGAATGCGTCATGGTTCTGCATGACGGAATTATCTTGTCTGACAAAATGGTTTCGCTATGCGAAATCATGTTCCATTTATCTTTGACAACCCTCCAGCTCCATGCCATCCCCCTAGCCGGAGGAGAAGGAGGACGGGATGATGCCGCGGGAGGCGGGACTCGACCCAGAAAAACTACCCGGCAATCGGGACCGCATGTTCGTTACCGCGCTCGCGCGCGGCCTCGACGTGCTGCGTGCCTTTGGTGGCGCGGATCGGACGCTGGGCAATCAGGACATCGCGCGACGGACGGGCCTTCCCAAGGCAACCGTCTGCCGGATGACGCACACGCTGACCGAGCTGGGCTACCTGCGCGCCGATAGCGCCACGGGCAAGTATCGGCTGGACATTGGTGTTCTGTCCCTCGGCTACAGCGCGCTGTCCTCGCTCGACTTCCGGGAAGTGGCGCGTCCCTTCATGCAAACGCTGGCGCTGGAGACGGACGCGTCCGTCTCCATGGGTCGCCGACACCGGGCCGCCATGGTCTATGTGGAAAGCGCGCGTGGCCGCGGGCCGCTCAAGCTGAACCTTGAAGTCGGGTCACGCATACCTCTCGGCACCACTTCCATGGGAAAGGCCTGGTTTGCCGTCGCTCCGGAAGCGGAGCGTGCGGAGGCCATGGACTTTCTGAAGGCCCGCCACGGTGCGGACTGGCCCGCCGTGCGGAAGGAAATAGAGGACGGAATGCGCGATCACGCGACTCTGGGCTTCACCCAGACGACCGGTGCCTGGCAGAGCACCATCCATTCCGTCGGACGCGCCATCCCGCTCTCCGGCGGACGGGGCGTGCTGTCGTTCAACTGTGGAGCGCCCGCGCTCGTCATGCCGGCGGACCGGCTGGCGGCGGATTTCGGCCCGCGCCTTGTCGAGACCGTCGGACGGATCGAGGCGAGCCTCGCCCGACGCTGATACCGGGCCAGCCTGCTGGTCGATACTGATACTGGAGAGACGCGATGACATCGCATGGAGACATTGCCGAATCGCCGACGACCGCTGCGGAAGCCACACGCGCCCGCGCCTTCGCCGCTCTGAACGCCCTGCCGCCCCGGCTGGCAGATGTGGTGTTCGACTGGGCCGAGCGCACCCCCGACGCCCCCGCGCTGGTCGAGGGTGACCGCCGCCTGACATATGGCGAAACCGCCGCGGCCATTCGTGACACCGCCCGCTGGCTTACCGAGCAGGGGTTGCGGCCCGGCGACCGGCTCATGGTCGTCAACGAGAACGGCATCGCGCTGGCCCTTCTGCTGCTGGCAGCGGGGACGATCGACGTGTGGCTGGCCACGATCAACGCCCGGCTTTCGGAAGGCGAACTGGAGACGATCCGGGAGCATTCCGGAGCGCGCCGCGTGATCTATACCCTGGAGGTGTCTCCGGATGCGGCGCAACATGCCGCCCACGCCGGTATCGCCGAGGCCGAAGTCCCTCATCTGGGCCGTATCGCCATTGGCCCGTTGAACGAGACAACGCTGCCCGAGCCGGTGGACCCGACGGGCGATCAGGTGGCGGCGCTCATCTATACCTCCGGCACCACGGGCAAGCCGAAAGGCGTGATGCTCACCCACCGGAATTTGCTGTCGGTCGGAAGTCTTTCCGCCGCCACGCGCCGGATGCGCCCCGCCGACGTCGTCTATGCCGTGCTGCCCATGTCGCATGTCTACGGGCTATCCTCGGTGTTCCTGTGTTCGCTGACCTCGGGCGCAAGCCTTGAGTTCATGCCGCGCTTCTCCGCCCGCAAGGTGCTGGAAGACCTGCAATCGGGGCGGATCACCTGCTTCCTCGGCGTACCCGCAATGTATGCGCGCTTCATCGAGCTGCTGGGGACGGACGTGCGCCTGACCATCCCGGCGCTCCGCGTCCTGTCCTCCGGCGGCTCTCCGCTCGACCCGGTGGTGAAAGCGCGGACGGAAGCGCTCTTCGGGATTCCCATCCTGAACGGATACGGGCTGACGGAGGCGTCGCCCACGCTGACTGGCATGATCTGGGGCACCCGGCGCGAGGATGTGTCCGTAGGCCCCGCGCTTCCCGGCGTGGAGCTCCGCCTCGTCGGGCCGGACGGCAAGGACGCACCGGAAGGCGGCATTGGCGAGCTTTGGGCGCGCGGGCCCGGCATCATGAAGGGCTACTATCATGCGCCAGACCTGACGGCGCAGGTGATCTCTCCCGATGGGTGGCTGAACACGGGCGATTTCGCCCGCATCGAGCCTGATGGGGCAGTGTTCATCGTGGGCCGGTCGAAGGAACTCATCATCCGTTCCGGCTTCAACGTCTATCCGGTCGAGGTGGAAGCGGTGCTCAACGCCTACCCCGGCATCACGCAATCCGCCGTCGTCGGGCGCCCTGCAGAGGCGGGGAACGAGGAGGTCGTGGCCTTTCTCGAACCCGCGCCGGAAGTGGTGCTCGATCTCGACGCGCTGAAGGCCCATGTGGCCGCCAATCTCGCGCCCTACAAGCATCCCAGCGACTACGTGGTGATGCAGGCGCTGCCCGCAGGGGCGACGGGCAAGATCCTGAAGAACCGCCTTGCCGCGATGGCGCGGGGCGACACCTGACATGACCCTTGGGGGAGGAGAAAGAATGCTGAGACTTCTCGCGGCCTCGGCGCTGGCGCTGACGGTCGGGCTTGGCAGCGCGACAGGCGCGCGAGCAGCGGAATTCATAATCGGATCGGAACTGCCGCTTACCGGCCCGCTGGCCCGCGTCGGTCAGGGCATGAACGAGGGGATCCAGGTCGCGGCCGAGATCTTCAACCGCACCAACGGTCGCCACACGGTAAAGGTCATCACCGTTGACGACGAAACCCAGCCGGCAAAGGCCATCGCGGCAATCGAGAAGCTGAATTCCGAAGGGGCGATCGCGTTTACCGGCGGTTACGGCTCCAACATCATCGGACCCGCCTCGGACGCGGCGGAGCGGCTGGGCAAGGTCTATATCACCTCCGGCGGGGTGGCGACAGAACTGAGCCATCGGGGTCTGAAGACCTTTTTCCGCATCAACAACGCGGCGGGCTATGCCAAGGCGCTTGCCGGCTTCTATCGCGACCAAGGCATCCGCTCCGTCTCCGTGCTCTACTCCACGCGGGAGGCCACGCAGGAAGTGGCGCGCATGCTGGAGAAAGACTGGCAGGAAAGCGGCGTCACGGTGACCATGCACCCGTTCGACGCCTCCGTGACCGACTTCAAGCCGATCATGCACAAGATCAAGGTCATCGACCGGTCGGAAGCGATCGCGATGATCGGCTATGAGAACGACTATGTCGGGATCATCCGTGCCGCGCGCGTCTTCACCCCGGATGTCAAGGCGATCGGCGGGGTCTGGTCGCTGACCACAACCAAGATGTGGAATGACTTCCCCGAGCTGATGAACAACGTCTACGGCACCGCCACCGTCTCCTACCCGCCGAAGTTCCTGACGGAGCAGGAGAGCGTGTTTGCGGAGGTCTATTCGGAGATGTTCGGCAAGGACGTCGATTACCTCGGCATCTACGGATATGTGCAGTCCACCCTGTTGTTCAACGCTGTGGCGGAAGCCCATGACGCGGGCGATCCTTCCACAGAAGGCATCATTCGCGCTCTTCGCAGCAGGGAGCATGAGACGCTGATCGGTACCGTCCGCTTCGACGAGGGCGGCGACAACGTGAACTTCTCGCACCGGATCGGCCAGCATCAGGCTGGACAGATCCCGATCGTCTGGCCGCCCGAGGCCGAGACGGGCCCCGCCACCTTCCCCGGCGTTGCCTGGTAACGGCGCGTTCCACGGAAAGATCATGACAGAACTCATCATCCAGTCCCTGTATTCCGGGGTTCTGATCGGTGCTTACTACGCGCTGATCGCCCTCGGCCTCGCGCTCGTCTTTGGGACGATGCGGATCATCAACCTTGCCCATGGGGAGCTTGTGCTGCTCGCGGGCTACATCGCCTATACGGCGGAATCGCAATACGGCCTCAACCCGATCTGGGCGCTGCCCTTCGCCGTGGTGATTGTGTCGATCACCAGCGTGCTCGTCTATCTGCTGCTCACCCGCATCAAGACGGACCGGGAGATCAACTCCCTGATCCTGACCTTCGGTATCGGCATCGCGCTCACCAATGCGATCCTGCTCATCTGGTCGGCGGATGTGCGCTCCACCAATGTCGCCTGGTATCACGAACCCTTCGTGATGGCCGACACCTTCTATGCCATGAAGGCGGAGGTGCTGGCGGCACTGGCGGGTGCGGTCATGGTCGCCGCCGTCTGGTGGTGGCTGAACCGGAGCTGGTATGGCCGCGCGCTTCGCGCCGTGTCCTCCAACCGCGACGCGGCCAAGCTCATGGGGATCAACCCGCGCACGACGGAGGTTCTTTCCTTCGGCGTGGCCGGGCTGCTGGCGGCCATCGCCGGGGTCGCCCTCTATACCGGGCAGGTAATCCAGCCCTCCGTGGGCCATGCGCTGACCATCAAGGCGTTCGTCATCACCGTTCTGGCGGGTCTCGGCTCCGTGCCGGGTGTGCTCGTGGGCGCGATCCTGATCGGCATCGCGGAAAGCCTGACGGCAACACTCTGGTCCTCCGCGCTGCAGCCGATGGCGGGGATGGTCCTGTTCCTCGTCGTTCTTCTCGTCATGCCCTCCGGGCTCTTCGGCCGTGCGAGGAGGCGCGGATGAAACATATCGCACTTATTGTCTTTCTCGCCCTCGCCTATATCGCCGTACCCCTGATCTTTGCCGACAATACCTATGTGATGGGCATCATCGTCGCGGCGCTCACCATCGCGGGAATCGCCGTTTCCTGGGCCATGCTCGGCAATCTGGGCGGAATGGTCAGCTTCGGTCAGGCCGCCTTCTTCGGTGTGGGCGCCTATGCCTCCGCCCTTCTGGTGATGAAGGCAGGCTGGCCGGTGTTCCTCGCCATGCCGGTCGCGGGGCTGATCGCTGCGGCCGCTTCCATCGTGACCATGCCCGCACTGCGGCTCCGGGGGCCGTACTTCGCCCTCGCCATGCTCGCTTTCGCAGAGATCTTCCGCATCCTCGCGACGGAGATGCGCTGGCTCACCAACGGCGCGGGGGGGATCCTGTCCATTCCCCGCCTGCCCAAGGTCGGGGGCATCGACTTCGGCACGCCGCTCGGCGGGTATTTCGTGGTGCTGTCGCTCGTTCTGTTCAGCATGCTCATCTATGCGCTGGTGCGGCGCAGCCCGGAGGGCCTTGCTCTCCGCGCCATGCATGACAGCGAGGACGCGACCCGCGTCGTCGGCGTCAACGCGACGATGCTGAAGGCGATGATCCTGCTGCTCGCGGCATTCTTCGCGGGGATGATGGGGGCGTTCAACGCGCATTACATCAACTTCCTCGAACCGGAATATGCCTTTCACGGAAGCTGGACGACGCTCGCCATCGTTGCGGCGATCTTCGGCGGCTACCGGACGCTTTGGGGCCCGCTTGCCGGCGCGATGGTGATCTATCTGGTGGATCAGTTCGTGTTCAAGCAGATCCTGCCCGCCGGCCATCAGCTCATCCTTGGTGCGCTGCTTGCCGTGATCGTCATCTTCTCGCCGCAGGGGCTGCTGCCCTGGATCCGGGATCGTTTCACCAAGGGAGGCACCCATGCTCGCGCTTGAGGGGGTTACCGTCGCCTTCGGCGGGCTCGTCGCCGTATCCGATGTCAGCTTCTCGCTGGCGGAGAAGGAGGTGATCGGCCTCGTCGGTCCGAACGGCGCGGGCAAGACCACGCTGTTCAATGCTGTCTCCGGTCTCGTGCGGCCGACGAAGGGGAAACTCTCCTTCGCCGGTCACAATCTGATCGGCTTGCCCATCCACAAACGGGCGCGCATCGGCCTTGGCCGGGCGTTCCAGGTGCCCCAGCCGATGCATGAGCTGACCGTGCGGGAGAACCTGATCGTCGCACAGCGCTTCGGCACAGGTCGTGTCGATGCGGAGAAGATCGCGGAAATCCTCGACATCACCCGCCTTGGTCACAAGGCGGACATGGATGCCGCCACCTCTCTCGCGCTGACGGAGCAGAAGGCGCTGGAGGTTGGCAAGGCGCTTGCCACCAATCCACGGCTGCTGATGCTGGACGAAGTGCTCGCCGGGCTGGAAACGGCGGGCAAGCGCGCCTTCATGCAGACGCTGGACGAGGCGCGCGCGCGTTTCGGGCTGGCCCTGCTGATGGTGGAGCATGACATCGAGACGATCTCCAACACCTGTCCGCGCGTCATCGTGCTGAACTTCGGCCGCCTCATTGCCGACGGCACCCCTGACGACGTGTTCCGCAACCCCGAAGTGATCAGGAGCTATACCGGTGGCGAAGCTGCTTGAAATCGACAAGGTCCGCGCCGGCTACGGGGCGATCAACGTACTGTGGGACATCTCCCTGTCGGCGGAGGAGGGCAAGCTCACCTGCATCCTCGGCCCGAACGGCGGCGGCAAGACAACGCTCATGCGGGCGATCATGGGCCTCATCCCCGTCCGCTCGGGCGAGATCCGCTTCGCCGGGCGCAATGTTGCGGGAACGCCCACCTGGACGCTGGTCAAGGATGGGATCGCCATGATCCCGGAAGGCCGGATGATCTTCCGCGACATGACGGTGGAGGACAACCTGCTGATCGGCGGTTTCATAGAGCGTTGCCGCCCGAACGTGCCGCGCAATCTGGAAATGGCCTATGACCTGTTCCCGCGCCTCAAGGAGCGCCGCCATCAGCTCGCCAGCTCCCTCTCCGGCGGCGAGGCGCAGATGCTCGCCATGGGGCGCGGGCTGATGGAGGAGCCGAAGGTGATCCTCGTGGACGAACCGTCCCTCGGTCTTTCGCCGGTGATGACGGATGAGGTCATGGCCATCCTCGACCGGCTGAAGAAGGAAGGCCGGACGATCGTGCTGGTGGAGCAGAACACCAACAAGGCGCTGAAGATCGCGGACCATGTCTATTTGGTCCGTGGCGGCAATGTGGTGCTCTCCGAACCTGCAGAAGCGGTTGACCTTTCCCGTCTTCACGATCTCTACTTCGCGCGCGATACCAGCGAAGAGCGAGTTCATGCCTGAAGATACCCCCATCCCGGCCTTTCCCGTCGCGCAAGAGAACACGCCGCAGGGTTTGCGCGGCGTGCTGGACTACCGGCTTGCCGAATGGTCCGAAGGCCGAGCCGTGGTGGAGATGCAGATCGACGGGCGGCATCTCAACCGCTCGGGCGTCCTGCACGGCGGGGTGATCGCGACGCTGCTCGACGCCTCTTGCGGCTATGCCGCGACATGGAGCGGCGATCCGGCAAAGCCGAAGGCCGCCGTCACCCTGTCCCTCACCGTGTCTTATACCGGGCAGGTAAAGGAAGGGGTCGTGCGGGCCACCGCGCTCATGAAGGCGGGCGGACGGAAGATCGTCTTCTGCACCGGTGAGGTGCGGGACGCAGCGGGCAATCTCATCGGCATGGGCGAAGGGAGCTTCCGCTTCCGCTCCGGCAGCGAGCGCGAGAGCCCCGTCGCCTCTGCCTGAAGAGACGGCGCTGAGCCGGAGAGATCGGCCGCGGTTCGCGCTCCCATGATCGCGCCCTGGTTCACTGGTCATGGGCCGCCTCGCCCTTCTGCGGGCGGCTGGCTTCATTCATCCTCGGCGGCGGGCGCGCCCTTCCGCCTCCGCGGACCGTAGCGGTTCGGGCAAATGGTGCGGGTCGGACATACGCAAAGCCCACCGCGCCCCGGTAGACGCCAAGGCGGTAGAGCACGCCCAGTTCGAGATGCTGGCCAATGAAACCACCCTCATCCGCCGCAAGAGGGATCATCTGCATCGCGCTGACCCGAGGCAGAAGCCTTCGGCGCGGCCCCCGCGAAATTCATCCTCCGGTTTGGCAATACCGAAGCAGCCATGCCACAGCCTTGCGCCGCGATCCGGCCCTCTGCGTCCTCAGGCGGCGCTGTCCGCTTAAGCTACCTTTAGCAAATTGAGCGCATCCACGACCCTGCCCGGCGGGTTCGGTAAACTGTCTCTGGTCATCCAAGGGTCGCGCGAAGTAAAATGCTCGGGAATTGGCAATCCCGTCGGTGGGAGGGCCGCTGGAGAGTGCCGTGCTGACCGAACTCTATCTCCTCAGACGACGATCCCTGCTCGCGCGGCTGGCCGGGCGGGTCGGGCACTGGCACACGGCGGAGGATCTCGCGCAGGACGCTTGGGTTCAGCTGACCCGCGCCGTGGCCACGCAGCCCGTGAACCGGCCCGAAGCCTTTCTGAACGAAACCGCCCGCAACATTGCCACCGACCACGCTCGTCGCGCCCGCCGGCGGGCGCGGGTGGAAACGGAGTACTTCGACCCCGCCGCGCTCGAAGATGTGGCGACCGACGCCCCTTCCGCCGAAGCCTGTCTTATGGAACGCGAGCGGATAACAGCGCTGCGGACGGCCCTTGCCGCGCTGCCCGAACGCGCGCAGGAAGTCTGGCGGCTTTCCTATGTCGAAGGTTGGAGTTATGCCCGGATCGCGGAGGATCTCGGCGTGTCGCGCAATACAGTCTACAATGACATGAAGCTGGTCATGGGGCATTGCCGGGACGTGCTGCGTCGCGTCGAGGGAGATTGATGCCCACACCGACCAGCGCCGAGGTGGAGGAGCAGGCTCTGGACTGGTTCCTGCGGCTCGGCGACAGCGTGACCGCAGAGGAGCGGATGGCGTTCGAGCGCTGGCTGACCGCGGATGTGCAGCATCGTGCCGCCTATGAAGCCCTCGTCGCCACATGGCAGGCGCCTGCACTGCGCGCCGCTTCCGCCGGTCTTCGCCCGCCTCTCCGTCCCGGTTTGCAGGCCGCCAAAACGCGCCGGCCACTGGCCGTCGCTATGCGGATGGCGGCGGTTTTGCTGCTTGCCTGCCTGATCTGGCAGGCACCCCGGCTGCTCATCGCCTGGCAGGCGGATTACGCGACCCGTGCGGGTGAGCAGGAGCACATCGCACTGGCTGACGGAACACAGGTGACACTGAACACCGGAACCGCCATCGCGGTGGAGATGACGGGCGGCGTCCGGCACGTGCGGTTGCTGGCGGGCGAGGCGTTCTTTGACGTGGCCCATGACGCGCTTCACCCCTTCGTCGTCACCGGCAGGCGGGGCGAAGTGCGCGTGACCGGCACCGAGTTCACCGTCAGGCTCGACGAGGTGGGGGACCGGGTCGTGCTCCGCGAGGGCCATGTGGAAGTGCGCGAGATCGACGGCCCGGAGGAGGCGACGCTGGAACCGGGCCAGGCCATAACCGCACTCGCGCGAGGTGGTCTTTCGCCGGTCATACAGGCCGATGCGGAAAGCGCGCTGGCATGGCTGGGCGGACGAATGGAGATCCGCGACATGCCGCTCACCCGGGCGGTGGCGGAGATCGGTCGCTACCGGCCAGCGCCTGTCGTGCTGTTGCGGGGAAGCGCGCGGAACGTGTCTGGCAGTTTCTCGCTTCGTGATCCCGATGCCGCGCTGGCGGCGCTGGCGGGGCTTTCCGGCCTCACCGCCCGTCACCTGCCGGGCGGGGCGGTGGTGCTCTACTGAGGTTCGGACCGCCGATGCGTGAACCTTTGAGTTCGCCGCAAAGGGTCGCGACATAGGAAAAAGTAAAAAACTCAGGAAAAATTTGTGACGTGGACAAGACCCGAGCGTCATTGTTTCCGAAGGGGCGACTTATGCGCCTGACAGAACAACGAGGGACAGATGAACGGGCAGAACATGGAACGGCGAATGGCGCGGAGCCGGGGGATCGCGCGGCTGCTCCTGAGCGTGGCGCTGGCGGGACCGGTGCTTGGGGTGATGGCAACACTGCCCGCGGCCGCGCAGGCCCAGAGCCTCACCATACCGGCGCAACCGCTTTCCAGCGCGATGAGCGCGTTTGGCCGGGCGACGGGCTGGCAGGTGGCCTATCCTCCGGCGCTCGCCGGGGTGACCACGCGCGCCGTCTCTGGCAGTCTCGCGCCCGAAGCGGCCCTGCGGCAGATGCTGGAAGGCACGGGCATCGCGCTTCAGCGCACTGGCGCAAGCAGTGCGGCCCTCCTCGCCCCCGCCGCCACGACCGGCGCGGCTTCGGGCACCGTGCTTTCGCCCGTCATGCTGGCGGCTCAGAACAGCGGCACTGGCCCCGCCGGGATCGTGCCCCGCGCCTCCACCTCCGCCAGCCGCACCGATACGCCGCTGATCGAGACGCCGCAGACCGTGAACGTCGTCGGGCGGGAACAGATGGAGGAGCAGGGCGCGACCACGGTCAGCCAGGCGCTCCGCTATACGCCGGGCATCGTCACCGGCACCGCCGGCGCGCAATCTGACCGGTTCGACAGCTATTTCGTGCGCGGCTCGGGCGGGTTCTCCGCCGATGCGAGCTATGCCAGCACGCTGGACGGGCTGCGCTGGCGCTTCCCCGACCGGACGGGGGTGCAGTTCGACCCCTGGATGCTGGAACGCGTGGAAGTGGTGAAGGGGCCTGCCTCCACGCTCTTCGGTTCCGGCTCCCCGGGCGGGATCGTGAACCTCGTGTCCAAGCAGCCGGAATTCACCCCCTCGCGGGATGCCTATCTGGCCTTCGGCAGCCACGGTCGCAAGGAAGCGGGCATCGACCTGACCGGCCCGATCAACGAGAATTTCGCCTATCGCTTCGTCGCCCTCGGCCGTGCGGGAAAGACGGGGATCGACTACCAGCATGATGAGCGCGTGCTGGTGGCCCCATCGCTCACCTGGGCGCCGACGGATGACACGCGGCTCACCGTGCAGGCGATGTATCAGCACGACCCGAAGGCCCCGGACGGGCAGTTCCTGCCGCCGCTCGGCTCCGTTCTGCCGATCCCCGGCTACGGTACTGTGTCTCCCACCTTCTGGCAGGGCGATCCCAACTGGCAGGAATACAGCCGCACGCAGAAATCCATCGGCTTCCAGTTCGACCATCAGTTCAACCCGGTGTGGAGCGTCCACAGCCGCTTCCGCTACGGCGAACTCGACAGCACCACCAAGGCGCTCGACTTCGCATGGATGTCGGACGAGGTGACGATGAACCGGCTGATCTATCTTGCCGACCATCAGTCATACTCTACCGCCTTCGACACCTACGCGCAGGCGAAATTCTCCACCGGCTCCGTCGATCACACGCTGCTGGCGGGGGTGGATTACCAAAAGCTCTCAGGCGGGTTCCGTGACGGCTGGGACAGGGCCAACTATCCGGCGATCAACATCTTCAACCCGGTCTATGGGCTGGATATCGACAGGGTGACGCCGTTCCGCGCCTTCCGCCAGCCTTTCGAACAAACGGGATTCTACCTGCAGGAACAGGCGTCCGTCGGGCAGTGGCGCTTCATGGCGGGCCTCCGTCATGACGACATCCGCTCCGGCTCCAGCGTGACGAACGGGCTGAACGGGGCGGTGACGTCCTCCTCCGCCAAGGACTCCAAGGTATCGTGGCAGCTCGGCACCGTCTATCTGATGGACAACGGCTTCGCGCCCTTCGTGAACTACTCGACCTCGTTCGAGCCGGAACTGGGCGTGACCGCATCGGGCGACGTACTGCACCCTTCCACGGGCAAGATGCTGGAGGGGGGGCTGCGCTACCTGGCACCTTCGGGCGACCGGTCCTTCGGCATCACGCTGTTCTCCGGCAGCAAGGATGGCCAGCCGGTGGCGGATTCGGTCAACGTGGCCGAATGCGCAACCAATGTGGGGGCGTTTTCCACCTGCTACACTCAGGACAACAAGTCCGAAGCAAAGGGGGTCGAGCTTGAGGCCCGCGCGTCGCTGGCGCAGGGGCTGGACCTGATAGGAAGCTATACCTATCAAAAGGTTCGGCTGACGGAATCCTCCGATGCGGCGATCAACCCGGACATCCTGAACGGCGACCGTTCGGTGGACAAGCATCTCGTGGGAGTTCCCGATCAGATCGCATCGCTCTGGCTGAACTACCGCCTTCCGTCTTCCTCCCCTGTTCCCGGTCTGTCGGTCGGCGGCGGCGTGCGCTATGTCGGCTCCACCTATGCAACCGGCACCAATGTCTGGGGGGCGACGGAAGGGCCCTATGAGGGCCGAGCCGCGAAAGTCGACAGTTTCACGCTCGTCGATCTCGCCGTGGGTTATGACTTCGGGGCACAGGATCCGTCGCTGGCGGGGCTGCGCGCGAACCTGAACGTGACGAACCTGTTCGACAAGGACTATGTCGCGGCCTGCAACGGCTACGGCACCTGCTCCTTCGGGGCGGAGCGGCGCGTGTTGCTCACCCTCGCCTACTCATGGTGAAACGGACGGCTCGCCCCGCGCAGGCGGAAGCAGGCGGCGCTGCGACGCGCCGGCCCGCCTTCGCACGCGGCGCGAGCCGGCAGGTTCAGGGCAAGCGATGCTGGCCATGGCGGGCACGCTGGCTTACGGCAGTTGCGAGCGTCCGGGCCGGGTCCTGGGCGGCGATCTGCGTACTCGGTCTTCTGCCATGGTCTGCTGCTGCAGAGGTCATCATCGAGGATGACGCGGGACGGCAGGTGACGCTTCCCCATCCGGCCCAAAGGATCGTGCTGACGGACGGAATGGGGTTCATAGCCCTCGCGCTCATCGACGCCGATCCGGCCGCGCGCCTGGCAGGCTGGAACGCGGAGCGGCTCGACGCCGGCGCGCGCATGCAGATGGAGGCAGCGCTCCCTGCCCTTGCAGCCGTGCCGGATATCGGCGATCCGGCCGCAGGCGGTTCGGTGGAAGCGTTGATCGCGCTTTCGCCAGATCTGGTGGTGCTCGACCCGTTCTATAACCGCTCGTCCACGACGATCCGGGTGCTGGAAGCCGCGGGCATTCCCGTGGCCATACTTGCGCTCACTCCCACCCTCCGCGCGGAGGAGCCGCATGCCGGGCTTCTCCGTCTGGGGCAGCTGATCGGCCGGGAGGAGGAGGCGCGGACCTATGCCGCCTTCGCTGACGCGCGCATTGCCCGGATCAGAGCACGCCTGGCGGGTCTCCCGGCAACTGACCGTCCCCCCGTTCTGCTGGAGGCGCATGCGGGGCGCGGAACCTGCTGTCTCTCTCCCGGCAAGGGCGAAGGGATCGGGGATTTCGTCGATTTCGCTGGGGGTGAGAATATCGGGGCCGAGGTCATCCCCGGCATGGCGGGGCCTCTCGCGGCGGAATATGTGATCGCCCGCGCGCCGCGGGTCTATATCGCCACGGGTGGCAGCTATATGGCGGCCGCCGGCGGGCTGGTCGTCGGGCCGGGCGCGGAGGCGGAGGCGGCGCGGCAGGGACTGCGCGCCGCAGCCTCCCGCCCCGGCATCGCTGATACCCCCGCCTTCGCCACGCAGAACCTGCATGGCATCTGGCACGGGCTGACCATCTCTGCCATCAACGTGGTCGCCATCGAGGCCCTGGCCCGCTGGATCCACCCCGATCTGTTCCCTGACCTTGACCCGGCCGTCACGCTAGCCGAGATCAACGCGCGCTTCCTTGCCGCTCCGCTCACGGGGGCACTGTGGATCGACGCGGCGGAGTGAGAACGGAACGGGCAGACCCATGACGGCGACGACAGATATCCGGCTTTCCCGCCACCGCGCGGCAGAACGGCGACGCTCGGGGTTTCTCGCGTTGCTGGCGCTGGCGCTGGTCGGGGCCTTCGTGCTGGACCTCTGCACCGGCCCCGCGGGGTTGAGCATCGGCGACCTCTGGCGCGCGCTCAGCGGAGATACCACGCTCTCGCCCGCGACAATGACCATCGTCTGGAAACTCCGTCTGCCCGTCGCCGTGCTGGCATTGCTGGTGGGCGCGGGGCTGGCGCTGGCGGGGGCGGAAATGCAGACGGTGCTGGACAATCCGCTCGCCAGTCCGTTCACGCTGGGCGTCTCTGCGGCGGCTGGCTTCGGCGCGGCGCTGGCGATCGTGTTCGGGCTGGCGCTGCCGGGACTGCCGCCAGACCTTGCCGTAGCGGGCAATGCCTTCGTCGCTGCCGCGCTTTCCATCGCGCTGCTGCAATTGCTCGTGCGCGGGCGGGAGGGGAACGCGGCGCTGCTGGTGCTGTTCGGCATCGCGCTGGTCTTCACCTTCAACGCCCTTCTGGCGCTGGTGCAGTTCGTGGCCCCGGCAGAGGCGCTGAAGCAATTCGCGCTCTGGGGCATGGGCGATCTGGCGCAGGCCGATGGCCGCCGCGTGGCCCTGATGGCGGGAGCGCTGGCCCTTGCCGTGCCGTTCTCCCTCGCCGCGGCGTCCCGGCTGACGGTGTTGCGACTTGGCGCGGAGCGGGCGGCGAGCCTCGGTGTCGATCCCGGGCGACTGCGGTTCATGGCGCTCCTCCGTATCAGTCTTCTGGCGGCCGCGGCGGTGGCCACAGCAGGGACTATCGGGTTCGTAGGCCTTGTCGCCCCCCATCTCGCACGTCTCACCGTGGGGGAAGACCACCGCCATTTCCTGCCGGCAAGCCTGTTGATCGGCGCCTTGCTCGTCTCTCTCGCCTCCGCCGCGGCCAAGACGCTGATCCCCGGTGTGCTGCTGCCGGTGGGGATCGTCACCTCGCTGATCGGGTTGCCGGTGTTCTTCGTGCTGATCGCCCGGGTGGCGCGATGAGCTTTGCCGTCCGCCATCTGACATCGGGCTATCCCGGTCGCCCGGTGCTGCACGATCTGTCGCTCTCCGAGACGGCGGGCGGGGGCATCACGGCGCTGCTGGGGCCGAACGGGGCCGGGAAATCCACCGCGCTCCGGGCCATCGCCGGGCTGTTGCCCGCGAGGGGAGAGGTCCGGCTCGACGGCCTCGACCTGCTGACCCTTTCCCCGCGCGACAAGGCGCGGAAAGTGGCGTTCGTGCCGCAGATGCTGCCCTCCGGCGTGGGGTTGACGGTGCTGGAAGCGTCCATCGCCGCGATCCGCGCCGCGCGCCCGGGCCTGTCGCGCGAGCGGGCGGCGGAAGCGGCGCTCACCGCGCTCGACCGGCTGGGGGCGGGGGGACTGGCGCTCGACCGGCTGGACCGGCTCTCGGGCGGGCAGCGGCAGATCGCGGGCCTCGCCCCCGCATTGGCCGGAGACGCCCCGCTCCTGCTGCTGGACGAACCGACGAGCATGCTCGACATCGCGCATCAGCACCGCGTCATGCAGATACTGGCAGAGATCGCGCGGGAGGGGCGGCGGATTGTCGTCGTGCTGCATGACATCCCGCTCGCTGCCGCATGGGCGGAGCGCGTGGCGGTGCTGCAGGACGGACGACTGGCCGCCGAGGGTGCGACAGAGACCGTCCTGACCCCCGACATCTTCGCCCGCGTCTGGGGGGTGGAGGCGGAACTGGACCGGGGTGCCCTGCGCATCCGCCGACTGATTGGAGAGCATGACCATGCCTGAGATAACCACCACCGCGCGCGTCACCACCCCGGAAGCCCCTGCCCTGGCCCGTCTGATCGCGGAGCATCTGGGCAGTCATGGCGCGCGGGTGGAGACGGGCGAAGGGGTCTGGCGCATAGACTTCGGCCTCCGCCGCGCGACCGTCACGGTGGCGGAGGATGTGCTCAAGATGGAGGCATGGGGCGCGGATGCCTCCCTCGCCCATGAGATGCGGCTCGACCTCGGCGAACATCTGGCGGAGTTCGGCGGCCCGAAGGTGGACTGGGGTCTCCCGCCGACGACGGTTCCACCCAACTTCCGCCAGATGGAGATCGTGGCGGTTGAGGATATCACCCCCGCCATGCGCCGCCTGCGCCTCTCCGGCCCCGACCTGCTGCGCTTCGCCGACCCATCGGCACTGCACTGCAAACTGCTGCTGCCGCCGGTGGACGAGGCCCCTGTCTGGCCCCATTTCGATGCCGAGGGGCGGTTCACCTTCGGCAACGGGATCGTGCGCAAATACACCATTCGCCGCATCGACCCGGTGGCCGGGTGGATGGAGATCGACTTCGTTCTGCATCACGACGCCGGTCCCGGTTCCGCCTTTGCCGCGAAGGCGCGGGTGGGCGAGCGGCTCGCGCTGGTCGGCCCCGGCGGGGGCGGCATCCCGCGGCAAGGTCACGTGCTGCTCGCCGGAGACGAGACCGCCCTGCCCGCCATCGCACGCGCGCTGGAGGAAGCCGCGCCTGACATGCAGGGCCACGCCTACATCGAAGTTGCCGATGCGGCGGAGCATCAGGACATCCGGCACCCGGATGGAGTGGCGCTTCACTGGGTTCTACGGGACGGCGCGCCGGGCGCGGCTCTGGTGGCGGCGCTGAAAGAGCTCTCCCTTCTGCCTGAAACCTATGTCTGGGCGGGGTTGGAATTCACCGCCTTTCGCGCGCTCCGCAGCCATCTCCGCACCGCTCTGAACCACCCGCGCGAGGCACATCTTGTTACCGCTTACTGGCGAAAGGGCGCGGCTGGAGAGTCTTGATCCTCAGCAAGCAGGCTTTGGGCGGTATCCCTCTCCCGTTTTCGCTGCCGCTCGTCTTCCCCCTCCGGCGACAGCCAATAACGGTTCCGGCGCCCCGGGCCGATCCGTTGCCGGTTTTCGTCAGCAGCCTTTGACGGTACAGCCTACGGGTTTCCGGCTTCGAGGCGGTTGGCCAAGGCAGGCGTAGCACCCGGCGTGGCGGAGGGGTTACCGCCGTGGGATGACGGCAGAGGTCGATCCTCCGACAGTCCCGACCTTCCAGACCGGCATGCACGCGGTGCCGCGCGGCGCATCTCCGGGCACGATGGCAAGCAGCCGAGGTCAGTCATTCTGTCGACCTTCTCTGCTGTTCGGGTTGAGCCGACCTTGGCGATGATGGCGTTCGGCCGGTCCATATCTGTAAGCGGACGTTCCCTCGGGAACGGGCAGGGACGGATATTCGGAAACCCCCTATCCGCCACCTTCGGGATGTCGGACACGTGTTCGCCACTTCCAGTATGATGACGGTCAGCACCGCATATCGCCCGACCGGCCCGCGTTCGGAGCACCGCCCGGCCATGGGAGGCGGTTGTCGCAGATAGGCCTGTGGAGGGGCGATGCACCGCGCGATATTGGTGGCAGAAGGTCCGGTATTGCGGTCGCTTGCTCCGGGGCCAGACCGATAGACGGGTCTTGAGGCCAGGGACTCTTGACCTTAAGGGAGGGGCGGGATCGTATGAGCAGGCCATGGAGTTTGCGGCGCGGGTTCGTCCGGCGCGGATGCGAGGAAGGGCGCCGGATGATCCTGCTTCTCAATCCCAACACGTCGACGGCAACCACCACCGCGATGGTGGAGATCGCGGGGGAAGCGGTGGCTTCGTTGGCACTGGAGGGGCGCACGGCCTCCTTCGGCCCGGCGATGCTCACCGAACCCGAGGTGCTGAAGCGGAGCGCCGAAGCTGTGATCGCCATGGCGGAAGAACCCGCGCACGGCTACATCGTCGCGGCCTTCGGGGATCCGGGACTGGAGGCGCTGCGCGCCCGCGTCACTGTGCCGGTGGTGGGGATCGGGGAGGCGAGCTTTCTGGAGGCCGCGGTCCATGGCCGTTTCGGTATCGCGACCACGACGCCGCTGCTCAAGGACGCGATCATCGCCCGCGTCGCGGCGAGCGGGCTGCCGGGCTTCACCGGCTGCCGTTTCACACCGGGCGATCCCACTGTGCTGACGGCGGAGCCAGCGGCTCTTCTGGCGGCGCTGGCGGCGACGGTAAGGGCCTGCATCGACGACGGCGCGCAGGCTGTGATCATCGGCGGCGGTCCCCTCGCCCGCGCGGCAAGGGCGCTGGCCCCTGACCTTCCCGTGCCGATCATAGAACCCGTCCCCGCCGCCGCGCGCCTGATGGCCCGGCGGCTGGCCGAGACCCGCGCGGCGGACAGAGGGGTCGCTGGGCCGACGGGCGTCTGACCGGCGGGGCCTGCCAGGAGCAATGGGTCCAGCATCGGAAAATAGTGAAAGCTCTGCTGTCAGCGAGACACGCATCGTCGGGCTTTCCGACAGCTCTCCCGCTGTCGGACTGCCCTCCCCCGGTGGGTGATCGGCATAGGTCTGTCGGCCTGGGCGTCCTCCCCACCCTTCCGAATATGAATCCAGTCCCCGCTGCCGTCCGGCGGGTGGCACAGCGGCCCGCCAAGGAACTGACCGGCTACCGGAGGGGCTAGCGACCGGGAGCGACGGATTCACACCCCGCGCCGGAGCGTTTTCGGAGGATGTCGGTCTGTGCTGCGGCAATGAGCCTCGGGGGTTCTCAGGGGGTCAAGACCCCCTGAGCGGGGGGTAGCGGGGGGCTGGCCCCCCGCTCCTCCTCCAGAACACAGGCCACCCGCCGCCGTTCCCCCAGCACCACCATCGGCGGCAGCGCCGCCCGGCAGCGCGGCATCGTGTGCGGGCAGCGCTGCGCAAAGGAACAGGCGGCGGGTTTCGCCTCCAGCGCCGGCGGCACGCCCGGAATGGCGTCCAGCCGCTCGCCCTTCTTCACATCGTGCAGGTTCGCGGCCAGAAGCCCTCGCGTATAGGGATGGCGCGGGTCATTGATGACCTCATGCGTCGTCCCCTCCTCGATGATCTGGCCCGCATACATCACTGCGATCCGGTCGGAGATCTCCACCGCCACGCCGATGTCATGGGTGACGAAGATCACCCCCATGCCGAATTCCCGCTGCAATTCCCGCAGGAGCAGCAGGATCTGGATCTGCACCGTGGCATCCAGCGCCGTGGTCGGCTCATCCGCCAGCAAAAGCCGCGGTCGGCAAGCGAGCGCCAGCGCGATCATCACCCGCTGCCGCATCCCGCCCGAAAGCTCATGCGGGAAGTTCTTCATCCGCCGCTCCGGCGAGGGGATCCGCACCCGTCGCAGCATGTCGAGCGCCACGTCCCGCGCCTCCTCCATGCGGAGGCCCTTCTTGCGCGCCACGGCCTCGGCGATCTGGTCACCGATGCGGTAGACCGGGTCCAGCGCCAGCGCGGGTTCCTGGAACACCATGGAGACTTCGCCGCCGCGATAGTCCTGCAAGGCCCGGCCCTTCAGCGCCATGACATCGGTGCCGTTCACCCGGATGCTGCCCGCGATCTCCGACCGTTTGGGCGGCAGGAGGCGCAGGAGCGTCTTCAGCGTCACCGATTTGCCGGAGCCGGATTCGCCCAACAGAACCAGCATCTCCCCCTGCTCCAGCCGGAGCGAGAGGTCGTTGATCGCATGGACGGTGCGCTCGCCGCGGAACCGGACGGTGAGGTTCTCGAATTCCAGCAGCGCGGTCATTGCGGCGCCCCCTCCGGGCGGAAGCCGGTGCCCGCCTTGCTGTGGCCGGAGGCCGGGTCGTGGATATGGCAGGCGGCGCGATGCTCCGCGCTCGCCTCAAAGGGCAGGAGCGCCGGTTTCTTCGTCCCGCATACCCCCTCGGCATATCGGCAACGGGTGTGGAAGCGGCATCCCGCGGGCGGGTCGATCGGGTTCGGCGGATCGCCCGCCAAGGGGGGGGCCTTGGTCCGGTTGTCCGGGTCCATCGACGGCATGGCGGCAAAGAGGGAGGCGGTATAGGGATGCGCCTGCGCGGCATAGACCTCCTCCACCGGGCCCACCTCCACCACCTCGCCCAGATACATGACCAGCACCCGGTCCGAGATATAGCGGACCACGTTCAGGTCATGGCTGATGAAGACGTAGGTCAGCCCCAGATCGCGGCGCAGGTCATTCAGCAGGTTCAGCACCTGCGCCTCCACCGATTTGTCGAGCGCCGAGACCGCCTCGTCCAGCACCACCAGCCGGGGCGACATGGCCAGCGCCCGGGCGATGTTCACCCGCTGCCGCTGGCCGCCCGACATCTCATGCGGATAGCGGTCGGCGAAGCGCCCCGGTTCCAGCCCCACCCGGGCCATCATGTCCCGCGCCCGGCCGCGCGGATCGTCCAGCCCGTTGATCTTCGGCCCGAAGGCGATGCTCTCCTCCACCGTCAGGCGCGGGTTGAGCGAGGCGTAGCTGTCCTGGAACACCATCTGGATGCCGCGGCGGAGCTCGCGCAGCGCGATCCCGTCGCCGAGCTTCACCCCGTCGAAGATGATCTCGCCCGCGTCGATGGGAATGAGCCCGATCAGCAGCCGCGCCGTGGTGGATTTCCCGCAGCCGGATTCGCCGACGATGCCCAGCGTCTCGCCCTTCCGCACCTCGAAGGAGACGCCATCCACCGCATGGACGGTCGCCACCTGCCGGCCAAGAATGCCGCCATGGATGGGGAAGTGCTTGCGTAGCTCCTTGCAGACCACCAGCGGCTGCGCGGGGCCGCCGGTATCGGGGAGCGTATCGGGAAGCTCAGTCCTTGACATTCATCGCGCTCCTCAGGCCGTCGCTCAGCAGGTTGAGGCAGAGCGAGGTGATGAAGATCATCGCGCCCGGCAGGGCGGCGACCATGGGGTTGATGTAAATGGCCGTGCGCAGCGTGTTGAGCATGAGGCCCCATTCCGGTTCGGGGGGCTTCACCCCCACGCCCAGAAACGACAGCCCGGCGGCGAGGATCATGCAGACCGAGGTGAGCGAGGAGGCATAGACAAAGATCGGCCCCAGCACATTGCCGATGACATGCACCCGCATGATGGTGAGCGCCCCGCCCCCCGTGGCCCGCGCGGCGTCGATATAGTCGGCGGAGCGCACGCCGGACGTGACGCTTTCGGCCACCCGCGCGATGGGCGGGATGAAGACGACGGTGAGCGAGACGAGGCTGTTCACCACCCCCGCCCCCAATGCGCCGGAAATGGCGATGGCGAGCAGCACGGAGGGGAAGGCAAAGAACACGTCCACCGTGCGCATGATGATCGTATTGGTCCGCCCGCCGACGAAGCCCGCCACCACCCCCAGCGTGGAGCCCACGAAGAAGGCCAGCACCACCGGCACCAGCCCGATCATCAGCGTGAGCCGCCCGCCGTAGATCAGCCGCGCCAGCATGTCGCGCCCCTGTTCGTCGGTGCCGAGGAGATGCCCCGGTGTACCGATGGGCTTCAGCCGCGCGATCATGGACGCCTTGTAGGGATCCTGGAGCGGCAGGAGCGGCGCAAAGATCGCCGACAGGATCAGGAGCGCGAGGATCACCGCGCAGACCATCGCCACAGGATCGCGGCGGACGCGGTGGAGGACACCGCCCCAATAGCCGCGGCGGCGCGGGGCGCGGGGGAGGGCTTCGGCAAGCGCCATGGTCAGCTCCTCTTGATGCGGGGGTCGATGGCGGCTTGCAGCACATCGACGATGAGGTTCGCCATGACGAAGAACATCGCGAGCACCAGGATCGTGCCCTGCAGCAGCGGCAGGTCGCGCTGGAAGATCGCGTTGGAGAGCAGCATCCCGGAGCCCGGCCAGTTGAACACCGTCTCGATCAGGATCGAGCCGCCGAGCAGCGAGCCGAGTTGCAGCCCCATGACGGAGAGCGCGGTTGCGGCGGCATTGCGGATGACATGCACCAGCACGTCGCGGTTGGAGAGTCCCTTGGCATAGAGCGCCTGCACGAAATCCATGTGGAAGATGTCACCCACCAGCGCGCGGACCGTGCGCGCGACGATGCCTATCGGCACAACCGAAAGCGTGATCGCCGGAAGGATCAGATGTCGCACGTGCAGCCAGTCCCAGGCCCAGCCGTCTGCGCCGGCGGGCCCTGCCCCCATCGCCGGAAGCCAGCCGAGTTGTACGGAGAAGATGATGACGAGCACCATTCCCAGCCAGTAGTTGGGAAGGCTGACCCCCGCGATGGCGATGGCAGTCACCACCCGGTCGATCCAGCTATCGCGGAAGTAGCCGGCGATGAAACCGAGCAGGAGGCCGATGGGAAACGCGATCAGCGAGGCAGTGATCGCGAGGAGAAGGGAGTTCTGAACCGCCCTCCAGACCTCTTCCGCCACAGGCCGTCCGGTGGCGAGGGATCGGCCGAGATCTCCGTGCATGACATGCCAGACCCACATCAGGAACTGGACGGGGAGCGGGCGGTCTAGCCCATAGGCGGCGCGCATGGCGGCCTGCTCCTCCGCCGTGGCATCGACGGCCATGATGGCGGTGAGCGGATCCCCGGGCGCAATATAGACCAGCAGGAAACAGATGAGGCTGACCCCGAAGGCGACGGGCAGGACGAGGAACAGGCGGCGGATGAGATAGGCGAACATGGGCGTCCGTCTGGCTGGGCGCGGGAGCCGCGCGGGCTGGAAAGAGC
Source organism: Haematobacter massiliensis (assembly GCF_000740795.1). Lineage (GTDB taxonomy): Bacteria > Pseudomonadota > Alphaproteobacteria > Rhodobacterales > Rhodobacteraceae > Haematobacter > Haematobacter massiliensis. The sequence continues at coordinate 276,732 of NZ_JGYG01000006.1, forward strand.
CCCGCAAGGGGGCGGAGCATGAGGGGCCCGCAGGACGGGCCGCCCGGATGGCCTCTCCGGCGCAGGGCCGGAGGTGGTAAACTCCGGCCGGGGCCGGGTCGGCCCTGGCCTGCGCCTGACAACCGGCGGGGCGCTGGCCTGTGCCGGAGGATCGTGGCGCGACGACCGACCGGACCTTCACCCACGGCCAGAGCGGTATACCCGACGGCCGACTGGACCCTGGTCCACACCGGAGGCGGGACGACCCGCGCCTTTTCACCCGCGCAGGGGAGCACGGGTGGCGCCCTCTCTGCCGAGAGCAGCGCGCGCTGCCCACCGTAGAGCAGGGTGGCGCTTCCCCACGCCCACCAAGCCCTCTGCGTGCCGTCCGCGCGGCAAGTCACGGCCCCGGACGGCCTTCGACCCTCACCCGTCCTCCCCGCGCACCTGCGAGCCGCAGGACCGTGCGACTTCCCGCGCATCGCGGGCGAGGCTGGCCTTCAGGAACCCGGAGCAGACCCCCCGCCCGCCGGGCGATGGCGGGCGCGCGGCCATCGTCCGGCAGGAAGAGCCTTGACCAGACACCGGGACCAAGCACCAGGGGGCGAAGGACGGCAGAGGTTCCGTCCCCGAAATCGCCCCATCGCCGGGGCGCGCGACGAGGGGTTTCCCTCGACGGAAAGGGCCAGAGCCTGCCCCCGTCATTCCATCGTGATCGGAGAGAAGTCCTGATACCAGCTCTGCGCCTGATGGAAGCCTTTCACCTTGGACGACATCGCGCGGGGAGCCACGTCATGCGTCACCATCAGGAACAGCGCGTCGTTCACGAACTTCTCGTGCACCTTCTTCAGCACATCGGTCTGCGCCTCCGGGTCGAAGGTGGTGCGGATTTCCTTGAAGAGCGCTTCCATCTCCGGGTCGCAGTAATGGCCCCAGTTGGTCCCGTTGGGAGAGACGAGATCGCAGGAAAGGTGCCGGATGAAGCCCACGAACGGGTCCTGAAGCGAATAGGTGAAGTTGATCGACTGCGACCCCTCCACCGACGGATCCTTCGCCCCGGCGCGCCAGAGGTTGATCATCTGGTTCCACTCCACCACCATGAACTCCACCTCGATCCCCACGGCGGCGAGGTTCTGCTGGATGTATTCGTTCATCGGCAGGGGCAGCATCTGCCCGGAGCCGGAGGGGGAGATCAGCGCCTTCACCTTCAGCGGCTTGTCGGGGCCGTAGCCCGCCTCGGCCAGCAGCGCCTTCGCCGCCTCGGGGTCGTATTTGAGTTCGAAGCTCGGCGTGCCGAACCAGGCCGAAGACGGCGGCATGAAGCCCTTGGCCGGGACGGAAAGCCCGCCCAACAGCACGTTCAGCCCCTCCCGGTCCACGGCAAGGTTCGCGGCCTTGCGCACCCGGATGTCATTCCAGGGCGAGCCCTCCACGCGGGAAAGATGCCAGGTCCAGTTATGCGGATACTCGTTCTTGGTGATGGCGAAGCCCTGGCCCTCCATCATCGGCACCATGTCGGGGGCCGGCGCCTCGATCCAGTCCACCTGGCCTGAGAGCAGCGCATTGGCCCGCGCATTCGGCTCCGCCAGCGGGATCAGCACCATCTTGTCGAGCTTCGGCACCCGGCCCTTGTCCCAGTAGTCGGCGAAGGGCACCAGTTCCGCCTTCTCCCGCGGCGTGAAGGAGGTGAGTTGCCATGGCCCGGTGCCGGAAGGTTTTGCCGCCACCGCCTCCCAGCTCTTGCCCTGCGCCTCCCAGTTTGCCGGGGAGGAGATCATGATCCAGGCCAGCTGATAGGGCAGCGTCGCGTCGGGGTACTTCGTGACGATCTCCAGCGTCGCATCGTCGATGGCGCGGTAGCTCGCGATGGCGGGAATGCGGGATTTGCCCTGCGCGGACTGGCGCGGGTCGTATTGCGGGGCCTTGTCGTTCAGGAGCTTGTCGAAGTTCCACACGATGTCCTGCGCCTTCAGCGTCGAGCCGTCGTGATATTTCACCCCTTCGCGGATCTTGAAGATCCACTTGGTCTTGTCGGTCTCATCCACCGCATAGGAGGCGGCAAGGCCCGGCATCAGCGGGGCGGAGACATCGGGGTTCGACAGGTCCCAGTTCACCAGCGCGTCATAGACGGTATAACCGATGAAGCGCAGCCCCTCGCCCCCCTGATCCGGCTGGCCGGTGGTCAGCGGAATATCCGCCGCCGTCATCCCTACCCGCAACGTCCCCTGCGCCTGGGCAAGCCCGCCCGAGACCATCAGCAGGACGGAAAGTGTCAGATTACGGGAAAGGCTGTGCAACATCTCGGTCTCCGTCATGAGGTCCGGTGATGTTGCGCGGGCGCTGGCGGCGGAGGGAACGGTTCCTTTCGTTAGCGGGGCGGACCGGCGCGGATTGCACGGAAACTGTGCGACGGCACGCGGTTACGCTGAAGAAACGGTCTGCCGACGCGCGACTGAGAATATTCGGGAGGGGGCGGCGCCCTCCTTCACAGTGCCGCCGCAACGTTTTGTAGTGCTTATCCGTCGCGTCCGCGTGCATCATTATCATTATGGCTTTTGAGCGGGGCGATCTGCATGTCAGCCAGCTCCTCTTTCACCCGCAGGCCAACTGCACCGCCTGCAGCGACACCCCCCGCCTGATGAAGACCGTCTCGTTAACCGCCGGCGCATAGGCCCAAACTGGCGATACCATCGTCCCGCGCGTCATCGGAGCAACGGGGCGGCCGTGCTTTCCTTGCCGGTGACAGCTGTCGGGCCGCACTCCGCGCGTGGGGTCATCGCCCGCCCTGCCCGCCGCGATAGCCTGACCCGCGCTTCTGTAGGACATGTGGAGTGGGCCGGGCAACAGGACGGAACGACGTACTCCACGGAGGGCGCTGCAGTCTCCCCTGAAAGCCTGCGCTCCTGTACCGACTTCAAGCAGCGGCCACGCTGGCAGTTCCACTCGCAGCGTGCTCGACGCCACCCCGCGCGGACGACAACGGATCCGCATTCGAAGTACTGGGTTCATCGGTCCATGTCTCGCAGCGGCTGCCCCTTACGGCGGGGCTGTCGTTTCCGGCATCTACTTCCACCGTAGATTCCCGCACACGGCGCCGCGCACCGATACTGCAGCATGCAAATGTCCCTCGCGCCCCGATCCATCACCTGCCGGAGCAAATGACCCGCGTTATCAGTATCTCGCCCTCTCTTCTGCTGATGCCATTGAAGGTTACGCGGAAATGCCACCGCTGCGCCAGCGTGATGGGATAAGCGGTATAGAGGGCCCTCTCTCTGTCACGTTTCCCAGAAGAGATGTGACGACTGTTTTCAGGGCGTCTTTCTTGTCTTATCCACGAAGGGTCGATCCGGCGGCTTCTGTCCGGCACAGGGATATCGGCATCCACCCGCGTGCTCGGCTCAGCCGATGGATTTACCTCCCGCCCTACCCCCGATGCATCACCACCCATTTGACGAAAACCCGCGATGGTCCTGGCCACCATCAGCGCCTTTCCCGCTAGACCGCGGAACCTCCCTCTCTGCGGTGTCGTCGTGCACGTAGACCGACAATCTCTTTCTGGACGATAATGGAAACTACCGCTCATCGGCTTGCGGATGAGCCTGCTCAATGACCTCCCGGTCATCATGTCTTCCAACCCCAATGCCTCCTGTAAGCTGGCCGGTTTCGCTGTCATCGTCGGCCTAGGACTCAACGCCGGTGCGATCAGTTCTGATCCTCCGGGGTTGACACATGCCGGCTTCCCCGGCAAGTTTCCGAACGTCGTTCAATATACTGAACAGTTAAGGAAGCGCGCCATGAAACTCACGAATTCCGCCCTGCTGAAATCCGCAGCCTTTGTTGACGGCGCGTGGGTGGAGGGCCGGTCGGGCGAATGGCTCGACGTCACCAACCCAGCGAACGGCGAGGTGGTCGGGCGGGTTCCGCGTCTGGGCGAAGCGGAAACGGAGGCGGCCATTGCCGCGGCCGACCGTGCCTTCGGCCCATGGTCGAAACGTGCCGCCAAGGAACGCAGCCAGCTTCTCCGCAAATGGTTCGATCTCATCATCGCGAATGCGGATGACCTTGCTCTCATCCTGACATCGGAGCAGGGAAAGCCGCTGGCGGAAGCCAAGGGGGAGATCGTCTATGCCGCCTCCTTCATCGAGTGGTTCGCGGAAGAGGCCAAGCGAGTCTATGGCGACACGATCCCCGCTCCGCAGGCCGACAAGCGCATCACCGTCATCCGTCAGCCCGTCGGCGTCACCGCCGCCATCACGCCGTGGAACTTCCCGGCCGCGATGATAACCCGCAAGGTTGGCCCCGCGCTCGCTGCCGGTTGCACGATGATCGTGCGGCCCGCCGATCTGACCCCGCTCACCGCGCTCGCGCTTGCCGTTCTGGCGGAGGAGGCCGGCATTCCGAAAGGCGTGCTTCAGGTCGTCACCGGCAAGAGCAGCGTGATCGGCAAGGTGCTGACGGGCTCGGAAACGGTGCGGAAGCTGTCCTTCACCGGCTCGACCGAAGTGGGGCGCACGCTGATGGCGCAATGCGCGCCGACGATCAAGAAACTGTCGCTGGAGCTTGGCGGCAACGCGCCGCTCATCGTCTTTGACGATGCCGATCTGGATCAGGCGGTGGAGGGGACCATCGCCTCCAAATACCGCAATGCCGGGCAGACCTGCGTCTGCGCCAACAGAATCCTCGTCCAACGCGGCGTCTATGAGGAGTTCACCCGGCGCCTGGTGGCCAAGGTGGAGAAGATGAAGGTCGGCCCCGGCACGGAGGAGGGCGTCATCCTCGGCCCGCTGATCGAACCGGCCGCCATCGAGAAGGTGGAGGAGCATCTCGCCGATGCGCGGGCAAAGGGCGGCAAGGTTGTCACGGGGGGCGAACGGCTCGGCGGGCTGTTCATCTCCCCCGCCGTAGTCACCGGCGTGACGCCGGAGATGGTCGTCGCGCGGGAGGAAACGTTCGGCCCGGTGGCTCCGCTCTTCCCCTTCGATACGGAAGAGGAGGCAATCCGCATGGCCAATGACACGATCTTCGGCCTTGCTTCCTATTTCTTTACCAAGGACTTCGCCCGCTCGGTCCGGGTGGCGGAAGCGCTGGATTACGGGATCGTCGGGCATAATACCGGCCTCATCTCCAACGAGGTCGCCCCGTTCGGCGGAGTGAAGCAATCCGGCCTTGGCCGCGAAGGGTCTAAGTTCGGCATCGAGGATTATCTCGAGATGAAATACATCTGCTCGGCTGTCTGAGCGCCGGGGAGCGGCGGGCTCCGGCCCGCCTCAGGATTGCGGAGGGTAAAATGACACCATTCACGTTCAACACACCCGGTTCGATGCTGGTCGAATGGGGTGCCGCCGCCCGACTGGGAGAGATCCTCGCGGGTTGGTTCCCGGCGCGGAGCGCCTTCATCGTGACCGACAAGGGACTTAATCAGGCGGGCGTGCTTGCCCCCGCGCTCACCTCGCTGAAGGCTGCGGGTTTCACCGTCACCGTCTTTGACGACGTGGTGGCCGATCCGCCGGAGTCGGTGCTGCTGACCTGTGTGGACAAGGCCCGCGCGGCGGGAAGCGACGTGGTGATCGGTCTGGGCGGCGGTTCCTCGATGGACATCGCCAAGCTCGCCGCCGTGCTCGTCACGTCGGACCAGCCGCTGAAGGAGCTTTACGGCATCGGCAAGGTGACGGGCGGGCGTCTGCCGCTCGTCCAGATCCCGACGACCGCCGGAACCGGCTCGGAGGTGACGAACATCACTATCCTGACGACCGGCGAGACGACGAAGATGGGTGTCGTCGCCGATCAGCTCTATGCAGACAAGGTGATCCTCGATGCGGAACTGACCGTCGGTCTTCCACCGCTTCACACTGCGGCGACCGGGATCGACGCGATGGTCCACGCGATCGAAGCCTATACCAGCCGCCACAAGAAGAACCCGGTGTCGGACGTGCTGGCCCGGGCGGCACTGAGGCTGCTGTCGGACAACCTCGTCGCCGCTTGCGAGGACGGCAGCAACCGCGACGCGCGGGAGGCCATGCTGCTCGGCGCAAATCTCGCGGGGCAGGCGTTTGCCAATGCGCCGGTGGCGGCGGTCCATGCGCTGGCCTATCCGCTCGGCGGGCATTACCACATCCCCCACGGGCTTTCGAACGCGCTGATGCTCGGCCCGGTGCTGCGCTTCAACGCGACCGCTGCGGCGCCGCTCTATGCGGAACTGGCGGATGCGCTTCTCCCGCCCTCGGAGGAGGGGACACAGGCCCGCGCCACCGCCTTCGTCGACCACATGCTGACGCTGATGGACCGCTCCGGCGCCCCCCGCCAGCTGCGCGCCGTGAAGGTGACGGAGGAAAGCCTGCCGATGCTCGCCTCCGACGCGATGTTGCAGCAGCGCCTGCTCGTCAATAATCCGGTGGAAGTGACGGAGGCAGACGCGCTCCGCCTCTATCAGGAGGCGTTCTGATGGTGGAGGTTACGCATTTCCGCACGCTGATCCTTGGCGCGGGCTTCGGCGGCCTCGGCATGGGCGCCCAGCTGGTCCGTGCGGGGGATGAGGATTTCGTCATCCTCGAACGCGCGGGCGAGATCGGCGGTGTGTGGCGCGACAACGCCTATCCGGGCGCCGCCTGCGATACGGAGGCGCATCTCTACTGCTATTCCTTCTTTCCGCATCTCCGGGTCAGCCGGATGTATGCCGGGCGGGAGGAATTGCTGGGCTACATGGGGCGTCTGGCGGACGAATACGGCCTGCGCGACCATATCCGCTTCGACAGCGAAATCCTCAGCGCGGAATGGGATGGCGCGGCGCGGCTGTGGCGCTTTGCGGTGCGGGGCGGCGCGCACTATACGGCGGAGGTGTTTGTCACTGCCTGGGGGCAGCTCAACAAACCCGCGATTCCGGCCTTCGAGGGGCTGGAGAGTTTCCGGGGCGAGACCTTCCACTCGGCGGAATGGGATGGAAGCGTGGCGCTCACCGGCAAGCGTGTGGCCTCCGTCGGCAATGCCGCGTCGGCCGTGCAATACGTGCCGGAGATCGCCCCGGAGGTCGGCCATCTCACGGTATTCCAGCGTTCCGCCAACTGGATCATGCCGCGCAACCAGATCGTCTTCGACCCGGCCCAGCTCGACGCCTATGAGGCCGATCCTGCGCAGTTCGAGGCCTCCCGCGCACATCTTCATGCCTTCCGTGAGAACGGCTTCGCCCGCACGCAGGTGGGATCGGAGGCGCAGGCGGAGGGCATACGACTGGCGCGGGAGCACCTGGAGAAGCAGGTACCGGACCCGGACCTGCGGGCGAAGCTGACGCCGGATTATGAGTTCGGGTGCAAGCGGATCCTGCGGTCGGACGACTTCTTCCCTGCGCTCTGCCGGGAAAACGTGACGCTGGAAACCCGCCGCATCGCCCGCTTCACCGAAGACGGCATCGAAACGGCCGATGGGACGGTTCTTCCCTTCGACGTGGTCATCTTCGGGACGGGCTTCGCGAGCCAGGCATTTCACGGCGACCTGATCGTCAAGGGGGAGGATGGCATGAGCCTGTCCGACGTCTGGGCGGAGGGGGCGGAGGCCTATCTCGGCATGACGGTACCGGGGTTTCCGAACATGTTCATGATCTATGGGCCGAACACCAACCTGAACCACAACTCGATCATCACCATGCTGGAAATCCAGCAGGATTACGTCCTCCGCGCCATCGCAGAGATGGAGACGCGCGGGGCCGCGGCGGCCGTCCGCGCGGACGTGTTCGACCGGTTCAACGAGGGGATGCAGGCCGATATGGCAAGCTCTGCCTTCTCCTCCGGTTGTTCGAGCTGGTACAAGAACGCCGCCGGAAAGGTCATCAACAACTGGTCCGGCACGGTGGACCAATATCGTCGCGCCGCGGAGTGGAACGCGGACGACTACGCGTGGAGATGACGATGGACGCCTCCGAAGCGCTTCTGCCCCTGGCCGATGTGGCGGAGGATCAGCGCCCGTTGATCCGCGCCTTCCGCGAGGCGGGGGAGATCTCCTTCCAGACCGTCCCGCTGGCGGAGGCGCGGGCGAATTACGACCTGAACAGCGCCGCGAACGGCCTGCAGACAGGGCCGCTGGCAAAGGTGCAGGACCATGCCATTGAAGTGCCGGGCGGCCGCATTGCGATCCGGGAATATCGCCCATTGGCGGGGCGGTTGCCTGCCATCCTGTTCCTGCACGGCGGCGGGTGGGTCATCGGCGGTCTTGCCTCCCACGATCCGCTTTGCCGGCTTCTGGCGCAGGCGTCCGGCGCGGCCGTGTTCGCGGTGGATTACCGCCTTGCCCCCGAACACCCGTTCCCCATACCTCTGCAGGATGCCGAGACCGGCCTTCGCTGGCTGCGCGAACAGGCGGAGACGCTGGATATCGACCCCGAGCGCATCGCGCTGGCGGGAGACAGCGCAGGCGGCAACCTTGCTGCGGTGCTGGCGAACACCTCGGACACGGAGCCTGCTGCCGTGGTGCTGCTCTATCCGGTGACGGACCTGCGGGGCGGCACCTGGGGCCGGTTGACGCGGGGGGTGCCGCTCTCCGTCCGGTCGATGGAGTGGTTCCGCGGCCATTACGCCGGAGAGGCAGAACTCTCCGACCCCCGCCTGTCGCCGCTGCTGGCGGCCATCCCGTCCCGTGCGCCGCATTTCATCGTGACCTGCGGCCATGATCCGCTGGCGGAGGAGGGCGTGGCCTATGCCGGACGGGTGGCGCTCCATGGGGCCGAGGTGGAGCATCACCACCTGCCCCGCCACGCGCATGGTCTGTTCACCGCCGCCGGCAAGGTTGCGACCGGGCGGCGGCTGGCGGAAGCTGCGGCTGCCTTCCTTGCCTCCCGACTTGGCGGAGGAGCGGGATGACGGTTGCGGAAACGCGCCTTGTCCCGGCGGTGGAGCGTGCGCGGGCCATTCTCGATTATGTCGCCGAAACTCCCGAACCTCCCGCACAGGCGGAGATAGGCCGTGCCCTTGCCGTGCCGAAAAGCTCCCTCCATGGGCTGCTCGCTACGCTCACCGCGCTCGGCCTGCTGAACGAGGAACGGGGGCGCTATACGATCGGGGCGCATGTGCTGAAATGGGCGGGTGCGGCGCTCGACCAGAGCGACATGGCGCAGGAGTTCAATCGGCTGATCGGCGCGATCCCTGCCCTTGCGCAGCACACGATCACGTTGAGCAGCCTGATTGGGGCGGAGGTGGTTTACACCTCCTGCCGGAACTCTACTGCACCGCTCGGCGTCACCTTCCGTATGGGGATGCGGCTTCCAGCCGTTTTCACCGCTACGGGCAAGGCGATGCTGGCATATCTTCCTGCCGAAGCCCGCGCGACCCTGACGGCTGAATTTCCGTCGCCTCTCACATCGGCCAGCGTGCGCGATCGCGCCGGACTGGATGCAGAGATCGCCCGCGTACGGCGGGACGGCTTTTCCATCGACAACGGTCAGGTTCGCGCTGGCATGACCTGCATCGGCGCCGCGGTGCTGAACCGCGCGGGCCTGCCGGTTGCCGGTGTGGCGCTGTCCATGACAACGGAGGAGGCGACCCCCGCCGCCATTGCGGAGGCGGGAGAGGCGATCGCCGACCTTGCGACGCGCCTTTCCCGGTTCACGGCACTGGCCTAGGAAGCGGTGCGCATCGATCCCTCTTTCGGTGCGGCACTGCAGTAGCCCGACGTTCGCAGCCCTTGTTGGCCGGCTGCGATGTTGTGGCGTGGTCCGCGCCCAGCGACCCGATGACCGGGCCGGATCACCCCTGGTCCGCCAGCGCCCAGACACGGAACCGGGCATGTCCCGTGACCTCGCGCACAAGCCCCCGCTGCGCGAAGGTATCAATGTTTCGTTGCGCCGCAGCACGGGAAGACCCCGTTTCCCGCGCCGCCAGAGGCACCGAAACCATGGGATGGCGCAGGAAGGTGTCGAGCAGGCGCGGGGGTGTGCGGCCGGACAGATCCGCGATCGCTTCCGTGGCCCGCGCCCGCCAGTCCATCAGGCGGTCAAGGGTCAGCAGCGCCACCAGCACCGACTGATGCGCAGCCTCTACCCACCGGGCGAGCCTCCGCTCCACTGGCCCGTTCGCCACCAGCGCCGACGGCCCTGCGAGGGCGAGCGGCAGGAAGGCGAGCGAGGTGCCCTGGCCCTCCGCCGCGATCCGTGCCCCGATCACCGCGGCCTCCGCACGCCTGAGCGGCCAGGGGCGTTCGTCCAGCCCCTGCCACAGGTGATAGGCCGCACATCCCTTGACCACCGGATGAAGGGCGGCGATGCCCGCGAGCTCCGCCTCCACCTCCTCCGGCAGCGTATCCAGGCGCGGGTCCGGGCCGAGATGCTCCGTCAACCCCCGCCCGGGCGGAGCGGAGAGGCGCCGCGCCGCCCATGCCGTACGCGCCAGCGCCTCCGCCGTATCACCGGGTGCACCGATGCGGAACGCCCGCCAAAGCGCCAGCCGGTCCGCACCCACCCTGTCGCCGGTGCCCCAGCCGAGCGCCAGGGCCTCTGCCGCCGCGAGCCGCTCCCGCGCACCGTCGCCCATGTGACGTGCGCGTTCGTCCAGCCGTCCCCGGTCATAGGTCAAGGTGGCGAGGTCGTAGGAAAGCGCGGCCTGAGCCGCCTCCCAGAGCGCAGGCTCCACTGCGCTCCGCACGGGCCTGCGATGCCAGGGGGGGAGCGCTGGATCCTCCTCTTCCGGGTCGGGGGGCAGAAACCACAGGTCACCCTCACTCGGCTCCCCGTCATAGGGGCCGGGCGGAGGGTGATCCTCCTCCTCAGCGGGCGGGTACTGGCGACTGGCGTTCATCGCGCCACTCTTGGCGGTTTTGGCGTCCGGCTCAAGGAGAACCGACGCGGGTCACGCGGCGCGTGGCAAGAACCGGTGTACCCGCCCCTCCCCCGGCAGGGCTGCGTCATGCTCCGCGATAACGGGGAGCGACAGACCACGATGGGCGAGGGCCCCGCGCATTCTGGCCAGCGTGACCGGCTCTCGCGCAGGCAGGATCAGCGCGTCCAGCCCCGTCAGCAGCGCCGGGGGCAGTTCCACGGCACGAGGCTCCACCGTGAGCGGTCCTGCCCGCAGAAGACCGATCAGGGCTATCCCTGCCTCCCGTAGCGGCGCGACCTCCAGCGGCGCGCTGTCTGCTCGCACGGCGGCAAAGGCCGGAATGCCCCAGATCGTCTGTATGGCACGCACCGTATCCACCGTCTGAGCAGGGTCCGCTGCGGCGACCGCGATGAACTCCGGTTCCTCTGACAGAACCCCTCTGATTGCCCGCCACAGACGGAAGCTGCTCCCCAGATCTGCGGCTGGCATCACGCGATAAGACACTCTCGCTCCGGCGGTGAGGCTCATATCCAGCGGCATGGCGGTCTCCTTTTCTGCTCATCCCTTCATATCGGGAGGTAAACATGAGCGGAAATGGTATAACTTCATGAATTGATGAATGGAGATCATACATGCTTGACCGACAGCACCTGATGATCCTGCGCGAAGTGGATCGTCTGGGCAGCCTCACAGCCGCGGCGGAACGGCTGAACCTGACCCAGTCCGCGCTCTCCCATGCCATGCGGAAGTTCGAGGAGCGGTATGGCGTCGCGGTGTGGCTGCGCGAGGGACGCGCCCTTCGGCTGACGCAGGCGGGGGAATATCTGCTGGCGCTGGCACAGCGGGTGTTGCCGCAGCTCGACCATGCCGAGGCAGTGCTCGCCGATTACGCCTCCGGTCAGCGCGGCGCGCTTCGCGTGGGGATGGAATGCCATCCCTGCCAGCAGTGGCTCATGCGGGTTGTCTCCCCTTATCTGGCGACATGGCCGGATGTGGATCTCGAGATCCGCACGGCCTTTCGGTTCGGTGGTCTGGGGGCGCTTCTGGGCCATGAGATCGACCTCATCATCACGCCCGACCCCATGGAGCGGCCCGAGATCCTCTATGCACCGGTCTTTGATTATGAGCTGGTGCTGGCCGTACCGGAGGATCACCCGATCGGCGCAGTGGCCGCGCCGGGCGATCTGGCGCGCGAGGTGCTCATCACCTATCCCGTGCCGCCGGAGCGGCTGGATGTGTTCACCCGCTTTCTCGCACCCGCCCATGTCAGCCCCGCACGTCACCGGACGGTGGAGACGACGGACATGATGCTGCAACTCGTCGCCGCAGGCCGGGGGGTAAGCGCGGTGCCGGACTGGCTGCTGCGGGAAGAGGGGCGCGGCCTGCCGATCCGCGCGGCCCGGATCGGGGTGGAGGGGTTACCCAAGACCATTCATGTGGGCGTGCGTGTGGGAGAGGACGCAACCGACTACATCGCCGGTTTCATGGATATCGCGCGCGCCACGTCTCTGACCGCGCCTGCAGGCACCGACGGTCAGTCTGACGCCGTGACCTGATCCGACAACCTCACCTCGGCAGGAGTAGACCGGCTGAGCACCAGCCGTGCATTGGTCATGTCGTTGCCAAGCGCTCTTGCCCGCGCCGCATCCTCGGGGAGCCCGTGCTCCAGCCAGCGGCGAATGAGCCTCTGTTCCAGCTCCTGGTCCGGCACATCGAGGAACACCGTCAGGTCGAGAAGCGGCGCGACGCCGCCCCATGCGCCATCGGGCAAAAGCAGGTAGTTGCCCTCCACCACCAGCAACCGGTGTCGCTTCTCCACGATGTCGGCACCGGCCCGGGCAAGGTCGGCAGCGCGATCGAACACAGGGATGGCCGCCTCCTCTCCCGCGCGCAGGCGCGTGAGGAGAGCCACGAAACCACCCGTGTCGAAGGTCTGCGGCGCGCCCTTGCGGTCGAGCACCCCCCGCGTAGCCAGCAGGGCATTGTCATAGTGGAACCCGTCCATCGGGATGAGCCGTGCCTCCGGCCCCAGTTCATCAACCAGCCGGGCCGCGAGGGTCGATTTCCCCGCGCCGGGCGGCCCGGCGATCCCCGTGAGGAAGCGCGCGCCGTCAGGGGCGCGCGCGCGGATCAACGCGGCAAGGTCGGCAACTTCCCTCATGCTGCCTGCGCCGCACCCTCCGGAACCTTGGCGCCCGTCATGAAGGCCACGGCATCGGACATGGAGTGATCGCCCGGCCGGATCACACAGAGCCTGCGCCCCAGCCGGTGGATATGAATGCGGTCCGCCACCTCGAACACATGCGGCATGTTATGGCTGATGAGGATCACCGGCAGTCCCCGCGACCGCACGTCGCTGATAAGGTCGAGCACGCGACGGCTTTCCTTGACGCCGAGCGCCGCCGTCGGCTCGTCGAGGATCACCACCTTGGAGCCGAAGGCCGCCGCCCGTGCCACCGCCACGCCCTGCCGCTGCCCGCCCGAGAGCGTCTCCACCGGCTGCGTGATGTTCTGAATGGTCATCAGCCCCAGTTCGCTCAGCTTTTCGCGGGCGAAGGCCTCCATCCGGGGGCGGTCCAGTTGGCGGAGCACCTTGCCGGCGAGGCCGGGTTTCCGCCACTCCCGCCCCATGAACATGTTGTCGGCGATGGAAAGTGCGGGGCTCATGGCGAGCGTCTGATAGACGGTCTCGATCCCCGCCCCCCGCGCCTCGATCGGGGAGCGGAAGGAGACGGCGCGACCCTCGAGCGTGATCTCCCCGTCATCGGGGCGGATCGCGCCGGAGAGCGCCTTGATGAGGGAGGATTTTCCCGCCCCGTTATCGCCGATTACCGCAAGGATCTCCCCCGGCATCAGGTCGAAGTCGCAGTTGTCGAGCGCTGTGACACGGCCGTAGCGTTTCACCAGCCCACGCGCCTTGAGCAGAGGTTCGGTCATACGGAAACCTTTCTGATCCACTGGTCCACCGCCACGGCGCAGATGATGAGCACGCCGATCAGGAAGAAGGTCCATTGCGGGTCTGTGCCGACAAGGCGCAAGCCCATCTCGAAGACGCCGACGATCATCGCGCCGAAGAACATGCCGATGATGGAACCGCGCCCGCCGAAGAGCGATATCCCCCCGATGACAACCGCCGTGATCGACTGAATGTTGCCCAGCTGCCCGGTGGATGCCGTCGGTGAGACGGAGCCGAAACGCCCGATCATCACCCAGCCCGCAACCGCGCAGAAGAAACCTGCCAGCGCATAGACCTGCATCAGCCGCCGCTTCGTAGGAACGCCCGCCAGTTCCGCCGCCACGGGATCGTCACCCGTTGCATAGACATGGCGCCCCCAGGCGGTATGCCGCAGGATCCAGGCCATCACCGCGACAAGCGCCACCATGAGGAATACGGCATAGAGCACCTTGACGCCGCCGGGCTGGATCGAGTTGCCCCAGAACTGAAGCATCGGCGCCCGTTCGGCGATCTCGGAGGACCGGATCGTCTCGTTCCTGGAGAAGATGAAGTTGGAGGCCAGCAGGATCTGCCATGTCCCCAAGGTCGCGATGAAGGGCGGCAGGCGCAGCCGCGCCACCAGCCAACCGTTCAGCAGGCCCATCAGGGTGCCGAGCATCAACCCGAGCGCAATCGCTGCTGGCGCAGGTATGCCGTAGCGAAAGGTGAGCTGTCCCATGAGCACGGAGGAGAACACCGCGATCGCACCAACCGACAGGTCGATCCCCGCCGTCAGCACGATAAGCGCCTGCGCGATTCCGAGGATCCCGACGATGGAGATCTGCTGCAGGATCGTGGACAGCGTTGTCGCCGTGAGGAAGTTGGGCGAAAGCAGCCCGAATACGATGATGGAGGCGATAAGAACGATCAGCGGCACCGCCGATGGCGTATGGTGCAGCCATTGCTGAAGTTTCTTCAGCGTGGTCCTGTTGTCCTGAAATTCCGCGACCCCTGCGGAGGCGCCCCTCAGGCCCTCCTCGAAGCCGCCCACGATCTTGGCATCAGCCATTGGGTTTCTCCCTCACACGTGGGGGGCGAAGGGCGGCGGTGAGCTGCCCTTCCCTGCCTGCGCCTAGCCCCAGCAGAGGCTGGTGGCCTTGGAGCTGTCGATGGAGTCCACCCCGGAAACCGGATGGTCGGTCACAAGAGCGACGCCGGTATCGAAGAAATCCTTGCCCGGCGTAGGCGCGGGTTTCGTGCCATCGGCTGCGAATTTCGCGATCGCCTCCACACCAAGCGCAGACATCATCAGCGGATACTGCTGCGATGTCGCTCCGATCACACCGGCCTTCACGTTCGCCACCCCGGGACAGCCGCCATCCACGGAGACGATGAGCACATCCTTGTCCCGGCCCGCGGCCTTCAGCGCCTCATAGGCACCGGCGGCGGCGGGTTCGTTGATCGTGTAGACCATGTTGATCTGCGGATCCTTGGTGAGCAGGGCCTCCATCGCGTTGAGGCCACCCTCTTCGTTGCCGCTCGTCACCTCGTTTCCGACGATGCGGGGGTCGGTCTCATCTCCCCAGCGGTTCGGATCGCCGAGGTCGATCCCGAAGCCCGACAGGAAACCCTGATCACGCAGCACATCCACGGAGGGCTGGGAAATGCCGAGGTCCAGCATCGCGATCTTCGCGGTCGCGGCCTTGTCGCCCATCGTGGCCTTTGCCCATTGGCCGATGAGCTCGCCCGCCTTGAAGTTGTCGGTGGCGAATGTCGCATCCGCCGCTTCCGGCGGGTCTAGCGGCGTATCGAGGGCGATCACGAGGATCCCGGCCTGCCGGGCCTGGTCCAGCACATCGACGATGGCCTTGGTGTCCGACGCGGTGATCATGATCCCCTTGGCGCCGCCCGCGATACAGGCCTCTACCGCAGCGACCTGACCTTCGTGGTCGCCGTCGATCTTCCCGGCGTAGGTCTTCATGTTGAGGCCCAGTTCCTTCGCCTTGGCGACCGCTCCCTCCTTCATCTTCACAAAGAACGGATTGGTATCCGTCTTGGTGATCAGACATGCGGTGGGTGGATCCGCGGCCAGCGCCGGTGTGGCGGCGATCATGAGGGCCGACGCTGCCCAGAGAGCGCGTCGTACCGTTATCTTCCGTCCTGCAATCGTGCCGTTCATGGGTTCCTCCCGCATTCCCGCGTCTTGCCGCGGGCCCCTCCGGTTCAGGGAGAGAAATCCGAATCGCCCCCTTGCGTCAAGTTAAATAAATCACTCTGATTTAATATTGCCTAGCGCCTCCTTCGATGTCAGATTGCTTCCACCGGATCAGGGCGCCCCGTCCGGCCAAGCGGGAGGACAGGGTGGCGAAGGCGGAGATCTTGCCTGAAAGGGCATCCCACGAAGGGGTCGGACTGCGCGGCTCGAACCAATCCGCGATGCGTGCACACAACGAACGGCTGGTGCTGTCGCTTCTGCGGCGAAACAACGGCGCGGCGAAATCCGATATCGCGCGGGCGACGGGCCTCTCGGCCCAGACCGTCTCCGTCATCATGCGCGCGCTGGAGGAGGAGGGACTGATCCAGCGCGGCACACCGCAGCGCGGGCGGATCGGGCAACCTTCCGTCCCGATGTCGCTGGCAGCGGATGGGGCATTCTTCCTCGGGCTGAAGATCGGGCGGCGTTCGGCGGATCTGCTGCTCACCGATTTCCTGGGGCGCATCCGGGGCAAGCGGCGCCAGGTCTATCCCTATCCGACGCCCAAGGCCGTACTGGCCTTTGTCGAGCGGGAGCAGGAAGGCCTGCTGGCGGAGCTTCCCCTCCCCCTGCGCAGCCGGGTCGGCGGGCTGGGGCTGGCCATGCCCTTCCAGCTCTGGGAATGGAGCCGGCATATCGACGCCCCGCCGGAGATGATGGAACCCTGGCGCAATACCGACATGCAGGCCGCGCTTTCTGCCCTGACCGGCCTGCCCGTGCATCTCCAGAATGACGCGACCGCCGCCTGCGGAGCAGAATTGGTGTTCGGGACGGGGGAGAAGCCGCGCGACTTTCTTTACTTCTACTTCGGGTACTTCATCGGCGGCGGGCTGGTCCTGAACGGACGCCTGTTCACCGGGCGCGGCGGCAATGCGGCCGGGGTCGCGACCATGCCGGTTCCCGGGCCGGACGGGCGGATGGTGCGTCTGCTGGAAGTCGCCTCCACCTCCAGCCTCGCACGCGCGATGGACGCGGCCGGCCAGTCGTCGGATCAGCTATGGACCAGCCCGGACCACTGGGATGTGGATCCGGCGGTTCTTTCGCGCTGGATGAGAGGTGCGGCTGCGGGGCTGGCTTCCGCCACGCTTTCCGCCTGTGCCCTGCTGGAACTGGAGGCGGTGCTGGTCGATGGTTGGATGCCCGCGCAGATACGCGCGGAAGTGGTCGCGCATACGGAGGCGGCGCTCGGCGCGATGGACCTGTCCGGGATCACGCCGCCGCAGATACAGGAAGGCACCGTCGGCCCCGACGCGCGGGCCTTGGGTGCCGCCGCCGCGCCTCTGGCGCAGCGGTATCTCGTCGACCCGGAAGCAACGCTGGGCGACATGGCCTAGCTTTCAGCAGTGCTCCGCGCTGGCCGCGGCGCCCGCGGTTTCCTGCTCGACGGAGGTCTTGGACCGCATCCCGTTGAAGAACAGGTTCAGCAGGACGGAGACAATCGCGGCAAGCAGGATGCCGGATTCCAGCAACGGATGCAGATCATGCGGCAGCGACTGGAAAAACCCGGGTGCGACGATGGGGATCATCCCGACGCCCACGGATACCGCAACAATGAAAAGGTCATTCGGGCGCGTCCGGAAATCCACCGTCGACAGGATGCGTACCCCGGTCACCGCCACCATACCGAACATCACGATCCCCGCGCCGCCCAGCACCACCTGCGGCACGGATTCCACCAGCGCCGCCATCTTCGGCAGCAGGCCAAGGCAGATCATGATCGCACCGCCCGCCACCGTCACCCAACGGGAACGGATGCCCGTGACGCCGACCAGCCCCACGTTCTGGGAGAACGAGGTGTAGGGAAATGTGTTGAACACACCGCCGATCAGCGTACCCAGACCATCTGCCCGCAACCCCCGCGTCAGTGCGGCCTTGCTCACCTTCCGGTCCGTCATCTCGCCAAGCGCGAGGAACATGCCGAGCGATTCGATCAGGGTCACGATTATGACGATACACATCGTCAGGATGGGGATGAGGTGGAAGGTCGGCATGCCGAAGTGGAAGGGCAGCACGATATCCACCCAATGCGCCTCTGCAACCTTCTCGAAATGCATCAGGCCGAGCAGGCTGGCCACCACGCAGCCGGCGACGATACCCAGCAGAACGGCGATGTTGCGCAGGAAACCCGTCGTCCAACGCAGCAGTGACAGAATGACCAGCAGGACGAACCCCGCGATCATCAGCCCCTGGGGTTGGGCATAGGCAGGGTTGGGAAACTGTCCCGGGACACCATCGACAACTCTGGTCAGCGTTGGCACTCCGCCGCCTGCCCAGTTGATCCCGACCCGCATGAGAGAAATCCCGATCACGAGGATGATCGTTCCGGTCACCACAGGCGGAAACAGTGGCAAAAGTCGCGAGATGAATGGCGCGATGACGATGCCGAACAGGCCCGCCGCGATGACTGACCCGAAAATCCCAGTCAGACCGACATCGGTCGTGCCCGCGATAGAGAGGATCGGCCCGACGGACGCAAAGGTCACGCCCATCATCACCGGCATCTTGATGCCAAAGCCGGGGATGCCCCAGGACTGGATGATCGTGGCAATGCCGCAGGCGAACAGGTCGGCGCTGATCAGGAAGGCGACCTCCTGGGGGGACAGGTTCAGCGCACGCCCGACGATCAGCGGAACGGCGACTGCGCCTGCATACATCACAAGCACATGCTGCAAGGCGAGCGGCATGAGCTGCCCCGCCGGCGGACACGAGTCGATTGGGTCGGTCTTGGTCATCGTTTCTGGCACTCCCCCCTGCTCCCGGTCGCATGCCGGGCGTCACACGATTATGACGGTTGCGGGGTCGGGGAATATGTATTCATTTCGCGAAGGTGCTTCTTGACCACGCGAAGTTTCCAAAATCCGCGAAAAACCTGCGTGCCACCCAGACCCGCTGGTGCGAAGTTGACGATGCCTGCTTCGCCGCCGTTTCGCAAGTGCAGAGCGACGTTGCGTCACACCAAAGCATGACGCGCCGCCATGACGATGCTTCGCGTCAGGGGGCCAAGCCGTTCCGCGGCCAACCGGTTGACCTGCCAGTAGAGCGGCACGTCAAGCACAGCACCGGGGATCAGTTCGACCAGCAGCCCCCTATCCAGCGCTTCCTGCACAAGCATCGCCGGGTTCAGGGCCCAGCCCATTCCCACCAGCGTTGCATCAACGAATCCCTGTGTGGACGGCAGCCAATGCGTGGGTGACGCGACCCCCTGCCCCAGATGCATCTCGAGCCAGCGCTGCTGAAGCCGGTCCTTCTGGTCATAGGTGAGCGCAGGTGCGGATGCCATTGCCGCGGCGGTGATGCCATCGGGGAAATGACGTGCGATGAAGTCGGGACTTGCGGTGGCGTGGTAACGCAAGCTGCCCAGCCGCTGAATGCGGCAACCCTGCACCGGCGTTTCGAGACCCGTTACCGCCGCGAGCACCCGCCCGCTGCGAAGCCAGTCAGCCGTGTGATCCTGATCGTCTATCCCGATGTTGAGCAAATAGCCCGTTTCCGCGGTAAAGGGCGCGACGGCCGGAAGAAACCAGGTGCCAAGACTGTCGGCATTGGTGGCGATGTTCAACGTCACCCGCTGCCCCTCTGCCCCGATGAGGCCGGGAAGATGACGGAGCAGCTCATGCTCCAGCAACCCGACCTGTTCCACATGCCGGCAGATCCATGCACCCTTTTCCGTCGCGCGGCAGGGCGTGCCGCGTTCGATCAGCACCGCACCCAGCCGCTCTTCCAGCTGGCGAACACGCTGCGACACGGCCGAGGGCGTGATATTCAGGACGCGGGCAGCACGCTCGAAGCTCCCCGTCTCCACCACCAGTGCCACGGCGCGGGCCAGTGGATAGTCAATCATGAATTCTCCTTAACTGAGACGAGATGCATTAATTTGATTAATGCTCCGCCCCCGCTTACTGCAAGGGCGCATATTCAGGGAGCGTTCGATGACATCCGCCTTCTTCTCCGGTCTGACCATGTCGCTTGGACTGATCGTCGCCATCGGAGCACAGAATGCTTTCGTTCTGCGGCAGGGTCTGCGGAACGAGCATGTGTTTGCGGTCTGCCTGACCTGCGCGCTGTCTGACGCCGTGCTTGTGACGCTGGGCGTCGCGGGCTTCGGGCGGCTCACCGGCCAGTTTCCCTGGCTCGAGCCGGTGATGCGCTATGGCGGCGCCGCATTTCTGCTGTGGTATGCCGCGCGAAGCCTCCGGTCCGCACTTCGGTCGGAGGCGGCGCTGACCGTCAAGGATGCTCCCCCGGCGACACTCCGGCAAGTATTGCTGGCCTGTCTGGCGATCACCTGGCTCAATCCGCATGTCTATCTGGATACCGTGGTGCTGCTCGGCTCTGTCTCTACCCAGTTTGCGGGCAACCGACCGGTCTTTGCCGCCGCGGCAATCCTGGCATCCGTGACGTTTTTCTTTGCGCTGGGATATGGGGCGCGGTTGCTCCGGCCGGTCTTTGCGCGCCCCGGCACGTGGCGGCTGGTGGATGGATCCATCGCAGTGGTGATGGTCTTCATCGCCGCGGGATTGCTGCGCGGAGCATGACGCCGCGACGATCTTCCTTGACTTATTGCGAATGATTATCATTTTCATGGTAAGAGCAAAAAGTCATGCAGGATTGGAGCGGGAATGAACCGGATCGGGAGACGCATACTCGGCGCAACGGCGGCGGTAGTGCTGCTGACCGGTACTGCGAGCGCGCAGGAGCGGATGAAGGTGGTCACCACCTTCACCGTCATCGCGGACATGGCGCAACACGTGGCTGGCAACGCGGCGGAAGTCGTCTCCCTCACCCGTCCGGGGGCGGAGATTCATGGCTATGAACCCACGCCCCGCGATCTTGTCCGCGCGCATGGCGCAGACCTGATCCTGTGGAATGGCATGAACCTTGAAGTCTGGTTCGAGAAATTCCTGCGCACGCTCGGTGACGTGCCCTCCGCCACGGTGAGCGACGGGATCGACCCCATCGCGATCACCGCCGGTTCCTATCAGGGAAAGCCCAACCCCCACGCATGGATGGGGCTGACCGAGGCGCTGACTTATGTCGATAACATCGCCGCCGCGCTCGCGGAGCATGATCCCGCCAATGCAGGGGTCTACGCTGGGAATGCCGCTGCGTACAAAAACCGGCTCCGCGCTGCCATCGAGCCGCTGAAGGCGGAGATCGCCGCCCTGCCTGAGAACCGCCGCTGGCTGGTGAGCTGCGAAGGCGCGTTCAGCTATCTCGCCCGCGACCTCGGGCTTCGGGAGCTGTATCTCTGGCCGATCAACGCCGACCAGATGGGGACGCCGCAACAAGTCCGCGCCGTGATCGACGGCGTCCGCCAGAACCACATTCCGGCGGTGTTCTGCGAAAGCACGGTGAACCAGTCCCCTGCCCAGCAGGTCGCGCGGGAAACGGGGGCGCATTATGGCGGCATGCTCTACGTGGATAGCCTGTCTGAGCCGGACGGGCCGGTGCCGACCTTCCTCGACCTGCTGGAGACCACAACCCGCACCATCGCCGACGGGCTGGCGGAGGGCAATCAATGACCGAAGATGCGGGAGTCCTGGTGCATGGTCTGACCGTCACCTATCGCAACGGTCACACAGCCCTCTACGATGCCGGTTTCAGTGTGCCGAGCGGCTCCATCACCGCCCTGATCGGGCCGAACGGCGCAGGGAAATCCACGCTGTTCAAGGCGCTCATGGGCCTCCTCCCTAATTCGGGAGAGGTCCGGCTGCTCGGCTTGCCGGTGGCAGAGGCCCTTGGGAGGAGCCTTGTCGCCTATGTGCCGCAGGCAGAGGAGGTGGACTGGACCTTCCCGGTACTCGTCGAGGACGTAGTGATGATGGGCCGCTATGGCCGGATGGGCTTCCTGCGCCGGCCCCGCGCGGCCGATCGGGAGGCGGTGGACACCGCCCTCGCCCGTGTCGGCATGAGCGAGTATCGCCATCGCCAGATCGGTGAGCTGTCGGGCGGCCAGCGGAAACGGGTATTCCTCGCGCGTGCCCTGGCACAGGACGGGCGGCTCATCCTGCTTGATGAACCGTTCACCGGCGTCGATGCGGGGACGGAGGACCGGATCATCACCCTGCTGGGCGAGTTGCGCGAAGAGGGGCGGGTGATGCTCGTCTCCACACACGACCTTGCTCGGGTGCCAGAGTTCTGTGATCGCGTGGTGATTGTGCGCGGAACGGTTCTTGCATCCGGGCCGACGGCGGAGATCTTCACGCCGGAGACCCTCGCGCTCGCCTTCGGCGAACCGCGACAGGAGAAGGCCCGAGCATTGCCCTGGGGTGCGGGCGCTCTTTCAGAGCAGTCGGTCGATGCTGCCTGGCACCCCCCCGCCGACATATCGGAGGCGGATGCCGCCGGCCCACGAACCGCCGGGAGCGCCGCGCACGAAGCGCATCAGTCACCCGCCTTTGGTCTGCAGAAGACCGGCCAGACCAATAACGCATCGCGCGCAGAGCGGGATGGTTCGGAAGAGCCGCCCTCCGCCTGGCAGCCCGCTCCGCAGCAAATCCCTTCCAGCAGGACCGTCCCTTCTCCAGCACAGCACGCAACGCGAGAGCGGCCGTCTGGCCAACCGCCCGCCGGAACCGCGCTGACGGGGAGCGGTACCGGGTCATGAGCATTCTCTGGGAACCGTTTCTTTACAGCTACATGACCAATGCGATGTGGGTTTCGGCGTTGGTGGGGGGGGTCTGTGCCTTCCTCTCCTGCTATCTGATGCTGAAGGGCTGGTCGCTGATCGGCGACGCCCTGTCGCACTCCGTCGTTCCGGGGGTGGTGGGGGCCTATATGCTGGGCCTGCCCTTCGCGCTCGGGGCTTTCCTGTCGGGAGGGCTGGCGGCGGGGGCGATGCTGCTGCTCTCGGACCGGTCCGGGCTTCGGGTCGATGTGGTGATCGGGCTGATCTTCACTGCCTTCTTCGGGCTCGGCCTGTTCATGGCCTCGCTGAACCCGATGTCGGTCTCCATCCAGACCATCACCATGGGCAACATTCTTGCCATCACGCCGGAGGATACGCTGCAACTCGCCCTGATCGGCCTGGTGTCGCTGGCGATCCTGCTGGCCAAGTGGAAAGATCTGATGGTGGTGTTCTTCGATGAGGTCCATGCCCGCACCATCGGCCTCCGCCCGGGGCTGCTGAAAGGCTTGTTCTTCATGCTGCTCTCCGCCTCGGTAGTGGCCGCGATGCAGACGGTGGGGGCCTTTCTGGTGATCGCCATGGTGGTGACGCCGGGCGCCACGGCCTATCTGCTCACGGACCGCTTCCCGCGGCTGATCGTGCTCTCCGTGGCCATCGGCGCGGGGACGAGCTTTCTCGGCGCCTATCTCAGCTACTTCCTGAACGGGGCGACCGGAGGGATCATCGTCTGCCTTCAGACGACGGTATTCCTGCTGGCCTTCTTCCTCGCCCCCAAGCATGGGCGTCTCGCCGCGCGCCGGCGGACGAGAGAGGCCGCCTGATGGAAACGCTGCTCTTGCCGTTTCACTTCCCGTTCATGCAGAACGCCTTCCTCATCGCGGCGATCGTTGCGGTTCCGGCGGCGCTCCTGTCGTGCTTTCTGGTGCTGAAGGGCTGGGCGCTGATGGGCGATGCGGTGAGCCATGCCGTCCTGCCCGGCATCGTCATCGCCTATATGTTTCAGATCCCGCTGATCCTCGGCGCCTTCGGAGCGGGAATGACGGCGGCGCTTGCCACCGGCTATCTCTCCGACAACAGCCGGGTGAAGCGCGACACGGTCATGGGCATCGTGTTCTCCGGCATGTTCGGGTTGGGGATCGTCCTCTATACCTCCATCCCGTCGGACGCGCATCTGGATCACATCCTGTTCGGCAACATGCTGGGCGTCGGGCCGCATGATCTGTGGACGGCCGGAGCCATTTCGCTGCTGGTCGGCGGCATGCTCCTGCTCAAGTGGCGCGATCTGCTGCTCCATGCCTTCGACCCAGTGCAGGCACGGGCGATGGGACTGCGCACGGGGGTGCTGCACTACGGGCTGCTGGTGCTGCTGTCGCTGATGATCGTGGCGCTGCTGTCGGCGACGGGGCTGATCCTTGCCGTGGGGCTGCTCATCGCGCCGGGGGCTATCGGGTTTCTGGCGTCGAGGCGCTTCCCCGTGATGATGGTCGTCGCCGCCGTCTCCTGCGCCGTGGCGATGTTGGGAGGGGTCTATCTCAGTTTCTTCCTCGACAGCGCGCCGGCGCCGACGGTGGTGCTTCTGCTGACGGGAATTTTCCTCATCGCGCTGGGGGTTCGGCAATTCCGGAGCAGCTGATGCCCTGGAAGCGGGCGGCCCGCCTGATTGCAGCGCATACCCGTCGGCCAAGCGCCCCCGGCGGGCCGGAACGGATTGCCCCGCGACGGAAGGTCGCATAGAGCATGCCGACTGCAAAATCCGGGAGCAAGGCGATGGTCGAGGAACGGACCGGGGCGGCGTGGGACGACCGCCCGGTGGATGCAAAGGCGCGCAAGGCGCTCTGGGGATCGGCCATCGGCTATGCGATGGACGGGTTCGATCTCCTGATCCTCGGCTTCATGCTCAAACCCATTTCGCAGGATCTGGGTCTCAGCCCGGCGCAGGCGGCATCTCTGGTCACTGCAACTTTGGTGGGTGCCGTCGTGGGCGGCATTCTGTTCGGGATGCTGTCCGACAGGCTCGGCCGTGTCCGGGTGCTGACATGGACCATCGTCGTCTTTGCCGTGTTCACCGGTCTGAGCGCGCTGGCGCAGGGGTATTGGGATCTGCTGATCTACCGCACCATCGCGGGGCTCGGGCTGGGTGGAGAGTTCGGGATCGGTATGGCGCTGGTCGCGGAGGCCTGGCCCGCGTCGAAGCGCGCACGCGCCTCCTCCTATGTCGGGCTGGGCTGGCAGGCGGGCGTGCTGGCGGCGGCGCTCCTCACGCCGCTGCTGCTGCCGGTGATCGGCTGGCGGGGCATGTTCGTCATCGGCCTGTTTCCGGCGCTGGCGGCATGGGTAATCCGCCGCACGCTGCACGAGCCGGAGGTATTCGTGGAGAAGACGCGCCAGCGGCCCGCCCGCTCGCCCCTCGGCCTTCTCGTCGCGGACCGGGAAACGCGGAAGATCAGCCTTGGCATGGTGATCCTGTGCTCGGTGCAGAACTTCGGCTACTACGGCGTGATGATCTGGCTGCCGAACTACCTGTCCACCCGGTTCGGCTTCGCGCTCACGCAATCCGCGCTGTGGACGGCGGTGACGATCCTCGGCATGGCGGCGGGTATCTTCTGCTTCGGCCATATCGCGGACAGGATCGGGCGGCGGCCCGCCTTCTTCGGCTATATGCTCGGCGCAGCCGTGATGGTGTTGGCCTATTCCCGCCTCACGGATCCTACGGCTCTGCTGATCGGCGGCGCGGTCATGGGCTTCTTCGTCAACGGGATGTTGGGGGGCTACGGCGCGCTGATGAGCGAGCTTTACCCCACGGCGGCGCGGGCCACGGCCCAGAACGTGCTGTTCAACGTCGGGCGCGCTGTGGGCGGCTTCGGCCCGGTCGTGGTGGGTGCGATCGCCGCAACACATGGATTCGAGACCGCCATCGCCCTGCTGGCCGCACTTTATGTTCTCGACATCGTGGCGATGTTCTGGCTGATCCCGGAGCGTAAGGGCGAGCAGCTCTCCTGACCTTCAGGGAAGCAGGATGCGCGCAGGCGGACGGACGAAACTCGGCCGCCCGCGCTTGAACCCGGCGATGGGTTGGGCGATGCTCCCGAACGCTTCGACCGGATCGGTCGCATCCAGCACGACGATATCCGCCCGGTCGCCCACCGCCAGTCCGTAGCCTTCCAGCCGCATCAGCCGCGCCGCCCCCTCGGTGACGAGGGCCATACAAAGCGGAAACGCCTCCGACCCAAGCTGCATCACATTTGCATAGAGGTTAGCCATGCGGAGGAGCGATGCGTCGCCATAGGGCGTGAACGGGTTCATCACGTTGTTGGTCGCGACCGAGGCATTGCCGCCCCGCGCGGCGAGCAGATGCACCGGCGCCACGCCGCGGACCGCCCGGAACCCCTCTGACCGCCCGTTGAGATACAGGTCGGTGGACGGCAGGGCCGTGACCCCCACCCCCGCCCACAGGAGCAGGTCCGCATATCGCGCAAAGGCCCCCTCCCCCATCGCAGCGAGTTTCGTCGCGTGGCCGATGGTGACCCGGCCGTGCCAACCCGCACGGGCCGTCGCCTCGCAGATCGCATCCATATGCGTCCAGCCGGGATCGAGATCGAAGTCCAGATGGAAATCGATGTCGACGTCATGCTCGACCGCCATGGCGAAGACGCGCCGGATCTGCTCTTGCGGATCGGTGTCGGTATAGGGACAGCCGCCGATCAGATCAGCCCCTTCCGCAAGCGCCTGCCGGAGCAGCGCCTCCGCGCCGGGGTCATTGGTCAGCCCCTCCTGAGGAAACGGGCAGAGCGTGATGTCGCAGGCAAAGGCATAGTCGTCTCGCAGGCGTTTCATCGCCGCGAAACTCCGCAGGCCCACGCGGGGATCCACCTCCACATGGGCGCGCATGTGCATTGTCCCCTGCCGGATCGCCGCCTCCACCACTCTGGCGCCCCGGGCATGGACATCAGCCTCGCTGAAATCGCGCTTCAGACGGGAGACGGCGGCGACGGCCTCGGCGAGGCTCCCGGCGCCCTGTCCGCAGCGGCAGATCAGGCCCGCCTTGTCGAGATGGATGTGGCTCTCCACCAGCCCGGGCACGGCGATCCGACCGCCGAAATCCTCTCCCTGCCCCGCCAACGAACCTAAGTCCGCGATCCGGCCATTGCGAATGCCGATATCCAGTGCCTCGATGCCAGAAAAGGGCCGGACGTTTCGCAGGATGAGGTCGAACGTCACAGCTTGTCTCCTGATCCCCGTACAGTATCCTGAATGTGTATGCAGTTAAGCCGGAGCTTGGCAATGACCGACAGGACAGAGCGGGATGTGGCGGCGGTCAGAGCCTATCTGGAGGCCTCCATGCGACCGGACCCGGCGGCTGCCGCGGCCCATGTCGCGCCAGGGTTTCTGTGCCGCTTTACCGGCAACCGCGAATTCACCGCGCCCGACGGACCGACGAGCGTCAATGCGGCCCGCTACGCCTGGGTGAAGAAGCGGATCGACCGGTACGACGCCATGCCCGATGGTCCCCGCACAGTGATCTACTGCACCGGCCACCTGTACGGTGCCTGGCCGGACGGGACACTCTTTGACCACAATCGTTTCGTAGATCGTTTCGTGGTCGAGGACGGCTTGATCCTGGAGACGGACGTCTGGAACGACAGCGCGGAATGGCTGCTAGACCCTTCCCTTTCCCGCCGCTAAGCGCCTGCCGGCCAATCAACCTCAAGTCAGTTCACGTAGGGAGCGAGTATATCGGCAAGCTCCCGCGTTCTGGCTCCCTTGCTCGATAACATTGCGCGCTCGGCTACCGCCTCCAGATGCTTATCCATAAGCGCCATCGCCGCCTCTGGCGGGCCAGTGCGGATGGTTTCGATCAGCTCGAGATGCTCGTTCACCGCGCAGTCGGAAGAATGGGGCCGCGCGAGCGTTGAGAGCGCCAGACCCGCACGGTAACAGATCTCCGTGACATAGCGGATGAGGATCGGCTTCTCCGTCATTTCGGCAAGACGGACGTGAAATTCCGTCGCCAGACGGATCGCGGGGCCATCCGGCCCATGGCGCGCGTTGTCCTCCACCTCCACCAGCGCACGCAGTTCCGTGGCTTGCTTCTGTGTCAGCACACCGGCCAGGTGCCCCACCACCTGCCGCTCGAGCGCGATGCGGATGTCGAAGATATCGCGCGCCTCCTCAGGTGTTGGGACAGCGACCGTGGCGATCCGGTTCCGGCGGAGATCGACCAGCCCCTCTGCCGCCAGCTGACCAAGGGCATGGCGGGCAAGCGTGCGGCTTACCCCGAACGACTCGCCCACACCATCCTCCGGCAGCCGATCGCCGGGCAGCAGCGCGCCTTCGATGATGGCGCGGCGGATGGCGCGGCAGATCGCTTCGGTCTTGTCACCCTTCAACTGGGCCATGCATCTCTCCTGCGTCTCGCGCGCATCCTGCCGATCCGGCGCGCGAGCGCAAGCAGTGAGGTGCCTACAGCGGGTACTGACCGGGCCGGGTTTCCAGGGTGATCCAGCGCAGATCGGTAAACTCGGCGATCCCCGCCTGGCCTCCGAAGCGTCCATACCCGGATGCCTTGACGCCGCCGAAGGGCATCTGCGCCTCATCATGCACGGTTGGCCCGTTGATATGGCATATCCCGGACCGGATCTGCCGCGCGACCTCCAGCCCGCGGGCGGTATCGCGGGTGAAGACCGCAGCGGACAGGCCATATTCCGTATCATTGGCAATATGGATCGCATCCGCCTCGTCACGCGCGCGGAACAGCGCTACGACCGGGCCGAAGCTTTCCTCATAGGCGATGCGCATGTCGGAGGTCACGCGGTCCACCACCTGCGCGGGCATGAGCACACCGTCGGCCGCGCCTGCGGAATGCACCACCGCACCCTTGTCGCGCGCATCGTCGATCAGGGCGGCCACCTTCTCCACCGTCCGCAGATCGACCACAGCGCCGAGCGGCGCCTTTCCGTCCGCCGGGTTGCCCGCGGTCAGACCCTTTGCGCGTGCGATGAACTTTGCCGCGAAATCCTCTGCGATTTCGGGCGCAAGGATGATGCGCTCGGTGGACATGCAGATCTGACCCTGATTGAAGAACGCGCCGAAGATCGCTGCTTTCACCGCTTCATCGACATCCGCATCCTTCAGGACGAGGAACGGCGCCTTTCCTCCCAACTCCAGCAACACGGGTTTCAGGTTCCGGGCGGCGCGTTCTGCGATGATACGGCCCACCTTGGTCGAGCCGGTGAAGTTGATGCGCCGCACTGCCGGATGGTCGATGAGCACAGCGACGATATCCGCCGCATCCTCGGGCGCATTGGTGACGAGGCTGACCAGGCCCTTGGGCAGGCCGCCCTCCTCCAGAGCCTCGACAATGAGTGCATGCGTCAACGGGCAGATCTCGGAGGCCTTGAACACCACTGCATTGCCACAGGCCAGCGGCGTCGCCAACGCCCGGGTGCCGAGGATGACCGGCGCATTCCATGGCGCGATGCCCAGCACCACGCCCGCAGGCTCCCGGATTGACATCGACAGGCAACCCGGTTTGTCGGAGGGGATTACCTCCCCCGCCACCTGGGTCGTAAGGGAGGCCGCCTCGCGGAGCATGGACGCGGCGAGCGAGACATTGAACCTGGCCCAAGGCTCGGTTGCGCCGATCTCCGCCGCCATCGCCGACACAAAAAGATCGCCCTTGGCCGCGAGCGCATCCGCAGCCTTGAGGAGCGCGGCCCGCCGGGCATTGGGGCCAAGCGCCGCCCATGCCGGGAACGCCGCGGCTGCAGCATCCACCGCGGCAACGGCATCCTGCACCGTCGCGGCCTGCGCCTCGCTCGCGACGGCGCCGGTCACGGGGTTCAGACGCTGATAGGTCCGGCCACCGCCAGATGCCTTCTCCTCGCCGCCGATCTTCATCTTCACCGTTGTCATTTTTTCCTCCGGCCCGTCTGCTTCTGCGCGGCTATACTATTCGGTATCTGTCGCCGCTCGACAGGGAAGAAACGCCGCAGCCGCGCATGGCGGTTGCCGCGGACCTTTGTCGCACCCGATTCTCCGTCCACGCGCGCCGAGCCTATTTCGTCGCTCCAAATCTCGTGGCAGAGGCGCCAAAAGCGGATAAAGCTGCCGGTAACTCCGGTACCTTGCGATTTTTTTGCCGGGGTGAGCGCGAAAGACGACGGATCCGGCGTGGAAAGCCGCTGAAAGGTCTTGTCCGAATCCCGCGTTTCAGGCAGTTATTTACGCCAACAACAGAATAAAACGACCAGAAGCGTAACTAACGATCTGGCGCGAGGCAGTAGATGACAAAACAGGAACGCATTGACGTTCTCGTGGGAGAACATGCCGCGCGGCTTTCGGAGCGGCTTCAGGCGCATCGTGCCCAACTCTTTCCGCCCGATGCGCGCAAGGAACTGCGGAAATTCACCTCGGGCGAGGTGGCGGAGCTTCTGGGCGTCAAGGATGCCTATCTGCGAAAACTGCATCTCGAAGGGCGTGGCCCGAGCCCGGAGACGCGGGCGGGCGGGCGGCGTTACTACACCCTTGCGGATGTGCAGGCGCTACGAGAAATGCTTGAAAAGGGGGCAAAATCTCCCGGAACCTACCTGCCCGGACGGCGAGAGAACGATCATCTTCAGGTGATCGCTGTCATCAACTTCAAGGGCGGCTCGGGTAAGACGACCACTGCCGCGCATCTCGCCCAGAAGCTCGCGCTGGACGGCTACCGGGTTCTCGCGGTCGATCTGGATCCGCAGGCCAGCCTCAGCGCGTTGCACGGATTTCAGCCGGAGTTCGACCTGATAGACGGCGGCACGCTCTACGACGCGATCCGCTACGATGTGCCGGTCCCGCTCGCGGATGTGATCCAGCCGACCTATTTCCCTAACCTCGACATCATTCCGGGAAATCTCGATCTCATGGAGTTCGAGCATGATACGCCCCGAATGCTCGCCTCGCGCACGGGGCAGTTCTTTTTCACCCGCGTTGGCGACAAGCTGGCGGAGGTGGAGGCTGACTATGATGTGGTGGTGATCGACTGCCCGCCGCAACTGGGCTTTCTGACGATGTCGGCGCTGTCTGCCGCCACTGCGGTATTGGTTACCGTCCATCCGCAGATGCTGGACGTGATGTCGATGTGTCAGTTCCTGTTGATGACGTCCAACCTGCTGGGGGTCGTGTCGGAGGCGGGGGGCAACATGTCCTACGACTGGCTGCGTTATGTCGTGACGCGCTATGAGCCGGGCGATGGGCCGCAGAACCAGATGGTGAGCTTCATGCGCTCCATGTTCGGGGAACATGTGCTCAACCATCCAGTGCTGAAATCGACCGCGATTTCCGACGCCGGGATCACCAAACAGACGCTTTACGAAATCGAGCGAACGCAGTTCGTCCGCGCCACCTATGAACGCGCGATGGAAAGCCTGAATGCCGTCAACGGTGAGATCGAGGCCCTGATCCAGCAGGCATGGGGACGGAAGGGAGGCACGTGATGGCACGGAAAGACCTTCTCAAAGGGCTTATGAATGTGGGGGATCCCCCCTCCCCTGCCGGCGTTTCGCCCGGCCAGCCGATCCCCCGACCAGGACGCGGCGCCATCGGTGCGGTCAGTCAGTCCATTGCCCATCTGCGAAGCCGGTCGGTCATCGACGTGCCGCCCGACATGATAGACAATGCCGGGATTCGCGACAGGCTGGACGACGATGCGGAAGGAATCGCGGCGCTCGCGGAAAGTATTCGCGATTACGGCCAGCAGGTTCCCGTGCTTCTCCGTCACTCGCCCAATTATGAGGGCCGGTACGAAGTGGTCTATGGCCGGCGCCGTGTCTCGGCGCTGAAGTTGCTTGGACAACCTGTCAAGGCGATGATCCGCAACCTTAACGATCGCGAGCTGGTGATAGCTCAAGGGCAGGAGAACACTGCCCGCAAGGACTTGAGCTTCATCGAGAAAGTGAATTTTGCTCGCGCGATGCGGGATGAGGGTTTCGACCGGAAGATCATCTGCGATGCGCTTCAGATCGACAAGACTTTGATTTCACGCATGCTTTCCATTGCCGATGCAGTTCCCCTTCCACTGATGCGCGCGATCGGGACGGCCCCGGGGATAGGTCGGGATCGCTGGTCGGCGCTTGCCGCGAGGCTGAAGGGTCGGCGCATTGATGATGTGCTCCCACTCGCAGAGGGCGCCACATCCGACATACGGTTTGAGGCGGTTCTAGCCAGTCTTACGCAGCGGTCCCCCTCCCCTGCCCCGGACAAGATACCACTTAACGGGAGCAGCGGCGAACGATTGGGCGCTGTTTCGCGCAACAATCGGGCCACGATGCTTACGATAGACAGCAGCCGGCACGCGCAGTTCGCAGATTGGCTGATTGAGAACATGGACGAAATTCACCGCAGCTGGCTATCCGGCCGCGAGGAATGATCTGGCGAAACAAGCAAGGGAGCACGAAGCAGGACAAAGAAAAGCCCCTCAGGACATGACATCCCGAAGGGCCGTTCCGTCGATCTAGCACTTCGAACGTAACGGCTTTCGTTGACAGCTGTCAACTCCCGTCTTTCTGCGGCGGCCGATATTTCGCGTCCTCGTGATATGAGATGAAGCATATTTCCATAACGCCTTTCGGGCGGCCGATCACGGCTGACCTGATGGCGGCGCGCGCTCTGGCGCGAGGCTCGGCCGAAGCAAAAGCGGTTCCGAAATGGGAACCTTTGCGCGACCTAACGGTCGCGAGGAAGGCCTTTTCCCTTTCCGATCGAGACCTCTCGGTTCTGCAAGCGCTGATCTCTTTCGTGGGAGATGATGTCATCTTCCCGGAGGGATGCATTGTCTTTCCGTCGAATGCGACCCTCTCACACCGCGCTCATGGGATGCCAGAAAGCACGTTACGTCGTCATATAGCGGCCCTGGTCGCCGCAGGTGTAATTCTGCGGCACGACAGCCCCAACGGCAAGCGATACGCTACCCGTACCAGCGACGCTCACCCTGCCCGCGCATTTGGTTTTGACCTTGGGCCACTTGCTCGGCGAGCTGCAGAGATTCGCGGCGTGGCGGATCAGTGCCGTGAAGCCGATCAGCACCTTCAACTGCTTCGCGAGACAGTCGTCCTTAAGCTAAGAGACGCTCTCCAGTTGGCGCATCTGGATCTGGAAGAGTTGATAGAAATGAAGAAGGCGCTGCGCCGGAAGCTTTCGCACGCGGAGCTGGAACAGATGTCGGAGCGCCTTGGCGAAGTACTCCTTACCAATGAAACCGAAGAAACGAGCGGCAATGACGATCAGAATGAGCGGCACATACAGGAAAACCACATAATAAAGAATAAGAGAAACCGATCTGCGATCGCGGTAAAGCTCACCGATGTGATGAAAGCCTGCACAGAGTTTTCAAGTTTTTACTCAGTTAACGATTGGCCCGCCTTCGTCGAAGCCGCCGAGCAGTTGCGACCGATGCTGGGCATAGACGCATCCGCATGGCTGAAAGCGCGCGAGGTGATGTCACCAGAATGCGCAGCGACTACCATCGCGTGCATCCTGCAGAAACTTAGAAATATCCGGCATCCCTCCGCCTATCTTCGGGTGCTGACCGACAGAGCCAGAAGAGGTGCTTTCTCCCTAGAGAGAATGGTGCATGGACTATCCCCGCGCCTTGCTCCGACAGGTTGACAGCTGTCAACGCCACAATGTTGACAACTGTCAACTCAACCTGCTTGCGTGTTGTGCCTCTGTAAGGAAAAATCGGCATGGTTGATCCTACCACTTCCATTGCTCTCGCGACCGGGCTCAGCAGCGATCTCGCAGAGCTTTATCGGCGAGGAACACCAGAAAACACGCTTCGAGCCTGGGAGCGAGACCTCGCCTATATCTCCGCATGGCGAATACTCCGCTTTGGGGACCCGCCGGTTTGGCCCGAGCGAGAAGATGTCGCCTTGGCTTTCCTGCTCGATCATGCCCGCGATTTACAAGAAGCCGCTGACCAGGATCCCGCGCGTCTGGCGGCCGAGAATCTGATCGCCAGCGGGCTGCGCCGTCAGCTCTCCTGTCCAGCCGCTGCGACATTGGATCGCCGGATAGCCAGTTGGCGAGCCTTCCATCGAATCCAGAATCTCACATCGCCATTCGATCTTCCCCTGATCCGACAGGCGCGACAGAAGGCGAGGCGCGCTGCTGATCGGCCGCCATCTCCGAAATCGGCAAACCCCGTCACGCGTGAGACGTTGCTGCGGCTCGTCGCAGCAACAGGGCCGGATATGCGAGGGCTCCGCGACCGGGCAATCCTGTTGCTCGCCTGGGGCTCTGGGGGGGCGACGGCGGTCAGAGATTGTCTCGCTGAACATCGAAGACTTGGACTTGCGGGAATTCGACCGGCAAGGGCATGTCTGGATTCGGCTGCGGGGAACCAAGACCACACGGAAAGGCACGACACCAAAACTCGTTCTGAAGGGCAGGGGTGCTCGTAGCCTTGTCGCATGGTTAGACGCTGCGGGAATACAGACTGGTCCGGTCTTTCGTCCGGTGAGCAAATCTGACCGGGTGCTCAAGCGCCGCCTGACGCCAGAAGGCGTGGCATCGGTGCTGCGCCGCCTGATCAGGGACGCTGGATTGCCAGAAGGATTTGCCTCGCCACATGGATTGCGTTCCGGCTTCCTCACGCAAGCTGCACTCGACGGCGCGCCTTTGCAGGCGGCGATGCAGCTTTCCCTTCACCGGTCCGCCGCGCAAGCACAGAAGTATTACGCTGACGTCGATATTGCAGAGAATCCCGCGACCAATCTGCTGGGAGATTGATGTAATTACGTTACATTTGTTGGGAGGTTTTCAGTGCCCTGATCCCATGGCACAACTGTTCCGAAACGGAGGAAACCCATGTCAGATCTCTTGAACCATAGTCTCGTCCTTGCATCGCGACCGGAAGGTCGGCCCACCCCCGCCAATTTCCGAATGGAAGAGTCACAGGTGCCGAGTCCAAGGGAAGGGGAGGTTCTTCTCCGCGTTCGTTATCTTTCGCTCGACCCTTACATGCGTGGTCGGATGAGCGCGGCGCGCTCCTATGCCGCGCCGGTAGAGGTCGGCTCCGTGATGGAAGGCGGCACCGTGGCGGAGGTCGTCCGCTCCCTCAACCCGGATTACCGGGAGGGTGATGTAGTGCTCTCCCATTCCGGCTGGCAGGAATACGCGCTATCGGATGGCACAGACTTGCGGAAGCTTGATCCCGACGAAGCCCCGGTAACGACATCGCTCGGCGTGTTGGGGATGCCGGGGTTCACTGCCTATTCGGGTCTGCTGACCATCGGCCAGCCCAAGCCGGGGGAAACGGTGGTGGTTGCGGCTGCGAGCGGGGCCGTCGGCTCTGTTGTCGGGCAGATCGCGCGCATCAAGGGCGCGCGAGCTGTGGGCATCGCGGGCGGTGCTGACAAATGCGCCTTCGTGCGGGAGGAGTTGGGTTTCGACGCGGCGATTGATCATCACGCGCCAGACTTCGCCCAGCGTCTTGCCGATGCTTGCCCTGACGGAGTCGATGTCTATTTCGAGAATGTCGGCGGCAAGGTTTGGGACGGGGTGTTCCCGTTGCTGAACACCTTCGCCCGCATCCCGGTCTGTGGTCTTATCGCGCAATACAACGCCGTTGGCGTGCCGGAGGGGCCGGACCGGCTGCCGGGGCTGATGCGGCAAGTGCTTTCCAAAAGCCTGCTGATCCGCGGGTTCATCCAGCGTGAATTCGTGGACCAGCGTCCCGCCTTCTATAGGGACATGACCGGATGGATCAGGGAGGGGCGCGTTCGCTACCGCGAGGATATCGTAGAGGGTGGGCTTGCCGCGGTTCCCGAAGCGTTCATAGGGCTGCTGGAGGGGCGGAACTTCGGCAAGCTGGTGGTGAAGATTTCCTGATATACGTCAGGATTCTGATGCAAACATCCGCCCGATGGTGTTGAGCAGGATCTGCGCAGCAAGGATCGCCGTCGTCCCCGTCCGATCATAGTCGGGGGCGACTTCCACGAGATCCATGCCGACAATACGACCCCGCTCGCAAAGCCCTGCGATCAACTCCAATACCTCATAGTAGAGAAAGCCGCCGTGGCTTGGTGTCCCGGTACCCGGAGCGATGGACGGGTCGAACCCGTCGATGTCGAGTGTCAGGTAATAGCGCGCGCCCGCTGGGATCCGGTCCAGAACACGCTCGACCCCCAGCTTCCGGAACTGCCGGACGGAGAGGATGTCCGACCCCTGCGCACGCGCATAGTCGTATCCGTCCTTTGCTGTGGAGGAGACGTTGCGAATGCCAAGCTGACTCATTCCCGTCACCCACGACTTTTCGGAGGCCCGCCGCATCGGATTGCCGTGACCGAAGCGGACGCCGTGACGTTCATCGACAAAATCCAGATGCGCATCGATCTGAACGATGTGAATCGGCTCCTGATCCTCGAACGCGTTGATGCAGGGAATGTTGACGGAGTGATCACCGCCCAGAACTACGGGCACGGCTCCGGCGGCGAGGATCTTCCGAACCCCGTATTCAATGGCGGCATGGCTACCCATCGTATCCGTATGCACGATATCCGCATCCCCAAGGTCGACGATCCGGACCCCTTCCAGATAGGTCCGGTCATCCTCATGGTCATAGGCGCCCGCGTGACCGAAGGAGAAGAGCGTTGACGCCTCGCGTATTCCGCGCGGTCCGAAGCGCGCGCCGGAGCGCCATTGCGTGCCAAAATCGAACGGCGCGCCCAGGATCGCAACATCAGCGGCGATACTGTCCCAATCCTCCACATATCGGCTTTTGGCAAAAGTCGGAATGCCGACGAACGGCAGGTTGAGGCGACCGGATTCATAGCCGTGGGAGGACATGGACAAGCTCCTGTTTCTGTCGGGGGGATAGTGCAGGGGCCGGAGGATGCTGCAAGGCAAATCCGCCGCTTGACGGGGCAGGGGAGGGCTGCCTTCCTTGCGGCGCAGTTGGCACGGCAGCGGAAGTGGATACCATGGACATCGAAGACGCGCTGGACGCTCTCCCCGATCTGTATCCCGGGCCGGGCGGCGTCGCGGGCATCGTGCAGGAGGGCAGTGTGGTGGCCGCACGAAGCTGGGGCTTTGCCGATCTTGCGGCCCGCCTCCCGATGACGGAGGCGGTGAGGCTGCCGATCTGCTCCATCTCGAAACAGTTCACCTGCGCCGCGCTACTGGCGGAGATTGGCGATCCCGCGCGGCTTGACGAACATGTCGCCCGATATCTGCCCCGATTTCGCGCTGGGATTCCCACGGTGCAGCAGCTTTGCGACAATCAGTCGGGCCTCCGGGACTACTGGGCGCTGACGGTGCTGCAGGGCGCTTGCGCGGAGCAGACCTTCCGGCGGGAGGATGCGCTGCCCCTCCTGGCGCGCATGAAGACCGGCCATTTTGTACCCGGCTCCCGCTATTCCTATTCGAACGGCAATTTTCGCCTGCTCGCCGAAATGCTTGAGACCGCGACGGGAGAGGATCTGGGGACGCTTTACGCGCGCCATATCTTCGGCCCTGCGGGGATGGAAACCGCGGCCTTGGTTCCCGATACCCGCCATCCCCCGGATGGCGTCACCGGGTATGAGGGCACACTGGATGTGGGGTTCTTCCCCGCAAGCAATGGTATCTGGTGGAAGGGGGATGCCGGGATCTCCGCTTCACTCACCGATATGCTGGCCTATGAAGCCTGGATCGATGCGACCCGCGACGATCCGGAAGCGCTCTATGCGCAGATCTCCTCTCCAGCGACCTTTGCAGATGGTAGCCCCGCACCGTACGGCCATGGTCTTTTGCGCGGGCAGGAAGGCGGCTTGTCAGTGACAGGTCACGGCGGGGCGCTGCGGGGGTTCCGTGCCTATAGAATACATGCGCAGCAGGCGCGTCTTTCCGTCGTCGTTATGTTCAATCATCAGGCCGACGCGCAGTCGGCTGCCCGGTATTTGCTTCGCAGGGCGCTTGGTCTTCCCGATCCGGTGAGAGTGCCGCCCGGCGAAGTCTGGGACGGGCACTGGCTCTGCCGGGAAACGGGGCTGTCGGTCAGGATCGACGGCGGCACAGCGCCTCGTCTGCGCTATGCCACGTCACCGGAGCCACTGACCTTCCGGCAAGGAGGGCTGGAAGCGACCGACATCAGATTGGAGAGAGGGCAGGGGGGTTTCGTGATGACGCGGCGCGCAGACCGGTTGATAGCGCAGCTGGAGGCACTGCCCCCTTCCGAGCAGCAGACGCCCCACAAGGAAATGCCCGAGGGCCGGTTCTACTCCGATGAGCTGGAGGCGGAGATGCTGCTGCTGCCGGGGGCGGGTGCTCTCTATGTTGGGTTCAGCGGAATGCTGGGCCAGGGCCCGATGGAGCTGGCCCGTCCTCTTGCCCCCGATATCTGGCTTGTCGCAACCCGTCGCTCAATGGATGCCCCCGCTCCCGGGGACTGGACGCTCCGCTTGGAGAGAGATCAATCAGGCCGGATCACGGGCGCGGAGCTCGGTTGTTGGCTGGCTCGCGGCATCCCCTACAGACGAGTGGAATAATCGCGCGCAAGACGGACGCTTTGGCGCAATAATTGTGCGATCTTGGAAAAATTGCATGGATCTGTCATTTTCTTCTTGCGGGTTTGTTTGTG
>NZ_JGYG01000007.1 GCF_000740795.1 Haematobacter massiliensis
CCTGAACGACCAGTCGGGCGTCTATGCCGATACGACGGGGCGCACCTCCTATCAGGCCGCGCTGGTCGCGGTGGAGGAGTTCGGGGGCACCGTTCTCGGCATGCCGATCGAGGTCATCACCGCCGATCACCAGAACAAGCCCGACGTGGCCTCCAACATCGCGCGGCAGTGGTATGACACCGAACAGGTGGACATGATCACCGACCTGCCGAACTCCGCCGTGGCGCTGGCGGTGATAGGGCTGTCGAAGGACGCCAAGAAGATCACCATGGTCACGGGCGGCGGGGCGGCGGATATCTCCGGCAAGGCCTGCACGCCCTACAACTTCCACTGGGCCTATGACACGACGATGCTGTCCAATGTGGTGGGCGGCGCGCTGGTGGCGGAGGGCGGCGACAGCTGGTTCTTCCTGACGTCCGACTATGCCTTCGGCCACAACCTCGAAGCCTCGACGACCAAGGTCGTGGAGGCGAAGGGCGGCAAGGTGCTCGGCTCCGTGCGCCATCCGATCGGCACGACGGATTATTCCTCCTTCCTGCTTCAGGCGCAGGCCTCCGGCGCCAAGGTCGTGGGCCTGGCCTCCGCCGGGCTGGATACGCAGAGCGCGATCAAGCAGGCTGCGGAATTCGGCATCATTCAGGGTGGCCAGCGGATGGCGGCACTGCTGTTCACGCTGCCGGAGGTCCGGGGCATCGGCGTGGAAGCCGGGCAGGGGCTGGTGCTGGCGGAGTCCTATTACTGGGACGCCAACGACACCTCGCGCGAGCTGGGCGAACGGATCAAGGCCAAGGCCGGGGTCTATCCCAACATGATCCACGCGGGCACCTATTCGGCCGTGCTTCAGTATCTGAAGGCGATCGAGGCGGCGGGCACGGACGACCCGGATGCGGTGGCGGCCAAGCTGCACGAGATGCCGGTGAAGGATTCCTTCACCCCGAACGGCGTCGTCTGGCCGAACGGGCGGATGGCGAGCGATGTCTATCTCATCGAGGTGAAGAAGCCCGAGGAGATGAAGGGCGATTCGGACTTCTACAACATTCTGGCGACCGTTCCGGGGAAGGATGCCTATCCTGATCCCAAGACGACCGGTTGCCCCTTGGTGCAATGACGATGGTGGCGATGCAGCAGGCACAGGACGATGCCCGGGTGGTCTTGACCGCCCGGGGCTTGGGGAAGGACTTCGCGGGGTTCACCGCGGTCAACAACGTGGATCTGGACGTCCGTCACGCCCGGATCCACGCGCTGATCGGGCCGAACGGCGCGGGCAAGACCACGGTCTTCAACCTGCTGACGAAGTTCCTTCAGCCCACGCGCGGCAAGATCGAGCTTCTGGGCACAGATATCACCGGAACGAAGCCTGACCGCATCGCGCGGATGGGAATGGTCAGGTCGTTCCAGATCTCGGCGGTGTTCCCGCACCTGTCGGTGCTGGAGAACGTGCGGGTCGCGCTTCAGCGGCCGGCGGGGCTGGCCACGCAGTTCTGGCTGCCGCTCTCCACGCTCGACCGGCTGAACCCGCGGGCGGAGGAGCTGGTGGAGCATCTGGGCCTGACGCCCTACCTCCACGCCCGCGCGGCCGACCTCTCCTACGGGCGCAAGCGCGTGCTGGAGATCGCGACCACGCTGGCGCTCGACCCGCAGGTTCTGCTGCTGGACGAGCCGATGGCCGGCATGGGGCAGGAAGACGTGCGCATGGTGGCCGACATCATCCGCGAGGTCGCCAAGGACCGCGCCGTGCTGATGGTGGAGCACAACCTGTCGGTCGTGGCCGACATCTGCCACCATGTCACGGTGCTCCAGCGGGGTGAGATCATCGCCGCGGGCGATTACGCGACCGTGAGCCGCGATCCCCGCGTGCGCACGGCCTACATGGGCACGGAGGACTAGATGGCCGCGCTGCTGACAGTAAAGAACCTGCAAGCCTGGTATGGCGAGAGCCATGTCCTTCACGGCGTGAACCTGCATGTCGACGAAGGCGAGATGATCTGCATTCTCGGCCGCAACGGCATGGGCAAGACGACGACGTTGCGCACGATCATGGGTATCCTGCGGAAGCGCACGGGCGAGATCACCTTTGCCGGCCAGAACCTGATGGCCATGCCGCTCTACAAGGTGGCGCGAACCGGGATCGGCTTCGTCCCGGAGGAGCGGGGCATCTTCGCCACGCTCTCCGTGGAGGAGAACCTGATGCTGCCGCCGGTGGTGGCGCCGGGGGGCATGAGCCTTGACGAAATCTACGACCTGTTCCCGAACCTGCTGGAGCGGCGCAACTCGCCCGGGACCAAGCTGTCGGGCGGCGAGCAGCAGATGCTCGCCATGGCGCGCATCCTGCGCACGGGTGTGAAATGCATTCTGCTGGACGAGCCGACGGAGGGTCTGGCCCCCGTCATCATCCAGCGGATCGGCGAGGTGCTGGTGAAGCTCAAGGCGCGCGGCATGACCGTGGTGCTGGTCGAGCAGAACTTCCGCTTCGCCTCCAAGATCGCGGACCGGTTCTACCTGATGGACCACGGGCAGATGACGGCGGAATTCCCCGTCTCGCAACTGGCCGACAAGATGGAACTGCTCAACCAGGAGCTGGGGGTCTGACATGACGACATTCTTCGGCGTGCCGATCCAGGCACTCATGGGCCAGTTGCTGGTCGGGCTTATCAACGGCTCCTTCTATGCGCTGCTGTCGCTGGGGCTGGCGGTGATCTTCGGCCTGCTCCGGGTCATCAACTTCGCGCATGGCGCGCAATACATGCTGGGCGCCTTCGTGGCGCTGCTGCTGCTGACCAAGCTCGGGGTGAACTACTGGTTCGCCCTGCTCCTTGCCCCGCTGATCGTGGCGGCCTTCGCGGCCATCATCGAAAAGACCATGCTGTCGCGGCTCTACAAGCTCGACCACCTGTACGGGCTGCTCTACACCTTCGGGTTGGCGCTGGTGATCGAGGGGACGTTCCGTTACTTCTTCGGCGCGTCCGGCCAGCCCTATCCGGCGCCGAAGCAGCTGACGGGTGCGGTGAACCTCGGCTTCATGTTCCTGCCGATCTATCGCGGCTGGGTCATCGTCGCCTCGCTCATCGCCTGTATCGCGACATGGCTGCTCATCGAAAAGACCAAGCTCGGCGCCTATCTGCGCGCGGCGACGGAAAACCCGGTGCTGGTGCAATCCTTCGGGGTGAACGTGCCGCTGCTGCTGACCTTCACCTATGCGCTCGGCGCGGGGTTGGCGGCGCTGGCGGGCGTGCTCGCCGCCCCGGTCTATCAGGTGTCGCCGCTCATGGGTTCCAACATCATCATCATCGTCTTTGCGGTGGTCGTGGTGGGGGGAATGGGCTCCATCCTCGGCGCGATCGTGACCGGTTACCTGCTGGGCATCGCCGAGGGTCTGACCAAGGTTTTCTACCCGGAAGCCTCCAACATGGTGATCTTCGTCATCATGGCCATCGTCCTGCTCCTGCGTCCGGCGGGACTTTTCGGAAAGGATGCCTGACATGTCCGCACATGGTTCCTCCGTTCCCGCGGCAGCGCCCGTCGCGGCTCATCCCAAGGCCAGCGCGATCCGAGTGGTGCTTCTGCTTGCGCTGCTGGCGCTGGCGCTGGCCGCGCCGTTCTACGTCTATCCGATCTTCGTGATGAAGCTTCTGTGCTTCGCGTTGTTCGCGGCGGCGTTCAACCTGCTCCTGGGCTACACCGGGCTGCTCAGCTTCGGCCATGCGGCCTTCTTCGGCGGCGCTGCCTATTTCACCGCCCATGCGGCGAAGGTCTGGGGCTTTTCGCCGGAGCTTGCGATCCTGACCGGGGTCGTCGGCGCGGCGCTGCTGGGGCTGGTGATGGGCGCCATCGCCATCCGGCGGCAAGGCATCTACTTTGCGATGATCACCCTCGCGCTCAGCCAGATGTTCTTCTTCTATTGCCTGCAGGCGCCCTTCACCCATGGGGAGGACGGCATCCAGTCGGTGCCGCGCGGCCATCTGTTCGGTGTGATCGACCTCAACCAGCCGCTCAACATGTATTACTTCGTGCTGGCGGTCTTTCTGATCGGCATGGCGATCATCTGGCGGTTCGTGCATTCGCCCTTCGGCATGATCCTGAAGTCGATCCGGGAGAACGAGAACCGGGCGATCTCGCTGGGCTATTCGACGGCGGGCTACAAGCTTGGCGCCTTCGTGATGTCGGCGGCGCTGTCGGGGCTGGCGGGCGGGCTGAAGGCGCTGGTCTTCCAGTTCGCCACGCTGACCGACGTGTCCTGGCAGATGTCCGGCGAGGTCATCCTGATGACGCTGCTCGGCGGGATCGGCACCTTCCTCGGGCCGGTGTTCGGTGCAGGGCTGGTGGTGACGCTGCAGAACTATCTCGCGACGTCCGACTTCCCGGTGACCATCATCACCGGCCTGGTGTTCATGGTCTGCGTGCTGCTGTTCCGCCGTGGCATCATCGGGGAGTTCTATGCCTCCCGTATCGGCCGGAGCCTTGGGTTCAAGGCAGAGAACTGAGCCTGCTCGGGGGGCTTCATGGCCCCCCTGGCGACATCTGACGCAGAGAGCCGAGATGGAAGAATACGACTATATCGTCATCGGCGCGGGGTCCGCGGGCTGCGTGCTGGCCAACCGGCTCTCCGCCGATCCACGAAACCGGGTACTGCTGCTGGAGGCGGGGGGTCGGGACAACTACCACTGGATTCACATTCCGGTGGGATACCTCTACTGCATCGCCAACCCGCGCACCGACTGGTGTTTCCAGACGGAGGCGGAGCCGGGGCTCAACGGGCGGAAGCTGGGCTATCCGCGCGGCAAGGTGCTGGGCGGATCCTCCTCCATCAACGGCATGATCTACATGCGGGGGCAGGCGGCGGATTACGATCACTGGCGGCAGCTCGGCTGCACCGGCTGGGGTTGGGACGACGTGCTGCCGGTGTTCAAGCGGCAGGAGGATTTCTACAACGGCGCCTCTGACCTGCATGGCGCGGGCGGCGAATGGCGGGTGGAGAAAGCGCGTGTACGCTGGAAGGTGCTGGACGCCTTCCTTGACGCGGCGGTGGAGGCGGGGATCCCGCGCACCGACGATTTCAACACGGGGACGAACGAGGGGGGCGGCTACTTCGACGTCAACCAGCGGTCGGGGATTCGCTGGAGCGCGGCGAAAGCCTTCCTGCGGCCGGCGATGACCCGGCCCAATCTGCGCGTTCTGACGGAGGCGCAGGTCAAGCGGCTGGAGATCGCGGAAGGGCAGGTGACCGGCGTGCGATATGTCCATGCTGGCCAGGAAAAGGGCGCGCGCGCCCGTGCGGAGGTTGTGCTCTCGGCGGGCGCGGTGGGTTCGCCGCATATCCTGCAACTCTCCGGTATCGGACCGGGGCAGGCGCTGCACGACGCAGGCATCGACACGATCCGGGAAGTGGCGGGCGTTGGCGGCAATCTTCAGGATCACCTGCAACTGCGGCTCGTCTACAAGGTGACGGGCGTGCCAACGCTGAACGAAAAGGCGTCCTCGCTGTTTGGCAAGGCGTCGATCGGGCTGGAATATGCGCTCAAACGTTCCGGCCCGATGTCGATGGCACCGAGTCAGGTGGGGATCTTCACCCGCTCCGGCCCGGAGAAGGCGACGCCCGATCTGGAATACCATGTCCAGCCGGTGAGCCTCGACAAGTTCGGTGACAAGGTGCACCCCTTCCCGGCGATGACGGCGAGCGTCTGCAACCTGCGGCCCGAAAGCCGGGGAGAGGTGCGCGCGGTGAACGCCGATTATCGCAGCCCGCCCGCGATCCGGCCGAATTACCTTTCGACAGAGGGCGATCTGGAAGTGGCGTCGCGCGCGATCCGGCTGACGCGCAGGATCGCCAGCCAGCCGGCGTTCGCGCGATACCAGCCGGAAGAATACCGCCCCGGACCGGATTACCAGAGCGACGCCGACCTGCGCCGTGCGGCGGGTGAGATCGGCACGACTATCTTTCACCCGGCGGGCACTTGTCGCATGGGCGGAGACGAAGGGTCGGTGGTAGACCCCCGGCTGCGCCTGAGGGGGATCGGCCGGCTTCGCGTGGTGGATGCCTCCGTCATGCCGACGATCACCAGCGGCAACACCAACTCCCCCACCATCATGATCGCGGAAAAGGCGGCGGCGATGATCCTGGCGGACAACCGCTAGGGCTTTCGCCCTTTCTGGGTTGCCGCCTTTGGCAGGGTGCGCGGCTGCTTCCCCGCTCCGGCGATGGCAGACAGGATGGCTCCGTGTCGCGGCCCGCTCGAAGGAAGGCCCGCTGCGGCCGCGAGGACGGGGATTGGCATCCGGATGTGCGACCCCAGGGGGGCGTGGCCGGTTGGTCCGGCTTCCGCGATCGCCCGCCGCGCTGCGCCATCTGAGAGCTTCGCGCGGCGGGCGATCGCTCTTCGTCGTGAGCGGGGGAGAACCGGATCCAGCGCTGGCTGCCTCATCCCCGCAGTGGCACTCCGCCGCAACTGCATGCGGCCAGCTCTGCTCATGAAACGGGTATCCGATACGCCGGCCATCACGGCAGGTCTGCGGGACAACTCAGCCCGTGCAGGAGCGGCGCCGGATGTTTTCACACGCTTCCCCGGCAGCTCAACTGAGGTGAAGACGGCGGTGCGGGGCGGGTTGACTTCTCCCGCGCTTGGGCGGCTCATCCTCCGGCAAC
The DNA here is from genome assembly GCF_000740795.1 of Haematobacter massiliensis. Classification (GTDB taxonomy): domain Bacteria; phylum Pseudomonadota; class Alphaproteobacteria; order Rhodobacterales; family Rhodobacteraceae; genus Haematobacter; species Haematobacter massiliensis. Next base: position 6,641 of record NZ_JGYG01000007.1, read on the forward strand.
GCCCGGAGGACAGGATGACCGATTTCGACCGTGAAGTGGAAGAGCGGCTTGTGCGCTATGTTCAGGTGGACAGCCAGAGCGACGAGCGCTCGGCCAGTTCCCCCAGCACGGCGATCCAGCTGGACATGGCGCGGCTGCTGGCGGCGGAGCTGAGGGAGATCGGCGCGGCGGAGGTGACGGTCACCGACTACGGTGTCGTGCTGGCCACGGTTCCCGCCAGTCCCGGAGCGGAGGGGGCGCCGGTCGTCGGGCTGCTTGCCCATGTCGATACCGCGCCGGCCTACAACGCGACCGGCGTGAAACCGCGCGTTCACCGGGGGTACAACGGCGGGCCGATAACCTATCCGGATGCGCTCGATCTGGTGTTGTCGCCGGAGGTGTCGCCGTATCTTGGCACGAAGCTCGGCGAAGACATCATCACGGCGAGCGGTTCCACGTTGCTCGGCGCCGACGACAAGGCGGGTGTGGCGATCATCATGACGGCGGCGCGGCATCTGCTGTCGCAGTCCGAGATCCGGCACGGCAAGCTGCGGCTGGCCTTTACGCCCGATGAGGAGATCGGGCGCGGCGTGGACAAGCGGTTGCCTGCCGATCTGGGCGCGGATTTCGCCTATACGTTCGATGGCGCCGGATTGGGTGAGATCGAGTATGAGAGCTTCTCGGCGGACGGGGCGATGGTCAGCATCACCGGCGTTTCCGCCCATCCCGGCTGGGCCAGGGGCAAGCTGGTGAACGCCCTGCATCTGGCGGCGAAGCTGGTGGCCCTTCTGCCGCAGGCGACGATGACGCCGGAAGTGACGGAGGGGCGGGAGGGCTTCCTGCATCTCTACGAGATTACCGGCACGGCCGCGAAGGCGGAGCTGCGGTTCATCCTGAGGGATTTCGAGCTGGAGGGCCTGTCGGCCAAGGGTCAGTTGCTCAGGGAGGCCGCGGGGGCGGTGCAGGCAATGGAGCCGCGCGCGCGGGTGACCTGCGATATCCGGCCCCAGTATCGCAACATGCGCTACTGGCTTGAGAAGGACATGACCCCCGTGGAGATCGCCCGCGCCGCCGTGCGGGCCGAGGGACTGGAGCCGGTTTCGGTGCCCATCCGCGGTGGCACGGACGGCTCACGCCTGACGGAAATGGGTGTGCCCACGCCGAATGTCTTTACCGGGATGCAGGAGATCCACGGCCCGCTCGAATGGGTCAGCGTGCAGGACATGGCGGCGGCGGTGCGGGTCTGTCTGCGGATTGCCGCCAATGCAGCGGGTGAGCCATCCGCTTGACGCGGGCAGGTATTGTTGACAATAACACTATGATTTTGTCGCCGAGACGCGGTACCGGGGCCTGCCGAATGGGCGGTTCCCTGATGATCGGCCGCTCCGCCGTCGCAGGAAGGGATGAAAGACCATGACCGATATCGCCGGCCACCATGCCGAGCCGCGGATCGAGCGCATCCGCCACGAACTGAAGCGCCGCGAGCTGACCGTGGCCCGGACGGAGCGGCTGACCCCGCATATGCAGCGTGTCACCCTGACCGGAGCGGATCTGGATGGGTTTTACAGTGCCGCGCCGGATGACCATGTGAAGATCATGCTGCCGGGCGAGGGGGAGCCGCAACGGCGGGACTATACGCCCCGGCGCTATGACACGGCTCAGGGAGAACTGGTGATCGACTTCGCGCTGCACGAGGCGGGTCCGGCGACGGACTGGGCGCTCACCGCCGTGGAGGGATCGCGGCTGACGGTCGGCGGGCCGCGCGGGTCGCAGGTCATCGCGGGGGACATCGAGCGCTGGCTGCTGATCGGGGATGAAACCGCGCTGCCCGCGATCGGGCGGCGGATCGAGGAGATGGCGGCGGGCACGCCTGTGACCGCGCTCATCGCCGTGCCGGGGCCGGAGGACGAGCAGAGCTTCGATACCGTGGCTGCGACAGATATCCGCTGGATCCATCGCCCGGAGGCGGAGGCCGTTCTGGCCGAACGGCTGCTCGGCCCGCTTCGGGAGATCGCGCTTGGCCCGCGCTGCTTCGTCTGGATCGCGGCGGAGGCTTCGGTGACGCGGGCGCTCCGCGCCTATCTGCTGGAGGAAGTTGGGCTGCCGAAGCACTGGATCAAGGCCTCGGGCTACTGGGTGGCAGGGGCCGCCGATGCGGTCGAGCATTTCGACTGAAGCCCTGCGCGCTGGACATCGCGGCATATCCGCTTCCGGCGAGCGGGATGCCTCCCGGTAGCGATGGAGGGTGAGGCGCGCATGGCCCTCTCCGCGCGCCTTCTGGACGCCCGGAGGACTCCACGCGCGCTTACAGAGCACGGTCCCGATGCGCGCTTGGAGACACTGCGCTCGGTGGCCGGGATGCTGATCTTGCCGCCCGCGGTGCGCGCAGAGGTGTTCCTCGCCCGGCAATCCCCGTGGGGCTGAACCGGTCCAAGGTTACACCTTTTGGCCGTCCCTTGTCGTGTCCGTGACCCGCTGCTGCGGGACATGTGGAGTGGGCCCGGGTAATCGTGGGGCACTCGTGGACGTCTTCTGCGCCGGGGTACCCGCTCCGCGTGGGCGGAGGTGCTCGCCTTTCATATGTCATCACGGCAGTGGGGCGCGCCGCTCGGAGCGATGGGGGGCAGTCCCGGGGTCCGAACCGCGCCTATCCGGATGGCGGCGTTTTGCCGTCCGGCCATTGTGCCGGCTTGCGTCTCCGCGACCTTCGCTGTCATGGAGGAGGGGAGAGCCAAGGAGACCATGATGACCGCTATCGACCCCGCCCGCCGCATCGCGCAAGCCATCGCCCGCGACATCTCGGCCCGGCCAGATCAGGTGGCGGCGGCAGTGGCGCTGCTGGACGGCGGGGCGACCGTTCCTTTCGTCGCGCGCTACCGCAAGGAGGCGACCGGCGGGCTTGATGACACGCAACTGCGCACGCTGGCGGAACGGCTGGCCTATCTGCGGGAGATGGAGGCGCGGCGGGCGACCATCCTCGGCTCCATCCGCGATCAGGGCAAGCTGACCCCGGCGCTGGAGGCTGAGATCGCGGGCGCGGAAACCAAGGCTGCGCTCGAGGATATCTACCTCCCCTACAAGCCCAAGCGGCGCACCAAGGCGATGATTGCGCGGGAGAACGGGCTCGAGCCGCTGGCCGATGCGATCCTTGCCGACCGGCAGGCGGTTCCGGCCGACCTTGCCGCTGGCTTTGTGAGCGAGGCGGTGCCGGAGCCGAAGGCCGCGCTGGACGGCGCGCGCGACATCATCGCCGAGCGGCTGGCCGAGGATGCGGCGCTGATCGGGCGGCTGCGCGACCATCTGCGGGCGGAGGCGCGCGTTGCCTCCCGCGTGGTGGAGGGGAAGGAGACGGCGGGGGCCAAGTTCTCCGACTATTTCGCCCATGTGGAGCCATGGAAATCCGTCCCCGGCCATCGGGCGCTGGCCATGTTCCGGGGCCGGAACGAGGAGATCCTGACGCTCGACCTCGAGGTGGACAGCGAGTCCGCGGCGGGGCAGGGCCGGGCCGAGGGGATGGTGCGGGCGGCGCTCGAGGCGACGGGGCGCGGGCCGGGCGATCTGTGGCTGTCGGATGTGGCCGGGTGGACATGGCGGGTGAAGCTGCGCACGACGCTGTCCATCGACCTCTTCGGGGAGCTGCGCGACCGGGCGGAGGAAGAGGCGATCCGTGTCTTTGCCCGGAACCTGCGCGATCTGCTGCTTGCAGCGCCTGCCGGTGGGCGGGCGACGCTGGGGTTGGATCCGGGCATCCGCACCGGGGTGAAGGTGGCGGCGGTCGATGCGACGGGGCGGCTGCTGGAGACGGCGACGGTCTATCCCTTCCCGCCGAAAAGCGATCTGCGGGGGGCGCAGGCGGTGCTGGGCGCGATGATCGCGCGACATGGGATCGACCTCATCGCCATCGGTAACGGCACGGCCAGCCGCGAGACGGAGAAGATGGTCGCCGATCTGCTGGCACAGCTGCCGGGCAAGAAGCCGATGAAGGTGGTCGTGTCGGAGGCGGGGGCCTCGGTCTATTCGGCCTCCGCGCTGGCGGCGGAGGAGTTTCCGGGGTTGGACGTGTCGCTGCGGGGCGCGGTTTCCATCGCGCGACGGCTGCAGGATCCGCTGGCGGAACTGGTGAAGATCGAGCCGAAATCCATCGGCGTCGGTCAGTATCAGCATGACGTGAACGAACACCGGCTGGGCCGTGCGCTGGACGGTGTGGTGGAGGATGCGGTGAACGGGGTGGGGGTGGACCTGAACACCGCTTCGCGGCCGCTGCTCTCCCGCGTGGCGGGGATCGGGCCGGGGCTGGCGCAGGCCATCGTGCAGCACCGGGACGACAATGGCCCCTTCGCCAGCCGGAAGGAGCTTCTGAAAGTCGCGCGTCTTGGCCCGAAGGCCTTCGAGCAATGCGCGGGATTCCTGCGGATACGGGAGGGGAAGGAGCCGCTCGATGCCTCCGCCGTGCACCCGGAGGCCTATGATGTCGCGCGCCGGATCGTCACGGCCAGCGGGCGAGACCTGCGGGCACTGGCGCGGGAGCCGGAGGCACTGCGCCGGCTGGACCCGGCGGACTTCACCGACGCGCGCTTCGGCCTGCCCACGGTGCGGGACATTCTGGCGGAACTGGAGAAACCCGGGCGCGACCCGCGCCCGGAATTCCGCACCGCGACCTTTGCCGAGGGGGTGGAGACGATCTCCGACCTGAAACCGGGGATGCGGCTGGAAGGGGTCGTGACCAATGTCGCGGCCTTCGGGGCATTCGTCGACATTGGCGTACATCAGGACGGTCTGGTCCATGTGAGCCAGCTTGCCGACCGGTTCGTCAAGGATCCGCATGAGGTGGTGAAGGCGGGGGATGTCGTCTCCGTCCGCGTGACGGAGGTGGACGTGCCCCGCAAGCGGATCGGCCTGACGATGCGCAAGGACAACGCGGGTGAGGAGGCCGCGCGGGAGCGGTCCGCAGAGCGGAGCGGCGGCAAGGGCGCCGGGAGCAGGAGCGCGGGCAAACCGGGTCAGACCGGTCCGCGCGCCCAAGGTCCGTCGGGGGGCCAGAGGTCCAACAATCAGCGGGGGGGCACTGCGGATCATTCAGACGGCGGGGGCACTGGCGCGCTTGGCGCGGCGCTGCTGGAGGCGATGAAGCGGAAGTGATGGCACAGACCCGGCGAGGACCGGTCACGCGGGCGCGGGCCGGGCCTCTTCCGCAGGGGCGCGGATGGAGCCGGGACGATCAACTTCCACCGTGGCATGGTCTATGCCGAACCGCTCCCGCAGATGGGCGCTGACGCGGGGCGGCAGGTCCAGCGGATCGACACCGGGCGCGGGCGTGACGTGGAGCGTCGCGACGATGGTGGTGTCGGTCAGGGTCCAGGCGTGGAAATGCGCGGCCTCCGCCACGCCGGGAATGCGGATGGCCTCGGCCAGCACTTCACCGGGATCGAGGTTCTTCGGGGTTGCCTGCAGCAGCACGAGCACGGAGTCCTTCACCAGCAGCCAGGCCGAGCGCAGCACCAGCAGCGCCACGAGCAGCGAGAGCAGCGGGTCAAGCGGCATCCAGCCGGTCAGCATGATGCCGATGGAGGCGGCGATAGCCCCGACGGAGCCCAGGAGATCGCCCAGCACATGCAGGAAGGCGCCGTGCAGGTTCTGATCCTCCTGGCCGCCGCGATGCAGGATCAGCGCCCCCGCGATATTCACCAGCAGGCCGACTACGGCGACGGCGAGCATCGGCCCGGCCAGCACCTCCACCGGCTGCCGGAAGCGCTGGATCGCCTCCCACGCGATCCAGCCGACGAGCAGCAGCAGCGAGCCTCCGTTCACCAATGCCGCGAGCACCCGGACACGGTGGTAGCCATAGCTGACCCGCGCATTCGCCGCCCGCCGCGCAACCCGGTAGGCGACGAGCGCCAGCAGCAACGCCGCCGCGTCGGACACCATGTGACCCGCATCCGCGATGAGCGCGAGGGAACCTGAAAGCAGCCCGCCCACGACCTGCACCAGCGCGTATCCCGCCGTCATCAGGAAGACGATCAGGATCCGCTTTTCGTTGGAGCGCGTCACCGCCGGCGCGTGGGAATGACCATGACCCTCGTGGCTGTGCGATCCTTGGCCATGGGTCGCGCCATGGCCTGCCGGTGCGTGACCCGCCGATCCGTGGCCCGCCGATCCGTGGTCGTGCGCGCCATGATCGTGATCTGTCCCATGGTCGTGCTCAGTCGCGTGCGCGTGGTCGTCCTGGCGATGCGGCTCGCCGGCAGGGCGGTACAATGGCTGCCCGCCAAGCTCCGCTGTGGTGGGGCTGGGGCCGCTCCTGCCGGAGTCATCGGATATTGCTCCGTCGGGTCGGCGATCCTGTCCGGTCATTGGTTCGGCCTTTCCTCCGGGCGCGCGTCAAGGGTAAGGCGGGGACGGGAGGCGTCAAGGGCAGTGATCCGTGCCGCGCAAGGGACCGGATCGCGCGCGCAGACGTGATCGGGACGGACATTTCGTCGCATAGCTCATCTCGCCGCAGGAGATAGCTTCCCGGCGAGACCGGATCTTCGCAAAAGCCGCTCCCTGACGCAGGCCGAACCCTGCGTCAGGACGCTGCGAAACCTTGAAAATACAAATGCGTAGCCTTATTGCCACCACACCGCCCCGAGAGGCGGGACAGAACCGAGGACAGCCATGACCACTCCCGCCACGCGCCGCGGCCTCCTGCTCGGGGCGCTCGCCATGCCGTTCCTCGCGCCCGCGCTGGCGCGCGCTCAGGAGCCGAACATTCGGGCGCCGAGCCACCGGCGCAACATCTCCAGCTTTGTCACCCACCGTTGGCAGGACCATTTCGCGACGCTGGGCAAGGGCGTGATCGTCGCGGACCTGACTTCCCGCGCGGTGCATTTCTGGTCCGGCGACGGGCTGGAATACCGGATCTATCCGAGCTCCGTGCCGATGAGCGAGGAGCTGACCCGCACCGGCTTCACCGAGGTGGTGCGCAAGCGCATCGGGCCTGACTGGACGCCGACGGCGAACATGATCGCGCGGGATCCGAGCCTGCACTACATGCCGCCGGGACCGGATAATCCGCTCGGCACCCATGCGCTCTATCTGACGTGGCCCGCCTATCTGATCCACGGCACGCAGGATACGCGGAAGATCGGGCGGCCCTCCTCCTCCGGCTGCGTCGGCCTTTACAACGAGCATATCGCGGAGCTTTACGGCATGGCGCCGATCGGGACACAGGTGCGGCTGCTCTGACCTCAGGCGAAGGGCACGGCGATGGTGGCCGCCACCGCCGCCTTCCACTGGTCATAGCGGCTGTCGCGTTCCTGCGCCGCCATCTGCGGCTCGAACCGGCGGTCGAGCGCCCATGCCCGGGCGAAGTCCTCCCGCCCCGGGCAGAGGCCCGCCTTGTGCCCCGCGAGCCAGGCGGCGCCGAGGGCCGTCGTCTCCAGCACCTCCGGCCGATCCACGGGGGCGCCGATGATGTCGGCCAGAAAGCCCATCCCCCAATCGGAGGCGGAAAGCCCGCCATCGACCCGCAGCACGGGCGGGGTTTCGGAACCGGCCCAGTCGGCGTGCATCGCCTCCATGAGGTCGCGCGTCTGATAGCCGACGCTTTCAAGGGCGGCGCGGGCGAATTCCGCCGGGCCTGACGCGCGTGTGAGACCGAAGATCGCGCCCCGCGTCTCCGGTTTCCAGTAGGGCGCGCCGAGGCCGGTGAAGGCGGGGACGAGGATCAGCCGCTCCGCCGGGTTGGCGGCCTCGGAGAGGGGCTGCGTCTCCTCCGCCCGCCGGATGAGGCGGAGGCCGTCGCGGAGCCATTGCACCACTGCCCCGGCGATGAAGATCGACCCTTCCAGCGCATAGGTGGTTTTCCCCTCCAGCCGGTAGGCGATGGTGGTGAGCAGGCGGGCGCGGCTGGCCACGGGGGTATCTCCTGTGTTCAGCAGCGCGAAACAGCCGGTGCCATAGGTCGCCTTGACCATGCCGGGGGAGAAGCACGTCTGCCCGATGGTCGCCGCCTGCTGATCGCCCGCGATGCCGAGAATGGGGATCGCGCGGCCCAGCAGATCCTCCCGCACCATCCCGAAGTCGGCGGCGCAGTCCCGCACCTCCGGCAGGAGGGAGAGGGGGATGTCGAGCAGGCCGCAGATCTCCTCATCCCACCGATTTTCATTGATGTTGTAGAGCATGGTCCGCGCGGCGTTCGTGGCGTCGGTCGCGTGCACCGCCCCGCCCGTCAGCCGCCAGACGAGGTAGCTGTCCACGGTGCCGAAGGCGAGCTCGCCACGCCTTGCGCGGTCCCTCGCGCCGGGGAGCGTGTCCAGCAGCCAGGCGAGCTTCGTCGCCGAGAAGTAGGGGTCGAGGATCAGGCCCGTCCGCTCCGTCACCAGCCGTTCATGGCCAGCGTCGCGGAGCGCGGCGCAGCTTTGTGCCGTGCGCCGGTCCTGCCAGACGATGGCGTTGTGCAGCGGCTGGCCCGTATGCCTGTCCCAGAGCAGGGTGGTTTCCCGCTGGTTGGTGATACCGATGGCGGCGATGTCCGCCCCAGTCAGCCCGGCTTTCTCGACCGCCTGGCGCATGGTGCCCGCCACTGTCAGCCAGATGTCGCCGGGATCGTGTTCCACATGGCCCGGCGCGGGGAAATGCTGGGGGAACTCCTCTCGTGCGATGGCGCGAATGGTCAGGTTCCGGTCGAAAACGATAGCGCGCGACGAGGTGGTGCCCTGGTCGATGGCAAGGATATGGGTCATGACGGTCCTCCCCCCGCCATCTAACCCGGTCCTGCCGCCTGTCGCCAGTGGCGTTTGCGGAGAAAGGCCCGAAGCGCCGGACGGGCCACGGGTATCGCCCGGGATCGTTGCCGCCGGGCAGCTCCCGCCCATGCGATGTCGATGAAAGGGCTCGGGTTGCGGTTCCACGACGGCTCGGCCACTCTCGCGCCATTGTCACGGGGGAAAGCACATGATGGAAGCCACGGGGACCGATATCGACATCGGCAAGTTCTGGAAGACGCTGGGAGAGCGGGCGACCGGGGCCACGCTGGTCACGGCGGAGGGTGCGGAGGGCTGGACCGGCTTTCTGGGCCTGTCGGCTTCCCATGTCTCCGCTGCCCCGCCGGTGATGCTGGTCTCCATCGACCGCAAGACCTCCGCGCTGAGCGGGATTCTGGAGAAGGGGCACTTCGCGGTGAACTTCCTGCCTGCGGGTGAGACGGCGCTCGCGCAGGCCTTTGGCGGCAAGGGCGAGAAGCTGTTCGAGGAGGGCCGCTGGGAGCCCTTCGTGACCGGCGCGCCGGTGTTCCGCGACGCGCTTGGCGTGTTCGACTGCCGCGTGTCGCAGGTGGTGGAGGAGGGCGACGTCTCCATCGTGATCGGCAGGGTGCAGGGGGTGCGGGCGCGGGGTGAGGGTGCGCCGCTCCTTTTCTTCCGCGGCAAGTTCGAGGGCTAGCCTGCCAGCCTCGTCAGCGCGGGGCCGACCAGCGCCGCGCCCGAGCAGAACAGCAGACCCACGGCAAGCTGTCGCATGCGGGCCGGGGTAAGCGGCGGCGGCCAGCGGCGTGCGGCAAGGGTGCCGAGCGCCACCGCCGGTATGGCACCCGCAGCGGCGGCGAGCGTCGGCAGCGCTATCCCATCCGTCGCGACCACCAGGCCGAGCCGGAACGTCTGGTTCAGTACGAAGACGGCAACGAGGGTCGAGCGGATCGCGATCTGCGCGATCGGCTGACGATAGATGTGGTAGATGATCGGCGGCCCGGCGGTGGAGAACAACCCGCCCATGATGCCGCCTGCCGCGCCGAAGGCGATGAAGCTGGCGGGCGGGGAGCGGTGCTCCTGCGGTCTGGGGCGAAGGCCGAGCTGGATGCTCGATCCAACGATGACCAGCCCCAGCAGCAGTTGCAGCAGCCAGAGCGCCGTTCCGGCGAGGTAATGAAGCAGCGCATAGCCGATGATGAGTGTTGGCAGCGTTCCGGCGAGATACAGGCGGAGGGCTGCCACATCGACCTCCCGCCAGCCGCGCCAGAGGACGATCGCGCCGTTCGTCACCACGAGGATCGACGTGACAACGGCGGCCTCTGGCAGCGGCATCAGGCCAAGAAGCCCCACCCCACCCATCAGGATCAGCCCGAGCGCAAAGCCGGTGAGCGTCTGCATCCATGCCGCAAGGCAAGCGATGAGCCAGAAGGCGAGCGTGGCGGTGGTAAGCATCTCGATCCCGGAGCGACGACATGCCGCACGGCTGTGAATGCGACAATTTCCTGAGCGATGAAAGCCCGCTTGGTGGATTATTCGCTTTTTCGCGGCGCTATGGGACTGATTTCCTTAATGCCGGGCTTATGCGGGGAACTGTTCCGGGCAGCAGCTTCGGTCAGATGATGCGCATCGGGAGGGAATGCCAGCGTTCCTGCCCGCCGTGCTTGCCATGTTGGGGCGCACGCGAGGGTGCATCCGCTTGTCTTGCCGGGAGGCTGTCTGAACGCTGGGTCGGCGGCGTGATCACCAGATCGCATAGGCGGCGGGCCATTCCGATACCGCGCGTTGACCGTGAAGGACGGGGACCGGTTTCCACCGCGCCGGGGAGGTGCTGACGCGCGTGGAGGTGCTGCTCGCGTTACCGCTCTCGCAGGGCGGATTTCGGATCGGCGCGCTTGCGCATCGGGTCACCGCAGACGGTGCGGCTATCGCTGGCGCCATGCCTGATGATGTGGCTGATCCGGGAATGGAACATGTTTCCGGCCTTCGTGCGCGACCTCAGCAAAGCCGGGCGAGCCGCATTGGCCATGTCATGCAGACGCGCGGTCCGGCGATGGCAAAGGCGGACATTCTGGCGGGGTGATCGGAGGGAGTCGGTGCGGGTTGTTCCCAAGGCTCTTACCCTGGCCTGCGTGATTGTTTCTATCGGGATGGCGTCGGCTGGCCGGACAGCAAGCGCGGGGGCGACAAAAAAAGGGACCGGCGTCGTATGCGCCGGTCCCCTCTGGTTCCATTCATATGTGTTCGGCGTCCTATCAGCGGTTGTAGAAGAGACCACCCCAGATGCGCCCTTCATCCCGGTGACGGCCGCCATGCACGGCGCCGATATAGGCAGCGGCACCGGCAACGAGGGAGGCCGCGGCCAGCAGGAAGGCCGTGAGGATGGTGGCTTTACGAGCCGCTTCGGCAGCTTCGGCCGCCTGTTGCTTGGCTTCCTCGAAGCGCTGTTCAGCCTCCGCACGGAGTTGCTCGGCCTGTTGCTGGGCTTCCTGAAGACGCTGCTCTGCCGTCGCGCGGATCTCGTTGGCGCGATCGACAGCCTGATTGACGCGGGCATCGACTTCCTGCTCCGAAAGGCCGGTGCGCGCGGCAACCTGCTGACGGAGGAACGCACGGTCCTCGTCCGAGATCTCGCCGGTTTGAACGATGTTCATGAGGATGCCGCCGATCTGACGCTGGGTCGCTTCAGGATCGTTGGCCGCTCCGGGGAAGCCCGGTTGCTGATCGCCGGGCCGCAGCAGCGTATCGGTGATATAGTCCATCGGATTGCTTTGCAGACCCTGGGGAAGCATGTCCTGCATCGCCGGCGCAACGGCTTCGCCCGCACCCTGGACAAGACCGCCAACCGCCTGACCCGCGCCGGAAACGACACCGCCGGCGAGCTGACCCGCACCTTGAGCAATGCCGCCGACCGCAGTCCCCGCCGCTTCAGTCACGGTGCCGGCCGCGCTGCCAACGGCACGGGCACCGCCCGAGATGGCGCCAGCCGCCAGCATCCCGCCGACCAGCATTCCGAGCCCCCATACCGCGAGACCATGGATCCCGTCGCGGGCCGTTACTTCATCACGCACGGCACCATCGACGCGCCGCCGCATACGACCGGCGATATAACCGCCGAGCATGTATATCCCCACCATGGCAATCACCGTGAACAGCGCGGTGACAACCAGCCACAGCAGACTGATGCCGCCGCCGTCGCCATCGTCGATGGCGATGGAACCGAGCCCCAGTCCCGCCGCGAAAGCCGTCATCACGACCGTCGCGCCACCCGCGACGACTGTTCCCGCAAAGATCGCAGCCCAGTCCACATAGCTCCGACCGGGATCGCGTATATCGGTCGCACGGACCTGTTCAACCGGGGCGGCCATCAGCGTAGGCCCAGGAAGGAAAGGATGAACAACACGATGACCACCAGACCGACAAGATAGATAATGGAATTCATGACTGCCTCCGAAATCTCTGGCACGTTTCACGTACCGCTGCGGTAGAACCTCGCTGCCAAGGGGATGTTCCGTAGAATTTCGTCAAATTCAGATACATCGTTTGCATGAGACATTTCTGCAGCGGCCAATTCCCTCACCTTGGCTGGAAGGCGGTCATGGGTGTACCGGTAACGCGGAGGGGGTCGACAGCACCGAGAGAACTATATTACGGCTCGCCAGACGCCCAATCGAGGAACCAGACCATGGCCGAGACGCTGCCCTTTTCCGCCGCCGTCACCAGAACCGCCGCGGCACTGGTGGCCGCGCTTCTCGCCACGAGCGCGCCCGGTGCCCTGATGGCTGCGGACGGCCCGGCTGCTGTCATCCGGATAGGATCCCTGTACGAGCCGCAGAACCTCGACAACACCGCGGGGGCGGGCCAGGGGATCAGCGAAGCGTTCAACGACAATGTGTATGAGGCGCTTTTCCGCCTGAACGACGATGGGTCGGTGGAGCCGGTTCTGGCCTCCCGCCACGACGTGAGCGACGATGGCCTGACCCATACCTTCTCGCTGCGGGAGGGCGTGCATTTCCATTCCGGGGATCCGTTGACCGCAGCGGATGTGAAATATTCCATCGAGCGGGTGAAGGCCGAAAGTTCGCGGAGTTCCCGCAAGTCGAGCCTCGCCAGCATCGACAGCGTGGAGGCCCCGGATGACCACACGGTCATCGTGCGACTGAAGTCGAAGTCGATCTCACTCCCTTACAATCTCAGCTACGTGTGGGTGGTCAATGACGCGGCGGGCGACATCACCCAGAAGGAGGATGGCACCGGCCCCTACCGGCTGGCCGGTTGGCGGCGGGGGACGGCCCTGTCGCTGGAAGCGTTCGACGGATACTGGGGGGATGCACCGAAGAACGCAGGCGCGACGTTCAGCTATTTCACCGATGCGTCGGCGCTCAACAATGCGCTGCTGACGGATGCGGTGGACATCATCACCTCGGTTCAAAGCCCGGATGCGCTGGCCCTGTTCGCCGATCCGTCGGCCTTCACCATCTCGGAGGGCCGCTCTACCACCAAGCAGATCATGGCCTACAACGACCGTGTTGCGCCCTTCGACAATGTGAAGGTGAGGAAGGCGCTGGCCCGTGCGGTGGACAAGAAACGGCTTCTGGAGGCCATCTGGGGCGACCGGGGCATGGTCATCGGCTCCTTCGTGCCGCCGACGGATGCGTGGTACGAGGATCTGACCGGAGTGGACCCCTACGACCCGGAAAGCGCCAAGGCGCTGCTGGCGGAGGCGGGGCTGGCGGACGGCTTCACCTTCACCCTGGAGACGCCAAACTACGATCCCCACCCGATCACCGCGGAGTTTCTGAAGGCGGAACTGGCGAAGATCGGGGTGACGGTGAACATCCGCCTCATCACGGCGAACGAATGGTACACCAAGGTCTATCAGGCACATGACTTTCAGGCGACGCTGCAGGAGCATGTGAACCACCGCGACATCGTCTTCTACGGCAATCCGAACTTCTACTGGGGTTATGACAATCCGGAGGTCGCCCGCCTGATCGCGGAGGCCGAGGCGAGCGACACGGAAGCCGGGCAGGCGGAGAAGCTCCGGCAGGCCAACGAAATCATCGTGGCGGATGCGGCCTCCAACTGGCTTTTCCTTTATCCGCAGATCGTCGTCTCCAACACCCGGACCACGGGCTATCCGGTGAACGGGCTGAATGCGCAGTTCTTCCTGCGCGGCGTCGAGAAGGCGGAGTGACCTGACGGGGCAGGCGGCATGGCACGCTATCTCCTTCGCCGGACGTTGATCCTGTTCGCATCGCTGCTGGTGGCGGGGCTGGTACTGTTCGTGCTGCTGCGCCTGCTGCCGGGAGATCCGGCGGCGGCGCTTCTTTCGGTCGGAGCAGATGCGGAGCAGATCGCCGCCGCGCGGGCGGAGGTGGGAAGCGATCAGCCGATGGTCGTTCAGCTTGGCCGTTTCCTGTCGGACATGGCACGCTTCGACCTGGGCCGGTCCTTCGTGAGCGGGGCGGAGGTTCTGCCGGAGATCCGGGAGCGGCTGGCGGTGACGCTCCCCCTGACTTTCGCGGCCTTTACCCTGGCGCTGGTGGTGGCGGTACCGCTCGGCATCGTCGCGGCCATGCGGGGGGACCGATGGTATGGGGCACTGATCTCCGCCGTGTCGCAGGTCGGGCTGGCGGTGCCGGTGTTCTGGATCGGCATCCTGCTGGTCTGGATCGTCGCGGTGAAATGGCGGCTGCTTCCGGCCAGCGGCTTTCCCGTACGGGGTTGGGCCGATCCGGTCGCGGCAATGCGGGCGCTTCTGCTGCCGGTCGTGACCATCGCGGTGGTGATGAGCGCCTCCCTGATCCGTTACGTACGCTCCGCCACGCTGGACGTGCTCGGATCCGACTATATCCGCAATGCCCGCGCCCTGGGGGAGAGCCTGCCGGAAGCGATGATACGGCACGGCATCCGCAATGCGTCCCTTCCCGTCATCTCCATCCTCGGGATAGAGCTTGCCTCCACCCTGCTCGGCGCGGTGGTGGTGGAGAGGGTATTCGCCCTGCCGGGGCTTGGGTCCATGTTGCTGCTCGGCATCGAGCAACGCGATTATCCTAGCGTGCAGGGGGTGCTGTTCGTCTCCACGCTCATGGTGCTGCTGATCGGCTTTGCCGCCGATATCCTGCAGCGTCTTGTCGATCCGCGGCTGCGCGATGCGGGGGCGCGGCGATGAGACGGGCGATGCTGGTGATCGGATGCCTGCTTGTCGGCCTGCATGTCGCGGTGGCGCTTCTGACGCTCGTCTGGACGCCCTACGATCCGGCCGGGATGGTGGGAGGCAGGCTCTCTCCCCCCTCATGGGCACATTGGGCCGGGACGGACCGGCTCGGGCGGGACTACTTCACCCAGGTGATGATCGGCTCTCGCATCGCGTTGACCGTGGGTGCGGGCGCGGTGCTGATCGGGGGGGTGATCGGCACGGTGCTTGGCCTATTGGCGGCCTTTGCCCGGGGCGGCGCCGATGACGGGCTGGCCGCGACGTTTGATATCCTCATCGCTTTTCCGACCCTGCTGCTGGCCATGCTGATCGTGGCGGCGAGCGAGGGGGCGAGCCTTTCGACCGCGATCATCGCCATAGGGCTTGCGCTGTCGGCAATCGTGGGGCGACTGGTGCGGATCCTGACGAAGCGGGTGTTGACGCAGGATTACATTACCGCCGCACGCTGCTCCGGCGCGGGCTGGCCGCGCATCGTGCTGACCCATGTGCTGCCGAACATCCTGCCCACGCTTCTGGTGGCGCTGGCGTTGCAGTTCGGGCTTGCGGTGATCGCGGAAGCCTCGCTTTCCTATCTGGGCCTGGGCGCGCCGCCGCCGAATGCATCCTGGGGTCAGCTTCTTCAACAGGCGCAGTCGACGGTGTTCACGGCGCCACTCGGGGTGATCGTGCCGGGGGTGGCGCTGCTCACACTGGTGCTGGGGATCAACTTTCTGGCGGATGGGCTGCGCGATCTACTCGACCCCGAACGGGAGGGCGCGGCATGACGCTTGTGCAGATCGAAGGCCTGACCGTCGGCACGGCCGTGCAGCAGCTCGTGCACGGGATCACGCTTTCGATCGCGCCGGGGGAGCGGCTCGGTCTGGTGGGAGAGAGCGGTTCCGGCAAGTCGCTCACGGCCATGTCCATCGTGGGCCTGCTGCCGCCCGGCCTCCGGTCCGCCGGTTCCGTGCGGCTTGCGGGACAGGAGGTGGTGGGACAGCCGGAGCGCGTGCTCAACGATCTGCGCGGACGGGTGGCGGCGGTGGTGTTTCAGGATCCGCGTTCGGCGCTCGACCCGTTGATGCGGCTTGGCGATCAGCTGGCACTGCCCATTCGTCGCCATGCGCGCCGCTCGGGTGTCACGCTCGGTCGCAGAGCGCTTCGGGCGGAGCAGCTCGCCGCACTGGCGCGCGTGTCGATTGCCGAGCCGGAGCGCGTTCTCGCGGCCTGGCCGCATGAAGTCTCCGGCGGTCAACGGCAGCGAGTAGCCATCGCAATGGCGCTGGCCTGCCGCCCGCAGCTTCTCATCGCCGATGAGCCGACAACGGCGCTCGACGTGACGACGCAGGCGGAGGTGCTGGACCTGCTTGACCGGCTGGTACGGGAGGAGGGGCTGGCGCTTCTGTTCATCAGCCATGATCTTCCTGTCGTCGCAGGCATTACCGACCGGATCATTGTGATGGAAAAGGGGCGAGCCGTGGAGGAAGGGCCGGTGGCTCAGGTTTTCACCCGCCCCGGCCATCCCTATACCAAAAGCCTGATCGCTGCCGCCCGGCGGCTTGAAGCCGCGTTGGAGGGTCAGGCATGACGCTTCTGTCGCTCAGGCATGTGAGCCACGCCTATCAGCCGGGCTCGCCGGTGCTGGAGGACGTGAATCTTGATCTGCGGCAGGGGGAAAACCTCGGCATTCTGGGCGAAAGCGGTTCGGGCAAAACCACGCTGATGCGTGTCATGCTGGGCCTCGTCACGCCACAGGCGGGAGTGGTGGAGGCAGAGGGCAGCCTGCTCGACACCCGTTCGGCTGCGCGGATGCGGGCACATCGCCGCATGGTGCAGCCTGTGTTTCAGGATCCCTATACCTCGCTCGATCCCCGGATGCGGGTGGGCCGGATATTGGCGGAACCGGTGCAGGCGCTGGCCCTTCCGTTCGATGCGCGGGCGGAGTCGTTGCGCGTGCTGGCGGCCGTCGGCCTGCCGCCCGACAGCCTGGAGCGCTTTCCGCGCGCCTTCTCGGGCGGTCAGCGCCAGCGTATCGCCATCGCCCGCGCGCTGATCGCGCGGCCCAAGGTGCTGCTGGCCGATGAACCGGTCAGCGCGCTCGACCTGTCCACCCGTGTGCGGATCGTCGATCTGCTGCGCGACCTGTCGCGGGAAACCACGATGGCGCTTGTCTCTCATGATATCGCCATCGTTGCGGCGCTCTGCCCGCGTATGATGGTTCTGCAACGTGGGCGGGTGGTGGAGGCGGGCGAGACGCGTGCTATCCTTAACGCCCCCCGCCATCCCTATACCCAGCGGCTGCTCGCAAGCCTGCCGCGTCTGCCGGAAGGAATGACCGATGACCGATGACGCCTATCGTGCCGAGATCGACGCATGGCGCAGCCAGAGACTCGCTGCGCTGACAGCGCCGGACGGCTGGCTGAACCTGACCGACCGGGTGGAAATCTCGCCCGGAACCTATCAGGTGGGCAGCGGACCGGAGAACGATGTGCACCTCTCCGTCGGGCCGTCGCGGCTCGGTGAGCTGGTGCTTGCCGCGGATGGGACGGGGACTTTCGATGAGGGCACGGGCGCACATGCCTTCGTTGCCGCGGGGGACAATCCGCCGCGGTTGGAAGCGGGCGGACTGCTGCTCGAGGTGACGGAGATCGAGGGGCAGCACGCGCTGCGCGTCCGTCAGATCGATGCGCCGTCGCGATTGGCCTTTGCGGGCATCGAGAGCTTTCCGCTGGATCCCGCGTGGCGGGTGGAGGCGGAGTGGCGGGCACTCAGCGAGCCTGAGCGTCTGGGGATCGACACCGTGAAGGGCATCCGAACCTCCGTCAGCATCACGCACGAGGCGCGGTTCACCCATGACGGCGCCGAGGTGCTGCTCCTGCCGACCCATTGGAAAGGCGGCAAGCCGATGTTCGTGATCCGCGACCGCACCTCGGGGCCGGAGACCTATGGCGCGGCGCGGTTCCTGATCGGTGACGTGCGGGGCGACCGGGTAGTGCTCGACTTCAACAAGGCATTCAACCCGCCCTGCGCATTCACCGACTTCGCCGTCTGCCCGCTGCCGTCCGCGCAGAACGTGCTCCCCTTTCCGATCAGGGCGGGAGAGAAGAAGCCACACTGAGCGGGTCATGAGCGGGGATGGCAGGCCCTGTCCGAGGGGGCGTTTTGACCGGTGCCCGGTTGCGCCGGGCAAGGCCACGCGGGCAGGGCCGTGTTGTGTTCTTTTTCGAAGCGCCGGCGGATTGTCGGAGCGGATGTCCGCGCGCGAAGAATATCGGTCATCTCCAGCGGTCCGCTTTCGGTTGTAATCGTTTCCAACCGCTCAGGTCACGCCGGGCACTGCCGGGGATGGACTTGGTTCCTGTCGCCTGACGACTTGTGTCGGGGCTGGTCCCTGACATGGCACGGCCCGCCGAGGTCATGGGTCATCGTCCTCCTCGCGGGCGAAATCCGGGGGTTGACCCGTGCCGGGCCTGAGGCATCTGTTGGCCCCATGCAGATCTTCGCTATTGATACCGACTATCTCACCCGGCAGCTTGCCAGCCTGCTTGCCATACCAAGTCCCACAGGCTTCACCGATGAAGCCGTCCGCCATGTTGCGGAGGAACTGGAGCGGCTGGGGCTTCATGTGGTGCTCACGCGGCGCGGGGCGATCCGGGCGTGTCGGCGCGGTGCGGCGCGGCGGCCTGCGCGAAGTATCGTGTCGCATGTGGATACGCTCGGCGCGCAGGTGAAGGCGCTGAAGGCGAACGGTCGGCTCGAACTGGTCGCCATAGGGCATTGGTCGGCGCGCTTCGCGGAGGGGGCGCGGGTCTCCATCCTCTCGGACCGAGGGGTGTATCGCGGCACCATTCTGCCGTTGAAGGCTTCCGGCCACACCTTCAATGACGAGGTGGACAGCCAGCCCACGGGTTGGCCGCATGTGGAACTGCGGGTCGACGCACTGTCTCGCGATGCGGATGATCTGGCGGGGCTGGGCATCGACATCGGTGACATTGTCGCCATTGATCCCCAGCCGGAGTTTCTCGACAACGGCTACATCGTCTCTCGCCATCTTGACGACAAGGCGGGGGTGGCCGTGATGCTGGCCGCGCTGGAGGCAATGCAGCGGGAGCGGGTGCAGACGCCGGTGGACAGCTATTGGCTTTTCACCATCGGAGAGGAAGTGGGTGTCGGCGCCTCTGCCGTGCTGACGCCGGAGATCGCGTCGCTGGTCGCGGTGGACAACGGCACGACGGCGCCGGGGCAGAATTCCTCCGAATTCGGCGTGACGCTCGCGATGGCGGACCAGACCGGTCCGTTCGACTATCACCTGAGCCGCAAACTTCACGCCCTCTGCCTGGAGCATGGCGTCCGGGTTCAGAAGGACGTGTTTCGCTATTACCGTTCGGACGCGGCCTCTGCGGTGGAGGCCGGGCACGACGTGCGGACGGCGCTCCTCACCTTCGGGGTGGATGCGTCGCATGGGTATGAGCGCATTCACCTCAATGCGCTCATCTCGCTGGCCCGGCTTCTGGTCATCTACGCCGCAAGCGAGGTGCTGATAGAGCGGGATGCCGAGGAGATTGCGCCGGGTCTGGAAGGATTTACCCATCAGGACCTTCCCGAGGCGGAGCAAGCGCAGAGCAGCGAAAACCAGCCCTGACGGTTACCATCCGGTTTTCTTATGGAACCAATCGGTAAGACCTCGGTTTGCCTTATGAATGTGCTGTGTCTGCGTTGTGATATCGCGGACGCTGGCATCTTTTGTGCAACGACAAGGAGGCCTAGGCCCAGTTCATGTGTGGTATTTGCGGAGAAATTCGGTTCGACGGCGCGCAGCCCTCGGTTACGGCGGTTTCGTTGATGGCGGACGCGCTCGCGCCCCGGGGGCCGGATGGAGCAGGGGTCGTGGTGCGGGGCAATGTCGGGCTGGGGCATCGGCGGCTGCGCATCCTGGACCTGTCAGACAAGTCGCAGCAGCCGATGATTGATGCGGACCTCGGCCTTTCCATCGTGTTCAACGGCTGCATCTACAACTTCCGGGATCTGCGCACGGAGCTGGAGGCCAGGGGCTACCGCTTTTTCTCCGACGGCGACACGGAGGTCATCCTCAAGGCATGGCACGCCTGGGGTGAGCGTTGTGTGGAGCGGTTCCACGGCATGTTCGCCTTCGTCATTCATGAGCGCGACACCGGGCGCGTGGTGATGGCGCGCGACCGGTTCGGGATCAAGCCGCTCTACCTTTCGGAACGCGGGAAGCAGGTTCGCTTCGCATCCGCGCTACCTGCGCTGCTCCGCGCCGGCGATGTCGATACGGCTATCGACCGGGTGGCGCTGCAATTCTACATGAGCTTCCACGCGGTTGTGCCTGCGCCCCGGACCATCCTCGCCGGGGTTGGCAAACTGCCGCCCGCGACCATCCGTATTTATGAGCGCGACGGTACCTTTTCCGAGCGGCGCTATTGGGATCCCGCCTATGAGCGGCGTGCCGAGGATAGCGGCATGACGCGAGAGGACTGGCAGGAGGAACTGCTGGCCGCACTGCGGCTGGCCGTCAAGCGGCGCATGGTGTCGGATGTGCCGGTAGGCGTACTGCTGTCGGGTGGCGTCGATTCCAGCCTGATCGTGGGGCTGCTGGCGGAGGCGGGTCAGACGGGGCTGATGAGCTTCTCCGTCGGGTTCGAGGAGGCGAATGGGGAGAAGGGCGACGAATTCGTCTATTCCGATCTCATTGCACAGCATTTCGGGACAGATCACCGCAAGATCTTCGTCCCCTCCGGTGAGTTGATGTCGGCCTTGCCGGGCACGATCGCCGCCATGTCGGAGCCGATGGTGTCTTATGACAACGTGGGCTTCTACCTGCTGTCCAAGGAAGTTTCCAAGCATATCAAGGTGGTGCAGTCGGGACAGGGCGCGGACGAGGTGTTCGGTGGCTATCACTGGTATCCGCCGCTCGTCGAGTCGAACGACGTGGTCAGCGATTATGCGAAGGGTTTCCGCGACCGGCCCTACGATGTGCTTGCCCGCCAGATCCAGCCGCGATGGATGGCAGACCGGGATGTCGCCGGAGAATTTCTCGCCGACGAATTGCTGCGGTCGGGTGCGGATACGCCGGTGGATGCCGCACTCCGGCTTGATAGCAACGTGATGCTCGTCGACGATCCGGTGAAGCGGGTGGACAACATGACCATGGCCTGGGGGTTGGAGGCACGTGTGCCCTTCCTTGACCATGAGCTGGTGGAACTTGCCGCGCGTATCCCGGCGGCGGAAAAGCTCCGCGAGGGCGGCAAGGGCATCCTGAAGGACGTTGCGCGCCGGATCATCCCGAGCGAGGTGATCGACCGCAAGAAGGGCTATTTCCCAGTGCCGCAACTGAAATACATCGACGGTCCCTATCTCGACATGCTGAAGGACACGCTGAACTCGCAAGCGGCGAGGGATCGCGGGATTTTCCAGCCCAGCTATCTTGAGACGCTGTTCGATGCGCCGTCGGATCATATCACCCCGCTCCGCGGATCCGAGCTGTGGCAGGCGGGCCTGCTGGAGCTGTGGCTTCAGGAGCAAGGCGTATGACCATGGAGCGGTCTGGGCTGCGCCCTCGCGGCAAGGGGACGCGCGCGGTATCCCACCGTCTGACACGCTTGCGAACCCCGGCGACGATCGACGAGCAGCGCGACCGTCTGCGCCGGGAGGCGGAGCCGGGGGAAAGCGCCGTGTTGGACTGCGGCTGGGGACGGCTGCTGTTCGGCGCGACATTCGCCAGTCATGCGGCCCTTCTCGAAGAGTTGCGGAAGGAGGCCGCAGGGGCGCGTGACATCGCCTTCCACATCCGGGATCCGCATGTCCTGCTGTCGCTTGCGCCGCAGGAGGTGTTTCTCGACCCGTCGCATACCTATCGGCTCGAACTGTCCACCTATCGCCCCGGCGGCCGCAAGCCGAAGGGGATCGCGATTCGCAGGATGATCGCAGAGGCCGATGCCGAAGGCGTAAATGCCGTCTATGCCGCAGCGGGGATGGTGCAGATCCGGCAGGATTACCTCGAGGGCGAACGCAACAACCGATCCGTCACTCATTTTGTCGCGCAGGAGGAGGAGACGGGCCGGATCGTGGGCACGGTGACGGGCATAGATCACGAGCGTCTCTTTGCCGATCCGGAGCGGGGGGCGTCGCTCTGGTGTCTCGCTGTTCACCCTCAAGCACGCCAGCCCGGGATCGGGGAGCGGCTTGTGCGCACGCTGGCCGAACATTTTCAGGCACGTGGGCTGAGCTATATCGACCTCTCGGTTCTGCACGACAATGAAGGTGCGATCGGGCTTTATCGGAAGCTGGGGTTTCGAAGGGTGCCGTTGTTCTCCGTGAAGCTGAAGAATGCCATAAACGAACGCTACTTCGCGCAGCCGCCTGCGGAATACGCGGCCCTGAACCCCTATGCGCGGCTCATTGTCGATGAGGCGATGCGGCGCGGCATCCGGGTGGACGTGACGGATGCAGAAGGCGGGTTCTTCCGCCTCAGTTATGGTGGCCGGACCATCCGGTGTCGCGAAAGCCTGACGGAGCTGACGTCCGCGGTCGCCATGTCGATCTGCGACGACAAATCCGTCACCCGCCGCGTGGTGAGCGCCGCGGGCGTCACCGTGCCCGCGCAGATCGACGCCGATGCGGAGGAGGAAGCGCTGGAGCAATTCCTTGTTACCCACGGCAAGCTCGTGGTGAAACCCGCGCGCGGGGAACAGGGACGCGGCATTTCAATCGGCATTTCCACGATGAAGGATCTGAAAGCCGCGATCCGCGCCGCGCGGAGCGTATCGGAGCGCGTGCTTCTGGAAGCCTTCCATGAGGGGGAGGACCTGCGGCTCGTCATCATTGATGGGGCGCTGGTCGCGGCTGCGCTTCGCCGTCCGCCGCGGGTGACGGGGGATGGGCGCTCGCCGCTCCGCCGGCTGATCGAAGCGCAATCCCGGCGCCGCTCGGCTGCAACGGGCGGGGAAAGCCGGATACCGATCGACGCCGAAACGCGCCGCTGTTTGGAAGGGCAGGGCCTCGACCTCGACAGCATACCGGTGGAGGGGCAGGATATCATCGTGCGCAAGGCCGCGAACCTGCATACCGGCGGGACCATCCATGACGTCACGGCGGAGGTGCATCCCGAACTGGTCGATGCGGGCCTCCGCGCCGCGCAGGCCATCGGTATTCCTGTTGTGGGGATTGATCTGATGGTGAGCGATCCGACCGCCCCCGACTATATTTTCATCGAGGCGAACGAAAGGCCGGGGCTTGCAAATCACGAACCGCGACCCACGGCGGAGCGGTTCATGGATCTGCTCTTTCCCGCGACCGGAGGCGCGCGCTAGCTTCGGCTGACTACCTTCCCCAGAATATCAGACGGAGATCGCCCATGGGATCCTTCAACCGCATCCTTGTGACGGTCGGCGCGACGATCATCGGCATCAGCATCGTGCAGCTCGCCAACGGCTATCTCGGCACGCTCGTCTCCATGCGAACGGCGAGCGAGGGTTTTGCTCCGCTGATGGCCGGTCTTGTGCTGGCGGCATATTACGGCGGCTATACCATCGGCGCGGCGACCGTCAGCGGCGTGTTGCAGCGCGTGGGCCATATCCGCATGTTCGCCGCACTGGCTGGGCTGGTCGCGGCTTCGGTGTCGCTCCAGCCGATCTTCACTTCCCCCGAGGCATGGATTGCCATCCGTCTCATCACCGGCATCGGCTGTGCGGGATTGTTCGTGACGGCGGAGAGCTGGCTCAATGCCTCCACGACGCAACAGAACCGTGGCACGATCTTTGCCATCTACATGGTGGCGACCTATGCGACCTTTGGACTGGGTCAGTTCGTCATCACCCTGCCCGCACCGGGCGGGTTCGAACTGTTCTCTCTGGCTGCCGCCCTTTTCTGCATCGCGCTTCTGCCGGTGAGCCTGACCCGTCGCATTCCTCCCACGTTGACTCCCGGCCCGCGGCT
Organism: Haematobacter massiliensis; assembly: GCF_000740795.1. Taxonomy (GTDB): domain Bacteria; phylum Pseudomonadota; class Alphaproteobacteria; order Rhodobacterales; family Rhodobacteraceae; genus Haematobacter; species Haematobacter massiliensis. The sequence goes on from NZ_JGYG01000007.1 coordinate 30,497, forward strand.
GAGCCTCCGAGAGCTGCAGAACGTCGCCCCCGTGGCCTTTGCGGGCTGCGCGGTATCGGGACTCATCAGCGCGTCGTTCTTCAGCCTGATGCCTGCCGAGGCGCAGGCCTCCGGGGCGACGACCGAACAGGTATCACGGCTGATGGCGACGGCGATCTTTGGCGGGCTTGCGTTTCAGATACCGGTGGGCGCCATATCCGACCGCTTCGACCGGCGGATCGTGGTTGCGGTGCTGGCGGGGGTGCTGGCGGTCCTGTGTGTGGGTATGATCCTCATCCCGCCCGGGGACTGGATGCGGCTGGTGCTGACCTTCCTGTTCGGCGGCTTTATGGCGACGATCTATCCGGTTTCGGTGTCTCATGCCAACGACCGGGTCGATCCCGACAAGGTCGTGTCGGTGAGCGGGCAGCTCATCCTTCTCAACGGGACGGCCTCCTTCCTTGGGCCGCTGCTGGGCGCATGGCTGCGGGGGATCGGGGGTATGACGCTGGTCTTTGCCTATATGGCCACGGCCGCGCTGTTGTTCATTGCCTTCACGCTCTGGCGCGTGCGTAATGTCGCGCCTGCGGAGCGGCGGGAGCGGCCCTTTGTCATCCTTACCGAGCGTATGGGCCAGCAGTTCGCCCATGCGTCGGAGAGCGACTCCCTGCCGGATGGCGTTGCAGTCGAGGAGGCTCAAGCGCAGGCAGAGACCGGGCGGGAAGAGGCGGCGAGCGAAGTCGAGACTTCCCCGACCGATCAGACAGCGCGCTAGGCGTAGCGACGTGAAAATGCGCCGTTGACTGGTGGCAGAAGCAATATGTAATCTGACGACATATCGCCTGTGGAGCCGCCGCTTGACTGCCATAATCCCCTCCGTCTCGCTTGCCATGCCGGACCTCGCCCCCGCCGGAACCGAGCATGTGCGGCTGCTGGAGGCAATCGGGCGGGAAGGCAGCATCTCTGCCGCCGCCCGTGCGATCGGGTTGAGCTACAAGGCAGCATGGAGCCGGGTTACCGCTCTCAACACGCTGGCGGGACGGCCTTTGGTCACCTCGCAACGGGGTGGTGCGGAAGGGGGTGGCGCTGCTCTCACCCGCGAGGGGATCAATTTCGTGGAAGCATTCCGCAGGCTGGAAGCGGAAACCGCCGATGCCGTGCGACGATTGTTCAGCGATCCCCCAGGTCCGGTGCTGGAGAAGGGGCTGGTGCGCGGCGGGTTCTTTCGCACGAGCGCCCGCAACGCCCTTTCCGGTGTCGTGGTCGGTGTGGAGGAAGGGCCGCTGAATGCGCTTGTCCGCCTTCGCATCGCCGGGGGCCAGATGGTGGAGGCGGCCATCACACGTGCGAGCCTGCTTGAGCTTGGGCTGTTCCCGGGTCGCCACGCTCTCGCTCTCATCAAGGCGCCTTTCGTCCATTTGCTTCCGCCGGGGGAAGGCGGGAGCAACCGCCTGCTCGGCCATGTCGTCAGCGTCGAGGTGGAGGGCGACGGCGCCGACGGCAGGGCGGAGGTCGTGCTGGACATCGGCCCGCTCAACGGGCCGGACATCGGGGCGCGTCTGGTTGCCGTGACCCCTATCTCCCGCATCCTGGCCCTTGGCCTCGCACCCGGAACTGTGACCATGGCGGCCTTTGAGCCGTCGCAGATCATCCTCGCAACAGATTGACACCGATATGAAACAGACGATCTTCGCCGCCCTTGTCGCCGTGCTCCCGGCACTTCCGGCCTTCGCCGGGCAAACCAATGTCGCGGTTGCCGCCAACTTCACCGAACCTGCGACGGAGATCGCCAAGCTGTTCGAGCAGCAGACCGGCCACAAGGCGGTGCTGAGTTTCGGAGCGACCGGGCAATTCTTCACCCAGATCACGCAGGGTGCGCCTTTCGAGGTGTTCCTCGCCGCCGACAACATCCGGCCGGAGAAAGCCGTACAGGACGGATACGGTGTGCCGGGGACAGTGTTTACCTACGCTATCGGGCAGCTGGTGCTCTGGAGCAAGGATCCGGCCCTCGTCACCGGGCCTGAGGTGCTGAAATCGGATGCGTTCCACAAGATCGCCATCGCGGACCCTGCCACGGCCCCCTACGGTCTTGCCGCCGTTCAGACGATGACGTCACTTGGGGTGGAGGAGGCGCTTCGTCCGAAGATCGTTCAAGGAACGAGCATCGGGCAGACGCTGCAATTCGTGGAAACCGCCAACGCGGAGCTCGGCTTCGTCGCGCTCTCGCAGGTGATCGCAAAGCAGGAGGGATCGCGCTGGATCGTGCCTGCTGGGGATCACGAGCCGATCCTTCAGGACGCGGTTCTGTTGAAAACCGGGGAGTCCAACGAGGCCGCCCGCGCGTTTCTCGACTTCCTGAAAGGGCCGGAGGCGGCAGCGGTGATCGAGCGCTTCGGCTATGCTTTGGCCAAGGACGGGGTACCGGCCAACTGATGTCACCCGAGCTCTGGCAGCCGATCCGGCTGACCCTTGAACTGGCGACGATCACCACGATCATCCTGCTGTTCATCGGCACGCCGCTCGCCTGGTGGTTGGCACGATCGCGTGCGCGGTGGAAGGAAGCGGTTGCGACGGTTGTGGCGCTGCCGCTGGTGCTGCCGCCGACGGTGCTGGGGTTCTACCTGCTGATTGCGCTTGGACCCTCCGGTCCGGGCGGGTGGATTGCGAGCCTTTGGGGTGGGCGGACGCTGGCCTTCACCTTCCCGGGGCTGGTGATCGGCTCTGTGCTTTATTCGATGCCCTTCGTCGTCCAGCCGATCCGCAATGCCTTCGAGGCGATGGGCGAACGGCCCATGGAAGTGGCGGCCACACTCCGAGCCTCACCGCTCGCCGCTTTCTTGAGCGTGGCGCTGCCGCTGGCACGACCCGGGCTCATGACGGGGGCCGTGCTCGGCTTCGCGCATACGATCGGAGAATTCGGCGTGGTGCTGATGATCGGCGGCAACATTCCGGGCACGACCAAGGTGCTCTCCGTCGCGATCTATGATTTCGTCGAAACGCTGCGCTGGCGTGAGGCCCATCTGCTGGCAGGCGGAATGCTGGCATTCTCCTTCGTGGTCATTCTCTCCATGTTTCTGCTGGAGCGGCGGATGGCGCGGGCGGGGCGATGAGCGGCAGAATTCAGGCAGCGTTCCACGGGCGCCTGGGCGACTTCGTGCTGGACGCGGCGTTTGAGGCGCCTCTCACCGGTATCACCGCGCTTTTCGGCCAGTCCGGATCAGGCAAGACGTCCGTATTGCGCGCCATTGCGGGGTTGAACCGGCTGGATGGGCGCTTTGCCTTGGGTGAGGATGTCTGGCAGGAGGGCAGGAAATTCCGGCCCGTTCATCGACGGCCCATCGGCTATGTCTTTCAGGAGGCGAGCCTTTTTCCGCATATCGACGTGCGCGCCAATCTCGATTACGGGCGCCGACGGGCGCTGGCGGGCGGCGCGGTGGAGGAGATACACCTTGACGAAGCCGTCTCGCTGCTGGGTCTTGCGCCGCTACTCAACCGTGGTCCTTCCGCGCTTTCCGGGGGAGAGCGGCAGCGGGTGGCCATCGGACGCGCTCTCCTTTCCCAGCCCCGGCTCCTGCTGATGGATGAACCGCTGGCGGCCTTGGACAGGACGGCCAAGGCGGAGATACTCCCCTATCTGGAAAGCCTGCGGGACCGGTTGTCCATCCCGATCCTCTATGTCAGTCACGATATTGCCGAGGTGGAGCGGCTTGCCTCGCACATGATCCTGCTGGAGCGGGGCAAGGTGCGTGCGTCGGGGCCGCTTGCGGAGCTGGCGTCCGATCCCACATTGCCTCTCCTGCGTATGCCGGAGGCGGGAGTGACACTTGCCGGGCGGGTGATCGGGCAGGATGCGGGCTATGGGCTGATCCGCATTGCGGTTGAGGGTGGAGAGCTGGTCGCGCCGGGGGAGGGCACGGGCACCGTCCGGCTGCGTATCTCTGCGGCGGATGTCAGCCTTGCCACACAGCAGCCGGAGGGGAGTTCGATCCTCAATATCCTGCCCGCGCGCGTCATCGCTGCGGAAGCGGAGGGAGCCGCGATGATCGTGGTGCTGGCGCTGGGACGGGGAGGAGAGGGCGCGCGGCTCCTGTCACGGGTGACGAGGCGATCATGGGATGAACTGGCATTGTCGCCGGGCGCGCAGGTGTTCGCGCAGGTCAAGGGGCTGGCCTTTGCGCCCCGTTAGAAGCGAATTTCGACGGTGACACGTCCCCGGTGATCCTCGAAGTCATCTCCGAAGCGGCCGCCGTATCCCATCTGGACCGTGCCGTTCCGGAGCGCGGCGATGCTGACGGACGCCTCGACATCCAGAAGGTTTTCCGGCAGTTCGGAGCCGCGCGCACGGCAGGCAGGACTACCGGCGAAGGCTGCGGACAGGGGCGTGGACCGGTCGCCCATGTTCCCCTCCCAACCGGCGCCGAGCCGGGCAATCATGGGATAGGGCCCGATATCGATGTTCCAGATTCCGCGGGCGCCCAGCCGGAGCGTCGTCAGCGCCGCATCCTGATCGTCCACGGCAAGGGCCGCGATGGTGCCCCGCTCGCGAAAGCGCTCCGAGTGGAAGAATGTCTGGGTAAGGCCGAGCACCGGCTCGACCTCCACCACCTGGAGCTGAACGGGGCGGGTCGCTTCGGCAAAGAGGCGATGGGCACTGGCGGAAGAACTGCCGCGCACGCGCATCGTGTCCTGCAGAGGCACGGCGCGGTCTTCGTCAAGGTCGTAGCGCGCGTAAGTCCAGCCCCCGGTCAGGTTCCAGCCAGCCCGCTCTCCCAGAGCATAGACACCTGCGTGCAGGCCGTTGGCGGTGGCAGAGGTATGCCGGTCACGGCTGTCGAAACTGCTGTCGTTATAGCCGATTGCAATGCCCGCCCGAAGGCCCTGCCAATCGCTGTCGGCGCCCAGGCGAATGCCGCTGGAGCGGAAGCCCGAGGTGGCGAAATTGCCGTCTCCCGACGCGTGCAGCTTGCGGGATTCCCCATCCAGCCAGAACAGCCCGGCTTCGCCGAAGGCAGAAGTCTCCACCGTGCCTGAACCACGCCGAAGTATCCCCCGCGAGAGAAAGGCGCTGTCATCGAGAAGCATCATCCGCGCGCTCGCGATACCCTCGCCCGAGAGCATGGAATAGGCGAGGCGCGTGCCAGAAGGGCTTAATCCTGCCAGGGCAGCCGGGAGCGGGCCTTCGGGGTCCATACCGGAAACCGCCCGCGCCACCGCTGCCTGGTTCGGGCGCAAAGCGCCGGCCACATCTTGCGCCACGGCTTCGGCCGTGACGGCAAGCTGGCCAGCGAATGATAGTGCGATAGCGAAAACGGCACGGATCATTGCGACACCCGGCTTCTGAAGGTGGTTCAGCACTCTTGCAGCAAGTCTGGGGCGAAATCCGGCGAGGGGGAGGGCAAAGTCTGCAAGGGGCAGCTTGCGTCGCCTACTGCGACGCGTTTGCATCAGTCGCCTTTCGTCTCCCGCAGCCCTGCATCGGCGTCTATCGCGCTGAAATTGCCGAGCATCTTGTCCAGATAATGGATCATGTGGATTTTGTCGGAAGTGGAGAAGTCGGCAAGAGCTTGCTCATAGTAATCGGCGATCACGGGGCGCATGTTCTTGTCCCAGAGACTCCTGCCCTTTGCTGTGAGGCGAATCAGACGGGAGCGGTTATCGCGGGCGTGGATCGCACGCTCCACATAATCCAGCGCCTCCAGCCGGGAGAGCACGCCTGCCAGATTCTGCCTGCTGACCATCAGGAAGGCAGCAAGATCACCGACCGCCACACCTTCCGAAAACCCTGTCCGTGTCAGGGCGCCGAGCACGGCCCATTGCTGCGTGGTAATGCCGTGGTCTTCCAGCGCTCGGGTGCCGGTCTTATGCAACATGTTGGCACATTGATAGAGCCGGAAGAAGAGCCGGTTGCTCAAGCCGAGCGACATATCCCGAAACTGATCGCTGTCCTTTGCCATGATGCAGCATGTCTTCCCGACGATCCTTCGTCAAGCCGTGATAAATCATGAAAGTAAATATATTGACATATATTGCTGGCGCATGCTTTCCTGAGAGCAGGCGAGCTGCACAGGATTCGAGTTAAAAGGCGGGTAAAACTACTGCCAACTTGAAAAAGTGCTGCCACGGAATGATCGAGGAGGCGAGGATGCGCGGCCTGAAAGGTAAAGTAGTTGTAATAACTGGCGGGGGTGGAGGTATCGGTTCGGCAACCTGCAAACGCTTCGCCGGAGAGGGCGCTCGTGTGGTGGTGGCCGATATCGGCGAAGCCGCAGCGAACCGCGTGGTGCAGGAAATTCGCGCAGAAGGCGGTGAGGCGATCGCGATGATCGTCGATCTGACCGATTATCAGGCCACGGTCAGCGCAGTTTCCCGGGTGGAGGCTGAGTTCGGGCCCATCGACATCCTCGTGAACAACGCGGGCTGGGATCTGTTCGTGCCGTTCCTGAAGCAGGAGCCGGACTTCTGGAGCAAGATCATCGACATCAACCTGCGGGCCGTGCTGAACATCACCAAGCCGGTTCTGGCCTCCATGGTTGCGCGCGGTGTGGCGGGACGGGTTGTGTCCATCGGCTCCGACGCCGGCCGGGGCGGGTCGTCGGGCGAGTCGGTCTATTCCGCCTGCAAGGCCGGGGTGATCGCGCTGTCGAAAACGCTGGCGCGGGAACATGCCCGCCACGGGATCACCTTCAACACGGTCTGCCCGGGTGTCACCGAAACGGCGATGCTTGAGCAGTTCATGGAGGCGGCTGGCGACAAGGAAAAACTGCGTGGCGCCTTTGCCAGGGCGGTGCCGATGGGGCGGCTGGGCCAGCCCGACGATCTTCCGGGCGCGATCCTGTTCTTCGCGAGCGACGATGCGGCCTTCATCACCGGTCAGGTGATCTCGGTCTCTGGCGGTCTGACGATGCATGGTTGAGGGGAAGTCATGGCCTATGAGGGGGAGACAATGACCTACGAAGACATCCTTTACGCCATTCGCGGCGGTGCCGCCTGGATCACGATCAACCGGGCTGAAAAGTACAACGCCTTCCGCGGCCAGACAGTGGATGAGCTGATCCACGCCTTCCAGACGGCAGGTTGGGACCGGTCGGTGGGGGTGATCGTGCTGACCGGCGCGGGTGACAAGGCCTTCTGCACCGGCGGCGACCAGTCGGCCCATGATGGGCAATACGACGGGCGCGGAGTCATCGGCCTGCCGATAGACGAGTTGCAGTCACTGATCCGCGACGTGCCGAAGCCGGTCATCGCACGGGTGAACGGATTTGCCATCGGCGGCGGCAACGTTCTGGCCACGATCTGCGACCTGACCATAGCGTCGGAGAAGGCGCAGTTCGGGCAGGTCGGACCAAAGGTCGGCTCGGTCGATCCGGGGTTCGGCACCGCCTATCTCGCGCGCGTGGTGGGCGAGAAAAAGGCGCGGGAGATCTGGTATCTCAACAAGCGTTACACGGCGCAGGAAGCGCTCGCCATGGGATTGGCGAACGCGGTTGTCCCGCATGAGGAACTCGATGCGGAAGTGGACCGCTGGGTGGCCGAGCTGATGGAGCGCTCGCCGACGGCGCTGGCGCTGGCAAAGGTGTCTTTCAACGCCGACAGCGAGGGTATCCGGGGCATCTCGGCGCTCGGGATGCGGGCGCTGTCGCTCTACTACGACACCGACGAGAGCAAGGAAGGCGGCGTCGCGTTCCGCGAAAAGCGCAAGCCCGATTTCCGCAAGCACACGAAGTAGCCATCTTTCCGGATGGCCAGCGCGCCACCCGCACCGGTTTGGGAGGACAGGGTGCAACCGACGATTTTCGATACAGATGACCTCAGCGCGCTCCGCGATCTCGCGCGCAAGTTTGCCGGTGAGAAGCTTGCACCCGGCTATCGGGCGCGGGAGAAATCGGGCCGCTTCGGCCCCGATCTCGTGCGGGAGATGGGCGGTCTTGGCCTCATCGCGCCTGAACTGCCGGAAGACGTTGGCGGGCTGGGCGCGGGCAGCATCTATTCCGGCGTGATCATCGAGGAGATCGCACGGGCGGATTTCAACTTCGGTTACGTCAACATCCTCGCTTCGCTGAACGGCCAGATCCTTGCGAATTTCGCGAACCCGGAGATCCGGCGGGACTGGCTCCCGCGGCTCACGGCGGGAGAGATCATGGTGGCCATCGCGCTGACCGAGCCGCGGGGCGGATCGGACGCCGCCAACCTCGGGTTGAAGATGGAGCGCTCGGGCAATCACTATGTGCTGAATGGCGAGAAGACCTCCATCTCCGCGGCGGATCAGGCGGCGGGAACGGTCGTGTTCGCGCGGACGGGCAGGCCGGAGGACGGGGCGCGGGGGGTTTCCGCCGTCTTCGTGCCGATGGATACGCCCGGTATCTCGACCACGCGGTTCACCGATGTCGGTCAGCACGCCATCGGCCGGGGGTCCATCTTCTTCGATAACGTGAGGGTGCCCACGGATCATCTTCTCGGCGAGGAGGGGCAGGGCTTCGTGCAGGTCATGCAGGGCTTCGATTTCTCGCGTTCGCTGATCGGGCTGCAATGTCTTGGTACCGCACGGCAATCGCTGGATGAAGCATGGGCCTATATCGGGGAGCGGAAGGCGTTCGGCAAACCGCTCGCGGCGTTTCAGGGGGTGACTCATCAGCTTGCCGATTTCGACACCAAGGTCGAGGCGGCGCGGCTTTTGTGTCTGAACGCGCTGTGGCTGAAGGATACCGGGCGTCCCCATGTGGCGGAAGCGGCGATGGCCAAGTGGTGGCCTCCGCTTCTGGCCTATGAGGCGATCCATGCCTGCCTGCTGATCCATGGCCATGCCGCCTATTCAAACGAACTGCCGTTCGAGCAGCGGCTCCGCGATGTGCTGGGCCTCCAGATCGGCGACGGCACCGCGCATATCATGAAGAACATCATCGCCCGGGAGCGGGCGGGACGCGCCGCCGTCGGCGCCTGACCGGACCGAAAGCAGGGGGGAGGAAACCATGCACTTCGATGCCGTTCTGATCGAGCCGCGCCGTGCGCGGATGGAGGCGGAGGGCCTCTGGCCCGGCAAGACACTGCTCGACTATTTTGAGGAAGCACTGGCGGAAGCGCCGCAGGCACGCGCGCTGACCAGCGTTATCGCCGCTACGGGGGAGACGCGGCACCTGACCTGGGCGGAGATCGAGCATCTGTCCTGGCGCGCCGCCGAAGGGCTCCGGCGCCTCGGGCTCCGGCGGGACGATGTCCTGGCCTGCCAGCTTCCTAATTCATGGGAGTTCGTCGTGCTCTACATCGCCTGTCGGCGGCTTGGCGTCGTGTTCAATCCCGTGATGCCGATCTTCCGGGAGCGGGAACTTCGCTTTATGCTCCGCCATGGCGAGGCCAAGGTGCTGGTTGTGCCGAAAGCCTTTCGCGGCTTCGACCATGAGGTGATGGCAGGAACGTTGCGCGCCGATCTGCCGGACCTTTCGCGGGTCATCGTCGCGGGCCGCGGCGGAGAGGGCAGTTTCGAGGCGCTGCTCCTCGACCCCGTCCTCGACGACGCGCCAGGTCTGAGAGCGCTGAGCCTTCGGGATAGGGGCGATGCAAACGCGGTCTGCCAGCTCATCTACACCTCCGGCACGACCGGCGAGCCGAAGGGTGTGATGCATACGGCCAATACCATGTATTCCAACCTCGTCGCCTATGCGGAGCGGCTGCGGCTGGACGGATCGGACGTGATCCTGATGGCCTCGCCGATGGCGCATCAGACGGGGTTCATGTACGGCTTCCTGCTTCCCGTGATGCTGCGGGCGCGGATGGTGCTGATGGACAGCTGGGACAGGACGCTGGCCGCCCGTCTGATCGCAAGCGAGGGTGTGACCTTTACCATGGCCTCCACGCCCTTCCTGATGGACCTGACCAATGCGGTGGAAGAGGGTGCCGGCGACAGCCGGAGCCTGCGGATCTTCCTCTGCGCGGGGACAGCCATCCCGGGTCCGCTGGTGGAGCGGGCCTGCCGGGTGCTGGGCGCGCGGATCGTTTCCGCCTGGGGCATGACGGAAAACGGGGCGGTGACCGTCGTACCCCTGGACGACGCGCCGGATCGCTCCGCCCGGTCGGATGGCGCGCCGCTCCGCGGAATGGAGGTGCAGGTGCGGGGGGGTGATGGCAGGCCGGTTCAGCCCGGCCGGGAGGGCGAGCTTTTCGTGCGCGGCTGCTCCAACTTCGCGGGATATCTCAGGCGGCCCGATCTGAACGCCACCGATGCCGAGGGTTGGTTCGAGACGGGCGATATCGCCCGATTGGAGGTGGACGGACATATCCGCATCGTCGGGCGATCCAAGGATGTCATCATCCGGGGCGCCGAGAACATTCCCGTGGTGGAGGTCGAGGCGCTTCTCTACAAGCATCCCGCCGTGTTGCAGGTCGCAATCGTCGCCTATCCGGACGACCGGCTGGGGGAAAGAGCCTGCGCCTTCATCGTGCCAAAAGACGGCAAGGCCATCGACTTTGCGGAGATGAGCGCATTCCTTGCCGGTGAACAGCTCGCCCGGCAATATGTGCCGGAGCGGCTGGAGATCCGCGAGCGGCTGCCCGCCACCGCCTCCGGCAAGATCCAGAAGTTCGCCCTGAGGAACGAGCTTTTGGTGGAATATGAGCAGAGGCGATCAGCGACGGCCTGATAGCGGCGCCGATCACAGTCAGCCGGGTGCGTCACGCGTGCTCTGGTTTCCTTGATCAGGGTCTGGCGGGGATGGTCAGTCCCCGCTCCACAGCCGCGCGGGCAAGGCAGGTTTCCAGCCAGCGCGGCACCGCTTCCAGTTCTGCATAGTTCACCAGCTCCCCCGCATCGTAAAAGCCGATGAGGTTCCGCACCCAGCCAAGCATGGCAATATCGGCGATCGTATACTCCGGCCCGGCGATGAAGGCATTATTGGCGAGCTGCCCTTCCAGCACCCCGAGCAGGCGCGCGGATTCCTTGGCGTAGCGGTCACGGGGGCGCTTGTCTTCGTACTCCCGCCCCGCGAAACGGTGGAAGAAGCCCAGCTGTCCGAACATTGGCCCGATGCCGCCCATCTGGAAAAACACCCATTGGAGCACTTTGTAGCGCTGCGGGCCGTCAGGAAGAAACATCCCGGTTTTTTCGGCGAGATAGACAAGAATTGCCCCGGATTCGAACAAGCCGAGAGGTTGGCCATCCGGACCCGAGGGGTCAAGGATCGCCGGTATCTTGCCGTTGGGGTTCAGCGACAGAAACGCATCGGTCCACGTTTCGTCTTTGCCGATATCGATGAAATGCGGCTCATAGGGCAGGCCCGTCTCCTCCAGCATGATCGACACTTTCACCCCGTTTGGCGTTGGCGTGGAGTAGAGTTGTAACCGCTCGGGATGTTTCGCGGGCCAGCGCTGCGTTATGGGAAAGCGGGTAAGGTCCGGCATGTCCGTCTCCATATCAAAGGGGTGCGAGTAGGGGATACAGGCTGCGATAGCGTTGGCGGGCCTTCTCGAAGGCAGGGCGAAGCGTGGCGTCGGGAGCGATGACGCGATCCACGGCAGGAGCGGTGCACACGCTGAGCGGATCGGCACCGGTCGCCGCAATCAGCCCGAGCCGTGCTACGCCGAAGGCCGCGCCGAAATCGCCGCGTGCGGGAAGCTCCACGGGAATATCCAGCGCCGTCGCGATGGCCCGCAACCAGTAGATCGATCGTGAGCCGCCGCCGATCGCCGTCACCCGCGACACCTCGGCCCCTGCAGACCGCAGCGCGGCGAGGTTATCGGCCAGCGCGAAGGCCACCCCCTCCATGACAGCCTGCGTCATCTCCGCCCGGCCCGTCCCATGGCTCAGCCCCGTGAAGGCGCCTCGGATTCGGGCGTCATTATGGGGGGTTCGTTCGCCCGACAGATAGGGGAGGAAGTTGACCGGCCCCGGTGCGCGAAGTGTCTCGCCCAGCTCGGCGGAAAGTTCCCCGGCGCTCGTGCCGGAGATGCGGGCGTGCCAGTTCAGGGCGTCTGCGGCAGACAGGATCACACCCATCTGATGCCAGCGGTGCGGCAATGCGTGACAGAAGGCATGGACGGCACTTTCCGGCCGTGGTCGCCAAACGTCGTTCGCGGCAAAGAGCACACCGGATGTGCCAAGAGAGATGAAGGCCTGTCCCTCGGACACCATGCCCATGCCGACGGCGGAGGCGGCATTGTCTCCCGCACCCCCTGCGATGGTCACCGGTCCCTCAATCCCCCATGCTCTCCGGAGCCGGTCGCGGAGCATGCCACCCGGTTCCGTGCCTTCCACAAGCCGGGGCATGTGGACACGGCTGAGGCCGGTCGCGGCCAGCAGCTCGTCCGACCAGTCGCGCGCCCCGATATCGAGCCAGCTCGTCCCGGAAGCATCCGACATCTCCGACACATGCTCTCCGGTAAGCCAGAGCCGGAGAGCGTCTTTCGGAAGCAGAACCTTGGCCAGGCGGGCAAAAGCCTCCGGTTCGTGCCGCGCGATCCAGCGCAGTTTCGGTGCGGTGAACCCCGGAAAGACGATGTTGCCGGTGATGCGGCGAAAGGCGGGCGCCGCGTCCATCTCCGCCGCCTCTTGCGCGGCGCGCGTGTCATTCCACAGGATCGACGGACGGATCGGCCTGTCAGCGGCATCGTAGAGCGTCGCGCCATGCATCTGTCCGGACAAGCCGATCCCCCTCAGGGCGGCGAACTCCCCTGGATGCGTTGCCCGGACGCTTGCGATGGCCGTTTCGGCGGCGGCGATCCAGTCATCGGGTGCCTGCTCCGACCAGCCCGGATGCAGACGCGAGACGTGAAGCTCCGCTGTTGACGAACCGAGGATGCGCTGACCTTCGTCCATCAGGAGCGCCCTGATACCCGAAGTTCCCAGATCGAGGCCGAGGAACATGCTTCTCTCCCAGTCGCAAGCGCTGGTTCGTTCTCGCAGGTGTGCCTGTCAGCGTCCATCCCTCCCACCTGGGTCTCTTTTCGCGCCTGTGCGCCCGGACGCAGCGCCGCTTTAGGGTCACGCAGCGATGCCCGGCAGAATACGGGCGCGGGATGTGCTGCCTGATCCACCCTGTTATGCAGTTGGAAGAGCGACAGCGGGCGTTGCGGCGCGCCGACGCCCCAGACCAGGGCCGCGCAGCAGCACCGGTGAACTGGCAAGGAGAAGCGACGTCTACGCTGGCCTCTAGGGCAGTACCATCGGGTCGTGGATGCCTTTGCCAAGGGGCCTGAAGCACTTTGGACAAAGACAACGCGGGCGATACCGTAGGACGAGCTGGCCTGAGGGCAGGGGCGGGCGCGCGCGCCTGACGACAGATCAGGCGCGGGCGCGCGCTTGCTCCCGGTCGAACGTATCGCCCGTCACACCATCGCTCCGCAGGATGTGCTTCTGGATCTTGCCGCTTGCCGTCTTGGGCAGGTCTTCCATGATCCTCAGGTAGCGGGGCACCATGAACTTCGGCAGTCGCGCCGCGAGATGACCCAGCAGTGCCTCTGCGTCGATGAGCCGGCCGGCGACCGGCGTGACCACGATCAACACCTCGTCCTCGCTGAAGGCGCTCGGCACGGCAACGGCAGCGCATTCCCGCACATCGGGATGGGCGGTCACCTCCGCTTCCAAGGCGAACGAGGAGATGTTCTCCCCCCGACGGCGGATCACGTCCTTGAGCCGGTCGACGAAGAAGAACCGCCCCTCGGCATCGCGACGAAAGCTGTCGCCGGTGTGAAACCAGCCGTTCCGCATCGCCTCCACGGTCGCGGCCGGCGCGTTGTGGTAGCCCTTCATCAGTGCCCAGGGGCGGCTTGAGCGGATGATGAGCTCGCCCGTGCCGCCCTCGGGAACCTCGATATCATTGGCGTCTACGATCCGCAGATCGAACCACGGGCGGGGTAGCCCGGCAATACCCTTCAGACCGGCGCTTCCCTGCAGGGGGCCTGCGTGCAGGGGGCTGGCGATCTCTGTCATGTTGTATATCGTCCAGGCCTCCACTCCGAACCGCTCGGCAAAAAACGGTCCGTCCTCCCCGAAGGGCGTGATGAAGGCGCGACGAAGGGGATGGTCGCGGTCATCGGGCTGACCGGGCTCTTTCAGCAGAAAGCTCGCCATGACGCCCAGCAGGAGACAATAGGTCGATCCCGTGTCGCGTACCGCTCGCCAGAATTCCCGCGTCTTGAACTCCCTCATCATGCCGATGGACAGACCGCGCGCCAGCTGCCCATAGACGTAAAGCGTTGAGCCGCAATGGAAGATAGGGCCGCAGATGAGGCAGCGGTCATCCGGCGCGACCTCGAACGCATCCGGACCCATCGTGTAAAGTTGTGTGTAGGACGTCACGACGCCCTTGGGATTTCCGGTGGTGCCGGAGGTATACATGATCGCCAGAGTGTCCCACGGCTCTATGGGTGTTTCCAGCGCGAGGACCGCTGGATCGACGTCATCCAGATCATGAAGCGGCAGGATTTCGACATGGGGATGGGCCGGTATCTCGCCCGGGCCGACGACCAGCACTTTCCGGAGCTGGCCCGGCGCCACATCGGCCAGCCGGTCCAGCAACTCCGCTTCCGCTACCATGAGCGACGCATCGGCATCGCTCAGGATATGTTCGAGGGGCCTTCCACGAGAGGCGGTGTTCAAGGGAATATAGACCGCGCCGAGATAGTTGATCGCGAACCAGGTGGCGAGCAGGTCCGGCCCGTTTCCCATGAAGCACAGCACATGGCTGCTCCTTCGGACACCATGCGCATGCAGCGTCGCGGCCCGCTGGCGGACCATCTCCCACGTTTCACGGTAAGACCACTGAACATCCGGCCAGAAATGTACGAAAAGCGCGTCTGGGCGATCCTCCGCATAGCGGTCCAGCAGATTGCGCAGCACCGCGTGCTCCCGGTCGAGCGCTTTTTCCTGATCTTTCATTCCGTTCTCCTCCCTACGTGCCAGGTGCACGGACACGCAGAAGTCGTTTGCAATGTCGCAACAACCATGCAACATACCGCGTAGTATGTCAAAGGGGGAACGGCATGCCGACCGTCACCATCACACGGGAAGACAGTGTGGCGTTGGTCCGCTACGACAGGGGCGCCAAGGCAAACGCGCTGAGCCATGACACCATTCTCGACCTGACCCGAGCCGCGGAGGAACTGGCCGCCGATACGACCTGTCATCTGGTCATCCTGACAGGGACAGAGAGGCGTTTCTCGGCGGGCGTCGATCTGGAGGATGTCTCCCTTTGGCAGCCGGGAGAGGACAGCGTTGCGCGCTCGGAGGCGATGGCTGCCGGGGGGCGAATGGTGGATCGCTGGGCGCGGCTGCCCCAGATCTGCATTGCGGCCGTTGAAGGGCCTGCCATCGGGGGGGGCGCAATTCTCGCACTCGCCGCCGATTTCCGGGTCATGGGGGAGGGCAGCTACTTCCGCTTTCCGGAGGTGCGGCTTGGCATGACCTTGGGTTGGGGCGGGTTGCCGCTGCTGACTGCGCTGGTCGGGCCCGCACGGGCGAAGCTCATGCTTTTCACCGACGCACGCATCGAACCCGGGGAGGCAGAGCGGCTCGGCCTGTGCGAACGCGCGGTACCGGCCGGAGGGGCGCTGGAAGCCGCGCGGGAATTGGCCGCCGGAATCGCCGCCTGTCCACCCATGGCCCTTCGCATGACCAAGCGGACAGTGGACAGCCACTGCCGAGATAACTGGGCTTCGGGATTCGAGGCCGATCAATTCTTTCTGTCGCGCCTGCTGTCGGAGGAAACCGGCTGACGCGATTTCATGGGGCGGAGCATATGAAACTCAAGGCACTATTGGCAGGTGTGGCGATTGCCGCGCTTGCGTCCATGGCGTCAGCAGAGCCTTATCGGCTTGGCGTGCTTACGGACATGTCGGGCATGAACTTCGACCTCGCCGGACAGGGTTCGGCGGTGGCCGCGCGTATGGCGGTGGAGGATTTCGGCGGTACGCTGCTCGGCGAGCCGGTCGAGGTGATCGTGGGCGACCACCAGAACAAACCTGATGTGGGTGCGACGCTCGCCCGCCGGTGGATCGACGAACAGAACGTGAAGGCGGTGATCGATGTGCCCACGTCGTCCGTCGCCATGGCTGTCCAGGATGTGACACGTGCGGCGGATGTGGCGTTCCTGATCTCCACCGCGGGGTCATCCGACCTGACGGGCAAGGCATGCTCGCCGTCCAGTGCGCTCTGGACATGGGATACCTATGCGCTTGCCAATGGCACCGGGCGGGCCATGACGCAGGAGGGCGAGAAGAGCTGGTTCTTCATCACGGCCGACTATACCTTTGGTCACGCGCTGGAACGCGACACGTCAGAGGCGGTGCGTTCGCTCGGCGGTGAGGTTGTGGGCGCCGTCCGCCACCCGCGCGAGACGACCGACTTCTCGTCCTATCTGTTGCAGGCGCAGGCCTCCGGCGCGGAGGTGATCGCATTGGCGAATTCCTCCGGCGACACGATGACCGCGATGAAACAGGCAGGGGAATACGGTATTACCGCAGCCGGACAGAAGCTCGCCGGGCTCCTGCTGTTCCTGACGGACGTGGATGGCGTGGGGCTCGAAACGGCGCAGGGTCTGACGCTCACCACCGGGTTCTACTGGGACTTCGACGATCAGACCCGTGCCTGGTCCAAGCGGTTCGGCGAGCAGATGGGCGGGCGTATGCCGACGATGGTGCAGGCGGGCGTCTATTCTGCAGTGCTGAACTATCTGAAGGCCGCTGAGGCGGCGAAAGCCGTCGAAGGGACGGCCGTCATGTCGCAGCTTCGCACCATGAAGATCGACGACATGTTCGCGCGGAACGCTTATCTTCGAGAAGACGGCCGCCTCGTCCATGATATGTATCTCGCGCAGGTAAAGACGCCCGCAGAGTCAACCGGACGCTGGGATTACTATAAGATTCTTCGGACGATACCCGGGGAGGAGGCTTTCAAGCCGCTTGAGCAGAGTGACTGTCCGCTTGTCAAAAAGTGACGCCTTGTGCGCCCTCGTCCCGGGGGCGCGCCTTCGGGAGGATCGAGGAGAGGAGACGCGGATGGAGAATGCCGACCGCCATGGGCTGATCGTGCTGAACCGGCATGTGCCGGAGGAGTGGGTGGACTACAACGGTCACATGGGCGACTTCGCCTATGGGATCGCATTTTCGGATGCCGTGACAGCCTATATGGACCGGATCGGTGTCGATGCTCCCTATCGCGAGCGAACGGGCGCCACGCTCTATACGCTCGACCTGCGTATCGGCTTCTTCCGGGAATGTCATCGGGGAGACCCGCTCGAAGTGGAGTTGGTTCTGCTCGCTGCGGATGACAAGCGGCTGCACGTCTTTCTCCGGTTGCGGGGCGCAGAGGGGCAGGAACTTGCGCTTTGCGAGCAGCTTCTCATGCATGTCGGGCGTGCCTCCGGCAGTCCACGGGCGGAGCCATTCCCGGAAAGCATCTCGGCGATAGTGGAGCGGGACCGGGAGGATCATGCCGCCCTGATCCGGCCGGATTGGCTGGCGCGGCGGATCGGGCTCTCCCGCTAGCCGTCCGGTGGGAAGGGCTGCGACGGTCTCCTGGTGAGGCGCCAAGCCTCGCTTCAGGCCCTTGCAACCGGGTTGTCCCAACCCGGGATCAGATCGCCGCGTCAGGAGGGGGCGTCATGCCACCTGCCATCTCCAGTTGCGCGGGGGTCAGAGGGACAGGGCGACGGGTCACGCGGTCGATATAGACATGCACATATCCGCCCTGGGCCGCGGCTGTCTCCTCCCCCTCGCGGAAGAGCGCGAAGCTCCATGTCAGGCTGCTGGAGCCGACCCGGGTGATGCGCAGACCTACCTCCACGCGCTCTGGATAGGTCACCTCGGCAAAGTAGTGGGTCCATTGCTGGGCGACGAGCCCAATGGACCCGGTACCGCCTGCAAGGTCGAGAGCTCCCGAGGCGATCAACGCGCGGTTCACCGCGCTGTCGAAGCACTCCAGGTAGCTCACGTTGTTCATGTGACCATAGATGTCCATGTCGCGCCAGCGCGTTTCCATGCTGTAGAATGCAACATAATCAACGCGTCTGTGTGGGCTGGCACGCTCAAGCATGGTCATACCGCCCGTTTTGCATCGCGCGCGCGGGCGACGATACGCTCCACATGATCCAGCCCGTTCTGCGTTTCGATGAACCCTTCCAGCTTCGCGAGCGTGCCGAATGCTTCCGCGACTGCTTCGGGGGTGCGATCGCCTTCGGGCAGATAAACACCCTGGTTCTCCACGATGGCGAGCCGCGCTACCGTGCCAGCGCCGGCCAGCAGCGCCGTGCGGCTCGGCGCCCCTTCGCTGGTGAGATAGAGCGCGGCGGGAACAACGTTCTCGGGGGAGAGATGGGCGAGCGTCTCCTCCTCCATCATGTCGCCGGTCATGCGCGTGGCGGCGGTGGGCAGGACAGCATTGACATGGATGCCGTATTTCTGCCCCTCGAAATGCAACACGTTCATCAGCCCGATCAGCCCGGCCTTGGCCGCGCCATAGTTGGCCTGACCGAAGTTGCCATAGACGCCGGATGTGGAGGATGTCATCAGGACGCGCCCATAGCCCTGCTCGCGCATCGTCTCCCAGACCGCCTTGGTCGCGTTGGCCGAACCGATGAGATGCACCTCCACCACAGCGCGGAAGTCGTCCATCGTCATCTTGGCGAAAGTCCTGTCGCGCAGGATGCCGGCGTTGTTGATGAGCACGTCGATCCGACCGAATGTCTCCCGCGCACGGGCGGCAAGCGCCTCCATCTGCGAAAAGTCGGTGACGTTTCCGCCGTCCGCCAAGGCCGCCCCGCCCTGCGCTTCGATCTCTGCAACGACGGCTTCCGCAGCGGCGCTGGAGCCACCACGGCCATCCCGCGCTCCGCCGAAGTCGTTGACGACCACCTTTGCTCCCCGCCGGGCCAGCTCCAGTGCATAGGCGCGCCCCAGCCCGCCGCCTGCTCCGGTGACGATGGCGACGCGCCCTTCGTAGCTGATGCTCATCCTGCTTTATCCTCCGCCTCTGCCTTCAATATGTGCCATTCCGCGATCGCGGCTGGCTTCTGCTGGCCTTCCACCTCTACTGTCACGCCATAGGTGTCGAGCCGTCCGGTGCCGCGTGCCTGCGATGAAATCAGCGTAAAGCGCGCGCGGATGCGGCTTCCGACCCTGACGGGCGCGACGAAGCGAACCTTGTCGAAGCCGTAATTTACCTCCATCCCGCTGCCGGGGGGCATAGCGCTCTGCTGCAACTGGGTCAGGAGGGATAGAACGAGAAACCCATGCGCTATGGTGCCGCCGAAACCGCCTTCGCGGGCTGCACGTTCGGGATCGACATGGATGAACTGATGATCGCCGATGACATCGGCAAAGCGATCAACGAGCCGCTGATCGACGAGAAGCCAGTCGCTTACCCTGTCCATAGCCCCTCTCCTCTACAACATACGGAGTAGTATGGATTGCCTTTGTCCCTGTCCAGTGTCAATATCGGCGGGAAACGAATGACCGAGACCGGATGACACAGCCACGCACACGCAACAGAGACGATGGGGCGGGGAATATCGAGATCCTCGAAATGGCGGCGCAATGCTTCATGGAGCAGGGTTTCGCCGCCACCAGCATTGACGACGTTGCCCGACGACTGGGTGCCACGAAGGGGCGGATTTACCACTACTATTCGTCAAAGACCGACCTGTTCTTCGACGTGCACCGTGAGGGCATGGAACGGCTGTTTCACGCGGTCGAACCGGTGATGGCGGGGCCGGGGTCCGCTGTGCGGCGGCTGGAGGCGATGCTGCACGCCCATGCGATGGCGATGATGACCAACGTCGCTTTCGAGGCGGTCGTGGTGCAGGGTGTGCACATGCACAGGATGGCCGCAACGACACCGGGCCAACGCGGCACACTGGACGCGTTGATCGCACTGCGCCGTCGTTTCGAAGGATTGTTCCGGCAGGTGATGGAGGAGGGCATTGCGGATGGCTCGCTTCGCGCAATGGATGTGTCGGTCGGCGCAAAGGCCATGCTCGGCGCGGTGAACTGGATGTCCGTCTGGTATCGGCCGATGCCGGAGGAGACGCAGGAAAGCCGTCATCGCCTTGCCGATCAGATTGTCGCGACGCAGATCGAAGGTCTCCGTCAGAGGTAGCAGCAATACCGAGTTGAGGGGCGCGACACCGGTCCGCGAAGCCTCCGCATGTCGAGGGCAGGGTGGGCGGCGAGGCTGGCTAAAACTCTGCCCGCGATGCTGCCCGACGAAGATCGCGGGCAAAGACCCGGGGTCGAAACCCCTGTGGATCAGGTCCGTAGATCCGGCGATCCAGCCCGGCGAGCAAAGACCTTATCTCTGGCGATGTTCGGCCATCCAGATATGCCCCCGCTGCGCGACGAAGCGCGAGAGGATCGTCGGATCGGGCGGCACGCCCGAGCGCCAGCCGCGGAAAGGGTGACCAGCGCCGCCGAAGCCGCTTCCAGCCTGCGCGCCCAACGGCGGGAGCGCTTCGCCACAGCATCAACCCCGTTCCGGCACCGATCCCCGCCACGATCGCGGCGCCGGAAAGTGCGTCCTCCCACATCCCGAACCGCCCTGTCGCCGCGCGATTGGCAGTGAAACTCGCATAACCTATGGAAAGGGGCGGAATTTCCACAGTCTCTATCCGGCGGCTCCTGCTATCGAAATAGGGGATCGTGACAGGTTCGATGACCCCCGGCTCCCCGGTTTCCGGGCGGAACTGCCATGTCCAGACCACCTCCGCCATCGGCCCCTCCGCGGTGAGGGTCAGCTTCCGCTCCACCGGCGCCGCGAAGGTGATGAGCCAGTTCTCCGAGACCACCGGCCGGGGTGGCAACATCTCCGGCAGCGCGCCCTCCGCCGTCAGGATGATGCGCCGCGTGACCGTTTCGCCATCCGCCAGATGGGCGGGATCGGTGGAGAGTTCCTGGCGGAGTGTCAGCCGCTCTGCCGCCAGCTTCCAGCCCCGCTCCGCCGGGAATGGGCCTACGGGGATTTCCACCGGTTGGGCCTTCACCTCCCGCGGTTGGCGCTGGCTCGCTTCGTCGATGATGGTGAGATGGTGCAGCACCGGGCCGAAATGCAGCACGCCCGAGCGCCGGGGAAAAAGCGCCAGGTGTCGTTCCATGACCTGCCAGGGCAGCCCGTCGATCATCTCCTGTCGCCAACTGTCTGGGGCAATCTGGATCCAGTCGAAACCGTCGCTGGGGGCGATCTCCAGCTTTTCGTTTGCCACCTTGCGGTCATAGACGGCGCGGATGGTGACGGGAAGCATTTCCCCGACGATCAGATCCTGATGTCTCGGCTCGGGCCGGATGGTGAGCGTAAGGCTTTCCGCGCCCGCGGGCGAGGCGAGCAGTGCGAGGGAGAGAAACAGCCATCTCACCATGGGTCGCCCTCCTGCGGTGCTGTCAATCCCATCGACAGGCGGCGGTCGTTCTCGGCGGCAAGCCGGAGCCGCAGGAACGCGCCGGGATCGTCGGGAACTGTCGCCAGCCATTCCCGATCGGCGACCCGTCTGCCCGCGTCCAGCGGACGCCCGAGCCGCCTTACATCGTCAAGCGGTGTTCCGCCCGTTGCGGCGATGGCGACGACGGCGATCCGCCCCGCTTCGTTTCCCTCGCCCCTCAGGGGCGGTATCAGCGCATTCACGATGTCGCGGTTCTCCCGCGCTGCGCTGTCGGCGGGGTTTGCGAACAATACCGCATCGAAATAGGCGCGCGACAGCGGGTAATTCCCTGTCGCGGCGAGAGAAAGGCCACGGTTGTAGGTGGAGGACCGGCCTGCCCGGGCGAAGGCCGCGTCCGCCTCGGCAAAGGATCCTGCCTGATAGAGGGCGACGCCCGATACGGCGGGATCATCCAGAAGGGACGAAGCCAGCCGCGGCTGCCCGGCCATGAGCAACAGGCGTCCCCCCGCCTCCCGCCCGGCCATGAGCAGCGCCGCGACGCCTGCAACGGCGAGCAGGGACGCTATGCGGGCCGGGGTCATGTGCGCCTCCGGTAAAGTGGCAGAGCAAGCACCATGGCCAGCCCTACGCACCATGGCCCGAGGTCGCGAAAGACCCGTGTCGCCTCACCGCTTTTCGCGAGGCGGGCCGTCCGCGCGGCGGCGATTTCTGCGAGGAGGGGTCGGGGTGTCGCTGCCGGAAATTCCCGCCCGCCGCCCGCCGCCGCAAGCTGCACGAGCGCGCCCCGATCGGGTGTAGGCGCTCCGTCCGCCGCACGGTTGAGCGAGAGGGCCCAGACACGCGCCCCCTCGGCCTGAAGCCTCCGTGTCTCTGCGAGCGCTGGCGGGCCGATACCGCCGCCATCGGAGATGAGGATGAGGTCCGCGCCAGCCATGCCAGGACCATCCTTTCCGGCCACGAGGTTTCGGCTCTCCGCGAGCGCGATGTCGGGACGGCTGCCGGTGACCGGCATGGTATCGGCTGCCAATACCGCGATGATGCTCTGAAGACTGGCCGCGTCGCTTGTCGGGGCGGAGGCGACATAAGCATCCGCGGCATAGACCATGATGCCTACCGGCCGACCTTCGGATTGATTGAGCAGGAATGCCGCAGCTGCCTGAAGGTCGGGAAGAGACGGGCCCGCCGCCACGGAAGGGGAAAGGTCGAGCAGCAGCAGCATCGGATCGAGCGCGCGGTACTCGACACCTCCCGGCCGTAGAACCGCGGGCCCCGCAAGACCGAGGATGAGACTGCCCGCGATGAGAAGGGGCAGCAGCGCCGCGCTGTCGGGGCGGGCCGGCAGGATCTGCTCCAGCGCCAGCAACTCGCGCCGGATGGCGGGGTCGATGAGCTTGGTCCACGGGCTACGTCGCTGCTGCGCGCGGAGCCAGAGCGCCAGCGCGGCAAGCGGCAGCAGGGCGAGAAGCCAGACCGGACGCAGCAACACCAGACCCGCACCAAGAGCGAAGGGCGTCATGCGGCTTGCCCCGGGCGGCGGGTGAAGAGACCGGTTGCCTCCGCCACCGCCGCGCTCACTGCCAGCAACAGGGCGAGCGCGGCCGGCCAGACCCACAGCGCTTGGGCCATTATCACCGGCGGACGTGTCGAGGGGTTCGGCTCAAGCCTGTCCAGATCGGCGGCCATCTGCACGAGGTCCGCCATATCGCGCACCCGCCAGGAGCGACCGCCACTCGCCTCCGCAATGTCACGGAGCGCGGCGATATCGACGGCATCCCGGGCGGCCGGCCGCGTCTCCAGATCCTCCGGGCCGAGGGCAATGGTGTGGACCCGGACCCCCATCGTCGCTGCGAGCCGCCCCACGTCGCGTGCGTCCAGCCGGTCGGAGGTATCGCGCCCGTCCGAGAGCAGCACGATCACCCGGGATGTCGCGGGCTCCGCCGTCACGCGTTTCAATGCCAGTCCCAACCCGTCTGCGATGGCGGTCGAACGCCCCGTTATTCCGATCTCGGCAGCGTCTATGGCACGCACGACCGCAGGAAGGTCGTATGTGAGCGGCGCGGCGACATAGGCCTGATCGGCAAAGATCACCAGGCCGATCCTGTCGCCCTCCCGCTCGGAAACAAAGCGGCTCGCCACCCGCTTGACAGCGGCGAGCCTGCTGGCGGTCTGTCCGTCAAGAGTGAAATCCGGGGTTTCCATGCTGCCCGACAGATCGAGTGCAAGCATGATGTCCCTCCCCGTCGCCGTCCTGTCGGGCATCGGCCGCAACCACTCCGGCCCTGCAAGGGCGAGTGTCAGGCACAGCCACAGGGCGAGCCTTAGGGGCAGGGACCCATCCCGGAAAGATGCGTCCGCCACCGGCATCCCGGCTGCCGCGATGGCCTCGGGAAGGCGCAGCGCCTCCGTCCGGTTCTCGCGGGGCGGCAAAAGATGGAACAGGATCACGGGAAGCGGCAGAAGAAGAAAAGCGAAGGGGTGAGCAAACTGGAGATTACCCATTCCGCCGCCCCCCCCAGGCATCCGCGACCAGCCGCTCCAAATCCGCCGCATCGTAGGATGCCCCCAGATAAAGCGCGTCGTGATAGCTGTCTGGCAGGGCCACGCCGCGTTCGGCCAACAGCCGCGCTGCGGCAACCAGCCTGTCGGAGGCGGGGAGCCCGCGCAGCTCGCCGAGCGCATCGACGGCACGTCGGGGCGCCGGGCGCCGCCGGAACAAGGGTGCCAGGATAAAGATCAGCACCGCCGCGATGAGCAGTCCGATACCGAAAGCCGCAAGGATGTCTGTCATCCCGGTGCGTACGAACTCGGCAGGCAGCCGGGGCGGATTGAGCGTTTGGACAAGTTCCCCGTTCATCCAGAGCCCTCCATGCCCGGGCCGATGCGCTCTGCGGCTATACCGGGGCGATGCAGGGCTTCCACGCGCGCTGCCGTCACCGCGGGAAGGCCAGAGAACCCGCGGCGGATAACATGTTTCTCATCTTCCGCGACCGGCAGCGGGCCATCGGCGGGCGCGCGCTCGAAAACATCTTCGATGAGCAGGAAGCGTAAGGGGCCACGGGTGGAAATGGCGGCAAGGGTTTCTTGCCACCCGGAACCGGGCAGGTCGAGACCCGTGGCGACCACCAGGCCCGCCCCCCGCGGCGCGAAGCGTGCGGCGCGGCGCAGCTCGACGTCGAGCGGGCGCGTGGGCAGATGCGCCATCACCGCTTCCCGGGCGGCGGCATGGGCGCGCGTGAGGCAGCCTGCGACACGGGCCATTCCCCGTGCGCCCGGGGCTGGGCGCTCTCCGAAAATCCCGGCATCCGTAATTGCGGCAACACCGATGGAGCCGCGCTCGGCCGCTTCCCGCCAACCTTCCATCGCCAGACGCTCCGCCCCCAGGACCGAGCGGAATCGCCCACGCGTGGCCCAGAGCATCGGGCGGCGAAAGTCTGCGATGAGCAACAGCGTCCGCTCCCGCTCTTCATGGAAGGTACGGACCTGCGGCACTCCGGTTCGCGCGGTCGCGGCAGCGTCCAGATGTCTCGGGTCATCGCCATCGGCGAAGGGGCGTATCTCGCGAAGCGCCTGTCCGCTGCCGCGTTGACGGACCGGCGTGAGGCCGGGGCGCTCTGCCAGCCGCTCCTCTCTGCCGCGCTGCAGGGCGAGCGGAGCGAGGGCGAGCAGGCGGCTTGCCGTCACCTCTCCCACCCCCCCGCTTGACTCACCAGGGCCTGACATGATCGATGAGCCGCCGTACCAGATCGCGCGGACCCAGCCCCTCTGACGTAGCGCGCCAGCTCGGGACGAGGCGGTGCGCCAGCACATCCGGCGCCAGCAGTTCCACATCCTCGGGCAGCCCGTGATCCCGCCCGAGCAGGCCGGCGCGCGCCCGGGTGCAGGCGGCGAGCGCCAGCGTTCCACGGGGAGAGACGGCATGTTCGATCAGCCCGGCAAGCGGCCCGCCCTCCGTCTCCCGCGTGGCGATGACGAGCCGGACGATGTAATCCTTGAGAGCGGGGGCCAGCAGAACGCCGTTGGCCGCGCGGGCTGCGGTATGGAGGGTATCCGCGCCGAGCCGCGACGGTGCGCGATGGGTTGGCAGGCGCAGTTCCCCCTCCACCAGATCGAGGATACGCCGCTCCGCCTCCGCGCCTGGCAGGACCAGATCGACATGCAGCAGGAAGCGGTCGAGCTGCGCCTCCGGCAGGGGAAAGGTACCCTCGTGCTCGATGGAGTTCTGCGTGGCGACCACCATGAACGGATCAGGAAGGGCGCGCGTCGTCCCTCCCGCCGTCACCTGTCGTTCGGCCATCGCCTCCAGCAGCGCCGACTGCACCTTGGGAGGCGCGCGGTTGATTTCATCGACGAGCACAAGCTCATGAAACAAAGGTCCGGGCAGGAAGTCGAACCGCCCCGTATCGGGGCGGAACACCTGGGTGCCCGTCATGTCGGAGGGCATAAGGTCGGGGGTGCACTGAATACGCGCAAAGCTGCCCGCCAGCCCTTCCGCCAACCGCTTAACCGCGCGCGTCTTCGCAAGCCCGGGCGGCCCTTCGATGAGCACGTGGCCGCCTGCCACCAGGGCGATCATCAACCGCTCGACCAGATGCTCGTGGCCGATCAGACCTTCGACCATTTCCTGGCCAAGTGAGGCCACCGGGGCAAACGCCGCGGTCAATCCAGTGTCCTGTATCGTCACGCCGCTCCTCCCCAAGATCGAACGTGTCGGGCCACAGTGACAGAGCGGACGCCCCGGCGCCACTCCTCATAGCTCCTACTTAAGAATGGTATAAGAACACGGAGGAGAGGCCGCAGGACGGATCACCACGCCCGTTTTGCAGTGGTGCGACGGCCTTGCTGCGGTGGTGGCCGTGATCGGTGCTGCGGTGGAGCCGCTCTAGTTCGCTCCCCCTCTCCTGCTCTCCGGATTCGCGCGACGGCGGCTGGTAAGCCTCGCCGTGGCGTCGTCGCAAGGTCGAATGCGCGGCCGGAACGGCTGGGTCAATCCGTCGCCTTTCCCGGTCGTGGACGTGGCGGAAGATATGACTGCCGCTCGCATACCAACGGCAGAAACCGGGCTTCCGGCGGATCGCATTCCTCGCGGGCCGGGCATGGTCCGTTGCGGGCGTGGATCAGAGATCCACGCTTTTGCGGTATGTGGATCAGAGATCGACAGGCCGGGGCAGGATCGGTGCACTGACATCTGCGGGGATCGGACTGGAGTAGGGCGCCTTGTCGATCCGGGCCTTGTGATCCGCCTGGGCGCGCGCGAGCTTGGTGGGGTCGGTAAGAAGGTCGACACCGGTCCCTGCCATGACCTTCGCCGCGTAGATAAGGCCCTTATGTGCCGCCCCCGCCTTGCCCTGCGCTGTGATCTGCCAGGAGTGGCCAGGTGATCCGATGGCATGGGTGGCCACGCGCGCCTGGACCGTCGGCACGACCCAAGAGACATCGCCCACGTCCGTGGAACCGATCATCGGCTCACCCACAGCCTCCAGCGGGACGATGAAATCGCAAAGCGGCGTGTCCTCCCGGAGCGGGACTCCGGCGCGGCGATAGTCTTTCTCTATCGCCGCGTCGCCCACCGTGGCCTGAATGCTGCGGGCATAGGCGCGGTCTGCCTCGTCGAAGGGCACGGGCCCGAGGCGCTGCATATTGGCGAACATGATTTCCTCCATCGGCGTATTGCCGAGAAGGTTGGATACAGCGGAAAGCACGCGGCTGGTGACACGCGTCTCCGTCATCAGCGCGGCTCCTTCGGCAACGTTCCGGACGCGTGGATTGAGGGCGGCCATCCCCTGAACATCACGGGACCGGATGGCATAACGCACGGTCGCCTTTGCCTGCACCACGTTGGGGGCGATCCCGCCTGCGTCGATGACGGCATAGTGGATGCGCGTGCCTTCGGGGACGTGTTCCCGCATGTAGTTGACGCCGACATTCATCAGCTCCACCGCATCGAGCGCAGATCGACCGAGGTCGGGAGCGGCAGCGGCATGGGAGGCGCGCCCATGAAAGGTGAAGTCGATGCGCGTATTGGCGAGGCTTTTCGCGTCGTCCACCCGCGTAATCGAGGCAGGATGCCAGGTGATCGCCGCATCCACATCTGCGAAAAGACCATCCCGCACCATGAAAGCCTTGGCGGCGCCGCCTTCCTCCGCGGGGCAGCCGTAGTAGCGCACACGTCCGGGCAGCCCGGTCTGCTCCAGATAGCTCTTCATCGCGGAAGCGGCCAGAAGCGCCGCCGATCCCAGCATGTTGTGCCCGCAGCCATGTCCATAGCCGGTGCCTGCGAGCGGTCGGTGCTCTGCGGCCCCCGCTTCCTGCGACAGGCCAGGGAGCGCGTCATACTCCCCCAGAAACGCGATGACCGGCCCGCCACTCCCCGCCTCGCCGATCAGGGCTGTGGGGATCCCGGCGGGGGCGTCGGTGATGCGGAAGCCCTCCGCCTCCAGCATGGAGCGATGCTCGGCGACGGAGCGGAATTCTCCATAGGCCAGTTCCGGCATCTCCCAGATGCGGTCGCTGAGCGCGGTGTAGTCCTCACGGCGCGCGTCGATCAGGTTCCAGATCAGGTCGGTGTTCTGCATGGCTTCTCTCTGTCGGTCTGTCGGTCTGTCGGTTTCGTCCAGCGTCAGTTCTGGTCGTTCAGATGGCAGGCGGAAAACCTGCCGGGCGCTACCGGCTTCAGGAGGGGTCGTTCCACCTTGCATCGCGCCATGGCATGCGGACAGCGGGGGTGGAAATGGCAGCCGGACGGCGGATTGAGCGGCGAGGGGATTTCCCCCTTGATCGTCGAATAGCTCCGTCGCTTTGCTTCGAATGTCGGAATTTCGGAAATAAGCGCCTGCGTATAGGGATGGTTCGGACGGGCAAACAGATCCTGCGCATCGCCGAGTTCGATCATCCGGCCAAGATACATCACGGCGATCCGGTCGGAGATATGTTCGACAACGCCAAGATCGTGGCTGATGAACATGTAGGTGAGGTCCAGCTCCTCCCGCAGCTTCATGAACAGATTGAGAATCTGCGCCTGAATGGACACGTCCAGCGCTGCAACGGACTCGTCACAGACGATGAAGTCCGGCTGCACGGCGAGTGCGCGGGCGATGCCGATCCGCGCCCGCTGCCCGCCAGAGAACTGATGCGGATAGCGCCGCTTGGTCGTCGGGTCGAGACCCACGCGCTCCAACATCGTGTCGACATAGTCCTCCGCCTCCGACCGCGAGACGAGGCCGTGGACGCGGGGGGCCTCGCCAACCAGATTTTCCACGCGAAGACGGGGATTCAGCGACGCCATGGGATCCTGAAAGACAAGCTGGATCTTCAGGGCTGCCTCCCGTGCCTCCTTGCCCTTCAGGCTGGCCACATCGCGGCCACGGAATCGGATCTCGCCTTCGCTTGGCGGCAGCAGCCCGGCCACCATTCTCCCCAAAGTGGATTTGCCGCAGCCAGACTCGCCGACCAATCCGAGAACCTCGCCGGGCTGCACGGCAAGATCCACGCCATCGACCGCGTGGACAGTGGGCGCATGGATGGGCGCCCCCAGCCGTTTCGCGGTGCGTTCGGCAAAATCGAGGTCGCGGGTGAAGCGCTTGGAGACGCTGGCAATTTCGAGAACGGGTGCGGATGTCACGGGATCAGCCCCTCCGATTGGAGATGGGGGTGGAAGCAGCGCACCTTGCGACCCGCGTCAACTTCGCGGAGCGAAGGTTCCGCAAGGCAAGCGGCATCGGCGCGTGGGCAGCGGGGGCGGAAACGGCAGCCTTCGGGCAGGTTCATGAGCGAGGGCGTCATCCCGCGGATCTGCCGCAGCTCAGAGCGGTGCGGCTTGCCATGCGGCACGGAGTCGATCAGTCCACGGGTGTAGGGATGAACCGGACAGGTGATGACATCCGAGGTCTCACCTTCCTCGACGATGCGCCCCGCATACATCACCACCAGCCGGTCGGCGAGACCGGAGACCACGGCCAGGTCATGGGTGATCCAGATGAGCGCCGTGCCCGTCTCCCGGCAGAGCTTCTGCACTTCGGCAAGGATCTGCGCCTGTATCGTGACATCGAGCGCGGTCGTCGGCTCGTCGGCGATGATGATGTCGGGCTTGTGCAGAAGGGCGATGGCGATGGCCACCCTCTGCCGCATCCCCCCGGAGAACTGGTGTGGATAGCTTTTCAGCCGCTCATCGGGCGCCGAGATCCCCACCTGTACCAAGGCCGCGCGCGCGCGTTCCAGCGCCTCCGCGCGAGAGACCTTGTCATGCGCAAGCACCGTCTCCACCATCTGCGTGTCGATCCGCAGAACCGGGTTCAGCGTCATCATCGGATCCTGAAAGATCATCGCGATGCGCTTGCCGCGAAGGCCTTGCAGGCGTTTTTCGTCCATCTGGGCAAGATCGTCGCCATTCAGCAGGACCTGTCCGCCGACGACCCGCCCCGGTGGATCGACAAGGCCAAGGAGGGAAAACCCGGTGACGGACTTGCCGGAGCCGGACTCGCCCACCAGCCCGAGTATCTCTCCTCGGTTCAAGGTGAAGCTGACCCCGTCCACCGCCTTGGCAACGCCGTCGCGTGTCATGAAGTGGGTCTTCAGGTCGCGAACATCGAGAAGTGCGGTCATTTCTGCAGCCTCGGGTTCAGCACGTCGCGGAGCCTGTCCCCGACGAGATTGATGGAGACGATGGTGATGAGCAGGGCGACCCCCGGAAACACGCTCACCCAGTAGCGGCCCGAAAGCAGGTAGTCGTAACCGTTGGAGATCAGCAGGCCGAGCGACGGCTCCGTGATCGGCACGCCGACACCCAGGAAGGAAAGCGTGGCCTCCAGTGCGATGGCCTGTGCGATCTGGACAGTCGCTACCACGATAAGCGGTGGCAGGCAGTTCGGCAGCAGGTGGCGGAACATGATCCTGCGGTGCGAGAGCGCAAGGCAACGTGCGGCGTCGATATAGTCCTTCCGCCGCTCCACGATGGCCGACGAACGGACCGTCCGGGCATAGTAGGCCCACTGCACGATGATCAGGGCGAGGATGACCTTGTCCACCCCCCGCCCGAACAGCGCGAGCAGTATCAGCGCCACAAGGATGGAGGGAAAGGAGAGCTGCAGATCGACGATGCGCATGATGAACGTGTCCACCCGCCCGCCGAAATAGGCCGCCGCCGTGCCTGCAATCACGCCGATCACGATGGCACAGCCGAGGGAAACCAGGGCGACGACCAGCGAAATCCGCAACCCATAAAGAATGGCGGAGAGCATGTCGCGCCCCTGCGGATCAGTGCCCAGCCAATAGGTCATGCCGGAGAAGCTGGTTTCGCCGGGTGCGAGGCCCCCGTCCATGATGTCAAGCTGCGCTAGATCATAGGGGTTCTGCGGGGCGATCCAGGGTGCGACAACGGCCAGCAGCACGACGACCGCGAAGACCAGAAACCCGATGAGCGCCAGCCGATCTTCCGCAAAACCCTTCAGGATACGCCACAGCGGGGACTGCATCCGCGGTTTGCTTGGTGCGGGGGCCGCGGTTTGAGCCGTGTCGGTCATGCCTTCACCTCCGACAGCCGGACGCGGGGATCGAGCACGGTATAGAGCACGTCCACCACGAGGTTGATGGTAACGATGATGACCACGGTCAGCATCAGATAGGCGACGATCACCGGACGATCGAGCAGGTTGATGGAGTCGATCAGCAGCTTGCCCATGCCCGGCCATGCGAACACGGTCTCGGTGACGATCGCGAATGCGACCATCGAGCCGAGTTCCAGCCCCAGCACGGTGACGAGCGGGATCATGATGTTCTTGAGAACATGCACCGTGACGATGCGGTTGCGCGACAGCCCCTTTGCGCGGGCGAACTTGATGTAGTCCTGCAGGCTGACCTCCCGGGTGTTGGCGCGGGCAAGGCGTATGACCAGCGCCATCTTGAACAGCGCAAGGTTCATCGCCGGGAGCAGCAGATAGAGCCAGCCCTGAGGCGTGAGGAAGCTCACCGGCACGCCCAGCACCGAAACGGTCGGCCCGCGGCCACCTGCGGGCAGCCAGCCGAGGTAAACCGCGAAGATGAGGATCAGGATCATCCCCTGCCAGAAATTGGGCAGCGAGAATCCAAGGATCGAACCGGCCATCACGGAGCGCCCCCCGATGCTCTCGGGCTTCAGCCCCGCATAGATGCCGAGCGGAATCCCAAGCAGGACAGAGATGAAGAGCGCCACAAAGGCCAGCTCGAACGTCGCCGGCATCCGCTCCAGAATGATCTGCAGTGCGGGACGGCCATAGACGAAGGAGGTACCCAGATCGCCCCTGAGCGCATTGCCCGCGAAGGTGAGGAACTGCTGCCAGAGCGGCTGGTCAAGGCCCAGACGCGCGATGGTGGCCTGGATCTCCGCCTGAGTGGCGTCCGGGCTGATGAGGATGTCGACGGGGTTGCCGATGGCATAGACGCCGAGAAAGACGAGGATGGCCATCACGACGACGGCGAGAATGCTCTGGCCGATGCGGCGCAGCAGATAGACGATCATGGGGGGAACTCTGGCGTTCGGGCAAGGCGTCGGGCCGGATTGGCCCGACGCGTCACGCGGTCGTCAGTCGGTGGCCTGCGTCACGGTGTGCGCAAGCGTGTACTGATCGACGCGCGGCTCATAGTTCACCTTGGGCGACATCGCCCAGGCCGAGCGCTCGTAGTGAAGCGGCAGAATGCCATGCTCGTTCAGAACGATGGTCTCTGCCTGCTGGAGCAGGTTGGAGCGTTCATCGTCGTCGATCGTGACCATCGCCTTTTCAAGCAGGGCATCCATCTCGGGGTTGGAGTAGCGCCCGGCGTTGGTCACGCCCAGTCCCGCATCGGGGTTGTATGTGGCGACCAGCGATTTCAGCGGAGAGGACATCTCGCCCGATGCCGCGCCCCATCCCGCCAGGAAGGCCGGATAGTCGAGTGCATTCCGGCGGGAGAAGAACTGGCTCGCCGTCGTTGCGTCAACCTTGGTGCGGATGCCGATCCGGGTCAGCATCTGCGCCACTGCCTGGGCGACCTGCTCGTCGTTGATATACCGGTCGTTCGGTGTCCCGAGCGTCAGTTCGAAGCCGTCAGGGTAGCCGGCCTCCGACATCAGCTGCTTGGCCTTCTCGGGGTCGTAACCATCGGCCGGACGACCGGAGGTGCCGAACATCGGGGGCGGCAGAAGCTCACCCGCGGGGGTGGCGTAGCCGCTCATGATCCGGTCGACGATTGCTTCGCGGTTGATGGCGAGGGACATAGCCTGCCGCACACGGGGGTCTTCCAGCGGGTTCTTGCCGTCGGTTCCCGCGATACCCTTGTGCGCACCATCCTGAAACAGCGCGATATAGATCACGCGGTTGGAAAGTGCATCGACCACGTTGAAACCCGCATTCTTTATGCGCGGCAGATCTTGCACCGGCGGGGCTTCGATCAGGTCGACGTCACCCGCCAGAAGAGCTGCGACGCGCGGCCCGGCGCTGCTGATCGGGCGGAGCGTGATCGTCTCCCATTCGGACTTGTCGCCCCAGTAATCCTCCGCCCGCGTCAGCACGATCTGCGACCCGCGCGTGAATTCCTTGAGCTTGTAGGGACCGGTGCCCACCACGAGCGCCGGGGAGTTGAAGGCTGCCTGCTGCGGCACCTCTCCCATTCCCTCACAACCGCCCTTCTTGAAGGCGAAATCGTCCGTGGCGCCGCTGGCGTCCGCCGACATGATCGCCCAGGTCGAGCTTTCCACGGGCAGGAGCGGGTTGGGGCCGTCCGTGCGGATGATGACGGTGTGATCATCCTCCGCCTCCATGCCCGCCACGGATTTCGTGTAGATGGAGAAGGAGGAGGGCGAGTTTTCCACCATCGGGATCCGGCAGACGCTGTAGATCACGTCACGCGCGGTAAAGGGGGTGCCGTTGTGGAAGGTGACATCGTCACGCAGACGGAACCGCCAGGTCGTCTCGTCCAGCGCCTCCCATTCGGTGGCGAGCTTGGGTTGCAGAGCCTGCAACGCATCCTGATCGATCAGCGATTCAAAGATGCTCAGCCGCACCTGCGTATTCGTGGCGAGGTTGTGGAACTGCGGATCCATCGATGTCGGCTCGGATGCGAGACCGATGCGAAGGTTCTGCGCCGAGACCGCCGAAACGAGCGCGGTGGACGAAAAGAGCGTGGCTAAGGCGAGGGTTCGCCAGGTCGCTTGCATGGTAATCACCCTGTTAGTGGTCGTTTTGTCTGTTTCTTGGTGAAGCAGCATTGCCCAGGCAAAAGCCGGACCATGCCCCTTGGCGTTCAGCCTAGTATGAGTTATGGAAATATCCAAGTCCATAAATCATGCAAAATGGTTATAGGTTAGCGGATGAGCGCGTCGGATGATGAACGTGGGGGGGAGCGCCGGTTCAACCTCACCCTTCGGGAACTGGAAGTGCTCCGCGCTCTGGTGGAGGCGGGGACCGCGACGACGGCTGCCCGCAGACTGGGCCTTACCCAACCCGCGATCAGCCGAGCTCTGGCCCAGCTCGAGGAGGCGTTGGGACGGACCCTCTTCGACCGGTCCGGGGGCAGGCTCGTGCCGACGACCGACTGTCTCATCATAAACGAGGAGCTGGGACCGATCTTTGCCGCATTGGAACGTATTTCCCGCCCGGAGGCGCCGCGGCAAAAGGGTCGCGGGCATGCGGGGCGGATGGTGGTTGCGGCTCCTCCGACCATCGCGCACCGCTTCCTGCCCTCCCGCGTTGCCCGTTTCATCAAGATGAACCCGGATCTGGAGGTGACGTTCGAGGTCGTCGCCTCTGACGCGCTCATCACCGGAGTGGCAGAGGGGCGCTATGAAGTCGCGCTTACGGATACGGTGCCGTCACACCCGGCTGTCCGAACAGAGGTCGTGTTGGCGAGCGAGGCGGTTTGTGCGCTGCCGTCCCGCCACCGGCTGGCGGCGAAGGACGTCATCGAACCGGCCGATCTGATAGGAGAGCCTTTCGTTGCGCTGACCCGCCGCCATTCGGGCCGCATCGCCATCGACAGGGTGCTGGAGCGGGCGGGCGTCACGCCCAGCATTGTCGTGGAGACCGCGACAGCCGTCTCTGCCGCCGAATTCGTCGCGGAGGGGCTGGGGATTGCGCTGCTGAACCCCTTTCCGATCGCCCACCGCCTCTCCCCTGGGGTGGTGATCCGGCCTTTCACACCCGCGGTGTCCTATCGCACCTCGTTTCTCACGCCAGCCAGTCAGCCGATCAGCCCTGCCGCCGCCGATTTCATTGAAATGGTGCATACCGAGCTCGTCGATCGCTTCAGCCCTGGCGCGCTCACCCAAAGGAGATGACCATGTCCACCCCGACCAGTGCGGAGGTTCTGTCCCGTCTTGTCGCCTTCGACACGACGAGCTGTAACTCGAACCTGCCGCTGATCGACTATGTCGCGGATTATCTTGCGGCGCTCGGCATCGAGAGCCACCGCATCTTCGACGCGACCGGCCAGAAAGCGAACCTCTGGGCGACGATCGGGCCCGCGGACGTGCCGGGAACGATCCTCTCCGGCCATACCGATACCGTGCCCGTCACGGGGCAGGAGTGGACAAGCGACCCCTTTACCCTCACGCCGCGCGGGGGGAACCTTTACGCGCGCGGCACCTGTGACATGAAGGGGTTTCTGGCTTGCGCGCTGGCGGCGGTACCCAAGATGCTTGCAGCCCCGCTCGCCCGGCCGATCCATCTTGCCTTTTCCTATGATGAGGAGGTGGGATGCATCGGTGTGATCGGGCTGATCGACTGGCTGTCAGTGCAGCGTGTGAAGCCCGATTTCTGCGTGGTGGGAGAGCCGACGATGATGTCGCTCGTGGTCGGCCATAAGGCAAAGCGTTCCATGCGGATCACCATCCGCGGCCGGTCCTGCCATTCATCGCTCGCCCCTGATGGGGTGAATGCGGTGGAATACGGCGCCCTGATCGTCGCGAAGATGAAGGAGATCGCCGGGCGGCTCGCCGCGTCCGGCAGGCAGGACCCGGCCTACGACGTGCCCCATTCCACCGCGCATGTCGGCATGTTCAATGGGGGAACGGCTCTGAATATCGTGCCGGATGAAGCCGTTATCCTCGGTGAATTCCGCGTGCTGCCGGGCGAAGACCCGGATGCGCTCGTCGCAGAGCTCAGTGATTATATCGGCGTACTGGATGCGGAGATGAAGGCCCTCGCGCCGGAGACAGGGATTGAGCTGGATGTCTATGCCGCCTTCCCGGGTCTTGCCACCCCGGCAGAGTCGGTGGCGACGGCGCGCGGTCTGTCGCTTGCCGCGGCCAATGGAACGTCCAGCGTCGCCTATGGCACGGAGGGCGGGCGCTTTTCCGAGACGCTGGGCGTGCCGACGATCATCTGCGGGCCGGGTTCCATCGGCGATGCACACAAGCCCGACGAATACATCAGTGAAGCGCAGCTTCAGCTTTGCGACCGGTTCATGGAGCGGCTGATCGACTGGAGCCGGGCGAAGCAGGCGGCCTGACCTAACATGCGGCAAGGATGCGGGCGAGAAGGTCGTGGAGATCGCTCCTGTGCCCGGTCCGTGCAGAAGGGGCGCTATCATCCGACGTCATCACGACGGTCATCTCCCGCTCCGGCACGACATAGACCATCTGGCCGCCATAGCCCCAGCCATAACGAACATCCTCCCCGCCAATGCGGCGGAGGAACCAGCCGTAGCCATAACCATCGCCGTTGAAGCGTGAGCGTGCGCGCGGCGTCCAGGATTCGGCGATCCAGCGGGCAGGGAGCAGGCGGTCGCCCGCCGCGGTCACACCATCCCGCCGATAGAGCTCGCCGAAGGACAGCAGCGAACGTGGTGTCATCGCCATCTGGTTGCCGCCGAGGTAGATGCCCTGCGGATCACGGTCCCAACCGGTAATGGCAAAGCCTTCGAGCGGCCCGAACCAGTCCCGCGCGAGGGACAGGCTCGACCGTCCGCCCGCCCGCGTGAGGATGGCGGACAGCAGATGGGTGGAGCCTGTGGAGTAGAGCATCCCTTCCCCCGGCCGCGCTTCGAACGGCATGGCGAGCGCCGAGCGGACCCAGTTGCTGCTGGACACCCAGCGACCATAGTTCGGCCCTGATGTCCGCCCCAACCCTGCCTGCATGGAAAGGAGATGCCCGATGGTGATCTCCTCCATCAGGGGATCAGGGTCGCGTGGAAGATCGGCGCGGAGAAGGGGCGCGACCCGCTGGTCAACGCCCTCCAGAAGCCCGCGCTCGATCGCCATCCCGACCATGGCGGAGATTACCGATTTTGATGCCGATTTGATATTCTTTGGCCGGTCGGGCGAATGGCCGCGATATCCCCGCGCTGCGATGACCGTCCCACCTCGTGCTACGAGCAGGGTTTCGAGCGGCTGAAGGTTCTCTGCCTCTTCCACCAATGGCTCAAGGGCGACGCAAGCCTGAGCTGCGAGGGGGAACAGGGGTGTCGCGGCGGCGAGACCAAGGAAAAGGCGGCGATCCATCCGCTCCCATTTAAACTGTTGCGGCGCCGCGTCCCGGACATTCACCCCGAAGTGATGCGTCAATCGCCGCCTGTGGGCACCGTGCGGGCGATGTCGCGAGCGATTTCCTCCAGCGTTTCCAGCCCCGGTGCGTCATGCGTCTGACGCCGCGTGGTGCCCACCGCTCCGGCAAGATAGCGTGCTCTCACAGGCAGCAGAACCATCTCTCTCCGGTCGAGTTCTTCCGCGATGACACCGCGGGAGATGAACCACAAGGCATCGGACCTCCGGCAAACGGCGCGCCCGATGGCGAGGGAGACGGTTTCCAATGCTGGCCGCAGATTGGGCAGCCCAAGCGACGCCAGATAATCGTCCACCGGTCGCCGGATGATCGCTGTGACGGGCGGCAGGATGAGCGGTGATCGCGCCAGTGCTTCGGCGGGCGGAAGGTGGAGCAGGGGATGATCGTGCCGTGCGGCCAGGACGATATCCTCTTCATACAGATGCTCGAAGCTCAGCCCGGCCATGTCACGCGCCTCCGGTAGCCGGCCGATCATCAGGTCGATACCGCCCTCCCGCAGCTGCCGCATCAGATGGAAATGCGGACCCGTCTCCACCGCCAACACCATCTCCGGTCGGATCTCGCGAAAGCGGAGCGCGACGCGGGGGAAGAACCAGCTTGCCACCGTCGGAAGAACTCCGACCCGCAACGTGCCCCCTGCGCGCGGCCGAAGAGCGGCAGCGCCCGCCTCCAGCGATTGGAGGGACGCCGTCGCATGCCGACGAAACAGGGCGCCCCCCTCCGTCAGCACGAGCCGCCGCCCCTGACGCAGAAACAGCGGCTGCCCAAGAAGCGTCTCCAGTTCGGCCAACGTCCGTGACAGAGCGGGTTGGGTGATGCCCTGCCGCCGCGCGACGGCCGAAAGGTTCCCCTCGCTCGCAATATCCAGGAAGGTCCGGATGTGTCGGAGCTTTACCGCCGGATGTATGCTCTCTGAGTTATCCATGCGCGCAGTTTTTGCATTATCCCTCGGTTTTCTATTGTGGCAGATTATGGGAATGTGGAGGAGATCATGCAAGTTCTGACGCGTCCCTTCGGGCGATGGGCTGCTGCGCGGACGGTGCGGCTTCCAGGCCGACTGTGGTTTCTGCCAATTCGCTTATCTGCAAGCCAAGGGCATCAGGGAAACAGCACGTCGGGCAGGGCTGCCCAAGTGTCGATATGCGCGGGAGAAGGACACGACATCTCCCGGTCTCCTCGCAGGCACTGGGGTGCCGGAGCACGGCCTCCCATGAAGGTCGCGAGAGAATATAATACGTAGCATATAGATGTGCTTACGAAGATGTATTGATGCTGTTTGCGAAAAGGACATGCCAGTGACGGATATTGTTGAGCAGGGGATGGCGACCCGCCGCCGCGTTCTTGGCGATGCGCATGTGGATCGGGCGGAGGCCGCCAAGAGCCCGCTGGATCAGCCGTTTCAGGAACTCATCACCGATGCCGCATGGGGCCGGGTCTGGTCGCGCGACACGATCTCGCTCCGCGAGCGGTCGATGCTGACGATCGCGCTCCTCGCCGGGCTGGGGAACGACCATGAGCTTGCCATGCATATCCGTGCCACCGCCAATACCGGCGCGAGCCGGGAGGACGTGATGGAGGCGCTTCTGCACGTGGCGATCTATGCCGGTGTGCCGCGCGCCAATCACGCCATCAAGATAGCCAAGGAGACATTCGCAGAGATGGAGGCAGCGCGATGACCCTCAGCAATACCATTGACCGCGGACCGCTTTATTTCCGGGATCGTGACTGGCATCCGCCAGCCTATACACCGGGCTACAAGACCTCGATGACCCGTGCGCCGTTCCGGCCCCTGGTCGCCCTGGGCTCCACCCTTTCGGAGGAGACGGGACCGGCGTTCGGGCAATCCATGCTGGGCGATCTGGACAACAACCTGATCCTCAACTTTACGGGCGATCCGGCGATCGGCGAGCGGATCATCGTCCACGGCAAGGTTATGGATGAGAACGGACGCGGTGTGCCGAGCGTTCTGGTGGAGATCTGGCAGGCCAACGCGGGCGGTCGCTACCGCCACAAGAAGGACAGCTACGCCGCGCCGCTCGACCCGAACTTCGGCGGGTGCGGGCGCACGATCACGCGTCCCGATGGCTCCTACGAATTCCTGACGGTGCGTCCGGGGGCCTATCCCTGGCCCAACCGGGTCAATGACTGGCGCCCCATGCATATCCACCTGTCGATCTTTGGGTCGGGCTTTGGCCAGCGGCTTATTACGCAGATGTATTTCGAGGGCGATCCGCTGATCCAGCGGTGTCCCATCGTGAAAACCATCGGCCAGCAGAAGGCAATCGACGTGCTGGTTGCGCCGCTTGACATGAACCGCGCGATCCCGATGGATTGCCTTGCCTACAAGTTCGATGTCGTGCTTCGCGGCCGCCGTCAGAGCTTCTTCGAAAACCGGAAGGAGGGCCTGTGATGCAGGAACTCGACTATCTGAAGGAAACGACCTCTCAGACCGCTGGGCCCTATGTTCATATCGGACTTACACCGAACAAACTCGGCATTCCCGGCATCTATCCGGTTGATCTCGGGGAAAGCCCGATCAGCGACGGCGCAAAGGGCGAACAGATCACCATCACCGGCACCGTGCGGGATGGGGCGGGGATGATCCTGCGCGATGCGCTCATCGAAAGCTGGCAGGCGGATGCCTCGGGTATCTACCCCGGCAATGATCCGCGTGGTGCTGCGGATCCCAATGTCTCCGGCTGGGCGCGGATCATCGCGGATTTCGACAGCGGTGAGTGGACGCTGAAGACCATCAAGCCGGGTCGCGTTCCCTTCCCGGATGGCCGGCTGATGGCACCGCACATCGCGCTCTGGGTGGTGGCGCGCGGGATCAACCTGGGCCTGCAGACCCGCATCTACTTTGAGGGAGAGGACAATGACTCCTGCCCGGTGCTCCAGCGGATCGAGTTCCGGGAGCGGGTGAACACCCTTATCGCCAGGAAGACCGGTGAGGGCGAGTACCGCTTCGACATCATCCTGCAAGGCGAGAACGAGACCGTCTTCTTCGACATGTGAGGTAAAATGGCCGGCCCCTGCATCATCTGCGTTGCCATCACCGGATCTCTGCCGACCAAGGCGAACAACCCGGCGGTCCCGATCTCGCTATCCGAGCAGATCGAATCGACCCAGCAAGCGTTCGAGGCGGGGGCCAGCATTGCCCATTGCCACGTGCGTGACGACGACGGGCTTCCGACCTCGGACCCGGAGCGGTTCGCGCGGTTGAAGGAGGGGCTAGAAACCCATTGCCCCGGCCTCATCATTCAGTTTTCAACGGGTGGAAGAAGCGGTGCGGGGCAGGCCCGCGGTGGAATGCTCCCACTGCGGCCAGACATGGCCTCTCTGTCCGTCGGCTCGAACAACTTTCCCACCCGGGTATATGAGAACCCGCCCGATCTAGTGGACTGGTTGGCGGGAGAGATGCTCATGTATGACATCAAGCCAGAGATAGAAGCTTTTGATCTGAGCCATATTATTCAGGCGACGCGCATGCAGGCAGACGCGCGTCTGAAAGGACCGCTCTATGTGCAGTTCGTCATGGGTGTGAAGAATGCGATGCCCGCCGATGAACGCATTCTCGACTTCTATATAGAGACGCTTCAGCGGCTTGCCCCTGATGCTTCCTGGTGCGCGGCCGGGATCGGCCCGCAGCAGATCGTCCTGAACGAATGGGCCATTCGCAAGGGAGGTCATACCCGAACCGGGATGGAGGATAATGTGCGGATCGACCGGGAAACGCTTGCGCCATCGAATGCGGCGCTGGTGCGGCGCGCGGTGGAACTCTGCGAGCGATATGAGCGTCCTGTCGCCACCTGGCAGCAGGCGCGCGAGATTCTTCGCCTGCCTATGCCCGGCTAAGGCTTGCGCGCGGCGCGACCATGCGCTTTCTCCCGCCCATGACCAGAAGAAAGAACGATCATGCCTGCCGCCCCTGCCGATAGCGCCCTCTACCGCGGGCTTTTCGGAGACGATGAAACCGCAGCCTTCTTCACCGACAGTGCCGAGATCCGTGCCATGTTGCTGGTGGAAGGGGCGCTTGCCCGTGTGCAGGGCGAGCTTGGGATCATCCCGGAAACCGCCGCTGCCTTCATCGACAGATCCAGCCGGGAAGTACTCATCGACCCGGCCGCGCTGGCGGCGGAGACGGCAGTCAACGCGGTGCCGGTCCCCGCTCTGGTCTCTGCGTTCCGCAAGGCGATGGCCGCGCCGGAGCATGCGCAATATCTTCACTGGGGCGCGACGAGCCAGGATATCATTGATACCGGCCTTGCACTGCGGCTCCGGCGTGTGGTGGAAATCTGGGATGCACGTCTTGGGTCGCTCCTGAAGGCACTGGGCGGCATGGCAAGCGAGTACGCGGATCTTCCCATGGCCGCCCGAACCTATGGCCAGGTTGCGACACCGACCAGCTTCGGCTCTGTCGTGGCAGGTTGGGGGCGGCCGATCCTGCGGCACCGGCATCGACTTCATGAAGTATCGGCAGGTCTCGCCACGGTTTCGCTAGGGGGTGCGGCGGGTACGTTGTCCGCCATGGGACCGGAGGGGCCGGAGGTCCGAGCCGGTTTGGCGACTGCCCTCGGTCTCAGTGATCCGGGGGCTTCCTGGCATTCGGAGCGTGATCGGATCGGCGCTTTCGCCGGTTGGATGGCGGGGCTTGCCGCCAGCCTCGGGAAGATGGGCGATGATCTCGTTCTGATGGCCCAATCTGGGATCGGTGAGATCCGTATCGCGGGCGCGGGGGGCTCCTCCACGATGCCGCAAAAGCAGAACCCCGTTGGCCCATCCGTGCTGGTTGCCCTGGCGCGGCAGATCGGTGCGCTCGCCGCAGCCTTGGAGGGGGCGGGTCTACATCGGCAACAGCGTGATGGCGCGGCCTGGTTCGTGGAATGGCTCACGCTGCCGCAGATTTGCGTTTCAACCGGTCGGGCGCTCGCACTGGCAGGAGACATCGCGGGGGCGATCAGTCCTGACCCCAAGTCCATGGCGCGTGGTGTGGATGACGGCACCGGTCTTATTCATGCCGAAGCCTATACCTTTGCCCTGGCTCGTCATATTCCGCGGCCAGACGCGCAGGCCAAGATCAAGGCGCTGTGCAAGGAGGCCCAGCAGACGCATGTCGCCCTGGGCCAGCTCGTCGCGCGAGATTTTCCAGATCTCGATCTCAGCGCGGCCGGTGGCCTTGGCACTGCTCCGGCAGAAGCAAGAGCCTTTGCTGAGCTCGTACGAAACTAACGGCGCACGGCAAAATACCGCTCTTCGGAAAGGCGCCAGTGTGAAGGCGTTCCGGGCAGGACCACCCGCCCGGAACGAGGCTCAATAGAATGCCGTCTCGCCTGCACCTTCGAAGATCGTGGTGCCTTTCTCGCCCTTGACTGCCTGTGGAATGTCGGCGAGCGAACAGATCACCGCCCGGTTGCCGGTGGCGCGGGCAAAGTCCTGCGCGGCCTTCACCTTTGGTCCCATGGAGCCAGCGGGGAAATCGTAGGCATCCATCCCGTCAGGCGTTGCGGAGCGGATCGCCTTCTGCTCCGGTTTGCCCCAGTCCAGATAGACAGCGTCTGCATCGGTGGCGACTACGAAGAAATCGGCCTTCAGATCCCGCGCCAGCAGGGAGGAGGCGTTGTCCTTGTCGATGACGCATTCCACCCCGATGAGCTGCCGTTCGCTATTGGGATCATATGCGGTGGGAATACCGCCGCCGCCCGCGGCCACCACGGTCGTGCCCTTTTCCAGCAGCCATTGGATGGGATGGAGCTGAAAGATGCGCTTCGGCTCCGGCGAAGCGACAACGCGGCGCCAGTATTTGCCGTCCTGCTTGACGACCCAGCCCTTAGCTGCCGCCTCCGCCTTGGCTTCCTCCTCCGAATAGACCTTGCCGAT
The DNA here is from genome assembly GCF_000740795.1 of Haematobacter massiliensis. GTDB lineage: Bacteria > Pseudomonadota > Alphaproteobacteria > Rhodobacterales > Rhodobacteraceae > Haematobacter > Haematobacter massiliensis. The sequence goes on from NZ_JGYG01000007.1 coordinate 73,209, forward strand.
GAACTTGGTCGGGTTCTTGAATGCAGGGTCGGCAAGATCGACCTCGGTCATCGTCAGGATGGTTGCGATGGGCTGCTCGAAAGGCAGCACATTGCCCAGCTCCTGTTCGATCATGTAACCGATCGCGCCCTCAGTCTGCGCGCCCAGAACGTCCAGCGTTGCGGGCGTGTCGGACCCTTCCTGCTGCAGGGCGAGCAGCCCGACCTGCGGCCCGTTGCCATGGGTGACGACTGCATCGTGCTCAAGGCAGAGCGGGGCAAGAGCCTCGGCCGCCAGCCGTGCGTTCCGACGCTGGTTCTCCTCGGTCATCGGCTCGCCCCGCTTGAGCAGGGCGTTACCACCGAGGGCAATGACGACGGTTCCCATGGATCACCCCGCCAGCGTGGCGACCAGAATCGCCTTGATCGTGTGCATCCGGTTCTCGGCCTGCTCAAAGGCGATGTTCTGGTGGCTTTCGAACACCTCGTCTGTCACCTCCATTTCGGAGATACCGAACTGATCAAAGATCTGCTTGCCGACTTTTGTATCGGTGTTGTGAAAGGCGGGCAGGCAATGCATGAACTTGACGTTGGGGTTGCCGGTCTTGAGCAGCATCTCCTTGTTGACTTGATAGGGGCTCAGCAGCTTGATCCGCTCCCCCCAGACCTCCGCCGCTTCGCCCATCGACACCCATACATCCGTATGGACGAAGTCCACCCCCTTCACGCCTTCGTCGATATTGTCGGTGATCGTGATTCTGGCACCGGTTTCCTCGGCACGCTTCTTTGCCATCTCGACGACGTCGTCATGGTTCCAGAGACTCTTCGGCGCGATGATGCGCACGTCGCAACCCATGATGGCGCCCAGCATGAGAAGCGAATTGCCCATGTTGTTACGCGCGTCGCCGACGAACGCATACTTGATTTGTTGGCGTGGCTTGTCGGCGTATTCCGTCATGGTGAGGAAGTCGGCAAGCATCTGGGTCGGGTGCCAGTCGTCTGTCAGCCCGTTGTAAACCGGAACACCGGAGTATTCCGCCAGCTCTTCCACCATGCCCTGTCCGGAACCCCGGAATTCGATGGCATCGAACATCCGGCCAAGCACACGCGCAGTATCCTTCATGGATTCCTTGTGGCCGATCTGGCTGCCCGACGGATCGAGATAGGTGATATGCGCTCCCTGATCATGAGCCGCCACTTCAAAGGCACAACGTGTGCGGGTAGAGGTCTTTTCGAAGATCAGACAGATGTTCTTGCCCGACAGCGAAGGTTGTTCCGAATGGGAATATTTCGCCCGTTTCAGATCGCGCGCAAGGTCAAGCAGATAGAGCATTTCGCGCTGGGAAAAGTCGGCGATCTTCAGATAGCTGCGACCGCGAAGATTGAGACCCATGGTGGACTCCTTCGTGACTGGTCGAAATCGTCTGGGTAAGGGGGCACGTCCGCACCCCCTTGCGCTGTCGGCTCAATACGCGGGATCGCGCAGGATCGGGCAGGTCATGCAGTGACCGCCGCCGCGGCCCCGTCCAAGCTCGCTGCCGCTGATCGTGATGACCTCGATTCCGGCCTTGCGGAGAAGCGTGTTGGTATGCGTGTTGCGCTCGTAGCCGATGACAACACCCGGCTCCAGCGCGACGACGTTGTTTCCGTCGTCCCACTGCTCGCGCTCGGCCTGGAACTCGTTGCCGCCGGTATAGATCGTGTGCAGATCGTTCAGGCCCATAGCCTTCTTGTAGGTTTCAAGAAGGTCGGTCTTTTCTTCGATGATCTCAATTCCCCACTTGTCATGAGGAACGAGAGTGAAGGGCCGAATTTCCTCGATCACCTCGCCAAAGGCCGTAACCTTGTCATGGTCGACGCAAGTGAACACCGTGTCGAGGTGCATGGCCGATCGTGATTTCGGCATCGCGCAGGCGATGACCTTCTCTGCAGCTCCCTTGGCGAAAAGGGCACGTGCCAGTTTGTCGACGCCCTGGCGGCTGGTTCGTTCGCTCACTCCGCACAGGACGACGCCGTTACCCACGGCCATCACATCGCCGCCCTCGATGGAGGTATTGCCCCAATCCTCGTCGGAATCGCCGAGCCAAAACTCGAATTCGTTTTCCGAGAACATTGGATGGAACTTGTAAACGACACGCTGATAAAGCGTTTCCGGCTTCCGGGCCGGCCAGTACATCGGGTTCAGTGTCACGCCACCATAGACCCAGCAGGAAGGGTCACGCTGGAAAAGTGCGTTCGGGATCGGACGAATGAGGAACTCGCTGGAGGACAGGATATCGGTCATGAGCGGTGTGACCAGTTCCTTGGGCAGGTCATCACGGACAATGCCCCCCATCAGATGCCGCGCGAGGGCAGCAGGCGCCAGCGAGTCGAGCCATGGACGGAGGATAGGCACCAGCGTCGGGCCGACGTAGTTGTCGTTGATCCGCCGGTCGAGCACGAAGGCCCGCGACTCCGGTACCTTCTCGAAAGTCTCGGCTAGCAAGTCCTGCAGGTCATAGACCTCGATGCCGCGAGATTTCATCTTCAGGACGAAGTCGGCATGGTCGGCGCGCGCCTTCGACACCCAGATAACATCGTCGAACAGAAGGTCAGCGGCGTTTCCTGGGGTCAGCCGCTCGTGGGCGAGGGAGGGGCGGGAGACCAGCACCTTCCTCAATTTGCCGATTTCGGAATAGACACCGAGTTGCATGGATCAGACCTCCTTTTGGAATTGCGATCCGGTTGTGATTGCGGCGACCCGCGCATTGCGCCAGCGTATGGCGATATGAACAGGGATACCCGCAACCAGGAGAAGGAAACCCAGGAACACGGTCTGTGCTCCCGAGCCGTAGAGCGCCCACATCGAGTACAGGAACCCCAAACCTCCAAGAATTGTTGCACTCAACAATTTGCGCACCCGCAACTCACCCCGTGAGATGAGAATGGCGACCTCCGCGACCGAACAGACGCAGTAGGGCAGCAGGCTTGACATAACGGCGAGCAGAACGATCGTGTTGAAGGCGTCTACCAGTCCGTGCCCGAAGTTGATCGTGACCAGCACAGACGCAAGGAAATTGGAAAGTATCAGCGCGTTGGCAGGCGTGCCGAAGCGGGACAATTCCCCGAATACGGCGGGAAAAACCCTGTCTTGCGCGGCGCCGTAAGGCACCTGACCGGTGAGCAGGGTAAAGCCGTTCAATGTCCCGAAGGAGGAGATGACGGCTCCAATCGCAACAAGCAGGCCCCCCGTCACCCCCCACATCATATGGGCCACGTCGGCAAGGGGTGCTGACGATGCGGCGAGCTGGCTGGACGGGATAACGCCGATCGCGACAGTCGTGACCGAGATATAGACGATAGCCGCGATGAGCACGCCGGCGACAGTGGCCCGCGGTATCGTCTTCTCCGGATTACGGACATTTCCGGATGGAACTGTGGCGGATTCCAGCCCGAGATAGGCCCAAAGTGTCAAGGCAGCCGCCGATGATATCGCGGCGATGTTGGATTGGTTGCTGATGTTGACTGGTTCGAAATTGCGTCCGTCGATCCAGAGCAGCCCGACGACCCCGATAAGGACGAGCGGCACCAGCTTCAGCACCGTGGTGACGATCTGGACAAAGCCCGCCTCCTGCACGCCCCGGATGTTGATGAGCGTGAGCACCCAGATGCTGATCAGTGCGACGGCAAGGCTGTAGGTGGTGCTTTCCGCCACTGCCGGGAACAGAAAGCCCACATAGCCCGCCAACGCGACCGCAACACCGGCATTTCCGGTCCAGAGCGCGATCCAGTAGCCCCAGGCGATAAGAAACCCCATGAACTCGCCGAATGCTGTTTCCGCGTAAGCATAGGGCCCCCCCGTCTTGGTCACGAGCCGCGAGAGACGTCCGAAGATCAGAGCAAGGATAAGAGCTCCGAGCGATGTAAGCACCCAACCCACAAGGGAAATGGGGCCGATCCGCGCGAGGGATGCGGGAAGGAGGAAGATGCCCGACCCGATCATGTTGCCCACGACAAGCGCCGTGCAGGCAACAAGACCGAGACCCGGTTCCTGTCCTCCCGCCGTTCCGATGTGCGACGCACTGTTCGCCACGGATATTACACCCCGCCAAGCGCGCCGAAGCTGAGCACCGCCATGACGATGATGGCGATAATCACGAGCAGAGGCCAAACGAACTTCAGCCATCTGTCATAGGAGACCTGCCCGATTGCGAGACCGCCCATCACCACGGCGAAGGTCGGGTTGAAGAGGTTCACCCAGCCATTGGCGGATTGATAGGCCGTCACCACCAGGTCTCGTGTCACTCCGGCAAAGTCTGCCAACGGTGCAAGGATCGGCATGCTGAGCACTGCCAGACCGGAGGAGGACGGGACGAGGAAGGACAGGATCGTCTCCACCACCAGGATGGTGTTGATGAACATGACCTGGCCCAGACCGCTGAAGAGCCCTTCGAGAGAGTGAAGGATCGTATCGGTGATCTTGCCGGCGTCCATCACCACGACGATACCGCGCGCCACGCCGATGATGAGCGCCACGCCCAGCAGGTCGCGTGCCCCGTTCACGAAGGTTTCGACGAAGGTGCCCTCGTCGAAGCGTGTCTCCGGGGAGAACTTGCCGAGCAGCCAGGTCAGGATCGCCATGCCAAGGAACAGCGCGGACATTTCGGCCATCCACCAGCCTTGGCTGATGACACCCCACAGCATGATCACGAAGGTCAGCCCGAAGAGCGACAGCAGGATAGCGCGCATCGTCGTGAACTCGGGGAGCGCGGACGTCTTGCCATCTTCCGATTTCAGGAAGCGCTGGATGTTGTCCTCGCGCTGGTCGGCGACGATAGACTTGGAGGGATCGTTCTTTACCCGCTGAGCGTAGCGCATCACATAGAGGATCCCGGACAGCAGGCTGAGCACCAGTATCACCACGCGCAGGACGAGCCCGTCGGTAAAGGGCACACCGGCCGCATTCGAGGCGATGACAGTGGCAAAGGCGTTGAAGGTCGAACCCAGCGTACCGATGCCGCATCCCAGCAGGATCACCGCCACTCCGGTAAGTGTGTCGTATCCTGCGCGCAGCATCACTGGAATGACGATGGCGTAAAAGGCGAGGCTCTCCTCCGCCATCCCATAGCTCGTGCCGCCAAGGGCAAACGCGGTCATCAGGATGGGGATAAGCCAGACTTCCTTCCCCTTGAGGGCGTTCATCAGGCCGCCGATCCCGGCGTCGATGGCCCCTGTCCGCGTGATAACGGCAAGGAAGCCGCCGATGATGAGAACGAAAAGCGCCACATCAATGGCGCGTGCCATGCCCGTCTCCGGGTCATAGAACCCGGCTATGGGAGCGAGGAGCACATCCCACCACCCCTGAGGGTTCTGGGTCACGGAATGGTATGTGCCTGGAACCGGCACTTCCTGCCCCAGCGCTTCGCTCATCTGGCGAGTATATTCCCCTGCAGGGACAAACCACGTCAGGATCGCGACAACGACGATGAGGCAAAAGAGAATGGTGAAGGCGGTCGGAAACTTGAATTTCACACGAAAACTCCCTGCCCGTGGCATTGAGGAAACTTCCGGTCGCGCAAGGCCAGCGTGGCCTTGCAACGGTTACACGCGCTTGTATTGCGCTATTCCACGTGGGCCGCTTGCAGAGGTTTCAAGATTAAACTGCAAAACCTAGATGTATTTTATTGTTCCCCAGCGGTTGTAAAAAAGCTTGACTGTTACAGCCAAAGCAAAAACGCCCCTCGCAGAAAGCAGGGGCGTTTACCAGTTGTAGAACCGGGGTTGTCCGTCAGGCCGGGAGGAGCGTGGTGCCAACACGGGAGGCGAGCGGATCGGCTCCCGCAATCTTGCCGATAATCCGGCCTTCCCAGGCAAAGCGCTGTTCCAGCCGTGCGAAGAGCACACCGTTGGTCACAGCAAGCACCGGGGTGGTAGCGCCGAGCGGGTCCACGATCTCGGCCACGACCTGACCTTCACGTACCTGCTCCCCGAGCTTTACCCGGTAGAGGATCAGGCCCGCGACCGGAGCGGTGAGCTGCTGCATCCCGTCCAGCGGCGTGGCATCGCAGAGCAGCTCGGGCAGCGGCCCTGTCTCGCCCTGTACCACCCCGCGCCGGACGAGAAACGACAGAAGCGCCGCGGCATCCTTGCGGCCCAGCGTCTCGTCTACCTGATTATTGGAGCGCAGTTCAACCGTGGTGGAAAGGCACGCGGCGGGCACGGGATATGCCGGAAAGCGGCGGGCGAGCGACCACCACGGGCCGGAGCATGCCTCGTCGAACGGATTTCCGCCGGATACCTCCTCCAGCAGCACGGCCCGGGCACCGACCTCTCGGGCAAGATCCGCCGCATCCGGCCACAGTGGCGTCCCGATATAAAGATGCACTTCCGCCTCGCTGTCGGCATGGAGATCAAGCACGTAATCCGCATCATGCGCGAGGGTCATCAAGGCGTGGCGCAGCGCCGTGATCTCCGTCTCCCGCGGCATCGTGGACAGGAGGTCTCCCATCGCCTGCCGGATGATCGCGACATTGGCGTCGGCATCCTCACCCAGCCGGCCCGCCACGCGCTCCGCCACACCATCCGCCAGATCCGGCCAGCCGCGGTTGAAGTTCTCGCCTCCCGCCGTTTCGTAACGCCCGCGCAGGGCACCATGCACCTCCTGCGACAGCCCTACCGGATTGCAGATCGGTACCACGACGATCTCGCCGGCGATCCGTCCTTCGCTCTCAGCCTCCGCAAGCCGCGGGACGAGATCATGCAATGCCAGCATCCCCGGAAACTCATCCGCATGCAGCCCTGCCTGCAGGTAGGCCTTGGGGCGTGCTCCAGGCGTGCCGAAACGCAATACGATGATCTCCCGCGCGGGGCCGGACATGGGCGGGGGCAGCGTGATCGTCTCCCGACGCGGGTTTTGGGCTTGCATGGGATGCGTCATAGGTCTTTCTCCTCCTGGACGGTCGAGTTTCTGTGCACGGTCCGCCTCGCGCCGTCCAGCCCCGGAGGATTACGCTTCCATGACTTTCCGCCTCACCGCGCTGACCGATCTGGCGGAGATGGCCTTCGACACGATCATCGACGTACGTTCCCCTTCGGAATATGCCGAAGATCATCTGCCCGGCGCCATCAACCTGCCCGCCCTCAGCGACGCGGAACGCGCGCGTGTCGGCACCTTGTACAAGCAGGTTTCTCCCTTTACCGCGCGAAAGCTCGGCGCTGCGCTGGTGGCTCGCAATGCGGCCCATCACTTGGAGACAGCGCTCTTCGAGATGCCAGGCGGCTGGCGGCCGCTGATCTATTGCTGGCGGGGCGGGCAGCGGTCGGGTTCCATCTCCCTGATCCTTTCCGAAGTCGGCTGGCGCGTCGCACGGCTGGAGGGCGGCTACAAGGCGTGGCGCCGACATGTCATCACCTGCTTGCATGAGCGGGCCTTCCCTGCGCCGGTCATCCTGCTCGACGGCAATACAGGTTCGGCCAAGACAGAAGTGCTCGGCCTCCTGCGGCAACGCGGAGTGCAGGTGCTCGATCTGGAGGGGATGGCCAACCACCGTGGCTCGCTTTTCGGAGGGCATGGTCCGCAGCCATCGCAGCGCGCATTCGAGGGGCGGCTGGCCGTTGCCATCGCATCACTGGACCCTGCAAGGCCGGTTGTGGTGGAGGCTGAGAGTTCGCGTATCGGAAATTGCCTTCTGCCTCCAACCCTCTGGCGCGCGATGAAGGCTGCACCACGCATCGCCATCTCCGCCCCGCCGGCGGCGCGTGCTGACTATCTTATCCGCGCCTATGGGGACCTGGTGGCGGATCCGGGAAGGCTTGCCGCGATCGTTGAAAGCCTCCGGCCTTTTCACCCCGCAGCGCGGCTCGCAGACTGGCAGGCGCTTGTTTTACGGGGCGCATGGCGGGAGCTGGCGGCTGAACTGATGCTCCACCACTACGATCCGCGCTACAACCGTCACCGCGCCCGCATGGGTGAGGGTGTGACGGAAGTACGCGTTGAGGCCCTTGGACCTGAAGCGATTGTGTCCTTGGCAGACCGGATCGCCGCGCTCGCCGCTGCCACCCCAGAAGGCTCATGACGGTGCTGGCGCGGGCAATACCGGCGCCCTAGCGAAACTACCCGGATCTTGTCATCGTCATACTTAGGGAGGAGCTGGTGAAATGATATTCTTCTGGCTGCGGGGTAAGTTTTATAATAATTTCATAAGATGAAAGCCTGATCGGAGGATGCCCACCCGGGTAGAGCAGGCAGTCAGCGGAATCGCACTCAAGGGAGGAGGTCGCGATGACTATGAAACTGGCAGGGCTGGCTTTGTTGCTCGCATCCGCAGGGATGCCGGCGCTCGCTAACGATTCGCTCATGCAGATCACCAAGGATCCGAAACAGTGGGGAACGCAGCTCGGCAACTATGCCGGGATCCGGTATTCCGAACTGGATCAGATCAATGCTTCGAACGTCAAGGATTTGCGCGTCTCCTGGATGTTCTCCACGGGTGTGCTGCGGGGCCATGAAGGCTCCCCCCTCGTGATCGGCGATGTGATGTATGTGCATACGCCCTTCCCGAATATCGTCTATGCGCTCGATCTGAAGAATGAGGGCAAGATCCTCTGGCGCTACAGTCCCGAGCAGAACCCGGACGTGATCGGCGTGATGTGCTGTGATACGGTGTATCGCGGGCTGGCCTACGCAGATGGAATAATCTTCCTCAATCAGGCGGATACGACGCTCGTTGCCCTGGACGCCAAGACCGGACAGGTGAAGTGGAGCGTCAAGAACGGTGACCCCTCCAAGGGTGAGACTTCCACGGCGACGGTGCTCGTAGTCAAGGACAAGGTGCTGACCGGCATCTCGGGCGGCGAGTTTGGCGTACGCGGCTCCATGACCGCCTACAACATCAAGGACGGCTCGCTCGCCTGGCGGGCCTATTCGACCGGCCCGGATGCGGAAATGCTCGTGGACCCGGAAAAGACGATGGTGCTGGGCAAACCGATCGGCAAGGACAGTTCCCTTCAGTCGTGGGAGGGTGATCAGTGGAAGATCGGCGGCGGCACCACATGGGGCTGGACGACCTATGATCCCGAACTCGACCTGATCTACTACGGCACCGGCAACCCCTCCACCTGGAACCCCTCGCAGCGGCCCGGCGACAACAAATGGTCGATGACCATCATGGCGCGCGATCCCGACACGGGCATGGCGAAATGGTTCTACCAGAAGACCCCGCATGATGAATGGGACTATGACGGGGTGAACGAGAACCTGCTGGTCGACAAGGAGATTGACGGCCAGATGCGCAAGCTGCTGGTCACCTTTGACCGGAACGGGTTTGCCTATACGCTGGATCGGGCCAGCGGCGAATTGCTCGTGGCCGAGAAATACGATCCCGCGGTGAACTGGGCGACCAAGGTGGATATGGACAAGAATTCTGCGACTTACGGGCGCCCGCTCGTCGTTGCGGAATATTCCACCTCTCAGAATGGCGAGGATGTGAACACCACCGGCATCTGCCCCGCCGCGCTCGGAACCAAGGATCAGCAGCCTGCTGCCTATTCGCCCAAGACCGGCCTCTTCTATGTGCCGACCAACCACGTCTGCATGGACTATGAGCCCTTCCGGGTGAGCTATTCCGCGGGCCAGCCCTACGTCGGCGCAACGCTGTCGATGTATCCCGCGCCGAACAGCCATGGCGGCATGGGTAACTTCGTCGCCTGGGACGCGGTGAAGGGCAAGATCGTCTGGTCGCTGCCCGAGCAGTTCTCCGTCTGGTCCGGCGCGCTGGCGACAGCGGGCGATGTCGTGTTCTACGGCACGCTTGAGGGCTTCCTGAAGGCCGTGGACGCCAAGACGGGAGAGGAGCTTTACAAGTTCAAAACACCCTCCGGCATCATCGGCAACGTCTTCAGCTATGAAAGCGCGGGCAAACAGTATGTGGGCGTGCTTTCCGGGGTCGGGGGCTGGGCGGGCATCGGTCTTGCGGCCGGTCTGACCAATGCCAACGAAGGCCTGGGTGCGGTCGGTGGCTATGCTGCGCTGCACGACTACACCGTGCTTGGGGGTCAGCTGACCGTATTCGAAGTTCCGAACTAGGACGCTGACAATCGTCAGTCAACGCCGCCGATAGATTTCGGCGGCGTTTTCACGACCGTTTCGCGGCGAAACTTCATAGCGAAACTAAAGTCTGATTCCGATGGGGAAGGCACTGCGGTAGCCTCGACCCAGCTCTTTGGGAGGAGAGATCATGCTGTCAGCAATGCGCCCCCTCGCGCTCGCCACTACTCTTGTCGCGTCCGTCATCAGCCTGCCTCTTGTCGCCCAGGCTGCACCGGACACCGCCGTCGCAGAGTTTGACGGCACGCGCTATCGAAATGCTGAAGGTAACCCGACCTTCAAAGTGGAAAACGGGGTCGTCGATTGGCCAACCTTCTCGGGATATCGCCGGTACCATGCCGAATGCCACGTCTGCCACGGTCCGGATGGCGAGGGATCAACCTACGCGCCAGCGCTGAAGAACTCCGCAATCAAGATGGATTATTACGACTTCATCGGCGTCATAGCCAGCGGGCGGCAGAAGGTAGGTACGTCCGAAAACCAGGTGATGCCGGCCTTTGCCACCAATCCGAACGTCATGTGCTATGCCGACGACATCTACACATACCTGCTCGCGCGGGGTACCGAGGCGATCCCACGCGGCCGACCCGCCAAGCGTGAGGAGAAGAGCGAAGGTTATGCGGAGGCCGAAAAGGCCTGCATGGAACAGTAATGAGCCGCGCCATGATAGTCAGGCTGCTCTGCGCGGCGTTCTTCAGCGCGGGAGCGGCGAGCGCTCAGGTCGCTGATCTGGTGGACCGGGACAGCTTCCGGGTCTGTGCCGATCCGGCCAACAAGCCCCTCTCGGTGGAGGATGGTTCCGGCTTCGAGAACCGTATCGCGGTGCTGCTCGCAGAGCGGCTTGGTGTTCCCCTGCATTACACGTGGTTTCCACAGGTCACTGGATTCGTGCGCAACACACTCGGCGCTGGCAAGTGCGATGTGGTGATCGGCTTTGCGCAGGGCGATGACCTCGTGCTCAACACCAACCACTATTATACCTCCACCCATGTTCTCGTCACCCGGGCCGACAGCGATCTCGCCGCGATCGACAGCCTGTCCGACCCTCGTCTGAAAGGGCATCGGATTGGCGTGGTGGTGGGCGCCCCAGCCACCACCCATATCGCGCGTGCCGGGCTGATGAAGGATGCCGAACCCTACGCGCTCATGGTGGACCGGCGGGTCGAGAACCCTGCAGGCCAGATGCTTGAAGACGTCAGGAGTGGCAAGACAGATGCCGCCGTTCTCTGGGGGCCGATTGGAGGTCCGCTCGCGAAAGGTGATCCGACGCTCAAGGTTACGCCCCTTCTGAAAGATGAGGGGCCGCCGCGGCTGTTCTATCGGATCACCATGGGCGTTCGTGCCGGAGAGGATAACTGGAAGCGGGAACTCAACAGCCTCATTCGCCGTAATCAGTCCGATATCGACGCGATCCTCAGGGATGCGGGAGTGCCTATCCTGGACGATTACGGGAAGGCTCTGAAGCCGGCGGGCTGAGCGTGAGGTCATCATACAAAAGTATGGAAACCCCCGCTAAGGCATTCTTATAATTTACTTATCATGAAAAATCGCTTTGCCGATCCCGTACTTTGCTGTCCGATGACGTCGGGGAGGACTTGGGATGAAACCTGAGTGTTGGACAGATGCCGCGCCGCTTGCGCGCGGCCTGGCGGTATGCCTGGGCGTCAGCCTGCTGTGCGCGACATCGGCCGTAGCGCAGAGCGAATATCGCGCGGCGGTGCTCCGTGTCGATGCGCCAAAACCGCTGCCGATTTCACGCCTAGACCTGCCGCCGGCGGACCTGGGGCTGGCAGGGGCGGCGCTGGCCACCTCCGACAACATGACGACCGGCAGCTTCATGAAGCAGACCTATACGATGGAGGCTGTCGTTGCCACGCCGGAAACGGCGGAGGCGGAGATGAAACGGCTCGCCGCCGAGGGTATTCAGTTCATCGTCACCATAGCGGATGAGGACATGACCGTAAAACTGGCCGACGCGGCCGGGGAGGGTGTTCTTGTCATCAACGCCTCGGCTACGGGGGACAGGTTGCGCGGTGCGGATTGTCGCCCGAACCTGCTTCATACCGCGCCTTCGGATGCGATGCTGACGGACGCGCTGGCGCAGTTTCTTGCATGGAAACGCTGGACGCGCTGGTTTCTGATCGAAGGCAGCCACCCGGAGGACAAGGCGCTTGCCGAATCCTACAAGCGCGCGGCGAAGAAATTCGGCGCACGCATCGTGGAGGAGCGCGTCTATGAGGATCGCGGTAGCGCGCGCCGGACCGATTCCGGCCAGGTGCCCGGTCAGCAGGAGATGCCCGCCTTCACTCAGCGCGCCGCGGAGCATGACGTGGTCGTCGTCGCCGATCACAGCGGCTACTTCGCGGATTACCTGCCCTACCACACCTGGGAGCCGCGCCCGGTGACCGGGTCCGCCGGTCTTGAACCGGAAAGCTGGTCGCCCGCGCATGAGGCGTGGGCCGGGATGCAGTTCCAGAGCCGGTTCGAGAAAATCTCCAACCGTCCTGCGCGTCCGGAGGATTACCAGGTCTGGATGGCGCTGAGATCGCTCGGAGAAGCCGCGACCCGCACCAGGTCCGAGGATTTCACGACGCTGCGCGACTACATCGCCAGCGGCAAGATGGAGCTTGCGGCCTTCAAGGGCCAGAAGCTCACCTTCCGCGACTGGGACGGGCAGTTGCGCCAGCCCATCCTGCTGGTTGCGGGACCGGTCGTCGCCACAGTCTCGCCGCAGGCAGAGTTCCTGCATCAGGTCAGCCAGCTCGACACGCTGGGTATCGACCGGCCAGAGACGCAATGCAAACGCTGAGGGGGGAATGATGACAAGATTGGCCTTGATGCTCTGTACAGCCGCGCTCGCCGGAGGGCCGGCCTTCGCGGACAAGGTTTTCGTCTCCAACGAGAAAGGCAATTCGATTACCGTGCTCGACGCCGACAGCCTCGAGATCATCCATACGATCACCGGCATGCAGCGCCCTCGCGGCATCACCGCCAGTCCGGATGGCAAGGTGATCTATGTCTGTGCTTCCGACGACGATCTGGTGCGCGTCTATGATGCCACGACCTATGAGGAACTGCCCTCGTTGCCCTCCGGGCCGGACCCGGAGCTGTTCGTGCTGCACCCCTCCGGCAACCCGCTCTACATCGCGAACGAGGATGACAACATCGTCACCGTGGTGGATGTCCAGACACGGCAAGTGCTTGCCGAGGTTCCCGTCGGCGTGGAGCCGGAGGGAATGGGCGTATCGCCGGATGGCAAGACGGTGGTCAACACCTCTGAAACCACCAACATGGCGCATTTCATCAACACCGAGACATTCGAGATTTATGAGAACGTGCTGGTGGACAGTCGTCCGCGTTTCGCGCAATTCAATTCCGATGGCTCGACGCTCTATGTCACTGCGGAGATCGGCGGCACGGTGAGCGTCATTGATCCGGCGAAGTCGGAGGTTGTCCACACGATCACCTTCAACGTTCCGGGCGTGCTGCCGGAAGCCCTGCAACCCGTCGGTTTGCGCATCACGCCCGACGACAAGACCATCTTCGTCGCTCTGGGCCCCGCCAACCGTGTCGCTGTGGTGAATGGCGAGACCTGGGAGGTGGAGGACTATCTGCTGGTTGGTCAACGGGTCTGGCAACTCGGGTTCTCACCCGACCACAAATGGCTCTACAGCACGAACGGCAATTCCAACGACATCTCGGTCATAGATGTCGCCAACCGCAAGGTGGTGAAATCGGTGCAGGTGGGCGAGCAGCCCTGGGGCGTCGTGGCAGTAAAATCGGAATAGAGGGGGAGGATGCTATGAAACACTGGATCGCCGGTGCGGCGCTCATCGCCGTGGCATTGGGGGCGCCCGTCGCGGCGCAGCAGTTCGACTATGGTTTTGCCGGCCTGATGGGCAAGGCCAACCGGTCTCAGCTTCCCGACCTGACGCTGGCGGCAGGCAAGCCGGTGGCGGAGGGACCGATCGAACTGAAATCGGGTGGCTACTACAAGATGAACATCAAGGCCGACGGATCGCAGGAGCTGGCGCTGTCGGGCGGGGATTTCTTCCGTGCAGTCTGGATCAACGAGATCGTCATCAACGGCATCGAAATCCGACCGATGGGCGTTCATTCCATCGAGTTCGACAAGGCGGGCACCGCGGAGGTGTCCTTCATTGCGGTGCTTCCCGGCAAGTACGAACTCCATATACCGGGATCGACGGGAGAGTCGCAGAAGGCCGTATTTAGCATTCGCTGAGTTTTTGAGGGAGGAGTATGAAAATGAAACCTATTCTGATCGCAGCCGGCATCCTGATGATGGCGGGGCCTGCGCTTGCCGATGACAAGGCGACGCCGGAGCAGCTCACCCGCATCGACCAGGTGTTGGCCTCGATGAGCTGTGAGGTCGATCACGACAATGTCGAAGTGGAGAACGGGGTTTTCGATCTCGACGACGTCATGTGCGCGGATGGGCAGTATGACATCAAGCTCGACGCATCCTATAATGTGACAGACCGCCGGAAGGAGTAAGGCTGTGGGCGGCAGGGTGCAAAGTGTCGCGACCGGCCTGCCGCCCGCGCTTTCAATCCGGGGGGTAAGCCACCGCTTCGGCCGGGTGGTTGCGCTGGACGACATCAGTTTTACCGTGCCCCGTGGAAGTTTCACGGCGCTTCTGGGCGTGAACGGGGCAGGGAAGACAACACTTTTTTCCCTTATTACGCGGCTCTACGACTCGAGCTCCGGCGTGATCGAGGTGGCTGGCTATGATGCCCGCCGGGATGCGGGCGAGGCGCTGGCGCGACTGGGCGTGGTGTTTCAGAGCCGCGCACTCGACCTTGACCTGACGCTTCGGCAGAACCTCGTCTATCACGCTGCATTGCACGGTTTGGGCGGAAAGGCGGCCGCGGCGCGGATCGCCGATGTGCTGCGCCTTGTCGCCTTGCAGGACAGGGACGGGCAGCGTGCTGGGACACTTTCGGGCGGGCAGCAGCGACGGGCGGAAATTGCGCGCGCCCTGCTGCATGGGCCGGAGTTGCTGCTGCTGGATGAAGCGACGGCGGGATTGGATGTCCGCTCCCGCGCGGAGGTTCTCACGCTTGTGCGGCGGCTGATCCGTGAAGAGGGGGTTTCGACCCTCTGGGCCACCCACGTGTTCGAGGAGATCGCACCGGAGGATCACGTCGTCATTCTGCACAAGGGACGGGTGCTTGCCGACGGACTTGCGGAAAGCGTCGGCGAGGGCGGTCTGACACAGGCGTTCCTTGCCCTGACGGGAGAGGTCGCGTGAACGGCAACCCAAGCGACGCGGGTCAGCAATATGGCCATGGTTGAGCAACGCCACCCGCCTCTCCGGCGGATGCGCAAGTCGCGCCTTCTCCGACCAGGCGCTGGTATCGCGTTCCGCGGCATCGCACGGCGCGAGTTCCTGCGTTTCTTCCATCAGCGGGAACGGTTCTTTGCGGCGCTGGTGCGGCCGCTGGTCTGGCTGTTCATTTTTGCGGCAGGATTCCGGTCGGTACTCGGACTATCGATCACGCCGCCGTACCAGACCTATGTTCTTTATGAAGAATATGTCACGCCCGGTCTTTGCGGGATGATCCTGCTATTTGCGGGAATGCAGTCGTCGCTTTCGATGGTGTATGACCGGGAAACGGGGGCGATGCGGACGCTGCTGGTCAGCCCTTATCCGCGCTGGTTCCTGCTCGGATCAAAGCTCTTCGCTTCCGTTCTGGTGGCGACCCTTCAGGTCTATGCCTTTCTGCTCATCGCCTGGTTTTGGGGGATCGAGCCACCGCTCTGGGGGTATGTCGCGGTCTTTCCGGCGTTGGTCCTTGCTGGTCTGATGCTGGGATCACTGGGATTGTTTATCTCCTCAGCCATCCGTCAGCTTGAGAATTTCGCGGGTGTGATGAACTTCGTGATCTTTCCCATGTTCTTTGCCTCAACCGCGCTTTACCCGCTCTGGCGGATGCGGGATGCAAGTGTCCTGCTGCACGATATCTGCGCGCTGAACCCGTTCAGCCATGCCGTCGAACTGATCCGATTTGCACTTTACGGCCGGTTCGACCCCATGTCCTTCTGGGTGGTGCTGGGCTGTTTCGTGATCTTCTTCGGCGCGACTGTTTTCATGTATGATCCGGCCAAGGGCCTTTGGCGTGGCCGGGGAAAGGGGGGAGCATGATCCGCTGGATCGCCGCCGTCTTCTGTCTTGCGGGCACACCCGCGCTTGCCGCCGGGCCGGTGGACCCGGATTGGCCCTGCATTCAGCGCCGGGTGCCGCATTTGTCGCTTGGCCAGGTCTGGTCCGGGCCACTGCCGGACGCCGCAGCGATCGAGCGGTCCCAGAGCGCAGAGATCCGCGATCTGGCCCGTGTCATTTCGCTGCGCAGGACCGATCTGAAGGAGGCGGGGGAAGCGATCGAGAGCTTTGCTCCGGGCCGGTCGGTGACGGATCTGACGGCGCTCATGCTGGCCACGTTCCGAGATATTGATGCCACGCGCGACCGTGTGATGAGCGGTATTACGCGTTATGCCCACAAGCAGGAGGCGCTGGATCAAGAGATCAACGCATTGCGCCACGCCTTCGACACGGCAAATAGCACCGAGCCAAAGGATTTCGACCGCCTCGATGCGCTGGAGACGCAGATCGACTGGGCGACGCGGGTATTTCGCGATCGGCAGCAATCCCTGACCTATGTCTGCGAGACACCGGTCATCCTGGAGCAGCGGGCCTTTGCGCTCGGCCGCCTCATCGCAGCCCGTTTGGCGGAGTGACGCGCCTGCTACGACGTTGCCGGCTCAACCTGTCCTCAAGGCTGGCGCTTGCGGCCGCAACGCTCGCTCTGCTCACTGTCGCGGCGGCTGGGCTCGCGCTTTATGGTCTGGACCGGACGGCGCGGCTTGCGGCGGAGGCCATGGCGGCACAGCGGCGATTGGAGGCCTACGCGACCTATTCGGGTCGGGTGAACGAATGGACGCTCTCGTTGATGTCCGGTGCGCCGACCAGCGATGCGGGTGTCATCGCCGCGCTCGACACGCTTGACGCGCTGACGGAGGAGGATATCGCGGCGGCGCAATCGGAGGCGGAAGCCGCGGAGCGGACGCAAGGCCATGTGCCCGCCCGGCTCCGTGCGCAATTCGGGCAGTTGTCGCGGAGCATGACGCAATCCGCCCGCGGTGCGGCCAGCGTGACGGCGGCGCAGATTTATGCCGCTTCTGCCCCCGCGATCATCGGCCAGCAGATCGCGCGGGAGGTGGAGCGCCGCGATCAGGCGCTTTCCCAGATGGAGACCGCCCGGCGCGGGATGCGACGCGGCGCCATCGGGATCGGCATCGCGGCGCCGCTCGTGCTCGGAGTGCTCTATCTCGCCATCCTCCGCCCCCTGTTCAGCCGGCTCCGGCGCGCGAGCCGGGCAGCAGAGCGGCTGGTGGCGGGGGACGCAGCGGGGGAAGGCTACGGGCATGACGAGCTTGGCCTGCTGTTCGCGCGGCTTCGGCAGATGGCCGCCCGGCTTGACCGGCGGCGACTGGCGCTCCTGCGCGACCGCGAGCGGCTGGGCCAACTGGTGAAGGAGCGGACGGTCGAGCTTTCGCGTGCCAATGACCGGCTCGAGGCGGCCGACCGGCAGCGTCGGCGTTTTTTCACCGATGTGAGCCATGAGCTACGCACGCCGCTTACCGTGATTCTGGGGGAGGCGGAGCTCGGCGCGCAGCTGGGCGATCAAGAGTCACGCGCTGCCTTTGCCACGATAGAGGCGCGAGCCCTGCGGCTTTTCCGGCGGATCGAGGATCTTCTTCGGATCGCGCGTTCGGAGAGCGGGCAGCTCGAATTGCGGCAGGAGCAGGTAGACCTGTCCCGCGTGGTGGCCATGGCCATCGCCGATCTTCAGCCTCTTGCCCAGCGGGGAGGGCTGGCGATCGTCACCAATGTCCCGTCCCTTGCCGTTGCCGCCGACCCGGACTGGCTGCGGCAGGTCATCTCCGGCATCGTGGAGAACGCCGTCAAGTATGCCGGACGCGGAGCGACGCTCACGATCCGCGGGGCGGTGGCGGGGTCGATGGCGGCGCTCACCCTGTCCGACGACGGTCCCGGCATGCTACCGGAGTTGCGGGCACGCCTTTTTGACCGGTTCGTGCGGGGGGGCGAGGCGCCCGGCTTCGGTGTGGGGCTTGCACTTGCGGCCTGGGTGGCAGAGGCTCAGGGCGGCGGGCTGGACCTCCTGCCCGCGACGGAGCCTGGCATGGGTCTGCGCCTGACCCTGCCGCTCTGGAAGGAGGAGACATGACGCGCATCCTGATCGTGGAGGACGATGCCGACATCGCCTCCCTGCTGGCGCGCGGGTTGGGCGCCGCAGGGCATGCCACCGACTGGGCTGAGACGCCGGAGGCCGCAATGGACAGGCTCGGCGGGACGGATTACGACGCGGCGATCATCGACATGATGCTGGGCCATGAAAGTGGTGCGGCCCTGCTGAGCGACATACGCGCGCGCGGTCACCGGCTGCCAGCCATCATGCTCTCCGCGCTTTCGCGCGTGGAAGAGCGGGCGGAGGGTCTTTCGGCCGGTGCGCAGGATTATGTCGTCAAACCCTTCCAGATGAGCGAGCTGCTGGCGCGGCTGGAGGTGCAACTCGTCCGGGCCGCACCGCGGATGGAGCCAATGCGCCTCGCGGGGCTGTCCTATGATATCGCCGCTCGCACCGTCACTGGGGGTTCCCGTTCTGTCTTGCTGACCGAGCGGGAGGGTGAATTGCTGGCCTATCTGCTGACGCATCCGGGCGAGGTGTTGAAAAGGGCCGAGATTTTCGATGCGCTCTGGGCGCCGTTGGGCGGTTCGACAGAGAATGTCGTGGATGTCTATCTGGGCTATCTCAGAAGAAAGCTAGGTAATTTCGCCGAATATGGGCTTGCCCTTCGAACCATGCGGGGGCGGGGATTTGTGCTGACGTTGGAGGATGAATGAAGCTCTATCTCGCGCGAGCGATGACCCGTATGGTTGCCGGACTGGCCGCTGCAACCCTGCTGACGCTGACTGTGCAGGCTGGGGCCCTGTCGGATGCCGTGCTGGCACCCGGCGGCTTTGCCGGCGCAGAGAGTGGCGTTCTGCTGACCTACAGCCATACCCGCACTCTGCCCCCGAGCGCAGCCAGGAGCAACCTCGTCGACACGCGTGTCTGGCTGCAGTCCGATCCGGGTGAGCACGGGCCCGTCCTGTCACTCTTTCAGGAGAGTGATGGCAAGGCCCGCCCCATTGCGGCCTTTCCGGCGCAGGGCGCGAACCCGGTGCTGCTCTATTATCTGGAAGGCGTCGTGCATGCGATGGCGGAAGCGACGGGAGGCAGTCCCTTCTACATCCGCAACCGTATCAGGGACGCGCTCGTCATGGCTCCTGCGGGAGAGGTGACGGATGGCCGTGTCACCGCGGTCGTCACCCCTTTTGCGCGTGACCCCAACCGCGCCCATATGGGCAGCTTCGGGGATCTGACGCTGACCCTTACCTATCCGAGCGCTGCGCCGACCCGGCTTCTCAGCCTTTCGGCGGATACACCGGGCGGGGACACGGGCTATCATGACACGATGCATCTCATGGGGGAGTGACAGATGCGCCCGTCCTTTATTCTCGCGCCCCTCGCGCTGACGTTGACGGCCGGAGCGGCGCCAGTGCTGAACGATTATCCGACAAATGCCCGCGCGGAGTATGTCTTCGCCTGCATGGCGACGAACGGCCAGACGCAGGTTTCGCTCGAGAAATGCTCGTGCTCCATTGATGAGATCGCCCAGATCGTTCCCTATGATCGTTATGTGGAGGCGGAAACTGTGTTGCGCATGCGTCAGACCACGGGCGAGCGCGCCGCGCTGTTTCGCGGTAATGCACCCACGACGGCACTTGTGGCAGAGCTGAGGCGCGCGCAGGCCGAGGCAGAGATGACCTGCTTCAATTGACCGCGACGGAGCCTTGCACTCGCGCGCGTCTCCCTGAAAGGGGATGGGTTTCGTTGAGGAACCCCGCCCACATCGCGAGATTTTCGGCACGATATCGCCATGGAGTCGTCGGTCTTTCGCCGGATCAATTTTCGTGGGCGCCGCTCTGTCGGGGAACGCATGAGGCCCTTGCATCAGACACTCGACGGGTGATGTTCTTGTCGCTCAACTCAGGAATGCGCTCTCGTCATCTCCCTTGACCGTGGCTTGTCGGCGACCGTCTTTCTGGACGTCAGCTGTTTCCAAGTAGCGGCTTTTGCGTGCTGTCCATCGTGCCCGCGATGACAAGGCGGATCGGTCCGGTCTGCGAGCACATGTGTCTGTTTTCGGCACCTGTGCTTGGCATGTCTGCGGCGGCACGGCAGATGGGGCCTTATCTGTCCATGCCGGACGGGTGGCGTGCTTCCAGCAAGTCATGTTGTTCAGCCAGCCGCGTAGCGGAACTGCACCGATCGTTCGGGAGGCAATTGGAAGGGGCCATGCGAAGGTGCCGTGACGGGCGCCGGCTGAGGCCTGTTCGCCTGCCCGTTGAGCCTGATGGCGAGCGGCCAGAGGATACGCCGCAGCATCCAAGATGACGTCTTGCGCCTGCAAAGCAACCGAAAGTAAGCGGCGCGCGACAGGTATAGACGACGTCAGAGCCTCCTCGTGAACATGGACGGGAGGGGTGGAGGATAAGGGTAAGAACGGCGGCATCTCGGTTCGGCGCCTGACGTTTACGCCCGGTACGCCCGCGGAACGCCCTCGCCCCTCCGAATGTGCGGCTCATCGTCCGGCTTAGCAACGAAGGAGGCGCTGCGGCGCTCGCGGACCGACCCTCTCCCCTCTGATCAAGCGTCCTGCAACGGGTCAGAATCGGGAAATCCCGATACAAGACGATGCCGGGGTAACGGCCTATTTCTCTCCGGTTGCGATCTGCGTCGGGCGGGCGTTGCGGTCGAAGCGATAGAACAGGTTGGGTTCGGAGACGATGTAGATCTCTCCTTCCGGTCCCACGGCGACACCTTCCGCCTGCGGAATGGTTTCTGTGAGGCCGTGCCAACCCTGCCACAGCGGCATGACGGAGACCGGCGTTCCATCAGGCCGATATTCGGAGAGAGTGCCCGTCATCTCGCTGAGCAGCAGAAGGTTGCCGGTTTCCCGGTCCTGTGTGATCGACGAGAGATCGCCCACCGCATGGCCAAGGCTATGGCCAGGTTTCCATTCCCGGATATCGACGGCCAGCGGCTCGCCTGCTGCCGCGCGCTCAAGCCCGGTGATCTCCAGCACCCGGACGGGCAGCATCTCCTGTGTCACCAGCAGGCGCCGGTTCACCGCATCCCAATCGAGCCCTTCGATCCCCATGTTTCCGAAAAGACCAAGGTTGAGCACGGTACCTGCGGTGCCGGACAGGTCGAGTTCCGTGGCGCCGACGGGAAGGTCAAACAAGACGATCCGTTGCCGGCCCTCCTCCGCCAGCGCAAAGAGGGTGCCCTCGATATATGCGATGCCCTCCGGATCGGCGATCCCTTCCAGCGGTATGCGGCGCAAGAGTTCCCCTGTCAGCGACAATTCCACCAGCTCTGCCGGACGATTTATCACGCCGAAAAGCGTCATCGTCTCAGCGTTGAAGGTCAGCCCGGAGAGGTTGTCTCGAACGCCCGCAACAGGCGCTCCCTGAACTGCGGCTCTGTAGTCGGCAAGCCAGAGCGATGCCTCCGGCTCCTTCGTTCCCCGCTGATCGAGGAGCTGGAACGCTGCTCCGGCAAGCCCGCTCATCCAGAGCCAACCGCTCGCCCCGAGGAAAGCAAGAAGCGTAATGAAAGCGGCAGCGCGGATAGCTCGTTTCCCCGGCCATTGTAAGGAGGCGCGCGGATAGAGATACGAGTGGTCGGTCATGCTCTGTCCCAATGCGTCGGATATCTGTCCGATCTTCTGCCCGCGTCTCCTAACAGACGGGAACATCTCTGTCGCGGGCAATAGCCGTGCTTGCGCAGCATTCCCTCCGCAGACGTCCGGGAGATGTCGAGACGCGTACGGGATCATGACAAATGCGACTGGCCTTGCTGCGGGCGGAACAGCTAGGGTCGCCCAGGCTAAGGAACCGGGGGCGAAGATGGACATGATGGGACGGCTGGTCGCCGTAGTCGGCGGCGCAATGGTCTGGGCGCGGCGGCGCGATACGCCTGACACGCAGGCGACGGGTGCTGCCCCCCGGATCCCCGTCGCACGGAAACAGGGATTGATGACCCTGAAGATGCCCACCGCGAGGGGATGGGAACAAGGCAGGACCCCCACGCCCGCGGCAGGGCTGAAGGTCAACGCCTTTGCGACCGGACTTGCTCATCCGCGGTGGATCGAGGTGTTGCCCAATGGCGATGTGCTGGTGGCCGAGGCATTGCAGGAACCGCGCCCGCCGCATGGCTTCATGGACCGGGCAACGCAGGCGACGATGCGCCGTGCAGGCGCGGTGGGGAAAAGCGCGAACCGCATCAGTCTCTGGCGGGATGAGGACGGTGATGGCGTGGCGGAGGTGCGGGAGATATTTGTGGAAGGGCAGCGACAGCCTTTCGGCATGGCCGCGACGGAAGACACTTTCTATGTGGGGAATACCGACGGGATCGTCGCCTTTCCCTATCGGCAGGGTCAGCGGCGGTTAGAGGGCCCCGGGCGGCGCATCGTGGAATTCAAGCCGGGCGGCCACTGGACGCGGAGCCTCCTGCTCTCTGCAGATCGAAAGAGGCTGTATTGCGGCGTGGGCTCGCTCTCGAATATCGGTGATGAGGGAATGGCTGTAGAGAAGGGCCGTGCGGCGATATGGGAGGTTGACCTCGCCAGTGGCAACGCGCGGGTCTTTGCCTCCGGTCTCCGTAATCCTGTGGGGATGGCGTGGGAGCCGGAGACGGGTTCCCTCTGGACAGTGGTGAACGAACGGGACGGGCTGGGTGACGAAACACCGCCCGATTACCTCACTTCCGTTCGGGAGGGTGGCTTCTATGGCTGGCCCTACAGCTATTGGGGGCAGGTCGTGGATGATCGTGTGCCCCAGGATGCGGCTGCGGTTGCGAGTGCTGTACGGCCAGATTACGCGCTCGGTGGTCACACCGCCTCGCTCGGGCTGTGCTGGGTGCCGGAAGGGACGCTGCCGGGCTTGCCTTCCGGAATGGCCATCGGGCAGCACGGCTCTTGGAATAGAGCGAAATTAAGTGGTTACAGGCTTATCTTCGTGCCGTTTGAGAACGGAAAACCCAGCGGCGAACCGCGTGATCTGCTGACAGGGTTTCTGTCGGAAGACGAAAGGTTTTCCTTCGGCCGTCCCGTTGGCGTCGCCCTCGGACCGGATAGGAAGTCGCTTCTGCTGGCCGATGACGTCGGCAATGTCATCTGGCGCGTTTCCGGCGCCTGATAACCCCCGAACGAAAAAGGAGGGCCGGATGGCCCTCCCGTTCTCAGCCGTTCCGCTGCTTGCCCTTTGGCGCGCCGTAGCCGGGCTTCGCGCGTTTCGGGGTGTATTTCGCCTCACCCCGCGGGCGCTCACGATCACCGGGCGCGGTGCTGCGGGGCTTGCGCGTCTCACCATCACCGCCGGGCTTGTCAGTGTAGGACTGTCCGCCGAAGGACTTGCCGCCGTAGGGTTTCTCCGGGCGGTCCTTGTCGGCGAAGCGGGGCTTGGCGAAGCTGCGCGGTGCCCGATCGTCGCCGCCGGGTTTCCTGTTGAACTTGCGCTCGCCAGTGCCCTCATCACTTGAGTTGCGCTCCCGCGAATAGGGCTTCTTGCCATAGGGTTTGTCGCTCTCGCCCTGCGGTCGCTCGTCGTTATACGAGCGGTCCTTGGCAAAGGTGCGCTCCTTGGGCTTACCATAGGGTTTGTCGCTCGGGCGACCGGGTTTGCCTGCGAAAGTCCGCGGACGCGGCGCGGGCAGCTCCGGCACGCCATCCGTCGCTTCCAGAAGGATCTCCTCGGCAATCTCGCGATCGGGGCCGAGGGTGGCAAGGAAGTGGTCCACCGCCTCCAGAGCGATCTCCACGAAGGTTTCCTCGTCGCCGATGCGGATGGCGCCAATCTCCTTGCGGGTCACGCCGCCAGCATCGCAGATCTTCGGCATCAGCCACTTCGGATTGGCGTTGCGATCCCGTCCGATGGACAGGCGGAACCAGCGGCTCGGGCCGAAGCTCTGGGCTTGCCGTTCGCGCGGGGTCACGGAGAGCAGCTCTTCGGGGGCGGAGCGCTGGCCCTGCCACAGGCGGAGGACAGCCAGCGCCAGCGCTGCCGGTTCCCGCTCGGCAAGCAGTTGCTCGAGCGCGCGGGCCTCAGCCTCTGTCGCCTCCTCCGCCCAGACCGGGTCGGCAAGAAGCCGCGATTCATCACGCTCCCGCACGGCATCGGCAGAAGGCGCAGCTTCCCATTCGGCGCGAAGTTTCGCCGCCGCAAGCAGTCGCTCCGCCTTGCGGCGGGAACGCGGGGGTACGATCAGGGCAGAGAAACCCTTGCGCCCGGCGCGGCCGGTACGACCGGAACGGTGCAGAAGGGTTTCCTCGTTCATCGGGAGTTCCGCATGAATGACGAGGTCGAGGTTCGGAAGGTCGATCCCGCGCGCAGCCACATCCGTAGCCACGCAGACCCGTGCACGGCCGTCGCGCATCGCCTGCAGCGCATGGCTCCGCTCGCCCTGCGACAGCTCACCCGACAGAGCGACCACGGCGAACCCCCGGTTCGACAACCGCGTGACCAGCCGCGAGACGGCAGCACGGGTATTGGCGAAGATGATGGTGTTCGGCGCTTCGTGGAAACGAAGCAGGTTGGTGATCGCATTCTCCTCGTCATGCTCGGCCACGAGCACGGCGCGGTAGTCGATGTCGCTGTGCTGACCGCCGGTCGTCTGCACGGAGATCCGCTGCGCATCACGCTGATACTCGGAGGCGAGCGTCGCAATGGCACGAGGCACGGTGGCAGAGAAGAGCAGGGTCTGGCGGTCGGTGGGCGCCGCTTCGAGGATGGTTTCCAGATCCTCGCGGAAGCCCAGGTCGAGCATTTCGTCGGCCTCGTCCAGCACCACGGCCCGCACGGCAGAAAGATCGACCGATCCGCGACGCAGATGGTCGCAAAGGCGCCCCGGCGTGGCGACAAGGATATGCACGCCGCGTTCCAGGGCGCGACGTTCCCCGCGCATGTCCATCCCGCCCACGCAGGAGGCCAGCACGGCGCCTGCACCGGCGTAGAGCCATTCGAGTTCGCGCTTCACCTGCAGCGCAAGTTCCCGCGTCGGCGCAATGACGAGGGCCAGCGGCGCCTCCGCGATGCCGAAACGTTCATCCTCGCCCAGAACGGTCGGGGCGATGGCAAGGCCGAAGCCCACTGTTTTGCCCGAGCCGGTCTGCGCAGAGACAAGCAGGTCAAGCCCCCGGAGCGACGGCTCGGTGACGGCCTCCTGCACCGGAGTAAGTGTGGTGTATCCGCGCGCGTCGAGTGCGGCGAGAAGAGACTGTTTCACGCGAGAGTGTCCGAGTTCCAGAGAAGCGGAGGGGGCTCCGGCTGCAGGCCATCCCGGCCCGCCGCCTCCCGAGCCCCGGCAAAGCGAAGTTGGTTGCATACAGAATACGTAGTGAATGGTAAAGCAAAATCGTGCCTGCTGCGTCAAAACGCGCGACATCATCATCCACAGGTTGCGTATGGCCACCTCGTCGCGTGCTGACCAAGGAAGACTGGGCCTGCGGGCGCTTTCAACCAGCCAAAACGGGAGATCCCGCGATCGGAGCAGGCAGTCAAAAATCCGCAACGACTCAGGATACGCGCTGTTTCGCTGCGTCGCCTTAAGGTAATTTGTATCTTGGGGAAGAATACTGTCGCTTGACGGAGCAGGCTTCTCAGGACAGGAAACGCGTTCATGACGGTTTTCTGGAACCGATTTCCAAACAGGGAGAGAAACATGTCCACGCGTGATCTTCTGGTTGCTTCGGCACTCGCGCTGGTGATGGGAGCGGGGGCGGTCTCGGCGCAGATGGTGCTGAACCGCGGCAATGACACGGATCCATCCTCGCTCGACCCGCATCAGACCTCCACGGTTTCGGAAAGCAACGTGCTTATCGATTTGTTCGAGGGGCTGCTCGTTTTCAATGCGGCCGGCGAAGCGGTGCCGGGGATGGCGGAGCGCTGGGATATCTCTGACGACGGACTGACCTACACGTTCCATCTGCGCGACTCGAAATGGTCGAATGGCGATCCGGTTACGGCGGATGACTTCTCCTTTGCCTATCACCGCATCATGGATCCGCAAACGGCGGCGGGCTACGCCTCCATCCTGTTTTCGATCAAGAATGCCGAGCAGGTAGCTGGTGGGAAGATGCCGCTTGACCAACTTGGTGTGAAGGTCATCGACCCGAAGACGCTGGAGATCACGCTTGAGGCGCCGACGCCTTATTTCCTTGAGCTTCTCACCCATCAGACCGCCTTGCCACTGCACCGAAAATCGGTGGAGGCGCTCGGCAACCAGTTCACCCGCCCGGGCAATCTGGTAAGCAATGGCGCGTTCAGACTGGCTAGTTTTACTCCGAATGCGCAACTCGTGATGGAGAGAAATCCCGGCTATTACGATGCCGCGAATGTCAAGATTGATCGGATCAATTACATCCCGTTCGAAGACCGCTCCTCCTGCATCCGCCGCTTTGAGGCTGGGGAGGTGCATATCTGCTCCGATGTGCCTGCCGAACAGATGGATTATGTGCAGAAGAAGCTGACACAGGAGCTGCGCATCGCGCCCTATCTCGGGGTCTATTACCTGCCGGTCAAAGGTGCGCCGGACAGCCCGCTCAAGGATGCACGGGTGCGGAAGGCGATCTCTCTGGCGATTGACCGGGACTTCCTTGCCAATCAGGTCTGGGCCGGGACCATGTTGCCAAGCTACACTTTTGTTCCTCCGGGTATCGCCAACTATGTCGAAGGCGGCGTAACGGTTGATTATGCCACCGAAGACCTGTTCGACCGCGAGGATGAGGCGAAGGAGCTGCTCGAAGAGGCGGGTGTGGCTCCTGGCAGCCTGACGGTGGAACTGCGCTACAACACATCCGAGAACAACAAGAATACGATGGCGGCCATTGCCGACATGCTGAAGAACATTGATATCAACGCGCGGTTGAACGAGGTCGAGGGCACGACCTACTTCAACTACATGCGGGAGGATGGGCCTTTCGACATCTCGCGTGCGGGCTGGATCGGGGACTACAACGATCCGCAGACCTTCCTCATGATCAACATGGGCAACACGCCGTTCAACTATTCGCGCTGGAAAAGCCCGGAATATGACGCGCTGATGAACAAGGCGGCCGACACACTCGATCTTGGGGAGAGGGCCAAGGCTCTTGCCGAGGCAGAGACGCTTTTGCTGGATCAGCTTCCGGTCATCCCGATCCTCTCCTATTCCTCCCGGGCGCTGGTCTCGACCAAGATCGGCGGATATGAGGACAACCTGATGGACAAGCATCCGACGCGCTGGATGTCGGTCGACTGACCCGGAGGGGCGATTGCGCCCTTCGCCGTCGGTGGCCATGTGCGACACCGACGCGGATTGACGCTGCTTCCCGCATGTGACATCGGCAGCCTCCAGACAGGCTGCCGATTTCGGTCAGGCCCGGTCGTAGCGATTCTCTGGACGATACGCCGTCCTCTCTCCTTCGTGTCAGTGGTGGGCCGCAGCGGTTCGGGCTGGCTTTTGCATCAGGGCGGCCCCGACGGGCTGTCCCGCTCTCTCGGGAAACCAACCGATGCTCGGATATACCTTGCGCCGGGTCGTGAGTGCGGTGCCGACGATTTTCATCATCGTCACGCTCACCTTCTTCGCGATCCGCATCGCTCCGGGGGGACCGTTCGACCTGGAACGTCCGCTCGACCCACTGATCCTTGCAAACCTTCAGCGCGCCTATAATCTCGACGCGCCGCTCTGGCAGCAGTATCTGAACTATCTCGGTAACCTGTTACACGGTGACCTCGGGCCGAGCTTCACGCGCCGCGATTTCACGGTGAATGACCTGTTTGCGCAAGGGTTGCCCGTTTCCATTCTGCTGGGATCACTGGCGCTCACCATAGCGGCGGTGCTTGGAACGTTCCTCGGCGCGATTGCGGCCCTTCGTCAGAACTCGTGGATCGATAACGGCATCGTGGCGGTCGCGACGCTCGGGATCACCACGCCGACCTTTGTTGTTGCGCCGCTGCTCAGCCTGCTGTTCGGTGTGATCCTTGGTATCCTGCCCGCTGGCGGCTGGAGCGGCGCGAACCCGGCGTACTGGATCCTGCCGGTCGCGACGCTCGCCCTGCCGCAGGTGGCGGTGATTGCCCGACTCGTGCGCGGGGCGACGGTCGAGGCGCTTCGCGCAAACCATGTGCGGACCGCGCGCGCCTATGGCTTGCCTACGCGCGTGGTCGTCGGAGTCCACGCCCTGCGTGCCGCGATGCTACCCACGGTGAGCTACCTCGGCCCCGCAGCGGCAAGCCTGCTCACCGGATCGGTGGTGGTGGAGACGATCTTCGGCCTTCCCGGCATCGGGCGATACTTCGTTCAGGGCGCGCTTGGCCGTGACTACACGCTCGTCATGGGGACGGTGGTGGTGATCGCGGTCTTTGTCGTGATCTTCAACCTGCTTGTCGACCTCGCCTATGCTTGGCTCGACCCGAGGGTGCGCTATGACTGACACTGACATGAACACTGCACCCGTTACGACGAGCCGGTCGCTCTGGCAGGATGCATGGTTGCGGCTTCGCAAGAACCGCACGGCCGTAGCGAGCCTCTTCGTGCTGATCTTTCTGGCGCTAGCGGGGATTTTCGGTCCGATGCTGTCGCCACATTCCTATACGCAGATCTATCAGAATTACGTGCGCGTGCCGCCGAGCCTTGAGGCCTATCCCCGCGCGGATGCGATCCTGCCCGCCTTTGAAGGGCTGATGAGCCGCGCGCGGATCGAGGGCACACCGGAGCTTTCTGGCGACACCGTATCGGTGGAACTGACCGCGACCACGCCGATCGACGAGCGCGTGCTGCGCTATTTCCAGCGCTCGGACCTGTTCACCCAGCCTCAACTCACGCTGTCGGAAGACGGGTTGAGCGGCACTCTCTCCGCGCATGTCGAGCGGAGCTATTTCCTGCTGGGGACCGACAACCTCGGGCGCGACATGCTCTCCCGTATCCTCATCGGGGTCAGGATCTCGCTCGCCATCGGGCTGTTGGCTTCCGGCATGGCGCTGATCGTAGGCGTGACCTACGGGTCGATCTCCGGCTATCTGGGCGGGCGCGTGGACAACGTGATGATGCGGATCGTGGACATCCTCTATTCGCTGCCGTTCATCTTCTTCGTTATCCTTCTTCTCGTATTCTTCGGACGAAGCCTGTTCATCATCTTCGTCGCCATCGGGGCGACCGAATGGCTGGATATGGCGCGGATCGTGCGGGGTCAGACGCTGAGCCTCAAACGTCGGGAGTTCGTGCAGGCGGCGGAGGCGATGGGGGCCAGCAAGGCAGGGATTCTCAAACGGCATATCATTCCGAACGCGCTTGGGCCGGTCATCGTGTTTGTGACACTACTTGTTCCAAAGGCCATTCTGGCGGAGAGCCTGCTGTCCTTCCTCGGTCTCGGGGTGCAGGATCCGATGACCTCCCTCGGGCTGCTGATCTCCGAAGGCGCCGCCAACATGCGGGGTGCTCCGTGGCAGCTTTTCGGACCGGCCATTACCCTCACCGCCATACTGTTCGCGCTGAACTTCCTCGGCGACGGGCTGCGCGATAGCCTCGATCCAAAGGAGCGCTGACATGTCCGAAACCATCCTTTCGGTCCGTGATCTCCGCGTAACCTTCCAGACGAACGACGGCCCGGTTCAGGCGGTGAAGGGGGTGAACTTCGACCTGAAATCGGGCGAGACTCTGGCCATCGTGGGGGAGTCCGGCTCGGGCAAAAGTCAGACCACCATGGCCCTCATGGGGCTGCTGGCCGCGAACGGCACGGCCAGCGGCAGCGTCCGTTATCGCGGGCGAGAGATCCTGAATCTGCCGGACCGGGAGTTGAACCGGATTCGCGGCGCCAAGATTACCATGATCTTTCAGGAACCGATGACCTCGCTCGACCCGCTCTACAGGATCGGGGATCAACTTGCGGAGCCTTTGAAATACCACGGCGGCCTGTCTCGTCGTGCCTCGCGCCCGCGGATTCTGGAGTTGCTGCGGCTTGTCGGCATCCCGGAGCCGGAGCGGCGCATCGACAGCTATCCACATGAGCTTTCGGGCGGGCAGCGTCAGCGAGTGATGATCGCGATGGCGCTGGCCAATGATCCCGACATCCTCATTGCGGACGAACCCACCACCGCGCTCGACGTGACCATCCAGGCACAGATCCTGGAACTGCTGGCGGATTTGCAGCGACGGCTGGGCATGGCGATCATCTTCATTACCCACGATCTGGGCATCGTGCGCCGGTTTGCGGACCATGTGGCCGTGATGCGGCAGGGAGAGGTCGTGGAGGATGGGACTGCCGAGGCGGTTTTCACCGCCCCCCGCCATCCCTACACGCGGATGCTGCTGGATGCCGAACCCGACGTGCAGAAGCTGCCGCCCCCAGGCACGGCGCCGGTGCTGCTGAGCGGCGAGGATGTGTCGGTGACCTTTTCCGTTGGCGGCGGTCTGCTGGCGAAGCCGCATCTCGTGCGCGCGGTTCGGGGCATTTCCGTCGCTTTGCACGAGGGGCAGACCATCGGGGTCGTCGGCGAATCCGGTTCGGGCAAGTCCACGCTGGGGCGAGCACTTCTGCGGCTGGTGGAGAGCGAGGGGCGCGTTGCCTGGCTCGGGAAAGAACTTCCCCGCACGGTTGAGGAGATGCGGCCCTATCGTCGGGAACTGCAGCTGGTATTCCAGGATCCGTTCGGCTCCCTTTCCCCCCGCATGACGGTCGGTCAGATCGTCACGGAGGGCCTGCTGATCCATGAACCACAGCTCTCCGCCGCGGACCGCAGGCGTCGTGCGGGTGAGGCACTGGCGGAAGTCGGTCTCGATCCCGCCATGCGCAACCGCTATCCGCACGAATTCTCCGGGGGTCAACGGCAGCGGATTGCCATTGCACGAACCATGATCCTGCGTCCGCGTGTCATCGTCCTCGATGAGCCGACGAGCGCGCTGGACAGGTCCGTCCAGAAGCAGATTGTGACGCTGCTGCTTGATCTGCAGCAGAAGCATGATCTGTCCTACTTCTTCATCAGCCATGACCTCGCCGTCGTACGAGCGGTGGCGGATTACATCCTGGTCATGAAGGACGGCGAGGTTGTGGAGGAAGGTTCGACCGAGGCGGTTTTTGACGCGCCGCAACAGGAATACACGCGAAATCTGATGGAGGCCGCGCTTTCCACCAAGCGATTCCGGGAAGAAGCGGAAACCGCCTGAGCGAGGGTCAGCCGCAGCTGTCGCCTACCCAAAGGCGGAGCGGCGGGCCCGCCTGCCTGCCAAGTTCGTGGCACTCCTCCATTGTGCAGAACAGCCAGCCCCCCGGTGTCTCGCCGGAGGCGGCAAGCACGACCTCGCGTTGGGCGGGGATATGGGGGGTGTAGCGCCAGCCTTGCGTGGTTCGCAGGGCGTCGTCCGGGATTTCCATGCCTGCACCCGGCCCCTGCACCTCCGCCTCAATCAGGCGGAGGGCTGTTTCAGTCACTTCCCAGCGCTCGTTCCAGCGGGTGCGGGCAACGGAATGGGTCCAGCTCAGCGTGAAGTGGTCCGTGGCAAAGGCGAGCACCGCTCCCGCCACGGCAACGCAAAGCATCAGGCGACCGCCCCGTCACCCGACCGTGCAACGCGAAGACGCTGCACGATCACCACCAACGCGGCAATGGCGAGGCCCGCCACGTCCGTCTCCACCGTCGGCAGCACGAGCAGCACGCCGCCGAAGAAGGCGATCAGACGCTCCCACCACTGCGCCCGCATGAACAGGAAACCGACCACGGCGACACCCCAGAGTCCGACCGCCACAGCCGCCTTGAAGGTGACGAACATGACTTCCGCCCAATAGCCGAAGGTCTCCGCGAAGAAGGAACCGGGGTAGGGGTCCTGTAGCATGAGTGCGGGGGAATAGACGGCGATGAACGGCATGATGAAACCGGCGATGGCAAGTTTTGTGGCGTCGATGGAGATCTTCAGGCCCGAGGTTTTGGCCATCGGTGCCGCCGCAAAGCAGGCCAGCGCGACGGGAGGCGTCAGGTCGGCCATGATGCCGAAGTAGAACACGAACATGTGGCTGACGATCAATGGAACGCCGAGCTGTTCCAGGGCTGGGCCGGCAAGGGAGGAAGTTATGATGTAGTTCGGAATTGTCGGGATCCCCATGCCAAGGATCAGGCAGGTGATCATCACGAGCACGAGCGACAGGAACAGGTTGTGTTCCCCGATCTTCAGCACGGCGCCGATGAAGGTGGATGCGATGCCGGTCAGCGTCAGTGTGCCGATGACGATGCCCACGATCGCACAGGCTGCCGCCACGGGAAGCGCGTTCCTTGCGCCAAGAGCCAGTGAATCCCTGACGATGACGAGCGCTCCTCGCGCGCCTTTCAACACGAAGCAGCCGATGAGCAGCGCGCCGATCACCAGCAGCAGCAGGTTGACGCCATACTTCAGGAAGGCGGCGGAGGCGATGCCGACAGCGATCCAGAAGGCTACCCGGAAGGCGAACGGCCCGATGGTTGCCGCGATCGCGGTGCCAAGGATGAGAACGACGACCAGAGCCAATCCCATGGAGCCGGCGAAGATCGGCGTGTAATCCGCGAAGAGGAGATAGACGAGCGCGCCAAGGGGAATGAACAGGGCCCATTGCTTCTTCACCGCCTGCCAGGGGCTGGGAAGCTCACTCTTGGGAAGGCCCATCAGCTTGTGTTTGCCGGCTTCCAGATACACCGCCCAGAAGCAGGTGCCGAAATACATTGCCGCGGGGATTATCGCGGCGCGAACGATGTCGCCATAGGGAACATTCAGCGTCTCCGCCATGATGAATGCCACCGCGCCCATGATCGGCGGCATGATCTGACCGCCCATGGAGGAGGTCGCTTCCACCCCGCCCGCAAAAGAGGATCGAAAACCGAATTTCTTCATCAGCGGAATGGTGAACTGCCCCGATGCGACCACGTTGGCGACCCCGGAGCCTGATACGGTGCCCATCAGCGCGGAGGAGAGCGTGCACACTTGTGCTGCGCCCCCCCGCCAGTGGCCGACCAGACCAAGCGCCACGTCGTTGAACAGATCGAGCATGCCCGCGCGTTCGAGGAAGGCGGCGAAAACGACGAAGATGAAGATGTAGGCTGACGACACGTAGATGGGCGAGCCATAGATGCCTTCTGTGCCGAAGGCGAAGTGCTCGATCAGGATTTCCCAGTCATAACCCCGATGGCCGGCGGTGCCGGGTAGATACTGTCCGTAGGCGCAATAGCTCAGGAACACGCAGGCGATGATGAAAAGCGGCCAGCCCATCAGACGCCGCGCAAGCCAGAACACCAGCACGAGAAGGATCACCCCCATCGTCAGGTCCATCGGCGTAAGGAAGTTGGACCGCATGATGATGTCGCGGTAGAAGACCCAGTTATAGAGGCCGGTGCAAAAACCGACGGCGCCAAGCAACCAGTACGCGCGCCGCGCCATCGGCGTCTTTGTCAGCAGATTGCCGATCAGCACGAAGCCCAGCAACAGCAGAAAACCTACATGCATCGCCCGGACGATCTGGCTGGGAAGCGTGCCATACATCGCCACCCAGATCTGGAAGAGCGAGAATGCGAAGGCAATACCATAGGCGATCTTGCCGGGAATACCCTCGCCAAAACCGGCGGGAAGGCCCTCTATCTGTTCTTCTGCGGTGTGGGTGGGGGGCGGTGCGGCGGAAACATCGGTCACGGAGCGCTCCTTCAAATGCAATGGCAGAGGAGATGTCCCCATCCCCTCGCCAGATGGTCACGCGTTGGAGATCAGTTCAGAACGCCGATTTCACGGTAGTATTTTTCTGCACCCGGATGGAGCGGGATCGGCAGATCCTGGACCGCCTTCGCCGGGTCCAGGGCCGCGGCCGCGGAATGTGCGGCCTTCAACTTGTCGATGTTTTCAAACATCAGCTTGGTCATCGCATAGACAGTGTCGTCCGAAACCTTGTCGGAGGTGACGAGGATATTGGTAACCGCCGCTGTCGGTACATCCGCGTCCTGACCGTCATAGGTGCCTGCGGGGATGACGGTTGCAGTGTAGGGCGGGCCGATTTTCTCGACCACCGCTGCGGGGATGGCGACGATCGTGATGTCGTGGGTGGTGGCGAGATCCTTGATGAAGGCAGCCCCCAACCCTGCCGATTGGAGAGTGGACTGAAGCTGGCGGTTCTTGATGAGTTCCGCGGATTCGGAAAACGGCAGGAACTCCACCCGGCCCATATCGTCATAGGACATATCGGCAGCCTTGAAGATCTCTCGCGCATTGAGTTCCGTGCCCGAGGCGGGGGCGCCGACCGAAATGGTCTTGCCCTTCAGGTCTTCGAGCGAGGAAATCCCGGCCGATTTTTCGGCAACAATCTGAATATAGTTGTCATAGATACCGCCGATCGCGCGCAGGTTCTTCAATTCCGCCTTGAAGCCCGCATCCTTATCTCCCTTCCACCCGGCCACCACGGAATCCCCGAGCGCAAAAGCCACTTCCCCCCGGCCCGCGGAGAGAAGGTTGAGGTTTTCAACCGAAGCCTTTGTGGCCTGGACCTGCGTCCGAGCGCCGTCGATGCCGCCGGCATACAGCTCTGACAGAGCGACGCCGAGCGGGTAATAGACGCCCGAAGTCCCCCCGGTGAGCACGTTGATGAACTCAGCCTTGGCAACCGGCGCGGTCATACCAAGGCCGACGACGCCGAAAGCGGCGCCCGCGATAAGACGGGACATCATGGACATTTGGTTCCTCCCCCAAAAGTGATCTTCGGAGAGTGGAAGGGAATGGCTCATGGGAGAAATGTTTTCTGTAGGATAAAGTATAGCATCAGATATACTGATTATGATATTGAA
Organism: Haematobacter massiliensis; assembly: GCF_000740795.1. Classification (GTDB taxonomy): domain Bacteria; phylum Pseudomonadota; class Alphaproteobacteria; order Rhodobacterales; family Rhodobacteraceae; genus Haematobacter; species Haematobacter massiliensis. The sequence continues at coordinate 108,250 of NZ_JGYG01000007.1, forward strand.
AAATAATAATATTACTCATGATGGCTTCTGCTGGGATGTCATGAAGAGCTGGCGGATTATTGCCAGATGAACTGTGTCGGGCAAAGAACCGCTCGCCTTACCGCTCCCGCAGGCCATAGCGCGCAATCTTTTCGTTGAGCGTGCGGCGGGGCAAACCCAGCCGTTCCGCGGCGCCAGCGGATGATCCGCCGGACTGGGCGAGGGCCTCCATGATGAGAGAGGCTTCAAATTCCGCGACTTTCTGCGCAAGCGGCAGCCCAGCCTCGATATCGCGTTCCGGCCCGGGCGCATTTCCGGCGCGGAAGCCTAGCACCTGCCGTTCCGCGGCGGTTTGAAGCTGCGTCAGATTGCCGGGCCAGCGCCGCACCGTCAGCATTTCGAGATCCCCCGCGCCGGGCGTCGGCTCCGGTCTGCGGAAACGGCGGGCGGCCTCCATCAGGTAATGCGCGTAGAGAAGCGGAATGTCTTCGGGTCGCTCCGACAGAGACGGGAGGAGAACCTCAGCCGTGGTGAGGCGGAAATAGAGATCCCGGCGGAACCGCCCCTGTTCCAACAGGACGGACAGATCCGCGGAGGTCGCGGCGACGAGGCGCACATCCACGGGCCGCGAAACGTTGTCGCCGACACGGGTGAAGGTTCTATCCTGAAGAAATCGTGCGAGCCGAGCCTGCAATGCAGGCGAGAGAGCCTCCACTTCGCTCAGGAAGATCGTGCCGCCGTTGGCGAATTCAAACCTCCCCTGTCGTGCAGTGGGAGGATTGCCGCCGCGCTCCTGTCCGAACAGTTCGGCTTCCAGAGCGGCTTCCGGAATGGCTGCGCAATCCAAAGCGACAAAGGGACGTCGCGCGCGCGCCGACAGATCATGGACAAGCCGAGCAAAATCCTCTCGCCCGGTGCCCGGCTCCCCCTTCAGGAGCATATCCACAGGCACATCGGCGAGGCGCAGGGCCATATCACGCAGATGCGCAACCTGTGGCGAGCGACCGATCAGCCTCTGTTCAACGACCCGTCGCTGGCTCTGCGGTGCGCGGAGTTGAACGAGTTCCCGCCGAAGAAGGCGCCACTCCACCGCGCGTTGGGTCACCGCGGCGAGATATTCGGCGGCACATGGCTTCTCTATGAAGTCGTGCGCCCCATCCCGCATGGCCGCTACTGCCACGGGGATGTCGGCGTGGGCGGACATCAACACGACGGGCAGATCGGGTTCCCGCGCGCGAAAAGCGGCCATCAGCGCGTCGCCCGTCAGGCCGGGCATTCGGAGGTCTGTGATCACAGCATCGGTGCGGGCGAGGTCGATCTCCTCCAGCGCGCGGAGCGGGTCTGTCCATGTTTCGACGGTGAAACCCGATGTTTCGAGCCAGTCGGCCACGGCGGCGCACAACTCCGCCTCATCGTCCACGAAGGCCACGTGCCCGCGCGTCATCCCCGGTCTCCTTCGTCGAGCCCTTCGGCATCGGCGGCTGGCAGGTGAATGGTCACCAGCGCTCCCGTTCCTGCCGGGTGGTTGGCAAGGGAAAGTTCGCCCTGCATCTGCTCCAGCAGGGATTGCACGATCGACAGGCCGAGGCCAAGACCCTGTCCGCCGATCTGCCCTGGATCGCCGGTGACGAACGGCTCAATCAGCCCCTCCGCTCCGGGCGGCAGACCGGGGCCGGTATCGGTGATCTCGATACGCACGCCCTTGCGATCAGGGATGGCTGAGAGGCAGACGCGCCGCGGCTCGGGGCTGCGGCCTGTGGCGTCTATCGCGTTCAACAGCAGGTTGGTCAGTACCTGTTCCAGTCGCGGACCATCCCCCCGCACTGACGGCATGGGGGTATCGGGCAGCACGAGTTGGACACTCAGCTCTCGCGCGCGGGGTGTCACGATCTCAACAGCGGTCGCCAATACGGGCGCCAGCGGCACAGTTTCGGGCGGAACGGAAACCTGCCGCCGCCCGAAGCTCCGCAGGCGGGAGGCGACGCCCTGTAGCCGCCCGACCATTCCCCGCGATCGTGCCAAAGCGCTCGCAAGCCGTTCACGCCGCCCGGCATCCCCATGGGCCTCGGCGGCCGCGAGGTTGTTGTCTAGCGCAGAAAGGGACTGCCCGATCTCATGCACGATGGCTGTCGACATTCGCCCGAGTACCGCAAGCTTGGCGGCGTGGACCAGACGCTCATGGGTTTGCAGCAGCTCCTCCTCCGCCCTGCGGCGTTCCTCGACCTCGGCGGCAAGTTCGCGTGTTCGTGCCTGAACACGTGCCTCAAGGTCTGCTGCCTGCCGGAGCCGGATGCGTATGAGCTGTCTCCGCTGCCTCAGTACCACCGCTCCAGCCGAGACGAGCGCGCCAAGGCTTCCCGTGATCAGCGCCGCCAGCAAGGCGCTGCGCCATGCCTCCTCCGTTGGCAGCGCGACGAGAAGCGTCCAGTCCGTGCCCTGCACGGGGCCTGTGTGAATGCGCAGCTCCCCCGCTTCGGGATGAGTGAGCGTAAGGCCGGAAATTGGCAGCGGTTCTGCCCTTGAGAGGAGCGTGGAGGGATAGCGCCGCTCTGCCTCGATCCGCGAGATGTTCTCACTCCCCAGCGGCGAGAGCGGGCGAAACCGCCAGGCGGGTTGCGATGCAAGAAAAACCATGCCGTCTGGGTCTGCCACGGCTGTCATCTCTCCCGCCCGCGCCCAGGCGATCTCGAGCGCGCCGAGTTCCATCTTGGCGACCGCGACGCCGTTCGTCGCCGCGTCGAGCCGGGCAGACAGGAAGGCACCCGGCCGCCCGGTGGTAACACCCACGGCATAGTACTGTGCCATTCCGGCCACCAGGGCATCCCGGAAATACGGTCGAAAACTGTAATCCATCCCCAGAAAGCTGCCCGGCTCGTTCCAGTTGGAAGCTGCAAGGGTAATTCCGTCTGACCCGATGAGGTATAGTTCGTCGGCCCCCGTTACCCCCCGCGCCGCCTTAAGATAGGAGTTGGCGGCAGCGACGGCCTGAGCGTCCTCCGGCGCAGCCAGAACCGCGCGAAGGCGGGGGTCTTCCCCCAGAATACGGGGCAGGTAGCGGAGCCGCTCGATCTCCGCTGTCAGCCCGTCTGCGGTGATGGAGTGCCGATCCGCGAGCGATCTGTCCAGCGCCGCGATACCCCGCCGGTAGCTTTCCCTTCCCGCAAGGGCCGTGGCCGCCAGAGTGGCAACAACCGCCAGAAAAAGTCCGGGGGACATTGCCGCACGTGGAATCGGCAGGGCAAAGGGTGGGGCAGGGATGATGCTCATCGGACCACTTTAGCGACGCCGCGGCATCACGTCATGCGGGCATCGGGGTGAAAGCGGGGGCCCGCGTCACTATCTGTGAGCCGACACAAGGAAGACCATCATGAAAAGCATCGGATTTCTGTCTTTCGGCCACTGGTCCCCCGCCAAAGGATCGGGGACGCGCTCCGCGGGCGACGCGCTCCTCCAGTCCATCGACCTCGCCGTGGCGGCGGAGGAGTTAGGCGCGGACGGGGCGTATTTTCGCGTCCACCACTTCGCGCGGCAACTTGCCTCTCCCTTCCCGCTGCTAGCCGCCGTGGGCGCACGGACAAGCCGGATCGACATTGGTACCGCAGTGATCGACATGCGTTATGAAAATCCGCTCTATATGGCGGAGGACGCGGGGGCCGCCGATCTCATTGCGAAAGGGCGGTTGCAGCTCGGGATCAGCCGTGGCTCGCCGGAGCAGGTGATCGACGGGTGGCGCTACTTCGGCTACGAGCCGGCTGAGGGAGAGAGCGACGCCGACATGGCACGCCGCCACACGGAAGTGCTGCTGGAAGTGCTCAAGGGAAACGGCTTCGCCAAGCCGAACCCCCGTCCCATGTTCCCCAATCCGCCGGGCCTGTTGCGGCTGGAGCCGCATTCGGAGGGTCTGCGTGACCGCATCTGGTGGGGCGCGAGCTCTAACGCTACGGCCATCTGGGCGGCAAAACTGGGGATGAACCTCCAAAGTTCGACCTTGAAGGACGATGAGACCGGCGAACCTTTCCACGTGCAGCAGGCCGCGCAGATCCGCGCGTTCCGCGAAGCCTGGAAGGAGGCCGGTCACAGCCGAACGCCGCGTGTCTCTGTCAGCCGGAGCATCTTCGCGCTGACGGATGATCGTGACCGCGCCTATTTCGGCCATGGTGACCAGTCGGAGGATCAGGTGGGTTTCATCGATGAGCAGACCCGCGCGATCTTTGGTCGAAGCTATGCGGCGGAGCCCCTGAAGCTGGCAAAGCAGCTTGCGGAGGATGAGGCGATACATGAGGCCGATACGCTGCTGCTTACCGTGCCAAACCAGCTTGGCGTAGACTACAACGTCCACGTGATCGAAGCGATCTTGAAGTACGTGGCACCCGAACTCGGCTGGCGGTGAGGGTTTGCGGCGCGCCGGGGGTTGCTCCCGGCGCGCGCGCGTCGCAAGATCCGGTCAACAGAGGAGACACCAGATCATGCGTTCCATAACCCCCGCAATTGCCGCCGCCTTGACCTTTGCGGCTGCATTTCCCGCGCAGGCCGCAGATCCGGCAGCTTGCCAGACTGTTCGGCTTTCCGATCCGGGCTGGACCGACATCACGTCCACCAACGCCGTGGCCAGTGTGCTGCTGGAAGGGCTGGGATATCAGCCGCGCATCTCCACCCTCTCTGTTCCCGTCGGGTATCAGGCGATGAAAAGCGGGGACCTCGACGCGTTCCTTGGGAACTGGATGCCCGCCCAGCAGCATTTTCGCGACGATCTTGAGCAAGCCGGGGCGGTCGATGTTCTCACCCGCAATCTTGAAGGCGCCAAGTTCACGCTTGCCGTGACCAAAACCGCCGCCGATGCGGGGGTGAAAGACTTCGCCGATCTCGCAGCGCATGCACGGGAGTTCGGCAGCACGATCTACGGAATTGAACCCGGCGCGCCGGCAAACCAGAATATCCAGAAGATGGTGGATGCTGATGATTTCGGATTGGGTAGCTGGCGGCTTATCGAATCCGGAGAGCAGGCAATGCTGAGCCAGGTCACCCGGAATGATGCTCAAGGGAAGTTCAGCGTCTTTCTCGCCTGGGCGCCGCACCCGATGAACGAGGCGCTCGATATCACCTATCTCTCTGGCGGGGATGAGTATTTCGGGCCGAATTATGGCGGAGCGGAGGTGTTTACGCTCGCCCGGAAGGCCTGGGTGGCGGAATGCCCGAATGCGGCGCGGTTGCTGACCAATCTCGTGTTCAACGTCAGCATGGAGAACCAGATCATGGGCAGCATCCTCAACGACAATGCCGAACCGAAGGTTGCCGCGACCGAATGGATCAAGACGAACCCGGAGGTGCTCGGACCGTGGCTGGACGGGGTGACGACACAGTCGGGTGAGCCGGGGCTCGACGCTGTACGCAAGGCTCTGGCTCTCTGATCCTCACAGATGCAGCCCAATATCCTGATCGTCATGGCGGACCAGTTCGCAGGGACGTTGTTCCCCGATGGCCCGGCCGCGTTCCTTCATGCCCCACATCTCCGCGCGCTGGCAGCACGGTCCGTCCGTTTCGTCAATACATACACCGCCAGCCCGCTCTGTGCGCCCGCCCGGGCCTCCTTCATGTCCGGGCAACTTCCCCGGCGAACGCGGGTATATGACAACGCGGCAGAGTTCGCCTCGGATATCCCCACTTTCGCCCATCACCTGCGGCGCGCGGGTTATCATACGTGCCTCTCGGGCAAGATGCATTTCGTCGGTCCAGACCAGATGCACGGGTTCGAGGAGCGGCTGACAACCGATATCTATCCTGCCGATTTCGGCTGGACGCCGGATTACACCCGGCCGACCGAACGCATCGACTGGTGGTATCACAACCTTGGGTCGGTGACTGGGGCAGGGGTGGCCGAGATCACCAACCAGATGGAATACGATGACGAGGTGGCGTTCCTGGCAGGGCAGAAGCTCTATGACCTCGCCCGTGGCCACGACGCCAGACCCTGGTGCCTCACCGTGAGCTTTACGCATCCTCACGATCCCTATGTGGCGCGGAGGAAGTTCTGGGATCTCTATGAGGAAAGTCCCGCGCTGAAACCTCTGGTTCCCGCAATCCCCTATGCCGATCAGGATCCCCACTCTCAGCGCCTGATGAACGCTTGCGACTACGAGCGGTTCGATATCACATCGGAGGACATCGCCCGCGCCCGGCAGGGGTATTTTGCCAACATCTCCTATGTCGATGAAAAGGTGGGGGAACTGCTGGACATTCTTGATCGGACCCGAATTACGGAGGAGACGGTCATCCTCTTCCTCTCTGACCATGGCGACATGTTGGGGGAGCGGGGAATGTGGTTCAAGATGAGCTTCTTCGACGGGTCCGCGCGCGTGCCGCTCATGGTATCTGCTCCTGGATGGGTTCCCGGGCGTGTGGAAACGCCGGTCTCTACGCTTGACGTGCTGCCGACGCTGGCCGGGCTGGCGGGGATCGACCTCGGCAGCATCGCGCCCTGGACGGATGGTGTGACTCTCGAGACGGCAGCGCGAGGCGGTATACGGGGGCCGGTGCCGATGGAGTATACGGCCGAAGGTTCAGTCGCGCCGATGGTCGCCCTCCGGGATGAGCGGTGGAAGATCGTGCTCTGTGATGCAGATCCGCCCCAGCTCTTTGACATGCAGAACGATCCGTGGGAGCTGAAAGACCTTGCGTCGGATCCGGCCCATGCAGAGACGCTGCAGCGGTTGACCGCGCTGGCGCAGAGCCGCTGGAACCTTGCCGCATATGACGCCGAGGTGCGCGAAAGCCAGGCCCGTCGCATGATCGTTTATGAGGCTCTGAGAAACGGCGCCTACTTCCCGTGGGATTTTCAGCCGTTGCAACGCGCCTCCGAGCGTTACATGCGCAATCACATGGACCTCAACGTTCTGGAGGAGGCACAGCGTTTTCCAAGGGGAGAGTAACGATCAGCGGGGCAGGCCGATCCGGTCGGCCAAGTCCTCGACGCTCTCCGCCACCACATCCCAATCGGCGCTTGGCGCGAGATCAGTTTCTTGCCCTGGGCCGTATTCGAGCGGGCGGGGTATGAACGCGGTGCGAAGGCCGCAGGCCCGCGCGGCGGCAAGATCGTCGTTATGTGCGGCCACGAGGCAGACCTGCTCCGGCGGCAGCATCAGGATCTCCGCGGTGCGGAGGTAGGCTTCCGGGCGCGGCTTGTAGGCCTGCGCCGCTTCCGCCCCCAGAATGGCATCCCACGGAAGGCCGGCCCGCTTGGCTATATCGATCATGAGACGGATATTGCCGTTGGAAAGCGGCGCGATGATTGCAGCCCTGCGCAGCCGGATCAGACCCGGGACCACGTCCGGCCACGGATCCAGTCGATGCCAGGCCAAGGTCAGTGCATCCAACTCCTCCGTGCTCACGTCGGCAGGGTTCAGCCCGAACTCCGGCAGGATCGCGACGAGGTTTTCACGGTGCAGCACGTCAAGCCGGGTGAAAGGACGACGCCCCTGCCGAACCTCCGTCATGGCAGGCTGATAGCGGTCGCGCCATGCATCTGCGAAGGCCCGTGCCTGCGATGGATCCCCGCCATGCCGGGTAAGAAACGGCTCCGCATCCCGAGCGACCCCGCCCCGCCAGTCAACCAGCGTGCCAAATACGTCGAAAACGAAGCTCTTTACGTTCTGCATTCGATTTTTCCCCCTGTTGCGCCGGTTGACACAGATCGATCAACAGGCGCTTCATCCGGCATGATCCGCATCACAACGCGTCTCCGCCATGAACTCAAGCATTGATATGACGCCCCTCAGGCCGGTTCCGGCTGTCCTGTCCGTCGTGTTTCGGGAGGGACAGGTATTGCTCGTACGGCGGGCCAACCCCCCGGATCGGGGATTTTGGGGCTTTCCGGGCGGCAGGCTCGAGGCGGGTGAGACGCTCTTCGCAGCGGCGGAGCGTGAATTGACGGAGGAGACAGGTGTCACGGGGGTTGCCACCGCCATTCTCACCGTGCTGGACGCGCTGGACCGCCGAAAGGACGGGACGCTCCGCTTTCACTATGTCTTGGTGGCCGTGGCCTGTTGCTGGCTTGCGGGCGCGCCTGTCCCGGATGATGATGCGCTGGAGGCCCGCTGGATCGCGCTCGAAGACATCCCGGGATTGGACAATGTGAGCCGGGATGTGGAGCGGGTAGCCCGACAGGCGGCGCGAGGCGCTTGCCAACCGCTGTGACTGCGGCATGATCCAGAAAGCGCTACCGCAGATGGATATCATGACCCTTCCCCGTCATCCGAGGTTCATCGCTTTCTTCGCTACGCTCGCTTTCGCCTGCGGGGGGCTTGGCTTGCTGATCGACCGGTCAGAGGCCCTTATTCTTGGTTTCGATCTCGCGGCAGCGGTATTCATCGCGAGTTGCGTCCCTCTGTGGCTGGAGGAGGATGAACAGACCTTCCGCGCCCGCAAAACCCGTGACGATGGCGGCCGGCTGTTTCTCGCCCTGACCGTGACGGTGGTTCTGCTGATGGTGCTGGTTACCCTTGCGGTGCTGGTGGGCGGGAAGGAGGACATGACGGCGGCGGATCTTGTGCTCGTCACGGCAACGCTGGCGATAAGCTGGCTGTTCGGGAACCTCGTTTACGCATTTCATTATGCGCATGTGTACTATGATGAGGAAAGTCACCCTGCGCTTGATTTTCCTGGTGAGGAAGCGCCGCTCTTCGCCGATTTCTGTTACTTTTCGCTTGTCATAGGCATGACGTTTCAGGTGTCGGACGTCGAGATCACCACGCGCCGCTTCCGTCGTATCGCGACGCTGCATGCAATGGTGGCATTCTTCTTCAACCTCGGTGTCGTCGCATTGACGATCAACGTCGTGGCGGGCGTGCTCTAGATCATGTCCGGGTAAAGGACACGCAATTCGTCCAGCAGTTCTACGAAGCGGCGCTCGGGCGGGGTGAACGGAGTGAGGGGATTGCTGACGAGAAACACGTCGGCGCCCAACGGCTGATCGGTGATGCGGAGCGGCCAGAGGCGCCCCTTCTCTACCTCCTCCGCCACGCTCATCAACGGCAGAAGCCCGATGCCGAGGCCGAGCGAGATCATCCTGCGCACCTCCTCCAGACTGCGGCTCGATCCGCTGATGCGGTTGCCGAGGCCAAGACCCTCCCGCAGCATGATCATCGGCTCCAGCCCGAACCCTTCCGTCGCGCATTCAAAGGCGATGAAGGGTTCGCGCGCCAGATCGCGCACCGTCACCTCCGCTTGCCCGTAGAGCGGATGTTCGGCGCCGCAGAAAACCACAAATTCTTCCCGGAACAGCAGTTTGCAATCCAGCGTGATGATGGGTTTTGTCAGGAGACAGATGCCCAGACCCGCTTTCTCCTGAGTGATGCGGCGAACAGTATCCTGGCTGTTCTGAACATCCACCAACCAGGTGATCGAGGGATAGCGCTGGTGGTAGAGCCGGATCGTCTCGTCGATCAGGGTGGAGTTGAGGGTGCTGAGCGTCTGAAGACGGAGTTCACCGAATTCCTCAGCGTTACGGTCTTCCGTCAGGTCGGAAATCCGATCGACACAACGGAAGATTTCGGCGCATTCCTGATAGACCTTCTCTCCCCTAAGGGTCAGACCGAAGCGCCGACTGTCGCGGAATACGAGCTGGCACCCCAGTTGCTCCTCCAGCCGCTGGAGGGCAACGGTCACGCTCGGCTGGCTGAGTGACAGCCGTTTCGCGGCGCGGGTGATGCTTTTCTCCTCCGCGATAGCGCAGAAGGTGCGAAGCAGGTTCAGATTCATATCGCCGAGCGGGGTGCGGGCGGGCATGGCGGCTCTGCTTGGGACGGGAGCCTCTGCTCTAACGCGAACGCTGTCAGAGGTCCACCATCTCCAGGCCGGCAAATGGCCGGGACGCCGCGCCCTTACGCCGACCGCAGCCCTTTCAGGAAGCTTGCCAGATTATCGCCAAGGCTCGGTTGCATGTAACCGCCTTCCTGGACCGCCAGCGTCGGCAGGCCCAGAGTATCGAAGCGCTGCCCGATCTCGGCAAAGCCCGGGGTGGTCACGGCAAGCCCGCGGAAGGGATCGTTCTCATGGGCGTCGAGACCAAGCGCGATAACGAGCGCCGTCGCCCCATAGGCCCTTACCTGGCCGAGCGCGACGTCCAGCGCTTCGAGATAACCCTCCATTCCCGTCCCGCGTGGCAGCGGCAGGTTGACGTTGTAGCCCAACCCACGACCGGCGCCGGTCTCCTGCTTGCCGCCGGCGTAGTAGGGGTAGAATTGCGCGGGATCGACATGGAGAGAGATGGTCAGAACATCGTCACGGTCATAGAAGATGCCCTGCGTGCCGTTACCATGGTGGACATCGACATCGACGATGGCGACGCGATGCCCCCCGCCCGCAGACGCTCTGCCGCGATCGCAGAGTTGTTGAGGAAGCAGAACCCGCCCGCCAGTTCCCGGTAGGCATGATGGCCGGAGGGACGGCAGAGCGCATAGGCCTTCGCCTCGCCCGACAGGACCAACTCTGCGCCGGTGACTGCGGTCTGTGCGGAGCGGTAGACTGCCTCCCATGAGCTGGCAGAAATGGGGCAGGACGTATCCGCATTGAAGAAGCCGATCTGGGCTTCTGACTCCTCGGAGTAGAACATCGTCCGATCGGGGCAAAAGCGGCCAGGAACCACTTCCTCGAGATCCGGGACCAAAGCGACGCGACGATCCCAGATGGTGCGGAGGTAGTCGAGATAACGCGGCGTATGGATCGCGGCCAGCGGCGCCATGCCGTGATCCTCGCTGGCGACAAGCTCCAGACCGGCTACCGTCACGCCGCGGAGAAGTTCCGCCACCCGGTCGGGCCGGTCGGGATTGAGCACGACACGCCCGTTCTCAAGTCGGAAGCGAGGGTCATGGGCACGCTGGCGTTCGTCGAAGATGGCCTTCATCATATCCTCACGGTCTTTTGGAAGGGGTGGTCAATCTGCCGCCTGCCCGGAAAGCTCAAGCCCCGGCGCGGCGGCCAGCAGGCTCTGGGTGTAATGTTCGCGCGGGTTTCGGAACACCTGCTCCACCGGCCCAAGCTCGACGATCCGGCCCTTCTGCATGACGGCAACCCGGTCGCAAATCTTGCCAGCCACCCGCAGGTCATGGGTGATGAAGATGAGCGTCAGACCGAGCCGGGCCTTCAGGTCCTCGAGCAAGTCCAGAACCTGCGCCTGCACAGAGACGTCGAGCGCCGACACCGCTTCATCGGCGACCACGATTTCGGGATCGAGAGCGAGGGCGCGCGCAATGCCGATGCGCTGCCGCTGACCGCCCGAGAATTCGTGTGGATAGCGCTCTATCGCGCTTTCCTTCAACCCCACCAGCGTCAGGAGTTCGCGTGCCCGGGCCAGTGCGGCGACGCGGCTCTTGCCATGCGCCATCGGCCCTTCTGTAAGGATGCGTCCAATGCGGGAGCGCGGGTTGAGGGAAGCATAAGGATCCTGAAAGATCATCTGGATCCGCCCGCGGTGGCGTTTCAAGGTGGCACCGCGGAGGCTGGATATGTCCGTCCCCTCCATGGTGATCGACCCGGAATCAGGTCGGGCGAGTTGCACGATCATCCGGCCCAGCGTCGATTTCCCGGAGCCGCTTTCCCCCACGATCCCGAGCGTTTCGCCCTTCAGAAGATCGAAGGAGACATCATCGCTTGCTTTCACGATCCGGTCGCCGCTGGTGAATTGCTTCACGAGATTGCGGACCTGAAGGAGCGCTGCCGCTTCCGGCGCAGGGTTCGCGGCGAGATCGACTTTCGGGATCGCGTCAATCAGACGACGGGTATAGGGGTGGGACGGATGTTTCAGCACCTGCTCCGCGGTCCCGCTCTCCACCAGCTTCCCAAGCTCCATGACAGCGACGTCATCGGCAATCTCGGCCACGACGCCGAAATCGTGGGTGACAAACATCACTGCCATGCCGTGTCGCTGCTGCAACTCCCGGATCAGCGTCAGGATCTGCGCCTGGGTCGTCACGTCCAGCGCCGTCGTTGGTTCATCGGCGATCAGCACGCTCGGCTCCAGCGCGAGGGCCATGGCAATCATCACCCGTTGCCGCTGACCGCCCGAGAGCTGAAACGGATAGGCGAATTGCGCCCGCTCCGCGTCGGGGATGCCGACTTCTTTCAGAAGCTCCAGCGCCCGGGACGCGCGTTCGCCGGGGGCGAGCCTTCCATGGGCCTCGAAGACCTCTGCGATCTGTGCCCCGATCCGCATGAGCGGATTGAGCGCGGTCATCGGCTCCTGAAAGATCATCGCGATCTTTGCACCGCGAAGCGAAGCACGGGCCGCTTCGTCCAGGTGAGTGATATCCTCCCCGGCCAGCAGAATGCGCCCGCCGGTGATTTGCACACCCTGTGGCAGTAGTCCCATCACGGCATTGGCGGACATGGATTTGCCCGAGCCGGATTCACCCACTACGCAGAGCGTCCGCCCGCTGTGAAGCGTGAGTGTCACATCCTCAATCGCGTGAGGCCGGTCGGCCCCCTTCGGCAGCGCTATGGTGAGGTTCTCGATACGGAGTGCGTCCTGCATGTCGAGCCTCACGATTTTCGCCGCGCGAGGCGGGGATTCAAAGCGTCGTTCAGGCTTTCACCGATCAGGTTGAGCGCGAGCACGGTGATGACGATGGCGGCGCCGGGCAGGAAGGACAGCCACCATGCCTGCCGGATCACCGTCCGGGCCGCACCGATCATATAGCCCCAGGACAAGAGGTTCGGATCCCCCAGCCCCAGGAAGGACAGGGATGATTCCAAAAGGATGGCGCTGGCCACCATCAGCGACGCCATGACGATGATGGGGGAAACGGCGTTCGGGAGTACCTGTCCCAGAATGATCGACCGGTTGGAGAGGCCCTGAAGGATCGCTGCTTCGATATACTCGCGCTTGCGCAGCGACAGAACCTCACCCCGCACCAGCCGCGCGACAGGCGGCCAGGAGACGATGGCAATGGCGAGTGTGATGGAAACGACGGATGGCTCGAAGATCGCCACCAGCACAATGGCCAGCGCGAAGCTCGGCACCGTCTGGAAGAACTCGGTCACCCGCATCAGGACATCATCCACCCAGCCACCGAAGTAGCCCGCCAGCGCCCCTATCGGTATGCCGATCAGCAGTGCTGCGAGGGTGGAGACCAGACCGACCAGCAGCGATATGCGCGCGCCGTGAGCAAGCCCCGCTGCCACATCGCGGCCCAGCGTATCTGTGCCCAGAGGATAGGCCATGTTTTCCAACGGCGGCAGGAACGGCCGCTGCACCATCCGCCAGGGATTTCCCGGGAAGAGCAAGGGAGCGGTCACCGCAATGACGACGACCAGCAGCAGAAGCACCAGCCCGATTACGCCGCCCTTGTTGGTCGCGAAACGTTTGAGGAAATCTTTCATCGGCGTCTCCTAGCGCTCGAGCCGGATGCGGGGATCGACGATCCCGTAGATGACATCGGTGATGAGATTGAACACGATCACCATCGCGGCGGAGACGAAGAAGACGCCGAGCAGCACGTTGTAGTCCCGCTGGGTCAGCGCTTCGAACATGAGCCGTCCGATGCCCGGCCATGCAAAGACCGTCTCGGTAAGGACCGCGCCGCCCACGAGCTGACCCGCCTGCAGGCCCGCCAGTGTCACGATGGGGAGAAGCGCGTTTCGCAGGATGTGCCGACGCTCGATCACGCCGGGGGCAAGGCCCTTGGCCCGCGCCGTCTTTACGAAATCCATCTGGGCAACCTCCAGCATGGAGGCGCGCGTCATCCGCGAATAGACGGCCATGAAAAACAGGCCGAGCGACAGCGCCGGAAGCACCAGATGCGCCGCGATATCGCCCATCCGGGCAAAGCCGGTCAGGTTGGAGCCGACGGTTTCATAGCCGAAGGGCGGTAGCCAGCCCAGCGTCACGGAGAAGAGCAGCACGCCCATCAGGGCCGCCCAGAACAGCGGGGTCGCATAGAACAGAAGCGCGATCGACGAGATCAACGTATCGGACCAGCGTCCCACACGGCTTGCTGCCAGTACACCGGCAAGTACGCCCAGCACCAGCGAGACGATGAAGGCCGTCCCAGTCAGCAGCAGCGTCGCGGGCAGGCGATCCAGGATGAGGTCGATCACCGGCATCTGCTGACGGTAGGAATAGCCCAGATCGAACTGCATCACGCCGCTGATGTAACGCCACAGCTGAATGTAGAACGGCTGATCCAGACCGAATTTCTCCCGCAGTTGCTGCAGGAAGAGTTCGTCCGTTGCACCGGCCTCGCCGGCCATGACCTTCGCGGGATCACCCGGCGCCATATGGATCAGGATGAAGTTGAGCACCAGGATGGCCAAGAGCACCAGACATGCCTTGACCAGCCGCGACAGAATGCGGGTGAGGAGTTTCATCGGCCTGCCCTGAAAGGAAGTCCCACAAGGGGGAGGGGGCACCCGCCTTTATGAAAGAGCGGGTGCGGGGCGATCAGTTTTCGATATACGCGTTCTTGAACCCGTCGTTGAGACCGATGCCGGTCGTGACGAGATCCTTGATGTTGCAGCGCGTGATCGTCGGGAAGCCGAGATCCAGGAGCCACGCCACCGGCACGTCCTCGGAGAGCTTGGCCTGAACTTCCTTGTAGAGCGCGGCGCGCTCTTCGGGATTGATTGTGGCGGCGCCTTTCTCGAACAGAGCGTCTACTTCAGGGTTCGAATAACCCTCGACGTTGTTCCAGGGCGAACCCTTGGCGATATTCGTCGACACATAGTTCCGGGCCACGCCGAGCGCGGGATCACCATACTGATACAGGAACGTCGTGGACAGGTCGAAGTCCCAGTCCCCCAGCCGCTGGTTCCAGCCCGCGACATCGGTTGCCACAATATCGACGTTCACGCCCACATCCGCCAGGTTCTGCTTGATGACTTCCGCCAGACGCATCCACGTCTCGCCATAGGGCATGGGGACGAGGCGCAGTGTTTCGCCGTTATAACCCGACGCTTCCACCAGCTCTTTTGCTTTGTCAGGATCAAAGGGATAGGGCGCCAGATCGGTATCGTTGAACTTCGTGGTTGCGGCAAAGGGCCCGTTAGAGACGTTACCCAGCCCGTTCCAGAGGACATCCTTGATGAATTCTCGGTCCAGCGCATAGAGGATCGCCTGCCGGAACTCCTTGTTGGCGGTTGGCCCCTGACGGTTGTTGATCCACACCCACGATTGCGGCGAGAAGAATTCCCAGCCTTTCTGCGTGACGCAGGTGTTGTCGAGTGCGGTGAGCCGCGGAACATCGAAGTTTTCCACCGCCCCACCGGGCAGGATGTCCACTGTTCCGGTTTCATAGGCCACTGCACGTGCAGCGGCATCCGGGATCACATGCCAGTAGATTTCATCCAGATAGGGTTTGCCCTCATCCCAGTAGTCGGGGTTCTTTTCCAGCAGGATATAAGACCCCTTGACCCATTCCGCGAATTTGAACGGCCCGGTGCCGATGGGCTTGTTGTTCGCCGGGTTGGTCGCGAAATCCGTGCCCTCGTAGATGTGCTTGGGAACGATCGGCATGGAGCCGACTTCGAAGGAGTTGAGGAACGGGCCGAACGGCGCTTTCAACTGGAAGACCACCGTATGGTCATCGGGGGCAGTGATCGACTCGACATGGGTCAGCACGGCGCGGAAGCGGGGATGCGACTGGCGCAGGAAGACATCGGCGGAGAATACCACATCGGCGGCGCTGAACGGCGCTCCGTCGTGCCATTTCACCCCGTCCTCCAGATTGAACGTATAGGTCCGCCCGTCCTCCGAAACTGTCCAGGATTTCGCCAGGGACGGCATCGGGTTGAGATCGTTGTCGTAGCGCAGCAGCCCCTCGTAGATGTTGCCGGCAACCATCTGGGTCGGAGCGTTCTGGAACAGGCCCATCATCAGGCTCGGCGGCTCGGGCTGAACGACGACATTCGCGCGTCCTCCCGCAACCGGATCGGCGGAGGCTGTGCCTATGGCAAGGAAACCCGCTAGCGCGGCGGCGAGAAAACGATTCATGGCAGATCCCTGTATTGTCTTTGTCTTGGCCCGTCAGGGGCGCTCTTATGGCGTAGCCCCATTCTCCGCAACTGGCGGGAGGAGACAAATAGACTAGTATTATGAAAACCATAGTTCATGGCTATGACGTGGGTGAGGTGATGGAAGCCCAAAAATTTATTCATTTTTCAGCGCAAGTTAGGCAGCTTTGTTATACCGAACAGACGTAATGGCTGATATTACATATGCCTATTTGCGATAGGCGGCCCTGTCTGCTTTTCTTGATCAGACATGAAAAGGGATGGCCCGATGACATTCACCGCTGACAGCCGCATGAACCTTGACCGGTTCTGGGACACGATCGAACAGTCGGGCGAAATTGGCGTCAGAAGGCCCGGTGGGCTCTCGCGCCTTACGCTGAGCGATGCCGATCGGGAGATGCGGAACCTCTTCGTAAGCTGGTGTGAGGAGGCGCGCCTGACTGTGGAAGTCGATGAACTCGGTTCGATCTTCGCGCGCCGGGAAGGACAGCGCGACGATCTCCCTCCGGTGATGATCGGCAGCCATCTCGACACGCAGGTGAACGGGGGCCGCTTTGACGGCATTGCGGGCGTCCTCGCCGGTCTGGAGGTCGTCCGAACACTGAACGACCTCGGACATGTCACGCAGCGCCCGCTGGTTCTCGTCAACTGGACCAATGAGGAAGGCGCCCGTTTCTCACCTCCGATGGTGGCGTCGGGGGCGTTTGTAGGCAAATATGAACCCGATTGGGTGCGTAATCTTGTTGATGACGAGGGCATTCGTTTCGGGGATGAACTGGAGCGTATCGGTTATCGAGGAACCCGTGCAGCACGCGGTGGCCAGGTCGACGCCTATTTTGAACTTCACATTGAGCAGGGCCCGATCCTTGATGCGGAAAGGCGCGCGGTGGGAATTGTTACGGGCGGATATCCCAGCCACGGCATGCGCATTCGTTTCGAAGGCGAAACCGCCCATACAGGGCCTACGCCTATGAACCTTCGTCATAACGCCTTGATAGCGGGTGCACGCTGGCTCACAGCGGTGGATGATATCGGCTGGGATTTTGCGGTTCACGACGGCAAGGCCACCGGATCACGCCTGACGGCATGGCCCAACAAGCCAGGCATTCTGTCAGAGACAGCCGAGTGCGTGGCCGATGTTCGTCATCCTGATCCCGTGACCGCTGGCGTGATGGCAGAAAGGATGCGTCGGGCAGCATTCGCCGCCGCGGCGATAGCGGGGTGTACGGCAGTCGTGGAAGATGAATGGACTTGGGGCGGAGCGATCTTTGACCAAAGCCTCATCAATCTCATTCGATCCGAAGCAATACGCCAAAATTATAACTGGCGCGATATCCAGTCTCAGGCGGGCCACGATGCGTATCATATGGCCATGCATTGCCCGACAGCCATGATATTTACCCCATGCCGTGGCGGAATTACCCACAACAATGAAGAGTACTGCTCGTTGGAAGATTTGGAGGCGGGTCTGAATATTCTTTTACATTGCGCCGTCAGCCGATTGGATCGTCCATATATTACATAACATGGATTACTGTGCGAACAAGCGTAGGGCGAAAATCGCGCTATCGAACAACTGAAATAATGGCCATTCGGGTCTCTTTTTGACCATTCTACAACCAATTATTGACCGTTACCGCAGTCGGAAAGAAATCATCTGATATCAATATATTGACGGAATCCTTTCGGGTGGCGTCAGAGGCAGCGCTCCGTCTTCAGGCCTTGAACCCGGCCCGTTGACTGTCGGCCCGCGGCCCCGCATGGTTGCCGCCGTCCCTTCCGGAGCGATGGAACGGTCCAAGGGTCGACTGATCTCCGGATTCATTCCTCAAGTATAATCAATATTTTACGATTGTATGGTGAGCGTGAGTTGGTCATTATTTCAGTTGTTTGACACGCGTCGGTTTGATTTTCAGTGTCTCCGTGGAACGGTCAATCTTACCACGGAGAGCATCCATTGGCGACGCCCGAAATTGGCTCCATGCGGATGTCGAGACCAAAGACAGGGATGTCCTGAACCATATCCAAGCTGGGAAGGCGCAGAGAGCGCGTATGTCGAGCGTTAAAAAAAAGGCTGTCAGCATTAATGGCTGGACATCGCTAGAACTTTGAAGCCATCGAAAAGACTGAGCAGATCAAAACTCGTTGACTACAGGCTTACATCGACGAGCTCTCCAACACGAGTATTGGTTGCGTCGCGCCCGTCTAGAAACTCATGATGGTCGCCTAAAGTCTAATTCTCTGCCCCATCGAAATAGGGAATATTACAGAAACCGCCGGAACTTTCGCGTCGAGGATTTTAGCGTGAAAGTCATCAGTATGATCATCGAATAGAACTGTGATGCCATCCGCGGAAAGAGGTGGTCAGGTTTCTGACCGCCAGAACCGGTCCGCTTCCAGCTTCCCCCATATCAAAGGTAAATTGGGTCTCACCAGAATCTTAAACGAGCCTTTCGCTTGAGAATGATGAGCATAGATCACTCGATGGGAGCGTCAGGCACTCCCTGAGGCATTAAAAATCCCAGTCGTCATCCTCGGTAGCAACCGCCCGACCAATAACATAGCTTGACCCGGAACCAGAGAAAAAGTCGTGATTTTCGTCCGCGTTGGGAGACAGAGCAGATAGGATGGCAGGATTCACGTCGGTGACCGACGTCGGAAAAAGGGACTCGTATCCCAGATTCATCAGTGCCTTATTCGCATTGTAGTGCAGGAATTTCTTCACGTCTTCCGTGAGACCCACCCCATCATAAAGCTCAGCGGTATAGCGGGATTCGACCTCATAGAGATCGAACATCAACGCAAAGGCAAAATCCTTGGCTTCCGCTCGTTTCGCTTCTGGAAGCCGTTCAAGCGCGCGCTGGAATTTGTAACCTATATAATAGCCGTGCACCGCCTCGTCGCGAATAATGAGACGGATAAGATCGGCGGTGTTGGTCAACTTTGCGCGGGATGACCACCACATTGGCAGGTAGAAACCGGAGTAGAAGAGGAAACTTTCGAGGAATACGCTCGCGATCTTCTTGCGCAGTGGATCAGACCCTGCCGCATATTCGTCCAGGATCAGTCGCGCCTTTTTCTGAAGGTGTTCGTTCTCTTCGGACCAGCGGAACGCCTCGTCGACCTCGGTGGTCATGCACAGGGTCGAGAAGATCGAGGAATACGACCGCGCATGCACGGCTTCCATGAAGGCGATGTTGGAGAGCACGGCCTCCTCATGCGGGGTTGCCGCATCCGCCATCAGCGCCGGGGCGCCGAGCGTGTTCTGCACGGTATCCAGCAGCGTGAGTCCGGTGAAGACCCGGATCGTCAGCCGCCGCTCCTCCGCCGTCAGGGTTGACCAGGACGGGATGTCGTTCGACAGCGGCACCTTCTCCGGCAGCCAGAAGTTGCCCGTCAAACGGTTCCAGACTTCAAGATCCTTGTCGTCCTGCAGACGGTTCCAGTTGACCGCGCGCGCAACGACGCGCGATTGCACGTGATCTTTCATGACTTGCCCCCGGCTAACAGAATTCCGCTTCGCGCGGACTGGCTGCCCGCTGCCTAGATTCGGCACCATACTACCGGAGGGGCATCCCTAAGGCGAGAGGGGATAGCCCAATAGGTTGTGGATAAAATACCTCAGCATACCAGATAAGGAGAAGGCCGCCCAAGGGCGGCCTTCAATCCGGACTTCAAACAACTCAGAGCGTGCAGGACACGCAGCCCTGCACTTCCGTTCCTTCCAGCGCCATCTGTCGCAGGCGAATATAGTAGATCGTCTTGATACCCTTCTTCCAAGCGTAGATCTGCGCCCGGTTGATGTCTCGCGTCGTCGCCGTATCGCGGAAGAACAATGTCAGCGACAGCCCCTGATCGACATGCTCGGTCGCCGCGGCATAGGTGTCGATGATCGCCTCCGGCCCGATCTCATAGGCGTCGCGGTAGTACTCGAGGTTCTCGTTGGACATGAAGGGCGCGGGATAATAGACCCGGCCGATCTTGCCTTCCTTGCGGATCTCGATCTTGGACACGATCGGGTGGATCGAGGAGGTCGAGTTGTTGATGTAGCTGATCGAGCCGGTCGGGGGCACCGCCTGCAGGTTACGGTTATACAGCCCGTCCCGCATGACCGCCGCCCGCAGCGCCGCCCAGTCTTCACGTGTGGGAAGCGGGAGTCCGGCGAAAATCTCCGTCACCCTATCGGTCTTGGGCAGCCAGTCCTTGGTCGTGTATTTGTCGAAGAACGATCCGTCGGCGTATTTCGAATTCTCAAAACCCTTGAACGACTGTCCGCGCTCCCGCGCCAATGCATTGGAAGCGCGGACGGCGTGATAAAGGATCGTGGCGAAATAAACGGAGGTGAAGTCGATACCTTCCTCCGATCCATAGTGAATTCGTTCCCGCGCCAGATAGCCGTGCAGGTTCATCTGGCCAAGGCCGATAGCATGACTCTCGTCGTTGCCCCGACGGATAGACGGCACGCTGTCGATCGACGACATATCCGAGACGGCCGTCAGCGCACGGATCGCAGTCTCCACCGTCGCGCCGAAATCCGGGCCATCCATCGTCGCCGCGATGTTCAGCGATCCGAGGTTGCAGGAGATATCCGTCCCCATGTGATCGTAGGAGAGATCGTCATGATAGGTGGAGGCTTCGTTGACCTGCAGGATCTCCGAGCACAGGTTGGACATCGTGATCCGCCCCGCAACCGGGTTCGCGCGGTTCACCGTGTCCTCGAACATGATGTAGGGATAGCCGGATTCAAACTGAATCTCTGCGATGATCTGGAAGAATTCGCGCGCCTTGATCTTCTTCTTGTGGATCCGGGGGTCGTCCACCATCTCCCGATACTTCTCAGTCACCGAAATCTCGGAGAACGGACGGCCATAGACCTTCTGGATATCGTGCGGAGAGAACAGATACATGTCCTCATCCCGCTTCGCGAGTTCGAAGGTGATGTCGGGGATCACCACGCCGAGCGAGAGCGTCTTGATACGGACCTTCTCATCCGCATTCTCCCGCTTGGTATCGAGGAAGCGCAGAATGTCAGGGTGGTGCGCATTCAGGTAGACGGCGCCGGCTCCCTGCCGCGCGCCGAGCTGGTTGGCATAGGAGAAGCTGTCTTCCAGCAGTTTCATAACCGGAATCACGCCCGAGGACTGGTTTTCGATGCCCTTGATCGGCGCACCCGACTCGCGCAGGTTGGTCAGCATCAGTGCGACCCCGCCCCCGCGTTTCGACAGTTGCAAAGCCGAGTTGATGGAGCGCCCGATGGACTCCATGTTGTCCTCGATCCGCAGCAGGAAGCAGGAGATCAACTCCCCGCGCTGCTTCTTGCCGGCGTTGAGGAAGGTGGGCGTGGCGGGCTGGAAGCGGCCGGAGATGACCTCTTCCATCAAGCGCATGGCAAGGTCTTCATCGCCCTGCGCAAGCGCCAGAGCAACCATCACCACCCGGTCCTCATAGCGCTCGAGATAGCGTTTGCCGTCCCAAGTCTTGAGAGTGTAGCTCGTGTAATACTTGAAAGCGCCGAGGAAGGTCGGGAAACGGAATTTCCGGGCAAAGGCCGCGTCCCAGATCCGGCGCAGGAAGGCGGGCGGGTACTGGTTCAGAACCTCCGCCTCATAGTACCCTTCCTCCACGAGATAATCGAGCTTCTCCTCCAGCGAATGGAAGAAGACCGTGTTCTGGTTCACGTGGTCGAGGAAATACTTGTGCGCCGCATAACGGTCTGCGTCAAAACGGATGCGGCCCTCATTGTCATAGAGGTTCAGCATCGCGTTCAGCGCGTGATGATCGAGTCCGCGGAATTCCTCCGGGATCGACTTTTCTTTCCTCACTGGGCCGGAGAGAGCTGCCGTGTCCAAAACCGTTCCAATCCTGATCTGACGCGCGCCACATCCTCATCCGTTCCCGAAAGCTCGAACCGGTAGAGGAGCGGAACTCCGCATTTCATTGCGATGACATCGCCCGCGCGGGCGAAGAATTCCCCGAAATTTCTGTTGCCCCCGGCGATCACACCCCGGATCAGCGTCCGGTTGGCGGGATCGTTGAGGAAGCGGATGACCGGCTTCGGAACTGCGCCCCGCCCCTCGCCATCCGCATAAGTAGGCGTGACAAGCACGAAGGGCCGGACTGGCGGTTCCGCCAACCGCACCGCGGGTACACCGAGCCGCGCGATGAAGCGTGCGGTGTTCCCCGAAGCGGTGGAATAGAAGGCGATCACCGCGCTGTTGCCTCAGGCCAGAGTGGCGATGCGGTCCGGGCGAAATCCGGCCCAGTGTTCGCTGCCCGCCACGACGACCGGCGCCTGACGATATCCCATGGCCTGCACGCGCTCCATCGCCTCGGCATCTTCCGTCAGGTCGATGACGGTGTAGCCAATACCGCGGCTGTCAAGCGCGCGCGTGGTGGCGGTGCACTGCACGCAGGCGGGCTTGGAATAGACGGTGACGCTCATCGCAGTTTCCTCAGGACTTGATGGCGGGCATGACGACCCGACCGGTGCCGAGGCAACGTTCGTTCCGTCAGGCAGTCCGCCCGTTGATCATAGCGCCCAGGCTCGATATTTGCCCCGACCAGCGAAGACCGGAACTTCCGGCGGCGCCAATCCCAGCGAACAGGGTTTACCCTCCTCACCTGCCGTATCCCTAGGGGGGGACGGGCTTCCTGAACGCTACATATGGTAGCTGGTTTCGCGCTGCTGTCTACAGGAACTTTCACGGAACTCAAGGGGCCGCGGACCACTCTCCTTCATTTTGCAATTTTCGTCCAGCAACACGATTGGCCGCGCAGCAATCGCCCTGCCAGCGGCAGCAGAGAGCATAAATGACGAAAGAGGAGGCCTTTGTCGGCCCCCTCTTCCATCCCAAGGAACGGATTGTTGCCGTCAGGCGGCCATTACGAGATGACCTGCCCCCAGATCCTCCCACCGACGCTGCGGCGGTTCGAATCCCCGCGGGCGGACGGGGCTCTTCAGCTCCTCGGTCATCAGGCCCCGGCGCAGGCTCCGACGAGCCGGATCGGGCACGGGCACGGCAGAGATGAGTCGCTTGGTATAGGGGTGCTGAGGATTGCCGAAGATTGCGTCCCGCGGGCCGATCTCCACAATCTCTCCCAGATACATGACGGCGACCCGGTGGCTTACACGCTCCACCACCGCCATGTCGTGGCTGATGAACAGGTAGGCGATTCCGAATTCCTGCTGCAGGTCCATCAACAGGTTGCAGACCTGAGCCTTGATCGACACATCGAGGGCGGAGACGCTCTCATCCGCGACGATGACCTTGGGATTGAGGCCAAGAACGCGCGCAATTGCGACGCGCTGCCGCTGCCCTCCCGAGAATTCATGCGGATAGCGGTCCATCATGGTACTGGAGAGGCCCACCTGCTCCAGCAGCGAGGCTGCTTTCTGCCGCGCGGCCTGACCGCTGGCAATACCGTGCTTGACGATGGGCTCCGTCACCGCCTGCCCCACCGTCATACGCGGGTTCAGGCTCGAGAACGGATCCTGAAAGATCATCTGCACGGAGCGGCGCAGGTCGCGCAATCCTGCGGAGCCAAGGCTCAGCACATCACGACCGTCGAGGGTAACCGCGCCGGACGTCGGCTCCACCAGCCGCGCGACGGAACGGCCGGTGGTCGATTTGCCACAGCCCGATTCGCCCACCAGCGCCAGCGTTTCCCCCGGAAAGAGGTCGAATGACACATCCTGTACCGCGTGAACCTCTCCCGTGGGGCGGCCCAGCAGATCGGACCCCACCTTGAAGCGGGTAACGAGGTTGCGGACCGACAGCACAGGTGCCGAGCCGTTCACCGTATCGGCCACTGGCGGTTCAGCGGTGATCGCGCCTGTTGCCATATCGACCTTGGGGAAGCGGAGCGGCCACTTCTGCCCCTCCATCGAACCGAGGGTGGGCACAGCCGCCAACAGCGCGCGGGTATAGGGATGCTGCCCATCGTGGAAGATCTGTGCCGTATCGCCGGTTTCCACCACGTCACCGCGAAACATGACCACCGTGCGATCTGCAATCTCGGCCACGACACCCATGTCATGCGTGATGAACAGGACGGCCATCCCCTCCTCCGCCTGCAGCTCCTTGATGAGGTCGAGGATCTGTCCCTGGATGGTGACATCCAGCGCGGTGGTTGGCTCGTCCGCGATGAGCAGCTTCGGCCGCGAGGCAAGAGCCATGGCGATCATCACCCGTTGCCGCATGCCGCCGGAGAACTGATGGGGATACTCGTCAAAGCGTGCGGCAGCGTTGGGAATGCGCACCTTCTCCATCAGCCGCACCGTTTCCGCCCGCGCCGCCCGGCGGTCGAGCCCGCGGTGACGGATCAACACCTCGGAGATCTGTCGGCCCACGGTATAGACGGGGTTCAACGAGGTCATCGGCTCCTGAAAGATCATCGCGATGTCGTTGCCGCGTATCTCCCGCATCTCGCCTTCCGAAAGGGCAGTGAGACTGCGCCCGTTCAGCAGGACCTCCCCCTCGATGCGGGATTGCGCGGGGTCGAGCAGGCGCATGACGGAGAGTGACGTCACACTCTTGCCCGACCCCGACTCCCCCACGATGGCGAGCGTCTCGCCAGCGTGGATCTCGAAGGAGACGTTGCGCACCACCGGTTTCCACCCCTCGTCGGAGCGGAAGGAGGTGGTGAGATTTCTGACCGCCAGAACCGGTCCGCTTTCAGCTTCCCCCATATCAGCGGCCCACCGCATAGGCCTGCATGAGCCGGGGCGTTGCCGCGGCCCGGATCAGCCCGTCCCTTTCGCGACGCGCCGCCGTCAGCCGCCCGATCGACCAGCCGTCCGCGACCGTGAGCTTGTGGCCGCGCCTGCGCAGCTCGGCGATGGTCGCGTCACCCATCCGGTCCTCGATCATGACGCCGCCGGGTTCGGAGGTCCGGGGGTAGAAGGAGGCCGGGAAATGGGTGGAGTGGAACAGGGGCTGATCTATCGCTGCCTGAAGATTGCCCTCATGATGCACGTAGCGCAGGAAGAAGGCGAGCTGCCACTGATCCTGCTGATCGCCGCCCGGCGTGCCGAAGGCAAGCGTCGGCCGCCCATCCTTGAGCGCGAGCGAGGGCGTCAGCGTGGTCCGCGGCCGCTTGCCGGGCGCGAGCGAGGTCGGCAATCCCGGTTGCAGCCAGAACATCTGCGCGCGGCTGTTGAGACAGAACCCCAGCCCCGGAATGATCGGCGAGGACTGCAGCCAGCCGCCCGACGGTGTGGTCGACACCATGTTGCCCCAACGGTCCACCACGTCGATATGAACAGTGTCGCCGCGTTTCTCCGTCAGGTGCGACATGGTAGGTTCGTAGACGGCCCCTTTCTCCAGCCCGCCGACGACGGAAAGCGCCAGCTTCCGCTGCGCCTCAAAACCGGGAACGACACCGGGGCGCAGTTCCATCGACGCTTCCGTCCCGATCAGTTGCCGCCGCCCGTCGTTGTAGACATCCGACAGCAGCGCGCCGAGCGGCACATCCGCGAAGTCCGGATCACCGTAGTAGACCTCGCGATCCGCATAGGCGAGCTTCATTGCTTCCACGACGGTATGCACAAAATCGGGGCCGAGTGGGTCCATCGCCGCAAGGTCATACCCTTTGAGCAGCGCCAGAGATTGCAGCATGACAGGCCCCTGCCCCCACGGCCCGGTCTTGGCGATCTGCCAACCGTGGTAATCATAGGTCAGCGGTTCCTCCACCGTCGCCTGCCAACCGGCCATATCCTCCGCCGAAAGCACGCCCTTGTGGCGCGTGCCGGTGGCATCCATTACTTCGGCCGTGTCGAGGTAGCTCTGGATCGCCTCCGCCACGAAGCCGCGATAGAAAGCGTTGCGTGCCGCTTCGATGCCCCGCTCCCGCGAGCCGGCTGCCTCCGCTTCGGCAATGATGCGCTTCCAGGTCTCGGCCAGTACCGGATTGCGGAAGTTCGATTCCGGCGCGGGCGCACTCCCCCCCGGCAGCCATGTTTCATGCGAGGTCGGCCATTCCTTCTCGAAGAAGTCGCCCAGCCCCGCGATCGTGGCGGAGACGCGGGCCAAGACGGGATGGCCTTCTTCGGCATAATGGATCGCGGGTTCCAGCACCTCGCGCACCGTCATGGTCCCGTAGTCCCGGAGCATCAGCATCCAGCCGTCGAACGCACCCGGAATCACAGTGGAAAGAAGCCCGTCACCGGGGATCAGGTCGATGCCCTCGGAACGGTAGTGTTCGATGGTCGCTTTCGCGGGGGCCGGTCCCTGAGCGCAGATCACGTCCACCCGGTCGTTGGCCGCGGAATAGACGATGGCGGGCATGTCGCCGCCCGGCCCGTTCAGATGCGGTTCCACGATCTGCAGTACGAAGCCTGTGGCGACAGCGGCGTCGAAGGCGTTCCCGCCCTTCTCCAGTATGCTCATCCCCACCGCGGTGGCGATCCAGTGGGTGGAGGTGACCGCGCCGAAGCGGCCGAGGATTTCGGGGCGGGTGGTGAACATGGTCATCTTTATCTCTCAGTTCTCGCGCGGGTCGAGCGCGTCGCGCAGCCCGTCGCCGAGCATGTTGAAGCCGATCACGACAAGGAAGATCGCGGCACCCGGCCAGAGCGCCAGCCAGGGTGCCTGGCTGAGGAAGTTCTTGGCGGTGTTGAGCATGGAACCCCAGCTCGGCGCAGGCGCCTGCTGGCCAAGACCAAGAAAGGAAAGCGACGCCTCTGCAATGATCGCCGTCGCCACGGTCAGCGTCGCCTGCACGATGATCGGCGGGATGATGTTCGGCAGAACGTAACGGCCCATGATCTCCGTATGCGACAGGCCGATGGAGCGCGCGCCTTCTACATAGTCCTCGGTCTTGACCGCCATCGCCTGACCGCGGGTCAGCCGTATGAAGATCGGCATGGCGGAAAGCCCGATGGCGATCATCGCATTGGTGAGGCTCGGCCCGAGGAAGGCGGCAAGCGCGATCGCCATGATGAGAAACGGCATGGCCAGCAACGCCTCTGTCACCCGGCTGATGACCAGATCGACCCAGCCGCCGAAATACCCCGCCAGCAGACCCAGCGGCACGCCGGTCAAGACCGCAATGGCAACCGATATGATCCCCGCCATCAGCGACGCCTGTGCCCCCCAGACCATGCGGGAGAATACGTCGCGGCCGATCTCATCCGTTCCCATCCAGTGCTCGGCGGAGGGCGGCAGACGAATGGCCGTCCAGCTCGTGGCGAGCGGATCGGCGATAGGCAGCAGGGGTGCCAGCAGTGCGAGGGCAGCAAAAAAGGCGATTATGATGAACCCCGCCAGGGCTGCCCGGTTGCGCTTGAACTTCCGCCATGCCCGGCTCGGGGTCCGGGTGGCGACGGGGGTTATCGTGGTGTCGGCGGCGCTCACAGCGTTGACCTCATACGCGGGTTCAGCACGACGTAGAGCACGTCGGCAATCAGGTTCATCAGGATGAAGGCGACGGCGGTGCAGAGCACCACGCCCTGCACGACGGCATAATCCCGGTTGAAAACAGCATCCACGATCAGCTTGCCGAAACCCGGGATGGTGAAGATCTGCTCGGTGAGCACTGCCCCCGCCAGCAGCTCTCCGAACAGCAGGGCGGAAAGCGTGATGATCGGCAGCAGGGCATTGCGGAAAGCGTGACCCATGACGATCTCCCGCCGGGTCAAGCCTTTCGCCTTGGCGGTGCGGATATAGTCACTCCGGAGTACACCCAGCATGGCGGAGCGCGTATGCCGCATCAGCGCAGCCGCGAGCCCCGTGCCCAGCACGAAGGCAGGCATCACCATGGTCTGCAATGAGCGCACCGGATCAACGAAGGGCGACTCGTAGCCGGAGGCGGGCAGCCAGCCAAGATTTACCGACACCAGCAGGATCAGCAGGATTCCGAGCCAGAAGTTGGGAATGGAAAGGCCGCTCAACGCCACGAAATTGGCCGCATAGTCGATGATCGTGTTCTTCCGCGTGGCGGCAAGGATCCCGAATGGCACGCCGATCAGCAATGCGAAGGCCATTGCCATCACCGCAAGCTGCAAGGTGACGGGAAGTTTTTCGAGTATCAACTCCAGCACAGGCTGACCCGTGCGAAGCGATGTGCCGAAATCACCGGTGAGCACCCCACCCAACCAGCGGAAATACTGCGTGATGAGCGGATCATTCAGATGATATTGCTCCCGCAGGAATTCGAGCGTCGCCGCATCACGCTCCTCCCCCGCAAGTGCGAGGACCGGGTCGCCGGGCAGCAGCTTCTGCAGCAGAAAGACGAAGATCGACACCAGAAGCAGCGTCGGCAGCGCCACGAGAAGGCGGCGGGCGATGTAGCGGAGCATGTCGCTCTCCCTTGCGTGAGGCATCGCGCGACCGGGCCGCGCGATGCCGATGTGCTTACTCGACGTTGACGCCGGTGAGGCGAAGCATTCCATCCGGATAGGCGGTGAAGCCGGTCACGGATTTCTTGAAGCCGAACACATAGGACTGGTGGCCGAGATAGATGATGGGCAGATCACGATCGAGGATCGCAGTGGCGGCGGCGTATTTCTCCTTGCGAGCGGCGGTATCCGTCGCGGCGCGGGCTTCGTTCAGAAGCTGGTCCACCTCCGGGTTGCAATACTTCGTGTCATTGATCCCGCCTTTGCAGGTCACGAACTGATGGATATTGCCATCCGGGTCCGGCCGCCCGGACCAGTCGGAACGGCTGAGCTGGTAGTTGCCCGATGTCTGCTCGTTCAGCAGCGTCGCGAACTCCGTCGCGCGGAGCGTGACGTCAAAGCCCGCCTCCGCCACCATCGCCTGGATCATCTGCATGACCTGCGAGACGACGGGATTGTTGGCGTGCTGAATCTCCACCGGCACGCGATCAACTCCCGCTTCCTTCAGGAGCGCCTGCGATGCGGCGACATCGCGCGTGGGAACCGGGATATCCTTGTCGTACCACGGGCTGGTGGGCGGCCAGGGCTGGTTGCCCGCCCGTCCAATGCCGGCAAACACGACCTGGATCAGCGCCTCGCGATCAATGGCGAGCGAGAAGGCCTTGCGGACGCGCGCGTCCTGCCCGATGGGATTCTCCGCCCGCGGCCCGTTCGCGACATTGGCATAGATCGCCATGTAGCCAAGCCCCACGGATTCGGCGGTCTGGAGGCCGGCATCGCCCTGCACCGTGGCCACATCCGTCGCCGCGACGCGCTCCACTATGTCAAGGTCGCCCGACCGCAGGTTAGCCACACGCACCGAGGTGTCGGGGATCGGCAGATAGGTCACCTTGTCCAGATGGATGTTGTCGGCATTCCAGTAGTCCGCGAACTTTTCCAGTACGATCCGGTCCTGCTGAACACGCTGAACGAATTTGAATGGCCCGGAACAAACGGGGTTGGAGCCGAAATTCGCACCCAGCTCCTGCGCGGCTTTCGGCGACAGCATCATGCCCGCCCGATCCGAAAGCTGCGCGAGAAGGGAGGCATCCTGGGCCTTCAGGGTGAAGGTCACTTCAAGCGGGCCGGTTGCCTCCACCTTTTCGACCGAGGCAAGCTCGCTCTTGCGGCGGGATTCCGGCATGGTCATCGCGCGTTCGATGTTGAACACCACCGCTGCCGCGTCGAAAGCGGTGCCGTCATGGAACTTCACGCCTTCGCGAAGCTGCATGACCAGCACCTTGCCGTCCTCGCGATATTCCCATGAGGTTGCGAGCTGGGGCACGATCTCCACGTCTTGCGACACGTCCACCAGCTTGTCACACAAGCCCGTATAGACGATGCGTGCGACGAAGGCGCGGGACTGATGCGGATCCAGCGTGTCGGGATCGTCCTGAAGCCCGATGCGGATATCCGCGGCGCTGGCAGGCATCGCGGCCATCAGCATAACGAGCGCGGCGGTGGACAGGAGAGAGGTCTTCATGGCGTCGGGTCTCCGTCTGGCAGGGACTGTGAAAGATTGGATGCGGTGCTGTGCTGCGTCTCTGGAAAGAGGGCAGCGTCGTAGAAAGTCTGACCGATCAGCTTGTTCTGGAGGAACATAAGGTGGTCACGCATGGCCTCCCCCGCAGCGACAGGATCGCGATCGGCTATGGCCTTCACCACGGCGCTGTGCTGGTCGAAGATCGGGGCGCGGGATGTCTCGCTGCGCATCTGGTCGCGCGTCCGCTGCCAGGCATCATCTTGACGGATGCGGTTCACGATGTCGAACAGCGATAGAAAGAGCGTGTTGCCCGCCGCCTGCGCAATGAGCCGGTGGAGCGCGCCATCCCAGAGTTCGCCCTCGTCGGGATCCTGATAGTCTCGGATCCGCTCCACGATGACCCGCATCCGCGAGACCTGCTCGGGACGCGCACGTAGGGCGGCAAGCTGGGCAAGCTGCGGCTCCAACCGCAAGCGGACTTCCATGATCTCCAGAAGATCGGTCATCGTCACCAGATCGCGGGCAGCCTCTGGAAGAGGGTCAAAGCCGCCTACGAAGGTTCCTGCTCCTTGCTTGCGGCGAATGAGCCCTTCGGCCTCCAGCACTTCCAGCGCTCGCCGAACCGCGCGGCGGCCGATACCCAGCTCCACGACCAGTTGACGCTCGGTTGGCAGGCGCGCGCCCGGCTGATGCATGAGATCGTCGATATAACGGCGCAGCCGCTCCAAGGCGTAAGTGGAGCTTCCACTCGCCTTCTCAGCTGGCACGGGCTTCATGTGAACCAATCTCGTCATTTGGTTCTGTGTGAACCATTATCCGGATTGGTTACAACTGGTTCGTTTACTTATGCGTTACATTCCTCCCGTTCTCTCAAAAATGACTAATTATTGTGCATATATTTGCGTATCCTTTGGTCATTCTAATCATAATATCCCTATAACAGCTGCAAGAGACAGAATCGGACCTTTACACCTGTACGAAACGAAACCCTGCACCGCGGAGTTCAGCGAACCATTAAGTGTCAGGCGCGCGTCGCGCTTTTCACTCCCCTGGACCTCAAGTATTGAGGGCAAAGCGGGGTGCATGCCCAGTTTCACCCCGTCTCTCCGGCGCCATGTTAGGGGGCACGATGCGCGTTATCTCGATCCAGAGCCAGGTCGTGCACGGCCATGTCGGCAACAGCGCCGCATTGTATCCGATGTTGGCTGCTGGCGTGAGCGTAGCGCCGGTGCCGACCACTCTACTCTCCAACCATCCGCGCTACCCCACCACCCGCGGCCGAGTGCTGGACGCCGATCTGGTGGCTGATCTTCTGCGTGGGGTCGAGGAACGCGGGTTGGTTGATTCATCGTCCGTCGTGTTGTCCGGCTATCTGGGATCCGCCGCAAATGCCGAGGTGGTAGCGGATTTCATAGAGCGTGCCCGATCCGGTAATCCGGCGCTGCGCTATATCTGCGACCCAGTGCTCGGCGATGACGGCAAGGTTTTCGTCGCATCGGGTATCGAAGAGACCGTGGCCACGCGCCTGCTGGCCAGTGCGCATGTCATCACGCCGAACCAGTTCGAACTCCAACGTCTCTCGGGCCGCGCCACCGCCACCGAGGACGATATCCGCACCGCCTGCG
Organism: Haematobacter massiliensis; assembly: GCF_000740795.1. Taxonomy (GTDB): domain Bacteria; phylum Pseudomonadota; class Alphaproteobacteria; order Rhodobacterales; family Rhodobacteraceae; genus Haematobacter; species Haematobacter massiliensis. The sequence goes on from NZ_JGYG01000007.1 coordinate 139,712, forward strand.
CCACGCTAGCCGAGCGGGGGCCGCAGGTCATCGTGGCGACCGGATGCACGCTTTCCGAAACGGGTGAAAACGAGCTTGAGACCGTTCTTTGGCAGGCCGGAAATCTCACCCGGATAGCGACTCCGCGCCTGCCCATCCGGCCCTGCGGAACGGGAGATCTTCTGGCCGGGCTTCTTGCAGCCCATCTGGCGCTTGGGAAACCGGTCGAAGACGCGCTTCGCGTGGCAGTGGCGGCAACGCTGGAGGCCATAGAACTCACCTGGCGCTCGGGCGAGGCGGAACTGCGCCTTACTCCCTCGGAAGGTGGGCCGTCTTTCGCCCCCTAAACCGCTCCTGCAGCGAAGGCGGCCGGAAACGAAGCGGCAAAGGTCGCGCCATGTCCCAGCCCCTCCAGAACAGTGACCTGAACAGCGAGATCCGGTCGTTCGCGCAACCGCTCGACGAGGCTCATGGTCTGCGGGGACGGGACGGGCATGGAAGCGGCGGGAGAATCGCGCCGGCGCTCCCGGTCTCCCAACAGGATATGAACCGGCGCGATACGTCCGGGCACACGACGCGCGGTCCGCTCCGCCACGAAAAGCGCCCCCTCACCAAACCCGGTCGAAGGGCTGGCCGGCACCCAGCAGCGGAAGCTCTCCGGTGCGGCGAACAGGGTCGAGATCGTGAAGAGCCCTCCGTAGGAATGCCCCCAGAGCGTACGGCGCGAAGGGTCGAGGGCAATCCGGTCTTCCACTGCCTGTCGAAGCGGCCCTGTCAGCGCCGCGCGGAAGACCGCATCCCCGCCGGTCTGCCTGTCGGGGTGACGGGGGTCGACATTGGAGCCGGCGGTCGCAGGCGTATAATCAATACTTCTGCGCTCTCTATCGAAAAGCTCCACGCCGGGATAGCCCACGGCGATGACTGCCACATCGGGATGGGCAGCGAGCAACTCCGCCGGAAGACGGTCGAAGACCGAATTACCATCCAGCATCCAGAGGGAGCGCCATCCCTTTTGCGGCGCCTCTCCCCGAGGCGCGAACAGAAAGAGCCAGTAGGCACCCGCTTCTGTCGAAATCTCCAACCGGGAAACGCTGTGACTGGCGGAGCGCGCGTCGGCCAATGGCTCTGACCACCGGACTGGATCAGCGAGGGCCGGATAGCCCACGGCGCCAAGACCAAAAGCGAGGGGCGTGATCATCAACTGTCGCCTGGTCAGGGTCATCGCGGCTCCACAAAAGCAGAACATTGGCTGGCGACGGCTGGCTTCGGATCGTCTAGACCGGAACGGCGAACCATTGCAAGTCATTGGAGCGCCTTTCCCGCCGCTTGCACATGGACGGGGCCGCAGCTACCGTCCGGCGGCTGACAACTGCCAGCCGCGTGACGGAGATGCATGATGACCCAGACCCCCGAGCCTGCGCCAGAGGATTTTCAGCTGCTCAGCCGCGACAAGCTGCGCTATGGCGACACCGACAGGCAGGGCCATGTCAACAACGCGGTGTTCGCGACCCTTCTGGAGACGGGGCGCGTGGAATTGCTGTTCAATCCCGCCTCTCCCCTGCGCGAAGACGGCGCCTCCTATGTGATCGCTCGGTTGGAGCTGGACTTCCGGGCGGAGTTGCGCTGGCCCGGCGAAGTACAGATCGGCACATCCGTCGCACGTGTTGGACGAAGTTCGCTTACGCTCCGGCAGGCGATCTTTGACAATGGGCGCTGCGTGGCGACTGGGACTTCCGTTCTGGTGTTGATGGATGACGAAACGCGCCGCTCCCGCCCGATCTCGGAAGCGGCACTTGCCTATCTGCACTCCATCATCGCCTGACTGGGGGAGCCTGCGACACTTTGTCAGAACTGAGGAGGGAAGGTTTCGCCGCGTGACTCCGTATATGGAGCACGATGAGCCGCAAGACCGACCCGATCCTTGACGACCTGCCCGCGCTCCGGCGCTATGCCCTGACCCTTTCGCGCGACGAGGGGGAGGCCGAAGACCTCGTGCAGGAGACGCTGCTCCGCGGGCATCAGGCTCGCGGCACGCTTCGGGCAGGCGGGAATATCCGCCGCTGGCTGTTCGGCATCCTGCACAACGTCTTCGTTGATCGCTACCGTAGTCGAACGTCGGAGGAGCGGCGGATCGTGGCGACCGGTCTTACCGCGCCACAAAGCGCAGAAGCCCCGCAGGAAGCCGTCGTGCGCCTGTCGCAGATACGAACGGCCTTTCTCGATCTTCCGCAGGACCAACGCGAAGCATTGCATCTCGTGGCGATCGAGGGGCTCTCCTATGCGGAGGCCGCAGATATTGCAGGGGTTCCGATCGGCACCATCATGTCGCGCATCTCCCGTGCCCGCGCTCGCCTCCGGGAGTTCGAGGACGGTCCCCAGCGGCCCGCCCTCCAGATCGTCGGAGGACGCAATGGCCGCGGTTGATGATGTCACGGAGGTCGATCTCGACGCTTATGTGGATGACCAGCTCGACCTGTGGCAGCGGGCGCGGGTGGAGCAGTGGCTCTCGGCGCGCCCGGATGCCGCGGCGCGCGTGATGGCTGATTTGCGCATCTGCGACGAACTCCGCCTGGCAACCGCGGTGACACCGGTCGGAAATCACCGAACGGGGCGGGTCGCAGGCAGGCTCGCTCGGGGTATCACGCGTGACCGGCGTCTTCGCCGGGCGCTGCGCCTCCTGCCTGTCTGCGCGCTGATGGCTGCGGGATGGGTGGCCCATACGGGGATCCGTCCTCTGTCCGCCTCCGTTCCGCCGCCGGCCGTAGTGGAAGCTGCGCTCGCCGCGCGCGACGCCGGCAACCTGCGCCTTTCCATGCCGTCGCAACCCGCATCCCGGGAGATGGATCGGGTGGAAATCCGCGCCGCCACCGGGATCACTCTACCATATTACGACAGCGGCTGGACGCTCAGGGACGCGCAGATCTTTCCCTCCCCACAGGGACCGGGGGTGGAGATCACCTTCGACACCGAAGACATGGGGCGCCTCCATGCCTTCGCCGCGCGCCCTGGTGACTTTGCCGTCACGCTGCCGGCGTCCGAACAGCGGGGCCGCATTGCCATCGTCTGGTTCCAGATCGGTGAGACGGCGCATGTCCTGCTCGCCGAAACGGATACCGAGCGGTTGCGCGTCGCGGCAGAGCGGCTGTCCAGAACCCTCTATTGACCAACAGGAGTATCCCATGAACGACAGTTATCGCCAGCGGAGCGCCGGATTCGCGCCCGCTGCGGCAAACACTGCTGCCTTCGATGCGGGCCTGCGCGCGCATATGCTGCGCGTCTACAACTATATGGGAATCGGGCTGGTTCTCACGGCGGTTGTGGCAATGCTCGTGGCCTCTGTCCCGGCGCTCTATGTTCCCATCTTTTCCACCCCGCTGAAATGGATTGTGATGTTCGCGCCACTGGCGTTCATCCTGTTCTTCTCCTTCCGGATCGAGGCCATCAGCGCAGGCACGGCGCAGATGCTGTTCTGGGCCTTCTGTGCGGTGATGGGGCTGTCGCTCGCCTCCGTGTTCCTCGTATTCACCGGGGTATCTATCGGGCGCGCATTCTTTGGTGCGGCTGCGATGTTCGGGGCGATGAGCCTGTACGGCTACACGACCCAGCGCGATCTTACCAAGATGGGCAGTTTCCTGTTCATGGGCCTGATCGGGGTGGTTCTCGCCAGTGTCATCAACATCTTCCTTGGCTCCTCCGCACTGCAGTTCGCGGTTTCCGTCATTGGTATCATCGTGTTTGTCGGCCTGACGGCCTGGGACACGCAAAACATCAAGCTGCAATACTCCGAGCATCATGACAGCGAAACGCACGGCAAACTCGCCGTAATGGGTGCGCTGTCGCTCTATCTGAACTTCGTCAACATCTTCCAGCTCCTGCTGAGCCTTACCGGCGAGCGGGAGGAGTAACAGAAAGGATACCGGACCCCATGGACCACAACGACAAGCAGGCCATCGAGGGCCTCTTCGGAAAACTCGCGACGATCGAGCGCCAATCTCAACCACGTGACGCAGAGGCTGAAGCGTTCATCGCACAGCAGGTCGCACGACAGCCTGGTGCGCCCTATTATCTGGCCCAGACTGTTGTCGTGCAGGAGCAGGCCCTGAACGCCGCAGAGGCGCGGATCGCCGATCTGGAAGCACAGGTCCATGCCGCACGCCAGGGCGGCCAGGGCGGTTTCCTCTCTCGTCTACTCGGTGGCGGCAGCCCTGCGCCCCGGCCCCGTCAACCGATGGGCCAGCCGGTACCTGGCATGGCGCCGCAACCCGGTCGGGGTGGGAGCTTCCTGGGCGGCGCTGCGCAGACTGCAATGGGCGTCGCGGGCGGCATGATGCTCGCCAACGCCATCGGCGGCATGTTTGCAGGCCCCGCAGAAGCTGGTGAAATCCCCGACGAGCCTACGGACACGGGATTCGAAGACAGCGGCGACTGGGAAGAATTCTGATCTCTCCCGCGGGGTGGACCATCCACCCCGCACCGTCAGACTGTTGCGTTGGCTTTCGCCGCCGTGCCGCTCATGATCCCGGCCACCGTGAAGCCGCCATCGACGGCGAGCGTTTGCCCGGTGACATAGCCCGAACGCGCGACATCCAGAAGAAACAGTGCAGCCTGAGCGATGTCCACCGGTGCGCCGTATCTCCGCATGGGCACGGTGGACATCCATGTCTCCCGCACCTCTTGCGTATGCACCTCCCGGACCATGGGCGTTTCGATGGGGCCCGGGGCGATCACGTTCACCCGGATACCGAGCGGGGCAAGTTCGACCGCCATCACCCTGCTCATGGTGATGACCGCACCCTTGGACGCGCCATAGGCTACCCGCCCTTCATTCCCCTTGATGCCAGAGACGGATGCCACATTCACAATGGCGCCACCCCGCCCCCGCATGACCCGCGCGGCCTCCCGCGCCATCAAGAAGGAACCGACCACGTTCACGTCCAGTATGCGGCGAAACAGTCCCGGATCGGTCTGCATGACCGCCACATCGCGGGCGATGCCTGCCGAATTGACCAGTCCGGTGATAGGACCAAACTCCTTCTCCAGCTGCGCAACGGTCTCCACGACGCGGGTCTCCTCCGAGACGTCGAGCGCGACTGCACGGGCCTGTGCGTTGTCAAGCCTGGCGGCGAGCTGGTCGAGTGGATCACCGGGAAGGTCGATCGCCACGACACGCCAACCTTCCTCCAGAGCCGCATCAACGACCGCTAGACCGATACCGGATGCCCCGCCCGTGACCAGAACCGTGCCTCTTTTCGAGATTGCCCCCTTCATTGACCCTCCAGATTTTCTATAATTATTTCAAAGGTTACTCCAACGAAATTCTCACCTTTGGTGAGCATGCCGGAATGGACGCGGCCCTCTACATCGACAAGGGACGCAGTAATCCTGCATGTGCCGTCTGCGATTTCACCCGCGTCGATGCGGACTTCGGTTGCAACACATTGCACCTGCTTGCCATTCGTGAAGACTGGATCGCAGATAGAACCAATGCCGTGGACCCTGCCGTGTTTCAGCTCATGCCTCGCGGCAACCTGTTCGATGGCTGTCACCACGTCTTCGCCGGGCCGAAGACGGAGCAGGAGCGAACGTCCGTTACCACCCCCAGCAACCGAAAAGAGCGTGAAATTGGTCTCCTCATCCGGCAGCGCCTCGAACCAGGCTTCGGAGGCTCCCAGACCGCGAACGGTCGCCAGCTTGGCAACCCGGCTTTCAAGCGGGAGGAGATGTCCCATCGCGGTCGTGCCATCCTCCATCCGCCATTCACCGTGGCAGTGGAGAAACCGGACGCCATCCCGCCAGCCAACGATGGCCACCGCGGAACCAAGCGTGACGAGACCGGAAGGTGCATGGGTCTCGCTGTAATAGGCCGCATGAACGCCATCTGTGGAAAGCGCCGGAAGGACGTAGCGGAAAGGATCGGCCGTCATGCCGTCAAACCATAACAATCCGCCCTTGCAGCCTGCCTCGTCAAAGAGGCGCGTCACTTCCTCCATCAGAACCCCGCCTGCCGCCAGATTGCCCTCCAGCGGTTGAAGCCGGGTCGCCGCGACCTCCCGTCGCTCATACGCGGGGGGGCCGGGATGTCGTAGCCCCCGGTGCAGCGCCGTCATGCAAGAAACCCTTCCAGCTCCGGCATGCCTCGGCGGTCGATCTCTTCGCGAACCAGCTTCTTGGTGATCTTGCCATAGGCGGATTTCGGTAGCTCCTCCCAGAACAGGAAGCGCTTGGGCATCTTGTAGCGCGCGATACGCCCGTCGAGATGGGCGGACAGCTCGGCCTCCGTTACCTTCGCGTTAACCACGCATACTGCAACTCCAACCTCACCCCAGAGCGGATCCGGCAGACCCAGAACAGCCACTTCCCGGACAGCCGGATGAGTGAGAAGCTTCTCCTCAATCTCCCGCGGATAAACATTGGACCCGCCGGAAATATACATGTCGGAAGCGCGCCCGGTGATATAGAGGAAGCCCTGCTCATCCACATGACCAAGGTCGCCGGTCCTGAACCATCCGTCACGAAATGACTTGGCATTCGCCTCCGGGTTCTCCCAATAGCCTGCGAACACGGCCGGTCCGATAACGCAGATCTCTCCCGTCTCGAAGGGTTGAAGCGGCTGACCATCCTCACCCTGTATCTGCAATTCGATCCCGGTCCGTTCGAACCCGCAGGTGGCGAGCCGGACATCCGGGCCATCCTCCGCCGCATGCAGCCGGTTGGGTAGCACGGTGATCGCTCCGGTCACTTCCCCAAGCCCGAAGTACTGCACCAGCACAGGGCCGAGCGCAGTCAGGGCACGCTTCTGATCCTCGCGATACATGGGCGCGCCCGCGTAAATGACGTAGCGGAGCGATCGGTGGTCAAAACGCCCGACGCTCTCATGCTCCACCATGAGCTTCAGGATAGTGGGAACAGTAAAGATCGTGGACACATGCCAGCGTTCGACCAACTCCCACGCGGCTGCCACATCGAAGCGCTCGGAAGGCATGAGCACCGTCTTGACCCCCCGCGCCACTTGGGTGAGTTGATGCACCCCCGCGCCATGGCTCAGGGGCGCCACCACCAGCGAAGCATCCTCCGGCGTCAACCCTGGCATCAGGTCGGCGAGATGATTTGTCACCACGAAAGCCATCTGCCCATGGGTCAGCACGGATGCCTTGGGCTTGCCGGTCGTTCCCGATGTGAAGAAAAACCAGCAAGGATCATCGCGATCCACGGGGACCGGTTCCGGCTTTTTCCCTAGAAATTCAGCAACGAGCGCGTCGTAGGAAGGGCCGAAAGTCGTCTCCCCAATCGCGATCGTCACGGCCATATTCGTGCAGGCAGCAGCATGTTCTGGGAATGTGGCGTTGCATATCAACACTTTGGCCCCGGAATCCTCGGCCAGTAACGCAACCTCGGCCGGAGTCTGGCGGAAGTTCGTCGGAACATAGATCGCCCCGATGCGGAAGCAGGCGAACATTGTCTCGAACATCTGGTTGCAGTTCTGCGACTGGACGAGAACACGGTCACCCTTGGCGATGCCATGGCTCTGCAATGCAGCTGCCATGGCATCTATACGGGCCTCGAACTCTGCCCAGGTCCATACGCTTTCACGCCAGACGATGGCGATATCTCCCGGAGCACGGCGGGCGTTCTGGCTGACAAAGGTGGCGAGGTTCATCACCCGCGTCGAACAGGGCTTCATTTTACGCGCTCCAGAATGGAGACATAGTTGGCCACCGCAGCGCCGCCCATGTTGAACACGCCGGCCAATTCTGCCCCCGGCACCTGCATCTCGCCCGCCTCGCCCATAAGCTGCATGGCGGCCATTACATGTTGCGAAACGCCGGTCGCGCCGATCGGATGCCCGCGGGACTTCAGCCCACCGGAAGGGTTCACAGGCAGGTCGCCGCCCATGCGTGTGCGGCCCTCGCGGATGACCTTCCAGCCTTCACCCGGCGCGGCAAGGCCCATGATCTCATATTCGATCATCTCGGCCATAGTGAAACAATCATGGGTTTCCACGAGGTCGAGGTCGCTTATGCTCAGGCCCGCATTTGCGAGAGCCCCCTTCCAGGCGCGACGCCCGCCTTCGAAGGCGGTCGGGTCACGACGAGAAAGCGCGAGGATATCGTTCGCCTGAACACGGGCCCGGAAGCCGATGGCACGTTGCAGAGACGCCGCGGTCTCGGCATCCGCCAGCACCAGCGCCGCCGCTCCGTCGGACACGAGCGAACAATCCGTCCGTCGCAGCGGCCCCGCTACATAGGGGTTCTTCTCAGAAACGGTATTACAAAAGGCGAAACCGAAGTCCTTCTGCATATGAGCATAAGGATTGTTCATGCCATTCGCATGGTTCTTTGCCGCAATCATCGCCAGCTCTTCTGAGCGGTCGCCATTCTGCTGGAAATAGTGATTGGCGATCTGCCCGAAGATCCCGGCGAAGCCGCCGTCGACGCCGCCTTCCTCTTCCCGATAACAGGCGGTCAGAAGAACGTCGCCGACATCCGCTGTCGGTATGGCGGTCATCTTTTCCGCCCCGACGACCAAAGCCACGCGCCCTCTGCCTGCAGCGATGAAATCCATGGCTGCATGCAGGGCCGCGGAACCCGTGGCACAGGCATTCTCACATCTCACTGCCGGGACATGCGCAAGCGCAGGCAAACCCATCGCGACAAGAGAACCTTGAAAATCCTGTGGTTGAAAGCCGTTATTGAAGCTTCCGACGAAGATGCCATCCACGCTGCCGGCAGGAATTCCCGCGTGGTCGAGCGCCGGAGCTGTCACCTCCGCCATCAGCGCCATCGTATCCTTTGCCCCGGACTTGCCAAACTTGGTATGCGCCCAGCCGACGATCATGGGATCTGCTATCACTTCCTGCCCTCCTCAGTGCCCCCTGGTGGAGCAAAAACCCTTTGCAATCGCGCTTCTATCGCCGCTCCTTCGCGTGCCAGCAGAGCCGCAAGCTCACCCTGACGCTGCGGCCCGAGCCTGCTATCCACTGCCGCTATGGAAATTGCGCCCGCGACCTCACCATCAGGCAGGCGGATCGCGCGACCGATGCCCCATGACGAGCTGACGAAAAGACCCGGGTTGAGCGCGTGCCCGGCCTCGATAGTAGCTTCCACATCGCGATAAACCTGATCGGCGGAATAGCTGCCGATAAGGGCGTATTCCTGCGCCATCTGTGTGATGATCGCGTTCCGTTCCTGTTCGGGCAGCGCCGCGAGGATTGCCATCGCTCCGGCACCCACCCCGAGCGGATGTTGATCTCCGACCTGCAATGCATGTGTACGAACCGGATGAGAGCCTTCCTGACGGTGCAGGCAAAGTGCGTAGCTGCCTTGCCGAACGGTCAGGAAACTGGTGTCTCCCGTCTCCTCTGAGAGGCGCCGTAGCGCATCCACGGAGTGGGCGAGCAGCCCATGCCGTCGTCCCGCCAGAACCCCCAGCACATAGAGCTCCGGTCCCAAGGTGTACTTTCGGCTCACCGGATCCTGATCCACCAAGCGGGCACGTATGAGTGCCATCAACAGGCGTCGGGCCGTTGGCTTGTTGAGGCCGCTTGCCCCGACGATCTGTGACAGGCTCGCACCGCTGTCGCCGTTACGACCGACGAGCGACAGCAGCGCAAGTGCCCGTTCCACCGATTGGGCGCCGGTGACCTGACTTTCGGCAAAGGGACCGGGCTGGTTCATGATCAGCCGAGCGTCAGCCCTGTCGCTCTTTCGAGAATCGACCAGGCTTCGTCCCCGAACTTGCCGTGCCATTCCTTGTAGAAGCCCGCCTCCACAAGCTTCTGCTGGAACGCCACCGGATCCACATTGTTGAACACCATGCCATGCCCTTCAAGTTCTCCCTGAAGTGAGGCATTCAAGGTCATGATATCGTTACGTTGATCCAGAGCCGATGCATTGAAGTTCTTCGCGACGATCTCCTTCAGGTCATCCGGCAGGGCACCCCAGGCCCGCCGCCCCGACAACATCCAGAACCCGTCCCACATGTGGTTCGTCATCGAGACGTACTTCTGCACCTCAAACAGTTTGAAGTTGGACAGGATCGCTAGCGGATTTTCCTGCCCGTCCACAATTCCGGTCTGAAGCGCCGTATACACCTCCGCAAAATTGATGGAGGCGGGAGCGGAACCGAAGGACGAGAACATGGACGTCCAGAGCGGGCTGACCGGCACTCGGATCTTGAATCCTTCGAGATCCGCCGGCGCTGCGATTGGCTTTGTCGAACTCGAAATCTGCCGGAAGCCATTGTCATATATCCGGTCAAAGGCGTAGAGGCCCTTCGCCTCGATCTCCTTGCGGACATAAGCCCCCAGGTCGCCGTCCATTGCCGCCCAGACCGCGTCATAATCCTTGAAAGCGAAACCGATGCCGTTCAACGAGGCATTCGGCACAAAGGTTGAGAGGATCAGCGGCGACAACATGAAGAACTCAACGCCGCCGGACCGGAGTTGGCCCAATACCTCGGTATCACCGCCAAGCTGGCTCTGCGGAAACACGTTGATTTCCATCCGACCACCGGATTCCTCACGGATCTTCGCGATCGCCTCGGCCACGCGAACGTTGGACGGGTGCGACAGCGGCTGATTGTTCGCGAGCTTGTAGGTATATTCTGCGGCCATTGCGGGGCGTACCCGAATGAAAGGCGCGGCCAGTGCGCCTGCGGATGCGCCGATAATCAGCGAACGACGGCTGAGGGTCATGGGTCTCCTCCCTGAGACATGACGAGTGATGTGCCTTCAGAGGAAGGCGAGCGAAAACCACGGTACGGCGGCAATAATGATCAGGCCGATGAACAGCGCCCCCAGATAAGGCCAGATCGCGCCCATCGCCGCATCGGGTGGCACGTTGCCGATCTTGCAGGCGAGGTAGAAGCCGATGCCGATGGGGGGTGCCATCAGGCCAAGGTTCATGGCGACAACGACGACCATCGAATAGTGAATGTCGTTGATGCCAAGAGCACGTGCCATCGGGAACATGATGGGCGCCATGAGCACGATGGCCGGAATTCCCTCAAGAAAACAGCCGAGGACAAGGAAGATCACGATCGTGACGGCCATGAAGGTGAAGGTTCCCCCCGGCAGGTCGGACACCGCGCGCAACAATTGCCCCGCGAACCCCGACTGGGTCAGTGCCCAGGCCATGGCTGAGGCGGTGCCCAGAATGAGCAGGATCGCCCCGGACAGTGCCGCTGTCTCCACCAGCATCGTGCCCATCCGGCGAAGCGGGATGCCGCCATAGAGGACCATGCCGATGAAAGCCGCGTAAACGACCGCGACGGTGGACACCTCCGTCGCTGTGGCGATCCCGCCGCCCACGAACCAACGGATCAGGAAGGGCAGCGTCAAGGCCGGTGCGGCAATGAGCAGCGTATTCCACATCATGCGAAGCGGCGCGCGGCGTGCATGGGTCATGTCCTCGCCCCGCGCCTGCCAGCGGGCAAGGAGAGCCAGCACCACGAGCAGCACCATCGCGATGGCGAAACCGGAAGTAAACAGACCGGCGATGGACACGCCCGCTGCAGAGCCGAGAACGATGAGCACGATGGACGGAGGGACGGTATCCGCCATGGCGGCTCCGGTCGCGAGCAAAGCAATCATGTTGGAAGGCTTGTGACCCCGCCGCTTCATCTCCGGGAAGAGGGCAGGCGCAACAGTTGCCATATCTGACACCTTGGAGCCTGAAATTCCCGAAACCAGAAAAAGCGATCCCAGCAGGACATAGGACATCCCCGCCTTCACATGGCCGAGCAGGGAGGCGAGGAACTCCACGATTGCTTTCCCCATCCCTGTCGCATCCAGAATACAACCGAGCAGCACGAACACCGGGACAGAAAGCAGGATGAGCGCCGACATCCCTTCGTCGATACGCCCGATCATGACGAAAACCGGCACATTCGTCGCGAAGGTCAGATAGGCGAGTGTGCCCAGCCCGAAGCAGAATGCGATGGGGACGCCCAAGATCAGCAGCGTTCCCACACCGAGCGCAAGGAACAGCGGAAGGTTCCAGTTGCCGAAGCTCAGCAAAACGGGCCGGGCGAGCCATAGCACTGCCACCAGTACGGCAATCGCCGCCGCTGCCATGAGGAGCGGCTGCAACCGCGTTTCCCGCACCGCTTGCACAAGAGCGAGAAGGGCCATGAGCACCATCCCCGCTGGCAGCGCCGCGGCACGGTAGGTCATCGGCAGTTCCAGCGCGGGCGAAGTGATGTAGCTTTCCTCATAGGCATATTCAAAGGCAGTGGGCAGCAGCGCCACGAGAAACGTCACCACCAAGAGGAGCGCGAGGCCGTTCACGAACTCCTGCACCCGCGTGGGAAAGAGTGCTACGAACACCCCAAGCCGCATATGCTCATGACGATCAATCGCCAGAGCCGCGCCCAGCATCGCGAGCCACAGAAAGCTCATGGAGGCGATTTCGTCTGCCCAGATGATCGGCCGCGCGAAAACGTAGCGCGAAGCGACGTTGGTAAGGATCATCGCGATCATCGCAACCAGCAGCGCAGCGGCGATCACTTCCACCGGTCGCATCCAGCGCGAGCCAGGACGCGATGTCTCCAGCTGAGCGAGATCCTCTGCGGGAATCGCTTCATAGGCCATTGTCATGGCTCCCCTCCCCCAATGGCGGCTCCTCTCCGCCAGATGGCGCGGCCTTCAACCGCTAAGCCGGACGCGACCCTCCCAGATACGCATCCAACATCCATATGGTGGACCGTTTTATGGCCCTCACCGCGCCACTTTGTAGTGAGTCGGAGATGGATGCAATGGATCCATGTAAATTTCGCTGATTTTCTTTCGTATATGATCCATATTATGGAATAAATATCAAATAGAGCCACCGACTGTGCAGGACTGACCGCCATCCACCGGAAGCTCAACTCCCGTGATGAACTTGGCCTGATCGGAGGCGAGAAATACCGATGCCCATGCGATGTCCCAGCCGTCTCCCTGATGCTTCATTGGAACCATAGCTGCCCGTTTGCGCCGCATGTCCTCAGCATCGCTGTGATACCCGCCGATCTGCTTGGCCACATGCGGTGTGTCGATCAATCCGGGAAGGATGACGTTCGCGCGGATACCCCGGGCGGCGTATTCAATGGCAATGCTCCGCGTCAACTGGTTCAGTCCGGCCTTGGAGGCGCAGTAGGACACGTAGGGATAGCCCGTCCACCTGATCGAAGCGAGCGATGAGACATTGACGATGGCCCCGGTGCCCTGTCGAACCATCTGGGGAAGGACCGCCTTGCAGGTGAGAAATACGGACGTGAGGTTGACGTCGAATACCCGCTTCCAGCCCTCCTCCGTCGCTTCCGCTACGCCTCCGGGAAGGTTCATGCCGACATTGTTATGAAGAACGTCGATGCGCCCCCAGTGATCCATCACCCGTCGCACGACGGTCGCAATCTGTGCGGCGCAGGTCACATCCGCTGAGAGGGCGAGCGCCTCGCCACCCTCCGACCGGATTATGGCGACAGTTGCCTCTGCGGCCGCTACATCAATATCGACGCAGGCGACCCTCCCTCCCTCACGTGAATAGGCGACTGCAGCGGCCTTGCCATTTCCCCAGCCGTCCCCGACAGACCCCGCACCGAATACCAGCACGGTCTTTGCTTGTAGTCTTCCCAATTTTCCTCCTCGGGACGCTGAACTTGTCCCGCCCGCTCCCCAGCGTCGGGCGAGAGTGGCGCTCCGTTGCGAAACTGTCAAACGAGCGTGACCTGGATGACGGGCCAAATCCCGTCTTCCGCTGAAAAAATTTCCCGCATTTGCCTGACGGGCATTCGCCGGTCGACGAGCGCGCACATGGGTTGCAACGCCCGTCAATCACGCCCGCGCTCACGTTCCATCACAAAGCATGGAACCAAAATCTGGGGCTTTGGTTGCCAAATTGAGGGTTCCGCGCTAAATGTAGGGACATCTGACATATCGGTGATCATTCGCACATGGGGCATGGCGGCCTTCCCGCTCTGTCACAGAAGGCATTTTCATGCCGCCCTGTGAGCGAGAAAACGGCAAGGAGAGGCATGCAAGCCAAACTGAGTGTAAAGAACGTCAGCAAGATTTTTGGCGACAAACCGGAGGAAGCTCGCGCGCTTCTCCAGAAAGGCGCCACCAAGCAGGATATCCTTGAGGCAACCGGCGCCACTGTCGGCGTGAGGGACGCGACATTTGACGTGTCCGAGGGTGAGATCTTCGTCATTATGGGTCTCTCCGGTTCTGGGAAGTCTACGCTGGTGCGGATGCTGAATGGGCTGATCCCGGCCACGACAGGCAGCATCTTGATCGACGGAGACGATATCGCATCAGCCTCCGCCCCTCATCTGCGCCGCATCCGTCGCGAGAAGATCGCAATGGTGTTTCAGCATTTCAGCCTGTTTCCGCATTGGACAGTCGCAGAAAATGTCGCCTACGGGCTGAAGGTGAAGGGGGTCGATGCCGCGACGCGTGATCGGGAAGCGCGCGAAGTGCTCGACCGCGTTGGCCTCGCAGCCTGGGCGGATGCGCTCCCCTCCGATCTGTCGGGCGGCATGCAGCAACGCGTGGGGATTGCGCGCGGGCTGGCGTCGGGACCGGAGATCCTGTTGATGGACGAGCCGTTCGGTGCGCTCGACCCGCTTATCCGCCGCGAGATGCAGGAAGAGTTGATCCAGTTGCAGCGCAAGATGCGCAAGACCATCGTCTTCATCACCCACGATCTGAACGAAGCGATGATGCTTGGTGACCGCATAGCCATCATGAAAGATGGTGCCATCGTGCAGATCGGTACGGCGCAGGAAATCGTGACTTCTCCAGCCGACGACTACGTCGCAGCCTTTGTGGCGGATATCGACCGTGGCCGCGTCTTTACGGTGGAAGACATCTCCCTCCGTCCCGCAGCGATCCAGCTCGGCCGTCATACGGCTACTGCGGCGCTCAAGAAGATGGAAGAGAGCGAGGCCGGCGCGCTTCATGTGCTGGACGGCGACCGTATTGTCGGCATCGTCACCTATCGCGATCTTGCCGCCATCGTTGCGCGCAAGGGCGAAAACGCGGGGACGGTGCTTGAGGCGATGCGGGAAGATTTCCCGTCCGTGGATACAAAGTCACCGCTTGCTGATGTGTACGAGGCCGCCGGCATTGGCCTTCCGGTCGCGGTGACCGACCGCCATGACCGCCTTGTCGGTGTGGTCGAACCCAAGGATGTACTCGCCCAGCTTGCCACTTCCAGAACAGAAACGAACGGGGAGGCTGCCAATGAGCCCCGCTGATATCGCAACACTACCTTTCGACGAGTGGGTGAACGGCTTTGTCCGCGGCTGGCTTGTCCCCAATTTCCGCACCTTCTTTCGGGCGGCCCAGACCCCGATCACGAGCGTTCTGAACGGTTTGAACGGCTTCCTTCTGGCGGTTCCCATGCTGGTGATGATGCTGGGCTTTGCCGCCGCGGCGTGGCGTTATGCTGGTAAGGGCATGGCGATCTTCGTGATCGTCGGGTTTTCCTTCATCGATATGATCGGCCTCTGGCCGCAGACGATGACGACGCTCGCCATGATCCTGACCTCGGTCTTCTTCTGCGCGATCATCGGCGTCCCGGCAGGTATCCTTGCGGCGCGCTCCGACATCGTGTGGAAGATCATGCGCCCCGTCCTGGACGTGATGCAGACGATCCCGTCCTTTGTCTATCTGGTGCCGATCGTTATGCTTTTCGGTGTCGGCATGACGCCCGGCATCATCGCCACGATCATCTTCGCCTTGCCGCCTATCGTGCGGCTGACCAATCTCGGCATCCGGAACGTCCGCGGTGACCTGATCGAGGCCGCGCAGGCCTTCGGCTCGACAAGCTGGCAGATGCTATGGGATCTCCAGCTTCCCATGGCGATGCGGACGATCATGGCAGGCTTGAACCAGACGCTGATGATGGCGCTGTCCATGGTGGTCATTGCGGCGCTGATCGGAGGTGGCGGTCTTGGGCTGGTCGTGAACACGGGCCTTGGTCGGCTGGATGTCGGCTCTGCCACCGCGGGTGGTGCGGCCATCGTGATCCTGGCCATCACGCTCGACCGTATTACGCAAGGCCTGGCGGATGAGAGCGGGGCGCGTCGCGTTTCCCTGTTTCAGACGCTGAAAGGCTTCTTTGGCGCGGGTTCCGGCGCATCGGTGGCTGAGCCTGCCCGTGAACCCAAAATCGGCTGATCGATATGGCGGTCCCTTCGGGATCGCCTCCCCCTCTCATAGAACAGAAAGGAGACGACCTATGCTCCGTCTCAAATCCTCTCTTGCCACTACGCTTTCCGTTGCTGCTCTGACGATCGGCGCTCCCGCCGCAATGGCGCAGGACCGGCCCGGCGAAGGCGTTTCCTACATCATGGCACAGCCGAGCTGGGATACCGGCTGGTTTCATACCGAGATCGTAAAGCAGCTCATGGCCGAACTCGGGTTCAGCGCGGGTGCGACGATGACGCTCGACAACCCTGCCTTCTACCAATCTGTCGCCTACGGTGACGTGACCATGTGGGTCGATGGCTGGTTCCCGGGCCACGATATCTACCGTCCTGTGTTCGAGGGTCAGGCCGAAACAATTGGTGCTGTTGCCAAGGGCGGCGCGCTGGAAGGCTATCTCGTAGACAAAGCTTCGGCCGATAAGTTCGACATCAAGACACTGGACGATTTCAAGCGGCCGGAAGTCCAGGAAGCCTTTGACCGGAACGGCGATGGCAAGGCCGACATGGTCGCCTGCCCGCCCGGCTGGGCCTGCGAAACGAATATTGAGCACCATATGACGGCTTATGGGCTGCTCGACCACGTCAACCCGATCAAGGCGGGCTATGCGGCAGCGATGGCCGATGCGATCGCCTCCTATCAAGCCGGCGAGCCGATCTTCTTCTACACCTGGACGCCGAACTGGACCATTGACGAGCTCAAGCCCGGCGAAGACGTGGTCTGGATAGAAGTGCCCCGCATCGACCTGCCGGAAAACCTCATGCCGCTGGCAGACAATGCAACCCAGCCGGATATTGAGGGCTGCGTGGCCAACCCGTGCATGTTGGGCTTCCCTGCCAATGACATCGTCTCGGTTGCAAATACGGAGTTCCTCGATGCCAACCCATCGGCGCGCGCGCTTCTGGAGACAGTGGAGATCCCCCTTGCCGACATGTCGTCTCAGAACGCCAAGATGAATGCCGGTGACCGCAACATCGAAGAACATGCGGCGGCTTGGATCGAGGCAAACCGCGACCTGGTGGATGGCTGGATGGAGCAGGCGCGCGCCGCCACCACGCAGTAATCATTGCAGAAAGAAGAGCGCCGCCCAAGGGCGGCGTTCTGGTCTCAAGCAGAGGCGACCTTCTGCGGTGTCTCAGGTTGCACGCTCGCGGTGAGGCCCGCCAGATGTCGCCCGGTTATATAGCCAAACGTCATCGCCGGACCCAGCGTGATGCCCGCTCCCGGATAATTGCCTCCCATGACCGAAGCCCGATCGTTGCCGACCGCGAACAGGCCCGGAATAATTTGCCCCTGCCGGTTCAAGACTTCTCCGGCCACCGTGGTTTCCAGCCCGTCGAATGTGCCCAGGTCACCCATCTCCAGCTTCACCGCGTAATACGGCCCCTCGCCCACCGGCGCTACCGCCGGGTTCGGCTTGTTGTCCGGGTCAGCAAGATAGCGGTTGAAGGCCGTGCTGCCGCGCCCGAACTGACGATCCTCGCCCAAGCGCGCGCCGGTGTTGTAATCCGCCACGGTCTGCTCCAACCCTGCCGGGTCGATTCCACAAGCCCGGGCCAGATCGGCGAGCGTCTTTCCCTTCTTGAGATATCCGCTGCGGAGCCAGGAACCTAGCGGCATCGGCGCTGGCTTCGCGTGACCAAGGCCGTATTTACGTATCGCCCTGTGATCGCAAATGAGCCACGCTGCACCTTCGCCGGACGCACTCATGGCCGCACCGACATCATGATAGCTGTTCGACTCGTTGGTGAAGCGCTTTCCCGTCGACAGGACCGCGATCATTCCGGGTTTGTAACGGTCGAGCAGGTGCGGGAAAATACCCTCCCTGCCACCCCGTCCCGGAACACGTGATACCGGCATCCATGCGGCGGGTTCAGGATAACGCGTATCAAACGCGCCGCCAACCTCTTCGCCGAGGCGAATGCCATCGCCGGTATTATCTACTGGAACGGGAGAATGATGCGTCTTGCCGCCGCGAAGATGGGCATAGGAATGCGTCCGGCGCGCGAGGTCGTGGGCATAGCCACCGCAGGCCAGAACCACGCCCTTCCGCGCCGTGATCCGTGCCTTGACCTCGCCGCCCACTTTGGCACCAACGACGCGGTCTCCGTCGCGGACGAGTGACAACGCGGGGGCGTCTGTCAGGATCGGGATGCCGAGAGACAGGGCGGATTTGGCCAGCCGCGCGGCAAGAGCATTGCCGCTCGTCACCTGCACTCCCCGCCCATGGCGCACGACCTCGGCACCGTGGGCGGCAAGCCGCCTCGCAACATAGGCAAACGACTTCAATGACTTGGTTGCATTGAAGAAATGCTTGATGTCCGCGTTGGAGGAGTTGAACATCATCCCCATGAACGTAATGGTGGACAGAGGCGGACGCAGGCGCTTCAGATCGTCGCCCAGCACGCTCGCATCATAAGGCGCTGCGAGCACGGAACGCCCTACGTTCACGCCGCCTTCCACATCCGGATGATAGTCGGGATAAAGCGTGGGAACGAACTTCACATCGGTCTCTCGCTCGAACCAGTCCACCATTTCGGGGCCGGTCTGCAGAAAGGCCTCCACCGCTTCAGGTTGATACCAATTACCGGTTTCGGCCCGCATGTAACGGCGCGCGGCGTCTATGGTATCGGATGGATTCTGCGCCTTGCCGTAGTGACTGCCGGGAATCCACAGGACGCCCCCCGAGAAGGCCGTCGTGCCGCCAAAGACCGGGGCCTTTTCGATCACAACCACCTCAAGCCCGAGCTTCCGCGCGACGATGGCTGTTGCAAGGCCGCCGGCACCAGAACCGATAACCAGCACGTCGCAGTTTCTGTCTGTCGTGGAGACTGTCGCCATGGCTCCCCTCCATGAATTACATGTTGCGTTCGCAACACTGAATAGCCTAGCACTGACGGGCGATCAATGGACCTTTCGCAATCCCTATGGCACAATTCCGAAACGGAACGCATGACGGGCGATACAGACCAATGATGGAACGCCCGCCGGCTATCCCTCGCTATTACCTTTATGGCGACCCGGCTCGCGACGTGGAGCTGGATTTTCTGCACGTGGAACCGATCCTGGACCGGTCAGGCCCAAACGACTGGACCATTCGCCCGCATTTCCACCCCGATCATTCTCAGGTGATGTTCGTGGCACAGGGCGGCGGTGAGGTGCGGCTGGAGGAGAGCGTATATGAACTCTTCGCCCCGACCTTCATCGTCATTCCGGCAGGCGTCGTGCATGAGATCCGCTTTGAGGAGAACACCGAGGGTTACGTCCTGACGGCGGCACTTGCCGGGCTCCGCGCGGCAGCTCGGGAGGATGCAGCCCTGATCCAGGCGGCCACAACGGCGGGCGTGCTGCCGCTCCGGCATAGCGGCCTGGACCCGGCTGGCGTCGCCATGGTGCTCAAAGACATGATGCAGGAATTCGTCTGGCAGGCGCCGGGGCGCCGGGCTGCGCTGCTTGCGCAATGCACGCGGCTTCTGGTGTTCGTCCTGCGCGCGGGCGATGCGGCAGAGGCCCCGCCTCCAGACCGTGATCTGGATCTGTTGAACCGATATCGGGGTCTGATCGAGAGCCATTTTCGGCACGAGCGGGCACCCTCCTTCTACGCACAGGCACTGGCCGTTACGCCGGCGCGGTTGAATGCCGCCTGTCGGGCGCGGGGAGAAACCACCGCATCGGAACTGCTCTACCAGCGTATCCTCATCGAAGCGAAGCGCCACCTCGCCTATACCGATCATACGGTGAGCGAGGTCGCACACATCGCCGGTTTCGACGATCCCGCCTACTTCAGCCGGTTCTTTTCCCGCCACCTGGGACTTTCGCCTGCGGCGTATCGACAATCGGTTCGCACGGTCGCGGACTGACGTCCAAGATTTTCATCCGATCGTCCATTTTCCTTTTTCGCCGCTCCTGACAGGGTTCGCGACGGAGGACTTCCATGCTTTACGAACTTCGCACCTATCGGCTTCGGCCGGGCACGGCACCACGCTATCTAGACCTTCTCCGGCGCGAGGGGTTGCCGCTCGTCACCCGTCATCTGCCGTTGCTTGGCTACTGGATGACAGAGACGGGACGGCTCAATGTCATCCACCATCTTTGGGGCTACGAGAGCTGGAATGACAGGGCCGCCTGCCGCGCCCGCCTCGGGACGGAGAAGGCCTGGGGTGAGGACTTCATACCGCGTGCCTTTGCGGATGTGATCGCGCAGGAGAACCTGTTTCTCACCACGGAACGCACGGCGCCTGCCTTTGATGCCGCGGTTGCCAACCGCCGCAGGGAACATCCTGCCGAAACCCCCGATATGCCGCTCTTCTCGGAAGATTGCGGAGCGCTGGCATTCTCGGATGCGCCGCTGGCCGATGACGCCGACGCCAATGCCGTGTTCCGCGTACAATCGGGAGACCGTCCGGGGAGCGTGATCACACTCTGGCCAGCGCAGGCGGGCCTTCATACTGCTCGGGGCATGACCGCCCGGCACGAAATTATCCGGCCGCTCGGCTTTTCGCCGCTCTGATGGCCAAGGGAGGACAAATGAAAACTCAGGTCTGCATTATCGGCGGCGGTCCCTCCGGCCTGCTGCTGTCGCAAATCCTGCATCGCGCGGGCATTGATACCGTTGTGCTTGAGCGCAAGAGCCGCGATTACGTGCTTTCCCGCATCCGCGCCGGCGTTCTTGAGCAAGGCACTTGTGAGATGTTGCGCGAAGCCGGTGTCGGCACCCGCATGGATGCCGAAGGCTATGTGCACGATGGCACGATCTTTGCCGCGGGTGGGCGCCAAATCCACATCGACTTCAAGAAGTTGGTGGGCAAGAGCGTCATGATATACGGTCAGACGGAAGTGACCCGCGATCTGTATGAGGCACGAGACGCGATGGACGGCGTGGTCGTGCATGACGCGGACGGCGTGACGATCCAGGATGCTGACAGCAACGCCCCCTATGTCACCTATGTCAAGGACGGCACGGAACACCGTGTGGACTGCGATTACGTCTGCGCCTGCGACGGCTTCCACGGCGTGGGCCGAAAGACGATCCCGGATGCTATCCGCAAGGAATATGAGCACGTCTATCCCTTCGGTTGGTTGGGTATTCTCTCCGAAACGCCGCCGTTGCTGGATGAGCTGGTCTATGCGCGCCATGAGCGCGGATTTGCCCTCTGCTCCATGCGGAATGCCCATCTGAGCCGCTATTACCTGCAGGTGCCGCTGACCGACCCGATCGAGAGCTGGACCGATGAGCGGTTCTGGGGTGAGCTGAAGCGACGCCTTCCTGAAGAGCTGGCAGACAAGCTGATCACCGGCCCCTCCATCGAGAAATCCGTGGCCCCTCTCCGCAGCTTCATCAGTGAGCCGATGCGCTGGGGCAGGTTGTTCTTGGCGGGCGACGCAGGTCATATCGTGCCGCCCACGGGCGCAAAGGGTCTGAACCTGGCGGCCTCCGATGTCTACTATCTGTCGCGCGCTCTCAAATCCCGCTACGCTGGCGAGGGAGAGGCCCTGCTTGACAGCTATTCCGAGACGGCGCTGGCGCGGGTATGGAAGGCTTCCCGCTTCTCCTGGAGCATGACGCGGATGCTCCATAGCTTCCCGGAGGAGGGCGAGTTCCTCAAACGGATGCAGGAGACCGAGCTGGATTACCTTGCGGGTTCGCGCGCATTGCAGACCTCCATCGCCGAGAATTACGTGGGGCTTCCCTTCTGAGAGCTCGAGCGGGGGGATCATTGCGCCCCGGCCCATGCTGGACAGAGAAGCGTTCTGGGACTATCACGGCGGAAACCAAAGGTTTCATGCCGTGGATCAGATTTCTCACAAGCATATGCCGGACGCGCCGGATCAGGGGGAGCCGTTCGACCTCGCCCGCTGCATCGGTGCCATCACGACAAGCCTTTCCAACAAGCTGTCAAGTGGTGCGTCGCATGAGTACAGGCGACTGTTCGACTTCGGCGTCGTCGAATGGCGGGTGCTCTGTCAGCTGGCCGCCGAGCCATGGTCAATAGGCGCGCACCTTTCCAACAGCATCGGGCTGGACAAGGCCTCCATCAGCCGGAGCCTCAGCCTGCTGGCGGACCGCGGCCTGATCGAGATGCGGGAGGGCGACGGGCGACGGCGCGAGGCCGCTCTCACTCAGGCCGGTTGGGCCATGCACCGAGAGGTACTGACGGTCGCACGCGCACGGGAGGCCGCGCTGCTCACCGGATTTTCCGGCGAGGAAGTGAATACGCTTCTCAGTCTGCTGAACCGCCTGCTTTCCAACCTGCCCGAGGTAGAGGCGGATGGCGCGCGGCGGATGACGACGGAGAAATAGGGGGGCGGGCGCGCAGACCTGCCCCCCTCGCTCAGCGTGCCCGGATAAACCAGGCTGCGGCAGCGGCAATCAGCAGGGGCAAGGCAAAGATCGCCATCAGCGTCGAAAGCGTAACGCCCTGCCCGATGAGCCAGCCGCCGAGAAGCGGCCCGATGACCGCGCCGAAGCGCCCCACCCCCATCGCCCAGCCGATCCCTGTGCTCCGCACCGCCGCGGGATAAAGCTCCGCAGCAAGACCATAGAAGGCATTGAAGCCCCCATTGGTCGCCATTCCGGCGAGAAATGCCATCGCAAGCGTCAGCGCGAGCGGCATGGAGAGCGCGCCGAACAACGCGATCAGGCAGGCCGCGATTATCATGGTGATCGTTGTCACGCGCGGCAAGCCGTGCCGACTGCCAAGCCAGCCCACAACGAGTGTCCCGACAAAGCCCCCAAGATTGAACAGCGCGCCCGCATAGATAGCCCGGTCCAGCGGCAGCCCGGCACGAACGGAAAGCTGCGTGATCCAGGAGACCACGAAGTAGAAGGTCATGAAACCCATGAAGATACCGAGCCAGAGGCAGAGCGTCCCGATGGTACGACCGCCGCCGAACACTTCGCCCGCGTCATAGGTGCGTGTCGCAGCAGGTTTGGGAGGCAGGCGGTCCAGCACCCCTTCGCCCAGGCGGGAACGGAGCTTGTTCAGCCGTGCAAGCGCGTTGCGTGGCTGTTTGCGCAACAGATAATCTTGGGATTCCGGCAGGATCAGAAAGATCACCGGAATCACGACGAGGGAGATAATTCCCGCGCCCAAAAGCATGAATCGCCAGCCATGCACAGGCAGCAGATGCGCGCTGAGCAGGCCCGTCGTTACAGCACCCAGCGGATAACCCGCAATGGCCATACTGACCACCAGGCCACGACGGGCCGGCGGCGCGAAATCTGCGGCGATCGCGGTCACGCCTGCCAGAATGGCACCGATCCCGATACCGATGATGAACCGTGCCGCCACAAGCTCTGCCAAGGTCTGCGCAAAACTGCTGATGAGCATGCAAAAGGTTATGATGCTCAACATACCCAGGATCAGCGGTCGCCGTCCCCACTTGTCCGCCAGCGGCGCGACGAAGAGGCAGCCGACCGTCATACCTGCGAGGCTCGCGCTGAAGACCACTCCGAGGTTTTCGGGTGTCAGGCCCCAATCCGCCGCCAGCACGGGCGCGATATAGGACATGATGACGATGTCCATCCCGTCCAGCGCGTTCAGCAGAAAGCTCAATGCGACCACGGCGATGCGAACCGGCGTCCAGCCGATATCGGCAGCAGATGCATCGGAACGCGCGGCAGACGCCGAAAAATCAGCGCTGCTCATTCTTGATCTCATAAGATATCTCGCGGGCCGCAAGGCCTGCGTTGCAACTCCTCCACAACACGGATTTCCTCCCTCAAGGACCGCTATATATGTTGCGATCCCTACTCTATTAATGTTGCGAAAGCAACATTGAACTCCGTGTCAGTTCATCCGCCCGGTTTCCTGCAATCGGACATGCCAGGACAACGCTTCTTCCAGCACATGCGGGGTATGACCGCTTCTTGCGAGGGCGCGGTTATAATAGTCCTCGATCATCGGGCGCCACGCGGGATGAACGCAATTGGCGATGATGACGCGCGCACGTTCACGCGGCGCAAGTCCGCGCAGATCGGCGAGGCCCTGTTCAGTCACCAGAATGTCCACGTCGTGCTCGGTATGATCGACATGGCTCACCATGGGCACGACACAGGATATGCTGCCGCCCTTGGCGATGGACTTTGTTACGAAGATGGAAAGGTAGGCGTTCCGGGCGAAGTCCCCCGAGCCCCCTATCCCGTTCATCATCTGCGTTCCCCGCACATGGGTAGAGTTGACGTTTCCGTAGATGTCGAACTCCAGCGCCGTGTTGATGGCGATGATCCCCAGCCGCCGCACGACCTCAGGGTGGTTGGAGATTTCCTGCGGGCGAAGCAGAACCTTTGGTTTGAACTCAGCAAAGCGGGGGAGCATTTGCTCATATTTCCGCGCAGAGAGGGTCACCGAAGAGCCGGAAGCGAAGGTCATTTTCCCCGCATCCATCAGGTCGAAAGTCGAATCCTGCAGAACTTCGGAGTACATCTTCAGGCCATGAAAGGGCGTATCCAGAAATCCGTGCAGCACAGCATTCGCGATGGTACCTATCCCCGCCTGAAGCGGAGCGAGCCGCTCGTCGAGCCGCCCCTGCCGTACCTCATGCAGGAGAAAATCGGTGAGGTGCCCCGCAATGGCGCGCGTATCATCGTCAGGGTCGAGGATGGTAGATGAACTGTCCTGCTTCTCGGTGAGCACGATCGCAGCGATCTTTTCCGGCGGTATCGGAATGTATGGCAAGCCAACACGACTTTCGGGCGTGATGACCGGGATGGGCATGCGGTTGGGGCGATAGCTGGGGATATAGATGTCATGAAGACCCTCCAGCCCGACTGGTTGGCTGAGGTTGATCTCGACGATCACCTTCGGCGCGAGGATGGCGAAGGAGGCGGAGTTTCCAACCGATGTCGTGGGCACCACCCCACCATTCTCCGTGATGGCGACCGCCTCGATCACCGCTATGTCGACACCGGGGATCTGGCGATTTCGAAGCTGCTCGACGGTTTCGGAGAGATGCTGGTCTATGAACATCACCTCTCCGTCATTGATCTTTTTCCGCAGGAAGGGATCGGACTGAAAAGGTATGCGCCGGGAGATCGCATGAGCTTCTGCCAGGGTCTTGTCCAGATCGTTGCCGAGGCTGGCTCCCGTCATCAGCGTGACCTGCAAGGGCTCCTTGCGCGCGCGCTCCGCAAGGGCAAGCGGCACGGCCTTTGCCTCTCCCGCTCGGGTGAAACCCGACATGCCCAGAACCATGCCATCCTTGATGAGCCGCGCGGCCTCCTCTGCCGACATGATGCGATCACGAAGGCCGGGATGGCGAATCCGATCATCGAGGCTATGGGTCATGGGCTCCTCCTGACATGGCTCATTTTCAAGGTGCTAAATGTCATGCGCAAGAAACTCAATCTTGGGACAGCCATGCATTGCTCGCATGACTGCTCCGGACGAAAAACGGCCCCGGCGGTAAACCGGGGCCGAAGATTGAGCCATCTCGTCCTATGAGGCGTCAGCGATAGGCGCGGACAACGCTGAGCGAGAGAGCCAGCGCTCCAATAAGGCCGACCGCGGCGAAGATGAAAAATCCCCATGGATGGCCAAGCCCAAGGCCCACCAGCATTCCGCCCAGGAGCGGACCCATGATGGCACCGAGACGGCCAACACCTGCCGAGAGGCCGATTGCCGTCGCGCGCACTTCCGGAGGATGGTTCGCGGCGGTGAAGGCATACACCAACACCTGCGCGGAAAACACGAAGCAACCGGTGAGAAAAACGACCGAATAAAGAAGCGGAAGCGGCATACGGATCGCAAGCAGCGCGAGCAGAACAGCACCGGCAAAGAACCACAGACAGGCCGCACGCTTCAGTCCGATCGCATCACCCACACGTCCGGCGATGATCAGACCAACGATCGCACCGACATTCATCAGAAGCAGGAACCACAGTCCGCGTTGCAGCCCATAGTCAGCAGCGACCATCAAGGCGGGAAGCCATGTATTCAGACCATAGACCAACAGAAGGCCCATGAAGGACGTCACCCAGATCGCGAGGCTGTTGCGCAGAAAGCCGGGGCCGATCAGCTTGCCGGGGGAGACGCGCTCCGCTTTCGGCGGCGGCTCCGACAAGGTGAGGCCGTAGGTGCCAGCGATACGCTCAGCTTCTGCCCGGCGTCCCTGCGTCAGGAGGAAGGCCGGGGACTCCGGCAGCCATTTCATCATGAGCGGCACGAGAAGGAAGCCTGGAATGGCTCCTGCCAGGAACATCGCGCGCCAGCCGAAAGGCGCAAGCAGGACAAGGCCGAGGATTGCCGTCGCCACTGCACCCACGTGATATCCGGTCATCACCGTTGTGCTCGCCTTGCCTGCCTTCCCGCGGGAGAATTCCGTCACCAGCGCGATGGCCGTGGGCAGGCATCCGCCAAGACCAAAGCCCGCCAGGAAGCGGAATGCGCCGAGTTGGAACGGCGTCGCTGCGATAGCGCATCCGAGCGTCATCAGGGAGAAAAAGCCCACCGACCAGATCATCGCCTTGCGCCGGCCGATCCGGTCTGTCGCCCAACCGATGGAAAGCGCGCCCAACGTCATGCCGATCAGGCTGGTCGTCGAAATCGCGGTGGCTTGAGCCGTGCTCATCCAGGGTGCGGCGGGGTTTGTCATCGTCGGGATAAGCGCACCCAGAACGACCAGGTCAAATCCATCCAGAACGACCGCCGCCCAGCAGAGCAACGCCACCGGACCCAGACCGCGGGAAGCGGTCAAATCTGTCTTCATAGTCATGTCTCCCCACAATCCTCTTGCCGCGTCTCTCGGAAACGAACGGCAGCCGGACCTGCGCCAAAGTGCGGCATCAATCCGAAACTTGCAGGATCAGGTAATGGATAGGATGCTCCTGAGCAATTATCGAACCGCAATTACCGCCATTTCAGCCCGACAAAAGGAAACCTTTGACGGTTTTCATAACACTTTGGTAATAGCTAGCTGATGGCCAAATTATTGATATCGCAACATATGAAGATGCGGCAGGGAGAGTCCCAACGACAGCGAATCAACCATTGCCAAGAATTGCCACGACATATGACTGCGTTTCGCGATATGGTGGTACGCCGCCATGCTGCTCCACAGCGCCCGGGCCTGCATTGTACGCCGCGAGCGCCAGCCGCCAGTCCCCAAACCGCTCGAACATCCGGCGGAGATAACGGGCACCCCCTTCGAGGTTCTGATGCGGGTTGTTGACATCCACGCCCAGCAACACCGCGGTATCAGGCATAAGCTGCGCCAACCCCGTCGCCCCTTTGTGGGAAACCGCCTGCGGATTCCAACCGGATTCACGCTGAACGAGCCGTAAAAACAGCTCTTCCGGCACATTATGTTTGCGCGCTGCACCCCGGGCCACCGCGAGATACTGGCCTTTGTAGCTCCCCGCATATTTCGGAAGCGAGGGCGCCTTCCGGTCCACGGTCTTCGGCTGCAGCCGTGTGGAACTCTGATACTGATCGGAAAGGCGCGTATCCAGGAGCCGTGTCTGACTCTGGAAGAGCTGCATCCGGGACTTGGTTGACCGTGTCGCGGTCAGCCCTTCTGCTCCAACCGTACCTGCACTGCCGAGCATCACCGCAAAGGCGGTGAGCGTCATGACTGCGTGACGCATATTCAGATGTCCCCCACTCGGGTTCTTCTTATCGGCCGCAATCTTAGTAATAATCCGCGCCCTGACCAGCGGAAATCTGCGACACAGCAATAGTCGGTTGGCCTCTGCCCGTCCGCGCGGTTATGTGGGGCGAGCAAGGAATCGGAGGCGACATGGCGGGTTCGGTCAACAAGGTTATTCTGGTCGGCAATCTGGGCCGTGATCCGGAGGTCAGGAGCTTCCAGAACGGCGGCAAGGTCTGCAACCTGAGGATCGCCACCTCGGAGAACTGGCGCGACCGGCAATCGGGCGAGCGCAAGGAGCGGACGGAGTGGCATACCGTCGCAATCTTCTCCGAACCGCTGGTCAAAATTGCCGAGCAGTATCTGCGGAAAGGGTCGAAGGTCTATATCGAGGGCCAGCTTGAAACGCGGAAGTGGCAGGACCAGTCCGGTCAGGATCGCTACTCGACCGAAATCGTCCTGCGCCCGTTCCGGGGTGAGCTGACGCTTCTCGACGGACGCGGCGAAGGCGGGGGTGGCGGCGGAAGCCAGGGCGGCGGCTATGATGGCGGCTACGACGATGGGCCCTCCTATTCTGGTCAAGGTGGAAGCCAGAGCGGAGGGCGCTCGGGTGGCGGCTATGGCGGCGGAAGGTCGAACGATCTGGACGACGAAATTCCTTTCTGAACAGTGTCGTATTCCGATATATTGATGCGATACATGAGAATGGTTTAGGATTAGGGCGCGGGCCACGGGTTCGTTCTCATGTCTTCAAAGGCGGCGGTGTGTCCCGCCGCCTTCTTGCGTAGATGTCTTGCACCCCTCGCGGCAGAAGCCATCCTCGGATACTTCAACGAAAACCGTTCTTCCTTTGACGGCGCTCTTCAGATAGCACCCTCGCTGCGTGGTGATCTGGCTTGACTGGCCGACGTGGAGCCACGTTCAGCAAGCCGAAAATTGTCGGTCTGGACAGCGTTGGGAAGCTTCGAAATCACTCTTTTCCAGCTTGAGTGGCTGAGCCTTAAAGTTCGCAGTCGCCGTCAGGGTAGGAGTGATGGTCCAGCGAATATTGCAAACAGCAGGAGAAGGCCGAACTCCGTCGCACGGCAACCTCCCGGGCGCCCAGTCATTGCCTGTGCAGTCAAGCACACAGGGCGATACCTGAAGGCGCATCAGGCCGAGACGTCATCGAGCCGTGCAAGAGCGCTTCCGATCACGGTTGCAAGAAACGCCAAAGACAGCTTGTGTCCTTTACGGGAGGAAGCGCCATGATCGATAAGCTCGAGATGTTCATCGCGTTGGCCAACGAGCGGCACTTCGGCCGCGCCGCGGAGGCCGTGGGTGTAACGCAGCCGACGCTCTCCTCCGCCATTCGGCAGTTGGAGGATATCCTCGGCGTGCAACTGGTGCGCCGTGGCGCCCGCTTCGAAGCGCTGACGCCGGAAGGGGAGCGTGTCTATGAACGGGCGCTCGTCATCATCGGGGATGTGCGGGCCATGCGGGAGGAGATGCGGGCGGCCCGGATCGGCCTGTCGGGTGAGTTGCGGATCGGGGTCATTCCCACAGCGTTGCCCATGGTTCACCGGCTGACCGCGCCATATAGCGAGCGCCACCCGGAGGTGACGTTCCGCATTCTCTCCCGCGCGGCGTCCGAGATCATGGAGGAGATCGACCGGCTCGAACTGGATGCAGGCATCACCTATACCGGGGACAGCAAGCGTCACCTCGAAATCCCGCTTTATGAGGAGAACTACTGTCTCCTCGTGGCCGCCGATGCCGAAGAGGCGGGCCGGGACAGCATAAGCTGGGCGGAGGTGGGGCGCCTGCCTCTCTGCCTGCTGACCACCGACATGCAAAACCGCCGGATCATCGACCGTCTGCTGGACGCGGCAGGCACTCCGGCCCGCCCGATCGTCGAGTCGAATTCCACCATCGTTCTGGCGAGCCACGTCGCCACGGGTCGCTGGGCTTCGGTCATGCCGGTGCTGATCGCGGAGAGTCTTGGCCCCGGACGCGGGCTTGTCACCGTTCCCATCCGTCGCTCACGCGCGGGCAATCCTGGGCGCATGGTGGGCCTGATCGTGGCGCGACGGGATCCGCACAGCCCGACCGTCAACGCACTCCTTACGGAGGCGAGAGCTCTGGCTGATAGAGAACGTCTATAGCTCCACGGAAAGTCGGAATTGATCGGTCTGCCCTGAGGCCTAGAATGGCTCTTGAGGGGGAGACGATGCAAGCACTCAAGCCAGCAGAGCCCATAGCCGATCTGGAAGCCCAGATGGCTGCGATCATCGCAAATCATATCGGGCGGGAAGGACCGCTTCTACCGATCCTGCATGAGGTGCAGGAAAGCTTCGGGTTTGTTCCTGAGGGCGCCGTGCCGCTGATAGCTGCCGCCCTCAACCTGAGCCGTGCCGAAGTCCATGGGGTCGTCAGTTTCTATCACGATTTCCGCAAGGCTCCCGCCGGACGGCATGTCCTTCGACTGTGTCGTGCGGAAGCCTGTCAGGCAGTGGGTGCGGACGCCTTGGGCGATCATGTTCGCCGGACACTTGGCATCGACTGGCATGGCACGACACCGGACGGCGCAGTTACGCTGGAGCCTGTGTTCTGCCTTGGTCTCTGCGCCTGCGGTCCGTCAGCGCAAATCGACGGGCGGCTTGTCGGCCGGGCGGATGAGTCGCTGCTAGACACCATCGTCGCGGAGGCGCGGGCATGAGGATCTATGTCCCGAGAGATGCCGCCGCGAAGGCCCTTGGCGCTGACGCGGTCGCGGCCGCGGTAAGTGCGGAGGCGGCGCGGCGCGGGTTGCAGGTGGACCTGATCCGCAACGGATCCCGCGGCATGGTATGGCTCGAGCCGCTGGTTGAGGTTGTGACCGATCTTGGCCGCATAGCGTTCGGCCCCATGGAACCGGGCGATGTGGCTCGGCTGTTTGATGCGCCGGACAGCCACCCGAAGGCGCTTGGTCTGACGGAGGAACTGCCCTGGATGGTGCGGCAGACACGGCTGACATTCGCGCGTGTCGGCGTCATCGATCCGTTGTCTCTCAAGGAATATGAACTGCATCACGGGCTGAAAGGGTTGAAACGGGCTCTCTCCATGACCCCCGAAGACGTGGTGAAGGAAGTGACGGACTCCGGCCTGCGGGGCCGCGGCGGCGCAGGCTTTCCGACCGGCATCAAGTGGAAGACCGTTCATGACGCGCCCGGCCCCCAGAAATACATCGTCTGCAACGCCGATGAGGGCGATAGCGCCACCTTTGCAGACCGAATGCTCATGGAGGGCGACCCTTTCTGTCTGATCGAGGGAATGGCCATCGCCGGGATCGCCGTCGGTGCAACACGCGGGTATCTCTACACCCGCTCCGAATATCCCGACGCGATAGAGGTGATGGAGTCCGCCATTCAGGTGGCGCGGGCAGAAGGTCTTCTCGGGCAGAACGTGCTGGGTTCGGGCTACGCATTCGATATGGAAGTTCGCATGGGTGCGGGGGCCTATGTCTGTGGCGAGGAAACCTCCCTGCTCAACAGCCTTGAGGGGAAGCGCGGCACGGTTCGGGCGAAGCCCCCGCTCCCGGCACTACAAGGCTTCCTCGGCCGACCGACGGTGGTGAACAACGTCATCTCCCTTGCTTCCGTGCCGATCATCATGGACCGCGGCGCGGCGTTCTACCGCAACTTCGGCATCGGGCGCTCCCATGGCACCATGCCGCTTCAGATCGCCGGGAATGTACGGCATGGCGGGCTGTTCGAGACGGCCTTCGGCCTGACGCTGGGCGAGATCGTGGAGGATATCGGCGGAGGTACTCGCACGGGCAGGCCGGTCAAGGCGGTCCAGATCGGCGGGCCTCTCGGCGCCTATTTCCCCCGGGAGCTGTTCGATACGCCCTTCGGCTACGAGGAATTCACGGCGGCCGGCGGTCTTATCGGCCATGCGGGGCTGACTGTATTCGACGACAGCGCCGACATGCTGAAACTCGCCCGCTTCGCCATGGAGTTCTGCGCCATCGAGTCCTGCGGCAAATGTACGCCCTGCCGGATCGGAGCGGTGCGCGGCATGGAGACCCTGGACCGTATCGCGGCGGGCGATGCGGCGGCGATGCCGGTGCTTGCCTCACTCTGTGACACCATGAAGGCAGGCTCGCTCTGCGCCCTCGGGGGCTTCACGCCCTATCCGGTCATGTCTGCGGTCACCCATTTCCCCGATGACTTTGCACTTAAGAAGGAGGCTGCGGAATGATTGCCCTCATTGCGAACTGGCTCGGTCTCCTGACCCCTGCACCTGCGTGCATACCCTTTCGCAACCGCCGCATCGGAGGCAGATCATGAAGGATTTCATCATCCCCGATGACCGGGATTTCGGCACACCCCCCTCGAAGGCGAAGACGATGGTCACCCTGACGATCGACGGCTTCGACGTGACGGTGCCGGAAGGCACCTCGATCATGCGGGCGGCTGCTGAAATCGGTATTACCGTGCCCAAGCTCTGCGCGTCCGACAATCTGGAAGCCTTTGGCTCCTGCCGTCTCTGCCTGGTGGAGATCGAGGGGCGGAACGGCACACCCGCCTCCTGCACCACACCGGTCGCGCCGGGCATCAGGGTGAAGACACAGACGGGGCGGCTGAAGGACCTGCGGCGCGGCGTGATGGAGCTCTACATCTCCGACCATCCGCTGGACTGCCTGACCTGCGCCGCGAACGGAGATTGCGAGCTGCAGGACATGGCCGGCGCAGTCGGCCTGCGCGAGGTGCGCTACACCGCGCCGGCAGGCGGCATGGCCACGCATTTCGCCCGCAACACATCCGGTGAGGCCAATCCGAAATGGCTGCCAAAGGATGAATCGAACCCTTATTTCACCTATGATCCTGCGAAATGCATCGTCTGCAACCGCTGCGTCCGCGCCTGCGAGGAGGTGCAGGGTACCTTCGCCCTGACCATCACCGGACGCGGCTTTGACAGCCGGGTGGCGGCGGGTGCTGCGGGCGACAGTTTCCTGACCTCGGACTGTGTGTCCTGCGGCGCCTGTGTCCAGGCCTGCCCGACTGCGACACTTCAGGAAAAATCGGTGATCGAGATCGGTACGCCCGACCGCTCCATCGTGACCACCTGCGCCTATTGCGGGGTCGGATGCCAGTTCAAGGCGGAGATGCGGGGCGACGATCTGGTCCGTATGGTGCCGTGGAAGGAGGGCAAGGCGAACCACGGCCATTCCTGCGTGAAGGGCCGCTTCGCCTGGGGCTATGCCACGCACCCCGACCGTGTCCTGTCCCCGATGATACGTGACACGATCAGCGATCCGTGGCGCGAAGTATCCTGGGAGGAGGCGCTGACCTTCGCGGC
Organism: Haematobacter massiliensis; assembly: GCF_000740795.1. GTDB lineage: Bacteria > Pseudomonadota > Alphaproteobacteria > Rhodobacterales > Rhodobacteraceae > Haematobacter > Haematobacter massiliensis. The sequence continues at coordinate 172,788 of NZ_JGYG01000007.1, forward strand.
CGGCCGGCTGAGGGGGATCCAGCAGCGCTACGGGCGGAACTCCATCGGGGTCATCACCTCATCCCGTTGCACGAACGAGGAAACGTATCTCGTCCAGAAGCTGACCCGCGCCGTCTTCCGCAACAACAACACCGACACCTGCGCCCGCGTGTGCCATTCACCCACCGGCTACGGGCTGGGCCAGACTTTCGGGACGTCGGCGGGCACCCAGGATTTCGACTCGGTAGAAGCCGCAGACGTCATCATGGTGATCGGTGCCAATCCGGTGTCCGGCCATCCCGTTTTCGCAAGCCGGATGCGGAAGCGGTTGCGGCAGGGGGCGAAGCTCATCGTGATCGATCCGCGCCGCACGGAAATGGTCGAGGGTCCGCACGTCAAGGCGGACCACCACCTACCCCTCAGACCCGGAACAAACGTGGCCGTCGTGACCGCGATGGCCCACGTGATCGTCACCGAAGGGCTGGTAAACGAAACCTTCGTGCGGGAACGGTGCGATTGGGACGAATACGAAGATTACGCCGATTTCGTCTCCGATCCACGTCACAGCCCGGAAGCCACCGAAGCGCTGACCGGCGTTCCGGGGGCAGAACTGCGCGCCGCGGCCCGGCTCTATGCCACGGGCGGGAACGCGGCGATCTACTACGGGCTTGGCGTGACCGAGCATAGCCAGGGCTCCACTACAGTCATTGGCATCGCCAACCTCGCCATGCTGACCGGCAACATCGGGCGTGACGGTGTGGGGGTGAACCCGCTTCGCGGCCAGAACAACGTTCAGGGCTCCTGCGACATGGGATCGTTCCCGCATGAGCTGCCGGGCTACCGGCATGTGAAGAACGCCGACGCCCGCGCCATCTATGAGGCGGAGTGGGGCGTAAGCATTGACGCGGAACCGGGCCTACGGATCCCCAACATGCTGGACGCGGCGGTTGAGGGTGGTTTCAAGGGACTTTACTGCCAGGGTGAGGACATCCTGCAATCGGACCCGGACACGAAACACGTCTCTGCCGGGCTGGCGGCAATGGAATGCGTCATCGTCCACGACCTGTTCCTGAACGAGACGGCGAACTATGCGCATGTCTTCCTGCCGGGATCGTCGTTCCTTGAGAAAGACGGCACCTTCACCAACGCCGAACGACGGATCAACCGTGTGCGCAAGGTGATGGCACCCAAGGCGACCTATGCGGATTGGGAAGTCACCCAGATGCTGGCCAATGCCATGGGGGCGGACTGGAACTACACCCACCCCTCCGAGATCATGGCAGAGATCGCCCGTACCACCCCCACCTTCACCGGTGTCAGCTACGACCGACTGGACTGGTTGGGATCTGTGCAGTGGCCTTGCAACGACGAGGCCCCGGAAGGCACGCCGATCATGCATGTCGATCATTTCGTGCGCGGCAAGGGCAAGCTGATCCGTACGGAATACGTGGCGACAGATGAACGTACCGGGCCGCGCTTTCCCCTGCTGCTGACGACGGGGCGGATCCTCAGCCAGTATAACGTTGGGGCGCAGACGCGGCGGACGGCGAACACCGTATGGCATACGGAGGATGTGCTGGAAATCCACCCGCATGACGCGGAGGTTCGTGGCATTCGGGAGGGAGACTGGGTCCGGCTTGCCTCCCGCGCGGGAGAGACGACCCTCCGGGCGGAACTGACCGATCGTGTAAGTCCCGGTGTGGTCTATACCACCTTCCACCACCCTGAGACTCAGGCTAACGTCATCACCACCGATTATTCCGACTGGGCCACCAACTGCCCGGAATATAAGGTGACGGCTGTGCAGGTGGCGCCCTCCAACGGTCCGAGCACCTGGCAGGAGGAATATGCCGCCATGGCAGAACGCTCACGCCGCGTTTTGCCAGCGGCGGAGTGAGGAAGGGGTCATGAGCAATACGGACGAACGGCTGGTCCGCATGGCCAACCAGATCGCGCTCTTCATGGAAACCAGGCCGCGGGAAGCTGCGGCCGCCGGAGTGGCCTCGCATATCAACGACTATTGGGAGCCGCGGATGCGATCGCGGCTTCTGGCTCTTGCTGCGGAACCTGAGGGCGATGCGCTCCGCCCGCTTGTCCGGGAAGCGCTGCCGACAATCCGCAAACCTGCCGCCGAGCGGGCCTGATGGTCAGCAGCCGGCCGCCCGCGGTCATCCTCGCCGGAGGCCTTTCTCGGAGGATGGGCGGTGGTGACAAGGCACTCAAGCCTCTGGGGAGCGGGACGCTTCTTTCGCACGTCATCGCGCGATTGGGCGCACAGGTGTCGTCCTTGGCGCTGAACATCAACGGAGACGCCAGGCGCTTTGATGTCAACCTGCCCGGTCTCGCCGACAGTATTCCCGATCATCCCGGGCCGCTTGCCGGCATACTGGCGGGTATGGAATGGGCGGCGGCGGCTCAGGCTGACTGGATCGTCACGGCGGCCTGTGACACGCCCTTCCTGCCCGCCGATCTGGTGGTGCGGCTCTGCGCGCGACAGGAGGAGACCGGTGCCCCGATCGTGCTGGCTGCCAGCGGGCCGGGCGGCAAACCCGTGATGCATCCCACCTTCGGCCTTTGGTCGACCGCGCTCGCCCCCGCCCTCCGCCGGGACATTACCGGCGGCTCCCGGCGTATTCGCGATTTCGCCGAGCGGGCGGGACTGGCGCTTGCCCCATTCGATGGCGATCCTTTCTTCAACGTCAACACGCCCGAGGATCTGGACGAGGCACGCCGACGGCTTGCGGAGTACACGTCGTGAGGGTGTTCGGCATCACCGGCTGGAAGAACAGCGGCAAGACCGGGCTGATGGAACGGCTTGTCACGGAATTCACCAACAGCGGCTACCGTGTCTCGACGCTGAAGCACGCCCATCATGACGCCGATGTCGATGAACCCGGCCGCGACAGTTATCGCCATCGAGCGGCGGGGGCGGAGGAGGTGTTGCTGTCCACCTCGCAACGCTGGGCGTTGATGCATGAGTTGCGCGGCGCGGCGGAGCCTTCTCTCGCAGATCACCTTGCCCGCCTTGCGCCTGTTGACATTGTGCTGGTGGAGGGGTGGAAGCGCGACGCGCATCCCAAGATCGAATGTCACCGGGCTGAGACGGGAAATCCTTTGATACAGCCCGGCGACCCAACGATCCGGGCCGTGGCGAGCGACAGCATTGCCCCCGGCAGCCTGACGGTTCCCGTGCTCGACCTCAATGACACAGCCGCTATTGCCGCTCTCATTCTCACCGAGACGGAACCGCAAGCGACGCGCGCCATACCCATGCCCTTCCCCAATCAGCGCAGCATTCGACGCCTGAGGTTCGCAAATGACGAGGTCACGGAGGGGGAGCGCGTTCTGCCCGCGGAGACGGCGGTCGCCCTTTCCTACAACGGGTCCACTCAAGCGGTCATGATGGCCACGCCAGAGAATCTGCACGACTTCGCTTTGGGCTATTCTCTGACAGAAGGGATTGCTCGTTCGACCGAAATCGAGCGGATCGAGGCTGTAGAGACTCCCCGCGGGATCGACCTGCAAATCTGGCTGGCCCACGGGGCAGAGGCTCGACAGGTTGCCCGACGGAGGCAGAGCTTTGGTCCCATGGGTTGCGGTCTTTGCGGGATCGAGAGTCTGGAGGAGGTCTTGCGGGACGTGCCGCGCGTTGCGAGTCCGCCGTGGACCGTTATGGCGAACGACATCGCCCCCGCCGTCGCAGGGATCGGCGCAAAGCAGCGGCTCCGCGCGCAGAGCGGCGCTCTCCATGCGGCAGCATTTTGGCAACCGGCGCGGGGGATCGTCATGCTGCGGGAGGACGTTGGGCGTCACAACGCGCTCGACAAACTCTGCGGTGCACTCACGACCGCCGATGTGAACCCCGCTTCTGGCGCTGTGGTGATGACAAGCCGCCTCTCCATCGACCTCGTGCAGAAATGCGCGATGCTGCGTGCGCCCATGCTCATTGCCGTCTCCGCCCCCACGGCAGAGGCAGTGGCTCTGGCAGAGCACTCCGGCATCACGCTCATCACTCTCGCAGGGGCGGCCGGGTGCGACGTCTGGAGCCATCCGGGGCGGGTGAGCCAACCTGCCCTGCCGGATCAGCCTCTATGACAATGCCCGCATGCATCGGGGCGGCTTCTCTTTCTGCGGCGGACGCGGTCGCACGCAGGCTGGCTCGACCGGTGACGGAAGTGGAACAGGTCCCGCTGAGCGCGGCCAAGGGTCGGGTCTTGGCGGAGGCGCTCCGCGCTCCGCTGGACCTGCCGCGTTTCAACCTTGCGGCGATGGATGGTTATGCGTTTGCCGGGGACGCGCCGGGCCGGGCCATTCTGGAGAATGCGATCCCCATCCGAACCGGCGCCCCACTCCCGCCCGGATTGGACCGGGTGGTTGTGCTCGAAGACGTCGAGCATCATGACCAGGGCATGAGCTGTCGCCGCTTCCCTGGCGAATGGGAAAATGTGCGCCGGACAGGCTCGGAGCTTCGACAAGGCGACACCGTGTTGAGCGCAGGAAGCCGCATCACTCCCGCCGCTGCCCTCGCGGCCGCCATGGTCGGCGCGGACAGGCTCCCTGTCTGGCGGCGGATACGGGTGGGGTTCTTCTGCACCGGAAACGAGATTGCGCCGCCTGGCAGCTCCCTTGCGCCGGGCCAGGTCTGGAACGCAAACCGCCCCTTTTTCGTGTCGACGCTCACCCGGCCAGAGGTCGCTCTTCAGGATGCCGGCGACCTCCCGGACGATCCGGAGGCGATCGCCGGTGCCCTCACTGATCTGAAGGGATGCGACCTCATCGTCACCACCGGCGGGTCTTCTGTCGGAGAAGCCGACTATATGGCGGAGGCATTCCTTCGGGCAGGTGGGCGATTTGCGGTGCGGGGGGTAGCACTGAAGCCCGGGAAGCCGGTCATGATGGGTCAGCTCGGCGCGGCTCTTTGGCTTGGCCTGCCGGGAACGCCGGTTGCTGCCTTCACCTGCTGGCATCTGTTCGGTGAACCTTTGGTTCGTACAGTGGCAAGATTGCCGCTGGTCGCCCATCGCACTGAAATCGCCGCTTTCTCCGCCGTTCCCCGCCCCGGTCGGTCAGAAATCGTGCTCGTGCGGCTGGTGAAGGGGGTGGCACAGGCTCTCCCGCTCCTGCCCACCTCCACCGCGATCGCAGACGGCCTCGCAATTCTGCCCGACACCGGTACGGCGTTGCATCCGGGCGATGCGGTCACCGTCTTGCCGGTCTAGACCACCCGCCGAGCCTTCAACTGTCGCGCGCCCTCCGTCTCAGAGTGCGGGGGAAGCTCGGCGATCAGCAAGGCCTCACCCGCCCCCGCAGAGGCTAGGATCGTCCCGTCAGGCGCCACGATCACCGAGCCGCCGCCATAGGTCAGCCCGGCCTCCGTGCCCGCATAATTGGCATAGGCAATTACTACGCCCGACTCCGCCGCCCGCGCACGCACAAGGATCTCCGGCACATGGGGGAAGCCTGCGGGATTGGCGGTGGGGACGAGCAACATCTCCACACCCGTCATCGCCAGGGCACGTGCATGTTCGGGAAACTCGATGTCATAGCAGATCAGGAGCCCGGCAGCTCGATCTTCCACCGAGAACGCCACGTATTCGTCGCCCGGAGCGAATGACCGCGCCTCATCAGGACCATAGGGCTGGATCTTGCGGTAATGCGCACGCTCTGTGCCATCGGCGTCAAAGAAGGTCGCAGCATTCCACAACCTGCCTTCCGCCCGCTCCGCCCAGCCAACCACCAACCCCGCGCCTGCCTCCTTGGTCAGCGCAGAGAGCCGCGCCCGCCAGCCAGCGCCATCCGCCTCGCTCACCTGCGAATGAAGATCGAAGCGGTTGTAGCCGGGCAGGTAAAGCTCCGGCGCGACCAGAACGTCCGCCCCCGCAAGCGCCGCAGCCCGAAGCTGGACCTCCAGACGGCGAAGGGCTGCGTCCACATCTCCATCGGTCGGCGGCGCCTGATAGACAGCGATCTTCATGGTCTTCCCTCCCGGGCGGAATTTTGAACATAGTTCTGCCACGAGACACGCACCCTTGCCAGCAGCCGCGCGCAGGACAGCAGAAGGCACGACCGATGACCCTCCTCGACACCGACAACATACCGGGCGTGAGCGCCTTCGGGCCGGACTTCCCCTTTGCTTACGACGACTGGCTGGATCATCCCGCCGGACTCGGGTCGATCCCGGAGGAGCGGTATGGAACGCGGGTCGCGGTGATCGGCGCCGGGGCTGCGGGAATCGTCGCAGCCTACGAGTTGATGAAGCTAGGGCTGCGGCCCATCGTCTACGAAGCCGCGCGCTTCGGGGGCCGGCTCCGGTCCGAGCCTTTCGAGGGTACGGATGGCATTGTCGCGGAACTGGGCGGAATGCGCTTCCCTGTCTCGTCCCGCGGTTTTTATCACTATATCGACCTGCTGGGGCTGGAAAGCCGCCCGTTTCCCAATCCCTTGACCCCGGCTGCGGGTTCTACGGTCATCGACCTGGAGGGGGAGACGCATTACGCAAGGACGCTCGCCGATCTGCCCCCGCTCTACCACCAGGTTGCCGCCGCCTATCGCGACGCATTGGAGGAGCATGTGCGCTTTTCCGACCTGCAGACCGCCATGCGCGACCGCGACGCGAGCCGGCTGAAGGAGCTGTGGGATCCGCTGGTGCGAGACTGGGACGAACGGACATTCTACGATTTCGTCGCGTCTTCCTCTGCGTTCTCCCGCCTCGGCTTTCGGCACCGGGAGGTTTTCGGACAGGTTGGCTTCGGCACGGGTGGCTGGGACAGCGATTTCCCCAATTCGATGCTCGAGATCCTCCGCGTCAATCTGGCGGAGCTGGATGACAACCAGCGCTTCATCGTCGGCGGGGTGGAGCAGATGCCCCAGCAACTTTGGCGTCACCCGCCGGAACGATTGGCACATTGGCCTCGGGGCACGACGCTTGCTTCGCTGAATGGCGGCGTGGCAAGGGGCCGGGTGGTGGCGATTTCTCGGGCGCCTGAGGGTGATCTTCGCCTCCGTGACCGCTGGGGACGGGAGGACGATTACCCCGCGGTGATCGTCACCTGCCAAAGCCACCTTCTCACCACTTCCATAAGCGTGGACGAGACGATCTTCGATCAGAAACTCTGGATGGCACTGGATCGGACGCGCTATATGCAGGCCGCCAAGACCTTCGTCATGGTGGATCGGCCGTTCTGGCGTGACATCGACCCCGACACGGGAAGAGAGCCGTTGTCGATGACGTTGACCGACCGCATCACGCGGGGCACCTATCTCTTCGACAACGGGCCGGATCAGCCGGCAGTGATCTGCCTCAGCTATTCATGGATGACGGACGCGTTGAAGGTTCTGCCCCTGTCCTGCGAGCGGCGGGTGGAACTTGCGCTTTCCGCCCTGAAACAAATCTATCCGAAGACCGATATCGCCAGCCATATCGTCAGCCAGCCGATCTGCGTAAGCTGGGAGGCGGATGAGAACTTCCTCGGCGCGTTCAAGGGAGCGCTTCCCGGCCACTATCGCTACAATCACCGCATGTACGGTCATTTCATGCAGGCCGGCCTGCCTCCCGCTCAACGCGGCATCTTTCTCGCGGGTGACGGGATAAGCTGGACACCTGCCTGGGTCGAAGGCGCGGTGCAGACCGCGCTGAATGCCGTCTGGGGGGTCATGACGCATCTCGGGGGGCAGTCCCCGGCGGACAATCCCGGCCCAGGGGATATGTATCCGCGTCTTGGCCCGCTCCGCCTCGACGACTGAGATAGAAACCCGTTCTGCTCTCCAGACGATTTACCCGCCGGACTGACACCCGCGGTTTGGCCGAAGGAGGCCCACAACAAGGCTGATCCTGCCGAGCCGCAGAGGCCCATCGACCTCATGCGGGCTTGGGGAGCAACCCCTGCTATCCCCGGTTTTCTTGGCCATTGCCCCCGCAATCGCCCCGAAATCGACCAATCGAGCCCGCGATCCCTAGAGCTTAAGGCATCCGGCAAGGGCGCCGCGCAGCGCTGAAGTCGAACCGCGCAGCGGCAGTGTCCCTTGCGATACCCCGTTCACAGACAGCCCAACCGTCCCATCGCGGCCGGACAATTGCCCCGCCAAGGCCCCTCCCGCAAGGCTGATGACATAAGCATCTGACGTTCCGCGCTGGCGGCTGGCCGGGCCGCCTAGCACGCCTTCCGCGAATGCGAAGTCGATCCTAACGGTGGTCTCCCGCGGGCGCTCCCTGAAGACCACAGCAAGCCAAGGCTGATCGCCGAGGCAGAAGGCGGAAATGGAGAAGATGTTTCCCGGCCCAGGCGATATGGCGACGGGCGGCAGACCCTGGGTTCGGCGCAACTGCCAGCTCTGGGACGCGACAGGGCTTGCCGGGGCGGGACGGTTGATCCCCGTAAATGACCTGCGGACCTCGCAGCTTCTACGCTGGGGAGGGCTGCAAAGCTGCCCGTTGATCCGACGAACGACGGTCGTCCCTTCCAGCCGCCAAGCTTCGGCATGGCCCGCATCAGCAGCAAAATATCCGCCAGGCCCAGACAGCCAGACCGTAACGGGACAGCCCGCGGTGCCGCAGAAAAAACCGGCAACTCCTTCACAGGACAGATGCGCAAGATCGGTGACGTAATCGGGACGCCCGTCCCCGTTCAGATCCGTCGCAACAAGATATCCCGCCTTGGGAACCGCACGTCCGCCTGCCCTCTGACAGGCAGCCATATCCTCTGCCTGCACGCGCGCCACTTCGCGGGGCACAGTGCTGGCCATAGCGGCAAGCGGCGCGAGCAGGAACACCAGAAAGAGGTGCAAAATCTTCATTTCATTGTCCCTCAGGTCTGGCGTGCGGGGAGGCGGCGGTCTCGTCGAGGAAACTAGCCGCCGCATCCCTATCGTCCAGCAAGGCGCCACCGAAACCCAGTAGTCGCGCGCCTGCAAGGCTGGCCACGGCAACCCGCGCGGCATCGGGGGGGAGACCCGCCAACTCCCCATAAAGCGCGACAAGCCGTAAAATGCCAGCCCGCCATTCAGTCGCGAGCAAGGTGTCGGGCGCGTTACGCACATCCGCCGCAAAGGACAGGATCGGGCAAGTCCGCTCCGCTGGCCGGGGGCGTAGATAGAAGGTGCGGAGCCTTTCCGCCGCTTCATCCTGCCCCTCAGTCACAACCGAGCGCCAGGCGTGCTCCGCCTCGGCAAAGGCTGCGGCACAGGCCGCTGCAGCCAGCGCGTCCTTGCTGACGAAATGTTTATAGAAACCTCCCTGCGTCATCCCGGCACGGTGCATGACCTCGGCGATACCGACCGCCGCGGCGCCGCGCGCACGAAACAGGTCCATCGCCGCAGCAAGGATCTTCTTCCGGTTCGCGGCCATCAGGCTCCGACTGGATCGGGTCACAGGCCGCCCTCCCGGTTGACAGCTCTGCAGGTTTGGAGTTCGGTTATACTCTAAATGGAGGAGGAACCCAATGGAAGCGCCGCTTTATCTGGAGGACATTACGCCGGGGTTGCGATTCCGCAGCGGAGATCATCGGATGGAGGCCGCCGATATCAAGCGGTTTGCCGCCGATTATGATCCGCAACCCTTCCATCTTGATGAAGAAGCGGGTCTTGCATCCTTTTTCGGCGGGCTGGCAGCGAGCGGATGGCATACTGCGGCTGTCACGATGCGCCTCCTCGTCGGTGGCGGCGCACCACTCGCCGGGGGAATCATCGGTGCTGGGGGTGAGATACGCTGGCCGCAGGCGACGCGTGCCGGCGACGTGCTGCATGTGGAATCCGAGGTGCTGGAGGTGACTCCCTCCCGGTCACGCGCTGATCGCGGAATGATTACGTTGAGAAGCCGAACGCTCAATCAGAAGGGCGAGGAGGTGCAAGTGCTTACCGCCAAGCTGGTCGTCTTCCGCAAGCCTGTCGACTAAGCGCGTTCAATCATGAAATCCGGCCCTGATCCGCCGGAGCATCAGGGCCACGCCCAGCATGATAACCGGCACAATTCCCGCCATCAGGAGAGATTTTGGCAGATGCCACATCTCCGCAAAGGGCAGCAACAGATAGGAAGAAAGGCTCACCGCATAGTAGCTGATGGCGGCGATGGACAGCCCCTCCACAGTGTGCTGCAGACGTAGCTGCTGATCCGAACGGCGATCCATGTTGACGAGCAGGGCCCGCGTCTGCGCGGAGCGGCCGACATCCACGCGCGTCCGCAACAGGTCTCCCGCCCGCTCGGCGCGATTGGCCATGGAGGTCAGCCGCCGCTCTGCCGACCGCGCCGTCCGCATGGCCGGATCGTAGCGACGCTGCATGAACTCCGCAAACGTCTGGTAGCCGGGTATCCGCTCCTCGCGGAGCGCAGCCACCCGATGATGAGCGATCGCTTCATAAGCACCTGTCGCGCCAAAGCGGAAGCTCTCGCCGGCAATCAGCCCTTCCAACTCGGACGAGACCGAGAGCAGCAACCCCAGTGATTCCTCCGCGCTTGCTCCGCCCGTGGCGAGGCCGGAAACGATGTCGGTCAGGCGCGCCTCGATCTCTGCCATGGGAGCGGCGATCCGCTGCGCCGCCGCAAAGCCCAGAAGAGAAAGTGTCGCGTAAAGTTCGATCTCGCACAGACGCTGCAGCAGCCGCCCGACACGACGCGCCCCGGTGCCATGCTCTACGAACAGCGCAAAGCGCGTGTGGCCTGACCCATCCATGCGAAAATCGCTGGCCGCCACGGCATGACCGTCGATCACCCGCGCTGCGGCAAGGCTCTCCGCGACAAACCAGTTCGAGAGTTTCTCGGCCAGCACTGTCTCCGCCTTCGGCATTTCCTCTACCCGGAAGCAGGCCGAGACGAGCCGTAGCCCGGGAGCCGATGCCAGCCACTCGGCCGATATCAACGCGTCGGGCGAGAAAGTCGCCTCGCCAAGCTGTGGGGTGATGACGGTGTAGCTGAATACCTCCGCATGGCTTTCCCATTTCAGTACCGCGTCACCGATCTGTCCGGTGAAGTGCGTCACGCCAGCCGCCGGGGCCGGGATGTCGTACCGGGCAAGCAGTTCTGCAAGATGCGCCCGTTCGGCTGTCCGATCCCGAGGGCCGCCCGCAGCTGGCATAAGCGCGATGTAGAATGCCTCAGCGGGCACAGGCACAGGCGGCGAAGGACGCGCGTGCAGCTCATCGCTTAAGGTGCGCCGAAGCGGATGGTCAGCCAGTTCCGGCATTGCCATGTCCCTCTATCCTTGCCCCGACACTGACGCAGCATTCGGAAGACGGCAATCCTCCTGTGGCCCGTTTCACGCCCCCGCGCGTACGGCGTCGATCAACAGCGTTACATGGCGCCGTCCCGCTTGCTCCGCGGCTTCGCCATTTCCCGAGAGCACGGCTTCACGTATCGCACGATAAGATGACACATGCGCCGCGCGAGGGATGGCCGTATAGGCGCGGATGAGATGAAGTTGCAGCTTCGGCAGACTACGGGCCAGTTCCACGCTGCCACCCGCCTGAAGCAATGCCCGGTGGAACCGTGTCCGGAGCCGCGCATAGTCCACCCCCTCGCTGTCGGGAGCAGCATCCAGCATTGCGGCCGTCTCCTCGGCAAAGGCGCGGCGGATGTCGGGGTCGGTCATGCGCTCGGCCGCAAGACGGGCATTCAGGCCGACGAGCGCCTCCGTGATGCGGAGAAGGTCGATCATCTCCTCCTGACCGGGCCGGCGGATGGTTGCGCCCTTGTGCAGCACTATGTCAACCACGCCTTCGGCGGCGAGCCGGCGAAACGCCTCCCGCACGGTCGACCGGCTGACACCGTGGCGCGCCATCACCTGCGCCTCCACCAACCGCTGTCCCATGACCAGGTCGCCATCATAGATCGCCCGGATGATGGCACGGACAAGCATGTCCGGCGCGCCCTTCGCTTCGTCGCTGCCCATGTTGTCCCCCAAAACCGCGCTTCTGGTCCTAACCGAGCGTGGGCCTGCTGAAAAGCTGTCAGTCGATGAGGGGAACCTGCGGGGCAGCATCGCGCGGCAGCAGGCCCGACAGACGCGGATCGTCAAGCACCTCCACCCGCATCTCAACAGGCCGGAACCCCATCCTCTGATAGAAGGCCAGCGCGGAGGGGTGGTCGAAATGGCAGGTATGTAACCAGACTTTGCTCACCGGGCGCGCCCAGGCGGCGGTCAGCGCCGCGTGCATCATGGGCTTGCCAAGCCCGCGGCCCGTCTCCCCCTCCGCCAGTCCGAAAAAGGCCAATTCGCAGACCTCAGCAGTGCGGAAGTCCAGCTCCACCAGCCCGATCGGCACGCCGTCACGGAGCAGATAGAACAGGTTTACCTCGGGGTGAGAAAGCGTAGCCGTCAGGATTTCGTCCGGCATCTTCAGCCGGGATACCCATAGCAGGTTCTGCCCGATGGCCCGGAACAGCTTGCGATATTCGGCGGGAGCAGGCGGGGCGACCCTCTCGAACGAGATGCCCCGCGGCCAATCCGGTGGCTCGACAGGCGGCGGGGATGTCATCTCCAACCAGGTCACGACCGTTGCCAGCTTGCCTTTCGGCACGGGCGTATAGCCATCCTCGAGTGTGCCCGTCATCACCTGCTCCGCTGTTCGATCATGCGGCCGGAGTGATCCGGGGCGCCAGAGTTGTCAAGCGCTGCTGCTGCATCTGCATTGCCTGCATGTCGCACCGGATCTAGGGTTGGCATGACGTAATGGAGGTCTAGATGCCCCTTCCCCCAGAGGCCGGCAGTCTTTTCACCCTGACCACCGGACCTGTCGCCTGCTACCCGGAGGTGCTTTCGGCGCTTGCGCAACCCGTTCTGTCCGACGCCGACCCAGCCTTTCGTGCCCTCTACTCCGCGACGCTGGAGAAGTTGCGGCGCGCGCTGCCTGCCCCCAAGGCCGTGATCCTGCAGGGCGAGCCAGTGCTTGGGCTGGAAGCGGCGGCGCTGTCGCTCGTCGCGCCCGGAGACGTGGTTCTGAACCTCGCATCGGGCGTTTACGGCGCGGGTTACAGCCAGTGGCTATCGCGCAATGCCAAGGTGGTGAACGAGGTCCGCACCGCTTTCGATGCCGTAATCGACCCGGAACACGTTCGGCAGGCTCTGCTCGAGCACCCCGAAACCGCTGTCGTCGCGGTCTGCCATCACGACACGCCCTCCGGGACGCTGAACCCGCTTGCAGAGATCGGCAGGGTCGTGCGGGAGCACGGCGCGCTGCTCGTGGTGGATGCGGTATCCTCCTGGGCCGGAATGGAAGTGGATATGGCGGGCTGGGGGATCGACCTGCTGGTGACCGGGCCGAACAAATGTCTCGGCTGCCCACCGGGACTGACCTTGCTCGGTATTTCCCGACGGGCATGGGAGAAAATGCGGACCAATCCGGTCAGCCCCCGCGGGTCATTTCTCTCGATCCTCGATTGGGAGGGAATGGAAGACCCGGGCCGCGCTTTCCCGTTTTCCCCTTCCGTAGCGGAGGTTCACGGGCTTGCAGCAGGGCTGGACCGATACCTTGCCGAAGGGCCGGAGGTGGTGTGGGCACGCCATGCGCTTACCGGCGCCGCCATGCGGGCCGGGGTGAAAGCCATGGGTCTCACTCTCTGGCCCGCGCGCGAGGAAACCGCTGCCGCGACCTGCACCGCCATCCGCCTGCCCGACGGGGTGGAGCAGACGGCGCTGCGGAACGCGATGCGGGAGAACTATGGCGTCGTCATCTCCGCGGGGCGGGCAGATACCCTGAACCGGCTGATCCGGGTGGGACATATGGGTCCGACGGCAGAACCGATCTACGTCCCCCTCGTCCTCACCGCGCTCGCCGGTGCGCTCGGCCGGGTCAGCGGACGGAAATGGGATCTGGGCAGCGCCGTAACCGCCGCGCTCGATGTCATGGAGAGCGGCACTTGACGCGGGGCCAAGGAGGGGTCACGCCCTCCCCGTGCTGACGCTGGACAACATCATCTCAGACCGCGGCTCCCGCTACGCCGTTTCCGGCGCGCCCTGCCCATCGGCAGCGGCGGCTCAGGAGCTGCTGAGAGAGCTGAAACGGAGCCGCAAATTCGCCAAGGCCACGCATAACACATGGGGGCTCCTCACGGCCGAGGGCCCGCTCAAAAACGATGACGGCGAAAGTGGCGCCGGCATGATCATCCTGCGAATGCTGGAGCGGGCGGACCTCCACGATCATCTGATCGTCGTGACGTGATGGTATGGAGGGAAGCACTTGGGCGGTGACCGGTTCCGGCACGTTCAGGAGGCGGTGAGGCTCTACCTCGCTGCCCTCTCCGGCTGAAACCCGCGCGATCAGCCCTCCCCCTTGACGGCAGTCACCAGCGCCTCGACGGTATAGGGCTTCGCGAGAACGCTTTCTGCCGCACCAGGGGCCACAGCCGCAGCATCTCCCGTCGCGAAAACCACCCTGATGGCCTTCTGAAGCTCCACCGCCTGCCGTGCCAGCGCCGCCCCCGACAGTCCGGGCAGATGATAGTCGCTCACCAGAACATCGAATGGCTGGGAGGAAAGCAGCCGAAGGGCCGCTTCCGCACTTCCCGCCTCTTCAACGGTCATACCCTCTTCCCGCAGGATTTCTGCCGTGTCCATGCGGATCAACGGATCGTCCTCCACAAGAAGCACCGTGAGGGAGGAGCGCGCGGCCGAATAACTCTCGGTCTTGCCGCTGCGCCCTGCCCCCGCCTGCTGTTCGCGGTTGGCAAGCACATGGCGCAGTTTCCGGGCCAGCGCCTCGCGGGTATAGGGCTTGGAGAGCAGCTCCACTCCCGCGTCGAGCCGCCCGCCATGCACGATGGAATTCTCCGTGTAGCCCGAGGTGAACAACACTGCGACGCCCGGTATGCGCTCCTTCGCCTTGCGGGCGAGATCCGGGCTCTTCAGCGGCCCGGGCATGACGACATCGGTGAAGATCAGGTCGATGGGCACACCACTTTCGACCACATTCAGCGCGGCCGAGGCGTCCGGTGACTTCAACACGCGATAGCCAAGGTCTTTCAGCATATCGACGACGATGGCACGCACCTCATCGTCATCCTCGACCACCAGCACCGTTTCATTGCCCCCGACGATCTGCCCCTCATCGCGCGGAACCGCGATGTCCTCCGCCTCCAGCGAGCGTGGCAGGTAGAGCTTGATCGTGGTACCGTGTTCCTGTTCGGAATAAAGTTTCACATGGCCGCCGGACTGCTTCACGAACCCATAGACCATTGAAAGCCCGAGGCCGGATCCCTTTCCTTCTCCCTTGGTCGTGAAGAATGGTTCGAACACTTTCTCCGCGATCTCGGGCGGGATACCACAGCCAGTGTCAGAAACCGCTATCATGACGTATTGACCCGGGGTCACCTCGTCATGCTGACGGGCATAATCGTCATCCAGATGCGCGTTGGCAACCTCGATCGTCAGCCGCCCGCTTCCCTCCATCGCGTCCCGCGCGTTGATGGCAAGGTTGAGCAGGGCATTCTCCACCTGCGCCTGATCTATGAACGTGTTCCACAGCCCGCCGCCGAGGATGGTCTCAACCTCCACCCCTTCACCAAGGGCACGGCGGAGCAGCTCGTCCATGCCACTGATGAACCTGCCGACATTGACCACCTTGGGCTCCAGCGCCTGCCTCCGCCCGAAAGCCAGAAGCTGGGCGGCAAGCTTTGCCCCCCGCTGCAACCCGGCCATGGCGCTTGCTACACGCGTTTCTGCCCGCGGAATTCCACCGACATCGCGGGCAAGCAACTGAAGGTTTCCGGAAACCACCTGCAGCAGGTTGTTGAAATCATGCGCGACCCCACCGGTAAGCTTGCCCAGCGACTCCATTTTCTGCGCATGGGCGAGTTTCTTTTCCGCATCGCGCCGCTCTGAAATCTCGCTGATGACACGCGCTTCCAGCGCCTCGTTCAGTGAACGGAGGTCCGCCTCGGCGCGCTCGCGCTGGCGGACCTCGGCGGCGAGCGTCTCGGCCTGATCGCGCAGCGCGGCTTCCGCAGCGCGTTGATGGGTGATGTCGGTATGCACCCCCACCCATTCACGGATTTGCCCATCAGAGCCAATGACCGGCACGGCCCGGACCGCGAAGGTCCGCCAGACATCGTCGTGACGGCGGACGCGGTGCTCGTATTCGAACACGCCCCGCGTCGCCACGGCACGCTGCCATGCCGCAATGCTCGGCTCGACATCGTCGGGATGCAGTGCGTTGGCCCAGCCGTAGCCCTGGTACTCGCCCTCGGACTGGCCGGTCAGGCTGGCCCAGCCGGGTTGCTCTCCAACCATTCTGCCGTCGGCGCTATTGGTCCAGAGCACGCCATGGACCGCATCGATGGCGCGCCGGAAGCGATGGTTGGAGTAGGTCAGGTCCTCCTGCCGGGCCACACGATCCGTTTCGTCAAAGGCGATAATCATGATGCCCGTGATCTGACCCGTCGTGGCGTCACGCTGGGGCAGATACCTCACGTCGAAGTAATGGAGGTTCCCGTCGATATCGCGCAGGTGGAAGTACTCCTGCACATCGTTGCCTTGAAGCGCTCGGCGCAGCCCCGCCTCCCGATCCCCCATCAGCGCGGGCCCGATCATTTCGCCAATCGTCCGGCCAATCATCTCGGCAGGATCATGGCCCAGAAGCTGACGGTAGTAGTCGTTGGCGAAGCGATAGGTCAGATCAGCGTCCACGAGCGCGACGAGCGCGGGCATGGCATTTGTCACCGAGGAAAGCTCAGCCTCGCGCCGCGCGAGCGCTGTTTCGGCCTTAATCCGGGCGGTGTTATCCATCACCTTGCACAATGCACCCCTGATCTCGCCGCTGAAATCCCGCACCGGTGCATAGAACAGATCGAACACATACTCCGTCTCGTGCTCACCATCGCGCAGGCGGAGACGCTGGTTCTGATAAGCGGGCGTCTCTCCCGCAAACACCCGACGCAGTATTTCGGCGTTCCAATCCGCAACTTCCGGCAACACCGAAAGAGCCGATCGCCCCATCGCCGCCGGATGCCGCGAGCCGAGCAGCGGCGCATAGCTGTTGTTGTAGAACAGGGCGCCCTTCTGGCCCCACATCAGCACAGTCGGTACCGGCGTCTCCAGGAGGTTTGCCACCGTCATACGCATCGCGGCGCCCCAATCCGACACAGGGCCCGCGAGTTCCGTAGAGAAAGCGCCGCGTCGCAGTATATCGCCGCAGGCGCCCCCGCCGAGCGGCCAGCCGGATTTCGCGTCCGCCTGCCGCATGGCTTCGTTGGCCGCCGATAATGTCGCACCGAGACGGGACTCGTCCTCTATCATCAGGAGATCCGAGAGAAATGACTCGATCTCACTACGGAGGTGCGGGTTCTGGGTCTTGGGTTCCTGCATGCCGAAAGAAGCTCCACGGAGGATCGCTGGCCGTGAGGGATATGGCATGGAGGGGGGATATGGCAATGCCGGCATTTCCACTCTCTCCTCTGCCGTTGCGGCGCGACCATTCCACCGCTAGCTTCCAATGCGCATGGAGCACCGGAGGGGGAATTATGTCGCTGTTAGATTTAGAGAATGTAAAGACCGTCGCGGTAATCGGGGGCGGCACGATCGGCGCGTCCTGGTCCGCTTGGTTTCTGGCACAGGGCTTCACCGTAAGGTGCAGTGATCCTTCTTCCGCCGCGCGGGATGCGGCGCCCGGACTGGTGGCCGCCTGTTGGCCGCAGCTTTCTGCACTTGGCGCGAGCGGCAGCGCGCAGGAGGCTCTGGCCCGCTTCTCCATCTGGGAGAGCCACCTTCAGGCCGTCGAGGGGGCTGACTACGTTCAGGAGAACGCCCCCGAGCGGTTGGAGCTGAAGCAGAGACTGCTCTCCGAGATCGACGCCGCCCTACCGGCCGATCGGGTCATCGGCTCCTCCACTTCGGGGCTGAAGGCGAGCGACATGCAGACCGGCATGACCCACCCCGAACGACTGGTCGTCGCACATCCGTTCAATCCTCCGCATCTCATTCCGCTGGTGGAGATCGTCGGAGGGAAACAGACCTCTGAAGAGGCGGCGGATTGGGCAGTCGCCTTCTTCAACGCCCACGGCAAGCGGGCGATCCAGGTACGCAGGGAGGTGCCGGGACATATCGCGAATCGCCTTCAAGCCGCACTCTGGAAAGAAGCCGCCTATCTCGTGCAATCGGGTGTCGCGAGCGTTGAAGATGTGGACCTCGCGATCAGCGAGGGGCCGGGCCTCCGGTGGGCGATCATGGGGCCGCACCTGACGTTTCACCTTGGCGGGGGCACGGGCGGCATGGCTCATTTCTACGACCATCTCGTGCCTGCGATGCAGACGTGGTGGGCCGATCTCGGCACGCCGACAATGGATGCCGCGCTCCGCGAGCAGCTGGTCGACGGCGTGACGCAGGAAGTGGGGGACCGCAGCATTGCAGATCTTGCGGCAGAGCGGGACCGGAAGCTCATCGACATCCTCAATGTGCTCTCCCCGGCGGCGAAGCGTTCATGACGCCCTTGAAGAGCTCGCCAAAGATCCATCTTCCCCGGGGCAAGGGAGGCAAAGAATGAGCGATTTCATTTTCGGGCGAGAAGACCGCGATGCCCGCCATGGGCGCTTCACCGCGAGGTTGGCGGACCATGACGGGGTGGCGGAGATTACCTATACCCGACGCGGCGAAGGGGTGATTTCGGCCGACCACACTGGTGCCCCCGACAGCCTCCGCGGTACCGGCGCGGCAGCGGCGCTCGTGGCGCACATGATCGCTGACGCGCGTGCAAGCGGCACCCGGATCATCCCGCTCTGCCCTTATGTTCGGGCGCAATATGAAAAACATCCCGACTGGTCCGATGTCATGTCTGTGGCACCGGGCGAAATTCCGAAAATCTGAGGTGTGGCCATGCCGAAGCTTGACCCCGAACCAATCCGCGATCCAGAGGCTGACAACCTTCTGACGCCGGAGAACTGTGTGCTCGTCATCATCGACTACCAGCCCGAGCAGGTGCGGACCGTGAAATCCGCCCCGCAAGAGCTGGTGATGATGAATGCTGTTGCCGCGGCGAAGCTGGCAAAGGCATTCGACGTTCCCGTCATCGTTTCGACCGTGGGCGTGGATATGGGCGTGAACACGGGGACAGCACAGGAAATCCTGGATGTCCTGCCTGGGGTGCCCGAGATCGATCGAACCGGCGTGAATGCGTGGGAGGACGCGGACTTCCGCGCCGCAGTGGAAGCGACGGGCCGAAGGAAGATCGTGATCGCGGCGCTCTGGACAGAGGTTTGCCTTGCCTTTCCGACGCTCGACATGCTCAGGGACGGATATGAGGTCTATCCGGTGGTCGATGCGGTAGGCGGGATTTCCCGGGTTTCGCATGAAAGTGCTCTCCGCCGGATCGAGGCCGCAGGCGCGCAGCCGACCACCGCCATCGCCTTCGGCTGTGAACTCATGCGGAACTGGGCGCGACCCAATTCGGATGAGCTGCGCAAGGTGATGCAGTGGTATTTTCCCAAGAAGCGGGAGTTCGACGCCGCACACTGACTTCGCCCCGCAAAGGTCACAACGGCCGCGTCTCCTTCACATAGACCTCGAAGAAATCGGAGAACGTTGCGACCCGCACCGGCAGCCGCTCATAGGGCGGATAATAGAGCGTGAGCCAGACCGGGGGCGGCTGCCAATCCGGCAGAACCGGTGCCAACCGACCCTCGGCCAGCGCCTGGGCCACGATGAAGCGGGGGAGGAGAGCGATCCCCTCTCCGCTCAGCGCCAGATCACTCAGAAGATCACCGTTATTGGCGCTGAATATGCCCTTCGCACGATGGCTTTTGCGGCGGGCGCCGGAGGACAAGTCCCAGATCGGCTCGCGCGCATCTTCGGCATATCCAAGGCAGTCATGCTCCGTTAAGTCCTCAGGTTCTTCGGGAATACCCCGCGCGGCGAGATAGCTGGGAGCAGCCACCAACAGCCGGGGGACATCGCAGAGCTTGCGCCAGACAGTCGATTTATCCACTGGCGGGCCCGAGATGCGGATGGCGAGATCGAAATCCTCGCCCACGATATCAATGAAACGATCCGACAGAACGACGGAGACATGGGTGCCGCCGTGACGGGCGGCAAACTGTGACAGCACGGCGGGCAAGACCCTCTGACCGAGCGACATCGGCGCGGCAATGCGCAGCGTTCCGGCCGTGATGCCATGCTGAGCACGCGCCTCCTCCGTCGCGAGTTCGAGCTGCCTGACGAGGGGCGCCACGCGCTTGAGATAGTCCGCTCCCGCCGATGTCAGCGACACCTGCCGGGTCGTTCTCAGCAAAAGCTGCACGCCCAACCGGTCCTCCAGCGCGGCAATCGTCCGGGTAACGGAGGCCGGTGTGGTGCCAAGCAGCCGGGCCGCTCCGCTAAAACTTCGCGCTTCGGCGACAGTCAGGAAGGTGCGGAGGGATTCGAGTTCGCCCATGCCCTCATTATTACGACAATCGCAATAATCAATGCAACATTATGAACGTTCTCTTTGGCAATGTTCCGCCCCATCTTCCCCTCAAGACATCGGGAGGCGCTGCATCAGCCCTCCGTTCTCGGAAAGGGATCAACCATGCTGAAACAGATCAAGGGCCTTCACCACGTCACCTCCATGGCCGCGGATGCCCAGCAGAACAACGACTTTTTCACCAAGATGCTGGGCCTGCGCCGGGTCAAGAAAACGGTGAACTTTGACGCGCCCGATGTCTATCACCTCTACTACGGTGATGAGGTGGGCACGCCCGGTTCGGTCATGACCTATTTTCCGTTCCCCCATATCGTGCGCGGTCGCCCCGGCGCGGGTGAAGTGGGGGAGACGGCGTTCTCCGTGCCCAAGGGGTCGCTGTCCTACTGGAAGAAGCGTCTGACGGGTTACAATGTCGACGGCGTGACGGAGGAGGAGGTCTTCGGTGAGAAGCGCCTGCGCTTTCAGGGCCCTGACGGCGACGGGTTCGTTCTGGTCGAGGTGGCGGACGACAGTCGCGCGCCATGGGCGGGCGGTCCGGTCGCAGCTGCTGAGGGCGTTCACGGCTTCCACAGCGTGTCCATGCGGCTCCGCGATGGTGGTGCGACGGGCGAGCTGCTGCGCTTCATGGGCTATGAGGAGATAGACCGGCAGGGCGACATCACCCGCTTTGGCGTGCAGAACGGCAACGGCGCCGATTTCATCGACCTCGAAGTGCTACCCGGCGCGCCGATAGCCCGTCAGGGGGCTGGTTCCGTGCACCACGTGGCCTTTGCCGTGCCGGACCGCGCCGCTCAGCTTGACGTGCGCAAGGCGCTGATGGACACGGGCTATAACGTGACGCCGGTGATCGACCGGGACTACTTCTGGGCGATCTATTTCCGCACGCCGGGCGGCGTTCTTTTCGAGGTCGCGACCAACGAGCCCGGCTTCGACCGTGACGAGGATACGGCACATCTCGGAGAAGCCCTGCAACTCCCGACGCAGCATGCCCATCTCCGCTCGCAGATCGAACGTCTCCTTACACCCATCACGGACTGATCAGTTCGCATCACGGCGCGCCGCGGGCCACAGGGCGGCGGCGCGCTTCCCCCGATAAGGAGCATCCCATGCCCCTCGACAGCTATCATCATATCTCCCGCGACCCCGCCCCCGGCCAGCCGCTGGTGATCGCCTTGCACGGCACCGGCGGGGACGAGCATCAGTTCGCCGGGCTGGTGGAGCAGATTCTGCCCGGTGCGGGCCTTGTCTCGCCGCGTGGCGACGTATCCGAACACGGTGCTGCGCGATTTTTCCGCCGCAGCGGAGAGGGCATCTATGACATGGCCGACCTGAGCCGGGCGACGGACAAGATGACAGCCTTTATCCGCGCCCATCGGGCCGCGCATCCGGGCGCGCCGCTCTATGCTCTGGGCTATTCCAACGGGGCCAACATCCTCGCCTCCGTATTGCTGCAGACCCCGGAACTGCTGGACCGCACCGTGTTCATGCATCCGCTGATCCCTTGGAAGCCGGAGCCCAACGCAGGGCTTGCCGGACGGGAGGTGCTGATTACTGCCGGCCGGCGCGATCCGATATGTCCCCTGCCGCTGACCGAAGAGCTGGCCAACTGGCTCAGGGCGCAGCGGGCAGACGTTGACCTCATGCTGCATGACGGTGGCCATGAGGTGCGGCAGGAAGAAATATCCCGGCTCGCCGCCTTCCTGCGCCGTTGAGCGGCGCAAGGAACCAATGGGTCCGCGACGGCGGGCCCTTTTTGCTATGGGAACGGCTTGCCTGACACGCGTAAAGCGCCTATCGCCCTCCAGAACAAAGTTGCGAGAGGGGGACACCTGATGAAAGCTATAGAACGTTTGTCCATGTTCGTGGGCAAGACATTCGCCCTTTGGGTGATCCTGTTTGCGGTGTTGGGCTTCCTGTTTCCCGATGTGTTCCGCCTTGTGACGCCATGGATCGTCACATTGCTCGCCATCATCATGTTCGGCATGGGGTTGACGATCTCAGCCGACGATTTCCGGGAAGTCGCCCGCCGCCCTTATGACGTGGGGGTTGGCGTCCTCGGTCAGTTCCTGATCATGCCGCTTCTTGCGGTGCTGCTTACCAAGATCATTCCGATGCCGCCGGAAGTCGCGGCGGGGGTCATTCTTGTCGGATGCTGCCCGGGCGGCACGTCCAGCAACGTGATGACCTATCTTGCCAAGGGGGACGTAGCGCTCTCCGTGGCCTGTACAAGCGTGACCACCCTGCTTGCGCCCGTCGTCACGCCTTTCCTTGTGTGGATGCTGGCAAGTGAGTTCCTGCCCGTGGACGGCTGGGCGATGTTCCTCTCGATCGTGAAGGTCGTGCTGATACCGCTCGCGCTCGGCTTCGCGGCCCAGAAGATCATGCCCGGGTTTGTACGCAAAGCCGTACCCGCCCTGCCGCTCGTAAGCGTGATAGGCATCGTGCTCATCGTGGCGGCGGTTGTGGCGGCCTCCCGCGCCTCCATCCTCCAATCTGGCCTGATGATCTTTGCGGTGGTGGTCCTGCACAACGGCCTCGGCTATCTCATCGGCTACTTTGCGGCGAAGGCCGCAGGCCTCTCACTGGCCAAGCGGAAGGCGATCGCGATTGAGGTCGGGATGCAGAACTCCGGTCTCGGGGCCGCTCTGGCGACCGCCTACTTCTCACCGCTCGCAGCGGTGCCGAGCGCGATCTTCAGCGTCTGGCACAACATTTCGGGCGCGCTGCTGGCTAATTATTTTTCCGGAAAGACGGAAGACGAAGCGCCCGCAAAAACCCAAGACGCCTGATCGGAACGCGGCGCCCCTCGCCCGGGGGGCGCCCCTTCTGCTATGGGTGCAGTGCCTATGCCAAACGATGACCCCCAACGACCCGCGACGCGCGGCCCGAGCCTTGCGAAGACGCAGCGGACACAGACCGCCATTCTTGACGCGGCCATGGCAGAGTTTCTGGAACATGGCGTCTCGGGCGCACGCATGGATCGGATCGCGCATCGCGCAGGAATGGCGAAGGGTACGCCCTATCGCTACTACCCCACGAAAGAGGCCCTGTTCGAAGGCGTGGTCGAGCGGGCGATGGACGAGCGCAATGCGCTTCGCGATACTCCGGTATTTCTGCCTGAAGAGACGCTGGGACAACACTTTCGCCGTGTGATGCTGCCGGTTGCGGAGCAACTCGAAGCGTCGGGCCGTGCTTCGCTCGCGCGGCTGGTGCTCGCCGAAGGAGGCGCATCACGCTTTCTCGCCGAGACGTACTTTCGCCGCATCTACGAGCCCACCAACACCTATATTTCCACCGCGATCCGCATGGGCATTGCCCGCGGCGAGGCCTGTGATCCCCGACTCGCAGACAATCCCCAGCTTCTTGTCGCATCCCTCTGGGTCGCCATGATCGAAGGCGGGGTACTGAACCCGGGCGAAGGCATCTCGGCAGCCCGCCTGCTGGAGTTGCAGATCTCCTTTTTCTTCCCCTGACGCGCCATAGGTAGATCACATCCTGGACGCAGGCTTGTGATCGCCGCGACAACCTCATAAATGACCAGTTAGTCATTTATATTTGACGGAAGTCTCACCGCTCTCTCTCACGCGGTTCGAGCATTCGGAGGGTTGTCCCTGTGACACCAACAACAGAACGCCGCCATCGCGGCGCGGCGAGGGTCTTTGCAACCCTCTTCGTGCTGATCGGGCTAGCCTACGTCTGGGGGGGCGCGCAGCTCGCCCTTCTGGGCGGATCACTCTACTTCCTTATCACCGGCCTTGCCGTGATCGTGTCCGGTATCCTTGTCTGGCGCGGCAACGCCTGGGCCGGGTGGCTCTACGCCGCCATGCTCGCCTAGACCTATATCTGGGCTATTGGCGAGGTAG
Organism: Haematobacter massiliensis; assembly: GCF_000740795.1. GTDB lineage: Bacteria > Pseudomonadota > Alphaproteobacteria > Rhodobacterales > Rhodobacteraceae > Haematobacter > Haematobacter massiliensis. The sequence goes on from NZ_JGYG01000007.1 coordinate 197,006, forward strand.
GGGTCGATTTCTGGACATTGCTCCCCCGCTTGTCAGGGCCTTTCCTGTTCGGGCTGTTTTTCCTGACCCCGTGGTATCGCCGGAGCCTGATCTCGGGGCCGCGACCCGCGTTCCTGGGCCGCGCCGTCGTGGGTGGCCTTGCCGTCGCCCTGCTGGGGCTTTTCGGCTGGGGATTCGCACAGGGCGATATCCATGAGATCGCGGCGACCCGGCCTTTGCCGGAGGTAAAGGCCAGCTATGTCTCGGGCACCCCCGAGGGCGATTGGCACCATTATGGCAATGACCAATACGGCACACGTTTCTCCCCGTTGGAGCAGATCACCCCTGAAAACGTTCAGGATCTGCAAGTCGCCTGGACCTACCGCACCGGCGATTACCCGCCTCCAGAGGGGCCGGTGCGGCGTCTGCAGGCCACCCCTCTGAAGATCGGGCGCTCGCTCTATCTCTGCACCGCGCGGAACGACATCGTATCGTTGGATGTGGAAACGGGGCAGGAAAACTGGCGCTTCAACAGCCACACCGATCTCAAAGGCGTGACGGGTTCGGCTGCCTGTCGGGGTGTTGCCTATTATGAGGCCCCCGAAAGCGAGGTTCCAGCCGGGGCCGCCTGCTCTGCGCGGATCATTGGCGGAACGGTGGACGCGCGGCTTCTGGCCATCGACGCGGCGACCGGCGAGCCTTGCGCGGACTTCGGCGAGAACGGCCAGGTCGACCTCAAGCAGGGTCTTGGCCAAGTCATTCCCGGCTATTCCTATGTCTCATCGGCACCCCAGATCGTGCGCGGGCGGGTGGTGATCGGCGGCTGGATCTCTGACGGCCAGATGACGGGCGAACCTTCGGGCGTGATCCGCGCGTTTGATGCGGTCAGCGGGGCGTTCGACTGGGCATTCGACATGGGTCGCCCGGAAGACCACTCCATGCCTGCGGAAGGCGAAGAGTTCACGCGCGGCACGCCGAACTCGTGGGCGCCGATCTCCGCCGATGATGAACTGGGGCTTGTCTATATGCCGACCGGCAATGCGACGCCGGACTACTGGGGTGGTCACCGCCGCGATTTTGACAACCGTTACTCCGGCTCGATCCTCGCTCTCGATGCGGAAACCGGTGCGCTGCGCTGGCGTTTCCAGACCATCCATTACGATGTCTGGGACATGGATGTCGGCTCTCAGCCCAGCCTTGTTGATCTCCAGATCGATGGGGAAACCGTTCCCGCGCTCGTGCAGCTCACCAAGCGAGGGCAGAATTTCGTTCTTGACCGCAGAACTGGAGAGCCGATCTACGAAGTCCAGGAACGCCCTGTTCCGCAAGGCGGCGCAGAGGCCGAGCGGATTTCTCCGACGCAGCCTTTCTCGGTCGAGATGCCGGAGTTTTCGGGCGTCGATCCCACGAAGCCCCTCGGTGTTGACGAAACGGACATGTGGGGGGCGACGCCATTCGATCTGATGTGGTGCCGTATCCGCTTCCGCGAGGCACGCTGGGACGGGCCGCTCACGCCTCCGGGCGAAGATACGGTGTTCTTCTTCCCCGGCTCTCTGGGCGGCAATAACTGGGGCTCGGGCTCCTTTGATCCTGAGCGCAAGATCCTTGTCGCAAACTGGAATCGCGTGCCGATGTCCCTCCGGCTGATGCCGCGGCCTGAAGCGGATGCAGCGGGTCTCAGGGCGGCTGACGGTCGTCCCGGGGTGAGCGTGGGCGGAGCAGTCCCTCAGGAGGGCACGCCCTATGCCGCGGATCTGAAGCCCTTCATGTCGCCATTGGGCGCCCCCTGCCTCGCACCGCCCTACGGCCTTGTGACGGCGGTCGATCTTACGACGAAGGAGGTGCTCTGGCAGCGCCGGTCGGGCACGGCGGAAGACAGCGGCGTGACCATCGCAGGCAGCATCATCCGCTCGCGACTGCCGATCAGCCTCGGCGTTCCCGGATTGGGCGGGTCCATCACGACCAAATCTGGGCTCGTGTTCATCGCGGCATCTGGGGAGCAGTCGCTTCGCGCGATGGACCTCGAGACGGGCGATATCCTGTGGAAAGGACGCCTGCCGGCGGGAGGCAACGCAACGCCGATGACCTATCTCTCCGAGGAGAGCGGGCGGCAGTTCGTGGTGATCGCCGCAGGGGGCCACAATCTGATGCAGACACAACCGGGCGACTACCTCGTCGCCTATGCCCTGCCCAGACAGTAAAGACGAGGGGCCGGCCCGGAGCAATCCGGGCCGGCTTACCTATGAGCGTCAGCGCAGTTTATTGCTTTCGTCAAGCTTCTCGCGGCCGTCTTCCAGTATCTCGAACCACATTGCGTTCAGCACCGCGAAAGTGACGGCCAGCGGCAGGCCGAGTAGCCAAGCGAAGTACCACATATTTTCCGGTCCTTTCAGTAAGCGTGGCTGTCGCCGGTCACATCCTCTTTCTCCACCTTGCCCCAAAGGAGCTTGTAAACCCAGGCGGTGTAGAGGGCGATGACCGGCAGGAAGATGACCGTGACCACCAGCATGATGAACAGTGTCAGGTGACTGGAGGATGAATCCCATACGGTTATGCTCGCCCCCGGCATTTCGGACGAAGGCAGGATGAACGGAAACATGGAAAGCCCGACGGACGAGATCACTCCGAAGATTGACAGCTTGCTCAGCACGAGCACGCCGACCTCCCGCTTCGCCGCGATCATGGCCAGAACGCCGAGCGCACCCACGAAGCCCGCTGCCGGAGCGATCAGCATCCATGGATGGGCTGTATAGTTGGTGAACCATGCGCCTGCATAGACCTCAACCGTCTTGGCCAACGGGTTGGAAGGTCCGTTATCGGGAAATGTGCTCGTGACCACATACCCATCAATGAAGGCCCAGAGCAGCAGTCCGCCAAGGGCATAGAGCACAAGTGTGGCGATCGCCGCCCATGTGCCGAACCGCCGCGCCCGCGCCTGCACCTGCCCGGTGGTCTTCACGATCAGCCATCCCGCGCCATGCATGGCCAGCATCGCGACCGACAGAAGCCCGCAGAGCAGGGCGTAGGGGTTCAGCAGGCCGATGAACCAACCGTCATAGTAGATGCGCATGTCCGGGCCGAAGCGGAATGGCACGCCCTGGAGCACGTTGCCCACCGCCACACCAAAGATGAGCGCTGGCACAAATCCCCCGATGAACAACGCCCAGTCCCAGTTGTACCGCCAGGCCAAGCTCTCCCGCTTCGAGCGGTATTTGAAGCCGACCGGACGCAGGATCAGCGCGAACAGGATCGCAAACATCGCGAGGTAAAAGCCCGAGAACGACACCGCATAAAGCGGCGGCCATGCGGCAAAGATCGCGCCGCCGCCCAGGATCAACCACACCTGATTGCCCTCCCAGACCGGACCCACCGTGTTGATGACGATGCGTCGCTCGACATCGTTCTGCCCAGCGAAGGGCAGAAGCATTCCCACGCCGAGGTCGAACCCGTCCGACAGCGCAAATCCGATCAGAAGGACGCCCAGAAGAACCCACCATATCAGGCGGAGCGCGTCGTAGCTCAAGAAATCATGCAGGATCATGGCATCACTCCGCCGGCGTCACGATGGGTTTCGGGATAAGCGGCGCCTCCGCATCATAGTCCGGCGCCGGGCCCTTGCGGATCGCGGCCAGCATGAGCTTGACCTCGATCACGATCAACACGGCATAGATCAGCGTGAAACCGATGACCGTCATCAGCACCGTCCCCGCCGACAGGTCGGAGACGCTGAGAAACACCGGCAATACGCCTTCGACAGCCCAGGGCTGCCGGCCGTACTCCGCCAGGATCCAACCGCATTCGGCTGCAATCCAGGGCAGCGCCATCGCCCATACGGCCACCTTCAACAGCCATGGATGCCTGTCGATCGACCTCCTCGTACTCATCACGAAGAAGGTGCCCATCAGCAGGATGTTGAAAAGCCCGACTGCGACCATGATCCTGAAGACCCAGAACAGCACCGGGACATTGGGGACCGTGCTCCAGGCCGCGCGGTCGATCTGCTCCTCCGTCGCCTGCCGCGGATCGTCGATATACTGCTTGAGGAGCAGCGCATATCCGAGATCGTCCTCCCGCTCGCTGAACGAAACCCGCGCGGCTCCGGAGGCCGTCGCGTCAGGCTCCGCCCGTATCGTCTGGAGCGCGTCATAAGCGATCATGCCCGACCGGATGCGTTCCTTTGCATGTTCGACGAGATCGAGGATGCCTGGAATTTCCGTGGTGAGCGAACGCGTCCCGATCAGCCCCATGACCCAGGGAATATGGATGGCGTAGCGGTTCTCCCGCGCCTCCATGTCGGGGATGGCGAAAAGGGTGAAGCGGGCAGGGGCAGGCTCCGTTTCCCACATTCCTTCCAGTGCCGCCATCTTCATCTTCTGATGTTCAGAGGTGAGATAGCCCGACTCGTCACCCAGCACGACGACAGACAGCGCCGCAGCAAGCCCGAAGGAGGCGGCGATGGTGATCGACCGCTTGGCGATGGCAATGTGCCAGCCACGCAGCAAATACCACGCCGATACCCCCAGCACGAAGACCGACGCCACGACATAGCCTGCAGAGACGGTGTGCACGAACCGCGCCTGCGCGACGGGGTTCATCAGCACCTCGTAGAAGCTGGCGACCTCCATCCGCATCGTGTCGGGGTTGAAATGCGCGCCCACCGGGTTCTGCATCCAGCCGTTGGCGATGAGGATCCACAGGGCCGAGAAGTTGGAGCCGATCGCGACGCAATAGGTTGCGATGAGATGGCCCACCTTCGACATCTTGTCCCAGCCGAAGAAGAACAGCCCGACAAAGGTTGCCTCGAGAAAGAAGGCCATCAGCCCTTCTATGGCCAGCGGTGCGCCGAAGATATCGCCGACATAGTGGCTGTAATAGCTCCAGTTCATGCCGAACTGGAATTCCATCACGATGCCGGTCGCCACGCCGAGCGCGAAGTTGATCCCGAAGAGCGTGCCCCAGAACTTGGTCATCTGGCGCCAGATGACCCGGCCCGTCATCACATAGACGGTTTCCATCGCGGCGAGCATGATAGACAGGCCGAGGGTGAGCGGCACGAACAGGAAGTGGTAGAGCGCCGTCAGGGCAAATTGCAGGCGCGAGAGTGTAACGACGTCAAAAAAATCCATGGCTGGCCTTTCCGGGCGAGCTCTTGCTCCGTTCCAAGGCGTCCGCGGCGCGCGGGCGTCGGTCTGGTAAAGGCGCTGTTGTCCTAATCGGGACGCAGCGCCGAAAGGGCGGCGGCGTAGCCCGCCTCCCCTCGCCGATGGATACGGGCGATCCGCCCCCCCTCCATCGCGATCAGCAGGTCGGCACCTTCCGCCTCCCGCCGCATATGGGTCACGATCACCATTGTGTGAGCGGACCGATACAAATCAAGCCGCCGGGCAATATCCCGCGCCGTTGTTGCATCTGTGCCCTCAGTGGGCTCATCGAGCAGCCAGAGCGGGGCGGGGCGAAGAAGCAGTCTGGCGAGTGCCACTCGGCGGGCCTCTCCGCCCGACAGGCCGATACCCCCCTCGCCTAGCGGAGCAGCGAGGCGAGCGGCGAAACCACGGAGTCCCGCATCCTCGAGCGCACGGATCAGCGCGGCGTCACCGGCATCCGGGGCCGCAAGCCGAAGGTTGTCGGCCAGGCTGTCCCGGAAAAGCTCACTCCGCTGCGTCATCAAGGTAGAGGGCAGAACGGCCACTTTGCCGCGCCGCGCCCGGATCTCCCCGGCGAGCAACAGAAGGAGCGTCGATTTACCCGCGCCCGACGGTCCGATAACGGCAACCTTCTCTCCCTTGCCGATGGCCAGCGAGATGTCATGCAGTGTTTCTCCCTGCGTGACAGGACCAGCGGCGACGTTCTGCAGCACCACTGCCTGACCCTCCGGTGGAGCGGCAAGCGGCGCAGGCGGAGGCAACACCCCCAACCGGGGTCCAAGCCGCCGTGCCGCTACCCGGGCGCGCGCAGCTTCCACCCCCACCCGTCGCAACGCTGCCAACGGATCTCCCGCCGCCACGGCCAGAAGGATGCAGAACGCTGCCACGGGGACATCGACCCGGTTTTCTGCGACCAATCCTGCAACGGCCAGCGTCACTGCCGCGATCATCACGGCGCCCACGGCGGTCGCGCCGACGCCTGCAGCAATTTCCACCCTGTTGGCACGATCATCCGCGCCGCCCAAAGCGCTGTCCAGATCGGCAATGCGCTCCAGTTCCGCCGGAAGCCGGCCGGTCATCGCGTAATCCGCCTGATTGCGTACAAGCGTGATCACATGGCTCCGTAATCCCTCAAGCCACCGGCTGCGCGCATATATCGTGGAGGCACCCGCCCGCAAGGAAAGCAGGGGAATGATCCCCGCCGCTGCCAGCAACACTAAGACGACACAAAGACCCAGCATGGGCGAGACAAGTGACAGCGCCAGTCCGACCGCCAGCGCCCCCAGCCCCGCCGCCACAAGCGGGACGGCAACTCGCAGATAGAGGGAATCCAGCGCCTCGCTGTCGGCGCTGATACGGAACAGCAGGCGCGAGGGGCGGGTCGCAAGCGCGCCGGCCGCCTCTGCCGGGCTCCATCCCCGGAAAAGGCGCACCCTCAACTCCGCCAATGCGTCCAGAGTCGCGCCGTGGGTAACCAGCCGCTCGACATACCTGGACACGGTCCGAAGAACCGCGAGCAGGCGAATCCCGGCCGCGGGCATCAGGACACCGAAGGTCAGCGCCGTGGCCGCCGAAAGTCCCGCAATCGCCGTGGCCGTGATGAACCAACCCGAAAGACCGAGCAGCGCTATCCCCGCCAGAGCCGTGAGCGCGGCGAACCCGGCGCCGAGCAGAAACCGCCTCTCTCGCCCTGCCGCAAGCGCGCGGATCACAGGGCTGAAATCATGGCCTAGCCGGGTCATGCCGCAACCACCGTGGTTGACGGACTCACCGCGATGGCGCGGTCGAGCCGTGCGATAAGCCGGGGATCATGGGTGGCGACGATGAGCGTGCGCCCTCGCGCCAGCGTCAGCAGCCCTTCCATCACCGCATTCGCCGTCACGCTGTCCAGATGAGCCGTCGGTTCGTCGGCGAGGATCAGGCCAGACGGCGATGCCGCGGCGCGCGCCAGGGCCAGCCGCATCGCCTCTCCCCCGGAGAGACCTGCGCCGTCTTCTCCAAGCGGCACGCCCCCCCGCAATGCAGCGACGCGCGACAGCCCGGCCAACGACAGCGCTGCGGCCAGGTCTTCATCGGAGATGTCGCGCCCTGCCCGCACATTCTCTGCGAGCGACAGGGGAAGAAGGTGCGGCTCCTGCCCCAGCCATGCCATCCCGGCGCGAAGCGTCGCGGCAGCATCCCCCGCCATCGGCACTCCACCCACGAGCACCCGGCCGGAGACGAGCGGCACGAGGCCTGCGATCAGGCCGATCGCCGTGGATTTGCCGGACCCACTCGGCCCGGTCAGGGCAACGTGTTCACCTGCCCCCACACTGAAGCTGACAGGGCGGCCATTCTCTCGCGCAGGCTGTGCCGCTTCCAGCATCACAGAAGGTGGTTCCGCTTCCCCCGTGCGACTGGGCCGCGCCAAAGCGCCGGCATAAGTCATCCCGGAAGGGACAAGCCCGTCGAGCGCGTCAAACGCCGCCTCTCCCGAGGCCCGATCATGCCATACCGCCGCCAGATCCCGCATCGGCTCAAAGAAAGCCGGCGCGAGCAGCAGGATGAACATTCCCTCCGTCAGCGAAAGCCGCGCCCCCCAGGCCCCGAAAGGTAATTCACCCAACAGATGAAAACCCACATAGACCGCCACCATCGCTACCCCGAGCGCCGAGAAAAGCTCCAGAACGGCGGAGGAGAGAAACGCGATCCGCAGCACTGCCATCGTCCGATCCCGAAGATCGCCCGCCATGGTGGCCAGCCGTGCCTCTGCCCCGCCCACGGCGCCCAGCCCCCGGATCGTCGCCATGCCGCGCAACCTGTCGAGAAGGAACCCGTTGAACGTGCCGACCGCACCCAAATGCGCCTCGCTCGCCGCCTTCGCCCTCCAGCCGATGAGCGCCATGAACAGCGGGATGACCGGAAGGGCGATGAGCAACGCCAGCGCCGCCAGCCACGACAGAGGAAAGATCGCCAGAAAGATCGCCACAGGAACCACCGTTGCCCGGAACCGCGCGGGGCGGAAGCGGCTCAGATATGGCACGATGAGTTCAGCCTGCTCCGCCAGCGCACTTGCGGCGAGACCTGAGGAAGGCCGCGCCGCATCAAACGGCGGGTGTTCGGCCAGCGCGGTCGCGACTCGCAGCCTGAGCCGGGACAGCTCCGCCCTGGCACCCCGAAAGGCCAGCCGTTCCGACAGCGCTTGAACACCCGCCTGGAGAAGACGGAGCAGGAGAAACACTACAACCGGAAGGAAAACGTCAGCCGAACCGGCCGCCATCCTCCCGACGCAGACAGCAAGCAGCGCCGCCTGTGGCAACCATAGAAGCGACGCAACGGTCGAAAGCGCGGAGGCCGCGGTGATCGTGTTCTTGTTCGGCAGAGTTTCCGTCATCGCGGGCCGCCTCGTGTGGACGTGGCTGATCTTCACACTAACCTTGAGGCGGAGAAAGAACTTATTCCGCCGACATAATGCCGCAGGGGCGAAGGGGCGGCTTTCAAAGTGGATTGCACTCGCCCTGCGCGGGTGAGAGGATGACCGGACCCAGCGGAAGCGAGGCGAAAATGATTGGGCGCGTGCTCGGCGGACTTGCGGCAATCGCTGTGGCGAGCGCAATCGGCTTTGGTATTTATGCTTGGCACCCCGCCATCGCACCGGTAGCCAGACCCGCGCCAGACAGCTTTGACCCCGCCCTGGTTGAAAAAGGCCGTATTCTTGCAGCGGCAGGCTATTGCGCGACATGCCACACCGCCTCGCGAGACGCGGCGCCCTACGCGGGCAACTATGCGATGAAGACCGATTTCGGCACGATCTACTCCAGCAATATCACGCCAGATCCGGAAACCGGGATCGGCACATGGTCGGAAGCGGCATTCACCCGGGCCATGCGGCAGGGGATCGGCCAACGGGGAGAGCATCTGTTTCCCGCCTTCCCTTATGACCATTTCTCCCGCATCACCGATGCGGATATCTCGGCGCTCTATGCTTATATCATGAGCAGCGTACCTCCCGTGAAGGCGGCGAAGCAGGCGAACGAGCTGCCCTTCCCGCTCGACGTGCGAGTGCTACAGGCGGGTTGGAAGCTGCTTTTTGCCGATCTGCATCCTTTCGTCCCCAACCCTGAAAAGCCCGCCGAATGGAACCGTGGCGCCTATCTGGCGGAAGGTATCGCCCATTGCGGCGCCTGCCACACGCCGCGCAATCGTCTCGGCGCGGAGCGGACTGACGCTCAGTATGAAGGCGCGCCCATCGACAACTGGTATGCACCCCCCCTGACCGCGCGGAACCCCTCGGGCGTTCCCTGGCGCGCGGCGGACTTTCACGACTATCTCGCAACGGGGGCGACCACCTATCACGGTGCGGCTGCGGGGCCGATGGCGCCTGTCGTGCATGCGGGGATCCGCCAACTTCCCGACAGCGATCTCTGGGCCATCGGCATCTATCTGGGCGATATCGTCGGCGCCGCACCTGCGGATGAAGCGCAGAACCCAGCCGTTCTCGCCGCCCTGAAGGCGGAGGCGCCGCAAGCTGACTACCGGCTGCAGGAAGGGCAGCGGCTCTACGCGACGGCCTGCGCCTCTTGCCACTACAACAGCGGCGGGATCGTGAAGGGACGGCCGGATCTGGGCATCAACTCCTCCACGCGGCTCTCGGACCCGGCCAACCTGATCCATGTGATCCTTGACGGGCTGCGCGCCGATCAGGGGATGACCGGGATCGTCATGCCGGCCTTTGGCCATGCTCTTGATGACGGTCAGGTAGCCGCCATCGCCGCCTATCTGCGCGCGACCCGCACGAAAGAACGCCCCTGGCCCGATCTGGAAAAGGCCGTGGCGCGTATCCGTGCGGAGCCGCCGCTTGCACATTGAACGGGTCAGGAGGTGACCAGATGACCAAGTTCACCCTGAACGGACAGCCCGTGACGGTGGATGCCGATGATGACACCCCGCTTCTCTGGGTGATCCGCGACATCGCCGGGCTTACCGGGACGAAGTTCGGCTGCGGGATCGGTATGTGCGGGGCCTGTACCGTGCATGTCGGCGGACGTGCGACGCGATCCTGCATCACACCGCTTTCATCGGTGGAAGGAACGGAGATCACCACGATCGAGGGCCTGCATCCCGAAGGCGCCCATCCCGTGCAGAAGGCTTGGCGCGCAATCCGCGTGCCGCAGTGCGGTTACTGCCAACCCGGCCAGATCATGCAGGCCGCGGCCTTTCTCAAGGACATCCCCGACCCGACAGATGCCGATATCGACGCGGTAATGACCGGCAATCTTTGTCGCTGCATGACCTACATCCGCATCCGTAAGGCGATCCGTGAGGCCGCGGCAGAACTCCGGGAGACGACCAATGGGTAACCTCCGTCTTCCACCACGGGGAGAGGCGATCCGCGGCCTGACGCGGCGCGGCTTCCTCATCACCCTGACAGCTGCGGGCGTCACCTTCGGCTATGCCCGCCGGGCGGTCGCCGCGATGGACCCCGCCCAGCCAGATGGCCTGCCGGTTCCACCCGTGGGTGAAGTGTTTGAGCCGACGATCTGGTATACGATCGACAGCCAGGGAAAGGTGGAGGTCAACATCATCCGTGCGGAGATGGGCCAGCATGTCGGCACCGCCATCGCCCGGATCCTCGCGGACGAACTCGACGTTCCCTGGGCAAACGTACGCATCACACATGTGGATAGTGCCGCGAAATGGGGAATGATGGTGACAGGCGGAAGCTGGTCTGTCGCGCAGAGCTGGGGAATATACCGGCAGGCGGGTGCTGCGGGGCGCATCGCGCTCATGGAAGCCGCCGCGGCACGCTGGAACGTATCGCCAGCCGATTGCGTGGCGCGGGAGGGGCGTGTGACCTCCGGCGCCAATTCGCTCTCTTATGGAGAACTCGTCTCCGACGGCATTTCGCGCGCCTTCACGGAAGATGAGCTGAAGGGGCTGCCGCTCAAACCCGTCGGTGACCTGCGGCTCGTTGGTCAGGATGTCGAGGCGCTGGACATTCCGAACAAGATCACCGGCAAGACGATCTTCGGCATTGACGCGAAGATCGACGGCGCGGTCTGGGGCGCCCCCATCCTGCCGCCGACGCGCGTCGGCTCCAAGGTCAGGACCGTCGATGACAGCGCCGCGAAGGCGGTGCAGGGCTATGTGCAGAGCATCACGCTTGACGATGCCTCCGGGACCGTTCCGGGATGGGTGATGGTCATCGCCACGAGCCATATCGCCGCGCAGAGGGCGGCAGCGCAGGTCAAGGTCACCTGGGAGGCCGGGCCGACCGCCAAGGTGACGGAGGCCGATATTCTCGATCATGCCCGCAAGCTGATCGCGGATACTGGCACGGGCGCCATCCTCGACACCGGAGACAGCGACACGGCACCTGCCTTTGCCGCCGCGGCCGACCGGCTGGAAGCAGAATATACCACGGCGACCGTGCTTCACTTTCAGCTGGAGCCATTGAACGCCGCCGCCTTTCGCAACGCTGATGGCATCTGGGAGATCCACACCGGCAATCAGTGGCAGTCGTTGATCCTGCCCAGCCTCGCCGCCGCGCTCGGGGAGCCGGAAGACCGGATCGTCATGCGCACATACATGCTCGGCGGCGGATTCGGGCGGCGGCTGAACGGCGACTACGCCGTGCCGGTCGCGCTTGCCTCCAAGGCGCTGAATGGCAAGCCGGTCAAGATGATCATGACCCGGGAGCAGGATGTGCTGTTCGACAGCCCCCGTTCTGCCTCCGTGCAGCGCGTGGCCATGGCCTTCGACGCACGGGGACAGGTCGCTGCGATGGAGCATGACGCGGCCGCAGGTTGGCCGACGCAGGTCATGGCGCCGCCTGCCTTGCCAAAAGGCACGAATGGAGAGCCCTATGATCCCTTCGCGATTTCCGGCGCCGACCATTGGTACAGCGTGGGTAAACAAAGGGTCCGCGCGATTTCCAACGATCTCGCCAATGCCACCTTCCGGCCCGGCTGGCTCCGGTCCGTCGGGCCGGGCTGGACGATCTGGGCAGTCGAGAGCTTCATGGATGAGGCAGCTCACAAGCTTGGCCGCGATCCGCTGGAGTTCCGGCTGTCGTTGCTCAGGGCCGAGGGAAGGAATGCCGGAAGCTCACCGCTCGCAGTAGGCGGCGCCGCGCGTCAGGCAGCCGCGCTCCGACGTGCGGCGGAGATGATCGGCTGGGGCAGCGAAATGCCGGCCGATACCGGCATCGGCCTTGCAACCAGCTTCGGGCAGGAGCGTGACATGCCGACATGGGTGGGCTGTGGTGCTCGTGTACATGTGGACCGCGAAACCGGCTATGTCAGGGTGGAAAAGCTCTCCATCGCCACGGACGCCGGCATCATCGTGGACCCGGATGGCGCACTGGCCCAGACGGAGGGTGCGACGCTCTGGGGTCTGTCCATGGCCCTTTATGAGGGAACGGCGTTCGAGGCCGGAAATGTACGGGATCACAACCTGGATACCTATACCCCCCTCAGGATGATCGACACGCCGGAGATCGACATCGCGTTCCTCCCCAGCTCGGAGGCGCCTGTCGGGCTGGGCGAGCCGGCGACCACGGTGGTGGCGCCGGCCATCGGCAATGCCATCTTCAACGCGGTCGGCATCCGGATGCGGCATCTGCCTATCATGCCGGACGCGGTTCTCGCCGCGCTCGGCCAGACGGCACGGAAGCTCTAATCGAACCGGAAGGCGGCGGCGACGCCGCTTTCCGCATCGGGCGCGATCCAAAGATCAAACCAGCCCGGATCGACAGTAGGCTGCATATCCGGCCCGAGATAGGCCAGTTCACCCACCCCCAGATCAAAGCTCACTTCAACCGCGCCGCCCGCGGGCACGGTGACATGCCTGAAGGCTTTCAGCAGTCGCCGCGGCTGTGCAACCTGCGCCGCCCTGTCCCGCAGGTAGAGCTGGGCCACTTCCTCTGCGTCACGGGCACCGTCGTTGGTCAACCGCGCCGTAGCGGTAAGCCGCCCGCCTGCCATCAGCCGGTCGGCCGACAGCCGCGGCGGCTCATAGCGCACCGACCCATAGGTCAGACCGTGTCCGAAGGGATAAAGCGCGCTGTCAGGCAGGTTGCGATAATGCGCGCTGTAGGCCTGATCCGCCGCCTGCGCGGGCCGGCCGGTGGACAGACGCGCATAGTAAAACGGTTGCTGCCCCGTCCTGCGGGGAAAGCTCACCGGCAAGCGACCGGACGGGGCGGCAGTGCCGAACAGCAGGTCGGCCACGGCATTCCCCTCCTCCTGCCCGAGAAACCATGTGACCATGATGGCATCGGCCTCCGCCACACGGCCGGTAAGCGCGAGGGCACGGCCGGTCTTGAGCAGCACCACGACGGGGCGACCCGCCTCCATGACCGCCTCGACCAGCGCGGCCTGCTGCGGGGGGAGGTCGATTTCTGTGCGGGAATGGCCCTCGGCGGACATCCACTGACTTTCCCCAACCGCGAGCAGGACGACATCCGAAGCGCCTGCCGCCGCAACCGCCGCCTCGATGCCACCCGGCAGTTCACTCTCGATCCCGCAGCCTGTGACCACGGTCAGCCGGTCGGGATCAGCAAGGGCCGCCCTAATTCCCGCCTCCAGCGTGATCACATGTTCCCGCTCGCCGAAAATCGACCAGGGGCCGAACGCATTGTCTGCATCCGCACCGAATGGACCAATCAGCGCGATCCGAAGATCCGGTCGAAGCGGCAGGAGCCCCCCCTGGTTCCTGAGCAGAACGACGGAGCGGCGCGCCGCCTCGCGCGCGAGCGCGATATGGCTGGGGGAGCGGACCACACGTGTCTCCTGTTCGGCATCCATCCCGCGCCAGGGATCGTCGAACAGCCCGAGCGCCTCCTTCACCCGTAGGACACGGCGTACCGCATCATCCAGCCGGGCCATCGGCACAACGCCCGCTGCCACCAGCTCCGGGAGGTAGCGCTGGTAGAGGCGGCTGTTCATCGACATGTCCACCCCGGCCATAAAGGCCAGCCGCACCGCATCGCGCGCATCTTCCGCAAACCCATGCGAGACAAGCTCGGCATCGGCGGTGTAGTCGGAGACCACATAGCCGCCAAAATCCCATTCGCGGCGCAGCACCTGCTGCAGCAACCACGGATTGGCAGTGGCGGGGATGCCGTTGACCGTATTGAACCCGCACATGACGGAGCATGCTCCCGCGTCGAAGGCAGCGCGGAAGGGCGGGAGATACACCTCTCTCAGCGCCCGCTCCGAGAGCTCCGCCCCTGCATAGTCCAACCCGCCTTCCGCCGCACCATAGGCCGCGAAATGCTTGGGCGTCGCGACGAGGGAGAAGACATCGCGCAGGTTCTCTCCCTGAAAGCCCCGCACGCGCGCCGCGGCGAAAAGGCGCCCGAGCAGGACGTCCTCCCCCGCCCCTTCCACCCCACGGCCCCAGCGTTGATCCCGCGCGATATCCACCATCGGGGCATAGGTCTGATGAATACCCGAGGCCCCCGCTTCGGTTGCGGCAGCGCGGGCCGTGCGAGCGGCAAGATCGGGATCCCAGCTTGCCGCCTCCGCCAGAGGAACGGGAAAAATCGTCCGCAACCCGTGGATTACATCGGCGGCCAGCAGCAGGGGGATGCCCAGCCGGCTTTCCTCCACCGCCAGACGTTGGGCATAGCGTGCCTGCGCCGCACCAACTCCATTGAAAAGCGCGCCGACCTTCCCCTCGCGGATCTCCTGCGCCACGGCCTGCTGACCGGGATCAAACGCCTCGGGATTGACGTTTCCCGGCCGCCAGCGGAACGGGTCATTGACGAGCGTCAGTTGCCCCGCCTTTTCCTCAAGGGTCATACGATTCAGCAATGCCTCGATCCGCTGCGCCTTCCCCGTTGCGGGAACTGCGGAAAGCATTATCGGCATCACGGCCCCCGCCAGAAGAAGATCGCGCCGGGTCATTCGAAGGCTCATGGTTTCGCTGTTCCGGGGGGAGGTCCATCGCGATTTAGAGCGCACAAGCGCCCCTTGGCAAGTCTCGCGGCGCGGGGGCGCCTCCCGATCCGCCGATCCCAGCCGCCTGCCACGCGCCGCCTCGCCTTGCCAAGGGCCAAAAATGCCGCATGTTGTCGCAGGGTGGATTGCGTCTCGCTGCCGTCAGGCTTAACCCGCCCTCACATCTCCAAGCGGAAAAGCCAATGAGCGATACCACAGTCGCAGCGTCCTCCGATCTGCCTCCGGCAGCGCTGCTGCCGCATTCGCGGAAGATGACGATCTTTGCCCTGCTGATGCTGACGATCTTCATGGCGATGATCGACGTGCAGGTGGTTTCCACGGCGCTCCCCGCTATCATCAGCGACCTGCATGGCGCGGAGCGGATCGGCTGGATCACCGCCGCGTACATGCTGGCCCAGTGCGCCACCATGCCGATCTATGGCAAACTCGGCGACATGTTCGGGCGTAAGCCCGTGCTGTTGTTCGCTGTGGTGCTGTTCCTCATCGGCTCCCTCGCCTGTGGCGTCGCCCCTGACATCAACTGGCTGATCGCCGCCCGTGTCCTTCAGGGGCTTGGCGGCGGGGGTGTCATGGTCAGCGTCTTTTCGGTCAACGCCGACCTCTTCGAGCCGCGGGAGCGCGCGAAATACCAGAGCTTCACCAGCCTCGTGCTGATGTGTGCGGCCTCCATCGGCCCGGCGCTTGGGGGAACGCTTACTCAGATATGGGGCTGGCGCAGCATCTTCCTCATCAACCTTCCAATCGGCGCGATCGTGATCCTCGGTCTTGCCTTCCTCCTGCCGCGCCGCCGCAAGTATGTGCGGCGCAAGATCGACGTGGCAGGGGCTGTGACGCTGACAATCGCCATCATCAGCATCGTCATGCTCGCCGATGTGCAGCAGGTATTCGAGGGACACGCGCTTCTTGGCGCGGCGGGGCTCGCGGCGCTTGCGCTTGTAAGCCTCCTACTCTGGGTCCGGTTCGAGCAGCGGGCGGCGGAACCGATCATTCCGCTGTCACTCTTTCAAAACCGCAGCTTTCTGCTTCTCCTGCTCATCGGGGCAGCAAACGGGGCCATCGCCATCGGCCTTGTGAACTATCATGCGATCTATCTCCAGCTTTCGACGGGCCTTGCCCCTGCCAAAGCGGGCCTGTTCTTCATCGCGATCACCTTTGGCATGGCCATAGGCTCGCTCATCGCGGGGCAGGTCATCTCACGGACGGGGCGGCTGCGGGAGCTGTTGTTGATCGGCATGGGCTTTGCCTCGCTCGGCCTGTGCGTATTGGCCTATCTTCCGGCGGGGCAGACCTCCTATGCCGTGGTGGGCGCCGTCATGATGGGGATAGGTTTCTCCAACGGGCTGGTGCAGCAGTCGCCGGTGATCGGCGTTCAAGCGGAGGCTCCGCGCAAGGATATGGGCGCCGCGACCGGGGCCGTCACGCTCCTTCGCATTGCCGGGGCGGCAGTCGCGGTTTCGGTCTACGGCGCCATTGTCTCTGCCCATCTGGAGAGTGCTGGCTCCCCCGGTTTGGAGGGCCTGCGGGCAGAGGTCGCCGGCGGCGGGCCGGGCGCGCTCGCAGCGGAGGCGCTCGTCTCCACGACCTATCACATGCTTTATCTCACTTCTGCCGGCATCGCTCTCGCCGGGCTGATCCTCGCGATCCTGCTGCCCCGGAAGCGGCTAGCAGCCTAGCGGCGCGGATCAGTCCTCGTAGATCATCTTCCGTGTCATACCCCCGTCAAGCACCAGCACCTGGCCGGTCATGAACCCCGCGGAAGCAAGATAGGAGACCGCCTCCGCCACATCCGAGGGCATTCCCACCCGCCCTGCCGGATGCTGGGCGTGGTCGCGGGGACCGAGACCTGTGCCATCCGCGATCCACCCCGGTGCGATCGCATTCACCCGGATACGCGGGCCAAGGCTTATCGCAAGCGCATGGGTCAGCGCGATCAGCCCGCCCTTGGCCGCGGCATAAGGCTCTGTCTCCGGCTCGGACATGACGGCGCGAGTGGAGGCCATGTTGACGATGGATCCGCCTGCCCTGAGCCTGGGAATGGCGGCCCGCGTCACCAGAAAGGTTCCTGTCAGGTGGCTGTCCACCACCCGCCGCCACTCGGCAAGCGACATCTCCGCCAGCGGCCCGCCATAGGGCTTCGCGATCCCGGCATTGTTCACCAGCAGGTCGATCTCGTCCCAGCCCAGACTGTCGAAGGCCTCCGCGACGGAACTCTCATCGGTCACGTCGCAGATCACCTGCCGCGCGGCGCCTGTTCCCTCCCGAATGTCGAGTGAGGCAACATCCCATCCCGCCGAGGCAAGAGCCTCGCAGATTCCCGTGCCGATGAGGCCGGCACCCCCTGTCACGATTGCGCGTTTCATGCGGCGGGAAATAGCGCTCTCTCCCGCCCCCGCCAGTTCAGATCAGCCGCATCAGCCGCAGCGCGTCATGGATGGCCGCGTGAACATTCCGTGCGGCCACGGCATCACCGATCCGGTAGAGCGTGTAGCCCCCGGAGGCGTTCGTGACGATCTCCTGCGGCGCGCCAGTGACAAGCGCCGCATAGTCCACCGCCCCTTTGTTCAGCGACCCCGGCTTGAGGCCGAAGTAGATGTCGTCGAGCGGTCGCGTGCCATGGTTGACCACCACCTGATCCACCCGCCGCTCCTGCACTGCGTCGCCGTAGTCACTGCCAAGCCGCGCGATCAAGCCATTCCCGTCGCGCAACACCTCCCGAACACGCCAGGTCACGGTCATGACCGCCCCCGCCTTCTGCAGAGACCGCACATAGGGAACGAGGTTCATGCTCATCACCTCGGGCGCGACATTTCGGTCGGGGAACACGATCTCCACCTGCCCGCCCGCCTTGGCGATCACCTCCGCCGCCTGCAGGGCAGCATGGTCGCCCGCATCGTCATAGATCAGCACATTCCGCCCCGGTGCCGCATCGCCCGACAGGATATCCCAGGCTGAGACGGTCAGATCATCGCCCCTCGCCAATACCGGGCCGTCCGGCATTCCCCCCGTCGCGACCACCACTACATCAGGCCGGGTTTCCGCGACCGTCTCCACATCCGCATAGGTGTTGAAGCGAAAGATGACCCCCCGCCGCTCGCATTCCGCCATGCGCCATCCGATCACGGAGAGCATCTCCCGCCGCCGCTCGCTCCGCGCGGCGAGGCGGAGCTGGCCGCCGGGTTGGGAAGCCGCTTCCAGGACCGTGACTGCATGACCCCGCTCCGCCGCGACGCGCGCCGCCTCCAGGCCACCTGGGCCGGCGCCCACGACCGTGACGCGCAGCGGATGCTCTGCCGCCGCGATGCGATGTGGAAGCTCGATCTCCCGCCCGGAGGAGGGGTTGTGCAGGCAGAGCGCCATCCCCCCCTGATAGATGCGGTCGAGACAGTAGTTCGCACCCACGCAAGGGCGTATGCGCTCCTCCTCCCCCGCCAGCAGCTTGGCCACCAGATGCGGATCGGCGAGATGCGCCCGCGTCATTCCCACCATGTCGAGCGCGCCGCTCGCCACTGCATGCCGCGCCGTGGCAAGGTCCGGTATCCGCGCGGCGTGAAACACGGGAAGCCCCGTTGCCGCCCGGATGCGCGCGGCGAAATCCAGATGTGGCGCGGCAGGCATACCCTGTATGGGGATGACATCGGTCAATCCCGGATCGGTGTCGATATGCCCGCGGATGACGTTCAGGAAATCGACCATGCCGGAGGCGGTCAGCCGCTCCGCGATCTGAAGGCCCATGCCACCGTCGATCCCGCCGGGCAGCCGCTCATCAAAGGTCGCCCGCAGCCCGACGATGAACTCCGGGCCGCAGCGCTTGCGGATCTCCGACAGCACATCGAAGGTCAGCCGCAGGCGGTTGTCGAGATCGCCGCCATAGGGGCCGTCGAGCGTATTCGTCAACGGCGACCAGAACTGGTCGAGCAGGTGGCCGTAGCACTCAAGCTCGATCCCATCGAGACCTGCCGCCTGCATCCGCTCCGCAGCGTCGGCATAGTCTCCGATGATCCGGGTGATGTCCCAGTCCTCCGCAAGCTTGGGAGAGGCCCGGTGCGCCGCTTCCCGCTCCCCCCCGGAAGAGACGACGGGCAGCCAGTCCCCCTGATCCCACCGCGTCCGGCGCCCCAGATGGGTGAGCTGGATCATCACCGCAGCCCCCGCCTCATGGCATTCGTCGGCCAGCTCGCGCATCCAGGGGACGACCTCATCCTTCCAGGCGAGAATGTTGTTGAAGGCGGGCGGGCTGTCGCGTGAAACGGAGGCTGATCCGGCCGTCATCGTCAGGGCCACACCCGCCCGCGCCCGCTCGCCATGATAGGCCCGATAGCGCGCCTTCGGCATGCCGTCCTCGGCATAGGCGGGTTCATGGCTGGTGATGAGAATGCGGTTGCGAAGCGTAAGGTGCTTGAGCTGGTAGGGCTGGAGGAGGGGATCGTTGGACATCGTGACCTCTGGCTATCGGTCACAGGCTTCTCCCAATTTCCCTCGCAGGCAAGCGCTGAAATGTCATTGGCGCAGCTGTGATTACCAGAGACGGCAGGGTGTTGCCCCGCCGCCCCGTCTCGCCGTCTGAACCCGTCTCGCTCTTTCAGCCCGGCCCGCCCCTTCAATAGGCGCCTTTCAATAGGCGATGGTGAAGCGGGCGCGGCTATGGTGCGGATCATCCACTTCATCCAGCATGGCCACAGCGAAATCCTCATAGGAAATCCTGCTTTCGCCTGCCGCATCGACGAGCAGTTGATCCCCGCCCAGACGGAATGTTCCCGTCCGCTCCCCCGGTCCGAACATCGCGGCGGGGGAGAGGAAACTCCAGTCCACATCCGTCACGCCCCGCAGTGTGTCAAGGAAATCGGCCCCCGGAAGCGCCTCCGACTTGTAGGCATCCGGGAACTCCGGCGTATCGACCAGCCGCTTGCCGGGGGCCACCTCCAGCGACCCTGCACCGCCTACGACCAACAGTTGCGGGATGCCCGCCTCCCGCACGAGGGTCAGCACCTGATCCGCCGTCACGTCGGCGAACCGCGTCGCGCTGATGAGCACATCACTGCCGGCAAGAGATTTCGCCAGTCCGTCTTCCGGGGCCGTCACATCGCCCTGTACGAAAGTCACACCCTCAGGAAATGGCGTCGCCGGGGCCTTGCGGGCGATAACGGTGACCGCATGGCCCCGCCGCAGCGCCTCCGCCGTCAGCCTTTGCCCGACATTCCCCGTGCCGCCCAGAATCGCAATCCGCGCCATGATCCGTCTCCATATGGTAACAAAACGTAACCAGCATATTGACGCAAGCGGCAGTCAGGCTCAAGAAGAGCCATCCGCGTTGCAAGGTAACCTTGGAGACCCCTCGATGACCCTCCATCGCTCGACGGCGAGCTATGCCAACAACTGTCCAGTCCGGGACGTTCTCGACAGGCTGGGCGATCGGTGGAGCACGCTGATCCTCCAGCAGCTGGCGAAGGGCCCGCTCCGGTTCTCGGAACTGCTCAGGGCCATAGACGATGTCTCCAAACGGATGCTGTCCCGCACCCTGCGCGCGCTCGAGGAAGACGGGCTGATTACACGCACCGTCTATCCGCTGAAGCCGCCTGCCGTGGAATATGCCCTCACCCCTTTGGGGCAGAGCTTCCTGCCGCATATCGAAGGACTGGTCCGATGGGCCGGCGAACACCACGCCGCCATCCGCGCAGCCCGAGCGGCCTTTCAGCATGCGCGGGAGGAAGCGCTGGTCTGATCAGAAAGGGTTTTCCAGCCGCACACCCGTCGGCAGGAAATCCGCGACATTGCCCGTCACCACCACGGCATCGCGGGAAAGCGCCGTCGCGGCGATCATCAGATCGGCACCGTCATGGCCTACCTCTGCGGAGAGTCGCCCCCAGATCAGCGCGTCATCGGGGCCAAACGGCAGAATCCGATCGGAGAACAGCATGACTGTGCGCTCCACCCAGTCACGGAGGTCGGCGGCAAAATCGGGGTTCCGCGCCTCCTGCCGACGGATGCCCCGTTCGATCTCCCCAAGCGTGATGACGGAGAGGAACAGTTCCTCCTCCGGTCTTGCAGCGAGCCAGCGCGCGACCTGCGGCGCCCTGTCCGGTCGTCGCACTGCGGAGATGACATTCGTATCGAGGAGATACATCAGAAGTCGACGTCTCGCGGCCTGACCTGCTGCCGCGGCGCATCCTCCAGCCCCGGAAACTCCAGCAGATGCGAAACAAAGCTCCGCCGCCCCGCTCGCGCATCACGGACCAGGCGCTGATATTCAGAGGCGGAAAGGACGACCACCGCAGGCTTCCCGCGCCGGCTCACTTCCTGAGGGCGTCCGGCGAGAGCCGCATCTACAACCGCACTGAACCGGTTCTTCGCATCCTGCAACGTCCACATGCCGCACCTGTCTAGCTATCTGGCTAGATAGATATGGCAGGCGCTGTCGAAAGTCAAAGCCTGTCCGCTTTTCGACCCGTATGTGCTTTTGAGCGGGGCATCGAGCCCCACCCAAAAGCGCTGCCGCACGCAAGCCAGACGCGATCAGCCAAAGACCCTGGTCAGCGCGACGTCTATCGCGTCGGTGATCCGGTCGATGTCCTCCGCCGTGGCGATCAGCGCCGGGCTGAGACACAGCGTATTGTTCAGCCCCGGAAGGGACCGGTTCGTCACGCCAATGATGACACCCTGCGCATTGGCCTCCGCCACGACCCGTTGAGCCAGCTTCTCATCCACCGGCTCCTTGGTCTTGCGGTCGGCCACGAGCTCCGCCCCCTGGAACAACCCCTTGCCGCGCACGTCACCCACGACGGCATGCTTTTCCTTCAACGCCTCCAGGTTGGCCATCAGCCGATCACCCATGACAAGCGTGTTGTTCAGAAGCTGCTCGTCCTCGATGATCCGCATATTCTCCAGCGCCGCAGCGGGGCCGGAGGCGCAGCCGCCGAAGGTGGAGATATCGCGGAAATAGGAGAGCGGATCGGCGGGATCGTCCTTGAACAGATCAAACACGGCCTCTGTCGTCACGGTGCAGGAGATCGCGGCATAGCCGGACGCGACACCCTTGGCCATCGTCACGAAGTCGGGCTTCACCCCGTAGTTCTGATAGCCGAACCACGTCCCTGTCCGGCCAAGACCGCAGACCACCTCGTCGATATGGAGGAGCACATCATATTTGCGGCAGATTTCCTGCACGCGCTCCCAGTAGCCTTCCGGCGGCACGATGACGCCGCCGCCGGCGGTGATCGGCTCCAGGCAGAGCAACCCGACGGTATCCGGTCCTTCGCGCAGGATGACTTCCTCGATGGCATCGGCGGCGCGCTGGCCGTAGTTCTCGACATCCCATTGCTTGCGGTATTCGAGACAATGCGGCACCTGCACGAACCCTTCCGGGAAGGGACCGTAGAGCGCCGCCCGCTCCGGCTGTCCGGCGGAGGCCAGCGCGCCGATGGTCGTGCCGTGGTAGTCGCGCTCCCGATACAGGATCTTGTTCTTGCGGCCCTTGTGATGGCGCGCCGAGATCTGGCGGACCATCTTGAACACCTTCTCATTCGCCTCGGAACCGGAGTTCGAGTAGTAGACGCGCGTGAGGCCGGGCATCTTCTCGATCAGCTTCTCCGCGAACAGCGAACCGGGGATGGAACCCGCCGACTGCGCGAAATAGTTCATGCGGATCAGCTGGTCGCGCACGGCGTCCGCGATGCTCTCGCGGCCGTATCCGACATTGACCGTCCACACCCCGCCAGAGACGGCATCCAGGAACTCCCGCCCGGCTGCGTCCCAGACACGCATCCCCTTGCCTTCCACGATGATACGCGGATCAGACGTTTCCAGCGCCTTGTGCTGCAGCAGGTGGTGCCAGACATGGGCGCGGTCGGTTTCGACCACATGAGAGAGGTCGTTCTGAGAGAAAGGCAGGTTCATGAGGCAATCCGGGTCAAGAGTGTCCCGCGGTCAGCGGGCGATCCGGGAAGGATCGCGCGAAGCGCGCTGCGGATCAAGCGCCGCATCACGCGGCAGGCCGGGAATGGCCGGGAAAATCGTGCCCTGCGAGCTTTCGCGGCATCGGCCCCCCCGTCGCCCAGTCGATGAGCTCGACCGTATGGACGACGGGAACGACGGTGCCCGAGCCGATCTGCATCATACAGCCGATATTGCCCGCCGCGATGACCTCGGGTGCCTTCGCCTCCAGCGTGGCAACCTTCCGTCGCCTTAGCTCCGCCGAAATCTCCGGCTGGAGCAGGTTGTAGGTGCCGGCGGAGCCGCAGCACAGATGCGGATCGGCAGGCTCCACCACCTCGAACCCGGCGCGTTTCAGCGCGGTTTTCGGCGCGGTCTTCACCTGCTGACCGTGCTGGAGCGAGCAGGCGGCATGATAGGCCACGCGGATGCCCTGTGGAGCCTGCTCCGGCACGCCCAATCGCTCCAGCAGTTCGGAGATATCGCAGGCAAGCCGTGATACCTCCGCTGCCTCTGCCGCCAGAGGATCGTTGCGGAACATGTGGCCGTAGTCCTTCATCGTCGTGCCGCAGCCGGACGTGTTGATGACGATGGCGTCCAGCCCCTCAACGCCGGTAAAGGCCCGGATTGCGGCCGCGGCCTGCGCATGGGCCTCCCCCTCCCGTCCCATGTGATGGACAAGACTTCCGCAGCAGCCCAGCCCGCGCGGGATCACCACCTCGCAGCCCAGCCGGGTCAGCAGGCGGATGGTCGCGTCATTGATATCGCTGTCGAGCGCGCGCTGTGCACAACCGATGAGCAGGGCCACCCGCATCCGCGCCTCCCCCTCCGCCGGGAAGGTCTGCGCGGCATCGTTCGGGCTGGGCTTCGGCAGCGCCCGTGGCGCCATGTCCAGCATCGCCCGCAGACGCCGGTCGGGCATCAGCGCCGCAAAGGGCCGTGCGAGCTGCGCCCCCCTGAGCGCCAGCCGGAATCGCCCCGGATAGGGCAGGATCCGCGCCAGCATCCCGCGCAGCAGCCGATCCATCCACGGGCGGCGATAGGTCTTTTCCACATGGACGCGCGCATGGTCTATCAGGTGCATGTAGTGCACGCCGGACGGGCAGGTGGACATGCAGGACAGACAGGACAGGCAGCGGTCCAGATGCCTGACCGTCTTTTCGTCGGCCGGGCGGTTCTGCTCCAGCATATCCTTGATGAGATAGATACGGCCGCGCGGGCTATCCAGCTCGTCGCCCAGCACCTGATAAGTCGGGCAAGTCGCAGTGCAGAAGCCACAATGGACACAGGCGCGGAGAACCTGATTGGCACGGGCGGTGCCCGGATCCTCCAGTTGCTCCGGCGTGAAATTGGTCTGCATCAGCCCATCCTTCCGGGGTTGAGAATGCCACGCGGATCGAACTGCGCCCGCAGACCCGACGTCAGCGTGGCGATCGAGGGGAGTTCGGGCGGAAACGCCCCTGCCCCAGCGCCGCGTATCCGCGTGGCATGTCCCGCTATCGGGCCTGCGAGCGCCCGCGCATCTGTCCGTTCCGGCAGCAACGCCCAGATCAACCCGCCGCCCCAGTCCAGAACGACAGGCGCGTTCAGCCGGGCGAGAAGGCGCGGCGCCTCCGAGGGCCGGATATTGAAACGCCACACATCGCCCGACTGCCCGTGGAATGGCCTGACCTCCGCGAGAGCACGCCACTGCCCCTGCCCCTCCACGATCTCCGCCGCGCCAAAGGGTGCAAGCCGCCGCGCCAATGCGACCGACCTGTGTTGGACGGAGCCTTCCAGCCCCTCTACCCGCAGCATCGCCCCGACGCCCGGCAGCCAGCCGGCCCCACTCACATCATAGGGCGAGGTCAGACCGGCGGCGAGCGCAGGCACCGCTTCCGCCGCGCCGAGATGGGGAAGCACCACCGTGGCCTGAGCCTGCGCGGCGGGAAGCAGCTTGAACGCCACCTCCGTCAGCACCCCGAGGGTGCCCCAGCTTCCGGCCATGAGCTTCACCAGATCATAGCCGGTAACGTTCTTCATGACCCGTCCGCCGTTCTTGACCACCGTACCGCTGCCATCCACGAACCGCACCCCGATGAGGCTGTCGCGGCAGGCCCCGGCCTGCACCCGTCGCGGCCCGGAGACATTCCCGGCCACGACCCCGCCGATGGTGCCGATCCCCGGCGCGCCGGTCAGCCCCGCCCAGTCGGCAGGTTCGAACGGCAGGCGCTGACGCTCCGCCGTCACCGCCGCCTCGACCTCCGCCAGCGGCGTGCCCGCCCCGACCACCAGCGTCAGCGCGCCCGGCTCGTAAAGGCGTATGCCCCGCAGGCCGCCCGTCTCCAGCACGGCGGCATTCGTCTCCTGCCGCCCCGTCGTCCGGGTACCGCCGCCGCGGATTTCCAGCGGATCGGTGGCAAGCCGGATCGCCTCGGCCAGCTCTTCCTCACTTTCAGGTCGCATTCCGCCTCCGTTCAGGCCGCGACGCGGCGCGAGGCGCTGACATGCAACGGGAACACCTTGGCCGGGTTCAGGAGCCAGTTCGGGTCGAAGACATCCTTCACCCGCAACTGCGCCTCCAGATCGTCGGGGTTGAACTGCGCCTCCATCAGGTCGCGTTTCTCCACACCGACGCCATGCTCCCCCGTCAGACAGCCGCCGACCTCGACGCAGAGCCGCAGGATATCCGCGCCAAGCGCCTCGCAAAGCTGCAGATCGCCGGGCTTGTTGGCATCGAACAGGATCAGCGGATGCATGTTGCCATCGCCTGCATGGAAGACATTTGCCACGTCCAGCCCGTAATCGCGCGACAGATCACCGATCCTGCGCAGCACCTCCGGCAGTGCGCTGACCGGGATGGTCCCGTCGAGACACATGTAATCGCCCATCTGCCCCATCGCGCCGAAGGCGGATTTCCGGCCAAGCCAGATGCGCCGCGCCTCCTCCTCCGTCCGGGCCTCGCGGAATTCGACCGGATCGTGGCGCTCCGCAATGGCCCGGATCAGCGCGATCTGCTCCGCGATCTCCGGTTCCGAGCCCTCGACCTCCACGATCAGCAGCGCCTCGCAATCGGGGTAACCCGCATGGGCGAAGGCTTCGGTCGCGATGATGCAGGGACGGTCCATGAACTCGATCGCCACGGGCAGCACGCCCTCCCGGATGATGTCGGAAACACAGGCCCCCGCCACCTCGTTCGCCGCAAAGCCGATCAGCACCGGTCGCGCCCCCTCCGGCTTGGGCAGGATGCGCAGCCACGCTTCCGTTACGATCCCGAGCTGTCCCTCCGAGCCGCAGACCACGCCCAGCAGATCAAGCCCCGGCGCATCGGACCATGGGCCTCCGATCGTCACTACCTCCCCCGCCATGGTCACCAGAGTGACACCCAGCAGGTTGTTCGTCGTCACGCCGTATTTGAGGCAATGCGCCCCGCCGGAATTCATGGCGATATTGCCGGAGATCGCGCAGGCAAGCTGCGACGAGGGGTCGGGCGCATAGAAGAACCCATCCGCTTCCACCGCCCCGGTGACGGAAAGGTTCGTTCGCCCCGCCTCCACCCGGATGAAGCGGTCGTCGTAATCGACCTCCAGCACACGGTTCATGCGGGCAAGACCCACGACCACCGCATCCGCCGTGGGCATGGAGCCGCCTGCAAGGCTCGTCCCCGCGCCCCTCGGCACCACCGGCACCCCTTCTGCCTGCAGGATCCTCAGCGCCGCCGCGACCTCTGCCGTCGTGCGGGGTAGCACCACGGCGAGCGGCGGGCAGCGATAGGCCGACAGCGCGTCGCATTCATAGGCGAGCGTCTCGGCCGGATCGTCGATCACCGCGTCCGCAGGCAGAACGGCGCGAAGGGCGGTAACGATCCCTGCCTTGCGGGACAGAATCGCCGCGTTCGGCTCCGGCATCTGCATGGTGGCTCCTCCCCCTCGCTCCCACCGGCCACAGTGGAGCCGCGCGGCGGACCGCGCAACCCCTCAAAGTTTCAGGTACCAGGGCGCCCATGCTTCCCGTCCGATGGGAAGACGCCTCCCGTCCGGCACCACTGCCGCCATGACGTCCGCCTGCGAACCCTCTCGGGCGCTGGGTCAGGCGGCCTGCAGCGCCTTTGCCTCCCGGCGGCGGGCATGAAGCACAGGCTCCGTGTAACCCGAAGGTTGCTCGACGCCCTTGAAGATCAGGTCATGCGCGGCCTTGAAGGCAGGCCCGTCGAACGACGGAGCCATGGGCCGATAGGCCGCATCGCCCGCATTCTGCCGGTCCACCTTCTCCGCCATGCGGCGCAGCGCATCCTCCACCTCGGCCTTCGTGACCAACCCGTGCACCAGCCAGTTGGTTACGTATTGCGAGGAAATCCGGCAGGTCGCGCGATCCTCCATCAGCGGCACGTCGTTGATATCCGGCACCTTGGAGCAACCGATCCCCTGATCCACCCAGCGGACGACATAGCCCAGGATGCCCTGGCAGTTATTATCCAGATCGCGCGCCACCTCCTCCGCCGAGAGGTTGCGTCCGGCCAGCAGCGGCGGCGTGAGCAGCGTGGCGAGCGGCGGACGCTTGCGGGATTTCAACGCTTCCTGCCGGTCAGCGACATTGACCAGATGGTAATGCGTGGCATGCAGGACGGCAGCAGTCGGAGATGGAACCCAGGCTGTCGTGGCGCCTGCCTCCGGATGGCCGATCTTGACCTTCAGCATCTCCGCCATGGCATCTGGTTTCGCCCACATCCCCTTGCCGATCTGCGCGCGCCCCTCGAAACCATCGGCCAGCGCCACATCGACATTGCCATCCTCATAGGCCTTGAGCCAGGCTGCGCCCTTCATTTCCTCCTTGGGAATGAAGGCGCCCGCCTGCATGGAGGTGTGGATCTCGTCGCCCGTCCGGTCGAGGAAACCCGTGTTGATGAACACGATGCGGTCCTTCACCGCGCGGATGCACTCACCAAGGTTGGCAGACGTGCGCCGCTCCTCATCCATGACGCCCAGCTTCACGGTATTGCGCGGCAGGCCAAGGATATCCTCAACCCAGGCATAGGTACGGTCGGCGAAGGCGACTTCCTCCGGCCCGTGCATCTTCGGCTTCACCACATAGACAGAGCCCTTGCGGCTGTTGCGCGGCCCCTCGCTCTTGCGAAGATCATACACTGCCGCGGCCACGGTCATAATCGCATCCATGATGCCCTCGGGCGTCTCCTGCCCGTCCAGCAGCACCGCGTCGGTGGTCATCAGATGGCCGACATTCCGCACCAGCATCACCGCGCGGCCCGGCAGGGTGAGCGTGGAACCATCCGGGGTGGTGAAGGTCCGGTCCTCCGCCAGGCGGCGGGTCATCGTCTCGCCGCCCTTCTGGAAGGTGTCGACAAGCGTTCCGGTCATCAGGCCAAGCCAGTTGGCATAGACCTCCGCCTTGTCAGCCGCGTCCACGGCAGCGATGGAATCCTCGCAGTCCTGAATGGCGGTCAGCGCAGCCTCGACCACCACGTCGCGCAACCCGGACGCGCTGTCCTTGCCGACCGGATGGGCCGGGTCGATCACCAGTTCGATATGCAGGCCGTTCTGACGCAGGAGCCAGCTTTTCCTGTCCCCGTCTTCGGTGAATCCCACAAAAACCGCTGGATCCTCAAAGGGATGCTCCGCCTCTCCCACCAGCGCCACCAGCGACGCGCCGTCGCGCTTCCACCCGGTGACATCCTTGTGCCCCGCCCCCGCGAGCGGCACGGCCCGGTCGAGGAAATCCGCCGCCCAGGCCACCGCCTGCGCGCCCCGCTTTGCGTCGTAGCCCTTGCCTTCCGCCTTGCCGGGCAGCGCATCGGTACCGTAGAGCGCGTCATAGAGCGAGCCCCAGCGCGCATTGGCCGCGTTGAGCGCGAACCGCGCGTTCATCACCGGCACGACGAGCTGCGGCCCCGCGACAGAAGACATCTCCGGGTCCACCTCGGGCGTGCCGATGGTGAAGGCCGGGCCCTCGGGGACCAGATAGCCGATCTCGCGCAGGAAGGCCTCATAGGCGGTGGCATCCCACGGCTGGCCCTTGCGCTCCAGCACCCAGCCGTCGATCTTCGCCTGAATATCCTCACGCTTCTGCAGAAGGCGGCGGTTCTCCGGCGCAAGCTCGGCCAGCATCTCGCCATAACCTTTCCAGAACGCATCGGCCTTCAGGCCGATACCGGGCAGCAGCGTCTCCTCGACAAAGGACAAGATTTCGGGCGCGACAGTCAGGTTCGCACGGGGCATGTGGTTGGTCATAGGACTCTCCCTCTCTTGGAGGACAGCATAGAGGCGGGGGTTGCGGGGCGGCAGGGGTTTTGGCAAACTTTTCCACGATACGGAAAATCAGCAGGCGATTCTGGAAATGGCAGATCACGGCTCCGTGCAATCGGTGGAACGGGCGCTTACCCTGCTGGAGTTGCTGGCCCGTCAGGAAGACGGCGCGCGGCTTTCCGATCTCGCGGCGGAGGCAGGGCTGGCCGCCTCCACCGTTCACCGCCTGCTGACCACGCTCGAACGCCGTCGCTATGTGCAGACCGATGCCGCTGGCCGCTGGCATGTCGGACGGCAGAGTTTTGCCGTAGGGCAGGCCTATTCGGCCCGGCGGAGCTTCATCGCCCCCGCCATGCCGTTTCTCCGCCAGCTTCGCGACCAGACGCGGGAAACAGCCAATCTCGGCATTCTGGAGGAGGGTGAGGTCGTGACCATCTGTCAGGCGGAGAGCCGGGAAATCACCCGCGCCACAGCAGCGCCCGGCGGACGCACGCCGGTCCTTTGCTCCGGCATGGGAAAAGCCATTCTCGCCACCTGGGAGGATGACTCGATCGCGCGGTTCATCGACCGCTTCGGCATCAGACCCTTCACTCCGCGCGGCCTCTCCTCCGCCCAGGCCGTGATGCAGGAGATCGCGGCAATCCGCGCACGCGGCTACGCCGTGGATGACGAGGAGTTCGTTCCCGGTCTGCGGTGTGTCGCCGCGGTGGTCCGCGATCCGAATGGTGACGCGGCCTGCGCCCTTTCCATTTCCGGCCTTGCTGCCCGAATGCCGCCCGACCGGGTGGAGGACTTCGGCCGTCGTGTCGCAGGTGCAGCCGCGCGGCTGACGGAAGCGCTCGGCGGTCAGGCAGGGAGCTGAAAGCGCCAGTCGCTGGTCCTATGCGGGCTGTTAAATGTCGCACCGCTCATCTTTCATTGGCGCGATACGAGCCGCTCATTGCGCCTTGGGAATGGCGCGTGATGATAGTCGACCGGAGCCATATTCAAGCCGCCTATAGGTACGCCCGCCCTTTCTTAGCGGCTTCGGTTCTGCGGACCATCCGTTTCACCGACCTTGAACCCGGCCAGCCGACCCTCACAACCACAACCACAACCACAACCACAACCACAACCACAACCACAACCACAACCACAACCACAACCAAATGGCTTTCCCCCTTGCCTCTCCTAGGCAAGGCAGAAGTCGCGCTCTCTAGGCCGTCCGGCGACGCAGGTCTTCGAGATAGGTCTCTGCCGGATCCGGGGCATTGCCGCGATAGGCCTCCACCTGAACGACACAGGTATGTGCAGAGCAACCCTGACCAAAGCGCGACGTGCCGATGTCCAGTGTCAGCACGTTGGGATTGCCCGAGAGCTCCGGTCCGTCCTCCGGGGAGGTGAGCCACGATCCGGTCGGTAGGAACACGACACCCCGCGCGATGCGCGCTGTGACCTCGGCCGTGGCGAGACACGCGCCGCGCGTGTTCCACAGACGCACCGCATCGCCATCGCGGATATCCAGCAGTTGCGCGTCCTCTGGGTGGATCCGCATCCGCTCGCGCCCGGACCGCTTCCCTGCACGACTGGCGGCAGCGCTTTCCAGCTGGCTGTGCAGCCGCCCCTCCGGCTGACCGGAGATCAGATGGAGGCCCTGCGACCCGTCCCCGAGCCATTCGGCTGGCGGCAGCCAGGCGGGATGGGCAGGGCAATCCTCGTAGCCAAGCGCGGCGAGCCGCTGGCTCCCCAGCACGATCCGACCGCTTTCCGTTGGCAGGCGATGCGCCTCGGGATCCGCGCGAAACGCTGCCAGATAACTATGGTCCGCCTGCACGGGAACGCTGGTGGTTCCCGCCTCCCAGAAGGTATCGAAATCGGGCATCTCGTGGCCGAAGCGGGTCGCCGCATCGGCGCGCGCCTCCTCATAGAGATGCCGGATCCAGCCGATCTCGTCCCGCCCTTCGGTGAAGGCCGCGCCTACCCCGAGCCGGCCCGCAAGCGCCGCGAAGATGTCATAGTCGTTCCGCGCCTCGCCCAACGGCGGGATCGCCTGCTTCATCGCCGCCACGATATCCGATCGCCGGTTGCCCGCCAGATCGTTCCGCTCGATGGAAGTGGTTGCCGGCAGAACCAGATCCGCCCGGAGCGCGGTCGCGGTCCACATCGGATCCTGCACGATGACCGTTTCCGGCCGCTGCCAGGCCAGCGCCAGCCGGTTGAGATCCTGATGGTGGTGGAACGGGTTGCCGCCAGCCCAGAACACCAGCCGTGTTTCCGGGTAGCGGTAAGTCTGGCCTTCGTAATCGAAAGGCTCACCGGGTTTTTCGAGCAGGTCGGTGATGCGGGCGACCGGGATGAAGCTCGCGTTCGGCTTGCGGCCCTGACTGATGGCGGGCGAGCGCGAGACGGCAAATGGCGCGCCCACCCCCCCGAGCGAACCGTAGCCATAGCCGACCCCGCCCCCCGGCAATCCGATCTGCCCGATGACAGCCGCGAGCCCCAGCGCCGCCCAGAACGGTTGCTCCCCGTGATGGGCACGTTGCAGCGACCAGCTCACCGTCAGCATGGACCGCTTCCGCGGAAGCGCCGCCGCCAGCGCCCGGATCGCGCCCGCGTCCAGCCCAGTGATGGCGGCGGCCCATTCGGCATTCTTGGGAACACCGTCCGCGCCCTTCAGATAATCCAGATAGTCCTCCGACCCGCTCGTCGCGCGGGCCAGGAACTCCGCATCCTCACCCCCCGCCAGAACGATCTCCCCCGCCAGACCCAGCATGAGCGCGGTATCGGTATTGGGCCGTATCGGCCACCATTCCGCGGGCACCCAGTCCGGCAGGTCGTCGCGGGAGGGGGAGACGAGCACGATTCTCATGCCCCGCTCCACCAGCCGGGCAAGATACCCCTCCAGCCGATGCGCACCGATGCCGCCCGCTTCGTTCTGCGCCGTCCGTGGCGTCAGCGCGCCGAAGACGACCAGTGTTTCGGTATGCTCCGCCACACTGTCCAGCGTGTTGGCCCTGCCCGCGCAGGCATCCTCGGAGCCGAGAACATGGCGCAGGATCACCGGCCCCGCCGCGACGGAGTAGGTATCGACATGCCCCGTATAGCCGCCGACGAGGTTCAGCATCCGCTTCAACAGGCTCGGCGCATGATGGAACCGGCCGCAGGATGTCCAGCCATAGGATCCCGCGAAGATCGCGTCATTGCCGTGGTCCTGCCGCACCCGGTCGATCTCTCCGGCGGCAAGCGTCAGCGCCTCGTCCCAGTCGAGCGGCACAAACCGCTCCCGTCCGCGCCCGAGGCCATCGGGCACCCGGCCCGCCCGCTTCGCCGCGATCCAGCTCTCCCGCGCCATGGGGCGCAGGATACGGCGCTCCGGCTCTGCCCAGTCCGGCACCGAGGCGATGATGGGCGAGGGCGAGGGATCGTCGCCATAGGGTTCGACCCCCACGATGGAGCCGCCATCGACAAGGATCGTATAGGTGCCCCAGTGGCTGCAATGCGGCACGCGTCGAATGGCGTTTGTCATGGTCGGCCCCCCATTTGATCCCGCCGCCCCGCGGGTGAGACGACCATAACCCTGCCATTCGCCGCCGCAAGGGGCCGCCTGGGGCAACAGCCGGACCGTGATGCAGGACGTCCGCCGCAAGCATGGCGGGAATGGCGCTCCCCCGGATCCGCTTCGGAAGCGCATCTCGTCGCTGCATAACCGTTGGTGGTGGGCCACCGGAAGGGTCATTCCTCCCGAGCGGCCCCGACCGGTCCGTTCGCCCATCCGCAGTGCCCGCGGGGATGACTCGACAAAAATCTTCCTCACTAACTGAGGTTTTCCGCCCATCCGCAGGCCCGCGGGGGTGACCCTTCCGCGCGGCCGCGGATTCCTTTCCGCCTCGACATCCGGACGAAGATCATGGGTCAGTGCTCCCGCTAGCGGCAACGGCCATTCCAGAGCCAGCGGCGTTCCCATGACAAAGCCCATCACCCCAGCGCGGAACGCCGCGCTGACGACAGAGCGCAACTCGACACCTGCCTTATCCGAGGGCTACCCCTCGCAGGCCGAAGACGCTTCAAGCGTAAGAAGGCTGGCGCCCGTCAACCCGCTCCGCCAGCGCCGAGCAGCCCGAGCGCTACCAGGGCACTCAGCAGCACAGCCAGATGACATTGCCTCAAGGGAAAACCGCGCGATCCGACCTGCCTTCATCCGCTCCCGGCTAGACCGGCGGAGAGTACCGGACGAAGCCCCAATATCCCTCAACCGGCCGCTAGAATCCCTCCAGCACGATCTTGCCGCGCGTGGTGCCGCTTTCGATCCTGGCATGGGCAGCTTTCAGGTTGGCGGCGTTGATCGGCCGCATGACATCCGTCACCGTGGTGCGGAGACGACCGGCGTCGACCAGCTCGGCCACCTCGGTCAGCAGCCTGCCCTGCGCCGCCATATCCGGCGTCTGGAAGACGGCGCGCGTGAACATGGATTCCCAATGGACCGACACCGCCTTTGGCTTGAACAGCAGGATGTCGAACCCG
The DNA here is from genome assembly GCF_000740795.1 of Haematobacter massiliensis. Classification (GTDB taxonomy): domain Bacteria; phylum Pseudomonadota; class Alphaproteobacteria; order Rhodobacterales; family Rhodobacteraceae; genus Haematobacter; species Haematobacter massiliensis. Next base: position 230,738 of record NZ_JGYG01000007.1, read on the forward strand.
AGCGGATCGTCGATCAGCCCGTAACGGCCCTGCGGGGCGATGGCCTTTGCCGCCTCTGCCGCATGCGCGCCGCTCTGTGTGATGGAGAAGACCCATGACGGTGCGCCGATCCCCAGCGCCTCCACCTGCTGGCCAATCGGCTGGGCATGGTCGATCACATGATGCGCGCCCAGCTGTCGCACCCAGTCCTGCGTTTCAGGCCGCGAGGCTGTGGCAATGATCGTCACATCCGTGAGCGCACGGAGCAGTTGTATCGCGATGGAGCCGACGCCCCCCGCCCCGCCGATGATGAGGATGGCATTCGCCGCCCCCGGCACGGGACGTCGCACATCGAGGCGATCGAAGAGCATCTCCCATGCCGTGATCGCCGTCAGTGGCAGCGCCGCGGCCTCCGCCGCGGACAGGCTGGAAGGCTTTCTCCCGACGATCCGCTCATCGACCAGATGCAACTCCGCGTTGCTCCCCTGACGGGCGATGGAGCCGGCATACCAGACCTCGTCCCCCGACTTGAAGGCGGTGACGGCCTCCCCCGTCTCCACCACGCGGCCAACGGCATCCCAGCCCAGCACCTTCCAGCCGTCGCCATCCGCTCCAGCGCGACGCCGCACCTTCGTGTCGAGCGGGTTGACGGAAACTGCCGCCACCTCCACCAGCAGATCGTGCGGGCCGGGGACGGGGCGGGGCAGCTCGATATCCTGCAACGCGTCCTCCCGGTCGATTGCGCCCGGCTCGCGGTATCCAACGGCTTTCATCGGCTTGGCCCCCCTCTCGCATTCGCCCCTTCGGCGTGAGGCGAGAGTGCCGCCGCCATGCCGGGAAGACAAGCCGCACCGCAGCCGCGACCGGTGGAAAAGCCAATGGGCATTGCATTCTCCGGCGTAGGAGGGCATGGGGAACGCAAGCTGCGCCCTCCCCCGTGCCTCTCCGGCCCCGCGACGAGGCGCGGCGCGCGACCCGTGTGGGGGAGACCTCCCCCGCGCCACACGACCGGAGGAGGAGAGACGATGACCATCACCCTGAACCGCCGCCAGACGCTGATCGGCATGGGCGCGCTCGGCACCGCTGCGGCGGTGGGCCTGCCCGCGCGCGCCGCAGGCACGCGCAACCTCGCCGTCCTGCACCTTGCCAGCCATGCACCGAGCTTCATCGCCTTCGAGCGCGGCTATTACAAGGATGCGGGCCTCGACATCGAGCTGAAGTTCTTCGAGGCGGCCCAGCCCATGGCGGTCGCCATCGCCTCCCGCGATGCGGATTTCGGTGTCACGGCAATGAGCGGCGGTCTCATCAGCCTGGCGGAGAAGGACGCGATCAAGGTGATCGGCGGCGCGCTGTCGGAAGAAAAGGGTATCGTCGGCAACGTCATCCTCGCCTCCAACAAGGCGCATGAGGCAGGGCTGACCGATCCTTCCAAACTCGCGGGCCACAGCTTCGGCATCACCACGGCGGGCTCATCCTTCCACTTCATGGCGCACAAGATCGCCCAGGCCAATGACATCCCGATGGACGAGATACAGCTCCGTCCGCTCCAGAAGCTCGGCGCCATCGTGGGCGCACTCTCAACCGGACAGATCGACGCCTGGGCCATCCAGCCGAACGTCGCCCGCAAGATGATCCGGGAGAATGCGGCGCAGCAAATCGGTCTCGTCTCCGACTATGCCCCCGATTATCAGGTGACGACCGCCTTCACCTCCACCCGGAATGCCGCGGAAGAGCGGGAAATGACGGAGGCTTTCGTCGCCGCCTATTCCCGCGCGATCACGGATTACAACGCGGCCTTCGTCGACAACACCGCGACGGAGGAGGAGCGCGATGCGCTGGCGCGGATCGTCCACAAATACGTGGAAAGCGACAGCCCGTTCGACACGGCGAAGCAGAACCTGATCGACGGCGCAATGCGGATCAACCCCGGTCTTGCGCTCTCTCTGGGCAGCTGCGTGGAACAGCTCAACTGGTTCAAGTCGGAGGGCATGGTGAAGGACACCGTGACCGAAGCGCAGCTTTTCGACACCAGCTACGTCAAGACGCTCTGATCAGCCATGGACCTGAAGCTCGACAAGATCAGCCATTCCTACGGGCCGGTGGAGGTGCTGCGCGACATCTCTCTGGAGATACCGGAGGGGCAGATCCTTTGCCTCGTCGGCCCTTCCGGCTGCGGCAAGTCGACGCTTCTGCGGTTCCTTGGCGGGTTGGAGCGGCCCAGTTCCGGGCAGGTGCTTCAAATTGGCGCGCCGCCTGCAGGGTCGCTGAACCCTCTCACCTATGTGTTCCAGCACTTCGCGCTGCTGCCCTGGCGGACGGTGGAGGGCAATATCCGCCTCGTGCTGGAAGATCACCGCCTGCCGCGCAGGGAGGTGGAGGAGATCGTCACCGACGTGCTCGCCCGCACCCGGCTCAGCGACTTTCGCAAGGCGCTGCCGAAACAGCTTTCCGGCGGGATGCGTCAGCGGGTCGCCATCGCGCGGGCGCTGGCCGTCCGGCCAGCCGTCATGCTGATGGACGAGCCGCTCTCCGCGCTCGACAGTCAGACGCGGGAGCTGCTGATGGACGATCTCGTGACACTATGGACACGGCAGCCCTTCACATCCGTCTACGTGACCCACAACCTGAACGAGGCGGTGCGGCTCGGCCACCGGGTCGTCGTCCTCTCCCGCCGCCCCGGCCGGATCCGGGAGATCGTGGAGATCGACACCCCCCTCGCCGACCGCCGTCCGGGCGATCCCGCGCTGGAGGCGAAGCAGCAGCAGCTGTGGTCTCTCATGCGGGATGAGGCCGCCGCCGCCGACAAGGAACTGGTCAATGGCTGATCCGACCCGCCGCCCGACCGCCATGCCGATGCCAGACACCGACGGCAGCGCCGCTGGCCATCGCAACTCCGGCCCCCAGAACCCGCCGACCGTATCCACGTCACGGCAATACGCCCCGGCAGAAGCGCAGCCTTCCGTCCTCCGCAATGCGGAGCAGTCCCCCGACCCCGTGCCTCCAGCCTCCACAGCGGAAACCATGGGGCGCGATATGGCGAGCGCCAAACCCGCCATGCCAAGACCCAATCCAGGCCGCACGGGCACCGCAGGTAGAGAGACCCGACCCGTCCCCTTTCGCGGCGGCGGCTTCGCGCCCACGCCGGTGCGGGGCGTGGCGTTCGCCCTCTTCGCGCTCCTTCTCGTGCTGGCCGAGGTCGGCACCCGGGCGGGCGTCATCTCCAGCCTCACCCTGCCCCGGCCCTCCGCGGTGCTGGAGACGCTGGTGCAGCTGTGGCAGAGCGGGAACCTCTGGCGTCACCTGTTGCCCTCGCTCCACCGCCTGTTCGTGGGGGCGAGCCTTGGCATCGTCGTGGGCGTCTCCGTCGGCGTGATGATCGGGCTGTTCAGCTATGTCCGCGCGGGGCTGGTCCCGCTCGTGGCCGCGCTGTTCCCGATCCCGAAGATCGCCCTGCTCCCGCTGTTCGTGATCTGGTTCGGCATCGACGAGGCCTCGAAATACGCGTTGATCGCATTTGGCACCTTCACCCCCACGGTCGTCGCGACCTATGGCGCGGTGGACAATGTGGACCGGTCGCTCATCCGGATGGGGCAGAGCTTTGGCCTCTCCTGGTGGTCGATCGTGCGCAAGATCGTGCTGCCGGGCGCCTTTCCGGCCATCCTCTCGGGGCTTCGGGTCTCCATCTCCATCGCCATCATCCTGCTGGTCGCGGCGGAGATGCTCGGCGCGCAATACGGCATCGGTTCCTATATCCTCGAAGCCGGCTCGCTCTATGACCTGGAGAAGCTCTTTGCGGGTGTCACGATCCTGTCGCTCATGGGGCTCGTCGTGAACTTCGTCATCGGACTGATCGAGAAACGCTTCCTTGCTTGGCGCTGACGGGATCTGCGGTTGAACCCGCTCCGGCTTCTCTGATACCTCCCCCCCTTCACGCCGCCACGGGAGACAGAGATGCCGACGCTTGCCATCGACTTCGGGACATCCAATTCCGCCGTCGCGATCCTGACGCCGGAGGGGCTTCGTCGCCTTCCGCTCGAAGCCGGCGGCGACACGCTGCCCACAGCGGTGTTCTTTCCCGCGCGCGGCGGCGCGATGAAGATCGGCGAAGCGGCGGGGGCGGCTTTGATTGCCGGAGAGGAGGGGCGCTACATGCGCGCCCTGAAAAGCGTGCTCGGCACTGCCCTCTTCCATGACTCCCGGCTCATCGGCGGGCGGCGCCGGACGCTGGCGGATGTCGTCACCGCCTTCCTCTCGACGGTGAAGGAGAGGGCGGAAACCGTCTCCGGCATCCGTTTCGAGGACGCACTTTCCGGGCGGCCGGTTCATTTCCATACCGCCGACCCCGACCGTGACGCGCGGGCGGAGGCAGACCTCGCGGCCTGCTATGCTGCCGCGGGCTTCACTTCCGTGCGTTTCATGGCCGAACCGGAGGCCGCGGCGCTCTCCAGCCACGGCCTCGGGGCGACGGGTGAGATCGGACTGGTTGTCGACATCGGCGGCGGCACATCCGACTTCTCCGTCTACCGCATGGAGGGCGGGAGGCTCCGCATCCTCGCCAGCCACGGCATCCGGCTCGGCGGCACGGATTTCGACGAATCCGTCTCCCTCTCCCATGCCATGCCCGAACTCGGCCACGGCAGCAGCCTCCGGCGTGAGATCGGTCCGGGCACCCTGCCCATGCCAAACGCGGTCTATGTCGATCTGGCGACATGGAGCCGCATTCCCTTCGTCTACACGCCGGAGAACCGCCGGGAGGTCGCGCGCATGGCCCGGCTCGCGACGGAGCCGGAGAAACTCGACCGCCTCTCCGCAGTGCTGCAGGAGGAGCTGGGCCATGAGCTCGCCTTCGCGGTGGAGCATGGCAAGATCGCCGCGAACGGGCCGGAGGGCGCGGGCATCATCGACATGGGCATGATCGAGCGTGGTCTTGCGCCCGCGATCACCGGCACCTCGCTGGACAAGGCGCTTGAAAGCCATCGTGCCGAGCTGGCGAAGGCCGCGGCCGAAACACTGCATCTGGCCGGCATTCCGCCTGAAAGCGTGGGCACGGTCATCCTTGTCGGCGGCTCCAGCCTCATGCGCCTCGTGGCGGAAGAGGCGCGCCGCCTATGCCCCGCCGCCCGCATCGAACGCTCGCAGGCCTTCACGGCGGTGGTGGATGGCCTTGCTCTCGCCCTCGCGGAAGAACCCGTTGCCTGACGGGCTTTCTCGCCGGACGGATCGCGCTATCCTGCATGGCAAGCAGAACGCGAGGGACAGAGATGACGAACGGCGATCAGACCGGCGCAGCCGCTGACAGGCAAGTGGACGGTCATGGGAGGGCTGGGCGATGACGACGTCGGCCGTCCAGCGGGCGAGCTTCGCTACCCTGATCGTCCTTGTGACCATCGCCTTCGTGTGGCTTCTGCTGCCCTATTACGGCGCGCTGCTCTGGGCGGTGATCCTCGCCATCCTGTTCAACCCGCTGCAACGCTGGCTCACGGCGAAGCTCAACCAGCGCCGGGGCTACGCGGCTCTGGGCAGTGTGCTCGTCTGCGTCTGCATCGTGGTGATACCGGGCGTCATTATCCTCGGCCTTCTGGCGGCCGAGGCGGCCAGTCTCTATCAGCGGCTGTCCAATCAGCAGATCGATTTCAGTGAAGCTTTCAACGCTTTCCGCGAAAGCATGCCTGATTTCTTCAACCGTGCTCTGGAGGGGCTTCAGATCGGCAGCCTGGAAGATATCCAGCAGCGCGTAACTTCCCTGCTTGCGAGCGCGAGCCAGACCATCGCCACCCGACTGGTCTCCATCGGGCAGGATACGCTCCAGTTCACGGTGAGCCTCGGCGTGATGCTCTATGTGCTATTCTTCCTGTTCCGCGACGGGCCGGAGATCGTCAATCAGCTCCGCCGCTCCAGCCCGCTCAGCCCGAAATACACCGAACATATCGGCAGCCGTTTCTCCTCCGCAGTCAAGGCCACGGTGAAGGGCAACCTCATCATCGCGCTCATCCAGGGGGCGATCGGCGGGGTGACGCTCTGGCTGATGGGGGTGGAGGCCGCGTTGCTGCTCGGCGTGGTGATGGCGGTGTTCTCACTGCTGCCCGCCGTGGGCGCGGCCCTCGTCTGGGGGCCGGTCGCCATCTACTTCTTCATGACCGGCGATTATCTGAAAGGGGCAGTGTTGGTTGCGGTCGGGGTCTTCGTCATTGGGCTGGTGGACAACCTGCTCCGGCCGCCGCTGGTGGGCAAGGATCTGCGGATGCCGGACTATATGGTGCTGGTGTCGACGCTTGGGGGCCTCGCGCTCTTCGGGATGAACGGTTTCGTCATCGGGCCGCTGATCGCCGCGCTTTTCATCGCTGTCTGGTCGCTTTTCAGAGGCGACGAGCAGACGGAAACGATGTCCACGGATTAGCGGCTCCGCATCAGCATCCCGTAAAGATCGCGCGGATCGTCGGGGTCGGCCAGCAGGTCCAGATCCTGGCGCATCCCAAGCTCGCGCGACTTTTCGTGGATATACCGCAGGGCCGAGAAATCCTCGATCGCAAACCCCACTCCATCGAAGAGCGTGATCTGCGCGGCCTCCCGCCTGCCAGGCGCCGCGCCCGTTATCACCTGCCACAGCTCAGTAACCGGGTGGTCCGGGTCGAGCTGCTGGATCTCCCCTTCAACCCGCGTCTGCTCGGGATGCTCCACGAAGATGTCGGCGCGCAGCAGGATGTCGCGGTGGAGTTCGGTCTTGCCCGGACAATCGCCCCCGATGGCGTTCAGATGCACGCCCGCCCCGACCATGTTATCGGTCAGGATCGTCGCATACTGCTTGTCGGCGGTGCAGGTGGTGATGATCTCCGCCCCCTCGATTGCCGCTTCCGGCGTATCGCAGGCGGTGACGTGGAAGCCTTGCTCAACCAGATTGGCGCAGCACTTCCGCGTCGCTGCGGGGTCAATGTCGTAAAGCCGCAGCGTATCGATGCCGAGCACGGCGCGGAAGGCCAGCGCCTGAAACTCCGATTGCGCCCCGTTGCCGATCATCGCCATGGTCCTTGCACCCTTCGGAGCGAGATATTTCGCCGCCACCGCGGATGTCGCCCCGGTCCTGAGCGCCGTGAGCAGCGTCATCTCCGAAAGCAGGACCGGATAACCCGTCGCCACGTTGGCAAGCAACCCAAAGGCCGTCACGGTCTGGAGACCCTCTCGCGTGTTCTTGGGATGGCCGTTCACATATTTGAAGCCATAAAGATCGCCATCGGACGTGGGCATGAGTTCGATCACCCCCACATCCGAATGGCTGGCCACACGCGGGGTCCGCTCGAAACCCTCCCAGCGCCGAAAGTCCTCCTCGATCGTCTCGGCAAGACCGGCAAGCATCGGTTCCACGCCGATGGCATGGACCAGCCGCATCATGTCGGCCACCGAGACAAAGGGAACGAGCGCGCGGGAAGAGGGAGCAAGGGTCATGTCAGATCATCCGAAACTGCGGGTCGGGCGGTCGAAGACCTTCCGGCCCATGAGGCTGGCCACGAGATCGACCATCAGCCGCGCCGTGCGGCCCCGGTCATCGAGAAATGGGTTGAGTTCGACAAGATCGAGCGAGGTCACCAGGCCCGATTCATGCAGCAGTTCCATGGCGAGATGCGCCTCGCGGAAGGTCGCGCCGCCGGGAACCGTGGTGCCGACTGCGGGGGCGATGGAAGGATCGAGAAAATCGACATCCAACGAGACATGGAGCAGCCCGTTCTCCGCCCGGACCCGGTCCAGAAACTCGGAAAGCGGCGCCACGATGCCACGCTCATCAAGCACCCGCATATCATTGATCGCGATGTCATGCCGGAGCAGGGCGGCGTGTTCCGCGGGATCGACCGAGCGGATACCGAACAGGCAGATCCGTTCGGCCGGGATGGGGGCGGGAAACGGCGGGAACGGTCCGAACCCGTCTCGACCGGCGATATAGGCAACCGGCGTACCATGAAGATTGCCGGATTCGGTCGTCTCCAGCGTGTGAAAGTCCGAATGCGCGTCCAGCCACAGCAGAAACAGCGGCCGCCCCGCCGCTTTCGCATGGGCGGCGACCCCGGCCACCGATCCGAGCGCGAGCGAGTGATCGCCGCCCATCACGATGGGGAACCCCTCGCGCATCGCCTCCTCCACCGCGGCAGAAAGCGCGGCGGTCCAGGCGATTGTCTCGGGGAGGGAATGCACGGCGGCATTGGCTACGGTGACGGGGACGGGCGCGGCAGGCACGATATCACCACGGTCCGTCACGCTCCGGCCCAGATCCTCCAGCGTCCGGGAAATGCCCGCGACGCGATAGGCTGCGGGGCCCATCAGGCAACCGGCGTTCTTCTGTCCGCTGTCGATGGGCGCTCCGATCAGGATACAGGGTTTTGCCACGAGCAGTCTCCTTCCGCTTTTCTGTATATGGTAACGGGGTGATGGCAGTTTCCGCTATAATTTTGCGCGAAATGCGCGCACAACTATACATCCTGCTCAGCAAGACCACCAATATGAACATGGACGACATCGACCAGCAAATTCTCGCGGCGCTCCGCCGTGACGGGCGCGCCTCGCATTCGGAGATCGCCGGGTCGCTCGCGCTGTCCCGCGCGACGGTCAGGGCACGGATCGATCGCATGGTGGCGCGGGGCGACATCGCCGGCTTCACGGTGCTCACGCGCGCCGATGTCACGCAGGCGCCCGTCCGGGGCCTCATGCTCATCGGGATAGAGGGACGCGGCGCGGACCGGATCACGCGACGACTCCTTGGGATGGCGGAGGTGCAGGCCGTCCACTCCACCAATGGCCGCTGGGATATCGTGGCAGAGATCGGCACGGAGACACTCGCCGAGCTGGATGAGGTCATCGCCCGCATCCGCCGTATCGAAGGCGTGACGACCAGCGAAACCAACCTGCTGCTTTCCACCCGCCGCCCCCTGAGCTCACGCTGATCGGAATGCTGACGGGGACAGCTGATGGTGACTGCCAACGCGGCGCGGGTTCTCACGCGATCCAGCGCGGGAGCACCACCCGTGGCACGGGGGCAAGGCGGACCAGGCGCCCCGAATTCGACCCGATGAAGACCTTCAGCAGCGGCCCGTACACGCTCGACCCGATGACGAGCAGCTCCGTCTCCTCCCAGCCCACGTTGTCCAGCGCTTCCTGCCAGCCGGCGCCACTGCCGATCCGCGTCTCCAGTGGCACAGGCGATGTCCAGCGCTCGCGGATCGACGCATGAAGCGCCTCGGCATGGCGGCGGAATTCGCCGCTGACGAGGTGCTCGGCGTGATAGCCCGCTCCCGTCGGATACATCTGGTTCCCCCGCGTGACGAAGGTCAGCACCCGGAGCGGCAGCGACAGGGCCGCAGCCACCGAGCCTGCCCGCTCCGCGATGGACTGGGCGGCCTCCGTCGCGGGCACGGCACAACTCACACGGCGAAGCGCGACGCCCGGCGCAAGCCCGCCGCGCGGGGCCAGTGCGACGGGAACGCCCGCCCCATGCAGCACCTCCGTCGCCGTCGGTCCCTCTGCGAAGCGCCCGGGCGGGGCGGAGGCAGCGGACCCCAGCACGACGTAATCCGCGCCGATATCCCCCGCCGTCGCCAGCAACCCCTTGGCGGCGGAAGGCGCGGTCCGGGTGACGAATTCTGCCTCCAATCCCTCGGGGAGCAGCGCGCGCGCTGCTTCCTGCGTACGCTCCGCATGTTCGCGCAGAAAACGGGCGTATTCGTAGTCCACCCGCGCGGAGGAGGGCGTCGTCCAGCCCTCTGCCGCGATGGTGCACACGACCATTCGCCCGCCGGAGGCCCGCGCCATGATCCCCGCCAGTTCCAGCGCCTCGCGCCCGCCGTCATCGGCGGAAAGGCCCACCAGAAGCATCATTCCCCCGCCTCCCTCCCGAGCTGCTCGCGCTCCAGCCGGGAATGGCGCGCGGAATAGGTGAAGTAGAAGATCGCCGCGAGTGTGCCCCAGATCGCCGTCAGTTCGAACACGATCCACGACAGGTTGGCGATGAGGTAAAGGCAGCAGCAGATGGACAGGATCGGTAGCAGCGGGAAGAAGGGTACCTTGAACCCGCGCGGGGCAGTCGGGTTACGATAGCGCAGGATGATGACGCCGAGCGACACGACCGTGAACGCAATGAGCGTGCCCATGCTCGTCATGTCCCAGAGCACAGCAGCGGGAACGAAGGCCGCAACCAGTGCCACCAGCGTGGCCACGATGAAGGTATTGGCGACCGGCGTCATGGTGCGCGGATCGACCCGGTGGAAGATCGGTGGCAGCATCCCGTCCCGCGACATGGCGAACAGGATCCGGGTCTGGCCATAAAGCACGATCAGCGTCACCGAAAAGACCGAGATCACCGCCCCCGCCGATAGGATGATCGCCGGAACACGCGATCCTGTGATGTTCTGAAGGATGAGCGCCAGCCCCGCCTCCTGTCCCTCGAACTGCTCGGGGGGCTGCGCCCCGATCGCCGTGAAGGCAACCAGCACATAGAAGGTTATCACGATCAGCAGCGCGCAAATGATCGCCAGCGGCAGGTTGCGCCGCGGGTTCTCCACTTCTTCCCCCGCGGTAGAAACGGCGTCCAGCCCGACGAAGGTGAAGAAGATGGAACCCGCTGCCGCGCTGATCCCGGCAAAGCCGTGGGGCGCGAAGGGGGTCATGTTGTCGGAGTTGAACGCCGTCAGCGCGATGGCGATGAAAAGCACCAGAACGCCGAGTTTGATGACAACCATGATCGCGTTGAGACGCGCGGATTCCTTTGCCCCCCGCACCAGCAGAAGCGCGCAGAGAAAGACCAGAACGGCGGCGGGCAGGTTGATCAGCCCCTCGCCGCCGAAGCGCAGGTCATAGCCATCCGCCACCAGCGGCGCCGACAACATCCAGCGCGGCAGTTCGTGACCCGTCACATTCCAGATCAGGTTGTGCAGATATTCGCTCCAGCCCACCGACACGGCAGAGGCGGAGATGCCGTATTCCAGCACCAGACAGGCCGCCACCAGAAAGGCTGTCCCCTCCCCCAGCGTCGCATAGGCATAGGAATAGGATGACCCGGACACCGGGATCATCGAACTCATCTCCGCATAGCAGAGCGCGGTCATCCCGGCGGTGAGCCCCGCCAGCAGGAAGGAGATAAGCACCCCAGGGCCTGCGACGGGCACCTGCTCGCTCAGCACGAAGAAAATCCCTGTGCCGATGGTCGCTCCCACCCCGAACATGATGAGCTGAAAGAGCGTGATGGACCGCCCGAGATTTTCGGAACCTGTCTTTTCACCGTCTATCGTCGGGTCGATGCGTTTCGTCCGGGTCAATCGCCGGAGCAGGGGCACGGATGCGGCCATGCTTTGTCAGTCCCTCGTCAGCGCCGCGCCTTCTGCGGCTTGTCCCTGGAAAGTAGGCTCTGTTTTGGAGAGTAGCGCGTCCCGGCGCGCCTGCGACAATTCATTCGCATTTTGCCGTACAGTCCCTTGCGCGACGGCTGTGGCACCACACTTGCAGAGGAAAAGCCGTCAAGGCGCATACCAGCAGACCAAATGGTAAAAAACGATGACGTTTGCCGCTTTCTTTCGGGCCGCGAACATTGTTTCGCGGCACCGCTGTCATGGCGAGACAGGATCGGCACGGCGGGGCGCAAACGCGCCCGTTCTCCTCACGGCACGCCCTGCCCCGGCCTCGCCCGCCATTGCAGCGGGCGGGGATAGGCTCTATCCCCCGCCCACCGGCGCCCGCCACCCGACCAGGGCCGGACAGTCCGCAGCCCGAAGGGAACGACCATGAGACCGACCGAACAACCGGCAGACAGCGCGACGACGGCAGGTGCCGCCATCGTGTTCGACGCGGTCGGCAAGTCCTATCCCAAGCGGGGCAGCGGTACCGTCACCGCGCTGGAGGACGTGAGCCTGACCGTCGCGCCCGGCGACATCACCGGGATCATCGGCCGCTCCGGCGCAGGGAAATCGACGCTGCTGCGCATGGTCAACGGACTGGAACGCCCGACGGCGGGACGGGTGCTGGTCGGCGGGCGGGACGTGGGCGCGGCCAGCAACGCCGAACTGCGCCAGATCCGGCGCGAGGTTGGCATGATCTTCCAGCACTTCAACCTGCTGGCCTCCCGCACCGTGTTCGACAACATCGCCCTGCCGCTGGAGATCGCCGGGACGCCCTCCGCGCAGATCGCGCCGCGCGTGAACGAGCTGATCGACCTCGTCGGCTTGGGAGACCAGCGGAGCCGCTATCCCGCCGAACTCTCGGGCGGGCAGAAGCAACGCGTGGGCATCGCCCGTGCGCTGGCCACCCGTCCCAAGGTGCTGCTCTCGGACGAGGCGACCTCTGCCCTCGACCCGGAGACGACGCGCACGGTGCTGGCGCTGCTCTCCGACATCAACCGCGAGCTGGGCCTGACGATCCTGCTCATCACCCATGAGATGGCCGTGGTGCGCGATATCGCGAGCCATGTGGCCGTGCTGGACAAGGGCCGCCTCGTCGAGACGGGGGAAACCTATGCCGTCTTCTCCCGCCCCGCCCATGCGACGACACGCTCCTTCCTGACCGGCATCACCGGGGTTGCCCTGCCCCGCTTCATCGCCGACCGCATCCGGCCCGATGCCGGAACCGGCGCGGCGGAGGAAGTGATGCAGATCACCTTCACCGGCAATCATGCAACCGACCCGATGCTCGCCCGGCTCACCGTGGAACTCGGCGTGCCGGTCAACATCCTCGCCGGTGCCATCGAGGAGATCGGGCCGCACCCCTTCGGCAGCCTCATCGTCTCCGTCCCGGCGGAGCGCGGGGAGGCGTCGCGCGGCTTCCTTGAATCCCACGGACTACTGACGGAGGTGCTGGGCTATGTCCCCCGTGCTGATCAACCTTCTCTATGAGTCCACGCTGGAGACGCTCTACATGGTGGCAATGTCCACCGTGTTCGGCACGCTCGCCGGCCTGCCGCTCGGCGTCTTCCTCGCCACCTCGCGGCGGGGGGAGATCCTCTCCGCCCCGGCGGTGAACGGGGTGCTGGGTCTTATTGTGAACGCGACCCGCTCGGTGCCGTTCATCATCCTCGTCGTGGCGATCATCCCCTTTACCCGCGCGCTCGTCGGCACGTCCATCGGCACCACGGCGGCCATCGTACCGCTGACCATTGCCGCCGTGCCCTTCATCGCGCGTCTGGTGGAAACCGCGATCCGGGAGATCGACAGCGGCCTGATCGAAGCCGCCCGCGCGATGGGGGCTACACCACTTCAGATCATCCGCAAGGTGCTGATCCCGGAGGCGCTGCCGGGGATCACGCTGGGCCTCACGCTCGCCGTGGTCAGCCTCATCGGCTATTCGGCCATGGTGGGCGCCGTGGGCGGCAAGGGGCTGGGCGATCTCGGCATCCGCTATGGCTATCAGCGCTTCATGCCGGAGGTGATGCTGATCGTCGTCATCATCCTGATCGTGCTGGTGCAACTCGTGCAGACGGTGGGCGAGTTCATCGCCGCCCGTCTCGACAAACGCGCCGCGAAGAACCGCGGCCGCTGACTTCACACGCAAGAGGTATTCCCATGCTGCGTCTCACAACCTTTGTCTCCGCCCTCGCGCTGTCGGCGGTCGCCGCCTTCGCCGCCGATATCAAGGTCGGCGTGTCTCCGGGCGAACATGCCGAGATCATGGAAGAAGTCGCGAAAGTCGCGAAGCCCAAGGGGCTGAACATCGAAGTGGTCGAATTCTCCGACTACGTGGTGCCGAACCAGGCGCTGGCCGATGGCGATCTGAACGCGAATTCGTTCCAGCATCAGCCCTATCTCGACAACCAGATCAGGGACCGTGGTTTCGATCTGGTCTCCGTCGCGAAGACGATCACCACACCGATGGGGATCTACTCCAGCAAGCTGAAATCGCTGGAGGAGCTGAAGGACGGCGCCAAGATCGCCATTCCGAACGATCCCACCAATGGCGGGCGGGCGCTGCTGCTGCTTCAGGATCTGGGGCTGCTGAAGCTGGCCGAGGGCACCGGGCTCGTCCCGACCGTCCTCGATGTGACCGAAAACCCGAAGAAGTTCACCTTCCTCGAACTGGATGCGGCGCAGCTTCCGCGCTCGCTGCCCGATGCGGACGTGTCGATCATCAACACGAACTACGCGCTGGCCGCCGGCCTCAATCCCAAGACCGACACCATCGCGCGGGAAAAGGCCGAAAGCCCCTACGCCAATGTCATCGTGGTGCGTCGCGCAGATGCAAACGCCGATTGGCTGCCCACGCTGATCGAGGCCTACCACTCGCCCGAGATCAAGACCTTCATTCAGGAGAAGTATCAGGACGCGGTCATCACCGCCTGGTAATCCGTCCGGGAAACCGCAGCGGCCGGGGGCGCCACGTCTCCCGGCCCAGACGTCTTTCGGTGCTAAGGCCACGACCGCCCTCGCGCGTTGCGTTCCCGCCTCACGGCCAGCACCGGGGCACCGCGGTCGCAAGTTGACGGCGGCGGGTTCGATCCCGCCGCCGTAACTCCACTGGGAGCCACACCTCGCGGGACAGGCATGGACATGCCTCCGTCTGACATGTGCCTCGCACCGCCGCCTCGCAGGTTGACCGCCCCCTCGCGACGCAGGACGAACCCACCTCGAAATACGCGTTGCGGGCTGCGGTCATTGCGCCAGCGGGCTGCGCCGAAGACCTGGATTCTCGATCCGACGGTTACCAATCCACCGGCAGCATCCAGCGCACCGTCCCGGATTCAGGGGTCAATGATGAGCGTTGGAAGCGTCCCGGCGAGGTTTGGGGCACAGCCCCGCCGGATCCACCTGCCGTCAGTCCGGCCAGAACTTGATGAACCTGGATGCGCCGCCGCCGCGTCCCCCGGCATCGGCCCGATGCGGTCGCGCCGCGCCTGCAGATCACCGGGACTGGCTCGCTCGCCGCTAGCCGATAACAGGTCCATCGCAAAAGGGATGGGTTTCGTTCCGCCCCGTCACCCCGTCGCCGGACCACGACACCCTGTGCTCAGCCGCAAGCCAGAGGAGGTCACGCCACAACGACTGCTGACGTGCTGACGTGCTGACGTGCTGACGTGCTGACGTGCTGACGTGCTGACGTGCTGACGTGCTGACGTGCTGACGTGCTGACGTGCTGACGTGCTGACGTGCTGACGTGCTGACGTGCTGACGTGCTGACGTGCTGACGTGCTGACGTGCTGACGTGCTGACGTGCTGACGTGCTGACGTGCTGACGTGCTGACGTGCTGACGTGCTGACGTGCTGACGTGCTGACGTGCTGACGTGCTGACGTGCTGACGTGCTGACGTGCTGACGTGCTGACGTGCTGACGTGCTGACGTGCTGACGTGCTGACGTGCTGACGTGCTGACGTGCTGACGTGCTGACGTGCTGACGTGCTGACGTGCTGACGTGCTGACGTGCTGACGTGCTGACGTGCTGACGTGCTGACGTGCTGACGTGCTGACGTGCTGACGTGCTGACGTGCTGACGTGCTGACGATGCGGCTCGCGCACTCTGCGGGTGGACGCAAGGGGCAATGCCCTTCAAGCCCGCTGGCCGCGCGGGCGCCATTTTGCTCCGGCGGGAAAGTCACGCGCCGGGTTGGCGTTACCTGCGCTCATCCCGCGCCGCCATAGATCCCGTACATTGCCGGCCACTTCGGGGTGCTCCGTCAGCCACAGGCGGATATCCTGGGCAACACCCGCTTCCGCGCCCGCCCACAGCACCCCGCCGACCCCCCCCTCACGAAGGGCCGGGAGCAGCGCCGGAACCTGCCGGAGCGCCATGCCAGCGGGCACTTTCTCCAGCGGCGGACCCTCGCCTTCCAGCAGCACGACGCCCCGCGCCTCCGGGCGCAGTATCTCCAGAAGCCGCTGGATCACCGGGCGGGCAGCGGCGTCCCCTGCCAGTATCACGTCCTGCGCCTCGCGAAGCGCCGGAACCGCGGGCTCAGTTTCCGGGCCGGAGAGACCGCATCGGTCGCCCTTCCGTGCCCAGCGTGCCCATTCCGCCCCCGCGCCCCCGCCCTCATGCAGCAGGATATCCATCACAATCCGGCCCGCCTCGGGATCGACAGCGCGGATCGCGTGACGCCGGACGGCGGGGCGCCAGGCAGGATCGACCGGCAGCGGCAGCCCGTCGGGCCCTGCCTTGGGCCAGCGCGGCGTCATGCCCTCGGGCGGGAAATGGAAGCGGCCATAGGGCGACCCCGGATCGGCGAAACGTGCAAGATCGCTGCCGCTCAGCGTGAAGCGCCGCCAGTCCCCCATCCGCTCCACCTCGGCCACGGTCATCTCCCGGAAATCCGCATAGAGCGTTCCTGTCTCCACCGCACCGGTCCAGCGGATCACGGGATGTTCCGTCACACAGAATTCCAGCAGATGAGAGGCAATGAAATCCACCATCTCCTCCATCCCCGGGCGGTCAGACGCGCGCGCTTCCACCTCCACCCCGTCGACTGTAGGCCGGAAGAAGGCCTCCCCCATCGGCAGCCGTGCGCGCAGGGCCTCTCCCTGCCGTTCCAGCGTCACGTCCTGCTCCCGCAGGTGCCCGGCAAGTGCCTCGACAAGCGGCCGCGGCTCGGAGAGCGGTACATGGGCGGCGGCGGTGAACATCGCATTTCCTTTCGTCGCGCGGGCAGCCCGAACAGCGAACGCGCATGCTACGAGAGCCCCCGGATGATCAGATAGGCACGACGGCGAGGGAAAACCACATCTGCGCCGGTTCCACGCAACCGCAAGAAAGGACATTCTGGTATCCTGGCAGAACTTTCCGGTATGATTTCCGCGGTTACCCGGAGACAGTGGAACCGCTTTCCGCTCAGGGCTGTCTCACGCGGCTCCTGTCCGCCCCGCGCCCGCGTCGCGCACGGCCCGCCGGTCTTGCCAAGACGCGCCGCCGAGCAGACATGGGGGCCAAGGCACCTGCCACCCGAACCATCAGCGGAATGACGCCATGAAACTCTTTTCTCTCACCGCGCTGGCCGCGATCGGCTGGGCGGCGATCGCCACGGCGGAGACCCCGGCCTTCGGCCCGCTCGTCACGCCCGCCGAACTGAATACGGCCCTCGCCGGGGCCGATGCGCCGACGGTGCTCGACATACGGGAGGCCGCCGCCTACGGGCAGGGCCATATCCCCGGCGCGATATCGGCGCCCTATGCGCTATTCCGCGGCCCGGCGGAAAATCCCGGCCAGCTCGTGCCGGAGAATGTGCTGGAGGACCGCTTCCGGGCGTTGGGGCTGAAGAAGGATCACCCGCTGGTCGTCGTGCATCAAGGCAAGGACGACAGCGACTTCGGCGCCGCCGCGCGCGTCTACTGGACGCTGAAATCCTCGGGCATCAGCCCGCTCGCCATTCTGAACGGCGGACAGGGCGCATGGGCGGCGGAAGGGCTGCCGCTGGAGACGCGGGCCAACACCCCCACCCCCTCCGATATCGAGATCACCTTCTCCCACCGCTGGCTCGCCGATGCGCAGGATGTGGCCGCCATCGTTGACGGCAAGCAGAGCGCCCGGCTGATCGACGCGCGTCCGCCCGCGTTCTTCAACGGGGATCAGGCGCATCCGCAGATGACCCGGCCCGGCACCCTGCCGGGGGCGGAGAACGTCTCCCATTCCGTCTGGTTCGATGGTCCGACCACCGTCACCACCGCAGCAGGGGCGGAAGCGGTGCTCCAGAAACTCGGCCTGAAGCAGGACGAGGAGATCGTGGCCTTCTGCAACACCGGGCATTGGGCGGCCACGGACTGGTTCGCTCTTTCCGAACTCGCGGGATTGCCCGATGTGAAGCTTTATCCCGACAGCATGGTCGGCTGGTCGCAGGGCGGCGGCGCGATGGAGAACACGCCCGGCCTGCTCCAGAACCTGATGAACCAGATCCGGTCCAAGTGATGACCACAGCTTCGAGCCAACTCGAAGGCGCCTCCTCCCCCATCGGGGAGGGGGCGAAACGCCTTCTGCTCATCCTGGCGGCCCTGGCGGCGGTCTTCGCCGTCTCGCTCTTTGCGGGCGCGCGGTACGGGCTGCTGCTCGCCATCGGGCTGGGCTTCGGCATCACGCTCGAGGGGCTGCATTTCGGCTTTGCCGGACCATGGCGCGCGATGATCCTGCGGCGGGAGCCGGCGGGCCTCCTGGCACAGCTTCTGGCTATCGGCCTTGTGGCCCTCGTGGCCTTCCCGCTCCTGCAATCCCATCCGGGAGAGTTGGGCGGAGCGGAGGCGCCCGTGGGCTGGGCGATGGTCGGCGGGGCCTTCGTCTTCGGCGCGGCGATGCAGGTCATCCTCGGCTGCGGCTCGGGAACCCTCGTCAACGCGGGCAGCGGCAATGCGGTGAGCCTCGTGGCCCTGCCATTCTTCTGCCTGGGCAGCTTCCTCGGCGCCGCGCATCTGCTGTGGTGGACGGACCTCGGCGCCCTGCCGATCATCGTGCTCCGCGGCACAAGCGGCCTGCTGGTCACGCTCGGCCTGCTCGCAGCCGTCGCTCTCGTCGTGTTTCTCATCGGCAAGCCCGGCACGCGCAAGCTACCGCCCCGGCTGATCTTCGCGGCACTGCTTCTGGCGGCGCTGGCGGTGGGCAACCTCGTAGTCGCGGGCCAGCCGTGGGGCGTGGTCTACGGCCTTGGCCTGTGGGCGGCCAAGGGCGCGGTCGCCCTGGGCGCAGACCTGTCCGGCAACGGCTTCTGGGGCGCGCCGGGGAATGCCGCGCGGCTTCAGGCGAGCATCCTGACCGATGTCACCTCCCTCACAAACATCGGCATCATCCTCGGCGCCTTTCTCGTTGCGGCATGGCGCAGGCACGGCCTCTCGCAGCCGCTGCCGAAACTCCCCGCCCGCGCCTGGGGCGCGGCGATCGTCGCGGGGCTGCTGCTCGGCTATTCCTCGCGGCTTGCCTTCGGCTGTAATGTGGGGGCCTTCTTCTCCGGTATCTCGACGGGGAGCCTGCACGGCTGGGCCTGGTTCGCGGCGGGGTTTGCCGGTTCCTGTCTCGGGGTGAAGCTGCGACCGCTGGTCGGGCTGGAGGCCCGCAAATGACCCGCCGTCTCACCGCAGGCATCGTCATCGCCCTGCTCGCCGGTTTGCTGTTCTTCGACCACGCGACCGCCGCGCTGAACCCCTACAAGGCCCCGCCCATCATCGCCCTCGGCTCGGGCGTGGTGGCGACGGGGGGATTCTGCGGCGCGCTTCCCCAATAGCAGCCAGCAGCACGCTCGCCGCGCCGATCACTCGGCAATGAGGGGGCGCGCCGCCCCCTCCGCCACCCGGAGCGCGTCGGCATAGGCCAGCGCCACCATCAGCCCGCGCCGCCCGCCATTGATCACCACTTCCGCCGCCGCCGCCGTGTCCTCGAACGCGACCGGCACCCGGCGCTTCTGGCCGAAGGGACTGATCCCGCCGGTGTGAAAGCCGGTGAGCCGCTCCGCCTTCTCGGGGGGCATCATATGCGCGGACTTGCCCCCGAACGCCGCCGCCACCCGCTTCATCGACAATGTCCTGTCCGACGGGATGACGGCGCAGGCGGGCTTGCCGTCCACTTCGACCATCAGGGTTTTCAGAACCCGCTCCGGCGGCACCCCGATGGCTTCCGCCGCATGGAGGCCGATCCGATCCTGCCCGGCGACGTAGTCATACTCGATCGTGCGGAAGGCAACGCCCGCGCGTTTCAGCGCCTGCGTCGCGGGGGTAGCCGTGCTCATCACCTGCTCCGTTCTGCAAGCGGACCCTAACGCGCTGCGCAGGCGCAGGGAAGCACCGCGCGGCTCTTCCCGTGCTCGCATCCGCAGAAAATCCTTGCCATCGCGCCGATCTTGGGGAGGATGCGCCCCCAACACGACGCCTTCCGGGGGGAGAGAGGATGAGCGCCACACCACAGACACCCGCGCCGAAGGGCGGCGCCCGCCGCCTGACGCCAAGCGACATCCGCGCCCGCAAGGGCGGCACGCCCGTTGTCTGTCTCACCGCCTACACCACCCCCATGGCCCGTCTGGTGGACAAGGAAGCCGACCTGATCCTCGTGGGGGACAGCGTGGGCATGGTGCTCCACGGCATGCCCTCCACCCTCGGCGTCACGATGGAGATGATGATCCTGCACGGGCAGGCCGTGGCACGCGGCGTGGAACGCGCGGCGCTGGTGGTGGACATGCCCTTCGGCAGCTATGAGGAAGATCCGGCGCAGGCCTTCCGCAACGCCGCCCGCCTCATGGCGGAAACCGGCGCGCAGGCGGTGAAGCTGGAAGGCGGTCTCCATATGGCCGAAACCGTGGCCTTCCTGACGGCGCGCGGCATTCCCGTGATGGGCCATGTCGGCCTGACACCGCAGTCCGTCAATGCCTTCGGCGGATACCGTGTGCAGGGGCGGGGAGAGGATGCGGCCCGCGTCCGCGCCGATGCCGCCGCGCTGAGCGAGGCCGGGGCCTTCGCCGTGGTGCTGGAGAAGGTGCCCGCCGCCTTGGCCGATAAGATCACCGCAGAGATCGCGGTTCCCACCATCGGCATCGGCGCCAGCGTGGGCTGCGACGGGCAGGTGCTGGTGATCGACGACATGCTGGGCCTGTTCGGCGATTTCCGCCCGAAATTCGTCCGCCGCTATGCAGAGCTGGGCGGAGCCGCCGCCGAGGCAATCGCGCAATACGCAGCCGATGTGCAGTCGCGCCGCTTTCCCGGGCCGGAACATGTCTTCGCCAGCGAGCTTCCGGGCACCGCAGGACAGGTGAGCGCAGGGAAGGTCACGTCATGACCCCCGCTCTCGCCCGCCGCCCGATGATCAGCCTGGAACGGCAAGCCCGGCGAAGCGTCCGCCCGCGCACCTGCCCCGGACTGTCGGGCGCTTCCCGAAAGGACCCCTCCGGCCGTGACGGACGCGCCCCGCTCCCGACACGGCGGTCGGCAGAGAGAACACGCCACCCGAGCCGCGACAATCGCGGAAACGCCTGCGCGAGCAGCGTTTCCCCCTGCTCCGCAAAGGCCCGCCCATGACCATCCTCCGCCACACCGCCGATCTTCGCCCCCGAGTCGCCGGTTGGCGCCGTTCAGGAGAGACTGTGGCCGTCGTGCCGACGATGGGCGCGCTGCATGAGGGCCATCTCAGCCTCGTCCGCGCGGCCAAGGCGGTGTGCGAGCGGGTTATCGTGACGATCTTCGTCAATCCCCGGCAGTTCAACAGCCCCGAGGATTACGCGAAATACCCCCGGACGGAGGAGGCGGATGCCGCGCTCCTCGCTCCCTACGGTGTCGACGTGGTCTTCGTGCCGGAGGCGGAGGAGATGTATCCGCCGGGCTTTGCCACGACCGTATCCATCACCGGGATCACCGAGCCGCTGGAAGGCGCGCATCGCCCCGGCCATTTCGATGGCGTCGCGACGGTTGTAACAAAGCTCCTCACCATGACGGGCGCCGACCGTGCCTTCTTCGGAGAGAAGGACTGGCAGCAGCTGCTCCTTGTCCGTCGGCTGGTGGCGGATCTGAACCTGCCGGTGGAGATCGTGGGCTGCCCCACGGTACGGGAGGAGGACGCCCTCGCCCTCTCCTCGCGCAACCTCCGTCTGTCAGCAGACGAGCGGCGCATGGCCGCTGCCCTTCCCGAAGTCCTTGCCGCCGCCATCCTTGCGATAGAGAGCGGCGCACCTGCCGCCCCGGCGCTGGAAGACGCGCGATCCCGCCTCGGGGCGGCGGGCTTCGAACGGGTCGAGTATCTGGACCTCCGCGATGCGGAGACGCTTTCATCAGCGCGTCCCGGCATCCCCGCCCGGCTGCTCGTCGCTGCCTGGGCGGGCAACGTTCGCCTTATCGACAATATGCCGGTAAATCTTCCCGTACCGATTTTGGAACGGAAGAGCCTGCGGGCCTGAATACCCGCGCCGTCCGATAGCGCAAGACGGCAGGGCTTGCAGACCCTGTCGTGCGCGTCCTGTGGGAGGAGGTCGTTACGCGTCGGACTTGTGGAAGACCGATTTGAACTTCTCCTTGGTCTTTTCCCACTTCTCCTCGCGCTCGGCCTTCCGGTCGGCCTTCTTCTCCTCGCGCAGCACGCGGGCGGCCTCGTCGGACGCGGCTTCAGCTGCAGCTTCCGCCCCCATGACCTCGGTGAGCGTCGCTTCGTAGTTGTAGCGCACGAGTGCACCACCGGTGCTGCTGGCGAGATTGTCGAGGATTTCCGGGCTGCTTTCCTCGATATCCACGAGAATACCGGTCTTGCCGGGCGGCAGGGCCGCGCTGATGGTGCTCAGAACCGAGTCGTCATCAATCTCGTTTCCGGTATCTACCAGAGAGCCGAAGAGCGCTCCGGTCGAGAAGCCCAGCAGGACACCAAGCGGGCCCCCCTAGAATTCCGATAAGCGCACCACCGCCCAATGTTCCTTCGCCGCCGATATTGGTGCCACCATCACGGAGCGTGATACGGCCATCGCTCTCGCGATAGACCACCGCGGCTTGATTGATCCGATCCGGGTCCTCTCCCTTGGGCTTGGTAAGCGCCTCATAAGGCTTGCTATCGTCAAGCTAGGTCACGAGAACGATATTGCGGGTCATGTTCTTCTCCATCTGCTTGCTGCGAGAGGTAGAAAGCGCGCCCTCCACCAAAGTACACCGGCGCGCGTCCGTACAGCTAACGCGCTTCCGCGGCTTGGCAATGCTTCGGCGTGGGTTGGATGGAGGGAAAAATCATCGAGGCCGCGTCCGCGATATGCCGATCATGACACGCGCGCGACGGCCAAGGGGCCGAAGGCAGGCCATCGGGCGACGGATAACGAGGATGAGGGGGACAAGCTATTCGATGAGATGTTGCGCCTTGAGGAGCAGGCAGCGCTTTTCGAGCCGGTGACGCTGGAGGACATGGCGTTCAAAATCGTCTTCGCGGACGACAACGGCGACATGAACATCGAGCAAGCGCTTGTCGCCATGTCCTATCGCATGCTCGGCATCGAGCCGCCGGACAGGTTCGGCAAGCCGCTCTGAACGTCTGGACACCAGCCACCCCGCGTCCAAGACGCGGCAACGTCTGAATCCGCCGCTATCAGAGTAAATCAATTGCGTTTGTGTTGATGGGTAAGGAAAGAAGGTGAACGTCAAGATATGAAAAGTTCGCCGGTAATATCAACTTATTACCTAGTAATCTGGTGGCCGCTGTGGGACTCGAACCCACACGGGCATGGCCCGAAGCATTTTAAGTGCTCTCCGTCTACCGGTTCCGGCAAGCGGCCTCCTGTCACTCCATTCCATTCCCGCGCAGTCAGTGCAAGAGGTCAGTTCCAGCCGGTCGCGATCCAGATCACCGCGACATACCGCCCGCCCTTGGCAAGCGTGACGAGCAGCAGAAACAGGCTCAGCCGTTCCCGCAGCATCCCTGCAACGACAGTGAGCGGATCGCCCACCAGCGGGAGCCAGCTGGCCAGCAGCGACCAGCGTCCCCAGCGGCGATACCACCCCTCCGCGCGGCGGATCTGCCCGGGGGATGCGGGGAACCACCTCCGCCCCTCGAACTGCGCCAGCCAGCGGCCGAGACCATAATTGACCACCGAGCCAAGCACGTTGCCCGCCGTCGCGACGGCCCAGAGCAACAGCAGCGGATGCCCCCCGCGATGAGCCAGAGCGCCCAGCACCGCTTCCGACTGCATGGGAAGCAGGGTTGCGGCAACGAATGCCGCGGCAAACAAGCCAAGATAAGCGATCATGGGGCTCCCGTCATGTCTTCCCCTACCCCAGTTTCCGGCGGGAGAGGAGCGCGCAGAGCGCCGCAGCCGGCTCCCCATCCCACGCGACCCGATAGCGCCATCCCCGCCACCCGCCGATCGGATACGGCAGGCCCGGCGAAGCCGCTCCGCCGGAGCGGGTCGCGCGGCCTGCGGCGGTCCCATGGCAGCCGACCGTCCAACCCTCGCGGCATGGCCGAAAGTGCAGCGTGCTTCGCGCTCACAGTCGCGAAGAGCAGCTAGGGAGCGCAACCGGCCGATCACGTTGGCCGGCTCATGGTCCAACCGCGCGGGAAGCGCTTTCGTGAAGCTGGGCGTTGAACGATGAGCCTCGTCCTGCACCATGCACAGGGAGTGCCGGAACTCGACGGAGCTTCAATCCGATCAATTCCAGGCGCGGGGCGCGAACGCCCTCCACCGGGCAGGCGCAGGCCGATCAACCCCGTCCGCGGGGCGTGAACGCTCTCGCATCCCGCCTGTCGGGGCGCAAACGATCAATCCCGCGCGCGGGGAGCGCGAAGCCGAATGGGGCCTTCTGCGCCTTGCAGAACGTCTCGCCCCACGTCTGGACCCATGCGAGGAGGAAGAGAGCGCATCCCGCCCGCCACCGACACCCTTCCTCTACGCGCATCGGCAAACTGCCTCACGGCCAGCTCGCGCGCAGCAGACGCCGAGCGTCGAACGCGAGAGGGATGCGGAACGCCGCCATTCCCGCGCGCCCGGGCCGCCGTGCGCCGGCCTACCGTGTCCGTGCCGCCGTTTCCGACACCGCGCACCGCTCCCCGGGCCGCAGCACTGGAAAGGCCCGACCGCGACACCGGCAGAGACCAGCGGTCAGCACGGCTTGCAAAGACACTGACATTGCGGCTGCCCCCGGGTGAATTCCGCGCCGTGCCGCCCATCAAGCGCAACTTGTTGCCCGGAGTTGCAGTTTCCCATATGTCCCCTCTGGCCACGGGCGGTCCTTCGCGTATCTTCTCGCCCAACTGTCAGCGAGGCGAGAGATGATGTCACCGGCCCGAACCCTCACCGCGATGCTCGCCGCGGCGCTTCTCCTGCTGACCGCCTGCCGGGAGGAAGCGGCAGCGCCGGTGGTCGAAGGGCCCCGCCCGGTCAAGACGGTGACGGTCGCCTACACGGTGGTGAACAGCCCCGGCTCGCTCGTCGGCGAAGTGGCGCCCCAGATCGAAAGTGACCTTGGCTTCCGGGTCGGTGGGAAGCTCGCCCAGCGGCTCGTCGATGTCGGCGACGTGGTGACGGCGGGCGAGGTGCTCGCCCGTCTCGACATCGCACAGGCGCAAAACACCGTCCGGCAGGCGGAAGCCAACCTCGCCGCGGCAACCGCGCAGCGCGAGAACGCCGAGCAGACGGAAAAACGCACCACCGACCTGCTTGCCCGCGGTTTCGCAACCCAGGCGGCGGCGGATGCCGCCACGGCGCAGGCCAATGTCGCGCGCGCCAACGAACTTGCCGCGCAGGCCAATGTCTCCGATGCGCGGGATGGGCTGGGATATACCGATCTCGTCGCGCCTGAGGCGGGCGTGGTCATGGCGCGGGGCGCGGAGGTGGGACAAGTCGTCGCCGCGGGTCAGATGATCGTCGAACTGGCCCGTACCGACCTGAAGGATGCACAGTTTCAGGCCCCCGGCGCGGTTCTGGGCAGCGGCGCGGAGGACGCCCCCGTCACCGTCACCCTGCTCGATGACCCCAGCATCGTGGCCCGTGGCAGGGTGCGGGAAATCTCCCCCGCGGCGGATCCGGTGACGCGCACCTTCCGCGTCCGCGTAAGGATCGACAATGCTCCCGCCGCCTTCCGCTTCGGATCCGCCGTGCGGGGCATGTTGGAACTTCCGGGGCCGAAGGCCGCCGCGCTGCCGCTCTCGGCGCTGTTCAATACCGCGGACCGCCCGGCGGTCTGGGTCGTGGATGCGCAGGGCGTGGTTGAACTGACCCCCGTGGAGGTGCTGCGCTACGAGGGCGAGCGCATCCTGATCTCCGGCGGGCTGGAGGAAGGCGCGAAGGTCGTGGCGGCAGGCGTGCAGCGCCTTCGCCCGGGCATGCAGGTGCGGCTCCCCGCCGGTGATGTCTGATGGGAGGCTTCAATCTTTCGTCCTGGGCGCTGGCGCACCGGTCCTTCGTGACGCTGATCCTTGTCCTCGCCGCGCTGGCGGGCGGGCTGTCCTACCTGCGGCTCGGGCGGAGCGAGGATCCGAGCTTCACCATCAAGACGATGGTGCTTCAGGCGAACTGGCCCGGCGCCACGATGGAGGACACGCTCCATCAGGTGACGGACAGGCTGGAGCGGAAGCTTCAGGAACTCCCCGACCTCGACAACCTGAAAAGCCTGACGACACCGGGCCAGACCATCATCTACGTGACCCTGAGCGACGAGACCCCGCCGGAACGGGTGGAGGACAACTGGTATCAGGTGCGCAAGAAGGTGGCCGACATGGGCCGGGAGCTTCCCTCCGGCGTGCTCGGCCCGTTCTTCAACGATGAATTCGGCGATACCTACGGGATCATCTACGCCTTCACCGCCGATCCCGGCTTCTCGGAGCGGGAGCTTCGGGACGTGGTCGATGCGGCGCGCGACCGGGTTCTGCGCCTTCCCGGCATCGGCAAGGCCGAACTCATCGGCACGCAGGATGAGAAGATCTGGATCGAATTCTCCACCCGCCGCCTTGCCAGCCTCGGCATCGACCCGGAAGCGGTCATCGCCCAGATCCAGAACCAGAACGCCGTCGTCCCCGCCGGGGAGATCGTGACCAGCACCGACAGCACCCGGCTGGAGGTGACCGGCGCCTTCGGCAGCGAGGCGGAGATCGATAACCTCACCATCGCCACCCAGTCCGGGGTGGTGCGGCTTGACGATATCGCCACGGTCCGCCGCGGCCCGGTCGATCCGGCCCAGCCGATGTTCCGCGACGCGGGCCAGCCCGCCATCGGCCTTGCCATGTCGATGAAGGAGGGCGGCGACGTGCTCGCCCTCGGGCGGCAGATCGACACGGTCATCGCCGAGGTGAAATCCGACCTGCCCATCGGGATCGACGTATCGCAGGTCTCCAATCAGACCGCGGTGGTTCAGCACGCCGTCTCCGGCTTTACCCGCGCCCTGGCGGAGGCGGTGGTGATCGTGCTCGCCGTCTCCTTCGTGGCGCTCGGGTTCCGGGCGGGGCTGGTGGTGTTCGTCTCCATCCCCCTGTCGCTGATGCTGGTGTTCCTTGCCATGGAACTCTACGGGATCGCGCTGCAGCGGGTCTCGCTCGGGGCGCTCATCATCGCGCTGGGGCTGCTGGTGGATGATGCGATGATCACAGTGGAGATGATGGTCTCCAAACTGGAAGAGGGCATGGAAAAGGCCAAGGCCGCCGCCTATGCTTGGACTTCCACCGCCTTTCCGATGCTGACCGGCACGCTGGTGACGGTCGCGGGCTTCGTTCCCGTGGGATTCGCGAAAAGCGCGGCCGGGGAATATGCCAACTCCCTGTTCTGGGTGATTGCCTTCGCGCTCATCCTGTCGTGGATCGTGGCGGTGCTGGCCTCGCCCATCGTCGGGGTCTGGGTGCTGCCCGCCCGGATCAAGCACAAGCATGAGGGCGAGGGCCGTTACATCGCGGCCTTTCGCCGCTTCCTGACGCGGGCGCTGCACTGGCGCTGGCCCATCGTCATCGGCACGCTTTTGCTGTTCGCGCTGTCCATTCTGGGCGCGATGCGGCTGCCACAGCAGTTCTTTCCGCCCTCGGACCGGCCGGAACTGCTGCTCGACCTCAACCTGCCGCAATCCGCCTCCATCGAGCGCACCCGACAGGTCGTGACCGAGGTGGAGAAGATCGTCGCGGCAGAGGCCGAGGTGGAAAGCTTCAGCTTCTACGTGGGCGAAGGCGCGATCCGCTTCTACCTGCCGATGGATGTGCTGCCGCCCGCCAGCTACACCGCGCAGGGCGTGCTGGTCACCACCGCCACCGCCGATCGCCCGGCCCTTACGGCACGGATTCAGCGGGCGTTGGAGGACCGCTTCCCCGATGTCCTCTCCCGCGTGGCGCCGCTGGAGCTTGGCCCGCCGGTGGGCTGGCCCGTGCAGATCCGGGTGAGCGGCGAGGATTTGGGCGCGGTCCGCGACCTTGCATGGCAGGTGGCCGATGTCATGGGCGCCGCCCCCGGCGCGGTCAATGTCAACCTCGACTGGAACGAGCCCGCCCGCCTCATCCGCATCCGCGTGGATCAGGACCGCGCGCGGCTCGTCGGCCTGTCCTCCTCCCAGCTAGCGCAGGCGCTGCTGGCCGTCACCAGCGGCGTGAACATCACCCAGATCCGCGACGACATCTACCTTGTCGATGTCGTGGGCCGCGGCGCGGAGAACGAGCGGCGCGACGTGGATACCCTCCTCGCCCTTCAGATCCCGCTGGGCGGCGGGCGCACCGTGCCGCTGATCTCGGTCGCGAGCTTTGACTACGCCACCAGCCAGCCCGTGGTCTGGCGGCGGGACAGGCTCCCCACGATCACTGTGCGCGCCGATGTCGCCAACACTACGGCCGAGGCGATGGCCGCGGGCATCGCCCCCGAGATAGACCGCCTCGCCGCCGCCAACCCGGAGATGCGTCTGGAAACCGGCGGCGTGGTCGAGGAAAGCGAAAAGGGCCTCGGCTCGGTGGTGGCCGTGTTCCCGCTCATGCTCATCCTCATCCTCGTCATCCTCATGGCGCAGTTGCAAAGCGTGCAGCTGCTCGTCCTCGTCCTCTCCGTCGTGCCGCTCGGGCTGATCGGGGTGGTGGCGGCGCTGATGATCACCGGCCTGCCGGTGGGCTTCATCGCGGTGCTGGGGATCGTCGCGCTGATCGGGATGATCGCGCGCAACTCGGTGATCCTCGTCGAGCAGATCGAGCAGCACCGCGCGGCGGGGGAAGATGGCTGGTCGGCGCTGATCGACGCGACGGTGAGCCGCGCGCGCCCGATCGTTCTCACCGCCGCCGCCGCGATTCTGGGCATGATCCCCATCGCGCGAGAGGTGTTCTGGGCGCCGCTGGCCTTCTCCGTCATAGGGGGGCTGACGGTCGCGACCGTTCTGACGCTGGTGTTCCTGCCTGCCCTCTACGCACTCTGGTTCCGGCTGGAGCCGCCCCCCGCCGCCTCGCCGTCATCGCCACCCTCCCCGTCGGCCTGACGGCCGCCACCCCATGACAGGCAGAGGGGCAGCCCTGCAGCGGATGCGCCGCTCTCACGGGCACTCACCCTCGTGGCCGTCCAAGCCGAGGACCGCAGCCCACCCTCCGAAGCACCCGTCCCGCGCCCTCACGCGGCTCCGGCTCCGCGGGCTTTTTGCGGACGGTCCGGCGGAGGCCGGTTTTGTGGGAAGCCCCCGATCCAACACCCGGCAAGCGGCTGGAAAACCCCGAATATCATGTCTGTCCTCGAAAATCGGAAAATCGACCCAGGAAAGCCACGAACATGTAGATCCAGCAGGATTTCGTCAGATTGCGACCGATTTCCGCTCCGACGCAGACCAAAAACCTTTTTCAGCAGCCTGCCGCCCCCTCGCGCGTGCGCCTGACGGCCCGGTCCGTCGTCTCCGCGCGGCACCGCGAACATTTTCCAAGGCCCGCCAGATCGGAACCGCAACCTCCTTCGCCCCCGCCTGCCCCTACGTTCGCAAGATGCCCAGCCCCCGACAAACACCCCCACACACGGGCGTATGCGCCTGCATGCGCAAGATGCCCGCGCCATCAATACTCCGCAGGTATTTCGCATCCGGGCCATGTCCTATGCGCGCAAGATGCCTGCTCCGCTACATTCGCCGGAGCGCTGGCCCTACATGCAAACACCACACACCTCGAGCAGAACGCGGCCTTGGCCCCCGCGCGTCTGCGCAAATTGCCGGTTGGTGGGCGATACGACCTTCAGCCCAGTCCCATGGCCTTAGCCCTGCAGCCCTTGCGCGCATGCGAACCCCAACATTCGGAGCGCGCTGGAGCAAGGCTTAGCCCCGCGCGCGCTGCAGCATCCCGATATCTCCAGGGTGACGGGTCACTTAGTCCCGCGCGCGCGCAGCCACCGCAGCAGATCGGCCGCCGGGCACTTAAGTCGCGCGCGCGGGCGAGTCACGACAGGGCCACGGGGCCGGGCTGGCAAGGCCGCATCCACTTAAGTCGCGCGCGCGGGCGAGTCACGACCGACCCCGCCGCGCCGCCGGACACCGCGCCGGCACTTAGCCCCCCGCGCGCGAGTCACGACAGCCGACACATGGCCATCACACGGCTCACTGTAGCCCCAGCCCGCGCGTGCGAGCTTTTGGCACGGGAAAAGAACGGAAGAGCCTGTCCTTAGCCCGGCTCGCGCGTGCGCACTTCCCGACGGCGCACTTCCCAAGACAGCACGGAACTGCTCCCCAAGCATCCTCAGCCCCGCGCATGAGCAATTCCATTCCCGTTGTTTCCGCACCCAGCCCAGACCCTTTACCCGCGCGCATACATGCGAGCACTGCCCATCGCCCGCATAACAGCCCGGCTCGGCGCCTTCATCCGCGCACCTGCGCGGCGCACCCACAGCCGGAAGAGGCGGATCCCCCTCGCACCCGCGGGGGGAAACGTCTATGACGGCGCCATGACCACGCCCTTCGAGATCTTCCTTGCCGCCCCGCCGGGGCTTGAACCCGTCCTTGCCGAAGAAGCGGCGGAGGCGGGCTTCCCGGCGCCCCGCGTGCTGGAGGGCGGCGTCGCCTTCGACGGCGGCTGGGAAGAGGTGATGCGTGCTAATCTCGTGCTGCGGGGGGCCACCCGCGTGCTGGCCCGGATCGGGGCGTTCCGCGCCCTCCACCTCGCCCAGCTCGACAAACGCGCGCGCCGCTTTCCATGGGGAGAGGTACTGCGCACCGACATGCCCGTCCGCGTCGATGTCACCAGCCGCCGGTCCCGCATCTATCACGCCGGCGCCGCGCGGGAGCGGATCGAAACAGCGCTGCGGGAAAGCGCGGGCATCCCCGTCGCCGCGCCCCGCGACAAGGAGAGCGAAGACCCGCCCGAAGACGCCATCGCCCTCAAGATCCGCATCGAGGACGATCTCGTCACCATCAGCGTCGATACCTCCGGCCCCTCCCTGCACAAGCGCGGCCACAAGGAGGCGGTGAACAAGGCGCCGCTACGCGAAACACTCGCCGCGCTGTTCCTGCGTCAATGCGGCTATACCGGGGCAGAACCGGTGGTCGACCCGATGTGCGGCTCCGGCACTTTCGTGATCGAGGCGGCAGAGATCGCGGCCGGCCTGCTCCCCGGTCGCAGCCGCCGCTTCGCCTTCGAGGATCTGGCATGCTTCGACCCGGTCCGCTGGGCCGCGCTGAAAGAGACCGCGGCTCCCCGCGTGCCCGCTGTCACCTTTCACGGCAGCGATCGCGACGAAGGAGCGATCCGCATGAGCACCGCCAATGCCGCCCGGGCCGGCGTGACGGACTGGACCCGCTTCACCCGCCTTCCGGTGAGCGAGGCGCGCCCGCCCGAAGGAACTCCCGGCCTCGTCATGGTGAACCCGCCCTATGGTGCGCGGCTCGGCAATCCCAAGCTGCTGGCCGGACTTTACGGCGCACTCGGGCAGACGCTGAAGCAGCATTTCACCGGCTGGCGTGTGGGTCTCATCACCTCGGAGGAGCGTCTGGCCCGTACCACCGGCCTCCGTTTCCTGCCCCCCGGCCCGCCCGTGCCGCATGGCAGCCTGCGCATCCGCCTCTACCGCACCGACCCGCTCTGACCGCCGGGCGGCGGCCGTTCCTCAGATCACGCACCCCCCGCTCTTTCGCATCCCCCCTGACTGGCCCACAGGAACTACGCTGGAACGCAGGACCCACACCCCGCGCAGGCCGCAAAGGAGGCGGAGTCTACAGCCCGCCGACAGCACCGCTGCCTCTCGCATCATGCCCGCCCGGCAGTACCGCCGCCTGGACCGGGAGAGCCGGCCAGTCCAGACTGGCCGCGCAGGGCTGGTCGACCGGGTCGTTCTCGCCCGGCCCCACGCGGACGCGAGCTTTCAGGTCATCAATTCGCCGCGCCGAACTTCTCGACCAGCGCATCCAGCCCCATCTGATGCGCGGCCGTCACTGTGGCGATGGCAGCCTCGTCATTCAGTTCGGGCGGCGGATCGTTGTTTGGAAAGCCGCGATAGAAGGCGCCCGTCCACTGAACCTTCGCCTTTCCGCCCTCGTCCTTCACGGCGATGATGCCGGAATAATTGGTCACGGCCAGCGCCTTGATGTTGTCGGTCACGGTCCGGTAGGAATAGGTATGGCGCTCGGGGTTCCACTTGGTCAGCTCCTCGGTCGTCTGCTCGCCATTGTCCCAGGTGACGGTGCGCTGCTCGTCCTGCTTGACCTCCGCGCCGGATACCGTCTCCACCGACTTCGCCCGCGGATACCACGACAGGTCGTCGAACTTGCCGATCACCGCCCAGACCTCATCGGGCGTCGCGTTCAGGGTCACCTCCTGCACCACCTTCTGCCGCGACGGGCCATGCGCTTCGGCCAGTCCCGCTCCGAACACCAGCGCTGCCCCTGCGGTGAGCACCATCACCAATTTCCGCATCACGTCCTCCCCCGGCTCCCCCACCGGACCAGTCCGACCAGCCTAACCGCAGCCGAGCCGAGAGCAATGCAACGAAAGTCTTACCCGGGCCCCGCTCGATGCCGCAGGCCGGACCGGAGCATCCAGGCCGAACGGATGACCCACCACAGGTTTCCTCCCTCCCTCCCGCAACCGGTTCAGGCGGCCTTCCATACCGGTACGATTGCTCGACCTCCTCCTGCGCGCGTTTCAATCCGGCGCTGGCGCCGATCCACACCCTTCCAAGGCGGGCCTCCGCCCGCGCGCATGTCGGTGTGGGTGATCTGACCGCGACCCGCAATGCGCTCAGGTCCCTCCGCCCGCGCGCATGTCGGTGTGGGGGGCGACTTTCGTTCTTGGCGCGATTCGGACCTCCTCCTTCCGCACGTGGCAGTCCGGCGACCCGAACCGGAACAGATTGATCCTCCTCAGCCCGCGCGCGTGGCGGTCGGAGCGTCGGCGGTCGGAATCCCGAATGTCCCGGTCCTCCTCAGCAAGCGCGTGTGGCGGGCAGGCAGAAACAAGCTCTGTGCTACTAGCTGTCATATTGTCCTCCTCAGCGCGCGCGTGGCGGTCAGGGGTCGGAGCGCACGATTGTCCAGGGCGCGAAGTCTCTGCGTCCACGCGCGTGGTGGTCGCCTGTCCGTTATCAGGCGGAGGAAGGCTGGGTGGAGCCCTCCGCCCGCGTGCGTGGTGGTCAAGGCGATAGGCGCAGTCGCGCGCCATCATCTCATGCGCGACCTCCGCGTGACGGCCCCGCTGTTCGAACTGGCTCACGGCATCGCCGTCCCCTTCGAGGCCGAGCCAGGTCAGGCCGCGAAGGGGATGGGCAGGCCCGCACATTGATCGGCAAGTGCCTCCGCCCTCGCGCATGGTGGTAAAGGGAAATCCCCATCATGTTTCATGGGTGGTCTTCCGCCTCCGCCCGTGCGCGTGATGGTCAAGGATTGGACATGCAGGCTCGCAAAATTTAACAGTCCGTCGGCCCGCGCACCTGCCAGTCGGCAATGCAGGCAATTGCGCAGTCTCAGCTGATGCCCCCGCGCGCCTGGCAGTCGCCGTTGGTTATGGGGCCATGGTTTCCGGTAGCGCCCCTGCCCCCGCACGCGCGTGACAGTCGCCGCCCTCAAGGTACAGGTCCCCACGGATGGGGCCCCCTGCCCCTGCGCGCGTGGCAGTCGCGCATTCCGAGTCCCCTTTCCCGGCACCACGGATTCCCTGCCCCCCAAGCGCGCGTCGCAGTCGCGACTTTCAGATGCTCCGCCGCCTCCCTCAGCGCCCCCTGCCCCCCGAGCGCGTGGCAGTCGTGATAAATTCGGCAATTATTCAAGTAAGTGCCCCCTGCCACCGCGCGTGACAGTCGCTTCGTGATAGTAGACATGTCTGGTGTTGAAAGCCCCTGCCACCGCGCGCGTGGCACCCGCATGACGTGGACGGGTGGCAGGATCAACAACCCCTCCCTTCCCGATCCTCGCCTAACCGAGAGCGACCGGACGACAAGGGGCGACCGCATCCGCGCGATGCGATCCCCGACGACCGGGCGATCACATGGTCCCCTCCGCGGCTACTCAGCGCTCCCGGATACACCCGGCAGAGAGCCGCAATCGGAGTGTTGGCACCGGCAAACGCTCGCGAACCATGTTCTGGGGCATTCTCCCTCGTTGCGCTTGGCCATCGAATTCCGTAACCCGATCTGGCAAACAGGAGAAACACGCCCCATGCGCATGACCGATACCGTGTTGAAGCCGATGCATCCGGAAGGGTGGCGCTTCGTCGGCATTTTCGCGGTGATCACCGCCCTGCTGTTCTGGCTCTGGGAGCCTCTGGGCTGGATCGGCGTGGTGCTGACCATCTGGTGCTACTACTTCTTCCGCGATCCCGTGCGGCAGGTGCCGGAGGGTGAAGGGCTGGTCATCAGCCCGGCGGACGGGATGATCTCGCAGATCGCGACGGTCCTGCCCCCGCCGGAACTCGGCATGGCAGCTGAACCGATGACGCGGATCTCTGTCTTCATGTCCGTGTTCAACGTCCATGTGAACCGGTCGCCGGTTTCGGGCGTTCTGAAGAAGATGGCCTATACCAAGGGAAAATTCGTCAACGCGTCGCTGGACAAGGCGTCGGAGCATAACGAGCGCAACGCCCTGCTTATCGCGCTGCCCGATGGCCGTGAGATCGCCTGCGTGCAGATCGCGGGGCTGGTCGCGCGCCGCATCCTGCCCTTCGTGAAGGAGGGCGATACCCTCTATGCCGGGCGACGGTTCGGCCTGATCCGGTTCGGCTCGCGGGTGGATGTGTATCTGCCGCCGGGCGTGACGCCGCTGGTGGCGGAAGGCCAGACGATGATCGCGGGCGAAACGGTCATGGCGGACCTCACCGCCAGCCTGCCGCCTCGCCCGGCCCGCGCGGAGTAGAGCCCATGGCCCGCCGCCCCCGCGCCGACCGTGTCCGCCAGCTCGCCCTGCCGCAACTGCTGCCGAACCTCCTGACGCTGGGCGCGATCTGCGCCGGGCTGACATCGCTCCGCTTCGCCATCGCCGGGCGCTTCGGCGAGGCCGTGGGCCTCATCATCCTAGCCGCGATCCTGGACGCGCTCGACGGCCGGATGGCCCGGATGATGGGCAGCGAAAGCGCCATCGGCGCCGAACTCGATTCGCTCGCCGACTTCCTGAACTTCGGCGTGGTGACGGGGATGCTCATCTATCTCTCCATGCTGTCGGATATCGCGAATGTCGGCTGGATCGCGGTGCTCGTCTATGTGGTGGGCTGTGTGCTCCGCCTTGCGCGGTTCAATGTGGATGCCCGGTCCCCGGCGCCCGGCCCCTCGCTGGGCGGCTTCATCGGCGTGCCCTCGCCCGCCGGCGCCATGCTGGCCATGCTTCCGCTCTTCCTGAACGAAGCGCTTCCTGCGGGCACCAAGGTTCCCGATATCCTGAGCGCGGTATGGCTGGCGATCGTGGGCTTCCTGCTCATCAGCCGCATTCCGACACCCTCGCTCAAGAAACTCAAGATCAGGCCGGAACATCTGCCCTACTGGGTGATCCTGCTGGTTGCCATCATCGCCGTCTTGTTCACCTGGCCCTGGTGGACGCTGATCGCGGCTGACGTGGCTTATCTCTGCGTGGTGGGCTGGTCGGCCCTGCGCCGGTTGTCGAAACAGGGGAAGAGTGAACATGAGGCCTGATGCCGTTACCTCCACCTATCGCCGATGGGCGCCCATCTACGACGCGACCTTCGGGCGGGTGACGAATGCCGGGCGGCAGCGCGCCGCCGCACATGTCAGCCGCCGGGGCGGCGAGGTGCTTGAGGTCGGCGTCGGCACCGGCCTCGTCCTGCCGCTCTATCAGGGCGGCGTGCGGGTGACCGGCATCGACTATTCTCAGGAGATGCTGGCCAAGGCGGAGGAGAAGGTCACCGAACTCTCGCTCTCCCATGTGGAGGGGCTGCACCGGATGGATGCCCGGTCGCTCGAGTTCCCGGATGCGAGCTTCGATACCGTCGCCGCGATGCACGTGCTCTCCGTGGTTCCGGAGCCGGAGAAGGTGCTGTGCGAGATGGCGCGCGTATGCCGTCCGGGGGGGCAGCTGGTCATCGTGAACCACTTCACCGCGGAAGCCGGTCCGCTCCGGGCGCTGGAGCGGCTCTCCACCCGTTTCGAGGATCTGCTGGGCTGGCAATCGGACTTCCCGATAGAGCGCGTGCTGGGCCATCCCGAGCTGGACGTGGCGGAGCGGGAAAGCCTTCCCCCCTTCGGCATGATGACCTGGTTGGTGCTCGACCGCCGGGGCTGCTGACCCGGTGAGAAAACCTGCCGCCAGAGACGTGAATAACCCATAATCCGCTGTTGAGCCCGTCGGCAGCTGCCGAGCCGGACAGCAGCGGGTCACTGGCGGCGAAGGGGCGATCATTCCGCCCGCTCTATCGGACATGCGGCCAAATAACTCGCGCCGGCTCCCCGAAGCCTTTGCGGCTTTGGCGTGATGACCCAGCGTGTGTGCGAAAGCCCGGGCTGCTGAGCCTTCTCCCGCCGGGAAGACAACCTGCGGCCGGGGGGTAAAATCGCTCGGAGCCGGCTGTCGATACCCCATCGGCAGACGCCGAGACATGGGCCGGGCTGCGCGCCGCACGATGGCGACGAAACCCGAATCGGCTTGCCCTGATACAGAAGGGCAGCGTTACGCATCGGCGGCAACGCTGCGGCGCTGGTGTCTGAACAGCAGTTTCGCAAAGATACTCTACCGCTTGCCAGAGGCAGCCCGATCCGTTCAGCACGATAGCGCGAGGATGCGCAATCCGACAGCCGGTCGCTCGCGGGCAGGCGTTGCGGGGTCATCGACCATCGCCGCCGTGCGGGGACAGGCGCAATCCGGGATCACCCCCTCCTGCCCCGGCCGACCAAGGACCGGTCTCCCGGCCCGCCCGGTGGCCTAAGCACTCGCCCGACACCCGACACCCGACACCCGACACCCGACACCCGACGAAGGTTGTCCCGGCAGAGCACCACCGGCCAGCCCCAAAAAACCTGCCGGGGTCGAAAGTTCGCCGCCCCGCACTGCATCCGCGAACCCAGGCTCCGGGGGTAACGCTTGCGGGATCGTCGCCAGATCATTACTTCTGGAAGGAAGATCGCGGCGTGAGAGGTGAGAAGGCCCATGTATACCGGCATCGTTCAGGCCGTCCGTCCCGTCACGGAGATAGCTGCCTATCCCGGCGGGCAATCGCTGACCCTTGAGTTCACGCCGGACCTGCTGGCCGAGCTGGCCATCGGCGCCTCCGTTTCGGTCGAGGGCGTATGCCTCTCCGTCACGCGGATGGAGGGCACGCGCGTCTCCTTCGATGCGATGGATGCGACGCTCTCCCGCACCAACCTGTCGCGGCTCGCCGCACAGGGGCGGGCCAATGTGGAACGCTCCGCCAAGCAGGGCGCTGAGGTCGGCGGCCATATCATCGCGGGCCACATCGCCACTACGGCAGAAATCGTGGAGATCGAGACGGAAGCCGATCAGGCATTCCTGCGCTTCCGCGTGCCCGCGGCATGGGCGAAATACATCTTTCCGCGCGGTTTTCTGGCGGTCAACGGCTGCTCCCTCACCGTCGCTGACCGGGAGGATGGCGGGCCGGAAGGCGATATCTTCCGCATCAACCTCATTCCCGAGACCCTGCGCCAGACCACCTTCCGCGACTACCGCCCGGGCGATCTGCTGAACATAGAGGTCGATCACGCGACGATGGTCATGGTCGATACGATCGAGCGCACCGTCTCCCGCGTGCTCCCCGATCTCCTGCGCCGCGCCGCCTGACCCCGCCAAGGATACATCCCCATGACCGCCAGGATCCTCTGCATCGGCGAGGCGCTGATCGACATGGTGCCGCGCGACCTGTTCGGCCGCACGGCGTTCCTGCCACTCGCAGGGGGCGCGGTCTTCAACACCGCCATCGCGGCGCGCAGGCTCGGCGCGGATGTCGCCTTCTGCTGCGGCCTCTCCACCGATATGTTCGGGGAGCAGCTCGCTCAGGCGCTGCTGCGGGACGGGGTGGATATCTCTCCCTGCCCGCGGAGCGACCGGCCCACCACGCTCGCCTTCGTTTCCCTGACCGATGGGCAGGCGCGCTACAGCTTCTTTGACGAGAATACCGCCGCCCGCATGATCCAGCCGACCGACCTGCCGGATATAGGGTCAGACATCGGCGCGGTGTTTCTGGGCGGCATCAGTCTCGTCTCGGAACCCTGCGCGACCACGATAGAGACCTTCGCCACCCGTGCGGCAGAAGCAGGGCGGCTTATGATGCTGGATCCCAACATCCGCCCCGGTTTCATCCGCGACGAGACCGCCTACCGCGCGCGGCTCGACCGGTTGATGCGCAAGGCCCATGTGGTGAAACTGTCGGCAGAGGACATGGTCTGGCTCCTTGGCCCCGTGACCCCCGCGGAAGGCGCGGCGGCGCTTCACGCGCTCGGCCCCCGCGTGGTGCTCGTCACCGAAGGGGCGGAGGGAGGATCCGCTCACCTTGCGGGCGGCGTTACGAAGGTCCTGCCTCCTGAGGTGACCGTCGCCGATACCGTCGGCGCGGGCGATACGTTCAACGCGGGCTTCCTCGCGAGCCTCGCCGATGCCGGGCTCCTCTCGCCGGAAGGGATCGCGGCCCTGACGGCAGCGACGGTGGCTCAGCATCTGGAACAGGCGGTTTATGCCTCCTGCCTCTCCGTCACCCGGATCGGTGCGAATCCCCCGTCGCGAGAGGAGATGTCGATTTTCCGGCGCGGACTGGCCCGGCCCGCCTGAAACCGCCGGCCTGAGATGGCAGACCCGACCTATCCGCAGGGCGCGCCGAAATTGATGACCCAGACCGGCCCCCGGCTGCCCCGCACCATCGCGGCGCCCGCCTCGTAACTCGACCGCCTGAGGTTGTTCGCCCGATGTCCCGGGCTCAGCATCCAGCCGCGCACGACCGCCTGCGCATCGGGCTGCCCGCGCGAGATATTCTCCGCATAGTCGCAGCCGCGGTAGCCCCGCGCCACCATCCGATCCCGCGCGCTCGACCCGCCCTGCCCCGTGTGAGAGAAAGTGCCCGTGCTGGCGATCCATGACGCGTGATCGGCCGCCGATGCCGCCAGCCGATCCGACCAGGAGAGCGGATGCAGCCCCTCCCGCTCGCGCTCCGCGTTGATGAGCCGGAGAACGTCACCCCCCTGCCCTGCCGGCGCGCTTACCTGACTGGCGGGTGCCGAAGGGCCGCGACTGCTCCCCGGCACCACGAGCGGCACCGGAATGATACAGGCAGAGAGCGCCAGAAAGCCCGCCAGCCCAAGCGCCGGTTTCAGAATGTTGCGAGTCATAGTACCTCCCTTTCGGGAGCAACCGTCAGGCGGCGTCCCTGTTCCCTCTCGCCGCGCCTCTGCTCAGATGTCGTCGAACAGGCCGGGCGCCATTTCCTCCCAGAAGGCGAAGATCGCGCGGGCGTTCAGCGCGCTGGACCAGCCGAAACGCCGGAAATCCTCCCGCTCGAGCTCCCCTTCCAGCCGGGCAAGGAACAGGCGGCGGTCCGCGTCGCGCTGGGTCGGGTTGCGTCGGGAGACCGCGGCTTCCACTGCCGCGAACCGCGCGCGTCGGGCAAGCCGTTCTGCCGCCCTCGCCTCGTCCTCCGCATCGGTCTCCGCCTGGCTCGTCGCCCGTCGGGCCGCCGCGATCCGCGCCGCTTCCGACGGCTCTTCCACCGCGACCGTTACCGGCTGGCGCAGGGCGACCCGCAGGTATCCCGCCGGGTTCCGCACACCGCTCCGCCCCGCGACCGCCGCGAGCTTCTCAGAGATCACGTCCTCGCCATGCTCGCCGATCCACTGGCGTGCCAGCCGGTCGGAAATCCCCTGCCCCAGCAGCCGCTCATAGACCGGGCTATGCGTGAACTCCTCGCCCTCCTCCGTGTCGATCACCCCGAGCTGCGGGTTTTCCCGGATCAGGAAGCGCAGCTCGGCGACCGCGCGCCCCTTGCGGTGGAACTCCGGCGTGATCTGGATGTTGGAGGTGCGGTTGACCTCCCCCACTGCCGGGCGGATCACCTTGGCGTTCAGATGTTTGAACGTGCGGTAATAGTCGCTTTCTTCCACTCCCATCAGGCGCCGGAACGTCTCCAGCGGCCACCACCCGGTGCTGCCCGTCCGCACGAAGCGGTAGCAGTTCTCGTAGAGCGCCAGCCCGTGACCGGACGTGAACCGCTTCTGGATATTGAGGTTGATGAGCGCGAAGACCTTCGGGTCGTGCAGCTTCTCCGCCAGTGCGGGGGAATAGGCGTATTCGCAGATGCCGCCCTTCAGCTTGGCATAGGACAGGAGCGAGGAGACCCCCCATTCCTGCCGCCCCTTCTCGTCCAGCATGTCCCATTCGGCCACGGTTTCCGCCAGCCCGCGCAGCGCGTCGCGGAGCGTTGCCGTATCGTTGGAATTGTAGCCGATCATCAGCGAGAGCGTGCGCGCATCTATCGTATGTTTGGGCCGCGAGATGAGCGTGTCATAGGCGTTGAGCAGCAGCACATTGGACAGCTTGCGCTGCAACAGCGTCAGCTTGCCGGAGACGTGGATCGCCGCCACGTTCTTCTTGACCGACTGCCGGCGCAATGCGCCTGTGAGCCGGTCACTGGGAAGCGTATCGCCCGATTGCCTGTCGGGCCCGCGGGGAGCGAGGGTGCGCTGCATCACGGTATGCCGAGCCTCTGGTCTGCTTGCTGCCATCGATTCGCCACCTCTCTCGGGCGGCTCTGGCGGGACTATCCCGCCATGGGCACCCCGCCGCAAGTCATTTTCGGGTACCTTTGGCCTCCGTGGATGCATTTGCCCCCTTGCCCCGCCCTCAGCTCTCATCCGCTCCGCTTCTGACGCGCGCAACTTCTTCCTGCAGACGGGTGCCTTCTGCTTTGCCCCCTGATCTCAAGGTACCCGTCTGCGGGAGCAGCATGTCTGACCGTGAAGCCCGTTCCGGCCCCAGAGCCTTCGGCAATCCGGCCATAGGATGACTTCCCGAAAACGGGTGCCTGTGCCGCAAGGTACTGGCTCCGCCGATCCCTGAGCGCCCCCGAAAACGGGTGCCACTCCATAAGCACTGGCGCCGGGGCCCCGATAGCCCTCCTGAAAACGGGTGCCTTTGCTTTTTGATGGTTCGATAATGCCCAGGCGGTACCCGCTGGCCGAGATGCATCCCGTAAACAGGTTCCTGTCCATCGCGTAATCCGGGTGGAGCATCCTGCAGATGGGTGCCTTGAGGATCATCACCTGTCCTGAAAACGGGTGCTTTGCGCGGTAAATGCCGCGAATGGGGCCTGACCGGCTCTTTCTACCTCTGGCGCTGCCGTTTCCCTGCATCCGGATACCTGCAATCCCGTGTTCTGGTACCCGTTCCCCTGCATCCAGATGCCCTTCGTCCCGAATGGTGGTACCTGACGCCCCCTAATACCTTGTGCTTACGTAATTTATTGCGCGCAAAGCTTTCAAAGAAGTGAAAATCATCAAAGCGCAACGTGCGCTTGAGTGATGCAATATTCATGGTTTTCGGGCAGGTTTCGCGGCGAAACCCCATCTCCTGTTTGCAGACGAAACCCGATGTGCGATAGTTTTGCGCATGACAGCCGGAATGGCGCACATGAGGCGGGAACAGATGAGCAAACGGCCCGAGACACCCTTGCAACCCTATCAGAACATAGATCCTGCCCGCGCGGCAAGCCGCCTTGGCGGGCCGGTCGATACCGCCCGCTTCGCCAAGGCTGCCGCCTTCTGCGCGCGCGGACGGGATGACCTGGCCCGCCGGGGCTATGCACCGGACGGACGCAAGCACCTGCGGAAGTTCTCGTTGTGGGAGATCACGCGCTATCTGATCCCGGTCGCGCCCGCGCATCTCCGCCGTGTTCTTCGCGCCAATCCGGATCTTCCCCAGGGCGAGGGGGACGCAGGGTCCAAATGGTTCACCTTGGAAGAGGTGCTGACCCTGCGCGACTTCTTTGCCAAAGAGGGTTCCGCAACCAAGGAGTACCGCCCCTTCCGTCCAGAGGGTCTGCCCGCAAAGGTCGTGGCTGTCGCCAACTTCAAGGGCGGCTCGGGCAAGACCACCACCGCCGCGCATCTTGCCATGGCCGCGGCGCTGGACGGCTACCGGGTGCTGGTGATTGATCTGGACAGCCAAGGCTCCATGACATCGCTGCTTGGCGGGGTGGTGCCGGACGAATGGAAGACGGTATTTCCCCTCATCGCCAAGGACTACGCCCAGGCCATCGTGGCGGAGAACGAGGTCCGTGCGGCGAGCGGTGCCCCTGCCCTGCCGCTGGATGAGACCCTGACGGAAGCGCTGACGGTTTCGCCGCGAAACCTGATCCAGTCCACGCACTGGCCGAACATCGATCTGATCGGCGCGCAGCTGAACCTTTACTGGGCCGAGTTTCAGATCCCCGTCTGGCGCATGGGCCTGCGCTCCTGGCCGCTCTGGGATGCGCTGGGGAATTTCCTGAATTCGGACGGGATCCTCGACAGCTACGACATCGTGTTCCTCGATACGCCGCCCGCGCTCGGCTATCTCACCATCAATTCGCTGGCAGCGGCGGATATCCTGCTCGTTCCGCTTGGCGCGTCCTTCCTGGAGTTCGACTCCACTGGCCGCTTCTTTGACATGCTCTACTCCACCTTCGCCTCCATCGAGGAAGGCGAGAATGCGCAGCGGAGGATCGCCGGACTGCCGGAGGTGAAATTCGAATGGGACGTGGTGCGCGCCATCGTCACCCGGTTCGACGCGAGTCAGCAGACCGACCTTGCCAATGTCATTCAGGCCTACTTTGGCGATTTCATGAATGCCTACCGGCAGGAGTTCACGGCGCTGGTCGGTCAGGCGGGCGAGCAGATCAACGGCATCTATGAGGCGGATTACCGCGAGTTCAACCGCGACACCTATCTGCGCGGGCGGGAGGCTTTCGACCGGACCTATGCGGAGTTCAAGGAACTGCTGATCGGCGCCTGGTGGCGCGACATGCAGATGGCGAAGGAGGAGGCGGAACATGGCGAAGCGCAGGAAGCTTGAGGCGCCGGACGCGGCGGAGCTTGCGGCCCTTGAGGAAGGTTTCGCCGCGAAACCTGTCCCCGACCGTTTCGGCATCACTGTGCCGCCCATTGCCAGCGTCGTGGCGGAGGCCGCGCGACTCAGCGAACCCGGCACTCCTGAACAAAGGGTAAAGGCAGCGCGCGATGCCTCCGACGCCGGCGCATGGCGGGAGGCGGTGGAGCAGGGCCGCGTCGTGGAGAACCTGCCGCTCGCCGCCATCGCGCTCGACCATATCGTCCGGGACAGGATGAGCGTCTCGCGCGAGGAAATGGAGGAGTTGAAGACGTCGCTCCGCACAAGCGGCCAGCGGCTTCCGGTTGAGGTCGTGCCGGTCGGGGACGGGCGTTATGGCCTCATTTCGGGCTGGCGGCGGGTTACGGCGCTCCGCGAGCTTGCGGAACAGGGCGGCGTGCAGACGGTGCGGGCGATCGTCCGGGGTGCGGATGACTCCGGCAGCGCCTATGCGGCGATGGTGGAAGAGAACGAGGTGCGCGCGGCCCTCACGCCCTATGAGCGGGGCCGTATTGCGGTGATCGCGGCGGAGCAGGGCGCGTTCCGTTCGCCGGAAGCGGCGGTGGATGCGATATTCGCCGCAGCCTCCAAGGCGAAGCGCTCCAAGATTCGCAGCTTCGCGCTCGTGCACGAGGAACTGGGTGATCTGCTGGCCTTTCCGACCGACCTTTCGGAACGCAATGGCCTGCGGCTCGCCCAGGCGATCCGCAACGGCCTCGGCC
This sequence comes from Haematobacter massiliensis, assembly GCF_000740795.1. GTDB lineage: Bacteria > Pseudomonadota > Alphaproteobacteria > Rhodobacterales > Rhodobacteraceae > Haematobacter > Haematobacter massiliensis. Next base: position 274,240 of record NZ_JGYG01000007.1, read on the forward strand.
CGGAACTTCGGGAGGCGCTCGGCTCCGGCATGGGCGCGGACGCGGGGCAGGAATGGACGCTCCTCGAACCGGTGGTGCAGCAGGGGGACGCGCCGGTGAAGGCGGAGCGGGGTGGCAGGCCGAAGCGGGAAAAACCTGCATCGCTGCGCGAGACCCTCGCCAACGGCATCACGCTCGAATGTCAGCGGCTGGACGACGGGTTCACGCTCCGGCTCCGCGGGCGGAATGCGGACAGCCAGTTGATGTCCTTGCTTGCCGAAGAAATCCGTCGCTTGCTGGAGCCGATCTGATCTCATAGAGTTATGACCATAATGTTGGTCATGAGGCGCAGATGCGGATTGCGGTTGCGGATGCGAAGGCGCAGTTTTCCGAGCTGATCCGCCGGGCGGAGGCGGGGGAGACCGTGGAGCTGACGCGCTACGGCCGGCCCGTGGCGCGGATCACCGCTGCGGGGCAGGAGGCGGAGGTGCCTCTGGTCGGGGCGCTCTCGGGCCGCATCCTGTGGCGGCGTTCGGGGGGCGACGCGGAACGGCAGGCCGAGATGGACCCGCCGGAGGACGGTCGAGACAGCGGTGGAGGCGGGATGTGAGCGTCCTTCGCGATGCGAAGAAGATGCTGCTGACCGCCCTGAACGGCGCGGGACACGCTTCACGCTCCGAGGCTGCCGCAGCGGCGGCGGTCGGCGCAGCGGTTCCAGGGAGGCGGGGGCAAGGCGCGCTGGCCACCATACCGGTAGAGGGCGGAAACCCCGGCAAGGCGGAGGGCAATCCGCCCAACCCGCCTGACAGCGGCGGAGCGGGGGCGTGAGGGCCTTCCCCGACGGGGAGGTGCTGTTGGCGGCGCTGGCGGGGGAGGGCCTTTCTCCGCCGCACAGGGCGGCCCTTGCAGCGGCGGAGGCGGTCGTCGTCAGCGCGGCCGTTCTGTGGCAGATCGAAAGCTGGCGCGCGGCCGGATCGGTGGAAATTCGGGGCGATCTGGCCGAGACCCTCCGCCGTGCGGGGTGCCGCATGCTGGCCGTCACGGGGGAGCACGTCGCCACAGCGGGCGGTCTGACGAGAGGGCAGGGGGGCGGTCACGATCGGAGCGGCAGGCGGGAGGCGGGGCAGCGCGGCTCTCGGGTGATGCCGGCGGGCGCCCCGTTGGCCACCTTGCCGATGATCGCCCCGCTCCTTGTGGCGCAGGCGCGGGCGGAGGGTCTGGTGATCCTCTCCTCCGACCGGGTGTATCGCCTCTATGACGTGGAGTGGCTCTGAACCAAACCGTGAGCCGAAGCGGCCCCGTCAGGCTTTCGACAGCGCCACCACCGGATCGAGGCGCGAGGCGTTCCGCGCGGGCAGGTAGCCGAACACCACCCCGATCAGAGTCGAGGAAAGGAAGGCCGCGACGATTGAGGCGGGTGAGTAGATGAGCGTGAAGGTCGTGCTCGCGAGGCTGAAGACATAGCCGAAGGCCAGCGCCGCCGCCACGCCCAGAAACCCGCCGATCAGGCAGACCAGCACCGCCTCGATCAGGAACTGCTGCAGGATGTCGCCCGCCCGCGCGCCCACGGCCATGCGCACCCCGATCTCGCTCACCCGTTCGGAGACGGAGACCAGCATGATGTTCATCACCCCGATCCCGCCCACGACCAGCGAGATCACCGCGATGGAGGCGATGAGCAGGGTCAGCGCCTGTGTCGTCGCGGTGATGGTCTGGCGGATGTCGTCGGTATTGAGGATGAAGAAATCCTTGGTCCCGTGCCGCTGGGTCAGAAGCTGGGTCACCGCCTGTTCGGCAAGGCCGGTATCCACCGCATCGGCCACGCGCACGGTGATGCTGCGGAGTGATGTGGAGCCGAGGAAGCGCGACTGGACGGTGGTATAGGGCAGGTAGACGGAGAGGTTCTGGCTTGGCCCGAAGCCCTGCTGGACCTGTACCACGCCCGTGATGCGCACGGGAACGTTGCCGATGAGCACGACCTTGCCGACCGCATCGCCATCCGGGAACAGGGTCGTCCGCGTGTTTTCGTCGATGACCGCGTCCTGCGAGAAGCTGGCCACGTCGCCTGCGTCAAAGAGGCGGCCCGCCACGAGTTTTGCGCCGCGGGCGTCGAAGAACTGCTCCCCCACGCCGTTGACGAGGGTGGAGACCTCCGTCGCGCCGTAGCGAATGGTCTTGGAGGTGGAGACGGTGGGGGTGACGGCGGCCACGTAGGGCTGAAGCGAGAGCGCCTGCGCATCGGAGACGACGAGCGTAGTGATCCGTCCGGAGCGGGTATCGCCGAAGTCGCGCCCGGCGAAGATCTCCAGCGTATTGGTACCGAGGCTGGAGATGTTCGCCAGCACCTGCTGCCGCGACCCGGCACCGAGTGCCACCACCGACACGACGGAGGCGATGCCGATGATGATGCCGAGCATGGTCAGGAAGGTGCGGAGCTTGTGCGCGTTCATCGCGGTCAGCGCCATGAGGAAGGCTTCGCGGAGGCGCGTGGCCAGCATCGCGGGGCCGGCGCGGCGGGCGCGCTGATCGGCGGGGGACCGGCCCTTGGGCGGGCCATCGGTTTCCGTGAGGGCAGGGGGGGTGACGCGGCCTGTCGGGTGGTCGCCGATGATCTCGCCGTCGCGGATCTCGATGATCCGTTCGGCGCGGGCGGCGATGCCCGGATCATGGGTGACGATGATGACCGTGCGCCCCTCCGCGTGGAGTTCGTCGAGGATGCGGAGCACCTCCTGACCGCTGGCCGTGTCCAGCGCACCGGTCGGTTCGTCGGCGAGGATCACCTCCGCCCCGTTCATGAGGGCGCGCGCGATGGAAACGCGCTGCTGCTGACCGCCAGAGAGCTGGTTCGGGCGGTTCTGCACCTTGTCCGCAAGGCCGAGACGGCCGAGAAGCGAGGCCGCGCGCGGCTCCCGCTCCCCGCGGGAGCGCCCGGCATAGATCGCGGGCACCTCCACATTGCCGAGCGCGGTGAGTTCGGGCAACAGGTTGTAGCGCTGAAAGATGAAGCCGAAATGCTCCCGCCGGAGGGCGGCAAGCTCGTCGGGCGAAAGCCGCGAGGTTTCCCGGCCGGAAATGCGATAGCTGCCGGAGCTGGGGCGGTCGAGGCAGCCGAGAATGTTCATCAGTGTTGATTTGCCGGAGCCGGAGGCGCCGACGATGGCCACCATCTCTCCCCGCGAAATGGTGAGGTCGATGCCTTTCAGCACCGCGACCGTGCTGTCGCCCGAGGGATATTCGCGGGTGACGCGGGTCAGTTCTATCAGCGGGTCTTGTGCGGGGCCGCTCGTACGCGGGACGCCGAGCCGCGCAGGGGCAGGCGGCGCGCCGGGCTCGTTTGGTATCGCACGCGGCGGTGACGGATGAGCCGCGGCTGTGGCGGCCCCTGGCGTGGGGGAGCCGTCCTGGGCGAAAGGGGGTTCGCCATGGCTGCTCTGCGTCAGCGGGGCGCGCGTGTTGCCGGCGTGCGGCGCTGTCATCGGCGAATGCCCCGGTGCGGTCGCCGCCATGTCGCGCGGCGGTGTGTGGGACGCGTTCTGCGGGGCTGCCTGCGGGGGGAGGGGGGTATCCTGTGCCATCGCCCGTGCCTCAGAAACCCATGGGGCCGCGCGGACGGCGCTGGCTGCCATCGCCCGCCACGCCCGCCGCCGTGCCGGTGACGACACGGTCGCCTTCCTGAAGGCCCGAGAGCACCTCTGCCGTCACCTTGTCGTCCAATCCGATCTCCACTGCACGGCGGGAGACGCTGCCGTCTGCCGCCTGCACCTGAACGGAGCGGCTGCCATCGGCCCGTGGCAGGCTCACGGCGGCGGAGGGGATGGTCAGCACTCCCGTGGCGCGGCCCAGCACGATATGGACCTCCGCCGTCATGTAGGTGCGCAGCCGCCCATCGGCATTGTCGATGTCGAAATTGCCGAAGTAATAGATGGCGGAGGTGGAGGATGTGGAACTGCTGGCAGAGGCCGAGGTGGAGATCGCCCGGTCGCTGGTGATGGATTCCGGCGCCGGGTCTATGGTTTCGAGCTTCCCCTCATACCGGCGGCCGCTGTCGCCCAGAACGGAGAAATACACGTCCTGACCGGGGGAGACCTTGAGGATGTCGGCCTCCGAGATCTCCGCCTCCACCGTCATGCGGTCGAGCTGGCCCAGCACGACGATGGTGGGGGTGGACTGATTGGCGTTCAGCGTCTGGCCCTGCTGGCTGGTGACAGCGAGCACGGTGCCCTCGATCGGCGCGGTGATGCGGGTGTAGCCGAGGTTGGTCTGGGCGTTGCTGACGGCGACCTTGCCCTGTTCGATCTGGGCATCCAGCGCCGCGATCTGGGCATTGGCGGTATCCACGTTGGCGCGCGCGGTGTCCACATCCGCCTGCGAGACGGCCCGCCGCTCGTAAAGGCCCGCCTGCCGGGTGAGCGTGATCTCGGCCAGCCGGAGGGAGGCTTCCTTCTCGACCCGCTGGGCCCGGGAGGCGGCGAGAGCGGCCTCTGCCGTCTTGAGCGCGTTCTCCTGCGTGCGGCTGTCGATCTGCGCGATGAGGTCGCCTGCCTTCACCGTCTGGCCGAGGGTCACGTCAACCGAGGTGATGCGGCCCGACACCTGCGAGCCGACCGCGACCAGCCGCGCCGGGCGCAGCGTGCCGCTGGCCAGAACCGTCTGCTCTATGTCGCCGCGCGTGACCGCGGCGGTCAGCACCGCGGGCTGGGCAGGGGTCTGGCCGCGCTGCCAGAACCACCAGACTGCCCCCCCGGCCAGCAGGCAGAGCAGCAGAAGGATGAGGAGCCGTCGCGGGCGGGGGAGAGTCATGGTCTGGCGTATCCGGTCAGGGGCTGGTCGTTCGCCATTGCAGAGCGGGCAGGGCGCTGCAACAGGGCGGGGGATTTCTGGTCTTGCATGTGGCCTGTTTCCGGAGCTTGTCCTGCGGGACGGTCGCAGTCTGTCCCATTTTCAACGCAGGTGCCGCGGCTTTCCGTCGGAGGTGGCCGGTCACGAAACGGCGACGGGGCGCGGAGCGGCACCGGCGCTCCTTCCGGGCGCTCTCTCCAGGGGGCTGACCCGGCGCCGGCGGGCTTTGCAGATGGGGCCCGACATCGGATGATCGGAAGGATTGAGGGGGGCGAAGATGGGCGCGGGTCCGCGCACCGGACCCGGCCCGCCGCGGAGGTGCACAGAGGGGATTGGCGTACCGCCCGCGCGTCGCTAGGATGCCTTACAAATGTCAGGAATTTGGAGGAGAGACATGCGTGCAGTGTTGAGCAGGGAACCCGGCGGGCCGGAAACGCTGGTCGTGGCGGAGACGGCGGATGCGCCCGCGCCGGGGCAGGGGGAGGTGACGATCCGGGTCCATGCGGCGGGGGTGAACTTTCCCGACGCGTTGATCATCGAGGACCGCTATCAGGTGCGTCCGCCGCGGCCCTTTTCGCCCGGTGCAGAGGTCGCGGGCGTGGTCGAGGCCGTCGGGCCGGACGTGACCGGCTTTGCAAAGGGCGACCGGGTGATGGCCTTCCTGACATCCGGCGGCATGGCGGAGCAGGTCACGGTCGAGGCGTGGCGCTGCCATCCGCTGACCGCGGGCATCGGCTTCGTGGAGGCGGCGGCGCTCCAGATGACCTATGGCACCGCGCTCTACGGACTTCAGGAGCGCGGCGATCTGAAAGCGGGGGAAACGGTGCTCGTGCTGGGCGCGGGCGGCGGTGTCGGCCTGGCGGCGGTGGAGCTTGCCGTGGCGGCGGGGGCGCGCGTCGTGGCAGCGGCCTCCAGCGCGGAGAAGCTCGCGCTGGCCCGGGATCGCGGGGCAGAGGGAGCGGTGCTCTATCCTGCAACGGTGGGAGGGGACCGGGAAGCCGGGCGGGCGCTCGCCGGCGCGTTCAAGGAAGCGATGCCGGACGGGGCGGATATCGTGTTCGACACGGTGGGCGGCGGCTATGCGGAACCGGCGCTCCGCACGCTGGCCTGGGGAGGACGCTATCTGGTCGTGGGCTTCCCGGCGGGTATTCCCTCCATTCCGCTGAACCTCACCCTGCTGAAGAGCTGCGATATCCGGGGCGTGTTCTGGGGGGCCGCCGTGCGGCGCGACCCGGCGGCACATCACCGCGCGATGGACGAGTTGCTGGCGCTCCATGCCCGGGGCGCGGTGAAGCCGCCTGTGGCCGATGTCCTGCCGCTCGACCGGGCGGGAGAGGCCATCGCGCGCCTGTCGGGCCGTGGGGTGACGGGCAAGCTGGTGCTGGAACTGGCCTGACCTTTCGCGCGTCTCTGATGACGGCGAAGACAGGGGGACGCATTGCCGTCCCCCTTTTTGCTGCGGTGCCGGTTTCCCTCCACGCGCCGCGCCTGCCTTCGTGGCAGCGGGCGAATTATCGGTGCATCCCCTGATGGTGTCGCCGGGAAGGGCGTCTGCGGCAGGGGGTGCGATGAGCCGGTCGTCTGCTGCGGCGCGTGACTCGCTGTCCTTCATCGGTCCGTTACGTGGAACGATTCGCGCTGCCCAGTTTTCGCGCTTCTGCCTCCAATTTGGAAAAACGCCGGTTCCATTGGAAGAAATGCCGCCTGATGTGGCCCGGAGGAGACCACATGATGGTCCTTTCCAGCGAATATCTGCATTGCCTCTCTTGCATGGCTCGCTGCGCTCTGGCTAAGTAACGCTGCGGCGCCCCGGAGGGAAGTGGAGGCGGTGTCGCGGCAGAGGAAGATGGAGAGGCGCCGGGCAATCCGGCGGATGGAGCGTGACGGCCCGGCAGGGCGGTTGCGAGGGGGGGAATGTATGCAAAGACTTCTGATGACGGCGGCTATCTGCGCCCTGACGGCTGGCCCGGCGCTGGCCGAAGTATCCAACGGCAAGGTCAAGATCGGCATCCTGAACGACCAGTCGGGCGTCTATGCCGATTTCGGCGGCAAGGCCTCCTTCGAGGCGGCAAAAATGGCGGTCGAGGATTTCGGCGGCACGGTTCTGGGTGCGCCCATCGAAGTGGTCACGGCGGACCATCAGAACAAGGCCGACATCGCCTCCAACATCGCGCGGCAATGGTATGACACCGAACAGGTGGACACGATCATGGAACTGACCACCTCCTCCGTGGGGCTGGCGGTGCAGGCGCTGAGCATGGAGAAGAAGAAGATCACCATCAACACCGGCGCCGCCACGGCGGAGCTGACGGGCAAGCAATGCACGCCCTATGGGTTCCACTGGGCTTATGACACGCATATGCTCGCGGTCGGAACCGGCGGCGCGCTGGTCGATGGCGGCGGCGACAGCTGGTTCTTCCTGACCGCGGATTATGCCTTCGGCTACAGCCTTGAGGAGCAGACCACCCATGTGGTGGAGGAGAAGGGCGGCAAGGTCGTCGGCGGGGTGCGGCACCCGCTGGCCACCACGGACTACTCCTCCTTCCTGCTTCAGGCGCAGTCTTCGGGTGCCAAGGTGATCGGGCTGGCGAATGCCGGCATGGACACGCAGAACACCATCAAGCAGGCGGCCGAGTTCGGCATCACGGCGGGCGGACAGAAGCTTGCCGCGCTGCTGTTCACGCTGGCGGAAGTCAACGGGCTGGGGCTTGAGACCGCGCAGGGGCTCAACCTCACGGAAAGCTTCTACTGGAACCGCAACGACGAGACCCGGGAATTCGGCAAGCGGTTCTTCGAGCGGACGAAGGCCATGCCGAACATGGTTCAGGCGGGCACCTATTCGGCGGTGCTGTCCTACCTGAAGGCGGTCGAGGCTGCGGGCACCGACGAGACCGAGGCGGTCGCCAAGAAGCTTCACGAGCTGCCCGTAAAAGACGTGTTCAGCGAGAACGGCCATGTCGGCGCCAACGGGCGGCTCATCACCGACGCCTATCTGATGGAAGTGAAGAAACCCGGCGAAAGCGACATTCCGTGGGATTACTACACGGTGAAGGCGACGATCCCCGGGGCGCAGGCATTTGCCGATCCGGCGCAATCGGGCTGCCCGCTGGTCAACTGACCGGCGGAGGAAGGGGGCGCGGCCGGATTGCCGGCCCGCCCGACCCGGTGGGAGAGACCGGATCATCACGTTACGGAACTTCATGGAGGGGTAGGATGAAGGTTCACGGTTATGCGGCTTCCGTTGCCGTTGCAGCATTGCTCGCAGCAGGGCCGCTCGCGGCGCAGGGCATCTCCGACGGCAAGGTCAAGATCGGCATCATGAACGATCAGTCGGGCGTTTATGCCGACTCGACGGGGCGCACCTCGGTCGAGGCGGCGCGTCAGGCGGTGGAGGATTTCGGTGGCACCGTGCTCGGCGCGCCGATCGAGATCGTCGCTGCCGATCACCAGAACAAGACCGATATCGGCTCCAACATCGCGCGGCAATGGTATGATGTGGAGCAAGTCGACACGATCATGGATCTGCCCACCTCCTCCGTCGCGCTGGCGGTGCAGGCGCTGAGCCTCGAGCGGGGCAAGGTGACCATCGCGGTCGGCGGCGGCTCTGCGGTGATAAGCGGGGCGCAATGCACGCCGCTGGCCTTCCAATGGGCCTATGACACGGAAATGCTCTCCCGCGTGGTCGGCGGGGCGCTGGTCGATCAGGGCGGCGACAGCTGGTATTTCCTGACCGCCGACTATGTGTTCGGCCACAGTCTCGAACAGGCGACGACCAAGATCGTGGAGGCGAAGGGCGGCAAGGTGCTCGGCTCCGTCCGCCATCCGCTGGCCACGACGGATTATTCCTCCTTCCTGCTCCAGGCGCAGGCTTCGGGCGCCAAGGTTATCGGGCTGGCCTCCGCCGGGCTGGACACGGCCAATGCCATCAAGCAGGGCCAGGAATTCGGTATCACCGCGGGTGGACAGAAGTTCGCGGCACTGCTGTTCACGCTGACCGACGTTCGCGGTCTCGGCGCGGAGGCGGCGCAGGGGCTGGTGATGACGGAGGCCTATTACTGGGATCATGATGATGAGTCGCGCGCGCTTGGCGAGAAGATCAAGGCCCGCGCCGGCGTCTATCCGAACAGCCTGCACGCGGGCACCTATTCGGCTGTGATGCAATACCTCAAGGCCATCGAGGCTGCGGGCACGGACGAGGGCAAGGCGGTCGCCGCCAAGCTGCACGAGATGCCGGTCCACGACGCCTTTGCCCGCAACGGCAAGGTGCTGCCGAACGGGCGCATGGTGAGCGACGTGTTCCTGCTGGAGGTCAAGAAGCCCTCCGACATGACGGGAACCGACGATTTCTTCAATGTTCTCGCCACGGTGCCGGGTGAACAGGCCAATGTGAGCGCCAAGGACAGTGGTTGCCCGCTGACACAATAAGACGTTCAACCAAGGGGAGGTTAGAATGAAAAACACACTCATGACCGGCGCTGCGGCGCTTGCGCTGATCGCCGGTTCCATTGCAGGTCCCGCTGCCGCTCAGGAGGCAAAGATCTCCAACGGCAAGGTGAAGATCGGCGTCCTGAACGACCAGTCGGGCGTCTATGCCGA
>NZ_JGYG01000008.1 GCF_000740795.1 Haematobacter massiliensis
GAAATCAGCGCCTTACTTGGGAAATGTGGGACTATACCATCGACACGATCGCCGATCTCCCGGCGGTCATCGAGATGATCAATATGCGCTTGGAGAATGGTGAGCAGCCCTGATCTATTCGCACAGCGTGATGACGGAGAAAGCGGGACCATTTGGCTCCCGCATCACCGTGGCACGGGCGACGAGGATTTGGGTGGTTCCGAGGCATCGCTGCGCACCTGCGGGCGGCATGTAAATAATAATGCCTCTATCTCTGCCGCACTGCAGCAACATAAACGATCAGACGAGGCAAATACTTATTATCGATACCTTCTAAATTTGGGTTTCTTCGAAGTACGGCGCTACAGAAAGTGCCCGTGGTTTGATTGAATTCGCCCTGATGTCCGGCCCGATCGAGTTTCGCCGATGTCGAAGGTTATTGCACTGGCCCTTGCCACATCCTCCGTCGCAGCACTTTCAGCGAAAGCCGGGGGAGCTTGACGGTCTAAACAGCGCTTGAGGCGGAGTTCCTGGAAGGCTACGCGACCGCAGTCAACGCCGATCCCCCCGAGATCAAGATCAACTGGGTGCGGGATTCCACCGGCGTCATCACCGCAAAGCTGCTGGAAGAGAAGAACAATCCGCGGGCGGATGTGGTCTGGGGTCTCGCCGCCACTTTCCTGCTGGTGCTGAAGGCAGAAGGCATAGTGGAGCCTTACGCCGCCCAAGGTCTCGATACCGCATTTGTAAACCGTCGGCTCACCGCGCTGCAGGCAGCCGCGCGCTGACAAGCTCCGCGATGGCCAGCGAGGATGTCAGGCCCGGGCTTTCGATGCCGAACAGGTTGACGAGGCCCGGTACCCCATGCACCTCCTCCCCGTCGATGCGGAAATCGGCAGCGGGGGCGCCGGGGCCGGAGAGTTTCGGGCGGATGCCGCAATAGGTCGGCGCCAGCGCATCCTCCGGCAGCCCCGGCCAGTATTTACGGATTTCCGTCTGGAAATGGCCCCGCCGGGCACCGTTTACCCGGTAATCGACGGTCTCGATCCAGTCCACATCCGGGCCGAAGCGCATCCCGCCCGCAAGGTCCAGCGTCAGGTGCACCCCGAGGCCGCCGGGTTCCGGCACCGGATAGACCAGCCGCGAAAACGCGGGCCGTCCCGGCAGGCTGTAGTAGTTCCCGCGCGCATAGAGCGTCTGCGGCACATGCCCGGGCGACAGGCCCCGGATCGCAGCCGCCACCTCCGATGCATGGAGGCCCGCGGCGTTGATGAACATCCGCGCGCCCATGGTGAACCGCTCGCCGCTGGCCATGTCCCGTGTCGTGACCACAAACCCGTCCGGCACGACCTCCACCGCCTCCACCCTGCTGCCCAAGCTCAGCATCGCACCCCCCGCCTCCGCCTGGCCGAGCAGAGAGAGCATCAGCGCATGGCTGTCCACGATGCCGGTGGAGGGGGAGAGGAGCGCCGCCGTGCAGGAAAGCTGCGGCTCCATCGCCTGCGCCTCGGCCGCGCTGAGCCGCCGCAGGTCGGTCACGCCGGAGGCCGCGGCCCGCGCCACGATCCCGTCCAGCGCCGCGGTCTGATCGGCGCTCGTTGCTACGATCAGCTTGCCGCAGCGCCGGTGGGGCACGCCGTTTTCCGCGGCATAGGCATAGAGCATGTCCCGGCCGCGCACACAGAGCCGCGCCTTCAGGCTGCCGGGATCGTAGTGGATGCCCGCGTGGATAACCTCGGAATTGCGCGAGGAGGTACCGGTGCCATAGGCCGCCTCCCGCTCCAGGATCAGCACCTCCACCCCGCGCCGCGCCATTTCCCGCGCGATGGCGAGGCCCACGACGCCCGCTCCCGCGATGATGCAGTCAACCCTGTCCATCAAGTTCCCCCGAACGTTCAACCGTAGCCGAAAGAGGTGTCTTCCAGCGCCTTCTCCCCGCCGACCTCCTCCACATTCCCGGAAAGGGCAACCCGGCCATTGCGCAGAACGTAAACTTTCGGAATGGCGTCGAGAATATGCGCCGTCGACCGGTCCACGATCAACAATGTCATGCCGGCATCGCGGTTCAGCACGGGAAGGCTCTCATGGACCCGATCCCTGACCGAGGGAGCAAGGCCCAGAGACGATTGCGCGAGGGCTGCTGCAGGATCACCCGCGCGATGGCGAGCTGTTGCTGTTCGCCGCCCGAAGGATCACCCGCGACGCCCTTGAAGCGGCTGCGCGGGATCGGGAACGCGGTCATCACCTGCTTCACGCCGAGCCTGGGACTGATGTCTGAACTGGTCAAACGAGAGAACCGCGACCTCAAGGATAATGGTCAGCCTCGTTTGAGGCCGGTTTCCTGCAGGCCCGCGACGGGCAATCCAGCCGTGATGCGCAGAAGGACAGTGTCCCGCGACGATCCGCAGGCCAAGGGGCCTGGTCCCCCCGGCATCGGCCGCCGCCGCCGGCATCCCCACGCCATGATCGTCTCGGCGCTGATCGACATGGCTTGAGGTGCGGGAACGGCGCAAACGCCTGTTTCTTCAACGTGCCGCGAGCAGGACTGATCGCGAAACGGGCGTTCACCTCTTCACCACCGCTTTGCCTCTTGCTCCGCGCCGCAAGCTCTGCACGGATGGCGATATGACGCGCACACTTTCCATCACCATCGTCGAGAAGGACCGCGAACGCGCCGCGATGATACGCGACGCGCTGATTGAGGCCGGAACGATGGACGCCGACATTACCGTCATCGGCGACGACACCGGTCTGGCGCGCCGCATCGCGGCGGCCAAACCGGATCTGGTGCTGATCGACCTCGCCTCGCCGTCACGCGACGAGATGGAGGAGCTGACGCTTGCCACCGGCCCGCTCGAACGCCCGGTGGCCATGTTCGTCGACCGCTCCGACCCCGGCCTGATCCGGGCGGCGATCGAGGCGGGCGTGTCGGCCTATGTGGTGGACGGGCTGCGCGCCGACCGCATCCGCCCGATCCTCGATGCCGCTATCGCGCGGTTCCACATGTTCCGCAATATCCGCGAGGAGCTTGCCGCCACCCGGGCCGCGCTGGAGGAGAGGAAGGTCATTGATCGGGCCAAGGGCCTTTTGATGCGCGCCAAGGGCATTAGCGAGGATGAGGCCTATGCGCTGCTCCGCCGCGCAGCCATGGACCAGAAGCGCAAAATCGCCGATGTGGCCCGCGCGCTGGTGATGGCGGCGGATCTGCTGCGATGACCGGCATACCCCTGACCGCGGGCTTCATCGCGCTGACCGATGCCGGGCCGCTGATCGTCGCGCGGGAGCTGGGCTTTGCCGAGGAGGAGGGGTTGGAGCTGAAGCTGTCTCGCCAGCCCTCCTGGTCGGCGCTGCGCGACCAATTGGCGTTCGGGCAGGTGCAGGCGGCGCATCTGCTCTCCCCCCTGCCGGTGGCGATGACGCTGGGGTTGGGCGGGCTCGGATCGGCGGTGGACGTGGTACAGGTGATGTCCATCGGCGGCATGATCATCGGAGTGTCCACCGCGCTTGGGCTGCGTCTGCGCGAGGGAGGCCACGATTTCGGCTTCGATGACGCTTATGCCGCCGGGCGCCAGCTGATCGCCGTGACTGGCGGCGCGCTGCGGATCGGGGTGCCGTTCCCGTTTTCCATGCATGCGGAACTCGTGCATTACTGGCTCGAGGCGTTGGGCCCCCTGCCGCCGGGCCTCGTGATCCGCACGGTGCCGCCGCCGCAGATGGCCGAAGCGATGGCGGCGGGCGAGATCGATGCCTTCTGTGTGGGCGAACCCTGGGGCTCCATCGCGGTGGAAACCGGAGTGGGCCAGCTTCTGCTGCCCGGGTCCGCCATCTGGTCCTTTGCGCCCGACAAGGTGCTGGCCATGCGCCATGACGTAGTGGAGGCGGAGCCGGATATGACCGCTCGGCTGATGCGTGCGCTCTGGAAGGGGGGACGCTGGCTGGCCGAACCGGGCAACATCATCGCCGCCGCCGAGCTTCTGGCGAGGCCGGAGTATGTCGGCGTTCCCCGCGCCGTGATCGAACGCGCGCTGACCCAGCATATCGTCACCATGCCCGGCGGTGAGCCGCGCCCCGTTCCGCAATTCCAGGAATTCTTTGCGGGTCTGGCGCCGTTTCCCTGGCGTAGCCAGGGGGAGTGGATCGGCGCCCGCCTGGCGCGGCGCTATGGGCTCGATGCCGAGCACGCGCGGGAGGTCGGCAAAGCGGTGTTCCGCAGCGATCTCTACCGCGCGAATCTGGGCAGGGTTGGGGCCCTTCAGCCAGGCGCTTCCGCCAAGGTGGAGGGGGCGCTGGAGGCCGATCTGGCCTTGCCGACGCGGCAGGGAACCATGATTCTGAGCCGCAGCCGTTTCTTTGACGGCGCGATTTTCGACCCGGATCGCAGCTGACGCCTGAATTGCAGGCAAACGCGAACAGACACATTGCGGCAGCGCGGAAAAAGGTTGGGCGATGCGGATAGGGATGCGAATAAGGTATTAACGGCGAGACGACGATGTCACGCCCGACCATTGCCCGCAAAGACGTGGGTACATGAGCGAAGCCGCTCGACCCATCGAGTCTTTTGACGCGACGATGGTCAGCGGTTTTTTGACGTTCCCCCACCCGATACCTGGCCCTGCCGCCCCCTGTTCAGATCCGGTCCCAGCCAGACCTTAGCCAAGGATTACCCTGATGCGTTGCATTCTCGCGATTCTCGCGACGACCAGTCTTGTCTCGCCGGCGCTTGCCGCAGGTCTGGAAAAGGACGAACTGACGCTCGGCTTCATCAAGCTGACCGACATGGCCCCCCTCGCCATCGCCAAGGAAAAGGGCTTTTTCGAGGATGAGGGCCTCTTTGTCACGCTGGAGGCGCAGTCGAACTGGAAGGTGCTGCTCGACCGGGTGATCTCGGGCGAGCTGGACGGCGCGCATATGCTGGCCGGCCAACCGTTGGCCGCCACCATCGGCTACGGCACCAAGGGTGCCATCGTCACCCCGTTTTCGATGGACCTGAACGGCAATGCCATCACCATGTCGAACGCGGTCTGGGACGAGATGAAGCCCCATGTGACGATGGGCGCCGACGGCAAGCCGCAGCACCCGATTTCCGCCGCCGCGTTGAAGCCGGTGGTGGCCGATTATGCCGATGCCGGTACCCCCTTCAGCCTCGGCATGGTGTTCCCCGTCTCCACCCACAATTACGAACTGCGCTACTGGCTGGCGGCGGGCGGCATCGCGCCGGGCTATTATTCGACCGAGGATACCTCCGGCCAGATCGGCGGCGAGGTGCTGATCTCCGTCACGCCGCCGCCGCAGATGCCCTCCACCCTGGAGGCGGGGACCATCCTCGGTTATTCGGTGGGCGAGCCGTGGAACCAGGCGGCGGTGGCCAAGGGCATCGGCGTGCCGGTCATCACCGACAACGACATCTTCCACAACAATCCCGAAAAGGTCTTCGGCGTCACCGCCCAGTTCGCCGAGGAAAACCCCGAGACGCTGAAGGCGCTGACCAAGGCGCTCATCCGCGCCGCCATGTGGCTGGACGAGGGCGACAACGCCAACCGGGCCGAGGCGGTGGAGATCCTGTCGCGCCCCGAATATGTCGGCGCCGACCGGGCGGTGATCGCCAACTCCATGACCGGCACCTTTGAATACGAAAAAGGCGACAAGCGCCCGGCGCCGGATTTCAACGTCTTCTTCCGCTACCACGCCACACTGCCCTATTATTCCGACGCCATCTGGACGCTGACCCAGATGCGCCGCTGGGGCCAGATCCCGGAGGCCAAATCCGACGCCTGGTATGCCGAGACCGCGGCGGCCGTTTACAAGCCCGCCATCTACAAGGAGGCTGCCGAGGCGCTGATCGCCGACGGTCATGCGACGGCCGCCGATTTCGACCTTGCCACCGACGGCTACAAACCGGCCAGCGCCGAGTTCATCGATGCCATCCCCTTCGATCCCCGCCAGCCCAACGCCTACATCGACAGCCTGCCCATCGGCCTCAAAGGGTCGCAGCGGGTCGTCGGCGGCGAAATCACCAACTGAGAGCCCGAGCCATGACCGCCATCGACTCCGCCTCAACCGCGACGCGTGAGGCCAGACGCGCCCGCACCTTTGCCCGCATCGGCCAGGCCGACCGCTGGTTCCGCATCCTGGGGCTGGCCTTCCTCACCCCGCTGCTGCGGTTGATCGCGGGCGACAATCCCAAGGCGCAGGCGCGGGAGCTGTGGCAGCTCCTCGGCGTGCCGATCGTGGCGATCGCGGTGTTCCTGCTCGCCTGGGCCTGGGCCGCGCCGCAGGTGCAGACCTCGCTCGGCGCCATTCCGGGGCCAGCGCAGGTCTGGGAGCAGGCCATGCAGCTGAACGAGGAAGCCGCGCAGGAACGCGTCAAACGCACCGAATTCTATGCCCAGCAGGCGGCACGGAACGCCCAGTTCATCGCGGACGGCCAGCCCGACAAGGTGCGCGAACGCGCCTATACCGGGCGGCCCACCTTCTATGAGCAGATCTGGACCGCGATCCAGACGGTGTTCTTCGGCTTCCTGATCGGTACGCTGATCGCCGTGCCGCTTGGCATCCTCGCGGGCATGTCGGCGACCGCCAATGCCGCGATCAACCCGTTCATCCAGATCTTCAAGCCCGTCTCGCCGCTGGCCTGGCTGCCGATCGTCACCATGGTCGTCTCCGCCGCCATGACGAGCGGGGATGGGGGTCTTTCGAAATCCTTCATCGTCTCGGCCATCACCGTCACGCTCTGCTCGCTCTGGCCCACGCTGATCAACACTTCGCTGGGGGTCGCCTCCATCGACAAGGATCTGGTCAATGTGTCCAAGGTTCTGAAGCTCGGCGTCTGGACCAAGGTGACGAAACTGGTGCTGCCCTCGGCGCTGCCGCTGATCTTCACCGGGCTCAGGCTCAGCCTCGGCGTGGGCTGGATGGTGCTGATCGCGGCGGAGATGCTGGCGCAGAATCCGGGCCTTGGCAAATTCGTCTGGGACGAGTTCCAGAACGGCTCGGCTCAGTCGCTCGCCCGCATCATGGTCGCCGTGCTGACCATCGGGATCACCGGCTTCATCCTCGACCGGATGATGTTCGCGATCCAGTCGATGTTCACCTTCACCAGCAACCGGTGAGCGCCATGATCGCATTGGAGAATGTCTCCATCGGCTTCGGCACGGGCGCCACGCGGCGCGAGGTGTTGCAGGACATCACGCTGACGGTGCGCAACGGCGAATTCCTCGCCATCCTCGGCTTCTCCGGCACCGGCAAGACCACGCTGATGAACCTCATGGCGGGCCTTGCCCGGCCGGACCGGGGCCGCGTCACCTTCAAGGACCAGCCGATCACCGGACCGGGGCCGGAGCGCGGGCTGGTGTTCCAGTCCTATTCGCTGATGCCCTGGCTCACCGTGAAGGGCAACGTGGCGCTGGCTGTCGATGCCGTCCACAAGGCGAAGTCCAAGGCAGAACGCGAGGCCATCGTGGCGAAATACATCGCCATGGTCGGCCTGCCCCACGCGGTGGACCGCCGCCCGGCAGAGCTTTCGGGCGGGATGCGTCAGCGCGTCTCGGTCGCCCGCGCGTTGGCGATGAGCCCCGAGGTGCTGCTGATGGACGAGCCGCTCTCGGCGCTGGACGCGCTGACGCGGGCCAATCTCGCCGACGAGATCGAGCGGATCTGGGAGGGGGAGAAGAAGACCGTCGTCCTGGTGACGAACGACGTCGATGAGGCGATCACGCTGGCCGACCGCATCGTCGTGCTGACCCCGGACGGGCGGCTCGGGCCGGATTTCCCGGTGACGCTGCCCCGTCCGCGCGACCGGGCCGCGATGAACCACGACCCGGCCTTCAAGGCGCTGCGGGCGGAGGTGACGAAATACCTCATGGATATCGGCATCGCCGGCAAGGCGCCCGAGACGCGCCGGCTGCCCAATGTGCTGCCGCTGCATTCCCTGCCGAAGGCGCTGGCCAAGGCCGCCGCCGCCTCGGCGGGCGACGACCGCTATCTGCAGTATTCCCAGCTCCACAAGATCTACGCGACGCCGAAGGGCCCGCTGACGGTGGTGGAGGATTTCAACCTCACGCTGAGGAAGGGCGAATTCGTCTCCCTCATCGGCCATTCCGGCTGCGGCAAATCCACCGTACTGACGATGACGGCGGGGCTGAACGGCATCTCCAAGGGCGCAATCAAGCTCGACGGGTTGCATGTGGAGGGGGCGGACCCGGAGCGCGCGGTGGTGTTCCAGTCGCCGAACCTCTTCCCTTGGCTCACCGCGCTGCAGAACGTCGCCATTGGCGTGGACCGGGTCTATCCGAACGCCACGCAGGCGGAGCGGCAGGAGGTGGTGGAATACTACCTCGAACGCGTCGGGCTGGCCGATGCCATGCACCGTCCGGCGGCCGAGATGTCGAATGGGATGCGCCAGCGGGTCGGTATCGCGCGGGCCTTCGCGCTCTCGCCCAAACTGCTGCTGCTGGATGAGCCCTTCGGGATGCTGGACAGCCTGACCCGCTGGGAATTGCAGGAGGTGCTGATGGAGGTGTGGAGCCGCACCAAGGTCACCGCCGTCTGCGTGACGCATGACGTGGACGAGGCCATCCTGCTCGCCGACCGGGTGGTGATGATGACCAACGGGCCGCGGGCCACCATCGGCAAGATCACGGAGGTCGATCTGCCCCGCCGCGCACCCGCAAGGCGCTGCTCGACCACCCCGATTACTACACCTACCGCGAGGAGGTTCTGTCCTTCCTCGAGGAATATGAGCATGGCGCCCACAAGAAGAAGGATGCCGCGTGATGGACGCAGCCGCGATTCAACAGGCGGCCGCCCCGGCCGCCTTCATCCAGGCCACCGAGGTCTGGACCCCGCATCCCGGCAGCGGCCGGCTGACCCGTTCGGGCGGCCTTTACGGTGCGCTCGCCGCCTTTGACGAAACCAGCGCCGGGGAGAGCTTCGGCAAGGGCGAGGGCCTGCCGGGCCGCGCCTGGGCGGAGGCGCGGCCCGTGCTGATGCACGACCTGACCGACCCCGCCTTCCGGCGCGGCGCGGCGGCGGCGGCGTCCGGTCTCGGCGCGGCTTTGGCCGTGCCGGTCTTCTGCGGCGAGGCGCTGAAGGGCGTGCTGGTGATGTTCTTCGCCGCCGCCGAGCAGGGGGTGGGCGCGGTCGAGATCTGGAGCGAGGACGGCGATGCCCTGCGGCTCGAGGCTGGGTTCTACGGTGCCGCGACCGCCTTTCGAGAGGCGTCCGAACAGGTGGCGTTCCGGCGCGGGCAGGGCCTGCCCGGCGGCGTCTGGGGGGCGAATGCGCCCATCCTGCTGCACGGGCTGGGTCGCAGCCCGGGCTTCCTGCGGGCGGCGGCGGCACGCGCGGCGGGGCTCGACACCGGGCTCGGCCTGCCGATCCCCACCCCCTCGGGGGCGGCGCATGTGCTGACGCTGCTCTCCGCGCCCGCCACCCCGGTCGCCCGCCGGTTCGAGATCTGGCGGGTGGCCTCGGGGCGGAGCGGCCGGGCGGCCAGCGCCGCGCTGATCGACGGGTTCTGCGACACCGAGGGCGCGATCTTCGACAGCGACCGCCAGGTCCAGCCCTGGCAGGGCGCGGTGGGCCAGGCGATGGCCACCGGCGCCCCGGTGGTCGAGGCCGCGCCCGCGGCCCTGCCCGGCGCGCCCCGTTTCGCGGGCGTCGTCGCCCTTCCCCAGCATGTTCATGGCGAGGTGGCGCGTGTCGTCGCCTGGTTCCTCTAATCCCCCCGAGGAGACCGTAAGATGAAGAAACTTGTCGTCATCGGCGCCGGCATGGCCTCCGGCCGGGTGCTGGAGCACCTGATCGAGACCGATCCCGCCGCCTATCAGATAACGCTGTTCAACGGCGAGCCGCGCGGCAACTACAACCGGCTCATGCTCTCCCCCGTGCTTTCGGGCGAAAAGACCTATGAGCAGATCGTCACCCATGACGGCGACTGGTATGCCGCCCGCGGCGTGACCTGCCGCTTCGGCGAATTCGTCACCGCGATCGACCCCGCCCGGAAGGTCGTGATCACCGCCCAGGGCGAGACGCCCTATGACAAGCTGGTGATCGGCACCGGATCGGCGCCCTTCATCATCCCGGTGCCCGGCAAGGATCTGGCGGGCGTCGTCACCTACCGCGACCTCGACGACACCAACAAGATGATCGAGGCCGCAGCGCGCCCGGATGCGAAGGCCGTGGTCATCGGCGGCGGCCTTCTGGGGCTGGAGGCGGCGGCGGGCCTCAGGATGCGGGGCATGGAGGTGGTCGTCATCCACCTGACCGGCCACCTGATGGAACGCCAGCTGGATCCCGCGGCGGGCTATCTGCTGCAGAAGGACCTCGAACGCCGGGGGATCCGCGTGCATTGCAGCGGGGCCACCAAGGCGATCCTCGGCACCACCCATGTCGAGGGCGTGGAACTGGCCGACGGCACCGTCTATCCGGCCGATCTGGTCTGCATGGCGGTCGGCATCCGGCCCGAAACCCGCATCGCCAAGGAGGCAGGCCTGACCGTCAACCGTGGCGTGGTGGTGGATGACGCCATGGTCACCTCCGACCCCGATATCCTCGCCGTCGGCGAATGCGTGGAGCACTGCGGGCAGCTCTTCGGCCTCGTCGCGCCGCTCTACGATCAGGCGAAGGTCGTGGCCCGCGCGCTGCTGGATGAAGCGGATGCCTTCCGCCCCGTCCAGACCGCGACCAAGCTGAAGGTCACTGGCTGCGACCTCTTCAGCGCCGGCGATTTCGCCGATGCGCCCGGGCGCGAGGACATCGTGTTCCGCGACCCCGGACGCGGCATCTACAAGCGGCTGGTCATCGAGGGCGAGAAGCTGATCGGCGCCGTGATGTATGGCGATACCGCCGATGGATCGTGGTTCTTCGGGCTGATCAAGGACGGCACCGATATCGGGCCGATGCGCGACACGCTGATCTTCGGCCCCGCCTTCCAGGGGGGCGGCAGCCCGGACCCTATGGCGGCCGTTGCAGCATTGCCGCCTGAGGCGGAGATCTGCGGTTGCAACGGCGTGTGCAAGGGGCGGATCATGGAGGCGGTGACAGGCGGCGCCACCACGCTCGACCTCGTGCGGGCCGAGACCAAGGCGTCCTCCTCCTGCGGGACCTGCACGGGCCTCGTGGAGCAGGTGATGGCGCTGACGCTGGGCGACAGCTTCGTCAAGCCCGCCGCGCAGCCGATGTGCAAATGCACCGACCACACGCATGAGGACGTCCGCCGGCTCATCAAGTCGATGGAGCTGAAATCCATGCCCGCGGTGATGCAGGAGTTGGGCTGGAAGACCTCAGGAGGCTGCCATTCCTGCCGCCCGGCGCTGAACTTCTACCTGCTGGCGGACTGGCCGCTGGACTACAAGGACGACCGCCAGTCGCGCTTCGTGAACGAACGGAACCACGCCAACATTCAGAAGGACGGCACCTATTCCGTCATGCCGCAGATGGCCGGCGGCGTCACCTCGGCCAGGGAGCTGCGCGCCATCGCCGATGCCGCCGAGAAGTTCAACGTGCCGATGGTCAAGGTCACCGGCGGGCAGCGGATCGACCTTCTGGGCGTGAAGAAGGAGGATCTGCCGGCGATGTGGGCGGATCTGAACGCCGCCGGCATGGTGTCGGGATTTGCCTATTCCAAGGGCATCCGCACGGTGAAGACCTGCGTGGGCACCGATTTCTGCCGCTTCGGCACGCAGGATTCCACGGGGCTCGGCATCAAGCTGGAAAAGACGCTCTGGGGATCCTGGACGCCGCACAAGGTCAAGATGGCGGTTTCCGGCTGCCCGCGGAACTGCGCCGAGGCGACCTGCAAGGATCTGGGCATCGTCTGCGTCGACAGCGGCTATCAGATCGGGGTCGGCGGGGCGGCGGGCATGGATCTGAAGGAGATCCAGCCGCTCGCCAGCACCCCCTCGGAAGCCGAGGCTATGGAGATCGTCGTGGCCTTCGTCCAGCTCTACCGCGAAAACGCGAAATATCTCGACCGGCCCTACAAATGGATCGCCAAGGTCGGGATGGACTGGATCAAGGCGCAGGTGGTGGAGGACCCCGCCAGCCGCGCGGCGCTGATCGAACGGTTCGAGATCTCGCAATCGGTCTATCGGAAGGATCCTTGGGCCGAACATGCCAAGCCCGCGGAGCGCAAGGACTGGGGCCCGATGGCCGATCTCACCCGGATGGAGGCTGCGGAATGAACGGGATGTTCGAGGGCCAGGCGGATCTGGGCGACGGGCTGATCGACGTCGGCGCGCTGGCCGACATCCCGCCGCAGGGCGCGCGGGTGGTCAAGACCGCGGCGGGCTGCGTGGCGGTGTTCCGCACCGCCGATGACCGGGTCTTTGCGCTGGACGACCGCTGCCCGCACAAGGGCGGCCCGCTGTCCGAGGGGATCGTGCATGGCACGCGGGTCACCTGCCCGCTGCACAACTGGGTCTTCGACCTTGCCACCGGCGAGGCGCAGGGTGCCGATGAGGGCCGCGTCGCCACCCATGCGGTGACGGTGGCGGGCGGCCGGATCCTGATCGACGCGGCGCTGCTGGCCCGGCGGGCCGTGGCATGAGCGGCGGGGGCCGGGACGGCGGGACGGACGATCGCGGCCCCGCCCCCACGGGCGCCCTGGCGATCGCCACCACATGCCCCTATTGCGGCGTGGGCTGCGGCGTGACGGCCCGCCCCGGCGCGGACCGCGCGCTGACCGTGACGGGCGATGCCGCGCATCCCGCGAACCTGGGCCGCCTCTGCTCCAAGGGCTCGTCGCTGGCGGAGACGGTGGGGCTGGAGGGGCGGCTCCTGTCGCCCCGCATCGGCGGGCAGGAGGCGAGCTGGGAGGCGGCGCTGTCGCTGGTGGCCGCGCGGTTTCGCGACACCATCGCCGCGCATGGGCCGGACAGCGTGGCGCTCTACGTCTCCGGCCAGTTGCTGACCGAGGATTACTACGTTGCCAACAAGCTGATGAAGGGCTTCATCGGCTCGGCCAATATCGACACCAATTCCCGGCTCTGCATGTCCTCGACCGTGGCCGGGCACAAACGCGCCTTCGGCAGCGATACCGTGCCGGGGCAGTATGAGGATCTGGAGGAGGCCGATCTGGTGGTGCTGGTCGGCTCCAATCTCGGCTGGTGCCACCCGGTGCTCTATCAGCGGCTGGCGGCGGCCAAGGCCGCGCGGCCCGCGATGCGCGTTGTCAATATCGACCCGCGCCGGACGGCCACCTCCGACATTGCCGACCTGCATCTGCCGCTGGCTCCGGGATCGGACGTGGCGCTCTTCAATGCGCTGCTGGCGGAGATCGACGCCCGCGGCGCCGCCGACTGGGGCTATCTGGCGCGGGTGGAGGGCTATGACGCCGCCGTCGCCGCCGCCCGCGCCTCCGACCCTGCGGCGACAGGGCTGGATGCCGGCGACATCGCCCGGTTCCTCGACCTCTGGATCGGGACGGAGAAGGTCGTCACCGTGTTTTCGCAGGGTGTGAACCAGTCCTCCTCCGGCGCGGACAAGGTCAATGCGATCCTGAACTGCCATCTGGCCACCGGGCGGATCGGCCGCCCCGGCATGGGCCCCTTCTCCGTCACCGGCCAGCCCAATGCGATGGGCGGGCGCGAGGTGGGTGGGATGGCCAACATGCTGGCCTGCCATCTGGAGATCGAGAACCCCGATCACCGCGCCGCCGTGCAGGGCTTCTGGTCGGCGCCGGTCATGGCGGAGCGGCCCGGCCTGAAGGCGGTGGACATGTTCCGCGCGGTCGAGGACGGGCGGATCAAGGCGCTCTGGATCATCTGCACGAACCCGGCCGTGACCATGCCCGATGCGGGCCGGGTAGCGGCGGCGATCGCGGCCTGCCCCTTCGTGGTCGTCTCCGACATCATGGCGCAGACGGATACCACGCGGCTTGCCCATGTGCTGCTGCCCGCAACCGGCTGGGGGGAGAAGGACGGCACGGTGACCAATTCCGAACGCCGCATCTCGCGCCAGCGGGCACTCTTTGCCGCGCCGGGGCAGGCGCGGGACGACTGGCGCGTGCTGGCGGAGGTGGGCGCGCGTATGGGCTGGCCGGAGGCTTTTGGCTGGGCCGGTCCGGCGGCGGTGTTTCGCGAACATGCCGCGCTCTCAGGCGTGGCAGGGGGGCTGGGGTCGGATTTCGACATCTCCGCCCTGAAGGACATCGGGGACGCGGATTATGCCGCGCTCCAGCCGTTCTGCTGGCCGAAGACCTCGGCGCGCGAGGGGGGTCGGTTCTTTGCCGACGGGCGTTTCCATACCCCTTCGGGCAAGGGGCGGATGTTGCCGCTGACCCCGCGCCCGCCGGCGGCCGCGACCAGCGCCGCCTTCCCCTTCCGCCTGAACACCGGGCGCATCCGCGACCAGTGGCACACGATGACCCGCACCGGCCTCTCCGCCCGGCTGAACCAGCATATCGCCGAGCCGTTTCTGGAGGTGCATCCGGAGGATGCCGCCCTGTATGGCCTGGAGCCTGCCGGCCTCGCCCATGTAACCAGCCCGACCGGCACCGCCATCCTGCGCGTCCTCGTTACCCCCCGCGTCCGGCGCGGCGACCTTTTTGCGCCGATGCACTGGACGGGGGAGACCGCGCCCTCCGGCCGGATCGACCGGCTGGTCGCCGCCGTGACCGACCCGATCTCCGGCCAGCCGGAAAGCAAGGCGGCGGTGGCGGGGGTGACGCCCTTTGTCGCCGCCTGGTACGGCTTTGCCGTCTCGGCGCAGGACTTCCAACCCGATTGCGCCTATTGGGCCAAGGCACGGGCCGCGCGCGGCTATCGCGCCGAACTGGCCGGGCTGGAAGCGCCTGCGGATTGGGAGACAGAGGCGCGCCGCCTCTTCGGCCTGCCGGGGGCGGAGGCGATGACCATCGCCGACCCGTCGCGTGGCCTCGCCCGCATGGCCCTGCGTGAGGAGGGGCGGATCCGCGCCGCCCTCTTCGTCGCGCGCGAACCGGTGGCGGTGGCCCGCACCCATCTGGCCGGGCTGGTCGGCGAGATGGACAACGACGCCCTCGCCGGGCGGCCGGGTGGCGACCGCCCCGACCCCGGCGCCATCGTCTGCGCCTGTTTCAACGTGGGCGTGAACACCATCGCTGCCGCCATCGCCGGCGGCGCCGTCACGGTCGAGACCCTGGGCGCCGCGCTGAAGGCCGGCACCAATTGCGGCTCCTGCCGCGCCGAAATCCGTGGATTGATCCACGCCCACACCGCCACCGCCGCCGAATAGGAGCAATCCGATGAAAACCTTCCCGATGTTCCTGAAGATGGAAAACCGCCGCGTGGTCTTTGTCGGCGGCGATGAGGAGGCCGCTCGCAAGGTCCGCCTGATCCTGCGCACAGAGGCCGAGATCCTGATCTGCGCCGAGGTGTTGGACGCGGAACTGGCGGCGCTGGTGGCGTCGGGACGGGCGGCGCACCATCCGGGCGCCCCGGTGGCGCATCATTTCGCCGGCGCGGCGCTGGCCTTCGTGGCGACGGGGGATGAGGCGAGCGACACCGCCGCCGCCGATCTGGCCCGCGCGGCCGGCGTGCCGGTCAATGTCGTGGACCGCCCCGAACTCTGCGACGCCTTCACCCCCTCCATCGTTGACCGCGACCCGCTGGTGATCGCCATCGGCACGGAGGGCACCGCCCCGGTGCTCGCCCGGCAGGTCCGCACCCGGCTGGAGGAGATGCTGGAGCCGCGGCTCGGTCATTTGGCCGCGCTGGCCGGGCGGATGCGCGGGCTGGTGGAGCAGACGGTGCCGAAGGAGAACCGGCGCCGGTTCTGGGCCTGGGCCTTCAACGGCAGCCCCCGCGCGCTGCATGCACGCGGCGCGGAGGCGGAGGCGGCCCGCCTGCTGAAGGACGCGGCCCTGGCCGGCCATGTGCCCGATGGCGGGCGCGGCTCCATCGCGCTGGTGGGTGCGGGGCCGGGGGCGCGCGACCTGCTGACGCTGCGCGCGGTGCAGCGGCTGCAGGAGGCGGATGTGATCTTCTACGACCGGCTGGTGGATCCGGAGGTGCTGGATCTCGCCCGCCGCGACGCCGACCGGGTGTTCGTGGGCAAGGAGGTGGGCGCCCATGCCTGGCCGCAGGACCGCATCAACGGCGTGATCGTCGCCGCTGCCCGGCGCGGCCAGCGGGTGGTGCGGCTGAAATCCGGCGATCCCGGCATCTTCGGCCGCGCCAGCGAGGAGCTGGAGGCCGCGCGCGCCGAGGGTATCCCGGTGGAAATCGTGCCGGGTATCACCGCCGCCTCCGCCGCCTCCGCCTCCATGGGGCGGCCGCTGACCGAACGGGGCGCCACCGACCGGCTGGTGATCGCCACCGGCACCTGCCGCCCCGGCGATGCCGATCCCGACTGGGGCGCGCTCGCCACGCCGGGGACCACGCTCGCGCTTTACATGGCGATGGGCAAGCTCGGTCCGATCGTGCGCAGCATGACGGCGGCCGGGGTGGAGCCCGGCACGGAGGTCTCCATCGTCAGCGAGGCCTCCTCCCCCCGGCAGCAGAGCCTGACCACCACGCTGGGGCGGGTGGTGGAGGAGGCGGCGGCAGCGGGCCTTGCCGCCCCCGCCATCATCTTCGTGCGCCGCGACAAGCGGGCGGCGGCACAGGGCGCGGCGACGCGCGCCGTCGCCTGATCGGTACCTGTTCACGCTTTGGTGCCCGTTGCAGGCGGATCAGACGCAATGAGCCAAAACGGTGGTCAGGAGAGCTATCGACATGGGGCGTATGCACCAGCGCGCCCGCGCCGTCGCGGCTGCGCCGTAGCAGTCCTGCCACGCCCGTTCACGAGCTGTTAGCCGTTTCGGGCCAGAAGCCTTGGCCCTGCAAGGACGCCGGAAGCACCGCGCCACGTCGGGCAACCTGACCACGATTACCAACGCGGCTGTCAAAACCCGGTCCTGAGGTCCGCCGTGTCAGCGGTTGCGCGCTCAGGTCCGAGCCGTCCCGACGGACCCGCGTGGCTGCCCCTGAAAAGCAGCGGCTCTTACCATGACCGAAGCCATCCCCGCCTTCAAAGATATGCTCGAACGCAGGCGCCACAGATCAGCGAGCAGCACGGCGACGGAGGCAGATGCGCGCTCTGATGCCCAGCCCCACGAGGGAATCCTCGCTCCGGCAAAGAAGATGCAGCGCCGACCTCCAGCGGGGCGCAAGCCGTGGGCGTGCCATTATCTTATGCCCTGCCGCGCGCCCGGCTCTCCCGGAGCTACGGTAAGGGGCATGCGCAACTCATGCTCCCATCGGCAAAGACGTGCCCCCGCAACCCAACCCTTCAGCTGGCTCAAGCAGAGCGTCTTCGCCGGCGCTGCCCTGTCCGGCTCCGCCATCGGTCGCGTGGGCGAGTATGCAGGCTGCATCGCGGCAGGAAATTGGGCAGACGGGGGTAGTACCCGTCATTTCCGCGACGATGTCGATGCCCTCCAGTTCTGTTGCCAGCAGGGCTCGATCCCTGGGTCAGCTGGTATCGAAGCCTCCCCTGCCCGCGCGGCCAAGATCGCTTCGAGCCCCGCTCCGCAAATCATCGCCATCGAATGGCGGAGCCGCCACATTTCGCTGCCGACCGCGCCAATGTGTAACCACTCGAGAGGAGATGACCTGCATCCCACTGAACGGCTCTGACCCAAGGGCAGAAATCGCGCGCATCGGTGTCTGTATAACCTCGCGCAACGGACGCGTGATCCTCGGCCCGCCCGACCCCGCAGGTCAGGTGAGTGCCTTGAAGACCAGCAACATATGCTCCTCGGCTGACAGGCTGTCCTGTGGCGGATGGTGCAGGATCACGCCAGACCACAGCGACATCAGCACTGAGGCAAGGTGATCGGCGCCGATCTGCGGCTGCAGGCCATGGGCGTCGAAGATCGCGGCGGCGACGCCGGCGAACTCGGCGCGATGACGGCGGCGCACAGGCTCAAAGGCCACGGCGAAGGCGGGATTGCGCCGGGCATGCAGATGCAGTTCCACCAGCATCAGCGACAGGGTGGGATCGCGCGCCAGCCGCGACAGATGCGCGGCCATGCGCTGCATCGCGCTGTCCAGCGGCAGATCGCGGGTCTCATCCAGACTGGCATGCAGTTCGCGGGCCAGTGTCTGGATATGCCGGTCAACCAGGGCCAGCAGCAGATCGTCGATGCTCTCGAAGTTGGAATAGAACGCCCCCTGCGTAAACCCCGCCCGCTGGCAGATTCCCCGGATTGAGGCCGCTGCGACCCCGCCGCTGCTAATGATCTGCAAGGCCGCCTCCAGCAGGCGTGTCCGCGTGGCCTCCTGACTTTCACGCCGCGACCGGCGTTCGAGGGATGGCTTCATGACGGGCGTTCCGATCTGCAGGAGGATGTCTCCCGCCAGATCTAGGCGTTTCGGAAGCCGTTGCGATACCCCCAATGCAGGGGAGAGAAGGCGTCTGATGATGATTTTCACATATCACATGAAACCTGAATGGCCGTGGGACGTTGACCCGTGACCTCATAAGACGTCGCAGACACCCCTTGCCGCAGGAAAGGCCAGCCGTGTTCATCTCCTATTCCGACGGCATCGAGGTGCCAGAACCTGACGAGGACCGTATTTCGGCCGAAATCGTCGCCAAAATGGCCGCCAGCCAGGCCGACAATGCCGAGCGCCATCGTCATGCCCATCGCGATGCCCATGCCAAGAGCCACGCCATCCTGAAGGGACGTATGACCGTTCCCGCCGATCTGGCGCCCGAACTGGCGCAGGGCATCTTTGCCCAGCCCGGCGATTACGAGATCGTGGCCCGCCTGTCCTCGGCGCCGGGCGACATCCACAGCGACGAGGTTCCTGCCCCGCGTGGCTTCGCCCTCAAGGTGATCGGCGTGACCGGCGCGCGGCTGATCCCGGATCTGGGCGGCGAAAATCAGGACTTTCTGATGGTCAATTTCCCGGTTCTGGCCTTCGGGACGGTGGCCCGGTATCAGAAGATGCTGACGCTGCTGGAACGCAATGCCGCCGCGCCCGACGCGCTGCAACGGCTGGTGGCGGCGGCCGCGCGCGGGGCATCCGACGCGATCGAGGCGTTTGGCCGTCAGCCGGGGGCGACCCTGCAAGGGCTGGCCCGCGACAATGCGCATATTCTGGGCGAGACCTTTCATACCCAGGCCGCGATCCGCTTTGGCGATCATGTCGCCAAGCTGTCGCTGGCGCCGCGCGGGGCGGTGGCCGATCTGACGGACCAGCCGGTCACGGGCGGCTTTTCCGCCATGCGCGATGCGGTGGCCGGGCATTTCGCCCGATCCGGTGCGACCTATGACCTGCGGGCGCAACTGTGCACCGATCTTGACGCCATGCCGGTCGAGGATGCCTCGGTCCTGTGGGATCCCGAACAATCGCCGCACCGGCCCATCGCCCGACTGCATTTCGACCCCCAGGACGCCTATACCCCGGCCCGGCAGGTGCATGGCGACGTGCATCTGGCCTTCAACCCGTGGAACGGCATTGCCGCCCATCGCCCGCTGGGCGCGATCATGCGGGTGCGCAAGCTGGCCTATGACTCGTCATCGGCGCAGCGCCATCGCCTGAATGCGGTGCCGCGCGCCGAACCCCGATCGCTGGCCGAGATCCCCGACTGACCGACAGCCGAGACCGACCGAAAAGGAGACACGCCCCATGTCCGACATTCAGGACCGCAGCAAAGACCGCAGCAAGGATCGCACCAAGGATCGCACCAAGGATCCCCGTCTGGACCAGGAATCGCGCCTGGCCGAATTCCGCCGCGTCGCGACCGAGATCGCCGCCGACGCCCCCACCATCGTCAAGATCGCCATCAACCGTCTGATCCGCGACCACAATCCGCTGTATGACGGCAGCTCTCATTCGGCGGGGCGGGCCGGGCGGCAGTCGGGCAATGTCTCGGAACTGACGGCCATCGCCGAACTGAAGCCGGGCGGGGCCGAACGGCTGCGCCGCATCTTTGACCTGACCGGCGGCAATTTCGACGGCGCCCAGAAGGTCTCGACGCTGCACAACATGCGCTTCGTGTTCATCGACGACGATACAAGGATCATCTTCGCCACCGCCTATGACGGCGACTGGGACACCTATATCAACGATTTCGCCACCAAGATCCCCGATCTGATGGACCTGCTGTTTGCCAATATCGAGGGCTGGCCGGGCATCACCTCTCCGACGGTCAAGGATTTCATCGCCGATCTTCAGATCGACGCCGCCGGCTGGTTCGTGGCCAATCCGCAGGTCACGGTCGTCGATGTGCGCCGCTATCAGCGGATGGACAGGGCGTTGCAGCAGTTTCTGGACAAGATGTCGGGGAATCGGGACATGGACGACACCACCCGCGCGGCCCTGGAAGACCTGTCCGCCGCCGTCTCGGTCCCCGAGGGGGTGGATTACTGATGCGGATTCTCGACACGCTTCGATCCCGTTTCCGCCGCGACCGGGTGTCGCTTCAACTGGACGACATTCAGGCGCTGATCCTGCGGTCGCGGCCCGAACCCTATGTCGGCCTGCACGCCATGCTGCATGTCGAGGACGCGGCGGGCGGGCGCGACCTGATCGCGCGGCTGGCCCGGCACATCCCCTCGGCCGCCGACTGGACCGAGGATCTGACCGCCTGGACCGGCATCGCCATCAGCCATGCCGGATTGCAGGCGCTTGGCCTGCCCGACGACGCCCTGGCGAGCTTCCCCCTGGCCTTCCGCGAGGGCATGGCGGCCCGCGCCCACCAGTTGCGCGACAGCGGCGAAAACGCCCCCGATACCTGGGAACCCGCCTATCGCGACAAGACCTGCCACATCGCCCTGTCGATCTTTGCGGCGGACAAGGCGGCCCTGGATGCGGCGGTGGCCACGGCGATGGGGATCCATGCGGCGTCGACCGGGGTGCGGCTGATCGGCACGCATGAATTCGGCGCCGACGAGGATGCCGAGAACCCGTTCGGCTTTCGCGACTCGATCTCTCAGCCGACGGTGGCGGGGGCGGGGGTCGATCCGCAGCCGGGTCAGGAACGCGCCATCGCCGCCGGAGAGTTCATCCTGGGCGAGGCCAGCGAGACCGGCGAGCCTCTGGTCCTGCCGCAGCCCGAGGTTCTGGGACGCAACGGCAGCTTCGTGGTGCTGCGCAAATATGACAGCCGGGTGGGGGCGTTCAACGACTTCCTGCGCGCCCATGCCGAAACGCCCGAGGATCGGCACCGGCTGGCCGCGAAGATGTTCGGCCGCTGGCGGTCCGGCGCGCCGCTGATCCTGGCGCCGGATGGCGAGGATGCGCCGCTGGGCGCGGACGGGGCGCGCAATAATGATTTCGACTATGCCGATGATGCCGAGGGGCTGATCTGCCCCCATGCCGCCCATGCCCGGCGGATGAACCCGCGCGGCAGCCCCACGACCATCCTGGCCGATGAGAATATCCACCGGATCATCCGCCGATCCTCGACCTTCGGGCCGAAATGGACGCCCGATGTCACCGCCGATCAGGATGGCGACGATCAGCGCGGCCTGTTCTTCATCTTCATCAGCGCGCGGGCCTTCGACACCATCGAGTTTCTGCAACAGGAATGGATCAACCGCGGCAATTTCCTTGATCTGGGCGAGGAGCGCGATCCGATCGTCGGTCTGCATTCCGAGCCGGGCCAGTTCACGATCCCGGCCCGCCCGGTGCGCCGCCGCGTGTCCGGCGTCACCACCTTCAACCGATTGCGCGGGGGAGAGTACCTGTTCATGCCGTCGCTCTCGGCGCTGCACTGGATCGGCAAGGGAGACTGGGTCGCCTGACCGACCCGCCACAAGGGCTGTGGCGCAAGGATTGGGACGGGATGCCCATCTGCGACCCTGATGGAAGGCCGGATGACGGCCTTCCGCCTATCCGCGGCGGCATACCCTGCCCAAAGGCCGACCGCGAGGATCACCCTGTCGACGCCTGGTCCAGAATGGCGGTGAAGGTCAAGCCGAGGAGCGGCGACGGCAGCCTCAGGCTCGCTTTCATGACCCGCATGAGACATCCGTCAACCAGCCGGTTGAGAGCCCCGCCGACACGCCAGGCACAGACTCTCCGGCAGGGGCCGAACAGCACCCCGGGGGAGAAGCCGTCAGCAATGCACAGCGCGCGCCGAAGAGGATGCGGCTCAGTATGTCTATCGGTGTTGAGGGATGCGCTCTCGCGCATGCCCTCGCGTCGGGTGCTCCGGGCCGTCTTTGCAATCCATCTTGCGGCACCGCTCCCTGGTTCGGTCGGTACCAGTCGGCTTTGAGCGCATCCGTTTCAGCGGCAAAATCGGGGGCAAAGTATGCTGCGGCCTGTGCCGCGACGCGCTAGCCGAGCCACGTCGCTGCGCCGCGGTGATCGGCTAGGAGATTTCAGGCCATTCTGCCGGATGTCCCGACCAGTGCAACTCCAATAGCACCGAACCCCAGCGTTATGCTGTCCGGCATCCGATGGCGGTGAAAAACTCGGGAACGGCTGCGCCTGGATGCGCCCCCGGTTGCCAGAAACCGACGGGGCAATACATCCCGGTGCCTGTGCTCGGTCGCCTGTATTATTTATTTCGCCGAACAACATGAGCATCAACGATTGAAACCCCGAGATTAAGCGATACCGTGATAATTCGGTATAGCTGGAGGCCGGTAATGGCGAAGCTTGACAAGCGCTGGGTACTGGCGGGGTTGGTCCTGATCGCAGCCGTGGGCGGATATGCGGCGTGGATGAAGTACAATCAACCGGTACTGCCAACCGGAATCGCTTCTGGCAACGGTCGCATCGAGGCGACCGAAATCGACATTTCCGCGCTGAGAGCAGGACGGCTGGACAAGCTGCTTGTCGCCGAAGGCGATCTCATCCAACGTGACCAGGTTTTGGCCCGCATGGACATCGTCCAGCTGGAGGCGCAGCGCCGACAGGCGGAAGCAGAGCGGGACCGCGCCAGGATCTCGGTGGAGACTGCCAATGCAGTCGTCGCGCAGCGGGAGGCGGAGAAACGCCAGGCGCTGGCCGTGGTGGACCAGAATGCATCCGCGGTCGATGTCGCGGATCGGCGGCTTCAGCGGTCGGAGGCCCTTGCCCGCAACGACAACCTCTCGAAGCAGACGCTCGACAACGATCGGGGAGCCGCACAACAGGCCAAGGCAGCGCTTGCGGCTGCAGAGGCACAGTCGGCAGCCGCGGATGCAGGCATCGGGGCTGCCCGCGCAGCCGTCGTCGATGCGAATGCTTCAGTCGCCGCAGCACAAGCCTCTATCGACGCGATCGTGTCCTCCATCAACGACTCGACCCTGACGTCGCCGCGCGACGGGCGTGTGCAGTATCTGGTGGCCAGAGAGGGAGAAGTGCTTTCAGGTGGAGGGCGGGTGCTTAACCTCGTCGATCTCGCGGATGTCTATATGACCTTCTTCCTGCCGACCGCCCAGGCGGGCCGGCTGGCCGTAGGCTCTGAAGCGCGCATTGTTCTGGACGCTGCTCCGCAGGATGTCATCCCTGCCGTCATCAGCTTCGTTGCCGACGTGGCCCAGTTCACCCCGAAGACCGTGGAGACGGCGGATGAGCGGGAGAAGCTGATGTTCCGCGTTCGCGCGCGCATGTCGCCTGACCTGCTCAAGAAATATCTGGACGTCGTCAAGACCGGATTGCCCGGCATGGCGTATGTCAAGGTAGATCATGACGTAGAATGGCCTGAGAACCTTCGGAACGTCGTGCAATGACCGACAGCAGCGGCGTATCGCCGGAGCCTGGCGAGGAAGGCGGCGAAGACTACGTTGTCCGCATCAAGGGATTGAGCCAGATCTACGGTAAAACTGTCGCTGTGGATGACATCACGCTTGACGTGCCAAAGGCGAGGATGGTCGGATTGATCGGCCCGGACGGGGTTGGAAAGTCGAGCCTCCTCTCGCTCATCTGCGGCGCGCGCGAGATACAAACCGGAACGGTAGAAGTACTCGGCGGCGATATCGCTTCCAACGAGCACCGCACGGCCATCATGCCCGACATCGCCTTCATGCCGCAGGGCCTCGGCAAGAACCTCTATCCCACACTGTCGGTTTTCGAGAATGTCGATTTCTTCGGGAGGCTTTTCGGGCAGGATCGAGAGGAGCGCGCGCAACGTATCGAAGGTTTGCTCCGGGCGACCGGGCTCTCTGAATTCGCCGATCGCCCGGCGGGCAAGCTGTCCGGCGGGATGAAGCAAAAGCTCGGCCTCTGCTGCTCGCTGATCCATGATCCAAAGCTCTTGATCCTTGATGAGCCGACAACGGGGGTAGACCCGCTTTCGCGCCGCCAGTTCTGGGATCTGATCGACGACATACGTAAGACGCGGCCCGGTATGAGCGTCATCGTCGCCACCGCCTATATGGAGGAAGCAGAGCGGTTCGGCTGGACCATTGCAATGAACGCGGGGAAGATCCTCGCGTCCTCCCCTACGGCCGATCTGCTCCAGAAAACCGGGACGCAAACGCTCGACGACGCCTTTGTAAGCCTGCTTCCGAAAGAAGCACAGGGAGGTGGCAGCAAGGTGGAGATGGCGCCTCGCCCCGCCGGGAGCGATGAGACGATCGCCATCGAGGCCGAACACCTCACCATGAAGTTCGGCGATTTCACCGCCGTCAACGATGTGAGCTTCCGCATCGCAAAGGGCGAGATTTTCGGCTTTCTGGGCTCCAATGGCTCGGGCAAGACAACCACGATGAAGATGCTGACGGGGCTTCTTCCCGCCACCGAAGGAACCGCCAGACTGTTCGGTGAAGAGGTGCAACCGAACGACATGTCCATCCGCAGACGCGTCGGCTACATGAGCCAGGCGTTCTCGCTTTATAGCGAACTCACGGTGCATCAGAACCTGAGACTCCACGCGCTTCTTTTCGAGATACCGGAGGATGATATCCCGCCTCGCATCGCCGAGGCCACGGAACGCTTCAACCTTTCCGAGGTAATGGATGCGTTGCCGGATGATCTGCCGCTCGGCATCCGTCAGCGACTCTCCCTGGCCGTCGCGACGATCCACAAACCCGAGATCCTCATCCTTGATGAGCCGACGTCCGGCGTCGACCCCATTGCGCGTGCTAACTTCTGGCGGATTCTTGCGGACATGTCCCGGAAGGACATGGTGACGATCTTCGTTTCTACTCATTTCATGAATGAGGCCGCGCTGTGTGATCGTATCTCCTTCATGCATGCCGGGCACGTCCTGATCAGTGATACCCCGAAGGCGATCATTGCCAGCAAAGGCGTCGATACGCTGGAAGAAGCCTTTATCGCCTATCTGGAAGAGGCCCAGGGTGAGGGTGCCAGCACCGGCAGTGCCGACGATATCGAACAGGTGAAGCGGCAGGATTCAGTGATGCGGCGCTTCGACGTCCGCCGGCTGCTGAGCTATTGCCGGCTGGAATCGTTGCAACTGCTGCGTGATCCCATCCGACTTACCATGGCGCTTCTCGGCAGCGTCATTCTGATGTTCGTCATCGGCTTCGGTATCAACATGGATGTGGAGGACCTGTCCTTTGCCGTGCTGGACCGGGATCAGACCAACCTGAGCCGCGATTACACCCTCGATATCTCCGGCTCGCGATATTTCATCGAGCAGGAGCCGCTAAGCAGCTATGAGGAGATGGACCGCCGGATGCAGGAGGGGAAGCTCGCTCTCGCGGTGGAGATTCCCCCAGGCTTTGCACGATCGGTCGAGCGGGGTGATCCCGCCGAAATCTCCATCTGGATCGACGGAGCAAATCCTCAGCGCGCCGAGACGGTCCGCGGATATGCAACG
Organism: Haematobacter massiliensis; assembly: GCF_000740795.1. Taxonomy (GTDB): domain Bacteria; phylum Pseudomonadota; class Alphaproteobacteria; order Rhodobacterales; family Rhodobacteraceae; genus Haematobacter; species Haematobacter massiliensis. Next base: position 25,672 of record NZ_JGYG01000008.1, read on the forward strand.
GGCCTGCATTCCGGCTGGCTCACACGCCAGATCAGCGAACACTTCGGTCAGGCCGCCGGGGAGCAGCCCTATGCGTTGGAGGTTCGCTATCGCTACAATCCGGAGATGCGCAGCATCATGGCCATCGTGCCCGCTGTCATCCCCATACTTCTGCTGGTGATACCGGCGATGCTGACCGCTCTGTCCGTAGTGCGGGAAAAGGAGCTCGGGTCCATCATCAACCTTTACGTGACGCCCGTCACACGTCTGGAATTCCTGATGGGCAAGCAATTGCCTTACGTGGTGCTGGCGATGCTGAACTTCGTGCTTCTCACCCTGCTTGCGGCAACCGTCTTTCAGGTGCCGGTGACGGGGAACTACTTTACACTTGCTTTCGCGGCCTTCTTCTATGCGATTTCCGCAACCGGGCTTGGGCTGCTCGTATCCAGCTTCATCTCCAGCCAGACGGCCGCAATCTTTGGTACGGCCCTGCTCACGCTGATCCCCGCGGTGCAATTCTCAGGGCTGATCGACCCCGTAAGCTCGCTGGAGGGGGTCGGCGCATTCGTCGGCCAGATCTATCCGACGAGTTTTTTCATCACGATCTCCCGCGGGGTCTTTTCCAAAGGTCTGGGGTTTGCCGAACTCTCGCGGGATATGTGGTCGCTGGCTATCACCGCCCCGATCATCCTGAGTCTTGGTGTCCTTCTGCTCCGAAAACAGGCCAGGTGACATGCGTCTTCAGAACATCTGGACTTTGGGCCTCAAGGAGTTGATCGGGTTGCTCCGCGATCCGATCATGATGGTGCTTATCGTCTACAGCTTCACCTTGTCGGTATACTCCTCCTCCCGTGCGACCCCGCAGACGCTGAACCGGGCGACGATCGGCATCGTGGACGAGGACCGGTCCCAAGTCTCTGCGCGAATTGGTTCGGCCTTCTATCCTCCCTATTTCGTAGCGCCGAACGACATCCAGATCGCCGAGATGGATCGGCGGATGGATCAGGGGCTGGACACCTTCGCTCTCGATATTCCGCTGAATTTCCAGCAGGATCTGCTTGCAGGCAAGCGGCCGGAAATTCAGTTGAACATCGACGCTACGCGCATGTCGCAGGCTTTCACAGGCGCCGGTTACATCCAGCAGATCCTTTCCAGCGAAATCACCGAATACCTGTCCCGCACCCGTGACGTCAGCGGACCGGCGGTGGATATGGTGCTTCGCGCGAAATTCAACCAGCAGCTGAACACGTCATGGTTCTCCGCAGTGAACAACGTCACATTCTCCATTACCCTGCTGTCCATCGTTCTGACAGGCGCGGCGCTGATCCGGGAGAAGGAGCATGGAACGGTAGAGCATCTTCTGGTGATGCCGGTGACGGCGCTGGAGATCATGCTGTCCAAGGTCTGGGCCATGGGGTTGGTCGTGCTTGTGGCAACCGCCATCAGCCTCAAGGTGGTGGTGGAGATCTGGCTCGGGGTGCCGCTGAATGGCTCGTTGCTCCTGTTTCTGGCAGGCACCGTGCTGATGCTCTTTGCAACGACTTCTCTGGGAATTTTCCTGGCGACGGCTGCCGGAACCATGCCGCAGTTCGGCCTCCTCCTTATTCTCGTTCTGCTTCCGCTTCAGATCCTTTCGGGAGGGATGACACCGAGGGAGAGCATGCCGGAGTTCGTTCAGAACATCATGCTAGGTGCGCCTACAACCCACTTCGTCATGCTGTCGCAGGCCATCCTGTTTCGCGGGGCGGGATTTAACGTGGTCTGGCCGCAGTTCCTGGCATTGCTTGTCATCGGGGGCGTACTCTTCACGCTGGCGCTAACGCGATTTCGCGCCTTTCTTCGCTGAACATAGAAATGCTGCGGATCGCCTTTCCTATGCTCCAGCTCCGTTAGGGCCCGCCCAGATACCAGCGGTGGAGGAAAGCGGCTGCTCCCAGACCATGCTGGCCCCCGGTATCGGCATGCTCGGACCCTGACACGGGGAGATCGAAGCGATGGCATTGGGAATGGTCCAAAGCATTGCCGCCCTGCCGAAGGTCGCCATCCCGTCAACAGCATATTTATTCCGGCCCTCTCCATGAAGATGGCCCAGCAAACACCACATTCCTCGCAATGCGCGATACCGTCGGGACTTAGCTGGCGAGGCCGTGTGCGAATGCGGGCATTGGGCGTGCGAAACCGATAGCTGCGGCGACGTTGACCGCCTGCTCTGCTGATCGACGAACGATGGTGACAGAGATCCGGTGGGTGGCCCACGTTCAAATATCTGGTCCGCGAGATGTTTTCCCAACTCACGCCCGACCGGCACGCGCTCAAAACCGCTGCATCCGGCTGCTCCCCAGCCCCCGTGAGGTCATCCTCGATCCAGCGCGGAAGGTCGAATGGATCACCCTCTTGCACCGCCGGGACGCTCTACCGCCGATGCGAGCGCTGGGGCCGGGCCCGCGTATTGGCGACGATCGCGGCACAGGCGCGAGGGAGCGCTGATGTAGCCCCTACAAAGGCGCCCCGAGCCCCGCGCTTCACTAGCGGGTGCGGCCATTTGTTCGGGCTTACACGTCTGGAGATGAAGTCGGAATGGTCCGCTTTGCCACAGCCCGTCGTCGGACAAGGCCCGTCGCTATTGCCGGGCATCAACTGCTAACTCGCCTGCCGCCCGCGCAGCGCTTGCCCAGCCAACTGCTTCGGAATGAAGTCGCAAAGCGTTGCCTGCTCACAATATGATAGCGCCGCTGGCCAAGGCCCAGATGCCGTAGATGCAGCCAATCACCGCCAGCAAAAAGATCAGCCAATCCACCGGCCTGCTGAACAGCGGCTTGCCCTGTTCACTTCGCGTCCAGAAATAGAGGGCCGTGCCAGGACCATAAAGCACCGCCGACAACACCATGTATTCCAGACCCGCCGCAAACAGGAGGAATGCCGTATAGACCAGCGCAATGCTAGCAAAGATCATGTCGCGCCGACGTTCCTGAGGCTCCCCGGCATAGCTTTCCCCGCTACGCACCAGCAGAACGGCATAGGCGGCGACCAGAAAAAACGGGATCAGCGACATGACGCTGGTCAGGTTCAGCATGAGCGTGAAAGCGTCTTGCGACCAGTAGGTGCTGACGATGAACAGTTGCACGACGATATTGGTCGCCCAAAGAGCATTGGCGGGCACCTTGTTGGCATTCTCGCGTGCGAAGATGCGTGGCATGTCGTCGGTCTTGGCGGCAATGGAAAGCACCTCCGCACAGATCAGAAACCAGGCCAGATAGGCGCCCAGCACGGAAACCAGCAGCCCGACGCTGATGAAGATCGTGCCCCAGGGACCGACTACCGCTTCCAGAACCGCCGCCATCGAGGGCTGACGCATTCCGGCGATCTCCGCCCGAGGCATTGCGCCATAGGGGAGCAGGGTAACCAGGACAAGCAGGCAAATCACTGCACCAAAGCCGAAGATGGTGGCGCGGCCCACATCTTCACGCCGCCGGGCGTACCGCGAATAGACACTGGCGCCCTCGATCCCCAGGAAGACAAAGACCGTGACCAGCATGGTCGCCCGCACCTGCTGAAACAACGTGGCCTGCGCCATGTTCTCGCCGCCCCAGAAGTTCTCGCTGAACATGTCGAAGCTGAAGATCAGCGCCATGATCAGGATGAAGGTCAGAATCGGTACGATCTTGGCGATGGTAACGACAGTGTTGATGAACGCCGCCTGCTGCACGCCGCGCAGGATCACGAAGTGAAACGTCCAGATCCCGATCGAGGCAACCAGGATCGCAGCGATGGTATTGCCATCGCCGAACACCGGAAAGAACGCGCCCAGCGTGGATTTGATCAGCACCCAATAGGACACGTTGCCGATGCAGGATCCCATCCAGTAACCGAATGCCGACAAATAACCCGGGTAATCGCCGAAGCCTTCCTTGGCATAGGCATAAACTCCGGCATCCAGATCCGGCTTGCGCTGCGCCAGGAACTGAAAGACCCGGGCTAGGGTGAACATGCCGCCACCGGCTATCGTCCAGGCAAGAATCGCACCAAAAGGGCCGGTCGCGATACCGAAGGTGCGCGGCAGGGAGAAAATTCCCGATCCGATCATCGAGCCCACGACCATGGCCGTAAGAACCGGAAGGGCTAACTTTCCTGAACCGGATGATGTCGTGTTGGAACTGGCATCGGTCATAGCTTTCTCCGCCTCGCCCGCTCGGCCCAAGGTTCTCAACTATCTGTGACAAAGAAAGATTTTTCTTCCGTCTTTCTCAGACACAAGGTCCTGGCAGCCCCGAAGACGCCGGTTCGCTCCCGGGTGGAAGGGCTTCGCTCGTCGCATTCCGAATCGCGATTGTGTCGGGCATTCCCAGTGATGTGGTGAAGGAGGCGCGCACCCTTCCCCGGCTGATCTCAGGCAAGGCGTGGGATGTTAGCTGTGATTATTACTTGGCGACTCCAGAAGGTGATGACCTCGCGCTTTTCCTCGCAAAGCCGGGTTATCGCGATGGCGTAGCGGTCGACCTCCAGATGCGTCTCGTGCGAAAGGGGCCTCCTTCGCGGAGGTCATGCACGTACCAATACCCGGTCTTCTCCTCGCGGGTGGGCCACTCGGGCCGGCCGTGCCTTTCGCTGACCGCCAGCCGCTGGACCTTGCCTCCGGTCGGTTTCCCTCTTCTACTGGATCATCCTTGCGCTGCTGCTGAAGCTCCGCCTCGTCTTCCCAAGGTGGCGACCGGCGCCATCGGCTCCCGTCTGCGCGCCGTTCGAGAGAATGAGACCGCGGCCGAGGGAGCGCACCTCGACACCTTCCGGGGAAGTTCATCGCCTCGATGATCTCTGTGGCGCTGACAGCGGCCTGCGGCACAGTGTTTGCGCCGTTCACCTACTTCTTCGATCCGGATGCATCTCTTCGCTCGGCACCTTCAGCGGGCCGATCATCGGCGCTCTCTTCCTGATCCCTCCGAGGGAATATGCCAATGGCCCGCCGTCTTCGGCCGATCTCGATCGCGGCAATCCTGATTGAGCCGCGCGGGAACAGGGGTCTATGCGCGGAAACGCCGGTAAAGGACGCCAGCAGCCACCCCCGGCCGCAAGTGTTGGAGAAGCGAAATGGCCAGTCAACCCATCCTCAAGGGCCACGCTCTGAAGGTCGTCTTCGGAGAGTTCCACGCCATCGACCATGTGAGCGTCACGCTCGGCAAGGGCGAGATCGCCGGCCCGAACGGCATCACCGCTATGACTTTGCGGCTGCGGCGATGACATGCGCGAATGGCGGTGGACAATGCATCTGTGATCACAATAACGAGCCGTAGCGAAGGCCATAGGAGATGGCAGGACGAGGTTATTCTACTCAGCCGCTTCGCCGGCGCTTCGTCCGCTCAGCTGTGATCACATCGATTACAAGCGGAGAACCGCGAGAAAATGACGCCGTGAGATGTCTTTGGACAGCCTGTTGGCAGAACGGCAGGGTCCGTGCGCGGGCTGAAGATCACCCATTTTGTCGACAGTTGACAAACCTCCATTCCATGGCCGATGCTGTCTGTGGCCATTTGGAGGAGTGGCTGTCACCTGTTCCGCTTACGGCAACCAAGACCGCCGCCCTTCAGGACCAGTTCCTGATGGTTGGCGACTTCTGCCGCCTGCACGGAACGGAGGACGGAGGCAACCGGGCACAGAACCGCTGGTCGGTGGATGACCTTCATCCGTCATCGTGACCTGTGCCCATCGGGGGAGGGACCGGACATGACAACAGAGATCGGCAGAACATCCGCGACGCAGCCGGACTGGAGGCGACGGCTTTTCATCTTGGGGACGGCGGGAGCCGGCGCGCTGGCGATGTCGGGGCTGCCGGGGCGGGTGCTCGCCGCAACGACGGAGCGGCTGAAGGTGGCGCTCCATGCCAACCCCTCCAGCCTTGATCCGGCGACCGGCAGTTCCGGCTCCGACCATATGTATCTCTACTGCCTTTACGATACGCTGACGGAATGGGATCCCGATACGCTGACGGTGCGCCCCGGCCTTGCACGGAGCCATGCCTTTACCGATCCGAAAACGCTTGTGCTGGATCTGGAGGAGGGCGTCACCTTCCACGACGGGACACCCCTCGATGCGGAGGCGGTGAAGTTCAACCTCGACCGGGTGCGGAGCGAGCCGATCTCCAACATCCGGGCGGATCTGGCTACGGTGGAGAGCGTTGAGGTGACCGGCCCGTTGCAGGTCACGCTGCACCTCAAGGAATCCGATAGCGCCCTGCCCCTCATCCTGTCCGATCGGGTGGGGATGGTGCTTTCGCCCACCGCGCTCCGGGCGAGCGAAGGCGGCAGGATCGATCGCGCGCCGGTGGGGTCTGGCCCATGGAAGCTCGTCAGCTGGACGGATGGCGAGCGCTTCCTGGCCGAAAGGCATCCCGGCTACTGGCGGGACGACAGGCCGGGCATGCAGGAGATCGAGATCCTCATCATGCCCGATGCCGCCACCCGCCTCCGCTCCCTGCAGAGCGGCCAGACACATATCGCCTGCCAGATCACCGAGCTTCTGCAACCGATCGTCAAGCGCTCTCCCACGCTGGAGGTCCGCGCCCGACCGACAATCTGGTGCTATACCCTGTTCCTCAACGCCTCCAAGGGGCCGCTTGCGGATGTGCGGGTGCGGCAGGCGCTCAACCATGCCATCGACCGGGAGAACTTCATCCGCGCTGCGATGGCCGGTCAGGGAGAGGCGGCCAGCATGATGCTGCCCAAATCCCACTGGGCCTATGCCACGGAGGCGGAGGGCCGTACCACCTTTGACCTCGACAAGGCAAAGGCGCTGCTGGCCGAGGCCGGTTACGCGGACGGGTTCACGCTCGACTTCCGCGGCTTCCCCGATCAGGCCTATGTCCAGCGTCAGGAGGTCATCCTGAACCAGCTGAGCAAGGTCGGCATCCGCGGGCGCTTCGCCAATGCGCCCATCCCGGAGACCGACAGCCGGTGGTGGGGCGAGCGGCAGGGGGAGGCCTATTTCTCCGTCTGGACGGGCAGGCCCGATCCGACCAATATCTATACTATCCTCTATGGCGAGACGTCCTACTACAACCCGAGCCGACTGAAGCCGCCCGAAGGCTTCATGGAGGCGATCGCCGAAAGCCGCGCCACCGACGATCAGGCGGCCCGCGCCAAGGCGCTGTCCAAGGCGCAGGTGCTGGCCATGGACTTTGCGCTGAACGTGCCCATCGCCTTCCGCTATCAGATGGATGCGGTAAACCGGTCGGTGAGCGATTTCGGGCCCAACCTTCTTGGCAAGCCCAAGTTCACTACCGCCGTGGTCGGTAGCTGACCGCTAGCAAGAGGCATCGCCGATGCCAGTAGGCGCCGAAGGTCGTCAGAGGCGGCGTTGCAGGTCGGCGAAGAAATAGGTCGGCGGGCGCCGACATGCGAGCGGTGGCATGGGGGAGGTGGCGATACCGGTGGCCTGAAACCGGTGCCCCGCCTCCCGCATGACGGTTCCGCGGCAGTGCGGACCCAATCAGCAGTTTTCTGAAAAGGTTTTCAGACCTGCGCCGGAGTGGAAATCCATCGCAACCTTATGGATTCCGGTCGGACTTCTAGTCGATCCGGATCATTCCGGTACGGATACCCGATTCCGCCGTTGTCATGAGAATGCAGAATCTTTCTGTAGACTGTCAGTCCCGCGCATCCGGCACGACACGTGCCGCGGCCTCCACCGGAGAGACGCGTGGACCGAAGGCGGCAACAACCAGACCCAACAGGCAAACGCCCGCCGTCAGCCCGGCCAGCCCCGGCCACCCGCCGTGCTGCCAGAACCATCCCCCCGCCCAGCCGGTCAGGCTCGCCCCGGCATAGTAGAACATGAGATAGAGCGCCGTCGCATGCCCCTTGTTGCCCTTTGCCGCTGCGCCGACTGCGCTGCTGGCAACGGAGTGGCCGATGAAGAAGCCGGTGGCGATCAACGCGATTCCGACACAGATCAGCACTATCGGCTGGCCCAGCGTGACCAGCACCCCGGTCAGGATGACGCCAAAGGCAGTTACCAGCATCGGCCGCCGCCCCAACCGGTCCGACAGCGAACCAGCGACGGAGGAGGAGACGATGCCAAAGCCGAATGTCAGAAAGATCAGGCTCACCATGCTGGGGCTGAGGCCATAGGGAGCGCCCACCAGCCGGAATGTGGCATAGTTGAACACCGTGCTGAACACACTCGTGAGGCAGAAGCCCAGAAGATAGAGCCGTTGCAGCGCCGGATTGGCCAGATGGGCGCCCCATGCCTTCAGGTGAAAGGCAAAGCCCACATTCCCGTCATGACCGCTTCCGGCGGTCTGGCGCGAGGGCGGCAGCAGCAGGGCGAAGCCGATGGACGCGGCAAGGCAGAAGACGCCGAGAACCTCCATCGCCATACGCCAGGACCCGAATTCGGTGAGGATGCCCATGCCGATCCGCCCGACCATCGCGCCGAAGGCCGTGCCGCCGATGTACAGACCCATGGCCCGCCCCAGATCCTCGGGCGCGATCTCCTCGGCAAGATAAGCCATTGCAACCGCGGGAACCCCGCCCAGAACCAGCCCTTCCAGCGCGCGGGCGGCAAGGATGCCATGCCAGGCCGGCAGGAGCGCCACGGCGAGGTTGAGCGCCGCAGCCCCGAACATCCCCGCTACCATCACCTGCTTCCGGCTGAACCGGCGCGCGAGCACGGCCATCACCATGATCGAGAGCGCAAGGAACCCGGTCGTCAGCGACAGCGCCAGTGAACTGCTGGCGGGCGATAGCCCGAATTCCTGCGCAAAGGCGGGAAGCAGCGGCTGCACGCAATAGATCAGCGCGAATGTCGAGAAACCGGCCAGAAACATGGCCAGCCGGATACGGACAAAGGCAGGCGTCCCGGCCCGGGCCGGCGGGGCCGCGGCAGGTGGAGCCGCAGCGGAAGGGGCGGATGTGGTGGGCAAGCGGGGAGCAAGAACGATAGCCATGGGGGAGTGTCCTTTCACCCTGAGGAATAGACATTCCGGCGCCAATCTTCCAATATATGGAAAAGTCGATTTCCATATGTAAAACAGATACCAATGGAACTGCGTCACATCCGCTATTTCCTCGCCGTGGCAGAGGAAGGGAACTTCACCCGCGCGGCACAGCGCCTTGGCATCGGGCAGCCGCCCCTCAGCCAGCAGATCCGCGATCTGGAGCGGGAGGTCGGAGTACGGCTTTTCCATCGTATCCCGCATGGTGCGGAACTCACGCCCGCGGGGGCGGTCTTCCGGGATCGGGTGGCGGATCTGCCGGGCGCGGCGAGCGCGGCGGCGGAGGCTGCACGTCGCGCCGCGCGGGGGGAAATCGGCGAGCTGCGTCTCGGCATTACCGGCACAGCGGCGCTGAACCCGGTCGTGCCACGGCTGATCCGGGATTTCCGGGCAGAGCGGCCGGGACTCACCCTCCATCTGACGGAGGCGAACTCCCTTCGTCTGCGGGACGATCTGCTGGAGGGGCGGCTCGACGTGGCCATCCTGCGCTCCAGCATGGGCGATCCCCCCGAACTCCGCTCCTGGCCACTTGCGGATGAAGCCTTGCTCGCCGCCCTGCCCGTTGCCTCCGATCCCGGAACGCCACGGATCGCGCTGAGGGATCTGGCGGACCTTCCGCTGATCCTCACCCCGCGCGAATTTGGTGCCAGCCTGCATGACGCCGCCATCGCCGCCTGCCGCGCCGCCGGTTTCGAGCCGCGCCCCGGCCAGACGGCTCCGCAGGTGGCCTCCATCCTGTCGCTGGTTTCCGCCGGGCTTGGCTTTTCGCTGCTGCCGGAATCGATGCGGCAGTTCGCGGTCGAGGGCGTGGTCTTCCGCCCCTTGAGCGATCCCGAAACCCGCGTGGCGATCTCCGTCGCGGCGCGGCGAAGCGGCATGTCCGCAACCATCACCGCCTTTGTGGACAAAGCCAGACGGTTCGGGCGTTAAAGAGGGCTCGACCCTGCCCCGGGACGGGAGATGGTTTTCCCGGGCCTATAGCCATGCCACCGGTTCCGTCCGAGGGCCTTCTGGCGACGAGCGCCAAGCAAAGCCATGTTGCCCAAGGCGGCAACTCTCCAGCTCTATGGCAAGACCTGGCAGGGAAGACCGTTTCTGACAGGAGATGCCCTGAATGGCCAAATCAAACCCCGGAGGGTTTTCACGGAACATTGTTCCACGATGTTGGACCAAAAGCATAAGCGGCAGGTTTGAAAACGAGAATTTTCATCCAGACATGCGAGAAGAACTGCGCAGCCATCGCCACGCGCCGCAGTAGGATGACCCACGGCGCGGAGGGAGGGTCGATCTTGGCTGTCCTTGGAAAGGGGTCTCGGAGAGGGTACGAAAGACCTCAATGGTGCGAACTCGCGTTGATCGGAGAGGCACCGGCGCTGTTCAGGCTTTCGCGGTGCGGAGACGCCAAGGGCCCGGCTGGCCTCCGGGCTAGCTTTCCACCACCCTATGTCGCGAGCTACAGGCGGCATCCCCCCAGGCCACAATCCCGCCACAGGTCACCCCTGAGACAGGATATCCCGCAGGTCCGCCATGGACAGGGCCACCGGATTGCCGCGCATGGATGAGCTTTCCAGCGATGCCTCGGCGATGCGATCATGCGCGGAGGCGGGAACGCCCTGCCCCGCAAGATCCGGCAGACCCGCCCCGTGGGCCCATCGGGAAAGGGCGAAGGGCGCCTCCGCTTCCGTGCTGCCCAGTTCATCGGCGATGACCCGGCAGACCTGGGCGATCCGCTGGCCCGCCTCGCCCGAGGAACGCCGCGCGTTCATCGCCAGCACCGGGCCGAGGAGCGTGCCGCAGATCGCGCCATGTGCCGCGGGATACAGCCCGCCGATCACTCCCGCCAGCCCGTGCACCGCGCCAAGCCCCGCATTGGCCAGCGCGATACCGCCGGTCAGGCTGACATAGGCCATCGCGTCGCGGGCCAGCGGATCTTCAGCCAGCATCAACCGGCGGAGCGCCCAGAGACCCCTGCCGATCTGCGGCTCGGTCAGGCTGTCGGTGAAGGGCGTCGCCTTGCAGGACACGAAGGGCTCGATCACCTGGGTGAGCGCATCCATGCCGGAGGCCAGCGTCACCCCGCGCGGGCAGTGATCAGTCAGTGCCGGATCCACGATGGCGATGCGCGGCAGCATCCGGTCATCCCGGAGCGATACCTTGCGACCGTGCTCCGGCAGGCAGATCACCGCGTTGCGTGTGGCCTCCGCCCCGGTGCCCGCCGTGGTGGGCAAGGCGACGACCGGAAGCGGCGGCATCGTAAGCGGCAGGCCACGCCCGACCACCTCCAGATGATCCATCGGCGAGCCGGAGGCCGGGATCAGCGCGGCGAGCGCCTTGCCCATGTCGATGACCGACCCGCCCCCGATGGCCACAATCCAGTCCGGCGCCGCGTTCCGGGCAAGGGCAAGGGCGCCCTCCAGCAGCGGCAGCGTCGGCTCCGTGGGGCATGAGATGGCCAGAACATCGTCCGCGATTTCCGCCAGCAGCGGCGCCGCACGATCCGGCGTCCGGCCATGCACGACGAGGCCGCGCGGTCCGAAGGGCCGGATCAAACCGGCTGTGGCAGCAGCGCTTCCGCGCCCGAAGATCACCCGCCCCGGGAGGCTGAAGGTGAATGCCGTCATGCCGACATCGTCGCCGCGACAGCCCGCTTCCACCGGCTGTAGATGATTGTCCGGCGGTCCTCCGCCATCTCGGGGTCGAAGCGGCGCTGAAGCGACCATTCCCGGGCGAAATCCTCGGGCGGGGGACAGATGCCGGCCTGCAGCCCGGCGAGATAGGCCGCGCCGAGAGCGGTCGTCTCTGTCACAACCGGCCGATCCACCTGCGCGCCCAGAATGTCGGCCAGGAACTGCATCGTCCAGTCGCTCGCCGCCATCCCGCCATCGACCCTGAGGACGCCCTGCGCCTCCGCCTGCCAGTCAGCGCGCATGGCCTCCAGCAGGTCGCGCGTCTGGTAGCCGACACTTTCCAGCGCCGCGCGGGCCAGTTCAGCGGGGCCCGAGTTACGCGTCAGGCCGAAGACCGCCCCGCGGCATTCGGGATACCAATGCGGCGCTCCCAGCCCGGTGAAGGCCGGCACGACGACGACCTGCTGCGCGGCATCCGCCGCCTCCGCCAGGGGCTGCGTCTCCGAGGCCTCGCGGATCAGCTTCAGCCCGTCACGCAACCATTGGACCACCGCCCCCGCAATGAAGATGGAGCCTTCCAGCGCATAGGTCGTCTGCCCGTTCAGGCGATAGGCGATGGTGGTAAGAAGGCGATGTTTCGACGGAACACGGTCCTTTCCGGTGTTCAGCAGCGCGAAACAGCCCGTGCCATAGGTGGATTTTATCATGCCCGGCTGAAAGCAGGCCTGCCCCAGCGTCGCGGCCTGCTGATCGCCCGCAACACCCAGAATAGGGATGGAAACCCCTCCGAACAGGTCCGGTCGCGTGACGCCGAATTCGGCAGCGCAATCCCGCACTTCGGGCAGAAGCGCCATCGGTATGTCGAGGAGCGCGCAGATATCGGCATCCCACGCATTCGTCGCAATATTGAACAGCAAGGTGCGCGCGGCATTGGTCGCGTCGGTCGCGTGCACCTTACCGCCCGTCATGTTCCAGATCAGCCAGCTGTCCACCGTGCCGAAGGCCAGCTCCCCCTGCTCCGCCCGGCTCCGCGCGCCGGGGAGGTTGTCCAGAAGCCATTTCAGCTTCGTCCCGGAGAAATAGGGGTCGAGCAGCAGGCCCGTCCGTTCCCGGATCATCGGCTCATGCCCGGCAGCCTTCAGGTCTGCGCAGAGGTCCGCCGTCCGCCGGTCCTGCCAGACAATGGCGCGGTGCAGCGGCTGGCCGGTCGCACGGTCCCACAGGAGCGTGGTTTCACGCTGATTGGTGATGCCGATCGCCGCGATCTGATCGGAGGTCGCGCCCGCCCGTTCCATCGCCTCCCGTGCGGTGCCCGCAACCGTGGCCCAGAGATCCGCCGGATCATGCTCTACCCATCCGGGTTGCGGATAATGCTGGGGAAATTCCTCCTGCCCGGAGGCGACGGGGCGCAGGCTCCTGTCGAACAGGATGGCGCGGGTGGATGTCGTGCCCTGATCAATGGCCAGGATATAGTGCATGGCGCGTTCCGTTCGTGGCCCCCGAAAGACGAAGGGCCGGACAGCATCGCGCTGCACGGCCCTCCGAGACAGATTACTGCCAGGATTTGATCAGGGCATCATAGGAGATGGTTTCCGGTGCGGGCTTTTCGTTCGCGAGCTTCGCGACGGGCGCGCCGGGCGCATCCAGCCATTTCTGCGGATCCTCCTCCTCATTCAGCTTCGGACCGAGATCACCCTGCACGCCCGACCGCTCGATCCGCGACATCACGCGTTCCTGTTCCGCGCAGAGCGAATCCAGCGCCTCCTGCGGAGACTTGGCGCCTGACATCGCATCGCCGATGTTCTGCCACCAGAGCTGTGCCAGCTTGGGATAATCGGGCACGTTGGTGCCGGTCGGCGACCACTGGGTGCGCGCGGGCGAACGATAGAACTCCACCAGGCCCCCGAGCTTCGGCGCCCGCTCGGTGAAGGATTTGTCCTCGACGGTCGATTTGCGGATGAAGGTCAGGCCGACGTGGGATTTCTTCACATCAACCGTCTTCGAGGTGACGAACTGGGCGTAGAGCCAGGCGGCCTGCGCACGGTCCAGCGGGGTGGATTTCAGCAGCGTCCATGAGCCGACGTCCTGATAGCCGATCTTGGTGCCTTCGGTCCAGTACGCGCCATGCGGGCTGGGAGCCATGCGCCATTTCGGCGTCCCGTCGTCATTCATCACCGGCGTTCCGGGTTTCACCATGTCGGCGGTGAAGGTGGTGTACCAGAACATCTGCTGGGCGATGTCGCCCCGCGCCGGCACCGGTCCGGCCTCACCAAAGGTCATGCCCATCGCCTCGGGCGGGGTATAGGCCTTCAGCCAGTCGATCGCCTTGGTCACGGCATAGACGGCGGCCGCGTCATTCGTGGCGCCGCCGCGCGCGACGCAGGAGCCGACGGGGCGGGAGTTCTCGTCGACCCTGATCCCCCATTCATCGACCGGCAGGCCGTTCGGCTCGCCCTTGTCGCCACCGCCCGCCATGGAGAACCACGCATCGGTGTAGCGCCAGCCGAGCGAGGGATCCTTCTTGCCGTAGTCCATGTTGCCCCAGGCCTTCGCGGGACCGCCATTGATATAGGACATGTCGCGTCCGGTGAAGAACTCGGCGATATCCTCATAGGCCGACCAGTTGACCGGAACGCCAAGGTCATAGCCGTATTTCGCCTTGAAATCGTCCTTGGTCTTCTGATCGCTGAACCAGTCGTAGCGGAACCAGTAGAGGTTCGCGAACTGCTGGTCGGGAAGCTGGTAAAGCTCTCCATCCGGGGCGGTGGTGAACTGAAGCCCCATGAAATCCGCGAGATCGAGCGTGGGCGAGGTGAAAGCCTTGCCCTCCTCCGCCATCCACTTGGTCAGGTCGCGAGCCTGCTGGTAGCGCCAGTGCGTGCCGATGAGATCGCTGTCGTTGACATAGCCGTCGTAGATGTTCTCTCCCGTCTGCATCTGAGTCTGCAGCTTCTCGACCACATCGCCTTCGCCGATCAGGTCGTGGGTAACCTTGATGCCGGTGATCGCGGTGAAGGCCGGGGCCAGCACCTTGGATTCGTATTCATGCGTGGTGATCGTCTCCGACACCACCTTGATATCCATGCCCGCGAGCGGCTTGGCGGCGTCGATGAACCACTGCATCTCCTTTTCCTGATCCGCGCGCGAGAGCGAGGACAGGTTTCCGATCTCGGCATCAAGGAATTTCCTGGCCGCGTCCATATCCGCCCAAGCGGGCATCCCGACAGCAATGAGAGCCAGCGCCATCGCGGTCGTCCTGTGCTTCAATCTCATGATTTCCTCCCCCGAGATTGCATGCAGTCCACCGGGTCACTTCCCCTCCCGGCGAGGGCCGTTCGGCTAGACGAGGCGAAACACCGCCAGCGCCCAGACAAGGCAGAAACCGATCCCCCACCACAAGAGCGGCAGACCAAAGAACAGGCTCGCCAGACAGATGAAGGCAGAGCCGAGCAGAGTGATGAAAAGGCGGTCTCCCCGCGTCGTCTCGATCCCGAGGATCCCCTTGCGCGGGGTTTCCGGGAAGCGGATGGCGAGGATCGTGAACAGGACCAGCAGCGCCCCGATGCACCAGAAGAAGAGCGCGACGGGAAAGGTCCAGGCCATCCAGCCGCCGGGAATCATCTGGCCGGTCCAGTCTCGCATGCCGTCCTTGACCGGCACGGCCCAGACCAGAAAGCCCAGGATCGCGCCCAGCACGACGGCGGCGGCGGCATAGATGGCGGGCCAGTTCACCCGGTGAACGCGGACGGGACGAAAGGAGGTTGCGATCTCACTCATGGCGCATCCCTCAGACGCGGCCCAGGGCAAAGCCCTTGGCGATATAGTTGCGGACGAACCAGATCACGAGCGCGCCGGGCAGGATGGTCAGCACCCCTGCCGCCGCGAGCACGCCCCAGTCCATCCCCGAGGCCGATACCGTCCGCGTCATGGTGGCGGCGATCGGCTTGGCGTTGACGCTGGTCAGGGTGCGCGACAGCAGCAGCTCCACCCAGCTGAACATGAAGCAGAAGAAGGCGGCCACCCCGATGCCGGAGGCGATCAGCGGCATGAATATCTTCACGAAGAAATGCGGGAAGCTGTAGCCGTCGATATAGGCAGTCTCGTCGATCTCCTTGGGCACGCCTCGCATGAAGCCCTCCAGGATCCAGACCGCCAGCGGCACGTTGAACAGGCAATGCGCCAGCGCCACCGCGATATGCGTGTCGAAAAGTCCGATGGAGGAGTAGAGCTGAAAGAACGGCAGCGCAAAGACGGCCGGCGGCGACATGCGGTTGGTCAGCAGCCAGAAGAACAGGTGCTTGTCGCCCATGAAGCTGTAGCGGCTGAACGCATAGGCCGCCGGAAGCGCCACCGCGATCGAGATCACCGTGTTCAGCACCACGTAGATGATCGAGTTGACATAGCCCATGTACCAGCTCGGATCCGTCAGGATCACCGCGTAGTTGCGCAAGGTGAAGCCATGCGGAAAGAGCGTGAAGGAGCCGGTGATCTCGGCATTCGTCTTGAAGCTCATGTTCACGAGCCAGTAGATCGGCACCATCAGGAACAGCAGGTACAGCGTCATCACGACGGTCGAGGATTTGAGCCGCATCACTGTTGCGCCTCCGCTTTGTCCAGATTGGTCATCACCGTGTAGAACACCCAGCTGACCAGCAGGATAACAAGGAAATACATGATGGAGAAGGCGGCGGCGGGGCCGAGGTCGAACTGCCCGATAGCCATCTTCACCAGGTCGATCGACAGGAAGGTGGTGGAATTGCCCGGCCCGCCCCCCGTCACCACGAAGGGTTCCGTGTAGATCATGAAGCTGTCCATGAAGCGCAACAGCACCGCGATGAGAAGCACGCCCCGCATCTTGGGCAGCTCGATATAGCGGAACACGGCCCAGCGGCTGGCCTGGTCAATCTTGGCGGCCTGATAATACGCCTGCGGGATCGACTGGAGCCCGGCATAGCACAGAAGCGCCACCAGCGAGGTCCAGTGCCAGACATCCATCACGACCACGGTGATCCACGCGTCGATCACATCGCCGGTATAGTTGTAGTCGATGCCGAGCGCCTTCAGCGTCCGCCCGAGAAGGCCGATATCGACCCTGCCGAAGATCTGCCAAATCGTTCCCACCACGTTGAACGGAATGAGCAGCGGCAGCGACATCACCACGAGACAGAAGGAGGCCCAGAAGCCCTTCTTCGGCATGTTGAGCGCCACGAATATCCCCAACGGCACCTCGATCGCGAGGATGATGGCGGAGAACAGCGCCTGACGGCCAAGTGCCTCGTGCAGGCGGCGGGAGTGCACCATCTCCTGAAACCATTCGAGGCCCGCCCAGAAGAACTGGTTGTTCCCGAACGTATCGTTCACCGAGTAGTTCACCACCGTCATCAGCGGGATCACCGCCGAAAACGCCACGATCACCAGAACCGGCAGGACGAGAAACCACGCTCTGTTGTTGACGGTCTTGTCCATCACGCCCCCTTTTCCGGCGCCACGCGCCAGTCATCGGCATAGGTATTGATCCGCCGGGGATCGAAGGTGACACGCGAAAGGCCTGCGAGCGGCAGGCCCTCCGGCGCCACGATGCTGATCGGCTGCCCCAGCAGCTCGGCACGGACGAGCCGGTGGCGGCCCACGTCCTCTACCCGGCGGATGGTGACAGGCAGCCCCTCCCCCGCCGTCAGCGTGACATGCTCGGGCCGGATGCCGATCTTGCCGGAGACCGGCGCATAACTCGCACCCAGCTCCACGGTGGAGCCGTCGCCGAGCGTCGCCTTCCGCCCGGCGACATGCGCGGGCAGGAAGTTCATCCCCGGCGAGCCGATGAAATAGCCCACGAAAGTATGCGCTGGCGTCTCGAACAATTCCTGCGGCGTGCCGATCTGCACGACGCGGCCGTCATACATGACGACAACCTTGTCTGCGAAGGTCAGGGCCTCCGTCTGGTCATGGGTGACATAGATCATGGTATGCCCGAACTCGCGGTGCAGGCTTTTCAACTGGGTGCGAAGCTCCCACTTCATATGCGGGTCGATGACGGTCAGCGGCTCGTCGAACAGGATGGCGTTGACATCCTCCCGCACCATGCCGCGGCCGAGGCTGATCTTCTGCTTGGCATCGGCGGTCAGCCCCTGTGCCTTGCGGTTCAGCGTGGCCTCCATCCCGATGACGCGGGCGATCTGCTCGACGCGCGCCTTGACGTAGGCCGGGTCCATGCGGCGGTTGCGCAGCGGAAAGGCCAGGTTGTCCCGCACGGTCATCGTGTCGTAAACGACCGGGAACTGGAACACCTGCGCGATATTGCGCTCCGCCGTGCTCGCATCGGTGACGTCCCGGTCTCCGAAGAGCACATGCCCATGGCTGGGCCTGAGCAGCCCCGAGATGATGTTCAGAAGCGTCGTCTTGCCGCAACCCGAAGATCCGAGCAGGGCATAGGCGCCGCCATCCTCCCAGACGTGGTCCATCTGCTTGAGCGCGTAATCCGCGTCGCTGACAGGATGGGGCAGATAGCTGTGGGCGAGGTTACGCAGGGTGATGCGCGCCATGTCACGCGGCCTCCGCATAAGGGGCCGGCGTGGCGAGACGCCCGTCCTCCGCGAAAAGATAGACATGCCGCGGATCGAGCCAGAGAGTCAGCGCCACGCCCGCCGGCATGTCGTGCACACCCTCGACAAGCGCGACCCAGCGATCCGCCCCGTCATGGCTGACATGCAGGAAGGTTTCCGACCCGGTCAGCTCCGTCACGGAGACGATCACCGGGAAAGCGATCGCATCGGCGGAAGGCGCACGCAGATGCAGATGGTTTGCCCTGAACCCGGCCAGATAGCGCCCGTCCGGCAATCCGGCGGCAGCACCGCTGGCCGGCGCCTTTGCGCCCGTGCCGAGCACGAGCTCCCGCCCCTGCTTCACCACCGACAGGAAGTTCATCGGCGGATCGCTGAACACCCGTGCCGTGGTGGCGTCGACCGGATGGCGGAACACCTCCGGCGTCGGGCCGAACTGCGTCACCCGGCCTTCCCAGAGCGTCGCGGTATTGCCGCCGAGCAGCAGTGCCTCCTCCGGCTCCGTCGTGGCATAGACGAAGATGGCGCCCGAAGCTTCGAAGATGCGCGGGATCTCGATGCGCAGCTCCTCCCGCAGCTTGTAGTCCAAGTTGGCCAGCGGCTCATCGAGCAGCACGAGCCCGGCATTCTTCACCAGCGCACGGGCAAGGGCGCACCGCTGCTGCTGGCCGCCGGACAGTTCGAGCGGCTTGCGGCCCAGCATCGGGGTCAGGCGCAGCATCTCGGCCGTCTCCCGCACCCGGGCGTCGATCTCGGCCTGCGGCTTGCGTAGGATGCGCAGGGGAGATGCGATGTTCTCATAAACCGTAAGGCCGGGGTAGTTGATGAACTGCTGATAGACCATGGCGACGCCGCGGTCCTGCACGCGCTGGCCGGTGACATCCCGGCCCTCCCACAGGATCCGGCCCGTATCGGGGCGATCCAGCCCGGCCATCAATCGCATCAGGCTGGTCTTGCCGGACAGCGTCGGGCCAAGCAGCACGTTCATCGTTCCGTTGCGCAATGTCAGGCTGGTGGGCGCGATATGCACCTTGCCCCCCACCGTCCGCGACACGCCCTGCAATTCGAGTGTCATCTGTCTCCCCCTGCGATCCGCTTGGCCCTGCCTCCTTCAGCCCCGGGACAGCTCCTTCATGGTCGTGCTACCGCCAACATCGCGCAAATAGAGGCCGAGCGCCTCCCGTTCGGCACCGCTCATGTGCAGGCCGAGCTTCGTGCGCCGCCACAGGATATCCTCGGCGGTGACGGCATATTCCCGCTCCGTGAGCCAGCCGACCTCCGCCTCCGTGAGCGTGCCGCCGAAATCGCGACCGAGATCAGCCATGGAACGGGCATCCCCCAGAACGGAGAAGGCCTCCGTGCCATAGGTCCGCACCAGCCGCACCGCATGGGGCCGGCTCAGGAACGGATAGGCGGCACAGAGCTTTCCGATCAGCGCGTCCACGCCATCGACCGGGAAATCACCGCCCGGCAGCGGCACCCGCGCGGTCCAGTCGGGCTTCAGTCCGGGAAGATGCGGGGCGAGCTTGTGCATCGCATCCTGCGCCAGTCGCCGGTAGGTGGTGATCTTGCCCCCGAAGACATTGAGCAGCGGCGCGCCGCGCTGGTCCAGGCTCAGCACGAAATCCCGTGTCGCCGCCGTGGCCGACTTCGCCCCGTCATTGTAGAGCGGCCGCACGCCGGAATAACTCCAGACGACATCCTGTGCGACAATGGGCCGGGCGAAGTAGCGGCTCGCGAAGGCGCAGAGATAATCCCGCTCCCCATCGCTGCATCTCGCCTCCTCCGGCGGGCCCTTGTGATCCTGATCCGTGGTCCCGATCAGGGTGAAGTCCTGCTCGAAGGGGATGGCGAAGATGATCCGCCCGTCCGGACCCTGAAAGAAATAGCACCGGTCGTGATCGTAGAGCTTCGGAACCACGATATGGCTGCCCCGCACCAGCCGCACACCTTCCGTCGAAGGGATGCGCGCCACGTTGCGGATGATATCCTCCACCCAGGGACCGCCGGCGTTGACAAGGATGCGCGCCCGGTGGATCTGCCTGCCCGCTCCCCCTTCGGTGATGATCTCCCACAGCTCGCCCTTGCGCTCGGCCGAGACGACCCGTGTCCGGGTCATGATCCGCGCGCCGCGCGCCGCCGCATCGCGGGCATTCAGGACGACCAGTCGCGCATCCTGCACCCAGCAGTCGGAATATTCATAGGCCAGCCTGAAGCCGGGCTTCAGCGGCCTGCCCACCGGATCGCGGGTCAGGTCCAGCCGGGAGGTGCCGGGCAGTATCCTGCGCCCGCCCAGCGTATCGTACATGAAAAGGCCGAGCCGGATCAGCCAGGCGGGACGACGCCCCTTCATCCATGGCATCACGATGCCCAGCAGGCGTGACGTTGGGGTATCGTTCTCGAACCGCATGTCGGGCGAATAGGGCAGCACGAAGCGCATCGGCCAGCTGATATGCGGCATGGCGACGAGCAGCGTCTCCCGTTCCTGCAAGGATTCCCGCACCAGATGAAACTCGAAATATTCGAGATACCGCAACCCGCCGTGGAACAGCTTTGTCGAGGCGGAGGATGTCGCCTGCGCCAGATCGCCCTTCTCGGCCAGCGTGACGGAGAGGCCGCGCCCCGCCGCATCACGCGCGATCCCGCAACCGTTGACGCCCCCGCCAACGATGAAAAGGTCGGAAATGTTCGCCGAAGCCCGATCCGCCAAGCGTCTTCCCCCCACAACGAGACGGATACACCCGTGCCGTATCGGTAGAGTGGTAACAGGACCGTAATATCGGTCAAGATTTATTTTCGTTTATTCATCATTATGACGGAATCGAACATCGATACGGGTGCTATTCTGACCTTTCGCGCATCCATGCGGCCCAACTGCACGTGATACCCCAGGACCGTGGCCCAATCCCTCCAAGGGTGATAGATGGAGAGGGCGCGCGAAAACGAACATCTACGAAACCCGGGGGGAAGATGCCCATCAGCATCCGCCAGAACGAGATACTCGATCTTGCCCGCAGCGAGGGGCGTGTCCTGGTCGATGACTTGGCCAGACGCTTCGAGGTGACGCTGCAGACGATCCGCCGCGATCTTTCGGAGCTGGCGGAGGCGGGTCTGCTCGACAGGGTGCATGGTGGCGCGGTCCCGCGCAGCGGCATGGTCAACCTTGGCTACGAGGCGCGCCGCCGCATGAACGCGGAAGCAAAAGCCGCGATCGGGCGCGCCTGCGCGGCGGCCATTCCCGACAATTCCAGTCTGATCCTCAACCTCGGCACCACGACCGAAGCGGTGGCGGCCGCGCTCCTGCACCACTCCAACATCACCGTCGTGACCAACAACATGAACGTCGCGAATACCCTGCTGTCGAACTCAAGCTGCGAGATCATCGTCGCGGGGGGAACGCTCCGCCGTTCCGACGGCGGCTTGATCGGCGAGGTGACGACCCAGTTCTTCGAACAATTCAAGGTAGACTACGCGATCATAGGCACCTCGGCGCTGGATGGCGACGGCGATCTGCTGGATTTCGACCTGGCGGAGGTGCGTGTCAGCCGTGCAATCCTGCGGCAGGCTCGGCAGACGTATCTGGTGGTCGACCATTCGAAGCTCGACCGCTCGGCACCTGCGCGCATCGCGAGCCTGTCGGAGATCAACGGCATGTTCACCGACCGCCCCCTTCCCGAAGCCCTCGCCCGGCGCTGCGAGGCATGGGGCACCGAAGTGCAGACATGCGACCCGCCACCCGCTGCCTGATCCGCCTATCCGCACCGATCCTGTGCCGCACACAGAACGCCGCCTGAGCCAGCCTTCAGGATTTCATGACTATGGGAGCCACAACGCACCCGAGGGGCAAGGTGAAAATCTTTCATCGCACAGATCGGCACCCTCAGTATCAGGGGTCAGAACCTGACTATCTATATGGCTCGCCCGTGTGCCACGCGCTTGACCAATGTTTCATCAGAAAGACGGAGGACGATGCCTAAGGCACCGCTTCGAACTTCATTTGCGACACTTGGCCCGCGCCTGGCAGGACGCTTGGGGGTGATGCCGGCTATCGCCCCTCGCCTATAGTTCGCAGGAAGTCGACGGCGGGATCATTGCACAAGGCCTATTCGCCAGCAAATGGCGCGGCCCGTATATGGTTCCAAAAATAATATCCTATAATCAATTTGTTATGGGATATTCATGATAGGAAATCGCTCCTCCGCTTGCAGACGCCCGGCACCGCCATGATGAGGCGCGGGCATGGAAATCTGTTTCCGAACCGCTTTCTAGGATCATCAAGGCCCGAAATGGCGCGCCGTAATCTTTCTCAGGAGCCATGGAAACCTATCCTCGGCAAAGAATGTCTTAGATCCCTTGGGGATACGCCGGAGAACACGGAGTATCTCAACCACACGGATGCGCTTCGCAGGGTAAAACATTGCCATCACAACGATATCGCTGCCTTCCGCGGCGCGCGCGGCAAATGAGCGCCACGAAGCATGCATATTGCAGAAATGAATGACTTGTGAGACCTTATCGGCAATAAACATTCATAATTCCGAGCGGGACTTCCGATGGATGCAATGATCAACCAGATCGGAGATCTGGCTACTTCCGGTGAGCGCATGATTGAGCGGCTCCGCCAGAAAGCCTTTCTTCCCGACAGCCGCAAGGGGCTGAACGTTCGCATCGGCATTGCCGAGACCGCACATCTGCTGGGCTGTTCCACGAACCGCATTCGCATGGCGGAGGAGGACGGGCGCTTGCCCCCTCCCCCGCCGTCCGAAAATGGACGTCGGCCCGGTTACAGCATCGAACAAATCCTCAACATGCGAGACGTGCTGGGAGCCAGCCCGCGGCGCAGCGCCGAAGACGTCCCCGCGATCATCGCCGTGCAGAACTTCAAGGGCGGCGTCGGCAAGTCGACTGTCACAACCCATCTGGCCCACTACTTCGCGGTTCAGGGTTATCGTGTGCTGGTCGTCGATTGCGACAGCCAGGCGACGACGACGACGCTCTTCGGCTTCAACCCGCACTTCAACATTGAGCGTAACGAGACGCTTTACCCGTATCTTTCCATCGACCCGACAGAGGCGACGCTGAACTACGCGGTCAAGCGGACGCCCTGGCCGAACGTGGATCTTATTCCCTCCAACCTCGAACTCTTCGATGTGGAATATGAGTTGGCGGCCGCAGGATCCGACGGACGCTCTGTTTTGGCTATGAGATTTCGGAAGCTAAAACAAGGTCTTGCTGAGCTTTCGCAAAATTATGACATCGTCATTCTGGACCCGCCGCCGGCGCTTGGAACCATCTCGCTAGCGGTGATGCAAGCGGCAAACGCGCTGCTGGTGCCGCTGGCAGCGACGACGCCCGACTTCTGCTCTACCGTACAGTTCCTGTCGATGATGGATCAGGTTCTGCAGCAGCTGGATGCCGCCGGCGTCTCTGTCGATTACAGTTTCGTTCGCCTGATCTGCTCCAAATTCGATAGCAATGATCCTTCCCATGCGATGATCCGGGCGATCATGGAGCAGACTTTCGGCCCTGCCCTTCTGCCAGTGCCGATCCTCGAATCTGCCGAGATCAGCCATGCGGCGATGCGTATGATGACGGTGTACGAGTTGGACAAGCCCATCGGCACGTCCAAGACGCATAAACGGTGTCGCGCCAACCTGGACGAAACCATGGCCCAGGTGGAGCAGCTCGTGCGGCAAGGATGGGGGCGAGTGACCCCCGCTGATGCCGCCGACGTGCTGTACGTCGTAGGATAACCAGGGGAGATACGGATGGCCCGCAAACAGAGCGACTACCTTGCCGACCTGCTGGGCGGGGCGGATGAGCCCCCTGCCCCAATGCAGGAACGCGTTCGCCCGAACACGCTGCTTAGCCGCGAATCCGCCTTGGCGCGGGTCCAGTCAGGTGAGGTAAAGCAGGTGACACAGCTGCTCCTTGACCCGGCGCGGGTGCGCGTCTGGCCCGGCAACGCGCGGCATTATGATCTTCTCAACGAGGAGAACTGTGGTGAGTTGATTGATTCGCTCATCGCCGAAGGTGGCCAGAAGGTACCTGCGGTGGTGCGCCGGGTGACTGACGATCCCCGCTTCGACTACGAGGTGATCGCCGGAACCCGCCGCCACTGGTCAATCAGCTGGTTGCGCGCGCATTCGTATCCCGAGATGCAGTTTCTGGCTCAGGTCGCCATGCTGGACGACGAGGCAGCCTTCCGTCTTGCGGATATCGAAAACCGGGCGCGGCGCGACATTTCCGACGTCGAGCGGGCGCGCAACTACGCAGCCGCGCTTGGCACCCACTACGACGGAAAGCAGAAGCGGATGGCAGAGCGGCTTCGGGTTTCCGAAGGGTGGCTTTCCAAGATGCTCCGGGTGGCGACCATCTCCGACAGCGTTCTCGCCGCCTTCGGCTCAATCAACGACGTGCAATTGAAGCCGGCATACAGCCTCGCGCAGGCGCTGGGTGACCGCGCCGCGGCGGCTGCAATCACCGCCGCGGCGCGGCGGCTTTCGCGCGAACAAGAAGATCGCCGAAAAGCTGGCAAGGAAGCTGTCCCTTCCGCTGAAGTTCTCCGTAGGCTTCTTTCAAGCGCGCAGCCGGAGACCACCCGTACCCCCGAAGAGAGCCTCGTCTACCGCTCGACCCTTGGCCGTCCGGCGGTTTCCATACAGTCGGTGAACCGGCAGGGAGCAACGATCCGTCTTCATGCTGGCTCCGGCGCGACCCGCGACGAACTGCTGCAGGCGGTTCTGGAAGCAATTGCGCAGATCGAGACATCCGGCTTTCGACTGCAATGAATAGCTTCGGCTCCCGGAAAGTTTCCCTGGGGAAACTTTCTCCCAAAGACCTCGCCGCAGAGTTTCCCCGGGGAAATTTTCTATGACCTACCCTCCTACGCAGCGCGTCCCCGAGCAGTTCGACCTGTTCCTGCCCTATGTCGCCGATCTGCCCCTGCGCGATCAGCGCGAGATGATGGAACGCCCCTTCTTCAGTCTCGCGAAATCCAAGCGCACGAAGCCCATCGAATATCGTAGCCCTGACGGCAAGCTCTGGGTCCACGTCTCTGCTAACCCAGATTATGGCATGGCGACGATCTGGGATGCAGACATCCTGATCTACTGCGCCAGTGTTCTGGCAGATATGGCGCGACGGGGCATCAACGAAGTGCCGCGTAAGCTCAACCTCATGCCCTACGATCTTCTGCGGTCTATCGGGCGCCCGACTACAGGCCGCGCCTACGAACTGATGGGGCAGGCGATGGACAGGCTGGTTTCCACGACCGTAAAGACCAACATCCGCGCCGAGAACCGCCGGGAGGCCACCTTCTCGTGGCTCGATGGCTGGACACAACTCATCGATGTGCGCACCGGACGCAGCCGGGGCATGACCATAGAGCTTTCCAACTGGTTCTACGAAGGGGTGTTGATGACTGGCGGGGTTTTGGCAATAGATCGCGCCTATTTCGACCTCACCGGTGGACGGGAGCGCTGGCTTTATCGCGTCGCCCGGAAACATGCCGGCGGGGCAGGGGAGGAGGGCTTTGTCATCTCCTTTCCGACGCTCTTCGAAAAATCCGGTGCCGAGGGGCAATATCGACGGTTCAAGTTCGAACTGCTCCGCATCGCGGAGCGAAATGAACTTCCTGGTTATCGACTGGAAGTAGAACAGGCCGCGCGGGGAGAGCCTGCCCTGCGCATGTCCCGAACAGCGTCGCCCTACCACATCCCTGCAGCACCGCAAGGAAGAAAGACCTTGCAGTCGGTCTATGATCTTTCCGAAACCACTGTCGGGCTCCTGCGCGCTGAGTGTCCAGGATGGGACCTCAATCATCTCATCCGAGAGTTTCAGGGCTGGATTTCGCAGGAAGCCATCCGTAATCCGATCAATCCTGAGGCTGCCTTCATCGGCTTCGTGCGCCGCTATCACGCGAAGAACCGCCATTTGCTGCGATAATCGTTCCTGAAGTGTCGGGTTGACCAATCCTCGGTGACTCGGAGGACCCCAACACGCAACGGACCGCGCCGGATTTGAACCTATCTCCCCCCATGCGGGTTAAAAATGATTCAATGAACCGCGCGGCAGTCCGCGGAAACGGCGCGTTTCGGCACATCGGGAACGGGCTTCGCTTCATCAGGAACAGATAGACGATCCATCAGGAACGGATGACACGGAATATCGGGAACAATACACCGACACTTCCGGAACGCGTATTTCATTTTAATTGCGTAAAAACAGTTGCTTGAAGGGTAAGAATCCGCCTTTAACTTATTAAAACTTCAAGTAACTTCCTAAAAGCGCCGATGTTTTTCATCTGCTTTCAATCCAGCAAGGACAAGCCCGCCATCAGGGAAAGGACCGTGAGTGGAAAGCGACTACATCGGCAGTTGGCCTGGCAAGAGCCCTCAGAATCCAGGTGATCAGCCGCATCCAGCTCTCTATCACATGATCGATGTTGCGGCTGTGGCGGAGATTTTTCTGCAGTCCTCCGATCAGCCTTCTGCTCGGCGGCAAGCGCTGATACTCCTCACCGCACTCCACGACCTTGGCAAGATCGGATCGGCGTTCCGGGATTGCGTGCTGCGGGATCTTCCGCAGATCAACGGGTCTCACTGGAAGGTGACGGAAGCCTTGTTGCGCCATCACGACGCCGAACTGAAAACCGTACTGGGAATCGAACGGCAGAGCCGCCGCTTCTCCCTTTATGCCGCCTCTGCTGGGCATCATGGGCGCCCGCCGACGGCCTCTCCTGAAGACTTGAACCGCATGCTGAAGTTCACCGGACAGGAAAGCATCGTCGATAGCGGCAGGGCGATCCGCGAACTTGCGGCACTCTGGCCCAATGCCTCGCTAGCGGATCTTACGCGCGAGCAGGTGATCCGCATGACATGGATACTGCCGGGACTGATCGCCGTCTCCGACTGGATCGGATCCAATGTGGCTTGGTTTCCGGCACAGCCCGCCGTTCTCGTACCCGCTGACTATCTGGCAGGCGCGCGCGCCCGCGCCCGCAACGCCGTTACGCAGGCGGGGTTCCTCTGGCCTGCGATCTCTGATCGAAAACTTTTTGATTTTGAACCACGCCCCATGCAGGAGGCCTGCGGCAATATCCCGCTCCGCGAGGGTCCGATGCTTGCGCTCATCGAAGACGAAACGGGCGCAGGTAAGACCGAGGCAGCGCTGATCCTCGCGCAACGCATGATGGCGGCAGGCAAGGGGCAGGGCCTGTTCTTCGCCTTGCCAACGATGGCCACGGCCGATGCAATGTTCCTGCGCACGAAGGATTGTATCGCGCGCATGTTTAGGACCAATCCGTCGCTTACACTGGCCCATGGACGGGCGGGGCTGTCGGTGGCATTTCGCGATCTGGTCGGTCGGTCGGTGAACAACCCCGATGAGCCCAGCTGCTCCGACTGGCTGGCGGAGGACCGCCGCCGTGCGCTGCTGGCTGACGTCGGGGTCGGCACCATCGATCAGGCCCTGCTAGCCGTCCTGCCGACGCGGCACTCCTGCCTGCGCCTTTTCGGGCTGTCGTCCAAGATCCTCATCGTCGATGAGGTGCACGAGATGGGAGACCCTTACCTGGGAGAACTTCTGGTGGCGCTGCTGCGTGTCCATGCCTCGCTAGGCGGTTCAGCCATTCTGCTGACGGCGACACTGCCGCTAGGCTTGCGCGCAAAACTGGTCGCGGCCTTTGAGGAGGGCGCGGGGCGGATCACGGCACCGCCTGCCGACCGCAGCTACCCTGCCCTGACGGTGGCGGGGGGCGAGGCATGGCCCTTGCCAGCTATCACTGGCGAACGGGGAACCGTGCGGGTGGAACGACTGGAGTCCGCCGATGCCGCCGTCGATCTGTTGGTGTCGCGGGCGGGGCTTGGGGCGGCTTGCGTCTGGGTTCGTAACGCCGTGGACGAAGCGATCCTGGCCGTGCAGGCGTTACGAGAGCGGGGAGTGGAGGCGGACCTGCTTCACGCGCGGTTTGCGCTGGTGGATCGAAAGCGGCACGAGACCGCTGCGCTGGCTCGGTTTGGAAAGAATGGAGAGAGCAGGGCAGGGCGCGTGCTTGTGGCCACCCAAGTGGTCGAGAGTTCGCTAGACGTCGATTTTGATGTTATCGTTTCTGATTTGGCACCAATGGCTGCGCTCATACAAAGAATGGGGCGTCTTTGGCGACATATGGACCGTCGGCCTGCCGGAACGCGCGCCGTATCCGCGCCGGTGCTCCATGTGCTGTCGCCGGACCCGGCAGAGGCGCGGGACGCCCGGTGGCTGCATGGAACCCTTGGCGCGGGGGCGCATGTCTATCCGCTGGCGCTGCAATGGCGGACGGCCGATGTGCTGTTCCGTGCCGGCAGGATCGAGCCGCCCGGCGATCTGCGCGCGCTGATCGAGGCGGCGCATGGGCTGGACGCCTCCGACATTCCGGAGGTTCTGCTGCAGGCGGAGATGCAGGCGGAGGGCAAGGATCACGCCGCCCGCGCCCAGGCACTCCGCAACCGGCTGGATTTCACGCGTGACTTTAGGCAAGGCGCGGGGGATTGGAAGGACAGCGAGTTTCCGACGCGGCTGGGTCAGCCGGTGCGGACCCTTCTGCTGGCAAAGCGGGATGGTGGTGCATTAGTGCCCTGGGCGGGCCTGTCGCTGGACGGTGTTCAGCTCTCGGAGGTGCAGGCCTCCGCCAGTCGTCTCGCGCAGGTCGAGCTGCCCGACCAGACCGCGCCGGAGACCGTGGCCTTCACCGCCGGATGGCCGGACTGGCGCCGGGCGAGCGTGACTGTCTGTCCGGTGACGGAGGGCGGAGAGATTTGCGAAGGGCTGAGCTACTGCGAGGCACGGGGTCTGATGTTTCAATCCGTGGAGGCGAATAAATCAGGTGATGTGGCCCAGTGATGAGCGTAGAAGTGGGTTCATCCCCGCCCACGCGGGGATGAACCGGCAGAAAGCTATTGCCTGTTTCGGATCAAGAACTGTTCCCCGCTGACGCGGGGATGTAAGGCAGAGAACTAATGAGAATATTGTTGACGCCGCAGTTGCCACTATGGCAGCATATGAAAGCGCCGGACCTCGGGTTTCCCGAAATCCGGCGCTGGTAGGTCCGAAGCCCGCCTCCTGATCGTTCCAGCGGTCAGGAGGCACCACACAGGAGGTTCCGAAGATGGGTCAGCTTTAACCCGTTCGTGCCTGAGCGCCCCAATATTACCGGGACGCTCAGGATCAGGCAAGTTTTCCCTTCCCTTCCCTGTCCTGACCACAAAGGCTTTCCATGCCGCTCAACTTGATTTCCGATCCGTGGATTCCAGTCATCGACATGTCCGGCGCGCGGCGCATCATCGCGCCTTGGCAGATGGCCGACGCTATGATCCTCCGCCCCGACTGGCCGCGCGCGGACCTCAACATTGCCTGTATCGAACTCCTCATCGGCCTTGTCGCCTTGGCCGACCCGCCTGCGCATGCCGAGGATTGGGAGGACCGGCAGACACCCGACCCGGCCCGGCTTCGAGAGCGGCTCGCACCCTTTGCGCCCGCCTTCGATTTGCTGGGGGAGGGGCCGCGGTTCATGCAAGAACTGGGCGGGCTGATCGGTGACGCGCGCGCCGCCGACCTGCTCTTCGTTGATTCCGGCGGCGAGGGCGGCACCCTGATGGTTCGGGAGGGGCGCTATCCCGGCCTTGATCTGCCCACCGCCGCGATGGCGCTTTACACCATGCAGACGCAGGCGCCGTCGGGCGGGCGGGGCAACCTCACCTCGCTGCGCGGGGGCGGGCCGATGACGGTGCTGGTCGATCCGGGCGGCGGGCTCTGGCCGCTGGTCTGGGCCAACGTGCCGGACGGTACTCCGGCGCGCCCCGAAGACCTGCCCTGGATGCGCCGGACCGTCACCTCCGAAGGAGGCGTCGCGCATTTCCCCCATCAGGGCCATCCTGCGACGGTCTTCTTCGGGATGCCGCGGCGGCTCTGGCTGGTGGCGGAGGAAGACCGCGTGACCGGCGTGATCCAGCGCCCGAACGGCACCCGCTACACCGGCTGGACCCATCCCCTGACGCCCTATTACCGGCAGAAGGCGGGGGACGATCCGCTTCCCGTGCGGCCTCGCGCCGGCGTCTTCGGCTATCGCCACTGGCTGGGCGTCGCGGTGCGCAGCATGGACGGGCTGCGGGAGCTGCCGGCCACCGTCAAGACCTGGGAGAATGAGCGCAGCGGCGGGCGCAGTGCCCGGCTGATTGTCGCCGGCTGGGCGATGGACAACATGAAGGCCGTTGATTACCTGCACGCCCGCCCGCCGCTCGTCCATCTGGAAGGGGAGGGGGAACGGCGGCTGAACGGCATGGTCGCTGCCGCCGAATATCTCGCTGTCGCGCTGCGCGGGGCGCTTGCCCCCGTGCTGGCGGAGGGCGAGGCACGCGAGGCGGTTAGAGAGGAGTTCTACATCCGCACCCAGACGGCGTTCGAAGCGCGCATGGCCGAACTCCCAACCGATCCTGCAGATGGCGTCGCACGGCGCTGGTTGGCCGACATGCGGCGGCAGGGGATGGCACTCTTCGAACATCTGGCGCTGCGCGACATCGCCGACCGGGTGGTGACGGAGCAGAAGGCGATCGTCGACGCGCAACGGAGCCTGGCGCTGGCTTTCCGCGGCTACACGCCGCTGGGTCAGAAGGCATTCCGGGAGTTGGAGCTTCAGCCGCCTGAAAAGAAAAAGAAGGAGGCCGCATGAGCAGTCGCGACATTATCAGGAGTTGGTGGCACCAGCGCATCGGTGCGCGCGAGTCCTCCTCCGCCCGCGCGCTGGCCGCCCGCCTGAACCGGGGCGACGCCATCGACTGCCTGGCCGAAAGCGCGGTCTATGATCTGGGCAAGGCGCTGCATCTGCTGCACCAGCCGGAGCAATTGCTGCCGCTGGTCCGGGTGCTGGCGGCGGTACGGGAGGATCGCGGAGGGTCGCTGGCCCGGCGTCTTGGGGGAGTGCTTTCGCCTGCGCGCTTCGAAGGGCTGATCCGGGCGGAGGGCGATGACCTGGCCGAGCGGATCCGGCGCGCCCTGCCGATGGTGGATCGGGCCTGCAACGTGGGCTTGCTCGGCGCGGACCTGCTGGACTGGTCCGACAAGACCCGCAACCGCTGGGTCATCGACTATCACGGCGGCATGGAGCCGGAGAGCACTGCCGCGACAACAGTTTCCGAACAAGAGAATTCCGACGGGGAGACCATTTCGTGACGACTTTCGTGCAATTCCATGTGCTGACCACCTATCCGCCCTCCAACCCCAACCGGGATGATCAGGGCCGCCCGAAGCAGGCGTTTCTGGGTGGGGCGCATCGGCTGCGGCTCTCCTCCCAATCCGTGAAACGGGCGCTGCGTGAAAGCCCGGAGTTTGACGCGGGGCTGGCCGGCCACACCGGCACCCGCACAAAACGGCTGGGCACGGAGCTGGAGGCAGAACTGATCGCCGGGGGCACCACGCCGGACCATGCGCGCGCGGCTGCGGTGGAGGTTGCTGGCATCTTCTCCACGCTGGAGGCGCCCGCCAAGGGCCAGCCGCAGACCGCCATGGCGACCACGCTGGCCTTCGTCTCGCCCGACGAATGGGTGCTGGCCCGCGATCTGGCGGCGAAGAAGCTGGCGGGGGAGGCGCTGCCCAGTGGCAAGGATCTGAAACGGATGGTGCTCCGCAAGGCGGATGGGGCGGTGGATATCGCCATGTTCGGCCGGATGCTGGCCTCCGACCCGGAATACAACCGGGAGGCTGCCGTGCAGGTCTCCCACGCCATCACGACGCACAAGGCGCTGGCGGAGGACGACTGGTATTCCGCCGTCGATGACCTGAACAAGCGGGAGGATACCGGCGCCGGGCATCTGGGGGAGACGGGCTTCGGCTCCGGCGTCTATTACCTCTACGCCTGCGTGAACGTAGACCTGCTGGTGGAAAACCTTGCCGGGGACCGCGAACTGGCGGCGAAGGGGCTGGAGGCGCTGGCCCGTGCGCTCGCCACGGCCACGCCGTCCGGCAAGCAGAACAGCTTTGCCCACCATCCCCGCGCCATCTACATGCGGGCGGAGCGCGGATCGCAGCAGCCGCGCGACCTGACGGGGGCGTTCTTCAGGCCGGTGGACCTGAGATCGAACGACATCGAACGCTCCTCCATCGCGGCGTTGGAGCAGACGGCGGAGCAGATCGACCGCGCCTATGGGTTGGCCGCCGTCGCCACGGAGGTCATGGATGTGAAGGCAGGCACGGGCACGCTGGCCGCCATCGCCGCCTTTGCTGCCGCCTCGGTGCCTGCTCATGAGTGATCTGCCAATGCGCGACCATCTGGTCTTCACCCTGGCGGCCTCGCTCGGCTCCATGGGGGAACTGGCGGGCCATGCGCGGCGAGGAAGCTGGTCCTGGCCCGGCCGGTCGGCGGTGCTGGGCCTCTGCGCCGCCGCCATGGGCATCCGCCGCGACGGCGATTTCTCGGCGCTCGACGGGCTGGGCATGGCGGTGGCGGTCTTCGAGACCGGCGACCCGCTGCGCGACTACCATACCGTGCAATCGGTACCCTCCGCGGTGGCGAAGCACCCGCAGACGCGGGGGGAGGCGTTGCGGCTGGCCCGGCGCTCCGTCGGGCAGGGCAAGAGTGGCGCCGACACCACCATCACGCTTCGCGACTATCGCTGCGGCGTGCTTTACGGCGTGGCGCTCTGGGGGCAGGGTCTGGCAGAGGTGCGCGAGGCGCTTCTGCGACCGGTCTTCACGCTTTCGCTCGGGCGCAAGTCCTGTCCGCTTTCCGCACCGCTGGAGCCGCGGCTCATCTCCGCGCCCGATGCCGCCAACGCGCTGGCCGGCATGGCGCTGCCGCCCTGGCTGTCGGGCGCTAGTGCCGCGCTGATCGCCACGGAGGAGGAGATCGCCGAGGCGCGGGTGGAGTTCCGCCAGGATAGGCCCACCGATCGCATTGGCTGGCATTTCGCGCCCCGCGCCGTGCGCATGGCCGTCTGCAGCATCGCGCCTCGCGTGGCAGGGGAGGCGGCATGACGCTCTGGCTGTCTCGCGTGCGTCTTTCGCGCAGTCGCGACCTTGCCCCGCTCCGGTCGCTGCTCGATCCTTCCACCCTGCACCGTGGCGCGAAGGATCAGCGGGAGAATGGTCGCCGCACCGATGCCCATCACCGGCTGGTCTGGACGCTCTTTGCTGACCACGACGACCGGACCCGCGATTTCCTCTGGCGGGATGAGGGGGAGGGGCGCTTTACGCTACTTTCCCACCGCCCGCCGGAGCCGTCTTTGCTCTTCGAGGCGCCTGAGGTGAAGGAGTTTGCCCCCGCGCTGGAATCCGGCGACAGTCTGGCCTTCACGCTGCGGGCCAATGCCACCCGGACGGTGAAGGTCGGCGAACTGGCCCCGAACGGCAAGCAGAAGCGGCGGCACATCGACCTGGTGATGGACCGGCTGCACCCGCTTCCCGGTCTCCGCGACCTGGCGGAGGATGAACCCGCGCCACGTCCGCAGGTGCGGCTGAAACTGGCGCAGGCGGCGGCGTCGGACTGGCTCGCCGGCCAGGGTGCGGGGGCGGGTTTCGCGGTGGAGGAGGTGATCGTCGGCGACTATTCCACCGCTGCGCTGCCCGGCCATGTCGGCAAGCGGCGGGGGCAGCCGCAATACGGCATCCTCGACCTCTCCGGCGTGATCACGGTCACCGATCCGGCGGCGTTCGTGGCAAAACTGGGGCAGGGCTTTGGCCGGGCGCGCGCCTTCGGCTGCGGGCTGATGCTGCTCCGCCGGGCCGGATGACCACGCCCGGCCTGCCGCCGCCGCGGCCGATCCCCCTCAAGGACCGCGCCTCGTTGGTGTTTGTTGAACGCGCGCAGCTCGACGTGCTGGACGGCGCCTTCGTGGCGGTGAATGCGGATGGCACCCGCACGCATATTCCGGTGGGTGGCCTCGCCTGTCTGATGCTGGAACCCGGTGCGCGGATCAGTCATGCAGCCGTGGCACTGGCCGCGCGGACGGGAACATTGGTCACTTGGGTGGGGGAAGCCGGCGTGCGGCTTTACTCCGCCGGGCAGCCGGGAGGCGCGCGGGCCGACCGGCTTCTCTGGCAGGCGCGGATCGCACTGGACGACGCCGCACGGCTGCGGGTGGTGCGGCGGATGTATCAGCTGCGGTTCCGGGAAGAGGCGCCCTCCCGTCGGTCCATCGACCAGTTGCGCGGGATCGAAGGGGTGCGGGTGCGCGAGAGCTACGCGCTTCTCGCCCGTCAGCACGGGGTAGACTGGCGCAGGCGCAGCTATGACCCCGCCGATTGGGAAGCGGGCGACGTGCCCAACCGCTGCCTCTCCGCCGCCACCGCCTGCCTGCACGGGCTGACCGAGGCGGCGGTGCTGGCCGCGGGCTATGCCCCCGCCATAGGCTTTCTCCACACCGGCAAGCCCTTGAGCTTTGTCTACGACATCGCCGACATCTGGAAACTGGACACCGTGGTGCCGGAGGCGTTCCGCATTGCCGGCCTGCAGGCCAAGGGCCGGCTGGACATGGCGCCCGACCGGGCGGTGCGCCTGGCCTGCCGCGATGCCTTCCGGCGCACGGGACTCCTGTCGAAGATCATCCCCGGCATCGAGGCCGTGCTCGAGGCGGGCGAACTTCCCCGCCCCGATCCGCCACCGGAGGCGCTCGGCCCCGCCTTTCCCGACCAGGCCTCCGGTGATGAGGGCCACCGCGGATGATGGTGGTGGTGGTGACAAACGCCCCGCCGCGGCTGAGAGGGCGGCTCGCCGCCTGGTTGCTGGAGGTGCGCGCCGGGGTCTATGTCGGCGACTATTCCGCCCGGACGCGCGAGATGATCTGGGGCCAGGTCATCTCCTATATCGACGAAGGCGATGCGGTGATGGTCTGGCGCGCACAGACCGACCAGGGTTTCGACTTCCTGACAACGGGCCGGAACCGGCGGATGCCGGTGGATTTCGACGGGCTGAAGCTGGTGAGCTTTCGCCCGCGTGATACCGAAAGCTGAGCGGCGAAAGAGGCCTTAGGCATCGGTGCGTTCTTTGACAATCGAATAGTTTTGATGAATCAAATGTCTGCAGGAAGACCGTTCCCCGCTCGCGCGGGGATGAACCGAGCATAGTGGACGCCGTGAAACGGGCGCTGCACCGTTCCCCGCTCGCGCGGGGATGAACCGTCGTCGGCGGATTTCGACCTGACCGTTGTGCCCCGTTCCCCGCTCGCGCGGGGATGAACCGGTTTCCAGATCTTCGGCGCCAAGGAACGCGAGCCGTTCCCCGCTCGCGCGGGGATGAACCGACGTCTCATATCCGGAACATCCTGACGGCAAGCCGTTCCCCGCTCGCGCGGGGATGAACCGTAGGCCAGATCAACCAAGGCGCATCCGCCTCACCGTTCCCCGCTCGCGCGGGGATGAACCGGCGGTTCTTGTGCAGCTCCTCATGCGCCGCAACCGTTCCCCGCTCGCGCGGGGATGAACCGACAGCCACGCCGCGAGTTTTCCGGAACCGTTCCCGTTCCCCGCTCGCGCGGGGATGAACCGGCGAAACTGTCGGACTCCGAACTTATGCAGAACCGTTCCCCGCTCGCGCGGGGATGAACCGACGCCCGAGGATATCACGATCCGCCGCAACATCCGTTCCCCGCTCGCGCGGGGATGAACCGGACTTATCGGCGCGGATGTTGACGCGATCTACCCGTTCCCCGCTCGCGCGGGGATGAACCGGCGGTGGCTGCGGCTGCGGTCACTCTGAAGCGCCGTTCCCCGCTCGCGCGGGGATGAACCTGTTGATCTGCGGCCTGTTTGTTGCACGAAACCCCGTTCCCCGCTCGCGCGGGGATGAACCGCGGGTAGCACACCCCATTCCGCATCATACCCGCCGTTCCCCGCTCGCGCGGGGATGAACCGCCATGTCCCCGATCATCGCGGCGCTTGGCGGTCCGTTCCCCGCTCGCGCGGGGATGAACCGCCAGTTCATAATGCCATCGCGTTCAGCGTACACCGTTCCCCGCTCGCGCGGGGATGAACCGTCACGCCTCGGTCGCGTCTCATCACCGCCTATCCGTTCCCCGCTCGCGCGGGGATG
The DNA here is from genome assembly GCF_000740795.1 of Haematobacter massiliensis. Classification (GTDB taxonomy): domain Bacteria; phylum Pseudomonadota; class Alphaproteobacteria; order Rhodobacterales; family Rhodobacteraceae; genus Haematobacter; species Haematobacter massiliensis. The sequence goes on from NZ_JGYG01000008.1 coordinate 61,879, forward strand.
AACCGCCGCAGGTGCCTGAGAGTGGCGACGGCGGCGACCGTTCCCCGCTCGCGCGGGGATGAACCGGCATGGGTGCGCTGAGGAATAGGCGCGCTACCCGTTCCCCGCTCGCGCGGGGATGAACCGCGATATGCCCAGTTAGTTTAAGGGTGATAAATCCGTTCCCCGCTCGCGCGGGGATGAACCGGTCATACCTATGCCTTGCTGCCTCCCTCTTTACCGTTCCCCGCTCGCGCGGGGATGAACCGAAATTCACCAATAAGAACACCCCTTGACACCCCCGTTCCCCGCTCGCGCGGGGATGAACCGGACCAGAGAAATTCGCCAAACCATTCACCAGGCCGTTCCCCGCTCGCGCGGGGATGAACCGATGGTGCACCGAATACGTCTATGGACGGATGGCCGTTCCCCGCTCGCGCGGGGATGAACCGAGATTGGGGCTAAGGTGGGGGATGTGGTGGAGCCGTTCCCCGCTCGCGCGGGGATGAACCGTCCAGCAGGACATTTGTAGCGAGTCAATGCGCCCGTTCCCCGCTCGCGCGGGGATGAACCGGTGACAGGCCAGCGCTTCGATTGGCACCCCCGCCGTTCCCCGCTCGCGCGGGGATGAACCGTATTACAAAACCCGTGATGGTCGGACGGTCGGCCGTTCCCCGCTCGCGCGGGGATGAACCGCGTGCGATGCATAATTCAACGAAACGCAAACGCCGTTCCCCGCTCGCGCGGGGATGAACCGGAAGTCCGGTTGACCATAGGTTTCGCGTTCATCCGTTCCCCGCTCGCGCGGGGATGAACCGCTCAGCGAACTGATCGAGGCGATGCAGCGCACCCGTTCCCCGCTCGCGCGGGGATGAACCGTTGCGTGATGCATCCCCGGATACCGGCGCTGACCGTTCCCCGCTCGCGCGGGGATGAACCGATGCCGGCCCTTTTCGCCGCCTCTCCTTCGCGCCGTTCCCCGCTCGCGCGGGGATGAACCGCATCGCATCGACAACCAACCCAGCGCGCTTGTCCGTTCCCCGCTCGCGCGGGGATGAACCGCTCCCGGACCGGATAACAGTTTTCTGGTGGGCCCGTTCCCCGCTCGCGCGGGGATGAACCGGACAAGCTGGCGCAGGTGCAGCTAATCGCACTCCGTTCCCCGCTCGCGCGGGGATGAACCGGTGTCCACGCTCGTCTATAGTCGCCGGGTAGGCCGTTCCCCGCTCGCGCGGGGATGAACCGTAATACTCTCACGCCGCGATGCAGCATCAATCCCGTTCCCCGCTCGCGCGGGGATGAACCGGTGGACGTGCTGTTCTGCCCCCCGGATGCTCGCCGTTCCCCGCTCGCGCGGGGATGAACCGGCTCCATCCCTCCACAGTTTCTCCACTACGGACCGTTCCCCGCTCGCGCGGGGATGAACCGACACTAATGGATTCGATGTCGGCTACGTCTCGCCGTTCCCCGCTCGCGCGGGGATGAACCGCGGACGTCAATTCGTCAATGGTGCATCTGGCACCGTTCCCCGCTCGCGCGGGGATGAACCGCATAACTCCGCTAAATTCTATGAAAATGGAGACCGTTCCCCGCTCGCGCGGGGATGAACCGGTCTGTTCTCCGCTGCGTATTTGGCATGAGTACCGTTCCCCGCTCGCGCGGGGATGAACCGCAGGGACTGGCAGAACGCCGTCCATATAGCGGCCGTTCCCCGCTCGCGCGGGGATGAACCGCGATTTGCTGAATTCGTCGCTAATGACCCCAACCGTTCCCCGCTCGCGCGGGGATGAACCGCCAATCGTAGCATTTCCCGGAAAAGACCAGATCCGTTCCCCGCTCGCGCGGGGATGAACCACGGTCGCAGACGCAGCCGCGCCGGTCCAGACCCCGTTCCCCGCTCGCGCGGGGATGAACCGGCGCACCGCTGCCCGCCCGCCTGACGTGCCGCCCGTTCCCCGCTCGCGCGGGGATGAACCGGCCCCGTCAGTCGTCTGGCGGGGCCGCCACGTCCGTTCCCCGCTCGCGCGGGGATGAACCGTCAACGGTTTCCGGGACGAACGGTGGCTTCGGCCGTTCCCCGCTCGCGCGGGGATGAACCGCGGAAATAGAGGCAGCCGAACTGGCTGCTAAACCGTTCCCCGCTCGCGCGGGGATGAACCGGCAACCCAATACCGGGTGAATGTCTGGGCGCTCCGTTCCCCGCTCGCGCGGGGATGAACCGCGGCAGCAACGATCCGAAGATGCCGGATGGCTCCGTTCCCCGCTCGCGCGGGGATGAACCGACGTTGCCACCGGCTGGTTTTATACCACGCCCCCGTTCCCCGCTCGCGCGGGGATGAACCGCTTTCGGCGGCGGGTCGGGAGAGGCTCTTCGCCCGTTCCCCGCTCGCGCGGGGATGAACCGGCTTTCGACAGCTCGCTCGGGTCTTCGAGCCGCCGTTCCCCGCTCGCGCGGGGATGAACCGAGTTGACTTTCCTGCGCCTTTCTCCCCAGTCACCGTTCCCCGCTCGCGCGGGGATGAACCGAACCCGAGCCGCTTCGGATAGCCGGGCACTTTCCGTTCCCCGCTCGCGCGGGGATGAACCCGGCACGGTGGGCAGCGAGCCGGTGACGATCTCCCGTTCCCCGCTCGCGCGGGGATGAACCGGCTCTCTTTAACACTAAGGGAGCTAGGTTGGCCCGTTCCCCGCTCGCGCGGGGATGAACCGACGGTCAGGCTTCCTCAACCAGATCAGCATCGCCGTTCCCCGCTCGCGCGGGGATGAACCGGACCGCGTGTCAGCGGATCGGCGAAGAGCAGCCCGTTCCCCGCTCGCGCGGGGATGAACCGGGCGCGCGCAACCGGGACTACCTGACTTCTGACCGTTCCCCGCTCGCGCGGGGATGAACCGCAGTCATCAGTTGGCGGAGAACAGGCGGATGGCCGTTCCCCGCTCGCGCGGGGATGAACCGAACGCCAACTACACGGGTGGTGGTCTGAACACCCGTTCCCCGCTCGCGCGGGGATGAACCGGTGCGCGCCGGTGAGAGGGCGCTGTTTCGGGACCGTTCCCCGCTCGCGCGGGGATGAACCGCTGGGGACGTCGTCGTTCCGAAGGGATATGCGGTGGCGCCTGTCGATTTCGAAAAGGATCAGACGGTGAAGGTCACCCCTTGCTGACCGGGCTCTTTATCCAAAAGCAGAATTATACGGTGGGTCTGGCCAGGGTGGCGTCGGACGAGGCGTATTCCTGCCAGCTGGGGTCATGCTGGGCCTCACTCTGCTAATTCTGGGGAGGACGTAGTGCAGAATTCGCGATCTTGGGAAGCCGTTCAGCCAACCCCTATGCAGCTTGGGCAAGGCGCGCGTCGCGGCTGTCGGTTACGATTCCGCTACCTCGGGGAGACGTCCCGCAGGTACCGCCCATTAGGTCTAGAAGCTTCCGAACCACGTTCCCAGCAGGATCACGGCGATCAGAGCCAGCAATGCGCCAATGACCGCGACCATGACGACATCGCGATAGCTCTGCCGGGCTGTGACGCCGCAGACCGACAGCAGCGTTACCACAGCGCCGCTATGAGGGAGGCTGTCGAGAGTGCCGGCGCTCATGACCGCGACCCGGTGAAGCAGCTGCGGATCGATCCCGGCCTCGGCCGCGCGGGCGAGATACGTCGCCCCGAGCGCATCCAGCGCGATGGTCAGCCCGCCCGAGGCCGACCCGGTGAGCGCGGCAAGGATATTGGTCGCGACCGCCATCGACACTAATGGCCCGCCGCCGATCCCCAGCACCCAGTCGCGCACAAGCCCGAAGGCCGGAAGCGCCGCCACCACCGCGCCGAAGCCGACCAGACTCGCTACCGCAAAGATCGGTAGGACCGAAGCATTGGCGCCCGCGTCCAGAGTATCGCGCAGGCGTGGCAGGCGGCGCCAGTTCAGGGCCACCGCTGTCAGGATCGCGGCCATGAGCGCGACGGCGACCGACCAGACACCGCTGACCGCGCTGAGGGTGATGCCGCCCCAGCGCGGCTCCGCCAGCCAAGAAGCATCCATCCTCGGCAGGATCACGAAGGACATCACCAGGTTGACGACGACCACCACCGTCAGCGGCAGCGCGGCGACCAAAGGGGCAGGGAGCGCCTCGCTTCGGTGGCCTTGGACGACTTCGGCTGGGTCGAATTCCTGGGTCGTGACCGCCCGTTCGCGCAACACCGGAGGGGCGACGGCAGGCGGGCGGGCGTCGGAAAATCCCTCTCCCCGGCCGCGCGCGATACGCTCTACTCTGCCCAGCCACCACAGCCCGAAGCCCAGCATGATGGCCGAGGCGATGATCCCAAGTCCGGGTGCGGCGAAGGGCGTGGTGCCGAAGAACGGCATCGGGATGGCATTCTGTATCGCGGGCGTGCCGGGCATGGCCATCATCGTGAAGGTGAAGGTGCCAAGCGCGATCGCGGGGGGCATCAGCCGCCGGGGAATGTCGGCGCGGCGAAACAGCGCCTCCGCCATCGGCGCCAGCACGAAGAGCGCGACGAAAAGACTGACCCCGCCATAGGTCAGCGCCGCCCCTGCCAGCACTACGGCGAGAATCGCACGCTCAGACCCCAGTCGGACGGTCAGAGTGTCGGCGATGGCGCGCACTGCGCCCGAATCCTCCATCACCTTGCCGAAGACCGCACCCAGCAGGAACAGCGGAAAGAACTGGCCGATGAACCCTGCCGCCGCACCCATGAAGGTCTGTGTCCAATGCGCCAGCAGCGGCTGGCCTGACAGCGCTGCAGCGCCAATCGCCGCGACGGGGGCCAGCAGCAGGACGCTCCATCCCCGATACGCAAAGGTGATCAGGAAGGCCAGCGCCAGAAGGATGCCGATCAATCCCATGTCAGATCCCGTCCAACAAAGTGTCGAGGTTGATCGACGGACGCGTGCCGATATTGTCGCCGTTCCTTTGCAGGAAGTCTTCGGCGGCAGCGCGGCCGTGATCGCGCAGCCAATACAGGAAAGTGCGATCGGCGTTCATCTTGGAGGAATGGTCCAGCCCGATCATCACGCTGTTGTCCACCATATGCACCCGCATCCGCGCCCACCGCGCGCCCTCGCCATTGCCTGGATCGGCAACCTGGCGCAGCAGCGCGATCATCCGCAGTTCCTTAAGCGTCGCTGCGTTGAATGACACCTCGTTCAGCCGGTTCAGGATTTCCGATGCCGTGCGCGGCACACCGGGGCGCTCGACCGGATTGATCGGGATCAGGATCGTGTCGTCACTGTCGACCTCTCGCACCAAGGGTGTCAGGGTCGGGTTGCCGGAATAGCCGCCGTCCCAGTAACTCTCACCGTCGATCTCCACCGCCTGAAACACCGTAGGCAGACAGGCGGAGGCCATCACCACCTCGGGCGTCAGTTCGGCATTGCGGAAGACACGTCCGCGGCCGGTGCGCACATTGGTGGCAGTGACGAAAACCTTAATCGGCGCGACACGCAGCCGGTCGAAGTCGATCACCTGATGCAGAACCCGTGCCAGAGGGTTCAGACCCGCCGGGTTCGTCACATAGGGCGAGAAGACCCGCGAACCCATTTCCATCGCCACGTAGACGGGAGAATGCGACAGAGACCAGTCGCCAAGCGCCATGCCCACAGGGCTGGCCTGAAACGGACTGAAGCGAGCAGCATCGGCGACGAAATCCCAGAAAGCCGCCAATGCCTGCCGCGCGCCCTCGGCCCCGCCTGCGGCATGGCCATCGGCCAGAACCGCCGCGTTCATCGCGCCCGCGGAAGTGCCCGAAACCCCCGCGATCGTCAGCCAGTCCTCCTCGAGCAGCCGATCAAGCACACCCCAGGTGAAGGCGCCATGCGAGCCGCCGCCCTGCAGCGCGAGATCGACCGGCAGCCGGGCGCTGGAGCGGGCTCTTGTTCCACGAGAGGGTCTGGCCATGGGTCATCCTCGTTTCACACGAGGTGATCCTACCACGCCCTAAAGGTTTATCAACGCCCGATTGCTGCAGCGCGGCAAAGGCCCTTGACGGTCGGCCAGGCGCCAGACCCGAGGCCGGGCGCGTGCTTCCGAAACGCGATCAGAGGATCAACGGTCTGTCCGGGGACCGGGCATATGGGCAGGCGGGGAGGGGGTGGAAACCATGCTCCGCCCGATGAGCAGCCAGCGCGTAGCAAGGGCGAGCTTCCCTTTGGACACGGGTTCGACCGCCTGCCATATACCCGCCCGGCCAAGCCGAAGGCCCGCCTGCGGTATTTGCGGTCTGAGCCATGCCGGTCGCGGGATGCTGCGGCCACTCTGCCGAAAGTGCTTGCCTGTTCGCCCCTGTCACGCACCTGATGCGACGATGCAATCGGGCAAGGCCGACCCAGCCCAGAACACCGGGGTTCCCGCATGATCGGTGGCCCTCCCGTCATCCGACAAGGGCCGCGTCACCAGAGACGGCGTTGCTTGCTTCGAAGCCGATTTCCGTCGCTGCCTGCGGCTCGCCTTCTGGGGCATTCTGGCGCTGGCCTCCGCGCCGTGGCAAGGAAGGCGGCCCCGAAGTGGCTCATCAGGCGGGCAGCGCCTCCCGCCTGCGCCGCAGTTGCAGCGCGGCGATCCCGGCCGTCGCCGCCAGCGCCGCCAGCGTCGGCCAGAGGGGTGAGGGCTGCTCTGCCCGCACCAGAACCCCGGTCACGTCCAGTCCGGGTTCCAGCCCGATGCGCGCGGCGTAGGAGCCGAAGTTGACCGGCCCGATGCTCAGCCCATCGCCCAGCGGCACCACAGACAGGCCGTTGGCGCGCAGCCGCTCCGCCGCAGATCCCTCCGGCGTGCGCAGGTTCACGGTCTTCGACACCTCGTCGCCCATCAGGTCGAACCCCTCGACTGTGAAGCGGAACTGCGTGCCCGCCGGCGCCTCCTCCAGCAGTTGCATGAACTCCTCCGCGGGGCGCAGCTCATAGGGGGCGGCGATCTGGTTCAGCCACCAGTCCGGGCGGAAGAGCGTGAAGCAGATCACCAGCAGCGCCAAGCTTTCCCACCAGCGGCTCCGCGTCACGAACCAGTTCATCGTCGCGGCGGCAAAGAGCAGGATCGCCACCAGCGCCGTGAAACAGAGCCAGATCGTCTCCGGCCAGGAATGCACGTCCATCAGCAGCATCGCGGGGTTGAAGATGAAGACGAAGGGCAGGATCGCGGTGCGCATAGAATAGACCCAGCCCTGGTTGCAGGTCTTGATCGGATCCTCACGGCTGATCGCGGCGGCGGCGAAGCCAGCCAGCCCGACCGGCGGGCTGATATCGGCCATGATGCCGAAGTAGAAGACGAAGAGATGCACGGCGATGAGCGGGATGGTCATCCCCGCCTCCGACCCGATGGTGACGACGACCGGCGCCATCAGCGAGGCGACGAGAATGTAATTCGCCGTCGTCGGAATCCCCAGCCCGATGATCAGGCTGATGATCGCCACCATGATCAGCATGACGATGACATTGCCGCCGGAGATCACCTCCACGAATTCCGTCATCATCAGGCCGAGGCCGGTCAGCGTCATCGTGCCCACCACCACGCCGGAGACGGCGGTGGCGACCGCGATGCCCACCATGTTGCGCGCCCCGGCCTCCAAGCCCTGCCAGAGGTCGCGGCCCGCCTCGCGCGCCGCAGGGGCGGGGTCGGCACGGCGGAACATCGCTACCAGCGGCTTGCGCGTCGCGGTCATGGCGATGATGGTCAGCGTGCCCCAGAAGGCAGAGAGGCCGGGCGACATCATCTCCACCGTCAGGCACCAGAGCAGCACCACGATGGGGATCAGGAAATCCAGCCCCGTGCGCGCCACGTCCCAGGCCAGCGGCAGTTGCAGGATCGGCTGGTTGGGATCGTCCACCGCCAGATCCGGGTGGCGCGCGGAATAGGCGATGCAGGCGACATAGAGCGCGAGCCCCGCCAGGCCCATCAGCCAGGGCGCCGCTGGCCCCGCCAGCGCCTGAATGCCGTTGATACCCCAGTAAAGCGCCGCGATCACCACGATGGAGCCGGAAATGCCGAGGCCGAAGCGGATCAGCCGGTGGCGCGGCGGCAGCGGCGTGGCGGGGATCGGCTTTGCCCCGATCTTCACCGCCTCCAGATGCACGATGTAGAGGAGCGAGAGATAGGAGAAGATTGCGGGCAGGAAGGCATGGCGCAGCACCTGACTGTAGGGGATGCCGACATATTCCACCATCAGGAAGGCGGCAGCACCCATCACCGGCGGCATGATCTGCCCGTTGATGGAGGCGGAGGCCTCGATGGCGCCTGCCTTGATGCCGGACAGCCCGGTGCGCTTCATCAGCGGAATGGTGAAGATGCCGCCCGACACCACGTTCGACACCGAAGACCCGGAAACGACCCCGTTCATTGCCGAGGAGATCACCGCCACCTTGGCCGGCCCGCCGCGCAGATGGCCGAGTAGCGCGATGGACATCTGCATCATCCAGTTGCCCGCGCCCACCTTGTCCAGCAGCGTGCCGAAGAGCACGAAGAGGAAGACGAAGCTCGACGACACGCCGAGCGCCACGCCGAAGACGCCCTCCGTGGTCAGCCACATGTGGTTGACGAATTTCGCCAGCGAGGCGCCGCGGTGCTGGATCACCTCCGGCATGTATTGCCCGCCGAAGATATAGACCACGAAGCAGAGCGACACGATCACCATCGGCAGGCCGAGCGACCGCCGCGTCGCCTCCAGGAGCAGCACGAAGCCGAGGATCCCGGTGATGAGGTCGAGCGTCGTGGGCTGTCCCGGACGGGCGGCCAGTTCGGCATAGAAAAGCCACAGATAGGCGCCGCAGAACGCCCCCACCGCCGCCATCAGCCAGTCCTGCAAAGGCACCCGGTCGCGCGGGGACCGGGCCAGCGCCGGAAAGGCGGTGAAGGCCAGGAACATGGCGAATCCGAGGTGGATCGCCCGCGCCTGCGTGTCGTTCAGCACGCCGAAACCCAGCATGAAGGGCAGGGGGGAGGCATACCAGAGCTGAAAGAGCGACCAGCCCACCGCCACCAGCGAGAGCGCCATCGCGGCGGCGCCGACGGGATGGCGCCCGCCGGTATCGGCCTCTGCCACCATCTGTTCCAGTTCGGCGAAATCCGGCTCGTTCGCCGGGATACGGCTGGCTGTCATGGTCTGATCCCTGTGGATGCCGGAAGGCCCGGCGCGGCCGCATTCGCGGTCCGGTTGGGGGAAGGCGGCCCCCGCGGGGCCGCCCGCGGGGCAGGGCCGGGCGGAACGATGCTGGCCGCTGGCCGCCCCGGTCTGGGCGGTTGGACGTCCGTCCGGGGGCGGGCAGAGGGCGCGGCCTCCGGGGGGTGGTGCAACGCCTGACGGATGCCCATCCGCGGACAGAGGCCGCGAAGGTCAGGTCGGCGCGCGAAGGTCAGGTCGGTCGCCGGTCAGGAGCGCGAGATGACCACCCGGTCGGGCATCGCGAGCCATCGGGCGCCGATCAGGGCACCCGGCGGATCACTGGAGCCAGCCCTTTTCCTTGTAGTATTTCGCGGCGCCCGGATGCAGCGGGGCGGAGAGCCCGTCCGTTACCATCTTTGCCGGGTCCAGATGCGCCAGAGCCGGATGCAGCGCCTTGAACTCGTCGAAATTGTCGAAGACCGCCTTGGTCACGGCATAGACCGTATCCTCCGGCGTATCGGCGGAGGTGATGACGGTCGCCAGAACGCCGTAGGTTTCCACGGGATCGGGGTTGCCGTTGTACATGCCGCCAGGGATCGTCGCCTTGGCGTAGTAGGAATTCGCCGCCACCAGCTTGTCCACCGCCTCGCCGGTCAGCGCCACCAGCTTCGCGCCGCAGGTGGTGGTCGGATCCTGGATGTTGGCGGAAGGATGGCCCACGCCGTAGAAGAAGCCGTCGATCTTGCCGTCGCAGAGCGCGGGGCCATGCTCATCGGCCTTCAGCTCCGAGGCCAGCGAGAAATCTGCCAGCGTCCAGCCAAGTGCGCCGAGCAGCACCTCCATCGAATTGCGCGTGCCGGAGCCAGGGTTGCCGACGTTGAATCGCTTGCCCCTGAAATCTTCGAACGCCGTCACCCCCGCATCGGGATGAGCCAGCACGGTGAAGGGCTCTGGGTGAAGGGAGAAGACCGCGCGCAGCTTGTCATTCGCGCCGGTGTCCTTGAAGGCGCCTGCGCCGTTCAGCGCGTTATACTGCACGTCCGACTGCGCCATGCCGAAGTCCAGCTCGCCCGCCTTGATCGCGTTGGCGTTATAGGCGGAGCCGCCGGTGGATTCGACCGAACAGCGCAGCCCATGCGTGGCGCGGTCCTTGTTCACCAGCCGGCAGAGCGCGCCGCCCGCGGCGTAGTAGACGCCGGTGACGCCGCCGGTGCCGACGGTGACGAATTTCTGCTGGGCCAGCGCGGGCAGGGCGGTGGCCCCCATCAGCAGCGCCAGGGCACAGCCCATCAGGCGGGTGCGGGTCATGTCGTCTCTCCTTGTTGAATGGCATCTCTGCGGATGCTCTCGGGTGTTTTCATGGTCGTCTCAGCCGGGGTGAACCAGATGGCCCGCAGCGTATCGGCATCGGCCAGCGGCCGGTCCACAGCCTGCGCGACAGCGGCCACCAGCGCGGCATTGTCGGGGGCCATGCCGCCGTCGGGCAGCCATAGGTTGTTCTCGAACCCCACGCGGGCATGGCCGCCGTGGCGGGCGCCCTCGGCCATGAACTCCGCTTCCTGCGCGCCGAAGGCGCAGAGCATGAAGGCATGGCGGGTGATCCCGGCGGCGAGATAGGCCTCCAGCTCCGCCGCCTCCGCCCCGGTGCCGCTGTAGCGGCCCATCACCGGCAGCACGGGCAGCGGCCCGCCGGGCAGCAGGCCGCGCGCCTGCAATGCCTCCATCCAGGCGAGATCGGCGGTGTCATAGAGGATGATCTGGTAGAGCGTCCCCCAGTCCTCCATCCGCCAGAAGAGCGCCGCCGCCCCGGCCTCATCGGCAAAGACCTCGCGCAGCGCGAGGCTGACGGAGTCCGGGCGCAGCGCATCGACCAGCGCGATCTGTTCGGCAGGGGTGTAGCGGCCCACCGCCTCTGTGGTGATCTGCAGCAGCATGTCCGGCCCGGCCTCTGCCCGTGCCGCCGCCAGCGCCACGCGGTAAAGCTCCGCGTCCAGCACATGCGCCCCTGCGCGGTCGCGGATATGGAGGTGCAGCATCGCCGCCCCGGCCTCCCGCGCCGCGGCGGCTTCCCGCGCGGTCTCCGCCGGGGTCATCGGCAGGCGGGGATGGTCGGCCTTCGTCCGCCGCGCGCCGTTCGGGGCGACCGCGATGGCGAAGGACGCGCTCATGCCGCCAGCGCCCGGTCGACCGCCGCGGCCAGCCCGTCGGCGATCATCGCGACATGGCTGTCGTCGATGATGAAGGGCGGCGCGATCAGCACATGGTCGCCCGCGCGCCCGTCCGCCGTGCCGCCGCCAGGATAGACCATGAGGCCCGCCGCCATCGCCTCCGCCCGGATGCGGGCGTAAAGCCGCCGCGACGGGTCGAAGGGGCGCTTCGACGCCCGGTCCTCCACCAGTTCGATGGCGCGGAAGAGCCCGCGCCCGCGGATGTCGCCGACATGCGGATGCGTACCGAACCGCTCCCGCAGCGCCGCGTCCAGCGCCGCGCCCATCGCGCGGCAGTTGGCGAGCAGCCCGTCCTCCTCGATCACCTTCTGCACGGCAAGCGCGCCCGCGCAGGCGGTGGCATGGCCGATATAGGTGAAGCCGTGGTGGAAGATGCCGGACCCGCCGGTGATCGTGTCGCGGATCGCGCCGGACATCAGGCAGGCGCCGATCGGCTGATAGCCCGCGCCCAGCCCCTTGGCGATGGTCAGCAGGTCCGGCGCCACCCCCTCCTCTTCGCAGGCGTTGAGCGTGCCGGTCCGCCCCATGCCGCACATCACCTCGTCCAGGATCAGCAGCAGGCCGTAGCGGTCGCAGATCTCCCGGATGCGGCGGAAATAGCCCGGCGCGGGCGGGATCGCGCCGCAGGTGGCCCCGCCCACGGTTTCGGCGATGAAGGCGATCACCGTCTCCGGGCCGAGGCGCAGGATCTCCGCCTCCAGCTCATCGGCGGCGCGGCGGCCGTAGTCCTCCTCCGTCTCCCCCGCCGCGCGGTGGCGGTAGTCGTAGCAGGGGGCGATATGGCTGACGGGCAGCAGGATCGGCTCATAGACCGCGCGCCGCGCCGCATTGCCGCCGACCGACAGCGCCCCCAGCGTGTTGCCGTGATAGCTTTGACGGCGGGCGATGAAGCGGCTGCGCCCCGTCTCCCCCCGTTCCCAGAAATACTGCCGCGCGAGTTTCAGCGCGGTCTCGTTCGCCTCCGACCCGCCGGAGAGGAAATAGACATGCTCCAGCCCCTCCGGCGCCCGGGCGATGAGGAAATCCGCCAGCTCCTCCGCCGGTTCGGAGGTGAAGAAGCTGGTATGGGCATAGGGCAGCCGGTCGAGCTGCGCCTTGATCGCCGCGATCACCCGCCCCTCGCTGTGGCCGAGGCAGGAGACCGCCGCGCCGCCGGAAGCGTCCAGATAGCGCCGGCCGCCTGCGTCGATGACGAAGGGGCCGTCGCCCGCCATGGCCACCGGCAGCGGCACCTTCGGGTCGCGGTGCAGGATCCGGCTGGTATTGGGGCGCGGGCGGGCATCCATGGGTCAGGCCTCCGGTGGCAGGAAGACGGAGCGCGCGGCGAGGGCGGCCTCGCGCCGGCGGAGCGCATCGAGGCCCTGTGGCCCGCGATGGGTGAGCGCGAGCGCGACCAGCGCCTGCGACAGCGCGATGAGCCCGGTGACGGAGGCCAGATGCGCCGGCCCCTCATTCGCGGCGATGAGCGCGATGTCGGCCAGCCGCGCCACGGCGCCGAGCGGCGCATCGGTCAGCGCCACCACGCCCTGGCCCGCATCCCGCGCATGGCGCGTGGCCTCCACCGTCTCGCGGCTGTAGGGCGCGACGGAAATGGCGATCAGCATCCCGCCGGGGGGCAGCGCCGCGACCTCGTCCAGCATCAGCCCGCCCGTCGCCGCCATCAGCCGCGCGCCGGGGTGAAAGAGGCCAAGGCTGTAGGCCATCGAATGCGCAACCGCATGGCAGCTCCTCAGGCCAAGGACGGCGACCGTCTCTGCCGCCGCCACCCGCTCGGCCGCACGGAGCAGGCTCTCACGCTGTTCCGGGTGCAGGCCGGAGGCGGCATTCGCGGCCTCCGCCGCCGCGATGCGGGCGATCAGCGCCTCCCCGCCGGCGGCAACGGTCTGCCCGGCGCGACCGGAATAGATGCCGCTGCCCGCCTCCACCAGCCAGTGTCGGTGCAGAGACTGGAACTCTTCCCAACCGGCAAAGCCCAGCGTCTGCACCAGCCTGAGCAGCGTGGCCGGCGACAGTCCGGAGTCGCGTGCCACCCGCCGCAGCCCGTGCAGCGCGATTTCGGAAGGATGCGCCCGAACGAACCCAGCCGCCTCGCGCAGCTTGGGCGGCAGCGTGTCGTAGTGATCTTCGAGCGAGGTCCAGAGATCGGAGAGCGTCATGCGGCACCTGCGGTGCAATTGTTCCGAAAATGTCATGCAGAGAAACACTTGTGTCAAGCGATATGTCGATGGTGCTGGAGGGAGCGAATTCCACATCGTATCTCCCGCAATGGAGGGTGGATGCATGAAAAGCGGCAGCCAGGGTCTGGCCTCGTCGTGGCGTCATATCCGACACATGACGGTATCGGCGAGGGCGGGGGCGCACGGAAAGACGTTCGGGCAGTCTGTTGTGTCGGTGGGCACCCGACGGGGGACTGCTTCCAGACGATTGGCCAGCCTTTAGCCGACCGGGCGTGATCTCTACCCTGTCGCAGCAGCTGTTGATGGGCTTGCCACGCGACCTCTGGCCCAGGGTTCTCCCGGCGTGTTGCTGTGCTCCATTGCGTGCGGTGGGACCACCAGCGTCCTTGTCAGTGCCATCTTGGCTGGTCTTGTGGATACCGGTTGGTATGCCCGGTTCTCCTCCTGTAGCACAGCGGACCCGCGCGCGGCGGTAGCGGCGATCACACTTAGCCATCGAGCTAAGTTTTCTCTTGCGCCGCGTTCCGAAGGCTTCATACTTAGCTGCATGGCTAAGTATGAGTCGGACCTTTCGCTTCTGTTTCACGCCCTGTCGGACCCAACCCGGCGCGCGATCCTGACCCGGCTGGCGGCGGGGCCGGCGCCGGTGACGGAACTCGCCGATCCGACCGGGCTGCGGTTGCCCACCGTGATGCGGCATATCGGCGTGCTGGAAGAGGCCGGGCTGATCGCCACGTCGAAGGACGGGCGGGTGCGGTCCTGCGCCATCGTGCCGGAGGCTCTGGCCCCGGTGCGCGGCTGGCTGGACGAACAGCGCGCGATCTGGGAGGCCCGGCTCGACCGTCTGGACGACTACGTCATGAAACTGATGGAGGAACGCAACACATGATGCCCGATCTGGACCCGACCACGGACCTCAGCTTCACCCGTAATCTCGGAGCGCCGCGCCGGCTGATCTGGGAATGCTGGACAGATCCGAAGCATATCCCGCATTTCTTCATTCCTGCCCCGCACAAGGTGACTGCGGTGGACATCGACCTGCGGGTGGGCGGGCGGTTCAACACGGTCTTCGACGTGCAGGGCCAGGTGATGGACAACCGCGGTGTCTACCTTGAGGTAGTGCCGCAGGAGAAACTGGTCTTCACCGATGCCTATAGCGAAGGCTGGAAGCCCGCGCCCGACCCGTTCATGACGGCGATCCTGCTGCTTTCGGACGCGCCGGGCGGCGGCACGACCTATACCGCGATTGCCCGTCACCGCAGCCCGGAAACGCGCAAAATACATGAGGATATGGGCTTTTTCGACGGCTGGGGCACGGTGGCCACGCAACTGGAAACCTATGCGAAGGGGTTGCTCGAATGACCGGGTGCTTTGCAACGTTGCAGTTCGACCGTCGGGTAGCGGCGCCGGTGGCCACGCTGTGGCAGGCGTGGACGGCTCCTGCCGCGCGGGCGATCTGGGCCGCGCCGGATCCATCGGTGACCGTGGAGTTCCTGAGCGCGGAGACGCGGGTCGGCGGGCGTGAAGTGTCGCACTGCAAGGTAGTGGGCCAACCGGATATCCAATGCGAATGCGGCTGGCTTGACCTGCAACCGGCGCGACGCAGCGTGAATGTCGAAGTGGTCTCCTGCGAAGGGATCAGGCGCTCTGCCGCTCTGGTCACCGCGGATTTTGTCACGGAGGGGGAGCACAGCCGCGTGATGGTCACGGTGCAACTATCCTCGCTGGAAGGCGACAGGGAGGCGGACTACCGGCATGGCTTCGGCGCGGGGCTCGACAATCTGGCGGCGGCGGCAGAGCGGACGATGGTGCTGCAGCGCGTTATCCGGGCGCCACGCCATGTGGTCTGGAGCGCCTGGGCAAACGCGGAGACGCTGCCGAAATGGTGGGGGCCGGAAGGGTTTTCCTGCCGCACCAGCCGCATCGACATTCAGACCGGCGGGGAATGGGTGTTCGACATGGTCGGGCCGGACGGCACGGTGCATCCCAACCATCATCGCTACCGCGAGGTGCAACCGGAGGAGCGCTTGGTCTATACATTGCTCTGGGGCGAAAACGGCCCGAAACACGCCGATGCCTGGGCAGCCTTCGAGGAGATCGACGGCGCGACCCTCGTGACGCTTGGCATGGTATTCAACACTCCGGGGGAATTCCAAGCGGCGAAGGGAGGGGGCGCACTGGAACTGGGCGGGCAGACGCTGTCCAAGCTTGCCCGTTTCGTGGGGGCGGAGTGATCCTTTCTCCGCGATTGCGGGCCGGCGGAAAGTGAGCATTTCGTGATGAGCTTTGTTTCTAAAATATGATAGAATTATCTGGCTGCGGTTGATTCCATCGCGGTGACTATTTTTTAAACCAATCATTCTCGGCGCGATTTGCGCCATCAGTATTGTCGGCTCGCGCCGAAATGTATTTTAACGAGGATGAAATGGACGCACGTAAATTTAAAGAGTTGGTCGCCAAGGCAAAGGCGGACCCGAAATTTTTTCATGACCTTGTCTTCGCACCGGAAAAGGTGATCGAGACGCTTGGTGAGATCGACGGTGCGGCGAAAGGGGCGATTTTGTCGAAATCGCCCGAATCCGTCATCGGCGCGGCCATCACCGAGCTCGCGGGCTGCGATGTCACCTGTACCAGCAGCTGTGGCGCGACCTGCGCACAAAGCTGCGGTTACACCACAAATCGGACGGAGATGCCGATAGGGCAGCAATACGCCTCCGCCGCCCGGATGCCCGACATGGCGGAACTGGCAGGGTGCGATGTGACCTGCACCAGCAGTTGTGGGGCGACCTGCGCCCAAAGCTGTGGCTATACCACGAACCTGACCGACATGTTTGCGCAATACGGACGCCGGTCCCGGTTCGGGTAATTCACGCTGCTGACCGATTGACCTGATTTAGCCGGGATACCTACCGGCTAAATCCCAACACCATTGGGAGCGGAAAAGTGAACTTTCAGGACAGCCCTGATTTTCGGGGCGCGCATGATATTGCGCCATTGCACGCGAGTGATTATCGCGACGTGCTGATTTCGCTGGGCGTCGGTTTTGTTCCGCGCTCCATCTGGCTGGGGGTGGGGGCGCCGAAGCAGACTCAGGGGTGGAAATTCCACGTCTCCACCGTGCCCACGCAGGCCGAAGGGCTGATCCGCGACCTGGTGCCAATGCTGGCCCGCGAAGGCATCGCTTTCAAGATTGCACGCGACACGCAGGCGCTGGAACAGCTGAACGAAGGCGCGCTTGGCGAGACGCAGGTGGGCAAGTTCATGACGATCTACGACGGCTCGCCCGATCTTGCACGGCGGCTCTGTGCGTTGACGGCCGGGCGGTCGGGGCCGGCAGTGCCCTCCGACCTGCAATTGGGTGATGTGGTCTTCACCCGCTATGGCGCCTATGAACCGGTGCTGGGCCGTGACGCCTTGGGCCAGATCACCCGCTCCATCCGCCGCACCGATGGCACGCTCCAGCCCGATGCCTATACCATGCCCTTCGTGCCGCCAGACTGGGCGGACAATCCCTTCCGGGACTGGCCGGGGGCGCGTAGCCCTATGCCGCTCCTGCCCTATGATCGGGTGGCGGAGCGCTTCACGCTGGTCGAAGTAATCCGCCGGCACGCAAAGGGAGACATCTTCCTCGCGCTGGATCTTGCCTCCCGGGAGGAGGCTGAAGTGGTGGTGCTGAAACAGGGGCGGGCGCATGGCATGGCCGATGCCGCAGGCCGCGACATCCGCGACAGGATGCGCCATCAGCACCGGTTGCTCACCGCCTTCTCCGACATTCCCGGCCTGCCGCGCAGCCGCGGATATGTGGAGTGGCAGGGCTGCGGTTATCTGGCGCTGACGCATTGCGACGGGCGGACGATTGAAAGTGCTGTGGCCGCGCTGCTGGATGGCGCGCCATGGGCACGCCTTGCGCCAGCCAAGCGGCGGGCGATGATCGCCACACTCGACAGCCTCGCGGGTATCGTGGAGGCGCTGCATGCACGTGGTCATGTCCATCGCGACATTTCCGCCTCCAACGTGCTGATCGACGCTGAGGGCGGGGTGTCGCTTGTCGATCTGGAACTGGCCGACCGGATCGGAACGCGCGATGCCTTCGGCAAGGGGACGGTCGGCTTCATGTCGCCGCAGCAGGACGCGCGCCTGCCTCCAGCCACGGCGGATGACATCTTTGCCTTGGGCAAGGTGCTGCTGCTGACGGTCACCGGCCTCGATCCGCGCCGGCTGGCGCTGCATGATCGTGGGGAACTGCGCCGCGCGGTGCGGGGCTGGACCGGGGGCATCGCCGATAACCTGCTGGCACTGATCCTGGACTGCACGGACCCTGATCCCGCCCGCCGTCCCGGTATTGTCGAATTCCGCGCCCGACTGACGGCGCGCCGCCGCCGCGCCGGCCCGCTTGCTCCGCCACGCATCGGGCGGCTGTTGAATGATGCGGCGCGCGGGCTTCTGTCACCCGAGATGCGGCTGGACATGCCGCCGCTCTGGGTGTCGCTGTCGCTGGGATCGGGGCATGGCTCCACCGGGCAGGACGAGGTTTACCGGTCGGTCAATCGCGGCAATGCCGGAGTGCTCTATGGTTTGGCGCGGCTGGCGCGGGCGGGTCTGACGGGGGCGGAGGCGGAGCAGGCGGCTCAGGCCGGTGCCGCCTGGCTGTGCTCCGCGGCGCCGGCGCAGGACCGGGATCTGCCGGGGCTGCATTTCGGCGAGGCTGGGGTGGATCTCGCACTGGCCTGTGCGCATCGTGCCGGGCTGACGCAGGCACCGCCACCCCGCGCGGCGAGGGTCGTGCCCGGCTGGCTGGATGTGACGCATGGCGCGGCCGGTATTGGACTCGCGGCGCTGCAGCTCTGGGAGATGCAGGGCGACCCGGGCGACCTGGCCCATGCTCTCGCCTGTGCCGACCGGCTGGTGACGGAGCAGACGCCCGACGGATGCTGGGTCACGCCGGAGGGAGTGGCGGGCCTGTCGGGGGATGTGTTGACCGGATTTGCGCATGGCGCCGCCGGGATGGGGTTCCTGCTGGTCGAAGCCGCCGCCCGCACCGGGCGGACGGACTACGCCGATGCCGCGTGGCGCACCGCAGACTGGCTCTTGCGATGCGCGCAGCGCGGGCCGATGGGCAGCCTGATCTGGCCCTACAGCGCGGCGCATCCCACGCCGTGGCGCTGGTGGTGTCACGGCGGTCCGGGTATCGCGCTGTTCTTCCTGCGCGCCTACCGGCAGTTCGGCGACCCCGCCCATGCGGAGGCCGCACGCTCCGCTCTGCGCCTGCACGGTGCTTTCCCGCGCAGTTCGAACCTCACGCTCTGCCACGGCCTGTCGGGGCTTGGTCATGCCTATCTGGAGGCGGCGGAGGTGCTGGCGGAACCTGTATGGCGCGAACGGGCGGCGGAGATCGGCGCGGTGCTGGCCGATATCGCCTTCGCGGCGGAGAATGGCGGCGTGTGCTGGCTGGCGGAGCATCCGCGCCTGCCGACCGCCGATTTCATGGTGGGCAATGCTGGCATCGTCGATTTTCTGGCCCGGCTGCATATGGGGAAGGCGTTGTCCCATCCGCTGCTACCGGAGGCTGGAATGGTCGCTCTGCCAATCGCCTGGCACCAAGGGAGAGCACGACAAGAAACGAAATTGACCTTCAGCGCTGTTGGTTCCGCAACAATGGGCGCCGTTCAAAACCGATCATGAACAGCCTCATCGGCTTGCTTTCATCCCTTTCTCAACATGCCCGCCAGAGCCTGACCTTCGATCGCGGGCTGGAGTTCGTGTCCTGCCGCGAACTGGAACCTTGACTTGGCGCGCTGACCTGCTTCTGCGATCCGCAGGCGCCCTGGTAAAAGCCAATGGTTGAGAACACCAATCGGCGAATCCGGCGCTGGGTCCCGCGCGACACCGTCCCGCTGGCATTGCTGCCGCGTGACCTGACCGCATCGCGGGGTCGCAGGGCTGCGTGGGCGTGATACCTGCCCAAAAGCTTCGAACACCGGGCTTCACCTGCGGGTCGTAAGCCTGTTGAACATGCAGGATGCCGTTCAAGCCGGGTAATGCGATATGTTACGTTTGTGCTTGCCAATCTGCTAAATTGATCCGAGATTAAATCATGACAATATGGCGCCCCGATCCTGCGGCACTGCACCGCCCGGCCTATCTTTCGCTGGCCGAGCAGTATGCCCGCGCCATCCGGGACGGGCATCTGGCCGCCGGTGCGCGGCTGCCGCCCCATCGCAAGCTCGCCGATGAGATGGGCCTGTCCGTGCAGACCGTGTCGCGTGCCTATGAGGAACTGATCCGGCGGGGACTGGTGGCAGGTGAGGTCGGCCGTGGCTCGTTCGTGCTGCCGGCGGACGCGGAAAACGCTCCGCCGTATCTGTCAGAGCGCCTGGGTGGGCTGATAGACCTGTCGATCTTGAAGCCTGTCACGACCCAGATGCATGTGGAAACGTTCCGCAAAGGGTTGCACTGGGTCGCGGAGAACCTGACTGCTCCCGCCGCACTCTCCTTCCGGCCGAATTCGGTTCTGCCACAACATCGTCAGGTCGCCGCCAAATGGCTCCGCCACACTGGTATCGACGTTGCGGCGGAGAACATAATCCTGACTGACGGCGCCACCTCGGCCATCACGACCGCGGTGATGAGTGCCGTTCCGGCGGGCGCGACGCTGGCGGCAGCGTCCCTGACACATCACCTGCTCATGCCCCTGTGCAAGTATCTGGGGATTCATCTTGAGGGTCTCCCCGTGGATGACGAGGGGATCGTCCCCGAGGCGCTGGATCACGTTGCACGAAAGGGAAATCTGCATGCGCTCTATATGCAACCCTCGGCGGTCAACCCGATGGCCATCGTCAGCGGCACCGAGCGGCGCATCGAACTGGCGGAGATCTGTCGCCGTCATGACATTCTCATCATCGAGAACGACATCCTGAACACGATGATCGAAGATCGGCCGCCCCCTCTGGCCGTATTGGCGCCTGAGCGTGTGCTGCATGTCAACGGGTTCACCAAGACGACGCTCCCGGGGTTGCGTGTCGCCTGGCTGGTGACGCCGCCGCGTATCGCGCTAGCAGCGGCCAACCGGCATCTTGTCACAAACTGGATGGCGACGCCTGCAATGGTCGAGCTGCTCAGTCATTGGATCAATGACGGCACGGTCGCACGGCTGGTATCGTGGCAGCGGGACGCATTGCGCGAACGTCACCAGATTGTGCGCGAGAGCCTTGGAGCAGCCACTTTTCGGGCCCATCCGCAGAGCCTGCATGTCTGGTTGGAGTTGCCGCCGGGCCGCAACGAGGAGGACTTCGTAGCGCAGGCCAGACAGCGCGGCGTGGCCATCGCTTCGGGGCGTGCCTTTCGGCTGGATGATCGAAACAGGCGCGATGCCGTCCGAATCGCCCTGGGTTCAACAAGCGCCGATGATCTGCGAAGAGGTCTGTCCTTTGTCTCCGAGACGCTGGAGGGCGCTGTGGAAACCCCTCTTCCGCTCATTGGTTAAGCTTGCCGGACAAGCACAACACGAAAAAATTGTCATGATATTATTTTAATATTGAACTGATTTCGTCTTGCTGCAAGGTTTTCCTGGCAGCAAGGGGGACGCATTGAGCCAGCCGATCATCAGCATCCAGAACCTGCAAAAGTCCTTCGGCACGTTGCGGGTCATCGACAGCCTGAGCTTTGACGTGGACAAGGGCGAAAAGCTCGCCCTGATCGGACCATCGGGATCGGGCAAGACGACGATCCTGCGTATCCTGATGACGCTGGAGGACATTTCCGGGGGCCGTATAGAGCTTTGCGGAGAGCCGTTGTACCACATGGAGAAGAACGGAGCGGAGGTTCCGGCGGATGAGGCGCATCTTCACCGGATGCGCCGCCACATCGGCATGGTCTTTCAGCACTTCAACCTGTTCCCGCACAAGTCGGTTCTTCAGAACATCACCATGGCCCCGATCCTGACCAAAGGGGAGAAGCGCAGCGAGGCCGAACGCCGGGCGCGCGATCTTCTGGATATGGTGGGTCTGGCGGACAAGGCGGATCATATGCCCAGCCAGCTTTCCGGTGGGCAGAAACAGCGCGTGGCCATCGCCCGCGCGCTGGCCCTGCAGCCGCAGATCATGCTGTTCGACGAGGTGACTTCGGCCCTTGACCCCGAACTGGTGGAGGAGGTGCTGGAGGTCATGAAACGTCTGGCTCGTGAGACCGACATGACCATGCTGCTCGTCACGCACGAGATGGGCTTTGCCCATGACTTCGCCGACAGGGTGCTGTTCTTCGACAGAGGCCGCATCGTCGAGCAGGGCCCGCCAGACCAGATTTTCACCGCGCCGCAAGAGGACCGCACGAAGTCCTTCCTGCGCAAGATCATCGCCGCAGGACAGCGCGTGTGATGAGTTTCCAACAGGAGAAAACGATGAAAACCGCCCTGATCGCCGCCCTTCTTCTGGCGGTGCCGCTGCCCGCCCTCGCGGACAAACTCGAAGACCTGAAAAACGCCGGCACAGTCCGCATCGCCATAGGCAACGAGCCGCCGTATACCGCCATCGGTGCCGACGGCAAAGTGTCCGGCGCTGCGCCTGACGTGGCACGCGCCGTATTCGCCGCGCTAGGCGTCGCGGATCTGGAGGCCTCGATCCTCGACTATGGCGCGATGATCCCAAGCCTGCAGGCCGGGCGTGTTGATGCGATCACCGCGGGCCTGTTCATGAAGCCCGAGCGCTGCAACGCCGTGGCCTATTCCGAACCGATCCTTTGCGATGCAGAGGCACTTCTGATCCCGGCGGGCAATCCGAAGGGCTTCAAGTCCTATGCCGATTTCGCGAATGATCCCAACGCCAAACTCGGTGCTCCCGGTGGCGGAACGGAGGAGAAGCTGGCTCTTGACGCCGGCGTTCCGCGCGACCGTCTGATCGTCGTGCCGGATGCCCAGTCGGGGCTGAAGATGTTGCAGGATGGCCGTATCGATGCCTATTCGCTGCCGATCCTGTCGCTGAACGACCTGCTGTCGAAATCGGGGGACAATAGCATAGAGGTCTTTGCGCCGGTCCAAGGGGCGCCCGTCTATTGCGACGGCGCTGCCTTCAACAAGCGCGACATCGGCCTCAGGGATGCGTTCGACGTCGAACTGGCGAAGCTGAAGCAATCGGGCGAGTTCGCCAAGATCATCGAGCCCTATGGCTTCTCCGCCCAGGCCGCGATGTCCACCAGCCGCGAGAAGCTCTGCGCGCAGCAATGATCCGGCCGGGCAGGCCCGTCCTGCCCCCTCCTCCCATAACGAAGAAAGGCGGCATCAGCGCATGGGCGACTGGTTTGGATACCTGATGCTTATTCTCAACGGCGCCAAGGTCACTATCCTGCTGACGGTTCTGGGTTCCATCCTCGCGATCTGCGTGGCCTTCGCGGCCGGGCTTGGCCGGCTGTCGCGGATCGCCGTGATCCGCTGGTTTTCAACGGCCTATATCGAGTTCTTTCGCGGCACCTCGATCTTCGTGCAGCTCTTCTGGATCTATTTCGTGCTGCCAATGACCGGTCTGTGGACACCGACACCCATGCAGGCCGGGATCTTGGCGCTTGGCCTGAATGTGGGCGCCTATGGCGCCGAGGTCGTCCGGGGCGCGATCCTCTCGGTGCCCCGGGATCAGCACGAGGCCTGCACCGCCGTCAATCTCACGCGGTTTCAGCGGATGCGTCACGTGATCCTGCCGCAGGCGCTGCCGCTGATGCTCCCGACCTTCTGCAACAATGCCATCGAACTGCTCAAGGCAACCTCCGTCGTCTCCCTGATCTCGCTGGCCGACATGACGTTTCAGGCGCAGGTCGTCCGCTCCCAGACCGGCAACACGTTTCTGCCCTTCGTAACGATCCTGATCCTGTATTTCGCGATGTCATCGGTCATTTCCTATGCCGTCCGCGCCTACGAGCGCCGCGTGACGCGCGGCCTGGACGGGGTGCGCTGATGGAATGGGATTGGGATTTCGCCTGGTCGATCCTGCCCCAGCTTCTGCACGGCTTCCAGATCACCCTGATCGCCACCTTTCTGGGCGCGATCGTCGCGGCGGTCCTGGGGCTTGTCTTCGCGATCCTGCGCCGCTCGCAGAACAAATTCCTCTCGCGCACCACCGCCTTCGTGGTGGAGTTCATCCGGGGTACGCCGCTGCTGGTTCAGCTCTACTTCATCTTCTATGTCCTGCCCGACCTCGGCATCCGCCTTCCTGCATTGACCGCCGGTGTCATCGGGATGGGCCTGCATTACGCCACCTATACCGCCGAAGTGTATCGCGGCGGGATAGAGGCCGTATCCCGCGGCCAGTGGGAAGCCGCCAAGGCCACCAACCTGACAGCGCGCCAGACATGGACGCATGTGATCCTGCCGCAGGCCGTGCCGCCGATGATCCCGGCGATGGCGAATTATCTGCTGGCCATGTTCAAGGAAACGCCACTGCTTTCGGCGATCACCGTTCTGGAACTCATGAATCAGGCGCGATCTGTGGCCAACAGTTCGTACCGTTATGTGGAGCCGATGACGATGGTGGGAGTGATGTTCCTGATCGTCAGCGTGATCTCCGTCGTCGCCCTGCGCTGGCTGGAGCACCGTTATGGAAGGGTCGGCAGATGAGCGTTCTGGATTTGCCCCTCATGCTGGACGACTGCGCCGTTCCCCGTCGGATCGGGTTGGTGACGCTGGCGACCGATCACACGACGGAGGTTGATTTCGCTGTTTTGCCGCCGCGCGGGATCGGTGTCTATGCAACCCGCATACCGTTCGCCAATCCCGTCACGCCGGAGACGCTGGCTGCGATGGCGGGGGAGGTGACGCACGCTGCTGCACTGATCCTGCCGGACGAGGAACTGGACGCGGTTGTATATAGCTGCACCTCCGCCTCCGTGGTGATCGGCGACGACAGGGTGCGTGCGGCGATCACCGCGGGCAAGCCGGGGGCGCAGGCGATAACGCCGATCAGCGCTGGCTTCGCGGCCTTGCGAGCTCTGGCTGCCGGGCGGATCACGCTGCTCACACCCTATACGCCCGAGACGACGCGCCCGATGGCCGAATGCTTCGAGGCCGCCGGTTTCGCGCTGCAAGGGGTATCCTGCCTCAACCTGACGGATGACAGAGAGATGGCGCGGCTTTCGCAGGACAGCATCATGGAAGCCGCCCGCGCGGCCTTCGTGCCGGGTTCGCAGGCGTTGTTCATCTCCTGTACCGCGGTTCGTGCCGCGGGAATCGCGGCCCGGATCGAGGATGTGTTGGGCGTTCCGATCGTCACCTCCAACCTCGCAACGCTCTGGGCGGCGATGCGGGCCTGCGGCGATCCCGGCGCGGCTCTGCCGGGCCAGTTGATGAGGCAGCCATGACCGTGACGCTCTCCGATATTCACGCCGCCCGTCACCTTATTGCGGGTCATGTGGCCGAAACGCCGATCATCCGCGACGATGCCCTGTCCGACGCGCTTGGCCATCCGGTTCTGCTGAAATGCGAATACCGGCAGACCACCGGTGCCTTCAAGCTGCGGGGCGCGACAAACGCCATCCTGACGCGGGATGTATCGCGCGGGGTCATCACCGCATCGACCGGCAATCATGGCCGGGCCGTCGCCTATGCGGCGCAGCGGCTCGGGGTGCCGGCCACGGTATGCCTCTCGCGTCTTGTTCCCCCCGACAAGGTCCGGGCGATCCGCGATCTCGGAGCAGATGTGCGCGTCATCGGCGCCAGTCAGGACGAGGCGATGGCCGAGGTCATCCGTGCCGTCAGCCATGACGGCATGGCCTATATCCCGCCCTTCGACGATCCTGCCGTCGTTGCGGGACAGGGCACCATCGGTCTGGAAATCGGGACGCCCGCGGCCGTTCTGGTGCCGCTGTCGGGCGGGGGGCTGGCCGCCGGCATCGCGGTCGCGATCAAGGCGATCTCTCCCGCGACGCGCGTGATCGGGCTGACGATGGAAAACGGCGCGGCGATGGCTGCAAGCCTCCGTGCAGGGCGGCCCGTCAAAGTGGCGGAGACCCGCAGCCTCGCCGACAGTCTGGGTGGCGGGATCGGAGTGGACAACCACGTGACCTTTCCGCTTTGCCGGGCGCTGCTGGACGACGTGATCCTGCTGACCGAGGCCGAGATCGCCGAGGGGATCCGCCATCTCGGCCGCGCTGGACATCTGGTGGAGGGGGCAGGGGCCGTCGGCACGGCGGCATTGCTGGCCGGCAAGGTGCCGACTGATATCCGCGCGGATGGTCCGATCGTCACCATCCTGTCGGGCGGGAACATCGACCCCGCCTTGCACGCCCGCGTCATGGCAGGGGCATCGGAGGCCGCATGAGACCACCCGTCAAGATCCTGACCGAAGCCGATCTGCGGGCGCTCGTGCCGCTCGACGCGGAGGCCGTCGCCTGCATTCGCGATGCCTTCGTGGCTCTGGCGACAAAGCCGGTCGCGATGCCGCCTATCCTGCGCCTCGACATTCCCGAACACCGGGGCGAGGTCGATGTGAAGACCGCCTATGTGCCGGGTCTTTCGCATTTCGCCATCAAGATCTCGCCAGGCTTCTTCGGCAACCCCGCGCTCGGCCTGCCCTCCACGAACGGCATGATGGTGGTATTGTCCGCCACAACTGGCCTCGTTGAGGCGTTGCTGCTCGATAACGGCTACCTGACCGACATCCGCACCGCTGCCGCCGGGGCCGTCGCCGCAGATGCGCTGGCCCGCCCGAATGCCACGCGAGCAGCGATCCTTGGCGCAGGCATGCAGGCGCGGATGCAGTTGCAGGCGCTGGCGCTGGTACGTCCGCTGGCCGGGGCAACGGTCTGGGCGCGCGATGCCGGCAGAGCACACGCCTTCGCGGCGGAGATGACGGCAACGCTGCCCTTCCCCGTGAGCGCCGCAGTCACCGTCCACGAGGCGACCGAACAGGCGGATGTCGTCGTCACGACCACACCGGCGACCGCCCCGATACTGCACCGGGTCGCGCCCGGCACCCATGTCACGGCCATGGGCTCGGATGCGGGCCACAAGAACGAGATTGCGCCCGAACTCGTCGCCGCCGCCCATTACGTCGCCGATCGGCTGTCACAGACCCGCATGCTCGGGGAATTGCACCATGCCGGTCTTGCCGGTGACTTCCCCGAGCTTGGCCAGATCCTTGCAGGGCTGGCGCCGGGCCGCAGCGATGCCCTGCAGATCACATTGGCCGACCTGACCGGCACCGGCATTCAGGATACCGCCATTGCCACGCTTGCCCTTGCCCGCGCGTCCGGCGCGGGGGCTGGCCAGACCTTCACCCTCTGAAAGCAAACCCATGAGCGATGTCGCATTGAAATTCACCCGTCAGGAGTATGCAGATCGCCTGACGAAGACACGGCGGGCGATGGAGGAAAGGGGCGTCGATCTTCTGATCGTCACCGATCCTTCGAACATGAACTGGCTTACCGGTTATGATGGATGGTCGTTCTATGTGCATCAATGTGTCGTGGTTCCGCCGGAGGGAGAGCCGATCTTCTTCGGGCGCGCGATGGATGCGGTCGGAGCCCGGTTCACCGCATATCTGGCTGAGGCCAATATCATCGGCTATCCCGACGACTACGTGCAGAATACGCAGAAGCACCCGATGGACCTGCTGTCGCAGATTATGACAGACAGAGGGTGGGGAACCCGCCGCATCGGCGTGGAGATGGACAATTACTGGTTCACCGCCGCAGCCTTTGCCGCCCTGCAAAAGCACCTGCCCGACGCGAAGTTCCATGACACCACTGGCCTCGTGAACTGGCAGCGCGCCGTCAAATCCCCTACCGAACTGGACTACATGCGCAAGGCCGGAGCCATCGTGACCAAAATGCACGAGCGCATCTTCGAGAAGATCGAGCCGGGAATGCGGAAATGCGATCTGGTCGCGGAAATATACGATGCCGGGATCCGCGGCACGGAAAGTTTCGGCGGCGACTATCCGGCCATCGTGCCGCTGCTTCCCTCGGGGCGTGAGGCGGCGGCCGCACATCTGACGTGGGACGACAGGCCCATGCGGGCGGGGGAGGGCACCTTCTTCGAGATCGCGGGTTGCTACAACCGCTACCACGCGCCGCTTTCGCGAACGGTGTTCCTGGGTAAGCCGCCGCAGGTGTTCCTCGATGGGGAACAGGCCGTTCTGGAGGGGATGGAGGCCGGGTTGGACACCGCGCGCGCGGGCAATACGTGCGAGCAGTTTGCCGGCGCCTTCTACGCCGTGCTCAGGAAATACGGCATCATCAAGGACGGGCGCACGGGCTACGGCATCGGCGTCAGCTATCCGCCGGACTGGGGCGAGCGGACCATGTCGCTGCGCCCCGGTGATCGGACAGTGCTGCAACCGGGCATGACATTCCATTTCATGACCGGCCTTTGGTCGGAGGAGATGGGACTGGAGATCACCGAGAGCATTGCAATCACCGAAGGCGCGCCGGAGCTTCTGGCCTCGGTGCCGCGCAAGCTGTTCGTGAAGGACTGACGCGATGCTGCCCGTGCAGATGCAACTGATCCCCTCTCCGATCACCGCAACGGTGGACTTCGCGGCCCCCGGGGTTCAGCACGGATACCTGCGGCTCCCCTATTCGCGCGATGATGCGGCCTGGGGGTCGATCATGACCCCGATTACCGTCGTCAACAACGGCGACGGTCCCACCGCGCTGCTGACAGGGGCAAATCACGGTGATGAATACGAAGGCCCGATCGCATTGTTCGATCTCGCCTCCACGCTACGGGCAGAGGATGTATCGGGGCGGATCATCATCATTCCCGCCATGAACTATCCCGCCTTCGGCGCGGGGACGCGGACCTCTCCCATCGACCGGGGAAATCTCAACCGGAGCTTCCCGGGCCGCCCGGACGGTTCCGTCACACAGAAGATCGCGGACTATTTCCAAAGGGTGCTTCTACCCATGTCCGATATCATACTGGACTTTCATTCCGGCGGCAAAACGCTGGATTTCCTGCCCTATTGCGCGGCCCATATCCTGCCTGACAAACGACAGGAGGCACAGAGTTTCGATCTCGTGCGGGCCTTTGGCGCGCCCTGGTCGGTCAGGATGCTCGAGATCGACGCGGTCGGCATGTATGACACTGCGGCGGAGGAGATGGGCAAGATATTCGTCACCACCGAACTGGGTGGCGGCGGGACGGCTACATCGCATACGGCAGGCATCGCGAAACGCGGACTGAAGAACCTGCTGATTGCTGCTGGCCTGCTGAAAGGCGATGTCGATGTGCAATCCACCCAATGGCTCGACATGCCGGATGCCAACTGCTTCACCTTTGCGGAAGACGGTGGACTGATCGAATTCCTTGCCGATCTGGGCGATCACGTCGTTCAGGGTCAGCCCGTCGCCCGCATTTTTCCCGTCTCACGCACCGGACTACCGCCCGTCATAGTCACTGCCGGACGTGCCGGGGTGATGATGGCGCGGCATTTTCCGGGCATCGTCAAGCCAGGCGACTGCGTTGCCGTCATCGGCGTGGAGGTGGAGGGATGATCTCCGACAACACCCTCTGGCGGGAGGACGCCTTTGTCGATGGCAGGTGGATCGGGGCAGAGCGCTTCGCCGTCACCGATCCGGCCACCGGCGAGACCATCGCGCAGATGGCAAAGCTGGATGCCGCAGGCGCCCGCGCCGCCGTCGATGCCGCCGCTGCCGCGTTTCCTGCCTGGGCGCTCGCGCTGCCGCAGGAACGCGCGGCGGTTCTCCACAGATGGTTCCTGCTCCTGCGCGACAGCCGAGAGGATCTGGCCAGGATCATGACGGCGGAACAGGGCAAACCCCTCTCGGAATCGCGCGGGGAAATCGATTACGCCGCGAGCTTCGTCGAATTCTATGCCGAGGAAGCCAAGCGACCGAATATCGAAAGCGTGACCTCCCATCTTTCGACGGCAGAGATGGAACTGTGGCGCGAACCCCTTGGCGTCGCCGCGCTTATCACGCCATGGAACTTCCCCTGCGCGATGATCACCCGTAAAGCGGCGGCCGCGCTGGCGGCGGGCTGCTCCGTGGTCATTCACCCTTCCGCCGAAACGCCGCTTTCTGCGACGGCGCTTGCAGAGCTGGCCCATCGTGCAGGCTTCCCGCCCGGCGTCTTCAACGTCGTCACGGGCGATGCGCCCGAGATCGTCGGCGCATGGTGCGGCGATGCACGCGTCCGGGCGCTGTCCTTTACCGGATCGACCGAAATCGGCAAGCTGCTGTATCGGCAGTCATCCGACACGGTGAAGCGGCTGGTGCTTGAACTGGGAGGACATGCGCCTTTCATCGCCTTTGCCGATTGCGATCTCGACCTTGCGGTGGACGAGGCGATTAAGGCCAAATTCGCCACATCGGGGCAGGATTGCCTCGGCGCCAACCGCTTTCTCGTAGAGCGGCCCATTTACGAGGATTTTTGTAACCGCTTCGCGCAGGCGGCCGCAGCGCTTACCCTCGGCCCCGGCGATCAGGACCGTGATCTCGGCCCCCTGATGAACGAAGCCGCGGTTCTCAAGCAGGAGGAGCACGTGGCAGATGCCCTGTCGCTCGGCGCGCGATTGCTGACCGGTGGCAGGCGGGACGTGCAGGGGCGGCTGTTCTATCAGCCCACGGTTCTTGCCGATGTTCCGTCTGATGCGTTGATCTTCCGTCAGGAAACCTTCGGCCCGGTCGCGGCGATTGCTCCCTTCGATACCGAAGAACAGGCGCTCGCGATCGCGAATGCAACCGAATACGGCCTTGTCGCCTATGTCCATTCGCGTGACCCGCGCCGGATCTACCGCCTGAGCCGGTCGCTGCAATTCGGCATGGTCGCCGTGAACCGCACCAAGGTTACGGGCGCGCCGATCCCATTCGGTGGCATGAAGCAATCCGGTCTGGGCCGCGAGGGCAGCCGTCACGGCATGGAGGCCTTTACCGAAATCAAATATGTCTGCCGCGACTGGGCAGACAACAGGAGGGCATGAGAATGCTGACCAATGACGAACTGTCCAAATGGGACCGCGAGAGCCTGTTTCACCCTTCGACCAACCTTGGCCAATTCGCCCGCGGAGAGGGCGCGCAGCGCATCATCAAGGGCGCTGAGGGTGTGCATATCATCGATCGCGACGGCAATCGTCTGCTTGACGGATTTGCCGGTCTCTACTGCGTGAACGTCGGCTATGGCCGCAGGGAGATCGCAGATGCCATCGCCAGACAGGCGGAGGAGCTGGCCTATTACCACGCCTATGCGGGGAACGGGTCGGAGGCGGCGATCACGCTGGCCAAGATGGTGATGGACCGCGCACCCAAGGGAATGGCACGGGTCTATTTCGGCTTGGGCGGGTCTGACGCCAATGAAACCAACATCAAGCTCGTCTGGTATTACAACAACATACGCGGCTTGCCGGAGAAGAAGAAGATCATCAGCCGTTGGCGCGGATATCACGGCTCCGGCCTGATGACGGGGAGCCTGACCGGACTCGATCTGTTCCACAAGAAGTTCGACCTGCCCCTGGCACAGGTGATCCATACGGAAGCGCCCTACTACTTCCGCCGCAGCGATCCCGGAATGACCGAGGAACAGTTCAGCGCCCATTGCGCCGATGCGCTGGAAAAGCTGATCGTCTCAGAAGGGGCAAGTACCATCGCCGCCTTTGTCGGTGAGCCCGTGCTGGGCACAGGGGGTATCGTTCCGCCGCCCGCGGGTTATTGGGATGCGATCCAGAAAGTGCTGGAGAAACACGATATCCTGCTCATCGCGGATGAGGTGGTGACCGGGTTCGGGCGGCTCGGGAGCATGTTCGGCAGTGACCACTATGGCATGGCGCCCGATATCATCACCTGCGCCAAGGGTCTGACCAGTGCCTATGCGCCGCTCTCGGGGTCCATCATCGGCCAGCGGGTCTGGGAGGTGCTGATGCAGGGCACGGATGAGAATGGCGTGCTGGGCCATGGCTGGACCTATTCGGCCCATCCTCTCGGTGCAGCGGCAGGTATCGCCAACCTGAACCTCATCGACGAGCTGGATCTGGTGGGCAATGCCTCCCGCGTCGGGGCCTATCTGAATGCCGGGATGAAAGCCGCGCTGGGGGATCACGTCCATGTCGGTGATATCCGGGGGGAGGGCATGCTGTGCGCCGTCGAACTGGTAAAGGATCGCGATGCCCGCACGTTCTTCGACCCATCGGATGGCACCGGCGCGAAAGTGGTGGCCGAGATGCTGAAGAACGGTGTCATCGCCCGCGCCATGCCGCAGGGCGACATTTTGGGTTTCGCGCCCCCCCTGTGCCTGACCGAGGCGGAAGCCGATACCATCGTCG
Organism: Haematobacter massiliensis; assembly: GCF_000740795.1. GTDB lineage: Bacteria > Pseudomonadota > Alphaproteobacteria > Rhodobacterales > Rhodobacteraceae > Haematobacter > Haematobacter massiliensis. The sequence goes on from NZ_JGYG01000008.1 coordinate 93,623, forward strand.
GTGTTACCGCAGATGCCGTCCGCAAGACGCTGGGTTAGGGCTGGGACATGCGGTTTTGGCAAGTGGACCTATAAGCTCTGCTTGGAGCTCCGCGTCTGGATCGACAGGGCCTCATCGACAAGGCCTTTGTGCATTATCGGATAGATTCACGATAGCGGCGTTACAATTGCGGGCGAGTGGTTGTCTGACGCGTCATAAAGCCATCGGCATCGAGGGTGATGCTGTCTGCCCGGCGTCACTCCCGATGAGATCGATCCGATCCCAGCCCGGGGATCGGACTGTGGTCGCGCGCCGTCGCAGTTCGGCGACCGCGCGGCCGAGATAGGGGCGATTGAAATGAGGTTGAGGGCGGCGTCTCGCATCTGTTGAGGTTCGAGGCCACGGTCGCGACATCGTTCGGGGAGGCGCTAGCCCAGATGCCACCCTCGATTTCGGCCGATCTGGTTCCTCCGGTATCTTCTACCCGCGATTTTCGCCTTGAAGACGTCGGCCGGAGTTCTCCAGCAGAGGTATCCCGGGCTGGTAAGGTCAGGCGGGGCAAAGGGTGCGCAACGCGCCCCGGCATTGGCTGCTCGCAGCAGTGCCGTTGCCGAGCCAGCGGGGCGGGGCGGGGCGGGCGCTCGCATTCTCGATCCAAACCCTTTTAGCAGGGAGACTGCCCATCGCAAAGTGAGCCATCAGCACGCCATCGGTCCGATGGCGATGGCGAACGGTCTGGGCACTCACTTCTGCCTCGAGAAGCGGCCAGTCGCTGGGCGCGGACCCGCGCGCCGACCGGCGCGCATTCCGGGGCGGGGGCGCCAGCACCGTCGCGATCTGGGCCAGGATGGGTCTCGCCTGCTTCTCGGCATTCAGCACCACCGTAAAGCGGCTCATTCGCTTGATCATCGGGGTGACATTGGCCGGGTCGAACTCTTGGCGGGGCAGCGCCAGGTCAGCTTCCCGACGCCCGGATGCCTGCGATGCGCGATCACGTCAGGCCGACACAGGATGCTGAGCCCAGCGGCGGACTTCGGCGGCGAATTTCGGCGGCGGTCGCCTGCGGCTCCGGCAGCGGGAGGGCAGGTGACGCCCTCGCGACCGCATGAAGCGCTCGGCCCGAACGGATCGCACGGCCGCAAGCTCCGCGTCCGGTGTTGCACCCGACTTGTGAAGTATCTCCGCGCCGACGTCTGGAAACTTGGAAGCACGGGTATGCGCCAGCAGAGGCCAAGGAGGCGCGTGCATCCTCCAGCAAAATCACCTGGGCTGTACTTGCCCCGTAATAATGGAGAGGCACGCAGGCGAGGCTCGGGGATTGGGGGTCGCCGCGGCCACGGGTTAGCACCTTTCACCTGCTGGTTCCTCAAGCCGCTTCGCCGCCTTGTAATGCTGGTCGGCGCGGTAGCCGGAGATAAGCGTGACGGTCAGGTCTCTGGTAGGCGGGTATTCTTTGAGACGTCGGGCGGTGCTGTCGGTTATAGCGGGCCAGGAAATCACTCGCCCCGAATTTGGGGTCGGCAATATCGTGCAAAACGTGCTCATCCCGCCTCTCGCAAAGCTCCGTGATCGCGCGCGATGACATGGTGAGAGGAGCGATGGTGGGTGAAATCGCTCGGCGCGGGAGGAGTAGAAAGCGGGTCTCGGCCTGACGGGACCGCCTCTGTCAGTTTCCTGGCGCAACCGCGCCATCTTCTTGTCGCAGAGCTTTTCCGCGATGGGCGGCGAAACGGCTCACCAGGCTTGCCCCTCTGGAGCTGCACACAGGAGCTCAGACGGGCCGCGCCCCGTCCGAGCAAGCCCGTAGGGGGTGTCGCCACGCGCGACAAGGCCGTGCTAACCTTGCGAAAATCGGACCGATGGAGAGATTGCATGGATGCCTACGGCCATCTTCGGATCTTACTGAGCCTGATCCTGGGGCTGGCGATCACGCGCGTCTTGTCGGGCCTGTCGCGCCATCTGCAAGACCCCCGCAAGACCGAACGGATGCACGGCCAGATCGTCTGGTCGCTATCGCTGTTGCTGGGGGCGGTGCATTTCTGGTGGTGGGAATTCGCCCTTCGTCTCATCGAGGGCTGGAATTTCGGGGTCTATCTGTTCGTGCTGTCCTATGCGTCGCTGTTCTTTCTGATGGCGACGCTGCTCTATCCCGATCACATTCAGGATCAGGCCGAGCGCGAGGTGTTTTTCGTCCGGCGCAGGCGCGCGTTCTTTGGCATTTTCGCGCTGTCCTTCGTGTTCGACCTGTTTGACACTTCGCTGAAGGGGCAGGACTATATGGCCAAGCTGGGCGCAGCTTATTTCGCGCGGCTCGGCATAGGGCTTGTGATTGCCTTCATCAGTATGCGCACCGAAGACAGCCGCCGGTTGATGTGGCTGGGCGTGGTCTGGCTGATCATCGATATCATCTGGATCGCCAGGCATTATGGGGTGCTGGGCTAGCGCCCGCCCTATGCCGATCCTCCGCGCAAGGACGCTGCAGAGCGATTCAGCTTTCTTGATCACCGGCTCTCCGTACCCTGCACAGCCTCATACTACCGGGCGCGTGGCCCTCTCTGCTCCGAGCAGAAGCAGGACCAAAGGAAAACCCGCCTGAAGATTGTTGGGCTGAGGCCCTTGCGCGCGAATTGCTTCTTCACCTTGCGCACCTCCACCCGCCTGACCCATCGCGCGGTTTTGCCCTGAGGGTGCGGAGTCACGCTGCTGCCACCACTGGATGGAGAGCCACCCCTGTTCGTCCCTCGACGCGACAGCGGGGTGGGGGCGGGAGACCTATGACGCGGGTCGTTTCCATCTTTGGCGAGATGACGGGTGATCCTCAACTTCAACCAGGCCCTCAACCGGCGCTGCGCCTTTACCGGCCTTGCCACCTGCTCGCTGCGGCCACCGGAAAACCTGCTGCCCTTCGCCCCTCGTGTCCGGGAACGCGCGCCGGTCTGGACGAACGCGCCCTGAGTCATCGGACGTGCCGCCGGGGCCGCGGTCTGGCCACCCGGGGAACGTTGGAAGGCGATTGCCGATGACGGCCGGGAGATGCGGCCACCTGTGAGCATGGGGGGAAGGAGAGAGATCTTCTCTGCCGTCGGGCAACTTTGGAAATACACCAATTATCTATTAACGTAGTATTCGTTTTCCAAAACGGAATCACGAGAGAGATGCAATGGGCGGGCGGAAACTGAAACTGGGCTTCATGCTGCATGGCAACGGCACAGGCTGGGGCGACTGGCGCCACCCCGAAGCGCAGCCGGGCGCCAGCACGGATTTCGCCTATTACCGGCGGCAGGCGCAGGTGGCGGAGGCCGCGAAGTTCGACTTCCTCTTCGTGGCCGACAGCGTTTTCATCACGGAGAAGTCTAGCCCGCATTACCTGAACCGCTTCGAGCCGCTGACCATCCTGTCCGCCCTTGCGGCGGTGACGGACCGCATCGGCCTCGTCGGCACGTTGACGGTGAGCTATGCGGAGCCCTTCAACGTCGCGCGGCAGTTCGCCTCCCTCGACCATATCTCCGGGGGCAGGGCGGGGTGGAACGTGGTGACCTCCTGGCTGGAGGGTTCGGCGGCCAATTACAGCCGCGACAAGCATTACGACCATGCCACCCGCTACCGGCTGGCGGCCGAGCATCTGGACGTGGTGCAGGGCCTCTGGGACAGCTACGAGGATGACGCGCTGACCCATGACAAGGCCACCGGGCGGTTCATTGATCCGGGCAAGCTGCACCGGCTGGACCATCGCGGCGAGTTCTTCCATGTGCAGGGGCCGCTCAACATCTCCCGCTCGCCGCAGGGCCAGCCGGTGATCTTTCAGGCGGGCGCATCGGAGGACGGGCGCAACTTCGCCGCTGCGCGGTCGGACGCGATCTTCGTGCAGCATGAGAGCCTCGCCCCGGCGCAGGCCTATTATGCGGACATCAAACGCCGCGCCGCAGGGTTCGGGCGCGACCCGGAGAGCGTTTTCATCCTGCCCGGCCTCCGCCCCGTCATCGGCTCCACCGAGGCGGAGACACAACGCAAATACGAGGAATTCGCGGCGCTCACCTCTGTCGATGATGCGCTTTTGCTGCTCTCGCGCTCCTTCAACGAACATGACCTGCGCCAGTATGACCCGGACGGGCCCTTCCCGGATGTCGCGCGCTTTGCCGAGAACTCCAATCGCTCCACCTCCGACCGGATCCTGCGGCTGGCGCGGGAGGAGGGGCTGACGCTGGGCCAGACCGCCCGCCGCTTCGCCACCCCGCGCAGCGATTTCGTCGGCACGCCGGAACAGGTGGCCGACGCCTTTCAGCGCTGGTTCGAGGGGCGCGGCGCGGATGGCTTCGTCTACAACAACTCCCTGCCCGACGAGCTTTCGGTCTTTGCCGAAACCGTGGTGCCGATCCTGCAATCCCGTGGTCTTTTCCGCAGCGAATACGAGGGCACGACCTTCCGGGAGTCGCTCGGGATCGCGAAACCCGTCAACCGCCATGCCGCGACCGCGCTCGCGGCGGAATGAGGATACTCCCATGACCATCACCCGCCGCGCCTTTGGCGCAATCGCCGCGCTGGCGCTTCTTGCCGCGCCGCTCGCCGCTCAGGATCTGAAGGGCGTGACACTGCGCGTGGCCGACCAGGTCGGCGAAAGCCGTGCCCGTCTCCAAGCCGCCGGCCTGCTGGACGATGTGCCCTACACCATCGAATGGTCGGTCTATCCTGCCGCAGTCAACCTGCACGAGGCCTTGAAGGCCGGCGCGGCTGATGTCGGCATGTCCGCGGACAGCCCCGCTGTCGCCGCCATCGCCGGTGGGTCGAAGATCCGTATCGCCGGGGTGTTCAACAACGGCGGGCTGGGGTCCGCCATCATCGTGCCGAAGGACAGCGGCATCCGGACGCTGGCCGACCTGAAGGGCAAGACGATCTCGCCCACCACGCGGGGCAGTGTTGCGCATTACCTGGTGCTCGGCGCGCTGAAACAGGCGGGGATCGACCCATCCGAGGTGAAGCTCGCCTTTCTCACTCCGAGCGATGCGGCGGCGGCCTTCCAGTCCGGCGGCATCGACGCTTGGGGCACATGGGGCGTCTACAAGGCGCGCAGCACCGGCGTTCTGGGCGCGCAGACGCTCTTTGACGGCAAGGGGGTGAACACCGGCAATGCCGTCTATGCCGTGACGGATGAGGCGCTGGCCGATCCGGCGAAGCGCGCTGCCATCTCCGACTACCTCGCCCGGATCGAGCGCAGCTATGACTGGGCGCGGAGCGACAGGGAGGCCTTCCTGACCTTCTATCAGCAGTTCTCCAAGCAGGACCGCGCGACGGTGGAGCCGCTTTATGAGGAACAGACGGCCTATGTCCGCAAACCCGTGGATGACGCGCTGGCCGCCCAGTTGCAGCAGGTTTTCGCGACCTGGGTCGAAGCGGGCGTGCTGAAAGGCGACTTGGACCTTTCCGCTTATGTCTATCATGATCTGCTCGTAGAGACGACCAACTGATGACCGCAATCGACATCCCCCACGGCGGGGCGGTGGCGGGGAAGCGGGCGGAAGCCTCCGCCCCGCCGGAGACCGCCCGCGAACGGCTGATCCCCGCCACCGCGCGCCGCACCGGGCCGCCCCGTTGGCTGCGGCGAACGATGGGTCCACTCCTGCTTCTGCTGCTTTGGCACATCGCCTCCGTTACAGGCGTGCTGCCGGCCGAGGTTCTGGCCGGGCCGGCGACGGTGGTGGGCGCGGCCTCCGCGCTTCTCGCCAGCGGGGAGTTGCAGGCGGCAATCGCAGTCTCGCTCCGCCGGGCCATGTCGGGGCTGGCCATCGGCGGCACGTTGGGCGTGGCGCTGGCGGTCATCGCCGGGCTGACCCGGCTGGGTGAGGATCTGGTCGATGCGCCGATGCAGATGCTGCGCACGGTGCCGAACGTGGCACTGATCCCGCTCCTCATCATCTGGTTCGGCATCGGCGAGGCGCCGAAGGTCGCGCTCATCGCGCTGGCCACCGCCTTTCCGCTTTATCTCAACGTCTTCGCCGGGATCCGCGGCGTCGACCAGACGCTGATCGAGGCGGGGCGGACGCTCGGCCTCTCCCGCCTCGGGCTCGTGCGCCATGTGGTGCTGCCCGGCGCGCTTCCCGGCGCGCTGGTGGGATTGCGCTATTCGCTGGGGCTTTCCTGGCTGGCGCTGGTCTTCGGCGAACAGATCAATGCCACTGCGGGCATCGGCTATCTCATGGCCAATGCCCGCGAATTCTTCCAGACCGACGTGATCGTCGTCTGCCTCGTGGTCTATGCGCTGCTGGGGCTGGCCGTCGATTTCATCGTCCGCACGCTCGAAAGGATCTTCCTCGCATGGCGACCCAGCTTTACCGGGGCGTGACGCCCGGCCCGGCCGTCGAGGTCAGGGGCCTGACCCGCCGCTTCGGCGCGCGAAGGGTGATCGACGGGCTCGACCTGTCCATCGGACGGGGGGAGTTCGTGGCGCTGCTCGGCGCTTCCGGCTGCGGGAAATCCACGCTGCTGCGGATCCTCGGCGATCTGGATGCGGAGTTCGAGGGAGAGGTGGAGGTGCCGCGCGCCCGCGCCGTAGCCTTCCAGGCCCCGCGGCTCATGCCCTGGAAACGGGTCTGGCAGAACGTGATCCTCGGCCAGAAGGGGGCCGATCGCGCCCGTGCCGAACGCGCGCTGGAAGAAGTGGGCATCGGCCACCGCGCCGAGGTCTGGCCCAAGGTGCTCTCCGGCGGCGAGGCGCAGCGCGCGGCGCTTGCCCGCGCCCTGGTGCGGGAGCCTGAGCTTCTGCTCCTTGACGAGCCCTTCGCCGCGCTGGATGCGCTGACCCGGCTGAAGGCGCAGGCACTGGTCGCCGAGCTCTGGCAGCGGCATGGCTGCGCCGTGCTTCTGGTCACGCATGACGTGGAGGAGGCGATCCTGCTGGCCGACCGCGTGCTGGTGATGCGCGACGGCGCTATCGCGCACGAGGAGCGCATCACCCTGCCGCGCCCCCGCGACGTGGCGGATGCGGAGGTGGCGCGGCTGCGCGGGCGGCTCCTGGACTGGCTGGGCGTCCGGCAGAAGGCGCATTGATGCGGATCACCACCGATGTGCTGGTGATCGGCGGCGGCATGGCGGGCGCCTAGGCCGCCATCGGCGCGCGCCGGTCGGGGGCCTCCGTGGTGTTGGCCGAAAAGGGCTGGTGCGGCACCTCCGGCGTCACCGCCACCGCCGGGCCCGGTCATTGGTGGGTGCACCCGCTGCCCAGGCCGAGGCCATCACGCGCCGCCGGGCGCGGGCAGGCGGGCTGGACGACCCGGAATGGCTGGAGCGCATCATCGAAACGACATGGAAGAACCTGCCCACGCTCTGCGATGTCCACGACTTTCCCCGCGATGAGGACTGCCAGCCCCGCTACCGGGCCATGCGCGGGCCGGACTACATGCGCGCCCTGCGCCGGCGGCTGGAGATGCTGGGGGTGACGCTGGTCGATCATGCCCCCGCCATGGAACTGCTGCGCCATTCGGACGGCTCCATCGGCGGCGCGCGCGGGCGGCGGCGCGGGGAAGACTGGGAGGTGGCGGCGGATCGTGCCACGATGTCCGCCGAGGCGTGCTGCGATCTCGAGAACTGGCATCGCCTCACTCCACCGGGCGATCTTGCGGCGGTCTTCGAGGTCGAGATGGACATATGAGCGGGGCATGCGAAGCCTCCCTTGAGCAAGGTATTGTTTTTGCTCAAAAGTCGCACTTCAATCTTGAATCAATCAAGCATTTCAGGAATTTAGAATAATCTATCTTATGTAATTTAGAGATTCGAAGCTTCTATCGTTTGGAATGGCCACGGCATTCCCGATCAGTGACCGCTTGGCTGGTGATCGAGCCGAGCCGAGCAGATGCATCTCCGGCGAAGCTCGAGACTGTCAACCCACGCACGACGTACAGCCGGGAGCGCGCTTCTCGACGACAATGTCCTGATAGTCTTGCTCGATCCGGTCCTTTCACGCATAGACACCACGACTGGTTCGCCGCTCCAAGGCCGTACAGACTGGGCGACCTGTCGGACCACCGAGAATGGAATGATCCGCACCCTCGGCAGTCCGCAGTATCCGAACTCTCCCACTTCCCCGCCGCTACTACAGGGATCGTAGAGAGGTTGCGGGCCCTTCCCGGCGCCCACTTCTGACCGCGCTATCAGAGTCCGGTTGAGGCAAAGCATGTTGATCCTAAGAAACCTAACTCACCCAAACCTACCTCTTGGCCCTAGCCAACCCTGCTGCGCAACGCGTCGCTCGGCTATGCCGATCGTCGAACTCTGGAAGGCCTCGTGGGGAGCGGGCTATCGACCTCGGGCGGATCTGAAGGCGCATTTCCGGCGGGGTTCTTGCCGCCATCTTTCGTTTTGCGCAGGCCGGCGATTGTTGCAGTCGCCTGCTCCTGCTCCTGCCCCTGTCGGCCTCCACGGATGGCGCCTCACGCTACTTTATGCGTCTGCACATTCTCATTAGCAGGGATGCATACTTCCGCTTGGACAAGATTGGTATCGACCACGAACCACTTGTAAAAACGAGAATATTTTGCCGACCGGCCTACATCGCGAATTCCCGCACCGAAATGCGATGGGGCTGAAAATCAGTGCCATGCCGCTCCAGCAGCTCCGGGTGGTCTTCTCCAGGCGAGCAACAGCCTTGGTCGGGCCTACGTCAGACGGATGAAGGGCCGAACGGTACTGATCATACTGCAGGGCTCTTCAGCGAGGCAAGGATCGTCCGCACCACCTCTTCGCGACGAGCCACCAGAAAATCGGGGGCCGACAGGTCGAGGCCCAGCACCATGCCCATCGTGTGCCGGTTGGCGATATGGATGGTCGCAAGGCCAAGGATCGAAAGGTAAAGCTGGGCCGGATCGGCACGATGGGCAAAGACGTCTCCGGCCACGCCGCGATCCAGTACCTTTTCGATGGCATGGAACAGCGTCTCTGCGCGTTTGTTCACCGCGGTCAGTTCGCGAACGTGAATACCGTCCGACATGTTCTCGATCCGCATCATGCCCTGAAATTCGGGATGCGCCTCCATGTAGTCGAAAGTAAACCGCGTCAGTTCTGCGATCGCCTGTTCCGGGGGCAGATCCCAGAAGATGGCCTCGGCCTCGGCCTGTCGAAGCTGCTCATAGACCTGTTCGATACAGGCACGATAGAGGCCGAGCTTGTTCCCGAAATAATGGTAGATCATCCGCACATTGCACTCTGCCGCATCAATGATGCGCGAGATACTTGCCCCCGAAAAGCCGTAGCGTTGGAACTCGGTCGTTGCCGCAGCAAGGAGGCGCTGTGCCACCGGATTGAGCTTTTGGCTCTGCGCGGCGCGATCACTGATGTTCGGCATCTGAACCACCATCTGTTTGCGTAAAATATCGGCAGCGTGAGCAAATTCTGCGCGACTACGACGCATCGCAGAACTGAATGGATTCTCAGCCGATATTTCTTCTTTACAGTAAATAAGTAAGCATTCACTTACTTATTCGCAGATCGTCGTACGAAGCAAGTTCAAAGTGAAATCAAAGACCTGTCATCGACATGGCTCATATGAACGGATGATGATGAAGAAAGCGCTTCTCTCCCTGCTGGCAAGTTCGGCGATAACCGCCGCTGCAACTGCGGCGTCGGCACAAACACCGACTGACGCGCGGATCGCGGTCGCGATCACCGAGACGATCTCCGGGTACAATCCCTATGCCGATCCGGTGGTGCTGCTGTCGAATGTCTGGTGTCAGGTTTATGGCTGCATTACGCGCTACGATTTCGATCAGAACGCCTTCGTGCCCTATCTGGCCGAGTCGGTGCGGTCTGTCGATCCGTTGACTTGGGAAATTCTTCTGCCCGAAGGCGCAACGCGCCATAATGGCGATCCGGTGCTGGCGCAGGATATCGTCCATTCTATCGACTATCTTGGCAACAACCCGGCCTCGGGGAAATCCTATCTTGTCGCCGGCTGGAGCAAGGTCGAAGCGATCGACGACCGTACCGTGCGGATCACGACTGCGACCCCTGACGCGACGGTGCCCGACAACCTCGCCGGCGTCGCCGTGACATCGAAGGCGCTTTACGACCAGATGGGCGAGGCGATGTTCAAGAACGCTCCGTTCGGCGCCGGGCCCTACAAGCTCGCCACGGTCAGCATCGGCGAGCATATCGTGATTTCGCGCAACGATACGCACCCGATGGTGTCGCCCAACAATCCCGCGCAGATCATGTATCGCATCATGCCCGAGCCCGAGCAGCGCGTGACCGCTCTCGCCAATGGCGAGGTGCAGATTGCGCAATCCGTCCCGCCCCAGTTGATCGCGCGGGTCGCGGATCTGCCAAATGCCCAGATCGTCACGACCAATTCGGTCGAGATGATGTTCCTTGCGATGTCGCCCAAGACGCATCCCTGGGATCGCAAGGAGGCACGGCAGGCTGTCGCTCATGCGATCAACCGCGAAGCCATTGTGCGTGCAATCCTGCGAGATCAGGCCGAATTGCTGGACGGACCGGTCAGCGCGGGACAGATCGGCTATGATCCGGAATTTTCCAGCGCCTATGACTACAGCCCCGAAAAGGCCCGCGCATTGCTACAATCGGCGGGGCTTGAGGGCGTGGAGGTGACACTCTCCACTCCGGTCGGACGCTATACCGCCGACCGCCAGATCACCGAGGCGATGGTCCCGATGCTTGAGGCGGCAGGCTTCAAGGTGACGTTGGACACGCCGGAATGGGCGACGCTCTGGGCCAATGTCCAGCAGGGCAAGGTGCCGTTCTATTACATGGGCCGTGGCTCGATGATCGACCCCTCACGGGCGTTGCATCAGTACTTCGCGACCGGAGGCTCTCCGCGTCTCGGCTTCTCAGACCCTGAGCTTGACGCGCTGCTGGCTGCCGAGCGTTCCGAATTCGATCCGACAGTACGTGACCAGAAGATGCGGGCGGTGGTCCGCCATCTCGTTGATGCGGCGCCCGCGGCCTTCATGTGGCAGCACAAGATGGCATGGGGCATCTCGAAGGAGGTCAGCTTCAAACCGCGCCCGGCCGATCAGGTCAACGGCTGGGAAATCTTCGTCAACTGAACGCCGCATCCGGGTCCGCCCATAGGCGGCCCGCTCCTAAACCAAAGGACAGCCGATGCTGCTTTATGCCACGCGCCGCCTTATCGGTGCCATTCCCGTGCTGATCGTGGTCGCGGCCGTGGTCTTCACGCTGATGCAGTTCGCGCCGGGTGACGCGGTCAGCATGCTGATCTCGGACGAGGCATCAGACGCCGACAAAGCCCGGATCCGCGAGGCATGGGGCCTCGACGATCCGCCGCCAATCCAGTTCATGAACTTCCTCGGGAACGCCGTGACCGGTGATTTCGGAACCTCGTTCAAGTACAAGGTGCCGGTCATGGAACTGGTGTTCGAGCGCCTGCCCGCGACGATCGAGCTGGCACTTGCCGCCACGCTGATCGCCGTGATGATCGGCATTCCCATGGGTGTTCTGGCCGCGGCGCGGCCCGGCTCGTTCTGGGACAGTCTGGCATCGGCTCTCAGCTTTGCCGGGATCTCGATGCCAAATTTCTGGATCGGCATCCTCCTGATCCTGCTTTTCGCCGGGCATTGGCACCTGCTGCCCTCCGGCGGACGTGCGCCCTGGGGCATGGGACTTGAGACGATCACCGGCTTCCTTTTGCTCGACGCGCTGCTGCAGGGCCGGATGGACGCGTTTTTCGGGGGGCTGAAGCACCTTACGCTGCCCGCGCTGGTCCTTGGGACGAACATGACCGGGATCATTACGCAGTTGACCCGCGCCTCGGTTCAGGAGGCGCTGCAAGAGGACTATGTCATGACCGCTCGCGCCAAGGGGCTTGGCAGGATGCGGATCCTGTGGCGCCACGCCTTTCGAAATGCGCTCGTCGGCGTGGTCACCATCATCGGGCTGGAATTCGGGGCGCTGCTCTCGGGGGCGATGATCGTCGAAACGGTCTTTGCATGGCCGGGAATCGGCAGCCTGCTGATCCAGGGCATCTCCTCACGAGACTACCCGCTGATCATCGGTCTCGTGCTGACCTATACCGCGATCTTCATCCTCGTGAACCTGCTGATCGACCTCCTCTACACCCTCATCGACCCCCGTATCCGGATCAACTGAGATGATGATCACCACAGGTAACTCCATTCCCGCAGGGTCAGGCCGGTGGCGGCGCTTCCGCCGCAGCTGTCGCCACATCATGGGCTTCAAGGCGGGCTTCGGTCTTGCCACGGTCGCGGCCCTGCTGGTCATGGGGCTGTTCAGTCCCTGGCTTGCCCCGCATCCGCCGAACGAGCAGGATCTGATGGTCGCGATGATGCCGCCGGACTGGACGGGCCCTCATGTTCTCGGAACGGATCATGTCGGTCGCGACATCCTCAGCCGCATAATCTACGGCTCGCGTGTTTCGCTGATCATCGCACTTTCGGTCGCTCTTTTCGCCGGCGTCGTTGGCGTTACGCTTGGTGTTGTTGCCGGCTATTTCGGCGGCCGCGTCGATGCGGCGATCCAGAAGGTCGTGGAGATCTTCTGGTCCTTCCCGCCCTTGATGCTGGCCATCGCGATCGTTGCGTTCGTCGGCCAGGGCCTTGCGATCGTCATCATTGCGCTGACCGCGCAGCGCTGGATCCCCTACTGCCGTGTCACCCGAGCTGAAGCCATGGCACTGCGCGGACGTGAGTTCATCATGGCCGCCCGAACGCTTGGCGCGTCGGACGGCTTCATCATCCGTCATCACATCCTGCCAAACGTGATTCTATCCATCATCGTGATGACAAGCTTTGCCATGGCAAACGCGATCATCGCGGAGTCCTCGCTCAGCTTCCTCGGGCTCGGAGTGCCGTCGTCGATCCCGACCTGGGGGGGCATGCTGTCCGATTCCCGCGCCTACATCTCCAGCGCGTGGTGGATGGCGCTGTTTCCCGGCCTCGCCATCTTTCTGACCGTCCTGGGCCTGAACCTGTTGGGCGACGCGCTGCGCAACCAGTTCGACCCCAAGCTTAGATCTCACTGACAAGGAGCACGACATTGACCACCCGTACCCACACCGAAACCATGGATGGCGCACGCCGCTCGCTTGTCTGCAAGACAGGGAACTGGACCCATTTCATCGGGCTGCAGCCGCGCAATCTGGACGGCGACATCAAGGAGCAGGCGAGTGACGTGATCGCCCGTCTGGGCGAGTTGATGGAAGAGGCCTGCATCACGCAATCCGACCTTTTTACCGTTACCATCTGGCTCAAGGACATGCGCTATTTCGCGGCGCTGAACTCGGTCTGGAACGGTTGGGTCGATGCGGCAAACCCACCCGCTCGCACCTGTGTCTCGGGTGAGCTTTACCGGCCCGACTTGCTCCTCGAAATCGTCGCCGTCGCCTATCGCGAGGAAGCCGCAGCATGACCATCCAGAAAACTGGGCGCATCGACAGCTGGGGACCCAAGATATTTCTGGGTTCGGCGGCAGGCGACATCGCCTCGGTCTGCCTGACCGCGCCAGACAAGTCGCTGCCCTTCAAAGGCCAGACCCGCGCGATTCTCGGCGTGATCGATGATCTGCTGTCGGAGATGGGAAGCGGTCGCGACGGCTTGATCCACGCGCAGCTCTGGATCGCGGATATGGCGCAATGGCCAGAATTCATTCCGGTCTGGAACGAATGGATTGGCGAAGGGACGCCCCCCGGCCTCTCTGTGGTCCAGATGGCGGCATCGCGCCGCGACTCGCTTCTGGAAATTCGCGTCTGGGCCGAACGGCCCTGCACCTGACCCGGAGGAGCGCGCGGGCATGACCATGTATGAGCCTCTGCTGTCGATCCAGAATCTCGAAATTGCTTTCGGGCCGGAGCGGACACCTGTCATCCACGATCTTTCGTTGCGGCTCGACCGGGGCGAGATCATGGCCCTTGTCGGTGAATCCGGTTCGGGCAAGTCTGTGGCGGTAAGGTCAGTCATGCGGCTGATCGACCAGCAAGGGGGTTATGTCACCGGCGGACGCATCCTCCTTGCCAGCGCGCGGCAGGAGCCAGTCGATCTGGCCACGCTGGACGAACGCCATATGCGGCGAATTCGGGGGGCAAGAATCGCGATGATTTTTCAGGACCCGATGACCTCGCTGAACCCGGTTCTGACAGTCGGTGCGCAGTTGGTCGAAGCCGTTCGCCAGCACCAGCTCTCTGACGATGCCTCGGCCAAGTCGAAGGCAATCACCATGCTGGAAAAGGTCCGGATAACCGATCCGCTGCGCCGTTTCGATCAATTCCCGCACGAACTTTCAGGCGGCATGCGGCAGCGGGTAATGATCGCCATGGCGCTGATATGCGAGCCCAATATCCTGATCGCGGATGAGCCGACCACTGCGCTTGACGTGACGGTACAGGCCGAGATCCTCGCGCTGATCCGCAGCCTGCAGCAAGAGACCGACATGGGCGTGTTGTTCATCACGCATGACATGGGCGTGGTGGCGGAGATAGCGGATCGCGTCGCCGTCATGCGCCATGGCCGGATCGTCGAGGAAGGTTCGGTGAGACAGGTCTTCGACGCCCCGGCGCATGAATATACCCGCAAGCTGCTCGACGCGGCACCGAAGTTCCGTCAGGCGACGACCACCGCCCGCCCGACCGCATCCGCTCATGTGCCGCCGGTGTTGTCTGTCAGCCATCTCAGCGCGCGCTTTCCCGTTCGCTCGCGCATCCTGCGTCGCCATATTGCCAACCTTCACGCCGTGGAGGACGTGAGCTTCGACCTTTACCCGCACGAGACCGTGGCCATCATCGGCGAGAGCGGATGCGGCAAGTCATCTCTCGCCAAGTCGCTGCTGCGCCTGATCCCGACACAGGAGGGTCGGGCACTGCTGGCTGGCCGCGACCTGCTTTCTCTTGGTAGCCAAGCGCTGAGGGCAGCGCGCAAGGATATCCAGATGATCTTTCAGGATCCCTATGCCGCGCTCGATCCGCGCATGTCGGTGCGCCAAATCCTGTCCGAGCCGCTGCGGATCAGCGGCCTTGCGGTCGAGGAAGAAACCCTCCAGGCATTGGTCGACCGTGTCGACCTGCCCCAAGACAGCCTCGACCGATATCCGCATCAATTCTCGGGCGGGCAGCGTCAACGCATCTGCATTGCGCGTGCGCTGATCCTGCGGCCCAAGGTGCTGATCGCGGATGAGCCGGTATCGGCGCTGGACGTGGCGATTCAGGCCCAGATCCTGAGCCTTCTTGAGGATCTGAAGCGTACCGAAGATTTGGCCCTGTTGTTCATCTCGCATGACATGGCGGTGGTCGAACGCGTGGCAGACCGCATCCTCGTCATGTATCGTGGCATGATCGTCGAGCAGGGCCCGGCACAGGCGGTGCTGTCGCGCCCGGCCCACCCCTATACCCGCCGGCTACTGGAAGCCGTTCCGGTCTCTCACCCCGCCGAACGGTTTACGCGCGCCGCGAGCCCGATGGCCACCGCCGCGCCCGTCTACCCGCTCGGCACGACGATCGAGCCGATCCGCTGGCAAACTGTCGGGCCAAACCACATGTTGCGCGTGGAAGACCCTGACCTCCCGTTGCACTAAATATGCAAAGCCCGGCGAGGCCGGCTGCGGCGGAGCCATGGCTGGCAGGAGGCGATCGGGCCTCTGCCGGAGCGTTGTCGCGCCGGAGAAGGAGGGTGAGGAAACAGTCGGGAGAACTGTTTTCCGGACGATGGGCCAGTCCTTCCGCCTCTCCGACATGATCTCCCTGGCGCGGCGCTGGTCATGCCTGATGAGCGTCTTGCGGCCAAGAGCGAAGAGCGAAGAGCGAAGAGCGATCTGATTTGACCGAGGGGAGATCAAGTCAGCCCTGAGCGGGCCTTGTCGCCCTGTCTTTCAAGGTTTCCCCGAACCGGGCGGCGCGTCATAGCCGGGAGCCAGCCGCCGGGCAAGGCCAGAGCGCCGGTGTCGTTGCTGACCTGGGTCTCGACCTGTCCGGCGGTCATGAAGACACGGGATCGGCCTGGCCTGTGCCTTCGTCCACGGCATGCTGATCGGTGGCTACTTCGCCTTCCTCCGGCCGATCGCGCCCCCTTCTCAACCGGCCGGCTGGATGACGTGCGATGCGCGTGCAGAGGGGTCGCATTCATCACGATTAGCGCCTGTCCCGGAGCGTCGGAGAGCCAGACCTTCCCTCATCCGGGCAAAGACTCCCAGCCGCCGGCCCGCGTCCAGCGGTTGTAAAGGCCGCGCGCCGGGCCGCATTCCCTCGGCGCAACGCCCCGGCAGCACCCGGTGCGATTTACGAAGGTTCTCCACTCCCGACAAAGGGGATCATCGACACGCGAACAACCACCGCGCTTGTGAAAGAACGCCCCAAAGACGGACCAGCCGCGCTTCGGAAAGCCAGCTCCATAGATCAGATCTCGGAGATTGAGGGCCGCCCCGATCTTCCCAACAGGGCACCACGGTCGAGACCTTCCCGGAGGGAAACCGCGGCTCTCACACACCGCCAACCATAACAGCGGCCAGATATCCGCCCGCCACGCAGAGCGTCAGGGCGACGGCGAGGGAACCCAGATCCTTGGCGTGCTTCGCCTCCACCGACCATTCAGGGGAGATGCGGTCGGTCAGCACCTCCAGCGCGGTATTCAGCGCCTCGACCGCCAGAACGGCGCAGCAGAGCGCGGCGAAGATCAGGCATTGGCCGGCGCTCGCGCCCCGCGCCAGCAGCAGGAGCCCGCCCCCCGCCGTCCCCGCAAGCTCCAGCCGCGCCGCGGTTTCCTGCATCAGCCGCCGTAGCCCGGCCAGCGAATAGCCCGCGGCGGAGACTGCATGCATCACCCCGCGGCGCGGGACGGGGATTTCGCGGTTCACAGAAAAATCGGCGGCTTTCACATCGTTTCCCTTTCATTGGCATGGCAGTCGCCGGTCAGGTCGAGCGCCGGGTCACGGACGCCGGTGCGGATGTCCATCAGGCCGAGCACGGTGGAAAAGAGATTGTCGTGGCTGGTCTTTTCCCCGGTCTTCGCACGCAGGCAATCCGTGGCGATGCCCATCGCCGCGGTGAACCGTTGGTCCAGCCAGAGCACGAAGGGCACCCGCGTCTGCTCCTGTGGCGCCATGAAGGCCGGCGCGGCATGCAGATAGAGGCCGTTTTCCCCGAGCGACTCCCCATGGTCGGAGAGATAGAGCATCGCCGGGATCACCCGATCGCTGCCGGACAGGATGTCGATGGCGCGGGAGAGCACGAAGTCCGTCTCCCGGATGGAATTGTCATAGGCGTTCACGATCTCCTGCGCGCTGCAATCGGAGAATTGCGTGCTGCGGCAATCGGGGGTGAAGGCCGCGCGCGATTCGGGGTAGCGCAGATAGTAGGCGGGGCCATGGCTGCCGATCATGTGCAGCACCAGAACGGTATTCCGCTCGATCCCGGCCGCGGCCTTTTCGATGACCGGCAGCAACGCCTCATCGGTACATTCGCGGGCACAGGCGTCCGGCGCGATGGCCCGGTCGACGCGGTCCCAGCCGATGCTTTTGGCGACATTCTGATCGCCCGCGTTGTTGTCCCACCATTCCACCTGCACCCCGGCATGGGTCAGCACGTCCACCAGGTTTTCCCGTCCCAGGGCCGCCTCGCGCGAATAGGCGGCCTTGCCGAGGCCGGAGAACATGCAGGGCACCGACACCGCAGTCGACGTGCCGCAGGAGGTGGTTTCGGTAAACGCGATCACACCGCGTTTGGCGAGGTCCGGCGTGGTGTCACGGGCGGATCCGTTCAGGCCGAAGTTCTGCGCGCGGGCGGTTTCCCCGACGAAAAGCACCAGCAGGACCGGCTTTTCTGCTCGCGCCAGACGCGGCCCCGCCACCGCATCCCGGCCATAGGGCGCGGCGACGGGATCGGCGGTCTTCCATTGCTCCTTGGCGTAGCGCACACCCGCGACCAGCGTGGCGCCGGGCTGATACGCGCCCATCACCTCATGCTTTTCGCGCAGCATGGCGGCATAATCCTTGTAATGGCTGAACATCGCCCCGGCCATCACTGCGAAGCAGAGCGCGACACCCAGCGGCCAGCGCCAGAGCTGATGGAGCGCCCCTACCCGCCGCACCCGCGGCCAGAAGACCAGCGCCGCGGGCAAGACCCCGGTCAGGAGCAGCGTGACGACCATCCGCGGCGTCACCAGCTGACTGGATTCGGCGAAGTTGGTCTCGAAGATGTTGCGCATCATCTCCCGGTCGATCAGCACGCCGAAGGTCCGCTCGTAATAGCCCGCCCCGGCCGCGATCAGGATCAGCGCCGCCGCCACCGGCTTTTGCAGGCGGCCCGGTCCCAGCAGTTCCAGGAGCAGCATGGTGAGGGCGAAGACGCCGAGCCCGAAGATCAGCGACCGGCTGTCACCCCCCGGCAATTGCGCCAGAAGCCGGCTCCAGAAGCCGTGGTTGAGGGCGAGCAGGACATAGCCCGCCACGATCAGGTTCAACATGCCATGGGTGATTTCGGGGCGGGGAAGCCCTGTACGGGGGAGGATCTGTCTCATCTGCCTGTCATTCTGCGCCCGGCCGATCGCCGGTAGCGGGCCTTTTGCACGGCCAACCTTGCGCCAGGCTTGCAATCCGGCGCCTCGCGCGCATTTCTCTGCGGGCGGAAAGCGGAGGGCCGAACACCGCCATGCGCCTGTTGCTTGTCGAAGATGCCACTGACCTTGCGGGCTCCGTCCTGCGTTTCCTGCGCGGCGAAGGCCATGCGGTGGATCATGCCGCCGATGCCGCCGGGGCGGAGGCCGCGCTGGCCGTGGGCGACTATGCCTGCGTGATCCTCGACCTCGGCCTGCCGGACGGGTCGGGGCTGGCGGTCCTGCGCCATGCGCGGGCGCGGGGGGACCGGACGCCCGTCATCATCGCCACCGCGCTCAACCAGATCAGCGACCGGATCGCCGGGCTGGACGCGGGGGCGGACGACTATGTGGTCAAACCCTTCGACCTCCGGGAGCTTGCGGCGCGCATCCGCGCCCATGCCCGCCGCGGGCAGGGCCTGCCGGAGACGCGGATGCGCCTCGCCGATCTGGAGGTGGACCGCGCCGCCGCCCGTGTCTGGCGGGAGGGGGAGGAGATCCGCCTCACCTCCCGCGAATGGGCGATGTTCGACGCGTTTCTCGGCGCCCGCGGCAGGGTGCTGACCAAGACCACGCTGGAGGATGCGCTCTACGCCTTCGACGCGCAGATCGAGGGCAATGCGGTGGAGGTCTATATCTCCCGCCTCCGCCAGAAGATCGGGCCGGGCCTGATCCAGACGCGGCGCGGCCTGGGCTATGTGCTGCCATGACCGGGGCGCGCAAACCCTGGTCGATCCGCCGCCAGCTGTCCCGCCGGGTGCTGGCGCTGGTCACGCTGGCCTGGATCGTCACCATCGTGCTGGCGACGCTGTTCCTCAACCACGAGATCAACGAGATGCTGGACGAGGAGATGCAGTCGGTGGCGCAGACCACGCTACTGTACCTCGACGCCACGCCGGGGGAGGCGATCCCGCGCAGCATCGGCGTGGATCCGGGCGACGGGGAACGCGTGCTGCGCATCCTGCGGCAGGGCGATCCGGTGCCCGACACGCCCTGGCCCGCGCTTGCCGCCGACGGGTTCCATCGCGTGGAGGGCTGGCGCGTGCTGCGCGAGAGCGCGGAAAATGCGGTGGTGGAGGTCGCCCATAGCGAGGCCTGGCGGCGGGAGGAGATGTTTGAGGCGGCCTCGGCCTTCCTCATCCTCATCCTGCCGATGATCGCGGTCCTCCTCTGGGGGCTGGGCCGCATCCTGCGGCAGGGGTTCGCGCCCTTGGAACGGCTGGCGGGGGAGATCGCCGCGCGCGGTCCGGGGGATCTGACGCCGCTGGCCGATGCGGGCCTGCCGCGTGAGCTGACCCCGCTGGCGGCGGGGCTGAACCAGTATGTCGCCCGGATCGACGATGTGCGGCAGGCGGAGCGGCAGTTCGTCGCAAATGCCTCGCATGAGCTGCGCACGCCGGTGGCGGCGATCCGGGCGCGGCTCGACCTGTCGGAGGATCCGGGCGCTCGCGCGGCGCTGCCGCTTCTCGACAGCCTGACCCGGCGGGTGGACCGCCTCTTGCAACTCTCCCGCTCGGAGGCGGGGCTGGGCCTGGGGCGCGGCCCGTCCGATCTGGTGCGGATCGCCCGGCTGCTGGTGCGGGAGGTGGGCCAGGGCGCGCAACAGCCTATCCGCTTCGACGACGGGGATCATGAGCGGATGATGGTGCCGGCGGATGCGGATGCGCTGGCCATCGTGATCCGCAACCTGCTAGAAAACGCGGTGGAACATGGCACCGGCCCGGTGCTGTTGCGGTTGTCGGCGGGACAACTTTCGATCGGCAATCCGGTCGAGGGCGGCGACTTCCACGACCAGCCGTTTGACAAGCGCCCCGGCTCCCCCGGGCTGGGCCTCGGCCTCGCCATCATCGACCAGCTCTGCACGGCGATGGGGATCACCGTGGAAAAGCGGTATTCAAACGGGGCCGCACTGGTCATCCTGCGCTTTCCGGCGGGCTGACGCCGGGGGTATATCGTTCGATGTCGTGAGCATCGGCAACAGCAAACCCGGCTTGGGCATCTGCATGCGAATTCGTCGCGAGCGGGCCGGACTTTCCCAGCGCCCCTGACCAGGTCACGACGCGACGCTCTCTCACGTCGAGGCAGACAAGACGTAACCCCTCGGTAGGCGCACTCCCCATCAAGCCGTCGAAATTCTTCGCTTTCAGGAGAACCCTGCGCAGACGATCTTTTTACCACCGCGGAACTACCAAACTGAGAAGGACAAGCCGTCGCTGCGCCGCGTCGGACCCCGCCCGTTCGAGCGCGCTAAGGATCGGCGCCGACACTGGCCAAGTCATATCAGCGCGAGGGCGAGGAGGACCGCGTCACCCGGGCCGGATAGAGATGACTCTGAGCGAGAAGCGCCGCATGCTTGTTACTTCGACAGCCGCACACCACACCTCTTCCGTCAGTGAGGTGCAACCCGTCATCGTCAGCGCCTGCACGCCGCCGAGGTTCAGGTGCCCGATGATCTGGGTGCTGTCTTTGAAACGTGGTTTTTACCGTCAGGCACCTGTCCTCCGCCTCGCCGCTTGAACAGCTCCGGGCGCCTTATAGCTTGCCGTTGCTCGATCTCGGTGGGCGTGCAGCATCCGGTTCATTGTATGCTTGCACCTCGGGTTGTAGAATCTCGGCCAAGGCCCGAAACCTCAGCGATCCCGCTGCTGCATGAGGTTTTTGGGTGATCGGCTTGACGATCATACCACCCAGTCATACCTTCTGGAAGACAAGGAGCATTCCGATGACCGTCAAATCCTCGATCTCGCTCAGTGATGAGCATCACGCCTTCGCCCGCGCGCAGGTTCAACACGGCCGCTTCGCATCGGTGAGTGCGGTGGTACAACATGGATTGGATCTGCTGCGCCAGAAGGCAGAGGATGAGCGGCTGGAACGTGCGGCTCTTCGCGCTCTCCTTGAAGAGCGGCAGCAAGGCATCTTCGTCTCTGCCGATGAGATGCGGCGGCGCGTCACAGCCCTTGTCGCGCTGCGGCAGGCCGATACCGGGCCGAAATGATCTGGCGAATTGAGTTCGCCGAAGATGCCGAGCGCGACTTTGCCCTGATCCTCGATCATCTGATCGACAGCTATATCTCTTTCGGTGAAAGCCCGGTCGAGGCGTCAGAGCGGGCAGCACAACGCCTGTCGGAGATCCTCGAAGACTCGCACCGGATCGCGACGGCCCCTTTTCGCGGACAAAGCCATGATGATCTTCTGCCGGGATTGAGGCACCTTGCCCTTGGCAAAGCAACCTTCTGGTTCACCGTCGACGATGATGAAGGGGTAATTCAGATTCTCTCGGTTTTCTTTGGTGGCCAGGATCAACAGCGCCGGATTCTGATCCGCCTGTTGGAGCGGCGCCATGACAACTGATTTCCGCGAAGGCGCGGCTCCCTCTTTGCCTCGCCGGAGCACCAACGACCTTGCTCTACGCGGGGGCAATTCCGAGGCGGCCAGAGCTGCCATCACCCCATCCTGTCTTCGACTGGGAGCATTTCAGCAACTGGTGAAGCCACGGATGCACTGACCCCTGACCCTCACCAATCAAGGTACCCATGAAGGCTGCGTCATAATCGGCGTTGTTTGTGCCGTTCTTCCTGCGGTTTTCACCAGGAGGTTTGTCATGACCTTATCCTTTCCGACCTGCGAGGAGAGTGCGTATCGACGCTGTTCCACAGCGATGTGATCGTGGTGCTGAACGTCGCGACGGATTTCGACCTGAACACGCCTTACGTCCAATATCTGACGGAGAGTTTCCCTCCCCGGTTTTCAACGACGCCGCAGTGGAAACGCTGGTCCGGGCCGCCGACGCACTCCCCCAGCGTCCCCGTCGTTCGACATGCAGACAAACGGCCTCCCGCAGGGCGATGCCATGGAAGCCTCCGGCGGCCATTCGCTGCAAGGGCCAGCACGGCACTGTTGACCGAGGCCGCCACGCAGACCTCCGATGCGGCCCTCCTGCTGGCAAGCCTAATCAATGGCGCGGTGCGGAAACCCTGGCAATGATGGCGCCTTTGGTTCGGCCTCGGCGGCGGTGTGATCCTGTCGACAGGGGAGGTCATCGACCTCCCCCGCGCCAACACCCGGGACCGTGGCGAGACGACGCCGATCCCGGTTACCCTCGGCTCCGAGAAGATGAACTCCGGCAGCGGCAACGCTGTCTACCGCCGACATCACCGGCTCGATATCCGTTCGCTCACCCCAACCGACAGCAACTCCCGTGTCGGCGGTAAGACCAGCTATGCCAGCAGCTTCAACATCGACGCGTTGACGATAAGGCACACCCGTTTCGACAGCGTGTCCGGGGCGGCAGATCTGAAGGTGCTCGCGTGGCTTGACGTCTTCGATTTCTCCAACGCGCGCCTTGATTTCACGCGGGTAGCCAAGGGGACCCGGCCTTCGTCGTGCTGAACGGCGCCACTTCCACCGGACTCGTGAACAGCAATTTCGCGCGCTTTGATCCGTTCGGAGACCCAGCTCCATGACTGCCACCTGACATTCGGCGATGGCGGCAGACGTGAAGGCGCGGCCCGATACCGCCTCCCCCACCTATCTCTACATGTGGCGAGGTCGGGAGTTCCGATCTTGGCGAAACCCTCTTCGCCAGCGTGACGGGATCCGCCACGCGCTTGAGCCGGAGGGCGATCTTTCCACCGATTTCGGTTTGGCCGGCGCGGAGGACGACCCCGGCTACGACCCCGGATCCGGGCCGATACGGCGGCCAGCCTTGCCCGGCTTGCCGCGGGGATTGGCGTTTCTGCGCTGATCGGTCCGGTGCCCGGGCTGCTGACCGGCTCCGTTCCATATTTTGCGCCATGTTCCAGCCTTTTCTGGCGGTGCTCTATGGGTAATGCGTGCCCCGCATCATCGACATCGCCTCAGAGCTCGGGCCGCGCGAACGCCTCGGCCTATGCGGCGGCGAAGGCGGGATGCTGGCGATGACCCGATCCTGGGCGGAGGCGCTGACACCGCGCATCTTGGTCAATGCCGTCGCACCCGGGCCGGCTGATACCCCCTCATGGCATTCGACGGGCTGACCCCCGGGGAGCAGGCAGGGGAGGCCGACAAAGCGCTGAAGTGGATCGACTGCCCGGAGGAGATCGCCGCAGTCGTCGCTTTTCTCGCCTCCCCCGGAAGCCCCGAAGCAGGTTTGGCCAGTTAGAGTTGAAATGCGATAAGTCCTGTCAGCATAGCATGATCCGGGCGGGCGGAGAGCTCGGCATCGCAGCCGGACCGGATCATGCGGTCAGGTTGGGGTAGTCGACGTTCAGAGCCATACCTGCCGTTGACCCTGCCTTTCTAAAAGCCCACAAAACGGCATGCATGTAGGCGTGAGCAGGAATGGCCACCGACGAGCTTCCGGTTGATGCCCGATCCGTTGCCCGCCTGCTCCAAGCGCAGGCGCCTGAATGGGCTGATCGGCCCGTGGTTCGCCTAGCCTCCACTGGGACGGATAATGCCATCTTCCGTCTGGGAGAGGATCTTCTCGTCCGATTGCCGCGACAACAAAGTGCCGTTGCATTGCTGAAGAAGGAGCTTGACTGGCTGCCGCACCTGAGGGGCTTGCCGTTGGACATCCCCGCTCTGCGCTTTCGGGGGAAAACCGACGGCGGCTTGGACTTCGGCATCTTCGATTGGATGGCTGGAGAAATTGCCTCCGCTGAGCGATTGGCCGATCCAGGGGAATCTGCCCGCCGTCTCGCAGATTTTCTGCACGCGCTTCATCTGAACGACACGACGGGCGCGCCTGTGGCTGGAGCCGAAAACCACCGCCGTGGCGCGATGCTGGACAACCTGACGCCCCTGACCATTCGCGCCATCGACATCCTCCGCGATGAGGTGGATTCTCCTCGCGCCCTTGCGCTTTGGAACGACGCCTGTGCGCACCGCTTCGAGGGGCCTGCTGTCTGGCTGCACGGCGATCTCAAGGCCGACAATCTGATTGCGAGGGGCGGCGTCCTGCGAGGGGTCATAGATTGGGGGCTGGCAGCCGTCGGAGACCCAGCAGCCGATTATGCGAGCGCTTGGTCATGGGTCGATCCTCGCGCGCGCAACGTCTTTCGCGATAGCCTTAATTTGTCAGAGGCCGACTGGCTCCGAGCTCAAGGATGGGCGCTTTACGGCGCGGTGATTGCCCTGAGTTATTATCGCGGCGGCAAAAACGAGGCCCTAACCTCGCAGTCGCGGCAGACGCTCTCGCGTCTGACTCTTCTGCGTTAGCTTGATCGGCTCAAGGTGAGTTCACCGGCAGCTTCGTCCCGCAAAGCAGACCCTATCCTTGCACTTCGGGATCATGCCAGAAATTGCGCCGGATCTCGCGATGGATGGTGGAGCGGTGTCGGCCGAGCTGAATCGCGATCTGCGCCACGCTGACCCTGCGATGCAGCAGTCCAGCCATAAGCCGGCGTTCATCAAGTGACAACTGCGCTGCCTCACTATTGAGGTCAACAACTTCCATCCCATGCGGGTGGTCCGCCTGCCGGTCAGCCGCGCGCTGCAAGCCAGGCGTCGATACCGGCCTGTGCTACGGCCTGGTCCTGCGCGGGTGAGCCGGAGGATATGCCGATCCCACCGACAACATCCCCGTTCCACACCACAGGCAAGCCGCCCCCGACGACTATCAGCCGGCCTCCGATGGCGGAGTTGATACCGTAGGCGGCTGATCCGGGCTGGCTTGCGCTCCCATAGTCATGGGTCGCTTTCTTTGCCGCGGAAGCTGTGAACGCCTTGTCAATCGCAATGGTTGTCGAGGTGACCTTCCCGCCTTCCATGCGCTCGAAAGCGATGAGCTGTCCGCTTTCATCCGTCACGGCGATGCACATCGGGACGCCGATTTCCCTTGCGTGTGCGGCGGCGCCCGAGATCAATTCACGCGCGTCTTCGATGTCCAGTCTCGTGAGTGTCTTCATTGATCTTCCTCGGGCCTCTTTGGTCGATATTCGCACATTGGATTTGAAGGGCTGCTGACTGCCGCTGTCGTGGCCAGCTTGCTCACCGCATTGCCGAGGCGCGCGGCAAGCCATCGCATCCTCCGCGCAACGATCCTCTGCTCCACCGCAATCCGCGTGGCGGTCCTCAGGCCGCTGATCGCCACGCGCTGTCCCGCACCTCAGTTCAGGAGCAAGGGATCGTTGATTCCCAGAACGTAGAACCCGACGCAGAGAAGGATCCCTGAGAAGCAAAGGTAATAGATCGTCGGCAGAATTGTGATCCTGAGCGTCGCGCCTTCCCGCCCGAGCAAGCCCACCGTCGCCGAGGCCGCCACCACATTGTGGATCGCGATCATATTGCCGGCGGCCGCGCCCACGGACTGGCCCGCCACCATCAGGGCCGATGAAAGCCCGAGTCCTTCCGCAACCGAGAACTGGAACTGGCTCAGCATCAGATTGCTGACGGTGTTCGATCCTGCGAGGAAGGCCCCAAGCGCGCCGACGGCGGGGGCAAAGAACGGATAGACGGCGCCGACCTGCATCGCAACCCAATCGGCGACAAGGATCGGCATGCTTTGCAGATCGTTGGCATTGACGCCGGAGTTGATCATGACCCGCACCATCGGAACGGTAAAGATGAGCACGAAGCCCGCCCCGGCGATCGTGGTGGTGCTCTCCCGTATTGCCGCGGCGAAGTCCGAAAGGGACATGCGGTGCAGGAAGACCGTCATCATACAGATCATGACGAGAATGCCGCCGGGGGAGAAGAGCAGCGAGAAATCTCCGTTGATACCCTCTTCACCCATGATGCCGTTGAACATGACATTGGCGGATTTCAGCAGATCACCGAACGGGACGAATGTCCGGCTCAGGACAAGCACCAGCGCGAGGATCACATAGGGGGTCCAGGCCAGCGCCAGAGAAATCTTTTGCCGGGAAAGGTTCTCGAGCTTGATGTCGACCTTGCCAAACCATTCCTTCGCCCAGGCTGACTTCTCCGGGAAATCCCACGTGTCGCGGGGTACGAGGATGCGCTGCTTCGCCGCCAAGGTCATGAGTGCAAGCCCCACGAGGCCCCCGAGGATCGAAGGGAACTCTGCCCCCAGAAACACGGCCGCCAGCACATAGGGAACCGTCATCGCGCACGCCGCCATGATGGCGAACGGCGCGATGGAGAGCCCCTCCGTCCAGGATTTGTTCTTGCCGAAGAACCGCGTCATGATGACGACGAGAAACAGCGGCATGAACGTGCCGCAAATGGCATGGAGGATCGCCACTTCAGAGGTGATGAGGTGAAAGAAGTGCTGCCAGTTCGATCCGTTCGCAACGAGTTCGCCGGTGATAGCGGTCTGGTCCAGCCCGCTCTGCACACCAACGATGAGCGGTGTTCCCACCGCCCCGAAAGAAACGGGTGTGGACTGGATGATGAGGCCAAAGACGACCGCCGCCATTGCCGGAAATCCGACAGCGACCATGAGCGGTGCCGCCACGGCAGCCGGTGTTCCGAAACCGGATGCCCCCTCAATGAAGGACCCGAAGAGCCATGCGATGAGGATGACCTGGATCCTCCTGTCGGGACTTATGGCAGTGAAACCCGACCGGATTGTCGAAACCGCGCCCGAGTGTTTAAGCGTGTTGAGGAGGAGCAGGGCACCGAAGATGATCCACAGCAGGCCCGCGCTCTGCAGAAGGCCCTGAATCGTCGAGGAGATCACGCGACTTGGGCTGACCCCCCATGCGGTGAGAGCGACTACGACCGCGATGACATAGGTCAGCGGCATGACGTATTTCGCGGGCGCTCGAAAGCCCACCAGCAGGACCCCTGCCGTAAGAATTGGCAAGAACGCCAATAGCGCCAAGAAACCAGAACTCATCCTGCAACTCCCCCCCTGAATGCCGCATGGATGGGCACTGCTCGCTGGGCGTGCTGGCTGCGGCAAATTTTTCGTTGTGTCTCATCGCCCCTCCCAGACCGATGATACTTTTTGGTAAAATATTTTTACCAAACGAGTCAAACGTTATGCCGGGCGCTCCCCTTCCGGAAACCGATTGCCTGCGCCACAGGCGTAAAGATATTGGTGTGCATGATTATCAACGGAGGTCGCGTTGATGAGCGAGATCAAGTCTATCGGGCCGGAGCGGGCATCCGACTGCATACGCAAGCATATCGAAGACCTGATCTTGGAAGGTTCCCTGAGGCCGGGCGAACAGCTTCTGCCCGAGCGGGAGATGGCCGCCAGGCTCAACACATCGCGGCCCACACTTCGGGATGCCCTCAGGGCGCTTGAGGCGGCTGGTCTGCTCATCAAGGAGGGGCGAACGGTCAAGGTCGCTCGGCTCGGCACGAAGAGCATCACCGATCCCCTGCTCAAGATGCTGTCCGATCACCGCGAGGTGGCCGACGACTATCTGGAGTTCCGCGATGTCGTGGAAAGTTCCGCTGCGGCAATGGCGGCAGAGCGTGCCAACGCACCCGAGATCAAGCGCATCGAGGATTGCGTCGCGCGTATCGAGGCCGCGCATGATACCGGGAGCCCGGCGGACGAAGTCGATGCCGACGCAGAGCTTCATATCGCGATTTATGAGGCGAGCCATAATCTGGTGTTGCTCCAGATCATGCGCGCTCTCGCGGAAAATCTGAGGACGGACATTCTCTACAATAGGCAGCGCTTGTTCACCGTTCCAGATGTCCGCGACGTACTGCGCGATCAGCACCTTGCGATCGCCCGCGCGATTATCGAACGACAGCCGGACGCGGCGCGATCCGCAGCACATGAGCACTTGGATTATCTTCGCCGCGCGATCCGGGAGGTCCATGAAACACAGGTAAAGCTCGAACTTTCCCTGCGGCGGCGCGACAGCGGGGGGCTTAGCGCGCTCAAGGGTTAGGTCACGTTGACAAAAACGGCCTCCACTAGGGTGGGAACTGTGATTTGCAGCGTGCCTTTAGGTGGGACATCTGCTCGCCGCGCAACCTGATATCCGATGATGAGTGGGCATTCTTCGCAAGCTTTATCGGTGCAGTCCGGCATCCGAACGGGCCTTCGGACTACCCTCTTGTTCCGGATGGGATTTCCCGGAGTGAGGCGTGAGCTGCCACCGGTTCAAGGCCATGCGTAACACGAAGCGGGCGTGGCCTGCCCGAAGTGTTCGGCAAGTGGTCGTCGGTCTACCGCCAGTTCCGCCGCTGGACGCTCGCGGGGCTATCGGAGGACATCCCGGACGCGCTGGAACCATGCGGGGGAGACGGGCGAGACGGCGGTGCGGTTCCTCTATGGCGAGGTGATCGACCCTGCGGAGACGCCCAGGTTCCTGATCCTGACGATGGACAGCTTCGCAAACCTCAACCCCCGCGCGCCCGTGCCGCGCCTATATCGACACGCTCTGCCCGCGCCCAAGGGCCGTTCGTCCCCAGGCGCAGGATCACCCGCGCCACTTTTGCAGCTTCGCCATGCCGCCGATCCAGCGGCCATACAGCGCGGCCTTGTGCTGCATGTAGCCCTCCGGGCGAGACCGGGCGCGCTATACCGTCGGCTTGTCCGGGTCCGTGACCAGCGCACCGGCCAGCCCATGCGGCACCATCTTTCGGCTCAGTTCCGGCATTGGCAGGGGATTGGCTACGGCTATTGGCGCAAGCTAGGCGGCGGCGGTGGCGGGAGCGCCAACGCGCTGATCGTCGGCGAGGTGGAGGAGACGGCGGCCCGTAACGAATGCGCCCCGCCTCCTCTGCGGGTGACGGGGCGGTTCTTCGCCGGCGTGGTGGAAGAGTCAGTTCAGCGCCATCGCGGGCTGCAAGCGATAGTCGCTGCCCGCAAACACTCGCAGGCGTCGCGACCCCATGCGGATGAAGCGCGGCTGCAAGCCGAAGACGCGGCGGATCGAATGGCTGAAATGGCTGCTGTCGGGATAGCCGAGGTCCAGCGCCACATCGGTCAGGCTGGTTTCGCGGTTTGCATGATCCATGAAGCGTCGCGCTCGCCGCCACATCCGGTGCGAGCGGAAGGAGGTCTGCGTCGTCTCCTTGAAGAGATGCAGGAAGCGGGAGGTGGAGAGATCCACCGCCGCTGCGCAGGCCTCGGCGGAGACGGCTTCCTCCGGGTCGTCATGCAGAAGGTCCAGCGCCCGCGCGATGCGGGGCTCCAGCTCCCTGCGCCCGAAGGCGCGCCCGAAGAAGAGGCGGTCGAATTCGGAGGTGGAAAAGCCGCCCGCATCCTCCATCGCGGCGACCGACCCCGCCGCGCGGCGGATGCGGTCCGCGATGTCCGGCCCCGGCGGGGTCGCGGTCAGCGCGCCGATTTCCTGCTGGGTGATGCTTTCAGGCTCGATCAGCAGGCAGGCGATGCTGCCGCTGGCGGTGCGCAGGCGATGCGGGGTGTAGGGCGTCACCACCGCCACATCCACCCGCCGCGCCGGCCCCGCGCCCTGCGCGATCTCCAGATCCCGGTTTGGCGCGACATAGACCGCCACCGCCCCCAGTTCGCGCCTGTGCATCGAATTGCCGACCAGCCCGCAGTAATAGATGCGGTCGCGGCCGATCATCATGCAGTTCTGACGAATTGCGTCGTAATGGCTCATTTTCCCCTCCCCGAGATCTGAACCTGTTTCCTCCACGGCGCGCGATCAGCCGCGCACCATCCTCCATGCGAGATCCGCAATCGGCGCCGCCTTTGCCCCCACTTCCCTCGCATCCGCGTTCGCGGCCGACCCGTGGATCGCGCGCTGCGCGATTCCCTGAAGGATCGCCGCGATCCTGAACATGCTGAGTGCGAGGAAGAAGGTCCAGTGCTCACCGGGCCGCTGCCCCGTCCGCGCGGAATAGGCGGCGAGGTAGGCGGCCTCGTCCGGGATGCCGAGCGCCGCGAAATCCACCCCCGCCAGCCCGCGGAAGAGCTCCGGCGGAAAGCGCCAGCTGAGGCAGTGATAGGCGAAATCCGCCCGCGGATCGCCGAGCGTCGACAGCTCCCAGTCCAGCACCGCGACGATGCGCGGCTCGGTCGGGTGGATCATCACATTGTCCAGCCGGTAATCGCCATGGACGAGCCGCACCTCCCCCTCCGGCGGCAGGTTGGCGGGCAGCCAGTCGATGAGCCGGTCCATCGCCGGGATCGGCACCGTCTCACTGGCGCGATACTGCCTGGTCCAGCGGGTGATCTGGCGGGAGAGATAGTCGCCATGGCGGCCGAAATCGCCCAGTCCGAGGACCAGCGGGTCCAGCGCGTGGATCGCCGCGATCACCCGGCCCATGTCCTCGAAGACCGCCGCCCGTTCCGGCCTCGTGAGTTCGGGCAGGCGCGGATCCCAGAAGATGCGCCCCGGCACCAGATCCATGACGTAGAACATGCTGCCCGCCACGCCGTCGTCGCGGCAAAGCGCATGGACGCGCGGCACCGGAATCCCCGCGCGGCCCACCGCCGCCAGCACCCGGAACTCCCGGTCGACGGCATGGGCGGAGGGCAGCAGATGCCCCAGCGGCTTGCGCCGCAGCACATAGTCCCCCGAGGCGGCGGAGAGGCGGAAGGTCGGGTTCGACTGCCCGCCCGTGAAGCGGCTGAGCCGCGCGGGCCCGCGATAGCCCTCGACATGCGCGGCGAGCCAGCGCTCCAGCGCGGGCGGGCAGGTCGGGGCGTCCAGCGGGTCGGCTATCGCGGTATCGGTCATCGTCTTCCTCCCTCGCCCTGAAAGATTCCGCAGTTTCCTGTCATCGTCAATCGAAATCGTCGGACACTATTGCCTGAAAGAATGTTCCGACCTAATCTGCCGCCAACCATCAGGAGGAGGTTCAATCCATGATCCCGGAAAAGTCGGCCCGCGCGCAGGAGTTTGAGGCGCGGGTCAGCGCCTTCATGGAGGACCATATCTACCCCAGCGAGGAACGGTTCTACCGGGAGAGCGAGGACCTCGGCCCCTGGAAGGTGCAGCCGGTGGTGGAGGAGCTGAAGGCGAAGGCGAAGGCGGCGGGCCTCTGGAACCTCTTCCTGCCGGACCACGAATTCGGCCCGGGCCTGTCGAATGTCGAATATGCGCCGCTCTGCGAGATCATGGGGCGGTCCCACCTCGCGCCGGAGGTGTTCAACTGCTCCGCGCCCGATACGGGCAACATGGAGGTGCTGGCCCGCTACGGCACGCCCGAACAGCAGGACCGCTGGCTGACGCCGTTGCTGGCCGGGGACATCCGCTCCGCCTTCGCGATGACGGAGCCGGATGTCGCCTCCTCCGACGCGCGCAACATCGAAAGCGCGATCCGCCGCGACGGCGACCATTACGTCATCAACGGGCGCAAATGGTATACGACCGGCGCCACCGATCCGCGCTGCAAGATCATGATCTTCATGGGCAAGACCGACCCGGAGGCGGAGACCTACCGCCAGCAGTCCATGATCCTCGTGCCGAAGGACACGCCCGGGGTGACGGTGCGCCGGTCGCTGCCGGTCTTCGGCTTCTACGGCGTGCCGGACCGGGCGTCGGAGGTGACGTTCGAGGACGTGCGGGTGCCCGTCTCCAACATCCTGCTGGGGGAGGGACGCGGCTTCGAGATTGCGCAGGGGCGGCTCGGGCCGGGGCGGATCCACCATTGCATGAGGTCCATCGGGCTGGCGGAGCGGACGCTCTCCAAGATGTGCCTGCGGATGGAACGGCGCGTGGCCTTCGGCAGGAAGGTCGCGGAACAATCCGTCTGGCGCGAGAGGGTGGCGGAGGCGCGGATCATGATCGAACAGTCCCGCCTGCTGACCCTGCGCGCCGCGCATCTGATGGACACCATCGGCAACAAGGAGGCGAAGGCGGAGATCGCGATGATCAAGATCGCGGTGCCGAACATGCTCTGCAAGGTCGTGGACTGGGCGATCCAGGCCTTCGGCGGCGGCGGCACCTCCAACGATTTCGGCCTCGCCTCCGCCTATGCCACCGCGCGGCTGCTGCGGCTGGCGGACGGGCCGGACGAGGTGCACCGCGACCAGCTCGCCCGCATGGAGTTCCGCCGCCAGATGGGCACCAACGGTGCGGGGGGCGTGGACGGATGGGTGCCCGCGGTCTCCGACCGCGCCCTGGGCCTGGTCTGACATCCCGCACGGCGGCCTCAAAGGGAGGCCGCCAGACGCACTGCCGTGTCGATCGCCGCCGTGACGTCCAGTTCCGCCGCCAGCAGCGCGCCGCCCACCAAATGCCCGGTCCGCCCCGCCGCCGGAAGCTCCGCCGCCGGGGGCGAGGTCGGAAGCCTGCCCGGCGCAGATAACCACCGTACCGGTGGGTACCTTCTTCACCGATCCGTATGGCGCTGGCAGGCGCTGGCCCTGCGGCGTCATATCGATATACTCGGCCCCGCCCCGCCCCGCCCCGCCGCCGGGGGCGAGCGTTGCGCGATGGGTCCAGCCCGTGGTCTTGCCCGGCTCCGCGCCATGGCGGTCGGACCCCCTTGCCCGTGCGCCAGGATCGCCTCCGCCACCTCCGGCGTATTGATCCGGTTGGAGGCCGCAACCGGGATACCCACCACGCGCCGCACCCTCTCCGTGCAGCCGACGAAGGCCGCGCGGGGCGCGGAGGTGGCGATGGTCGGCCCCCGCGCCTCATGCCGGCCGATCGCGGTGGTGAGCATGTCCGCCCCCGCGCCCTCCAGCGCCTGGGCGAGTTCCACCACCTCCGCCTGGGTCATGCCGCCCGGCGCAAGGTCCATCATTGACATGCGCAGGATGAGCAGGAAATCCGGCCCCACCGTGGCGCGGATCCTGCGCACCGTCTCCATAGTGAAGCGGCGGCGGTCCTCGGCGATGTCTTGCGGGTGCAGGAGCCGCTTCGGCGGTATCAGCGCCGCGCCCTCCGCATTCGGCGCGATGCGCCGGTGAAGATGAGCGCGACCCTGCCCCGCGCCCGCACGGCGTAGAAGGCGGCGATGCGCGGCCGGTCCCCGGCTTCCTCCAGCCCGGTGTGCATGGACCCCATGATGACCCGGTTGCGCCGGGTAACGGGGGCCGACGGTCACCGCGCTGGCGAGATGCCGGAACGGGGTCATGAGTCTCTCCTTTGCTGCGGGTAAGGGCAGCATGGACGGGGCGCGCGGCGCTTGTGCGATCTGGTCATCTCGCAGGGGGGATCAGGCGGGCAAGGCAGGTTCAGGCGGGAAAGGTGGGTTCAGTCGGGAAAGGCGGGCGGCCGGCGGGCGGCAAGGGCGGCCAGCGCCTCTTCCATGTCGCGGGAAAAGAGGATCCCCGCGTTCAGCGTCGCGACATGCTCCAGCCCTTCGGCAATGCGGTCGGCCTCGCGGCGGACCATCACCTCCTTGGTGCCGCGCAGCGCCAGCGGCGATTTCGCCGCCAAGTGTCGCGCAAGCGCCTCCGCCGCGGCCATCAGCGCCCCGGCCTCCCCATGCACCTGCTGGACAAGGCCGATGGAGAGCGCCTCGCGCCCGCCCACCTCCCGCGCTGTGAAGGCCATCTCCCGTGCGCGGCCCTCGCCCACCAGGGCGGGCAGGCGTTGCAGCACACCCACATCGGCGACGATGGCGAGGTCGACCTCCTTCACCGAGAACCGCGCGTCATGGGTGGCGAGCCGGATGTCGCAGGCCGCTACGATGTCCAGCCCGCCACCGATGCAGGCGCCATGGATCGCGGCGATCACCGGCTTGCGGCAGCGTTCGATGGCGGTGACGCTTTCCTGTATCGCAAGGATCGCGCGGCGCAGACGCTCGCTCTCCCGCGCGGGGCAGGCGCCGGGATCGGGGCGCAGCGCGGAGAGCATCGAATGGTCGAGCCCTGCGCAGAAATGCCGCCCCGCGCCGGAGAGCACCACGACCCGCACGGGGGCGGCTTCGTCCAGCCAGCGGAAGGCCGCGTGCAGATCCTGCCAGAAGGGGGCGTCCAGCGCATTGGCCTTCTCCGGGCGGGAGAGGACCAGATGTGCGACACTCCCCTCCAGCCGCAGGCTGAGTCGGCGGAGAGCGGGGGCTTCCTCCATGGCTCAGGTCACCACGGCGGCGGCGCGGTTTCGCCCCGCCGCGCGATCGCGCAGCCGGCCCACCATGCCGGTCGGCAAGAAATACACCGCCAGCACGAAGATCAGCCCAAAGAAGAGCAGCCAGCGTTCGGGGTTCAGCACCGCCTCCACCACCGGTACGTCCTCCACCAGCCCGTGCAGCCTGCCCAGCAGAAGCTGGATATAGTTCTCCCCCAGAACGAAGATCGTGACGCCGATCACCGCGCCATAAAGCGTGCCCAGCCCGCCGATGACGCACATCAGCAGCACGTTCAGCATGACGTTGAAGCCGATGGTCGTCTGCGGCCCGACATAGCGCAGCCAGATCGCCATCAGAACCCCCGCCGCCGCTGCGTTCATCGCCGCGATGACATTGGCGATGAGCCGGTAGCGCAGCGTGGGATAGCCGAGCGCCTCGGCGCGGAACTCATTCTCCCGGATCGCCTCCAGCACCCGACCGAAGCGCGAATTGACCAGCCGCAGCATCAGCAGGAACAGCACCGCCGCGCAGGCGAGGACGAGGTAATAGGTGAGGTGCTGCCCGGTGACATGGCCGAAGACCACGCGCCCGGGCGAGAGCACCTCCGGCATGCGAAAGGTCAGCCCGTCGTCCCCGCCGGTCAGATCCGTGCGCCTTAGCACCAACGCGCCGAAGGCGGAGGCAACGGCCATCGTGGCCATGGTGTAGAAGATGGCCTTTACCCGCAGCGCGACCAGCGCGATCAGCGCCGCGGCGATCCCAGCCAGCAGGATACCCGCGCCCGCGCCCACCAGAAGCGGCCCCCACCCCGGCCCCAGCCGCACCATCGCGATGGCGACCGCATAGGCGCCAATGCCGTAGTACATTGCGTGGGCGAAGGAGACGATGCCGCAATAGCCGATCAGCAGGTCGTAGGAAGCGACGAGCACGGTGAAGATCGCGATCGTCATCGCGGTGTTCAGCACCCGCGCGCCGCCGAAGAACACGGGCGCCAGCAGCAGGAACCCCACCACTGCGCAGAGGAGCAGCGCCAGCGCGCGGCTGCGCGGCAGGTCGTCGGAAAGGATCGCCTTCAGCATCTGTTTGCCCCTCAGCCGTTCAGAGGATAGAGCCCGCGCGGCCGCCATAGCAGCACGGCAAGCATCATCGCCACATTGGCGACCATGGCGAAATCGGGCGCGAGATAGCCCACGTAATTGGTGGAAAGCGCCACCAGGATGGAGGCCGCAAAGCACCCCGGCAGAGAGCCGAGCCCGCCCATGATGACGATGATGAGAAGCTGCACCAGCACCTCCGCCCCGATGGTCAGGGTGAAGATCTCCCGGTAGAAGCCCCACATCGCGCCGCCCAGCCCCGCCAGCGCCGCGCCCCCCGCAAAGACCAGCACGAAGAGCGTGTTGATCCGGTAGCCGAGCGCCTCCACCATCTCCCGGTCCTCCACCCCCGCGCGGATCAGCAGGCCGAGCCGGGTGCGGGAGAGAAGCAGCATCAGCCCCGCGAAGACAACGAGCCCTAGAAGGCAGGCGGCGATGCGGTATTTCTCGATGAACATGTCGCCGAGGATCACGGAGCCCTGGAGGGAGAAGGGAAGCTGCAACCACATCTGGTTCGGCCCCCAGAACACCACCAGAAGCTGTTCGATGATGATCATCGCGCCGATGGTGACGAGGATCTCCTTCAGGTGGTTGCCGCCGGCGGGACGGATGAAGAGCCGCTCGAACACCAGCCCCATCAGCGCCGTCGCCGCCATCGCGGCGAGCGCGATGATCGCCAGCCCTGCCGCATTGGCCCAGGGCGAGGGGGAGAGGAGCAGCGGCTCCACCGGCAGGGTGAGGCTCGTCGCGACATAGGCGCCGAACGCCACGAAGGCGGCATGGCCGAGGTTCATCACATCCATCAGCCCGAAGACCAACGTGAGGCCGCTGGCCATC
This sequence comes from Haematobacter massiliensis, assembly GCF_000740795.1. Taxonomy (GTDB): domain Bacteria; phylum Pseudomonadota; class Alphaproteobacteria; order Rhodobacterales; family Rhodobacteraceae; genus Haematobacter; species Haematobacter massiliensis. The sequence continues at coordinate 129,939 of NZ_JGYG01000008.1, forward strand.
AGGAAGAGCATCATCCCCATGGCCAGCGCGGCGACGGTCAGCGTGCCCCAGCTCGGCAGGTCGCCGACCAGCGGAAAGGTCAGCGCCATGAGCGCGAGGATGACGAGCAGCGGCACGAAATCCCGCGGGCGGCCGGGAAGCGGCTCCTCCATCGGCGGCGTGATGGAGGCCAGGGTCGTTTCTGTCATCATCTCCCCCTCTCAGATCGCATGAATGCCGGACATGCCCAGCAACCGGCCCTGAAGCCCGCTGTCGGAGGCGAGCGCCGCCATGGCGCCCGCGTGCACGATCCGCCCGTCGTCGATCACCGCGCAATGCTCGGCGATCCCGGTCACGAAGTCGAAGTTCTGTTCCACCAGCAGGATGGTGGTCTGGTGCGACAGCCGGGCCAGGGCCTCGCCCATCGCCTCGACGATGGCGGGGGCGAGGCCCTTGGTCGGCTCATCCACCAGCAGCAGGTCCCGCGGTTCGATGATGGCGCGCGCGATGGCCGCCATCTGCTTCTGCCCGCCGGAGAGCAGCCCCGCGGGCCGCTGCCAGAAGTGTTTCAGCGCCGGGAACACCTCGAAGATCCGCTCCAGCCGCGCCTCGTCGAAACGCCCGGCGATGGCGGCCAGGCGCAGGTTCTCCTGCACCGTCAGCCCGCCGAAGATGCCCATGCCCTCCGGCACATAGGCGATGCCGAGGCGGGCGATGCGCGGCGTCTTCGCGCCCCCGATCTCCTGCCCGGCGAAGCGGATGCTGCCCGAAGACGCGCGCCAGAGGCCCATGATCGTGCGCAGGGTGGTGGTCTTTCCCGCCCCGTTGCGGCCCAGAAGCGCGGTGATCCCCCCGCGCGGGACGGCCAGGTCGACGCCCTGGAGGATGTGGTATTGCTGGATATGCGTGTGCACGCCGGAAAGCGACAGCAGCGGTTCAGCCATGGGAGGCCCCCTTGCGGCCAAGATAGGCCTCCCGCACGATGTCGGAGGCCATGACCCGTTCGGGCGGGCCGTCCTCGATCCGGGTGCCGTGGTGCAGCACGATGATCCGGTCGGCGAGCTGGCGGATCACGTCGATCTTGTGCTCCACCAGCAGGATGGTGCGGTTCCCTTCCGCCTTCAGCCCGCGGATGATGTCGAGGATGGCGGGCACATCGGCCATGCCCATGCCCGCGGTCGGCTCGTCGAACATCAGCACCCGGGGGTCCAGCGCAGTGAGCATCGCGATCTCCAGCTTGCGCTTGTCGCCGTGGTTCAGCGTCTTCGCCGCATCGCCGCGCCGCGCCATGAGCCCGGTGCGGGAGAGGCAGTGTTCCGCCGCGTCGATGAGGTCGCGGCGGCGGTTCCAGATCTGCACCATGTTGAGGCCCGCCCCTTCCCGCGCCTGCACGGCGAGGCGGACGTTTTCCATCACCGTGCAGTCGGGGAAGATGTTGGTGAGCTGAAAGGCCCGCCCGATGCCCCGCCGCGCCCGCTCCGCCGGTCCCACCCGGGTGACGGGCCGGCCCTCGAAGATCACCTCGCCGCCGCTCGGCCGCAACTGGCCGGAGAGGAGGTTGAAATAGGTGGTCTTGCCCGCCCCGTTCGGCCCCACGATCGCGGTGAGCGTGCCCGCGTGAAACCCGGCGGAGACCGCGTTGACCGCGACATGGCCGCCGAAACGGATGGTCAGGTCGCGGCTTTCGAGGATCGGCGCGGATGTCGGGCCGGGGCCCGGCAGGGACGCTGGCACGAGCGGCATCCGTTCGGCGAGCATCAGTTCTGGACGCGGCCGGGCGCCCGCACGGGCACCGGCATCTCATCCGCGGGCACCACGCGGACCAGATCGAGCAGATCCCAGCGGCTTTCGGGCTTTTCCTTCATGCGAAACTGATACTGGTCCTGCATGCCCTGATGGTCCTCGGCGCGGAAGGTGATGCGGCCCTTCGGCGTGTCGAAAGACATCCCCTCCATTGCGGCGATGAGGGCCTCCGTCTCCACCGTTCCGGCCTTTTCGATCCCGGCGACAAGGGCCGCCGCGGCGGTGAACCCTCCCACGGTGAACAGATCCGGGGGCTGGCCATAGCGGGCGTTGTGTTGCTCCACCAGCCAGTCGTTCATCGGATTGTCGGGAAAGCTCCAGAAGTAGAAGGTGCCGCCGCCGACCGGCAGCCCGCGCCACGCCTGAATGGATTCGATATTGGAGCTTCCGACGGAGACGATCTGGATGCCGTAACGGTCGGGCCGCGTCGCGGCGAGCTTCGGGATCGGGTTCGGCGCGCCCCAGATCAGCACCAGATAGCGGTTGCCCGGCGCGTCGCGCAGCTTGGAATAGATCCGCTGCATCGGCGCGGTGAAGTCGGTGGTGTTCACCGGGACGAATTCCTCATGCACCACGCTGGCGCCGGAATTCATCGTCTCCATCGCGGTCTTATAGGCGGCGACGCCATCCTTGCCGAAGACGTAATCGGCGGCGAGGAAGGCCACGCTGTCGCCGGGTTTCAGCATCGCGGCGGAGGCAAGCGCATCCTGCGTGGAGTTGCGGGAGGCGCGGAAGATGTAGCGGTTGAAATGGTCGCCGGTGATCGAATCGGCCAGCGCTGGTTCCATCAGCAGGATCTTCCTGTATTGCTCCGCCACCGGCGCCATGGCCAGCGCGCCGCCCGACCAGGAGGTGCCGACCGCGACATCCGCCTTGTCGTCGGCGAAGGCTTCTGTGACCATCGCCTTGGACAGCTCCGGCTTGAACTGGTCGTCCTTTACGATGACTTCGACAGGGCGCCCAAGGATCTCGTTCTTGCCCCCGGTGAGGTATTCGAGCCCCAGACGGAAGCCCCGCTCCGTATCTCGGGCGTAGATCTCGTTAGGCCCCGTGGCACTGCGGATCAGAGCGAACCGGATCGGATCGGCCGCCTGCACCGGGGACGTAAGGCCCGCGCCCGCCGCCAGCGCCAAAGCACAAATGCTCGAAATGACCTTCTTCATATCATCTCTCCCCTCCAGGACGCCGGCACGGGCGCCCATTCCGCCGCTCAGAGACTAGAGATGCACTGGCCGCGGAGTCTTGTGTCCAGCCGTCGCCGCCTCGGTGGCGACCTGGCGCAAGATCCCCGCGAGCAGTTTTGCGATGAACCGAGGAAAGGTGGGGGCGGATACCGTCCGCGGGGGCGGGGTTGGAGAGGCAAGACATGAGAGAGGCCTATATCGCCAGCACCGCGCGCACCGGCATCGGTAAGGCTTACCGCGGCGCTCCGAACACCATGGCGTCGTCCGCGATGGCGGGGCATGCGCTGGCCGAAGCGCCGCGCCGCGCGGGGGTGGAGCGTGGGCAGCTGGAGAATGTGGTGCTGGGCACGTTGCTCTCCGCCGGGATGAGCGTCGCACGCGGCGCTTCCTTCGCCGCAGGGCCGCCGGCGGAGGTTTCCGCGCAAAGGGGGGATCGGCCCCGCGCCTCCGGCCTCAGAAAAATCGCCACGGCCAAGCAGATCATCGTGGACGGGAGGAGCATCGTGGCTGCGGGTCGGCAGGAGAACATCTCCGGCGTGCAGGGCCGCTACTTCGGCTGGGTTGAGGAAGCCGCGGACCCCGCCGTCATCGCCCGCGTGCCGCACGACTACATGCCGAATACCGCCGAACATGTCGCGGACAAATACGGCATCCGCCGGGAGGCGCAGAATGCCTGTGCGCTCTCCTCCCAGTCCCGCACGGCGACGGCGCAGGCGGCTGGGCGGTTCGCCGCGGAAATCGTGCCCTATACGACCATCATGCGCGTCACCGACAAGGCCAGCGGCGAGATGCGGGAGGAGGCGGTGACGCTGGTGCGCGATGAGGGCAACCGCCCCGCCACCACGCTGGAAAGCCTCGTCGCGCTGGTGCCTGTGATCGAGGGCGGCACCGTCACCGCAGGCAATGCCAGCCAGCTTTCCGACGGTGGCTCCGCCTGCGTGCTGATGTCGGGGGAGGAGGTATCGCGCCGGGGCATCGTGCCGCTCGGCCGCTGCTGTGGCATGGCGGTGGCGGGCTGCGCGCCGGAGGAGATGGGCATCGGCCCGGTCTTCGCCATTCCCCGGCTGTTGGAGCGTCACGGGCTCCGCGTGGACGACATCGGCCTGTGGGAGCTGAACGAAGCCTTCGCGGTGCAGGCGCTCTACTGCCGCGACCGGCTGGGCATCGACCCGGAGCGTTACAACGTCAACGGCGGCGGCATCTCCGTAGGCCATACCTATGGGATGACCGGATCCCGCCTCGTGGGCCATGCACTGATCGAAGGGCGCAGGCGGGGCGTGCGCCATGCCGTCGTCACCATGTGCGTGGGCGGCGGCATGGGGGCGGCGGGGCTTTTCGAGGTCACGCAGCGACGGGCGATGCAGTGACGGGCGAGGCGTTGACTGGCGGCGCGGTGACGCTCGACCTCTCCGGGGCGGCGGCCACGCTGACGCTCCGCCGCGCGGACAGCGGCAACCGGCTGGGCCGGGAGATGGCGGCGGCGCTCTGCGAGGCGGCGGAGCGCCTCGCTGCGGCGCCCGGCCTGCGCGCGCTGCACCTGCGGGCGGAGGGGCTTAATTTCTGCGTGGGCGGCGCGCTCGACGAATTCGGTACGGACGAGCCGCTCTCCCGCCGCCTTGCCCGCGATCTGCCTGCCATCCACGGCGCGGTAGCCACGCTGGCCGCTCTGCCCTTTCCGGTCGTCACGGAACTGCGCGGCGCGGTGGCGGGGGGCGGCATCGGCCTCGCGCTTCTGGGAGACATCATCCTCGCCTCCGACACGACCTTCTTTCGCGCGGGCTACCCGGGCGTCGGGCTTTCGCCCGATCTCGGCGGCTCCTGGCAGATGCTGCGGCGGAGCGGCGTGACCTTTGCCAGCGAATTTCTGATGTCCAACCGCCGGATGACGGCGGCGGAGGCGCTCACCCGCGGCATCGTCACCGCCGTTCACCCGGATGCGGCGCTGTCACAGGCCGCGCGGGCCTGCGTGGAGATGCTGGCCACGGGGCCGACGCGGGCGCACGCCGCGCTGAAGGCGCTGATCGCCGCCCCCGGCGCTGATCTTGCCGCACATATGGCGCGGGAGGCGGAGGTGATGGCCGCCTGCGCCGCAACGGAGGATTCCATGGCAGCCATCGACGCCTTTCGCGCCCGCAGGAGCCCGCATTTTGCGGGGCGCTGACGGCATCGAGCCGCGCGCCGCAGTGATCCCGGAGCGGGAGCGCGCCGGGAATGGTGGCGGAGGTGGCGCCCGGCATCCTCTAGGCGCGCCTCGCTTTGCCCTTTCGGTTAGCCCATGTGAACGTGTATTTACCGGCGCGTGAGGACGGCTGGACCATCCTGGATACCGGCACCGCCGCTGCCGCGACGGAGGCTGCATGGCAGGCGCTGCTGGCAAGCCCGCTGCGGGGGGAGCGGATCGCCGCCGTCCTCGTCACCCATGCGCATCCCGACCCCATGGGGATGGCGGGATGGCTCTGCGAGCGGCTGGGGGTGCCGCTTCTGACCTCGCGCAGTTTCTTCCTGATAAAGTGCGTGGATGCTGCTCGGCGATCCTGGCATCGTCGCCAGTACCGACAGCTCGCCTTCTACCGGTAACACGGGGTGAGCGGGCGAACTGGCGGAGATCAACGAGGCGGGACGCCTCTTGGCCGCGGGCCTTTAATGCACCCGCCATCAGCGACTGGGCACAAGACCCGCGCCCGCGAAAGGCCGGATAGTCAGACAGCCTGGTATCGCGTCGACCTCTCGCGACGCGAATTGGCCATGAGGGGTGTGCCGCGTGAAGACTCCCCTCTCAACCGCGGATCGCGCGATACCGGGCGCCCAAAGGAGACCGAACCCTGATGCTGCTGACGCCTGAACACGAGGAATTTCGCCGCTCGATTCGCGCCTGGGTCGAGGCGGAGATCAACCCGCATGTCGATGCCTGGGAAGCTGCAGGGATCTTCCCCGCTCATCAGGTCTTCGCCTCCGCCGGGCGTCTGGGATTTCTCGGCGCGACGAAGCCGGAGGCCTATGGCGGATTGGGGCTGGACGAGAGCTTCGGCGCGGTGCTGGCCGAAGAACTGGGCGCGATCCGCTCCGGCGGAGTGGCAATGGCGATCGGCGTGCAGACCGACATGTGCACCCCGGCGCTTGCCGCCGAAGGGGGACCGGCGCTCTGCGAGGAATGGCTCCGACCGGCGATCGAAGGACGGCTCGTCGGTTGTATCGGCGTCTCCGAGGCCGGAGGGGGGTCCGATGTCGCGGCCCTGCGCACCAGCGCTGTGCGGGATGGAGCGGACTATGTGATCGACGGCTCCAAGATGTGGATCACCAACGGCACGCAGGCCGATTTCTGCTGCCTGCTGGCCAATACCTCCGATGGGCCGGTGCACAGGAACAAGTCGCTCATCATCGTGCCGATGAAGACGAAGGGCGTCCAGATCACCCGCAAGATCGACAAGATGGGCATGTGCGCCTCCGACACGGCGGAGATCTTCTTCGACGCCGTGCGCGTGCCGCAGGCCAACCGCATCGGCGAGGAAGGCATGGGCTTCATCTACCAGATGCGGCAGTTCCAGATCGAACGCATCTGGGGTGCCATGAACGCCGTGGGCATCATGCGCCGCGCCATCGCCTGCACCATCGCCTATACGTCGGAGCGCAGGACCTTCGGCCGCCCGCTGATCGCCAATCAGGTGGTGCAGTTCCGGCTGGCGGAGCTGGAGACGGAGGTGGAATCCGTCTCCGCGCTGGCGATGCGCGCGGTGGAGGAGGTCGTCGCGGGCCGCGACGCCACGCGGCTGGCCACCATGGCGAAGCTGCGCGCCGGACGGACGATCCGCCGGGTGGCGGACGAATGCCTGCAATTCTGGGGCGGGCTGGGCTTTGCCAGCGAGTCGGAAATCAACCGCATCTACCGGGACGCGCGGCTCGTCTCTATCGGCGGGGGGGCCGATGAGGTGATGTTGCAAATCCTGGCCAAGATGATGGGTTTACTCGGGCGCTGACAGGCGCCCGCCGCCCTGCCCGCGGGCGGGGCGCGAAGGGGAGAGAGGGAGGACAGAGGATTGGCGCAACCCAGCTTCGACATCGGTGTGCCCGCACCGCCGGGGATCATCTCCCGGCTCTGCATGCCGGATTTTATCCGGCGCATGGCGAAACGATTGCCCGGCAACGTCGCGCTTTTCGACGGGGAGCGGGAGATCACCTTTGCAGAACTCGACCGCATGGCCAATCGCGTGGCGAACGGCATCCTCGCCTCCGGCGCGGTGGCGGGGGAGCGGATCGCGCTGATCGGTCATAATTCCATCGAATTCGTCGCCGCACTGATCGGAGTCATGCGGGCGAACATGGTGCTGGTTCCGATCAACACCATGCTGGGACGCGAGGATAACGACTACATCATCGGCCATGCGGGCGTCAGCCGCGCCATCGTGGAACGCGGGCTGATGGAGGCGGCCAACTGCGGCGCGATCTGCGCCGCGCGCGGCATCCCCGTCTGGCCGATGGACGAGGACCTGCCAGCTTTCGGCGCCTTCCGCGTCAATGAGCCGCCGGTAGACATAGAAAATGACGACATCGCCATCGTCATCTACACATCCGGCACCACGTCGCGGCCGAAGGGCGCCTGCCATTCCCATTCCTCCCTCTCGCTTGCCGCGATGACCTGCGCGCTGGAATGGCGGCTGGGGCGGTCCGACCGGGTGACACTGCAACTCCCACTCTTCCATTGTGGCGGGCAGGCGCTCCTCTATGCGCATCTGATGGTCGGCGGCGCCGCCGTGCTGATGCGGGGCTTCGACGCTGGGCGGATGCTAGAGGAGATCGACCGGCGGCGGATCACCATGTGCGTCGGCCTGCCCATTATGTATGCGCAGATGATCGACCATCCCGACCGGGCGAAATATTCGACCGCCTCGCTGCGCCACAACATCTACACCATGGCGGTGATGCCGGAGCCTCTGATGCGCCGGTTGCTGGTGGAATTTTCCAACACATTCTATCTCACCTCCGGCCAGACGGAGATGTTCCCGATCACCACGATCGCCCAGCCTGACCGGCAGATGAAGCGTTTCGGCAACTACTGGGGCGAAAGCGCGCTCATCAACGATACGGTGATCCTCGACGACGATGGCAACCCGCTGCCGCAGAACACGGTGGGGGAGCTTTGCCACCGCGGCCCGAACGTCACCTCCGGCTATTACCGCAACCCGGAAGCGACGGAAGAGATGCGCGCCTTCGGCTGGCACCACACGGGGGATCTCGCGCTCATCGACGATGCGGGGGAGATACTCTTCATCGACCGCAAGAAGGACATGATCAAGTCCGGCGGCGAGAACATACCTTCCGTCCGCATCGAGGAAACTCTGCTCAGCATCGAGGGGGTGGAGGCGGCGGCGGTCGTCGGCCTGCCGCATCCGCATTGGGGGGAGGCGGTGACGGGCTTCGTGAAGATGCGCAACGGCGCCTCGCCCTGCGAAACCTCCATCCTGGAGGCGGCGAAGGAGCGGCTCGGCAGCGTGCAGACGCCCAAGCGCATCATCTTCATCGAGGATTTCCCGAAGACGGGAACCGGCAAGCTGCGCAAGATCGAACTGAGGCTGCAATATGCTGACTTCTACAACTGACCGGCTCTCGGGGCGGACGGCTTTCATCACCGGGGGGTCGCGGGGGATCGGCCTCGCCATCGCCTGCAAGCTGGCGGAGGCAGGGGTGAACGTCGCCATCGCCGCCAAGACGGTGGAACCCCATCCCCGGCTGGAGGGCACGATCCACACCGCCCGCGCCGCCATCGAGGCCGCCGCCCGCCACGGCGCGCGGGCGCTGGCCTTGCAGATGGACGTGCGCGACGACGCCTCCGTGGAGGCGGCCATCGCCCGGACGGTGGAGGTCTTCGGTGGGCTTGACATCGTGATCAACAACGCCTCCGCCATCGCGCTGGAGGATAGCGCCGCCCTGCCGATGAAGCGCTTCGACCTCATGCACCAGATCAACACGCGGGGGACCTATCTCGTCTCCCGCACCGCGCTGCCGCATCTGGAGGCGTCGGGCCACGCGCATATCCTGATGCTGGCGCCGCCCTTGAACCTCTCGCCCCGCTGGTTCGCGCCGCATCTGGGCTATTCGCTGGCGAAATACGGCATGTCGCTTTGCGTGCTGGGGCTGGCGGAGGAGCTGCGCGGGCGGGGCATCGGGGTCAATGCGCTCTGGCCGCGGACCTATATCGCCACGGCGGCGGTCGCCAATGTGGTCGGCGATGCGGAGAGCCTGAAGGGCTCGCGCAGCCCGGAGATCATGGCCGATGCTGCGCGGGAGATCCTCTCGCGCGATCCGCGGGCGGAGAGCGGTAATTTCCACATCGACGACGATGTGCTGTCACAGGCGGGGCTGCGCGATTTTTCCCGCTACCGGCTGGATGCGAAGGCGCCGTTGCACCTCGACATGTTCCTCGACCCCGACATGCCCCTGCCGCCCGGATCGGATCTGGCGGGGTCGGATCCGGCGGGGCGCAGGGATGCGCGGCGTGCCTGAGGGTCTTTTCGAGCGCACCTCCCCTTCCGGCCCGCTGACGGAGGAGCATCTCGCGCTGCGCGACACGATGCGGGACTTCGTCGCGCGGGAGATCGTGCCGCATATCGACGAATGGGAGGAGGCGAGGCGCTTGCCCCGTTCGCTCTACCGCAAGGCGGCGGAGGTCGGGTTGCAGGGGCTGATCTGGCCGGAAGAACTCGGCGGATCGGGGGGCGATTTCCTCATGCAGATCATCGCCTTCGAGGAGATCGCCCGCGCGGGGGCGGGCGGGGTCGCGGCCTCGCTCGGCTCCTATTCCATCGGCCTGCCGCCCATCGTGAAGCTCGGGCGTCCGGAGATCCTTGAGCGCTACGCCCGCCCGGTCATCGCCGGCGAGAAGATTGCGGCGCTCTGCGTCACCGAACCGGGGGGCGGGTCCGACGTGGCCGCACTCCGCACCACCGCGCGGCGGGACGGGGCGCATTACGTGGTGAACGGGGAAAAGACCTTCATCACCTCCGGGGTGCAGGCCGATGTGCTGACCGTCGCCGTGCGCACCGATCTGGAGTCGCGCGGGGCGAAGGGCATCTCCTTCCTCGTGGTGGAGGGCGACAGTCCGGGCCTCAGCCGGACGGAGCTTTTCAAGATGGGCTGGCACGCCTCCGACACCGCGCATCTGCATTTCGCCGATGTGCGGGTGCCGGCCGAAAACCTGCTCGGCGTGGAGCATGAGGGCTTCCGCGCCGCGATGCTGAACTTCAACGACGAACGGCTGGTCATTGCCGCGCAGGCGGTGGGCTTTGCCGAAGCCTGCCTGGCGGAGGCCCGCGCCTGGGCGGCGGAGCGCAGCGCCTTCGGGTGCAGGCTCTCCGAGAACCAGGCGATCCGGCACAGGCTGGTGGAGATGGTGATGCAGGTCGACGCCGCACGCACGCTGGTCCATGACGTGGTGGCGCGGCGCATGGCGGGGGCGGATCCGCTGCCCACCCATATCGCGCGCACGGCGATGGCCAAGATCACCGCCACCACGGCGCTTTTCAACGTGGCGGGGCAGGCGGTGCAGATCCTCGGCGGCATGGGCTACATGCGCGGCACCGTCTCCGAACGGGTGTTCCGCGAGACGAAGGTGCTTTCCATCGGCGGCGGCGCGGATGAGATCCTGAAGGATCTGGCCGCGCGGCAGATGGGTTTCTGAAAAAGGGGGAACGACATGCCCGTGACACTGCATCGCGAGGGCGTCATCGCCGTCATCCTCATCGACCAGCCGCCGGTCAATGCGCTCTCCGCCTCCGTCGTCGCCGGACTGGCGCGCGCCGTGGAGGAGGTGGAGGCCGATCCCGCGCTGCGCGGCGTGATCCTGCGCTGCGCAGCGCGGACCTTCGTGGCGGGCGGCGACATCACCGAATTCGCCGATCCGCGGTTTTCGGCCGCGCCCTTCAACGCGGTGCTGGACCGGATCGAGGCGCTGGACATCCCCGTGGTGGCGGAGCTTTTCGGCACCACCCTGGGCGGCGGGCTGGAGCTTGCCATGGCCGCGCATGGCCGCGTGGCGGCGGCAGGCACACGTCTGGGCCTGCCGGAGATCACGCTTGGCCTGATCCCCGGATCGCATGGCACGCAACGCCTGCCCCGCATCGCGGGCGTGGAGCGCGCCTATGAGATGATCTCCTCCGGCAAGCCGATCGCGGCGGCGGAGGCGCTGGCGGCGGGTCTCGTGGATCGCGTGGCGCCCGCGGGCGATCTGGCGGCGGCCAGTGCCGCGCTGATCGCAGATCTCCGCGCCGCGCCGCTGCCCCGGGCCGGGCTGAAAGCGGTGGCCGGCGACATTCCCGCCACGGTGGCGAGGGCGCAAGCGGAGGCCGCGCGCAGGCCCTGGCTCCCTGCCCTTGCCGCCATCGCCACGGCGCTGGCGGCGGCGGGCGGCGACTTCGCCACCGGCAAGGCGGTGGAGGCGCGGCTTTTCCGCGAGTTGATGGCGGGCGCGGTGTCGCGGGCGCAGCGGCACCTCTTCCTCGCCGAACGCGCGGCGCAGCGCATCCCCGGCCTGCCCCCCGGCACCCCGGTCAGGACGGTGGAGCAGGTGGGCATCCTCGGCATCGGCACGATGGGCGCGGGCATCGCGATGAACTTCGCGCTGGCCGGGATGCCGGTGCGGCTGGTGGAGACGACGGCGGAGGCGCTGGAGCGCGGCATGGCGCGGCTCGACACCACCTTCGCGCAACTGGTGAAACGCGGGCGGCTGACCGAGGCGCAGGCGGCGGAGCGGCGGGCGCTGATGACCGGCTCCACCGATCTCTCCACCCTCTCGCAGGTGGACATCGTGGTGGAGGCGGTGTTCGAGGACATGGCGCTGAAGCTCGACGTGGCGGCGCGGCTGGGGGCGGCCTGCAAGCCGGGCGCGATCATCGCCACCAATACTTCCACGCTCGACATCGACGAAATCGCGACGGCGAGTGGCCGGCCCGCGGATGTGCTGGGCACGCATTTCTTCTCCCCCGCGCATATCATGCGGCTTCTGGAAATCGTGCGGGGGCGGCAGACGGCGCCGGAGGTGCTGCAAACCGTGCTGCGGCTGGCGCGGCGCATCGGCAAGACGGCGGTGGTCTCCGGCGTCTGCTACGGCTTCATCGGCAACCGCATGGCGGAGGTCTACATGCGGGAAAGCGAGGCGATGCAGTTGCAGGGCACCTCCCCGCAGCGCATCGACGCGGTGATCGAGAGCCCGGAGTGGCTGGGCATGGCGATGGGGCCGAGCCGGATGCTCGACATGGCGGGCGTCGATGTGGGGGCGCGCACGGTCATCGAATGGATCAAGTCGGGCGAGGGGCCGCAGGATCCGCTCTACCGCATCATCGCGCGCACGATGTTCACCGAAGGGCTTCACGGCCAGAAGACCGGCCAGGGCTATTACCGCTACGCGGGGCGCGACGCCTCCGCCAACCCCGCCCATGCGGCGATGGTGGGCCGCCTGCGCGCCGCGCATGGCATTGCGGAGAGTCCGATGCTCGATGACCGGGAGATCTTCGAGCGGCTGCTCTTTCCCATGGTCAACGAGGCCGCGCGGATCCTGGAGGAAGGCATTGCCTTTCGCGGTGGCGACATCGACGTGGTGTGGACCGCCGGATACGGCTTTCCGGCATGGCGGGGCGGGCCGCTCTTCCTGGCCGATGCGATCGGCCTGGCGCGGATCGTGGAGCGGCTGGACCATTACGCCCGCAGCCTCGGCAACGGGCGGGGCTATTGGACCGTCGCGCCGCTCCTGCGGGAGCTGGCGGCAGGCGGCAGGCGGATCAGCGACTGGCAGGGCGGGGCCGCGGCGGAACGGGCGGCCCCCGCCGCCTGACGCGGGCGCGCCGCCGTCACAGATTGTCCGCCCTTTCCCCCGGGTTCGGTGACATGCCCGCTGCCTGACGCTGGTGCGCCACCGTCACAGGGATGCAGTTCACCAAGAGATCCCCCGCCGGAGCGCTCCGGCGGGAGTTTTCACGTGTCGCGCTCAGGCGGTGACGGCGGCCGCGCGATGCGCGGGCAGGCCCAGGATCTCGCGTGCCTCGGCGGCCGAGGCGATCTCCCGCCCGGCGTCCCGCGCGACGCCCGCGATTTCTTCGATGAGCTGGCCGTTCGACGTGACCTTCTCGCCGGAGGCGAGGTAGAACGTATCCTCCAGCCCGGTCCGCAGATGCCCGCCCAGTTCGGCGCAGGCGCGATGGACGGGCCAGATCTCCTCTCGCCCGATGGCCGTCACCTGCCAGCGCGCATCCGCGGGCGCCAGATCCCGCAGGATCGGCAGCAGATCCGCCCGGCAGGGCATCCCGGAGGCGACGCCCATCACGAAATTCATCTGCGGCACGCCGGAGAACATCCCCGCGCCCCGGAACATGCCGACCGACCGCACGATGCCGGTGTCGAAACATTCGAACTCCGGGATCGCGCCGACGGAGGTGATGGCGTCGATGAACTCCTGCACCTTTTCCACCGGATTGTCGAAGACCATCGGCGGCCAGGCCCATTGCCCGTTGGCGCGCGCCTTGAGGTAGTTCAGCGTCCCCGCGTTGCAGGCGGCCATTTCCGGCGTGGTCGCCTTCACCACGTCCAGCGCCTGCTGATAGCCCGGGCCGACGATGCCGGTGGTGTGATTGATGATGACGCCGGGACAGGTCTCGCGGATCGCCGCCTGCACCTCGCGCGACAGCGCGATGTCCCAGCTGGGCAGGTTGCCGCCCTGCGCCGACTGGTCGCGCAGGTGGATGTGCATGATCGTGGCCCCGGCCTCCCAGGCGCGGCGCGCCTCCGCCGCCATCTCCGCCGGGGTGACGGGAACATGGTGCTGGCGCGGGTCGGTCAGCACGCCATTCAGCGAACAGGTAATGAGGACTTTCGACATGGGTTTCCTTTCTGTTTCAGACGCCCGGCGCGGCGCGCCATCGGATCACGGGGCAAGGGCGGCCGCCCCTTCGCGCTCTGCCGCGCGGGCGCGCTGCCAGCCGGGGCGGGATTGCAAGGCATCGGCCCAGGCCAGGACATGCGGCGCGATCTCCGCCCGCGCGCCCGTCACCCCGGCGAGCTGGATCGCGTAGGCGACGACGACATCGGCCATGGTGAAACGCCCGCCCACCAGATGCGCGCGCCCGTCCTCCAGCGTGGCGGAGAGCATCCGCAGCCGGGAGAGGAACCATTTCCGGTAATCCTTCCCCACCTGCGCATGGAGGCTTTGCAGGTCGAAGACCGTGTAGCGCAGCGTCAGCGTCTGCGGAAAGGTCAGCGTCGCCTCGCCATGGTGCAGCCAGTTGAGATAGGCGCCGTAGCCTGGTTCCTCCGGGGCCAGCGCCAGCGGCGAGGGGCCGTGGCGGGTGGCGAGGTAATGCGGAATGGCGGCGGATTCGGTCAGCCGCTCCTCCCCGTCGATCAGGTAGGGAATGGTGCCGAGCGGGTTGACGGAGAGATACTCCTTGCGGAGCGCGCGGGGCGGAAAGGGCAGCATGTGGAGGCAGTAGGGCAGTCCCATCTCCTCCAGCGCCCAGAGTGCGCGGAAGGAGCGTGCCCCTTCGCAATGCCAAAGTTCGATCATCGGCTCCTCATCCGGCGAAAAGGGTTTCGGGGGCGGCGGAGGTCAGATCAGGCGCCCCGGTCAGCAAGGCCATCATGGCGGGGATCCGCGGCATTTCGGCGGCAAAGAAATAGCGGCAGGTCCAGCCCTTCGCCTCCGCCAGCGCGGCGGGGCCGGTGCGCGCCGCGGCCCGCGCCATGGAAAGCCAGACCCAGCCCAGCACGAAATGCCCGAACGCCTCCAGAAACCCGGTGGCATTGCCGAGCGCGCGCTCCGCCGGCCAGCCGGCCAGCCGGGCGACCAGCTCTTCCAGCGCATCGGCGGTGCGGCTCAGCGTGGCGGCCTCCTCCGCGAAACCTTCGCCCTTCGCCTCCCGGCGGACCAGCGCGAGGAACCGCCCGAAGGCCGCGCCGCCGTCGCCCAGCACCTTGCGGCCCAGCAGGTCCAGCGCCTGTATCCCGGTCGTGCCCTCATGGATCGGGTTCAGTCGGCTGTCGCGGTAGAGCTGTTCGAGGTCGAAATCCCGCGTATAGCCGTAGCCGCCGTGGATCTGGATGCCCATGCTCAGCGCCGCCAGCCCCTGTTCCGACGGCCAGCTCTTCGTCACCGGGGTGAGCAGCGCGAGCATCTCCGCCGCGCTATCCCGCTCCGCCTGCGTCTGCGCGGCATGGGAAAGGTCGGCCAGCATCGCCGATTTCAGGCAGAGCGCCAGCGCGCCTTCCGCAATCGCCCGCTGCGCGAGCAGCATCCGGCGGATGTCGGGATGCGCGACGATCGGCACCGGCCGCCCCTGCCCCTTGCGGCCCTGCGCCCTTCCCTGCCGCCGTTCGCAGGCATAGGCGGTAGACAAAAAATGCCCGCGGCAGGCCATCGCGGCGCCGGAAAGGCCCACGTTGATCCGCGCCTCGTTCATCATCTGGAACATCTGGGCGAGGCCCTGCCCCTCCTGCCCGACCAGCCAGCCGGTGGCGCCCTCCCGCTCCCCGAAGGCCATGGCGCAGTTCGGCGTGCCGCGATAGCCCATCTTGTGGTTCAGCCCGGTGACGGAGATGTCGTTGCGGCTGCCGTCCGGCAGGATCTTCGGCACCATGAAGAGCGAGATGCCCCGCGACCCTTCGGGCAGCGTCCCGTCCTCCCGCACGACCTTGGCGAGCACCAGATGCACGATCTGGCCGGTGATGTCCTGATCCCCGGCGGAGATCCACATCTTCGCCCCGCTGATGCGGTAGCGCGCGCCGAGATCGTCACGCCCCGCCGCCCGCGCCCGGGTGGTGATGTCACCCAGCGAGGACCCCGCCTCCGGCTCCGACAGACACATGGTGCCGAGCGCGCGCCCTGCATGCTGCGGGCGGGCGAAGGCCGCGACCTGCGCGGGCGTGCCGAAGGCGCAGATGAGCCGCGCATTGGCGCAGGAGAGCATGACGAAGGCCGACCCCGCCACATTCGCCGCCATCAGCCCCGCCATCCCGGCGGTGGCGACGGTGAAGGGCAGGCCCATGCCCCCCTCTTCCGGCGCCACATCCGCAAGGTGCAGTCCCGCCTCCAGCCAGAGCCGCACGGCGGCGGCCAGCGCGGGTTCCACGCGCACCTCGCCATTCTCCATCCAGGGTTCCTGCCGGTCGGAGGTCTTCCAGCAGGGCAGGAACTCCCGCTCCGCCATCGCATGGGCGAGGTCGAGATAGCGCCCCCAATCCTCCCGGTCCTGCCCGGCAAACCGTGGCAGCTGCGCAAGGCGGCCCGCGTCCAGCCAGTCATGCAGCAGAAAGTCGATGTCGCTCCGGGAAATCACCGCCATTCCTCACTCTCCCGCCCAGGCTGGATCGCGCTTTTCCTTGAAGGCGCGCGCGCCTTCCAGCGCATCGCGGCTCCGCTCCACCACCTTCCAGGCGGCGGTGTTGGCGGCCCAGTCGAGCCCGCGCCCCGCCGCCCCGTCGGCCAGCGCCAGCGACTGCGCCACGGCCAGCGGCGCATTGGCGGCGATGATGCGGGCCAGCTCCAGCGCCGGACCCTCCGCCCCGCCGGGTTCCGCCAGCGCATTGACGAGGCCGAACTCCGCCGCCCGCTCCGCCGTGATCGGCTCCCCCGTCAGGAGCATCTCTTTGGCCAGCGGCAGCGGCAGCAGCGAGGGCAGCCGGATCGCCCCGCCCCCCGCCGCGATTATGCCGCGCTTCACCTCTGGCACGGCGAACCGCGCATCGCGCGCGGCGACGGCCAGGTCGCAGGCCAGCATGATCTCGAACCCGCCCGCATAGGCGCCCCCGTTCACCGCGGCGATGATGGGCTTCGTGCGCGGGCGGGCAACGAAATGGCCGAAGCCCCATGGCCCGTCCAGCCCCGGCCGTTCGCCCGCCGCGAAGGCCGCCAGATCCATGCCCGCGCAGAACACCTTCCCCTCGCCGCGCAGCACCGCCACGCGGAGGCCCGGGTCTTCCTCGAACCGGGTCACGGCGTCGCGCAGCGCCTCCGCCACGGCGGTGTTCAGCGCGTTGCGCTGCTCCGGGCGGTTCAGGCAGATAACGGCGATGCCGGGCTCCGCGATTTCGAAATGCACGATGTCGAAACGCACGGGCATGGCTCAATCCCCCCTGAAGGCCGTGGGCCGTTTTTCGTTGAAGGAGGCCAGCCCCTCCCGCGCGTCGCCGGTGAGCGTGGCGAGGCCGAGCTGCCCTTCGGCAAAGCTGATCGCGCGGTCGAAATCCATCGCCGCCAGCGCCCGCATCGCGTATTTGCCCCGCCGCGTCGCGGTGGGCGAGGTGGTGGCCAGCGCCGCCGCCATCTCCTCCACCGCCGCCATGAGGCCGCCGCGCGGCACGACGCGGTTCAGAAGCCCCGCCGCCCCCGCGAATTCCGCGTCATAAAGCGCGCCGGTCAGGCACATCTCCCGCAGGATGCGGGGGGGCACGAGGTCCTTCAGCAGGCTCAGCACCTGATAGGGGAAAAGGCCAATCTTCACCTCCGGCAGGCCGAATTTCGCCTCCTCGACCGCAATCGCCATGTCCGCCATGGCGAGGAACCCCATTCCCCCCGCGACGCAATGGCCGTTCACGGCGGCGATGATCGGCAGCGGGCAATCCTGCGACTGGCGCAGGAGGTTGCCGTAGGCGGTGCGGGGGCTCGCGAAGTCGAAGTCGAAGCCGCCGCCCGGTTGCAGATCGCCCCCGGCGCAGAAGGCCTTCTCTCCCGCGCCGGTCAGCACGATCACACGGGCGCCGGAGGCCGCCGCCCGCGCGATGCCCTCCGAGACCAGCGCCAGCAGGTCATTGGTGATCGCATTGCGCTTTTCCGGGCGGTTCAGGGTGATCCAGGCGGCGGGGCCGCGCTCCTCATAGAGGACGATGCTCATTGCGCCTCGACCTCGACCATCACGCGATGCGCGTCCACCTGATCGCCCCGCGCGACACTCACCGCCTTCACCAGCCCGGCGACGGGGGTGACATGCGCATGTTCCATCTTCATCGCCTCCAGCACCACGACCGCGGCGCCTGCCTCCACCCGGTCGCCGACCGCCGCCTGCACGGCGACCACCCGGCCGTTCATGGAGGCGCGGATGCGCCCGTCCGACGCGCCGGCACCGCCCGTGACGCGGGGATGCAGGGTGCGGTCCTCGAACTCCCAGCCCTGCCCCTGCCAGTGCAGCAGGACGCGGCCGCCGTCCTGCACCAGCGTCGTGGTCATCCGCCGCCCGGCCATTTCCAGCCGGCAATGCCCCTCCCCATCCCGCCCGATCAGCCGCAGTCCGGTGGTCTGCCCGCCGCCGGTCACTTCCGCCGCGCCATCCGGCGCGATGCGGACGGCCAGTTCGTGCACCCGCTCGCCCGCCGCCAGCCGCAGGGGCGCGACGAAGCCGTGCTGGAGGCTCCCCGAAAGGCCGCTGCGCAGCAGGGCGGCGACGACGACGGCCGCCTCCCCCTCCGCGGCGGCGGTATCGGGGAGGAGGGCTGCCTCATTCTCCGCGATGAAGGCGGTGGTGGCGCCGCCCGCTGCAAAGACCGGATGCGCGAGGCAGCGGGAGAGGAATTCGAGATTGGTGCGCAGGCCGAGCGCCTCCGTTCCCCGCAGGCCGCCCAGCAGGCGGCGGCGGGCATCGTCGCGGTCCGTGCCATGGGCGATGAGCTTCGCGATCATGGAATCGTAATAGGGTGGCACCTCGATCCCGGAGCGGAGCGCATGTTCCACCCGCATCCCGGACCCCACGGTCCAGCGCGCCAGCCGCCCCGACTGCGGCATGAAGCCCGCCTGCGGATCCTCGGCGCAGAGCCGCACCTCGATGGCATGGCCCGACAGGCGTACGTCCTGCTGCCGGATGGCCAGCGGCTCCCCCGCCGCGATGGAGAGTTGCAGCGCCACGATGTCGAGCCCCGTCACCGCCTCCGTCACCGGATGCTCCACCTGAAGGCGGGTGTTCATCTCCATGAAGTAGAAGTTCCCCTCCGCATCGAGGAGGAATTCCAGCGTCCCCGCGCCCTCGTAACCGATGGCTTTCACCGCCGCGACCGACACCGCCCCCATCCGCGCGCGCAGCTCCGGCGTGACCACGGGGGATGGCGCTTCCTCCACCACCTTCTGGTGGCGGCGCTGCACCGAACAGTCCCGCTCGCCCAGATGGATGGCATGACCGTAGCGGTCGGCGAGGATCTGGATCTCGATATGCCGGGGCCGCAGGATCGCCCGTTCCAGCAGCACGGTGTCATCCCCGAAGGCGCCCCGCGCCTCCGACTTCGCGAGGGTGAGGGAGGGCAGGAACTCCTCCGCCTTCGCGACCAGCCGCATCCCGCGCCCGCCGCCGCCCGCCGTCGCCTTGATCATCAGCGGATAGCCGATGCGCCTGGCCTCCTCCGCCAGCCGCTCCGGCGTCTGGTCCTCTCCCTGATAGCCGGGCACGCAGGGTACCCCGGCGGCGATCATCAGCGCCTTGGCCCCCGCCTTGTCGCCCATCGCGCGGATCGCCTCCGGCGAGGGGCCGACGAAGATGAGACCCGCCTCCCGCACCGCGGCGGCGAAGGCCTCGTTCTCCGCCAGAAAGCCGTAGCCCGGATGGATCGCCTCCGCCCCAGTGGCGCGGGCGGCCTCGATGATCGCTGGGATCTTCAGGTAGCTGTCGCGGGGCGCCGCGCCGCCGATCCGCACCGCCTCATCGGCGAAGGCCGCGGGCGCGCCATCCGCATCCGGGTCCGAATAGACCGCCACCGTGGCGATGCCTCGTTCGCGGGCGGAGCGCAGGATGCGCATCGCGATCTCGCCCCGGTTGGCGACGAGGAGCTTGGAAAACGGGCTGGGTTTCAGGGTCATTGCGGTGTCCTCAGCGGCGGAGGGTTTGGTCAGCGTGCGGTTCATGGCCGCGCCACCGCGAATTGCATGGGTACGGGCCGCGCGGCCCGTGCCTCCCGCGTGATGCGCATGACGAGCGCCAGCACCGCCCGGGTCTCCCTCGGGTCAATCACCCCGTCGTCCAGCACCCGGGCGGAGGTGTAGAAGGCATCCATCTGCCGGTCGAAATTGTCGATGATCCTGCGGGACTGCTTCTCCAGCGCCTCTTCGTCCACTGCCTCGCCCAGCCGTTGCGCGCGCCCCTCCGCGATGACGCGCATGGTGCCCGCCGCCTGTTCGCCGCCCATCACCGCCGTGCGCGCATTGGGCCAGGAGAAGGCGAAACGCGGGTGGAAGCCGCGCCCGCACATGCCGTAATTGCCCGCGCCGAAGGAGGCGCCGCAGAAGACGGTGAACTGGGGTACGGTCGCATTCGTCACCGCTTGGATCATCTTCGAGCCGTGCTTGATGATGCCCGCCTCCTCATGCCGTCGGCCGACCATGAAACCCGTGGTGTTGTTGAGATAGAGGATCGGCACCTTCGTCTGGCAGCAGGCCTGGATGAAATGCGTGGCCTTGGCCGCGCCCGCCTCGTCGATGGGGCCGTTGTTGGTGATGATACCCAAGGGCCAACCCTCCACCATCCCCGTGCCGCAGAGCGTGGCGGAGCCGTAGCGGTCGCCGAAGACGGTGAACTCCGACCCGTCCACGATCCGCGCGATGACCTCCGCCATGTCGACGGGGGTGCGGTGATCGGGCGGGATCAGGCCCAGCATCGTCTCCGGCGGCGATGCGGGTGGCAGCCAGGGGCGTGGAGCCTCCGCCCCGGGTAGCCAGTCGATGTGGGCGATGATGTCGCGCGCGATGCCGATGGCATGGGCGTCATCCTCCGCCAGATAATCGCCGAGGCCGGAGATGCCGGTGTGCATCTCCGCCCCGCCCAGTTCCTCCTCCTCCGCGATCTCGCCGGTCGCGGCCTTCAGGAGCGGCGGCCCGGCGAGGAAGGCCCGCGTGCGCCCGCGCACCATGACGATATGGTCGGCAAGCCCGGTCTGATAGGCGCCCCCGGCGGTGGAACTGCCATGCGTGACCGTGATCACCGGCAGGCCGCGCGCCGACATCAGCGCGAGATTGCGGAAGAGATTGCCGCCGCGCACGAAATCCTCCACCCGATAGGCCATGAGGTTCGCGCCCGCGCTTTCCACCAGTTGAACGAAGGGCAGGTTGTTCTCCAGCGCGATTTCCTGCACCCGCAGGTGCTTGTCCAGCCCGCCGGGTTGCAGCGCCCCGGCTGCGATGCCGCTGTCGGAGGCGCAGACCATCACCCGCCGCCCGGCGACCACGCCGATGCCTGCGATGATGCCGCCGCCGGGGACGGATTTCTCCGCATCGTCGCGGTCCATCCGGTAGCCGGCCAGCGCCGCGATCTCCAGAAACGGGGTGCCGGGGTCGAGGAGTAGCGCCACCCGGCTCCTCGGCAGGATCTGGCCGCGTTTCTCGAACCGCGCCGCCTGCCCGGAGGAGGCATGATGCGCCCGCGCCGCGATATCGTACGCCTGATCCACCAGCGCCTGCATCCGCGCCGCATTGGCGCGGAACCCGGCGGTGTTGACCGAAACCCTGCTCTCTATCCTTGCCATTCCCGTCTCCCGAATGGTTCGGCGCGCGCCGAACCGGCACGGGCCTTCCTTTGAGGACGAGCTTAGTGGTGGCGGCGGCGGGTGACTTGCGTGATTGTGCTGCCCATGAAGCGGAACGTCGCGGAGGCCGTGGCGGCTGATGCGGCACGGGCGGGAAGGCCCTTGAAAATCGTCGGGCGATATTGTCATATTATCGGGCAACGCATTTATCCGGCAACAGACGGGGGCCGCCTTGGACAGCGCGCAGGCAAAGCAGGCGAAACCGCGCACCAGCGCCTCCGACAGGATCGTGCGGGACATTACAGTCGGCCTCTATGAGGGGCGTTTCGTGCCCGGGCAGAGGCTTGTAGAGCCCGACCTGATGGAACAATACGCCGTCAGCCGCCCCACCGTGCGCGAGGCGGTGCAGCGGCTGGCCGCGCAGGGCATCGTCGACGTGTCGCACGGCAAGAGCGCGCGCATCCGGCAGCTTTCGGTGCAGGAGGGGCTGAACATCCTCCAGATCATCGAGGTAATCGTGGGCCTCGCCGCGCGGCTGGCGGCGCAGAACATCGACCATCCCGGCGCGCAGGAGGATCTGGCGCTGGCGCTCTCCGCGCTGATGGAGACCATCGCCTCGGAGGATCGCGCGGCCTTCATGCGGGCGCGCAACCGGTTCCACCGCACCATGGCGCGCATCGGCGGCAACCCGGATCTGGAGCGGATCCTGACCGGGATGCAGGTGCATGTGCTGCGCAACCGGCTGGTGATGCCGCCCGCCGAACGCGCCGCCTCCTACCGCCGGATCGGGGAGGCGATAGCGGCAGGCGACCCGGAGGCCGCGGAGACCGCCGCGCGCCAGCATGTCCAGCGGATGATGAGCGCGCTTTCCGCCGAGGTGCCGCGTCAGGCGCAGAGCTGATCAGGGGTCTTCCATGAGGCTGGATAAGGTTTCCGAGGCTTGCGGCCGGAGCACGGCGTGGCGGGAGAGC
Organism: Haematobacter massiliensis; assembly: GCF_000740795.1. GTDB lineage: Bacteria > Pseudomonadota > Alphaproteobacteria > Rhodobacterales > Rhodobacteraceae > Haematobacter > Haematobacter massiliensis. The sequence goes on from NZ_JGYG01000008.1 coordinate 152,347, forward strand.
CAAGCCAGGCGAACCCACCGCCTCAGCCAGCAGATCCAGCACATCGGAATACCCGAGCGCTGATCCGCATTCCCGGCCTCGGGATAGCCGCAGGGGGCAAGTACGACTCCGATACCGCCGGTCCAAGACTGATGGAACTTATGTTCGACGATGCGACGCACCATCTGCTTGGCAACAGACCGCCATGCAGGCGCCAAGGGCCACAAGCATGGAGAAAAGGGATTTTCTCGCCTGTCCGCCTTTGGTTAGCTCTGCGGCCAGTCCCGACAACCCTCCGCGACACTCCTGCGGTCCAGGGTTGCGGAGGACTGGTGTATCGGGCGCTACTGTCGAGCGGTTGCGGTTCTGAGCCGCGATCCATGGCGCTGCCGCCATGTTGCTGGGGCTGTACCGTGGGCCATTGCTCGCGGTCGGGGCGAGAGTCGGGACGCTGTCGGACGTGCTGCTGGCCCATGATCGGGCCTTGGGCTGCGCCGATGGCAAACAGGAGGCGATCGGAGAGAGTGTCGGCGCGCCCGCGGGTCACACCCCGGTGATCTCCCGGCGGGCGAGGTTTGCGAGGAAATAGGATCGCGCGACGTGCTTCCGTTCGGCTGCCGCGTCGATCGCTTTCGGCAAGCCGCTGTCAAGCGACAGGTTCCCACGAACAAGCGTCCCGGATGCCGCAATATACGGCAGGACGAGCAGCGTGCCCCTTGCGCCAATTCCTCCCGCACTTCCGGGAGTTTGCGGATTTCGTCAGGCGGCCGGAGTCCCGGCACGGCGTATCCTCAAGGTAGAGGTTCAGGGCTTCTGCAGCCGTGGCAGGGATTTCCGCCCAGGTATCGGCGGCCGGGACGCCGGGCAGGTCAGGGAAGGACAGGCCCCGATGGCTCCTCCCCGCCGTGCCCAAGGCGATGGCTCCCCTCGTCCGGCCTCCTAAACCTCCTTCGTCGGATCGACGGCGAGGAGGCGCAGGGCGTTCAGCGTCACCAGCACCGTCGCGCCGGTATCGGCCAGAATCGCGATCCAGAGCCCGGTCAGGCCCAGAACCGATGTCACGAGGAAGACGGCCTTCAGGCCGAGCGCGAGGGTGATGTTCTGCCGGATATTGCCCATCGTCGCCCGAGCCAGCCGGATCAGCGCAGGCACGTCCGTGACCCGGTCGCGCAGGATCGCAGCGTCCGCCGTCTCCAAGGCGACATCGGTGCCGGATCCCATGGCCACCCCAACCTCGGCCTGTTTCAACGCCGGAGCGTCATTGATCCCGTCGCCGACCATCATGACGCCGCCTGTCGCGCCCATGTCCCGGATCACATCCAGTTTTTCCTCGGGCATCATCTCGGCGCGATACTCCATCCCCAGACCGCCCGCGATGGCCGCGGCCGTGCGGGGATTGTCACCGGTCAGCATGGTCGCGCCCACGCCCAACGCCTTGAGTTGACGCACGGCGTCGGCGGCGTCCTTGCGCGGCTCATCGCGCATGGCGATCAGACCGAGGGGCTGGCGATCACGGAACACAGCGACCACCGTCTTGCCTTCTCCCTCCAGCGCCGTGGCGCGCCGAACGGCCTCATCGTCGATACCGGCCATCTCGGCCGCATGCCGAGGCGAGGAGACCCAGGCCTTCTGCCCCGCCACTACCGCCTCGACGCCCTTGCCGACGATGGCCTTCGCGTCGCGGACCTCCAGCGCAGCAATACCAGCCTCCTCGACCCGGCGCAGGATCGCCAGGGCGAGAGGGTGGCTCGATCCGGTTTCCACCGCCCCGGCCACGGCAAGCAGGTCCGCTTCCGATACGCCCTGCGCGGGCAGCAGATCGGTGACCACCGGCTTGCCATGGGTCAGCGTGCCCGTCTTGTCGAAGGCGACCTGTGTCACATGGGCGGCCGCCTCGATCACCGCACCGCCCTTCATCAGCAGCCCCTTGCGTGCGCCCGCCGATAGCGACGAGGCGATGGATGCCGGAACCGAGATCACCAGCGCGCAGGGGCAACCGATCAGCAGCAGCGCAAGGCCGCGATAGACCCAGGTTCCCCAGTCCTGTCCCAGCACCAGCGGCGGGATCAGGATCACCAGCGCCGCAATTCCCACGATCGCCGGCATATACCAGCGCGAGAAGCGGTCGATGAAGCGTTCGGTCGGCGCGCGCGCCTCCTCTGCCTCCTCGACAAGGCGGATGATCCGGCTGATCGTGTTGTCGGACGCCTCTTTCGTAACCTCGATCCGCAGCACCGCCTCGGTGTTGATCGAGCCTGCGAAGACGGGATCGCCGGGGCCTTTGGTCTTCGGCACGCTCTCGCCCGTCACGGGGCTTTCGTCGATACCCGAGGTTCCATCGGTGATCTGCCCATCCGCGGGGATCCGGTCTCCCGGCCGGACTGTCACCATCTGACCGACCATGAGACTTTCTGCCGGCACCTCGCGCATCTTCCCGCCTTCCTCGATCAGCGCGGTCTTGGGCACCAAATTGGCCAGCGCCCGTATCCCGTCTCGCGCCTTGTTCGCGGCCACGCCTTCAAGCACTTCGCCGACCGCGAAAAGGAACACCACCAGCGCGGCTTCTTCCGCCGCCCCGATGGACAGGGCGCCGACCGCGGCAATGGTCATCAGGCTTTCGATGGTGAATGGCGATCCGGCACGAAGCGCCTCGAAAGCGCGCTTTGCAACCGGGGCGATTCCGATCAGGCAAGCGATGAAGAAAGCCCAGTAGCCGAACTCGGCCGAGGTCAGCAATTCGAACGCCCAGGCAACCGCCAGCAGAGTCCCGGTCAGGATGACAAGCCGCCCCTTGGCCGTCTGATACCAGCTTTTACCGCGATCTGCCGGATCATCATGGGAATGCACATGCTCCGCCGCGTCGTGGCCTGCATCGCCTTCGTGGGCGTGGTCACCGCGGGCATTCCGAGGTGCAGAATTGCCCGAGCAGGTTCCGCCAGAGCAGCAATCGTCGACAGGCGCCGCCGGCAGGACAAAAGCCTTCTTGCGGGGCGCCTCCTGACCATACGGCGCGATGCTGAAGCCAAGCTTGCGCACCGCCGCCTCAATGGTTTCGGGATCGGTCTTTCCGGGTGCGAGGTCCAGCGTCAGCTTCTCCGCCATCAGGGCGACCTTCACGTCGCTCACGCCCGGCAGCCGTTCGATCGCGCGCGTCACCTTGGTCGTGCAGGCCGCACAATCCATTCCCGTGACGGTCCATTCCCGTCGCTCTGCGCCTTGTTCAGCCATGTCGGTCACCTCTAGCCGCAGGGGCCTAGTCCCTGCAGGGTCTTGTCGTCATCGAATCAAGAACCTAATTGCTCTAGCGACTATAGCTGCAATAGGTTTTTACCGATGATTCCGATCGGAAAGCTCAGCGAGGCGACCGGCGTCAAGGTGCCGACCATCCGCTATTATGAACAGATCGGCCTTCTGCCTGAGCCTGAGCGCAGCGGCGGCAATCAGCGGCTCTACGGTCGGCGCGCTCAGGAGCGGCTGGCCTTCATCCGCCATTCACGCGACCTGGGGTTTCCGCTGGAGGCCATTCGGGAGCTTCTCAGCCTGTCTGACGAACCGGATCGGCCCTGTGAGGCCGCCGATGCCATCGCGACGCGTCAGCTGGCCGCGGTCGACGCACGGATCACTCGACTTGTGGCCCTGAAATCCGAGCTGGAGCGGATGCTGGAGCAATGTGCCTGCGGCACAATCTCGGACTGCAGGGTCATTGAGGTGCTCGGCAATCACGAGCTTTGCAAGCACGATCATTCCACCGAGGATCGACGCTGACCTTGGCAGTCTGGCCATGATCTGTGCTCGCTGTTCGCGTGCTCGTCGCTGATTGGCGGCGCGTCCCATGGATGCAGTCGCGCTGAAACTGCAATTCGAGGCCAGCTGCAGATGAAGTCAGATATCGCTCGCCCGTCTAGCCTCCCCTCGATGCCTGACAGAGCTTGGTGGGCAGCGCTTCGCCCATTCCAAACAGTGGAAAGCGACGAAGCGGTTTGACCAGATCATCGTTCCATTGACCTGTCTCGGGCTTCTTCGACGACTGGCCCGGGCAACGACGACTGGGAAGGGGATGGGCGGCACGCAGGGAAAGAACCCTCGCTGCCACCTCGCCCACCGCGTTCACGAGCGCAAAGGCATCGTTCCACAGCCGAGCGGGGCGCAAACGGCTATCGGGAGCATCCGCCCGAACCTGGCGGCCGGCGGCACTTTATCGAGGAGGCGCCGGATCTGGGCTTCACGCTGAAAGAGATCGCCAGCGTCGAAGTCCAGGGCGGCCCCGCATCGTATTATGTGCCGAATATCATGGACCGAAGCGCTGGCGATGCCCGCGGAAAGGCACGCCGCCATCCTGAGGGCACTGAGCATTCAAGGTGTTGCAGCATAGGGCCTGCTCAGTCGTCGCGATAAAACTCGCCGAAATCCGACGAGCGCACAGAGACGGGATAATATTGCCCGCTTTTTTGGCGTTTGTGATGATTTTTGCTCATATACATCCGGGCCGCGCATGCCATGGAGCCAAACCTCACAAGATTTCAAATGCTTAGTTTTGTCCTAACCACGGGTTCTACAAGTCGTCATTTACGGCAGCGAACCAGGGTCTTTGTATGTGACCAGCAAAAGCCCGCAGGTGCGCCGAAAGCCATAAGGACAAGCAGATGCCCAACAATGCCATAGAGGTGATCGGCGTATCGAAAAATTTCGGCAGCTATCAGGCGCTGAAAGGCATCAGCTTCGTCATCCGCCGCAACGAGTTCTTCACGATGCTTGGCCCCTCGGGCTGCGGCAAGACGACGCTCCTGCGGATGATCGCCGGATTCGAAAGCCCTGATGAGGGGACTATCCTGCTGAATGGGACTGAGGTCATCGGCATCCCGCCCCACAAGCGGCGCGTGAACACGGTCTTTCAAAGCTATGCGCTGTTTCCGCATATGACGGTCGAACAGAACGTCGCCTTCGGGATCGAAAACCTGGGCTGGGACAAGGCCCGTATCCGCGCCCGCGCAGGCGAGATGCTGGAGCGTGTGCACATGAGCCAGTTTGCCGCCCGCAAGCCCACGCAGCTGTCGGGCGGCCAGCGCCAGCGGATCGCGCTGGCCCGCGCGCTTGCCCCCGAACCCGAGGTGCTGCTGCTGGACGAGCCGCTGTCGGCGCTGGATCTGAAACTGCGTCAGGCGATGCGCGACGAGTTGCGCAGCCTGCAGCGCGACACGGGCATCACTTTCGTCTTCGTCACTCATGACCAAGAGGAAGCCCTGGACATGTCCGACCGCATTGCGGTGCTGGGCAGCGGCGAGGTGCAGCAACTGGGCACGCCGACACAGATCTATGAAGAACCCGTCAGCCGCTTCGTCGCGGATTTCGTGGGCGAGACGAATTTCCTGCCGGTCGAGGTGCTGGAAACCAGCAGTAGGCAGGCGACCATCCGAACGCCCTTTGACCGGATCATGCGCGTCAGCGCGCCTGAGGGTCTTGCAACCGGGCCAGCCACACTGTCCGTCCGCCCCGAAAAGATCAATCTGGGCGATCAGGTGGTGTCGGGCGGCTTTGCCGCGCGGGTGGTGAACAAGAACTACATGGGTGGCTATACGCATTATCAGTTGCTGGCGCATGACATGCCCCTGCGGGCCTCTCGCCGGAATGCCTCTCGCGCGGGAGACCGGATCGAGGTCGGCGCCATGATCGAGGTCGGCTTCAGCGAAGCTGCAGCGCGGGTCTTGCCGGCATGACCGATATGGCCGATGGGGTGCAAGGCTCGCTGCAGCCCGCTGCCACGCGGGAGCCGTGGGCATGGAATAATCTGGCGGTGTGGGGCCTGTTGCCCGGTTGGCTGCTGATGGGTTTCGCGCTTTTGCTGCCGATGGTGATCATCGCCGCCGTGTCGGTTTCGACCCGGGGGGCTTATGGGGGCTTTGCCTGGGATCTGGATCTGTCGGGCTATCGCCAGATCCTGTTCAACGAAGGCTGGGACGGCGCACCGGAATTCACCACGCAATACTTGCAGATCATCCTGCGCACGGTTCTGCTGGCCGGGGTGACAACGCTGCTGTGTCTGCTGATCGCAGTGCCGGTGGCTTATCATATCGCCTGCCAGCCGCCCCGGACCAAGGCGATTCTGGTCTATCTGATCACCCTGCCCTTCTGGGTGTCGATGATCCTGCGCGTCTATGCTTGGATGATTATCCTGGGCCGGGACGGACCGTTGCCGCGCTTTCTGGAATTCTTCGGCGCTCCGGCGGGGCTGAGCTTCATGTACAACGACGGCGCCACGCTGGCAGCCATGGTCTATACCTACATGCCGCTTATGGTGTTGCCGGTATTTGCCTCGATCGAGAAGCTGGACGGCACGCTGATCGAGGCGGCACACGACCTTTACGGCAACCGCTGGGTGACGCTGCGCCGGGTCATCCTGCCGCTGACGGCGCCGGGTCTGGTCTCGGGCGCGATCCTGGTTTTCGTGCCCTCGCTGGGCGCGGTGCTGGAGCCGACGCTGATGGGCGGCGGCAAGCAGATGATGATGGGCTCGCTGATCCAGATGCAGTTCACCAGTGCGCGGAACTGGCCCTTTGGCGCGGCCATTGCCATGACGCTGATGGTCTTCGTGATGATCGTGCTGATCGTGATCGCGCGGCGGAGTGCCACGAGAGAGGCTCTGGCATGACCAACCGCCATGATGTGAAGCGCTATCCCGGCCTGAAACCGCTGAGCTTGCTGTTCTTCCTCTATCTTTATGCACCGCTGGCGGTGATCGTGGTCTATTCCTTCAACGACAACCGTATCGCGGGAGTGTGGACGCATTTCTCTCTGAAGTGGTATGGCTCGGCGCTGAACAATGCCGCGCTGATGGGAGCGCTGAAAACCTCGCTGCTGGTTGCGGCGATTGCCACCACGGTCGCCACTACGGTCGCGCTCATGGCGGCGCTGGCGATCGTGCGCGGGCGCAACCTGCGCTTTCGCAAACTGTCGGAAGCCGTGGTCAACCTGCCCCTGCTGCTGCCCGAGATCGTGCTGGCGGTGGCCACGCTGATCCTGTTTTCGCTGCTGGGCATCCAGAACGGGCTGCTCAAGCTGGTGATCGCGCATTCGGCATTCTGCACGCCCTTTGCCTTCCTGCCGATCCGCGCCCGCCTGCAAGGCATGTCGCTGGACTTTGAGGAGGCGGCGGCGGATCTTTACGCCTCGCGCTGGACCGGGTTCCGCCGCGTGACCCTGCCGCTGATCTTTCCGGGGCTGTTTTCGGGGGCGATGCTGGCCTTCCTGATCTCGATGGACGACTTCATTACCTCGAACATGCTGAGTTCGGGCGGAACCACGACGCTGCCTGTCTATATCTTCTCGCTGATCCGGGCCGGCACCTCGCCCGAACTGAATGCCATCGCCTCCCTGCTGATCCTGGCCTCGCTGATCCTGGCCACGGTGGCGCTGGTGGTCGGCACGCGCGGCGGGCGCGACAAGATCTGAACCATAAAAACCAACAGGAGAGACCCATGAAAAAGATCCTTGCGGGCACCGCCCTGCTGCTGTGCCTGACCCCCATGGCGCAAGCGGCGGGCAAGTTGAACCTTTACGTCTGGTCCGAGTCGATCTCACCGGCGCTGATCGAGAAATTCTCGAAAGAGAACGATGTCGCGGTGCATGTGGACGGCTATACCTCGAACGAGGATCTGCTGACCAAATTGCAGGCCGGGGCCTCAGGCTATGATATCTCGACCCCCTCGCAGCATTTCCTGAAGATCATGATCGATCAGGGCCTGCTGGACAATTACGGCGCCAACACACTGAAAGCCTACGATAATATCGACCCGCGCTGGCGCAACCAATGGTGGGACGAGACCCAAGGGTATTCGATCCCGATTGCCTATGGCACCGCCGGTTTCGTGGTGAATACCGATCTCTACAAGGGTCCGACCGACAGCCTGAAGTATTTCTTCGAACCCGAGGGCGAGTTGGCGGGCAAGATCGCCATGCTGGCCCAGCCCGACGAGGTGATCGGCGCGGCGCAGCTGTATCTGGGTGTTCCCTTCTGCACCGAAGACTCGGCCGAGATGAAGAAGGTGCTGGATCTGCTGATGGCGCAGAAACCTTCGGTCGCGGTCTATTCCTCGGATAGCATCGCCAGCCGCCTTGGCTCGGGTGAGGTTTCGGCGCATTTCTGGTGGGATGGGGAAGAGCTGAAGGCCCGCGCGGGAGGCGCGCCTTTCCAGATGGCAATGACCAAGGAAGGCCTCGTCGGCTGGATAGACAGCATGGTGATCCCCAAGGGCGCGCCCAACCGGGAAAATGCGATCAAGTTCATTGAGTTCATGTCAGAACCAGAGAATGCCACCGAACAGATGAACTATTACGCTCATAGCTCACCGATGAAGACGGTGACGGAAAAGGTGGTCTATACCAAGGAAAAGGCGCCCGAGCTTTATCCAGACGTGCCGGTTGAATTCTCCCGCACCTGTTCGCCCGCCGCACAGGATCTGGTGACGCGGGTATGGACCCAGTTGCTGCAGTAACCCCTGACTAAGGGGGACCGCGCCGGGGTTGTTCCCCCGGGGTCAGATTGCCAGCCGGAGGAGCAATGCCAGCCGACCTGATCATCGTGAATGCGCGTACACGCGCGCTGTTCGCACCGCCGTGCACCACTGCGATTGCCGTCGCGGCGGGTCGCATCCTGGCGCTTGGCGGCGATACCGAGATCGGCGCCCTTGCCGGGCCGGACTGCCGCGTCATCGACGCCGGGGGCGCCGAACTGCTGCCGGGGCTGATCGAAAGCCATCTGCACCTGTTCATGGGCGGCGCCACGCTGTCGATGCTGAACCTGGGGCCGGTGTTCGGCTTCGATGCCGTGGCGGGTGCGTTCCGCAGCTTTATCGCCGCCAATCCCGGTGACGAGATCCTGTTTGCCTATGCGGTGAACTATACCATCTTCGGCGAGGATCGCCGTCCGGACCGTCACCTGCTGGACGCGATCTGCGCCGACCGCCCCATCGCCATGCTCGCGACCGACCTGCATTGTGCCTGGGCCAATACCCGCGCCCTTGACCTGGCGGGTCTGTTGCAGGGTGCCGATGTCGGGCCGGGCGCCGAAGTGGTGATGGGCCCGGACGGGCTGGCCAATGGCGAGCTGCGGGAATCGGCGGCGATGATCCGCGTGCAGGGGCTGTCGCGGTTGCAGGGCCGCGATGGTCTGAACTATCGCGGCGAAGACGAGGTGGCCGAGGCGGATCGCGCCCATGACCGGGCGCTCATCCGCAAGGCCGGCGACTATTGCGCGCAACACGGCATCACGACCGCCGTCAACATGGACGGCAATCCCTATCAGGCCCGGCTGCTGCGCGATCTGGCGGAGGCTGGCGACATGCCGGTGCGCGTCAGCCTGCCGCTGCGGCTGACCTCGGATGTCGGCGCGGCGGGCGTGGCGCTGATCGACAGCTTCGGTCCCGAAGTGCCGGGCTGGCTGCGCTTTGGCCGCATCAAGCTGTTCATGGACGGCGTGTTCGACACCTGGACCGCGTTGACGGCGACAGATTATCCCGACCGGCCCGGCTTTCGCTCGGCGCCGCTGATCCCGCAGGATGTCTTTGACGCGATCTGCATCGAGGCCGACCGGCGCGGCTTGCAGATCGCCACCCATGCGGTGGGCGACGGCGCGGTGCGCGGGGCCATCGACGGATACGAGGCCGCCCGGCGCACCAATGGGCCGCGCGACGCCCGCCACCGGATCGAGCATATCGACACCATCACCCCCGAGGATCTGGACCGGCTGGCGCCCTTGGGCATCGTGGCCTCTATGCAGCCGGTCCATCCGCCGGGCTCGGCGGGGCTGCCGCTGGAACCCACGACCACCATCATGGGCCGCGACCGCTGGCCGACCGCCTTTCCCTGGCGGATGATCCGCGACCGGGGCGTGGCCGTGGCCTTCGGCACCGACTGGCCGGTGTCGCCTCTGTCGCCGCTGTATGCCATCCATTGCGCGCTGACCCGCGAGCCCTGGGCGCCCGACATGCCCGATCAGCGGCTGACCCTCGATGAATGCCTTGCGGCCTATACCATAGGCGGCGCCCATGCCGATTTCTGCGAGGACCGGCGCGGCGCGCTGACCCCCGGCTTTGACGCCGATCTGGTGCTGATCGCGGGAAGCCTCGACGGACTGGCCGACAGCGCGGACGCGGCGCAGATCGCCCTGACCGTCTGCGGCGGGCGCATCACCTATCGGGCGCCGTGATGGAACGGTTCGATCATATCGTCATCGGCGCGGGCTCGGCGGGCTGCGTGCTGGCCAATCGCCTGTCCGCCGATCCCGCCACCCGCGTTCTGGTGATCGAGGCCGGGGGTCATGACCGCGACTTGCGCGTCAAGGTGCCTGCGGGGATTCTGGCGATGTATGGCCGGGCGCGCTTTGATTACGGCTGGGTGGGCGTGCCGCAGCCCGGCCTGAACGACCGCCGCATTCCGGTGAACCGGGGGCGGATGCTGGGCGGGTCGTCCTCGCTGAATTCGATGCTGTATATCCGGGGCGCGGCGCGGGATTACGACGACTGGCGCGATCTGGGCTGTCCCGGCTGGGGCTGGGACGAGGTGCTGCCGGTGTTCAATGCGTTAGAGCGTAACCGCAACGGTCAGGATCCCGCCTTTCACGGCGCCGAGGGGGAATTGATCGTCAGCCGCCCGCGCGATCCGAACCCGGTCTGTCAGGATTACATCGCTGCGGGCGAGACGCTGCAGCTGCCGCGCAACACCGATTTCAACGGTCCCAGCCAGCTCGGCCTTGGCGTCTATGACGTGACGCAACGCGACGGTCTGCGCTTTTCGGCCTATAACGCCTTTCTGGAACCGGTCAGGTCGCGGCCCAATCTGGTGATCCGTCCGGGGTGCACCCTGCGCCGCCTAATCGTCGAGACTGGCCGGGTGACGGGGATCGAGGTGCAGCAGGGCGATCAGCCGCAGCGCATCCTTGCGGGTCAGGTGATCCTGTCGGCCGGTGCGATCGGCACGCCCATGGCGCTGATGGCATCGGGCATTGGGCCGGGGGCACAGCTTTCCGCGCAGGGCATCGCGGTCGTGCATGACCTGCCGGGCGTCGGCCAGAACCTGCGTGATCATGTCGACGGGATGATCACGGTGCGCAGCGATTCGACCCGGACGCTGGGCTTTTCGCTGGGCAACTGGCGGCGGTTGCTGGCCGCGCCCTTCGCCTTTGCCGCCGGGCGCAGGGGCGAGCTGTCCACCAATTACGTCGTCGCGGGCGGTTTCGCAAAGACGCCGCTGGCGGGCGATCTGCCGGATGTGCAGTTCCATTTCGTGCCCGGCTATCGCAGTCATCGCGGGCGGCTGGTCGAATGGGGCCATGGCTTTGCCGTGCATACCTGCGTGCTGCGGCCCCGCTCCATCGGCGAGATCCGCATTGCCCGCGAGGGCGAAGGCTTTGCGCCGCAGATCGACCACCGCTTCTTCAGCGATCCCTTCGATGCACAGGTGCTGGTCGAAGGGATCAAGCTGGCCCGCCGTATCTTTGCCGCCCCGCCGCTGACGGGCCTGAACGGGCGCGAGATCCTGCCCGGGCCGGATGTGATCAGCGATGACCAGATCCTTGCCTATCTGCGGGCCGAGGCGCTGACCGTCTATCACCCGGTCGGCACGGCGAAGATGGGCCGCGACGGCATGGCCGTGGTCGATCCGGTGACGATGCAGGTGCATGGGATCGCGGGGCTGCGTGTCGCCGATGCCTCGGTCATGCCGACGCTGATCGGCGGCAATACCAACGCCCCGTCGATGATGATCGGAGAGAAATGCGCCCGCGCGATCCTCGGGCGCTGATCGCCGGGGCGGCAAAGGGCGCTTGCGGCGCCCCTTTTTTCAATCCGCCGCCAGTTCGGTGATCTCGCGCCGGAAGGGCAGTGCATCGCCCCGGTCCGGCTCGTCCAGTTCCCGCGCATAGCGGTGCCCGGCATAGGTCGCCCATGCGATCGGCCCCGGCGCATTGGCGTCACCGATGATCCTGACCGAGCGGATGCCGGCATCCGCCCAATCCGTCTCGCGCCCCTTCAGATCGAGATAGAGGCCGTTCTCCTCGCGCCGCGAGGTGACCACGACCACCGCATCACAGCCATGGCTTTGCTCCCCATCGGTATAGACGCAGGTCGACACCACATGCCCGCCCGCAATGGCACTGACGCCCCGGTTCAGCACGATGTTCACGCCCATACCGGCCAGACGGCGGTGGATCGTGTGCTGTTCCAGCGTGTTCAGCGTCCAATCCGACAGATAGGCCGAGGGGGTGATGATCGTGACCTCGCAGCCCTCGCCGCGCAGCAGTTCCGCCATGACACCGCCCATGTAATAGTGGTCGTCGTCAAAGATCACCACGCGGCCCGAGGGCTTGCGCCCCTCCATGATGTCATCGGGTGTATAGACCGGGACCGAGCCATCCATGGCCATCGGCACGACATGCTGGCGCGCGACGCCATCGGCGCGCCATCTGGCCCCGGTGGCGATGCAGATGTTCTGAAAGCCGAATTCCAGGATCGCCTCTGCGTCCAGATGGCTGTCGAAATAGGTTTCGACATTCGGACGCTGGCTGATCTGGTATTGCCGGTATTCGACCACGCGCCCCCAGGCCGAGAGGCCCGGCAGCTTGCGTTCGCGCGCCACGCGCCCGCCCAGTTCGGTGCGCGCCTCGGCAATCGCCACCTCATAGCCGCGCAAGGACAAGGCACGCGCCGCCTCGAGCCCCGCCGGACCGGAACCAACGATCAGCACGCTTTGGCTGTCGCCCTTGGCGTTCATCTTTTCGGGGTGCCAGCCCTTGCGCCATTCCTCCATGAAGGTCGGGTTCTGGGTGCAGCGGCTGATCGACATGGTCATGTCGCCGGTGATGCAGATATTGCAGCCGATGCATTCGCGAATGTCCTCGATCCGGCCTTCCTCGATCTTTTTCGGCAGGAAGGGATCGGCGATGGAGGGCCGGGCGCAGCCGATGAAATCCAGCGTGCCCGACTTGATCATCCGCACCATGGTATCGGCCGAGGTAAAGCGCCCCACCCCGACCACCGGCCGGCTGGTCAGGTCGCGAATGCCCCAGACCAGATCTTCCTGCGCCGATTCGTCCTTGAAGCGCGAGGGGCCGGAACAATCCTCCCAGGTGCCATGCGCCAGATCCCACAGGTCGGGCAGGTCGCGGTTCATCTCGATGAACTCGCGGACCTCGGCATTGGAAAAGCCCAGCTCGCCGATGCTTTCGTCCAGGCTGACGCGCAGGGTCAGGGCCATCGTGTCGCCGACCGCATCGCGCATGTCGGCGATGACCTCATTCACGAAACGCGCGCGGTTTTCCAGACTGCCGCCATATTCATCCGTACGCTGGTTCGTGGCGCGGCTCAGGAAATGCTGGAAGATGCCGAAGCCATGCGCGCCGTAAAGGCAGATCAGGTCAAAGCCCGCCAGCCTGGACCGTTTCGCCGCGTTCACGAACCAGCGGCGCAGGTCGCGGATGTCGGATTTGTCCAGCGCGCGGGCCTGCACCGGGTCATTGGTGAAGGTGCGGATCGGCATGGCCGAGGGCGCCAGCGGCACTTCCTTGGTGTAGAGGTTCGGGCCGTTGATGCCGGAATAGGCCAGCTGGATTCCCGCCAGCGCGCCATGCGTCTTCATCCGCTCGGCCATCTTGGCAAGCTGCGGGATGTCCTTGTCCTCCCACAGGCGCAGCTCGATGAAGGGGGTGATCTCCGAGGTGTGATGCATCTCGCATTGCTCGGTAAAGATCACGCCCCAGCCGCCCTCGGCCTTGATGCCGCGCATGGCGGCCGCCGCCGACGGGTCGCGATAGCCGCCGCCATTGCAATGCGGCACCTGATAGAAGCGGTTCTTCGCGGTGACAGGGCCGATCTGCATCGGCTGGAACAGGATGTCATAGCGGGGATCGCGCAATTTTCTCTCCTAGAGGGGCTGGGTGCGAAGGGGATGCACCTGGCGGGCGTCAGGTCCGGTATTTGATCCAGACCGTTTTCAGCGCCGTGTATTTGTCCAGTGAATGCAGCGACAGGTCGCGCCCGAACCCGGACTGCTTCATGCCGCCAAAAGGGGTCTGCGCCGACAGCGCATCGACCGTGTTGACTGAGACCGTGCCGACATGCAGCCGCTCGGCCACGCGGCAGGCACGCGACAGATCGTCGGTCCAGACCGAAGCAGCCAGCCCATAGATCGAATCATTGGCCATGGCGACGGCCTGATCCTCGGTCTGAAAGCCGATGACCGACAGGACCGGGCCGAAGATCTCGTCCCGGGCCAGCGGATCGTCCTGGGTCACATCGGCAAAGATGGTCGGCTGCACGAAACAGCCCTTGCCCTCCATGGTGACGCGATTGCCGCCGGTGACCAGCCGCGCGGTGGCCTTGCCCGCCTCGACAAAGCGCATGATGCCCTGCGTCTGGCGCTCATCGACGATGGCGCCCATCTTGGACTCCGGGTCCAAGGGGTCGCCTGGCTGCATTGCCGCAGCGCGTTGGGCCAGCTTTTCCAGAAACGCCTCGCGGATGCTGTCCTGAACATACAGCCGGGAATTGGCCGAACAGACCTCGCCCTGATTAAAGAAGATGCCAAAGGCCGCCATGTCCGCCGCCGCATCCAGATCCTGGCAATCGGCAAAGACGATGTTCGGGCTTTTGCCGCCGGTCTCGGGCCAGACCTGTTTCAGGTTCGACTGGCCGGAGTATTCCATGAACCGCTTGCCGGTGGCGGTGGAGCCGGTAAAGGCTAGGCAATCCACATCCATATGCAGCCCGAGCGCCCGCCCGGCGGTGGCGCCAAAGCCCGGCACCACGTTCAAGACGCCATCGGGCAACCCGGCCTCGGCGGCCAGTTCCGCCAGCCGCAGCGCCGACAAGGGTGATTGCTCGGCCGGCTTCAGCACCACGGAATTCCCCGCCGCCAGCGCGGCAGCGGATTTCCACGTCGCCATGTCCAGCGGAAAGTTCCACGGCACCACCGCGCCGACGACGCCCAAGGGCACGCGGCGCACCAAGGCAAGGTCGCCGGGGCCGGTCGGGGCCACTTCGTCATAGAGCTTGTCGATGGCCTCGGCATACCATTGAAAGAAATGCGCCGAGCCGGGGGCGTCGATGGTGGCCGCGTCGCGCACCAGCTTGCCCATGTCCAGACTGTCCAGCAGCGCCAGTTCCTGCAGGTTCTCGCGGATCAGATCGGCCAGCTTCAGCAGCACTGCCTTGCGCTCGGCCGGGGGCTTGCGCCACCAGCGGCCATCATCAAAGGCGCGCCGCGCCGCCGTGACCGCGCGGTCCACATCCGCCGCGTCGCATTCCGCGACCTGCGCCAGCACCGCGCCGGTGGCGGGGTTGATGCTGTCGAAGGTCTTGCCCGAGACGGCGTCGGTAAAGCGGCCGTCGATGAAAGCCTGATGGCGAAAGCGCAAGCCTGCGGCGCGGGCTTTCCAGCCCTGATGGTCCAGCATCTCGGTTCCCCTATTCATCGCCCGGAACGCCATAGGACGGCGCCGCCCGGGGGTCGAGCGCGCGCTGCACATAGGCGTCGAGCTGCGGCTTGTAGATGGCCCACAGATCGGCCAGCGCCCGGATCGGGCAGGCCTCCGTCCAGTCGCAGCGCAGATCGGCCACCGGCCAGCTGACCGTGTCGACGATCTTCAGCCCCGCCGAATGCACCGGCCCGGCCTCTCCGCCCTGCGCCAGCCCGGCCTGCATCGCGGCGATCAGCCGGTCGCCGATATGGCCCCGGGCCTTCAGGAACCCGTCCACGATGGCCTGCGGCACGCCGTCATTGGCCAGCAGGTTCCCGCCCGAGGCCACATCCGGCCCCTGCGCCTGCGTCCAGATGCCCAGCGAGTTCGGGCCCGAATGGATCGCGGTCGCGCCCTGGGCATCGACCGCCAGCACCTGCCGATAGTCGATGAAGCGGCCCCGCCGCACCACCTCGGCCACGGCATCCGGGGCCGAAAGCCCCTGCTCCATCAGATCCAGCGTCAACGGCCCCAGCGACGGATCGGTGACATTCTGGCTGGCGACCGCGCCCACGCCCGCGCGGGCAAAGGCGCAGCGCGCCGCCACGGCGGGCGAGGAAGAGGCGATGGCCATGCCGAACATGCCCGTCTCGGCGCAGCGGGCGACAAGCGAGAAGGTCATCTGATCAGTCCGGGATCACGGCGGTGCCGTCGATCTCCACCAGCCAGTCGGGCCGCGCCAAGGCCTGCACCACCAGCCCGGTCGAGACCGGATGCACGCCCTTGAGATATTCGCCCATGGTGCGATAGACCGCCTCGCGGTGGCGCACATCGGTGATGTAGACCACGACCTTGACCAGATGCTCCATCTGGCCGCCGGCTTCCTCGATCAACTGCTTGATGTTCTGCATGACCTTGTGGGTCTGCTCGACCGGATCATGGCTGTCGATGTTTTTCGCATCGTCCAGATTCTGCGGGCACTGACCGCGCAGCCAGACGATGCGGCCGCCCTGCGTCACCACCGCCTGGCACAGGTCATTGTCCAGGTTCTGCTCGGGGTAGGTGTCCTTGGTGTTGAACTTGCGGATACGGGTATGAGCCATCTGGATCTCCATCGGGCGGGCTTGGGTGGCAGGGTCAGGCGGTCTTTGCCTGTGGCAGCGGCGGCGTGCCGTGATGATAGTCGGCATAACTGTTCTGGATGCCGATCTGCTCGGCGATATGGCGGGCATCATGCCAGACCCCCCAGATGAAGCTTGATCCGCGCCGCGACTGTCAGGGCTGGCCCAGGACATAGATCCCCGGCTCCATCGACACGCCGCGCTGATGGATCGGGCGACCTTTGGCGTCGAAGATATCGAGCTTGATCCAGCTGAAATCAACCGAGAAGCCGGTGGCCCAGATGACGGTGCCGATCCCCGCCCCGGCCAGATCCAGCGACAGGACCGGATCGGTCACGCAATCGGGGTCGGGCTGGCGGTGGCGCGCCTCCGGCTCGGGCGGCAGGTCCAGGCCGTTGCGCAGGACATAGGCGTCCGCCTCGTCCAGCAGGCCAAGATAATTCGCGTCGCCCCGATCCAGATTGTCGCGCAGGTCGGGCGCGAAATGCAGCCTGCCATCCGCAAAGCGTTCGGTCCGGCCCAACAGCACCATGCCCTGATGGCCCAGCCTGCGGAAATCCACGGTTTCGCCGCCGCGCGCGCCGCTGACAGCGATAGTGACATGCTCGGTCCCCGGCGCAGGCGCGGCCATGTCCCATTTGCCCAGAACCCCCAGCCACCAGCAGAAATCGCGCCCGCGATAGCGGCGCGGCGGGCGGTCATGGGGGCCGACTGACAGGAACACCTTGCGCCCCGCGCGCAGCAATTCATCGGCGATCTGGACCCCGGAGGAGCCCGCGCCGATCACCAGCACCGCGCCCGGCGCCAG
This sequence comes from Haematobacter massiliensis, assembly GCF_000740795.1. Classification (GTDB taxonomy): domain Bacteria; phylum Pseudomonadota; class Alphaproteobacteria; order Rhodobacterales; family Rhodobacteraceae; genus Haematobacter; species Haematobacter massiliensis. The sequence goes on from NZ_JGYG01000008.1 coordinate 169,700, forward strand.
CTGATCCGGATTTCGATAGCCGACCGAGTGCATCTGCGTGAGGCCCGCCGTCTCAGGGATCAGCGGCGGCATCACGGGCGTCTGGAACGGGCCCGTCGCGGCGACGACATGGCGCGCCTCTATCACGCCCTGCGAGGTAGTGACGGTAAAGCCCGGCCGTCCGTCATTGCGGCGCACCTCCTGCACTTCGACCCCGCAACGGATCGGGGCGCCGATCATGCCGGCGTAATCGACAAAGTAATCCGCGACATCCTCTTTGCCGACAAAGCCGTCGGGATCGGCGTTGAAGGCCATGCCGGGAAAGCGATCGTGCCAAGCCGGACCATTGGCCACCAGAGAATCCCAGCGCCAGGACCGCCAGCGTTCGGCGATGCGGCCCCGCTCCAGCACCAGATGGTCGATCCCTGCCCGGCCCAGATGCTCGCTCATGGCAACGCCTGCCTGACCGGCGCCAACGACAATCGTATTGGTCGTTTCCACTGACATTGCTGCGTCCCTCGGATGATCTGCGACCGGCGCGGCAAAGGATGGCTGCCGCCTGGATCCAGCTTAGCGACCCGACGATATGGCTAAAATTACGATTTGATACAGCAAGGCTTAGGGGCAGCCTAAACAGCCACTTGCCGGGTCCGACGCTCCCACGAACCCCTGAACCTTCGGTCGTTTGTCCCTGTTTTACCGGACAGTCAGGTTGCGGTTTGAGCGGCGGCACCTCGCGGGGTGAGAGCATCTTCAGCGTTGTGATCCCCGATCCAGCTGCCGATCCATCCAAGCATTGGCTGGTCATGGTCGATGAGGACGGCGGATGATATCGCCGTTCCAGCAGGCGAACTCGCACCGGTCGGAGCACGGGCGCAGGTTCGACCGCATACGGTAGCCTTGCCGTCTTAGGGATGCTCAGACCGCCCGGAATATTTTCTCGCCAGCATCAGGTTATGGGCCTTCATGATCCGGCAGACCTGTTCGTGGTTCACCGGCGCGGTCCGTCTCAGCGTCGGTGCCGGCGCAAGATCGTGGCGCCGACTCCAACCCTGCGCCTTGTAATGACTTGCAGCAGCCTGCTCCGTTCCTGCAGATCGTCGAGCAGGTTCGACCGGACCGTGCCCAATGTCTCCGCCCGCCTTTATTGAGAGTCTCCCTTCGTGATCTCGCGCAGAACCCCCGCTTCCATGGTCATGCGCCCGATCTGGCGTTCCAGCTTTTGGATCCGGCGTTCCCTCTCGCGCGCGAGACGATTGCTGGTGACATCGTCCCCGCCGGTTACGACGACACTTGCCCACGCGCATTAGGCTCCGTCAACGCTACGATAGATGCTACGCCATTGCGCCCGCGACAATCGACATGCCGGCGTGATCGTCTCCCCGACGATGAGCAGCTTCCGCCGCACGGCATTGATTATTAAAACCGTTATCAGCTCCATGACCTGCGGCAGCGCGCCCTCCGACCCTGTGCGGCAAGCCATCAGGGACGCGCTTATCAGGCTGCATGGCTGCGCTGGTGGCTCTGCCGATGACACCGACGCGGAACAGCCTGTCACAACAAGAGCCGCGCGCGCTCTGCACCGGACTGACTGCCACCCCCCGCACAAAGCCTCGGTTCCGCGCACCCCGGCCGAAGTCTTCAAGGCCAATATCCTCAGGCTACGGCCGCAAGATCACTTCTGCCGCCCGGCTCCAGCATGAACTGACCCGGATGACCCGGGTTCTTTCAGCATCGTTCACGCCGCCGCATTCCGGTCTCATGGGCCATGCCCACGCCCTCGTTCCGCAACCCCCGACGCGCTTGTCGAAAGCGCGCCCTCCACGTTCCGCCGGAGCGGTTGCCGCGGAGGGCGCGGAGCGCGGGGATCGGACACCCCGACAGCGGATGACCCCCTCCCCTGTCCGGGGCCAGCGGGCGGCACGGTGCGCCTCCGGTGCTGCTTCATCGGTCCTGGACGGTGACAAGATCCTGCTACTGCGACAGCGCCTGATAGACCCTGCTTTCGAACGCAATGTATCCCCCAAAGGAAGCGGGATCCCCGAACGGCAGGATCTGCGTCGCCCAAAAACCGCCGAGGCCGTTCCTCCGGTCGATCCAGTAGAACAGGTTGGCCAGCCCAGCCCAGCCAAGCGCGCCTGCGGGACGCCCGGTAGGCGCTTGCTCGTCATTGACCATGAAGCCATAGGCCCAGGACTTCGACTGACCCGGGAAGAACTCAGCATCATTCGAAAGCGTCGAGATGACGCCGGGCAGCATGGTCACCTTCAGGTCGCCAAGATGGTTCTTCTCAGCCATCGCCACTGTCTCGGGGCGCAGCACCTGACCATGTTCGCCGCGGCCATCGTTCAGCCACATGCGGATGAAGCGCATGTAATCGCCCACGGTTCCGTAAAGCCCATGTCCGCCCATATGCACCTCGGGATCGGCAGGCAGTTCGAAATCTATGGCCTCAAGTGTGCCGTCGGGTGCCCGCTGATGCATCCCTGCCAGCCGTTGACGCAGCGGGTCGGTCAGATCGAAGCTGGTCTCGGTCATGCCCAAGGGCTCAAAGATGCGCTTCCGAAAGACCTCGCCCAGCCGCTCTCCGGTAACACCTTCGATGACCTGACCCAGCCAGTCGATGTTCGAGCCGTATTCCCACTTTTCGCCGGGATCGAACAACAGCGGGGTCATCAGCGCGGCCTTCGATGCGGTTATCACGCTCGGCTGGCCCTGCTCCTCGGCAAGGCGCCTGTAGGTTTCATTGAAGAAATCATAGCCGAATCCTGCCCGATGCAGCAGCAGATCCTTGGCCGTGATGGCGCGTTTCGGGGCGCGCAGGCGGGGTTCGCCGTCGGACTCGAACCCGTCGATGACCTGCAACTTCCCGATCTCGGGTGCATAGCGGGCGGCAGGGGCGTCGAGATCCAGCCTCCCCTCTTCGACAAGCTGCAGTGCGGCCGTGCTGGTTATGGCCTTGGTGGTCGAGAACAGCGCAAAGACGCTGTCGGTGGTCATGGGATCAGGGCGATCAAGACGCCGCACGCCCGCAGCGCCCTCATAGAGATTGCCGTTCCGGTCGCTCACCATCGCGACCACGCCCGGAACCCCCGGCGTGGCTGAAACGGTCTGATGAAGGATGTCATCGGCATTGAAAATCTTGTTCATATCGGTTTCCTGAACATGTGAACATCGCCCCGCCCGCGCAACCGGAGGAGCGATGACGGTGTCAGCTGGCTTGCTCTGCAGGGCTGTGGCCGAGGGCGAAACCTGGATAGCCGTTCGCGGCGACCTCGCTGCATTTCGCGCGATAGGTGCCGACGCCGCCGGTATAGGACAGAACCCTGCGCGGCTTTCCGGGGACATTCGACCCGGTATACCATGAGTTCGTGCGCGATATCAGGTTCGCTTTGGCCGTTTCGTCATGATGTTCGACCCAGGCGGCCTCCCCCTCGGAGGTGGGTTCGATCACGCCCTGTTGGGTGCTCTCCAGATGCCGGATGCAGTCGCTGATCCATTCCGTCTGCTGTTGCAGGCAGGTGGTCATGTTGCACAGTGCGGCCGACGGGGCGAGCGGTGCGCCCGTCATGAACAGATTGGGGAAGCCGTGTTTCATCATCCCGAGCGTGGTGCGGATGTCCCTGGCCCATTCCTCGCGCAGCGAGACGCCATCGCGGCCGCGAATGTCGATCCGGCTGAGCGCGCCCGAACCCGCGTCGAAGCCCACCGCCATGATGATCACATCCAGCGGATAAACGGTGCCATCCTCCAGCCTGATGCCTTCGGGAACGATCTCGGCGATGCCGTTGCCGCGCAGGCTGACGGCCTTGACGTTGTCGCGATGATAGACTTCAAGGTAGTTGGTTTCGAGCGGCACACGGTGGGTGCCGAAGCCATAGTCCCCGGGCTGGGGCACCAGAATGTCGATGAGCTCCGGGTCTTTCAGCCGATCCCGCATCTTCTGGCGGACGAATTCGGAGATCTCTTCGCTGACAGCCTCATCGAAGAACATCTCGGCAAAGGACGACAGCCACAGTTTCAGCGAGCCATCCGCATGGGTCTCCTCCAGGATAGCGCGTCGCTGATCCGGTGTCAGGTCGTGCCACTTATGCTCGAAGTCATATTCGAAGCCGGTGAAGGTCTTGGGCAGGTTCCGGCGCAATTCGTCCAGCCGGCCCTTGTACCACGCCGCCTCGTCCGGGCCGTATTTCGGGTTCTTCATCGGCAGGACATATTGCGGCGTGCGGACAAAGACCGTCAGCGAGGCAACCTCGGCGGCAATGGTCTGGATCACCTGGATCCCGGTGGCGCCGGTTCCGATCACCCCCACGCGCTTGCCCGCAAGGTCAAGTCCGCCGCGCGGATAGCGTGCGGTATGCAGGATCCTGCCCTTGAAGCTCGATTGCCCGGGGAAACGGTTCTCCAGCGGGGCCGACAGCATGCCCGTGCACCCGATCAGAAAGCGTGTGTCGATCACCTCCCCCTGATCGGTGCTGACCCGCCAGACCTTACGGTCTTCGTCGAAGGTCGCGGCAGTAACCGTCGTCGAAAAGCTGATGTCACGCCGCAGGTCGAGTTTCTCGGCGATGTAATGCATCCAGCGCTCGATCTCGGGCTGTGCGGGGAAACGCTCGCTCCAGGTCCAGCCTTTGTACAGGTCTTCGTCAAAGAGGTACTGGTAGATATAGGCTTCGCTGTCGAACTTGGCGCCGGGATAGCGGTTCCAGTACCATGTGCCGCCGACATCGCCGGCCGTGTCGCAGGCATGGGCTTTCAGACCCAGATTGCGTAATTGGTAAAGCTGATAAAGGCCCGCGACGCCTGCGCCGATCACGAGTGCATCAAGTGTCTCAGGGATGGGATTTCGATCCGCCACCGGGGCGGTCTGGTGTGAATCCAGCATGGGTTCCTCCTCGATATTCTGACCGTCTCCCTACGGTCGAAGTCGGGCCGTTGCGCGGAACCTCCCAATTCCGATGCGCATTGCCCAGGACGCCAAGCTTAGCAAACCGGCTGATCCGGTCTTGAACATCTGCAAGCGATTTTTTGAAGGATCCGCAGTCAGGAACGCGACTTGCGCAATTGCGCCGGCGTCGTGTCGAGCGCCTTTCGCAGCATCCGCGTCATGTGGGCCTGATCCGAAAAACCGCAGGCGGTTGCGACCGCCTTGATCGGCAGATCGCTTTTGCAAAGCAGGTCAGAGGCTTGCGAGACCCGCTTTTCCTGCACATAGGCATAGGTTGATTTGCCGACGGTTTGCCGCAGCCGGAGGTTCAGCGCCCAAACGCCTATGCCAAGGCTTTCGGCCAGACGTTCAAGCGTAAGCCCCGTGGCAAGCTCTGCGCGGATACATTCATCCAGCCGCCGCATCTCGCTCTCCGAGAACGCATGTTTGGTTTTGCCGGATTTCTGGGTGATCGACGCATAGTTGCGTAGCAGATGAACGGCGAGCTGTATGCTCAGCGCCTCGGCATATAGCGGGCCGGCCTCCCCGTTCTGCGCGGCCTCCTGCGTCAGTTGATCGGCCACATGGCTGATCACCGGATCATTGCCCTGAAGAACATCATGGAGACAGATCACGGCAACCTCGCCATCGCAGATGTCACGGGCAACGCGGGCCATCAGGTCATTGCTCAGGTAGACATGGGCGACGTGCAGCCCCTCGGTCCAGTTCCACTGGGACTGCATGGCCCGGGACAGCAGCGAGAAATCACCGGGGCCACACTGGGTTCGGGTCCATCGCCCGTCGAATTCACGATCCATCGGCGTCTGTCCCTGCCGATACTGAACGACCAGGAAGTCGTCCATCGGCGGTATCAGCACATCCTGCCCGTTATAGAGAAAGCTGCGCTGCGCCACGCCCTTCCAACCCAAGCCCCGGCTTTCCACGACCGTCTCTCCGGGCACCCAGACCGGCAGCTCATCAGCATGGATCAGATGATCGGCCACAGGTTGCCTCCGGTTCATCAACACCAAACACCGGGATGAGGGCCTCCGCATCTGCAGATCAGGTTACGCGGAGAAGCCAGACTCACCCGCAAGACTAGGTAGGGAGTCATTTTATCACAATACGACTTTCGCACAGGCATCTTTGAGATGCACAGGCTACGTCATGGAAGCCCGCTGCCTTGAGCCACGTCGCCGCGCTGATGGCGTGACGCCGGCAGATGTCATCTGCCTTGGCGCCGGCCTCGTGCTCCTTCAGCACGCCGATCACCTGCTCGTCGCTGAAACGCTTGTGCTTCATTGGCTCTTCCTCCTCGTCGGTCTAAGGGCGGAAAATCCCAGCGCGCAATGGTCTGAATATCGGGGGAAAGGTAAGCAGGAGTTTCGATTGGTAACAATGATCACATGTAGCAATTTGACAGGAGCGGTGTCGGAGACGGAGTTGGCGCCAGGCTTGATCAGACGAACTGAATTTGCTGCATTTCGACCGGATACCTGGGCGCCCAGCGAGTTGTTTTTGCGGCCGTCTGGGGTGTTTGTGAGGCAAGAAGATAATGATCATGGCGGCCTCAAGCCTGCGAAGACGCCACGAGATGGCACGAGGCTTCGCGGGCAAGAAAAAGCTGCTGATTTGGAGAAATCCAGCCAGCAGCCTCATCCCTGTAATAGTTAGCCCAGGCGCGATCTATGCAGCGCGTTTCATGGATTACCGTGGGAAAGACGGAACTTCTGATACATGCCACAGGAAAAACCGTCCTTGGCCATAACTTCAATCTTTCTTACCGGAACTGACAGCCATGCATCGCTCGATGCCGGGGCTATTCAGCCCTTGGTCACGTCCAAGGCTATATCGAAGAAGGCGTTTACGAGCTTGCCTGCTCGTCGTTCCCGCAGACAGATCAACGCCTCATCCATGATCATTGGCATCCGGCTACGGATCGGGAGGAGGACGAGCCGGTCGTCCTTGCCAAACTCAGCCGCAGAAACAAAGCCGACGCCCGCACCAGAGGCGACAATTTCGCGCACAGCCTCTCTTCCTTCCGCCTCGATTGCGGCTTCCATATCAAAACCCTCCGCGCGCGCCGCTTCCTCCAGCTTGCGGCGTGTCTTTGAACCCCGTTCGCGCAAGACGAGAGGTTCTGCCAACAAATCAACGAAATCGACGGACGCACGCCCTGCAAGACGATGCTGACGCGGCACGAAAGCGGAGATCGGCGTGGCATTGAGGTGAACGGTTTCGAAGTCGCGAGAGGCGGGCAACTCTCCCAAGATACCGATATCGGCGTCATAGGCCTGCAGCCGGTCCATCACCGTCTGAGTGTTCCCCGCGTCAACGGTGACCTTCACGCCTGGATACTTCTCTCGGAAGCGCGCGAGGATGTGGAGCAGATGATGGGCGCTGTCGGCCACGATGCGCAGCCTCCCGGCGCGCAACGCCCTACTCTCTGAGAGAAGGTCCATGGCCTGCTGTTCACAGTCGAACATCCGCCGCGTGATCTCCAGCAGCCGTTCGCCGGCAGTGGTCAGGATCACCTGCTTCTTCTGCCGGTTGAAGAGAAGGATGTCATATTCCTCCTCCAGCTTGCGCACCTGATCGGAGATCGCTGGCTGGGTGAGGAACAGCTGCTCGGCCGCCCGCGAGAAACCTCCGCAGATGGCAACATAGTGAAAGGCGCGCAGCTGCACGTAACGCATATCATCAACCTGGTTGATATTTTCACTCAAATTAACGATTTTAGTGATATATTACTGCCGACTTCCACACCAGCCGCTTCTGCGGCTGGAAACGCCTGATGACCCCCGTTCTGATCGTCCGTCACGTCGCCCCCCGTTGCTGCAGTCCGGTCACTTCATCCGGAAGGGCGTCGAGCACAGCCCGTGTGCCACCCGGTCATTGAACGGGTTCAGCGTGTCGGGAATGGCAAAGCGCCGGGCCAGCTCTGCGGCGAACTCCGCCGGGGACAGCGGGGCTTCTGATACCGCCGGGGTTTCCAGGGCGATGACAGGCGGCGGGGTCAGGGCATTCATGCGCCGTCCTCCTGCGAGCCCGTCCCCAGGGCAGCGGCCTGGGCGAAATGCTGGTTCAGCAGCGTGACGATGAGCCTGCCCGTCGCATGCTGGACATCGAGGGCGGCGGTGACAGGCAGCCCCAGGGCAGTGGCGCCCTTGCCGGTCAGATGGCCCCAGCCGCGCAGCATCGAGACCATCACTTCGCCTTCCGTTTCCCCCTGTCCCCAGATGGTTCTGGTTTCGGGGCAGTAGCGATAGGGGGCTGTGGCAATGAGCGGTTGCATGGAAAACTCCATTCAAGGGGAAATATTCAAAAAACACCTTCGCGCTTGTCGTCCGGGATTTTGTCGCGCTAAGCGGGAACCAGAACAGACAGACAAACAGACAGACAGACAGACAGCGGGAGACGGACGATGAGGGTGTGTGGATGGCTCGGGATCGGACTGGTTCTGGGGGCTTGTGCTGCCCCGAAACCGCTCCCACCCAGGACACTCGAGGAACTCAGGCCCTGGGTGGAATCACATTATGTGGCCCAGGCCTGCATCGAGAAGGACATGATCCGGTTTGTCCCGGAAACGCAGGCCTATATACGGAATTTGGAAAAAGGCATGTATGCCCGCAATACGTCCGCCGATGTCCAGGTTGTCCTCGACAGGATAAACGTGGAGCCATATCGCGGGGGGAATGTATCCGCCGCCATGTGCCGGAAGACCGATGCGCAAGCCGCTTACGAAGCACAGAAAAGACAAGCAGAGGAACAGGCCAGACAGGCTGCGGCTGCCAGAGCAGCCGCTCAGCCGCAGCCCGTTTCCTGTCAGAGCTATGCCACAGGCGCGACATATTGCTGGTGATGCGCGCGGGGGTTACCGGCGGACCTTGATAAAAAATACCTCGCCCTGCCTTGCGCAGGAGCCACCGCGGTCGGACAGGACGAGGGATCAGCCCCACCAGGATCAGTGGGGTTTGCTTGGTGCCTCGGGGCAGTTGGCATAAAGGAGCGGAGAGGCTGCCAACTCGCGCAGGAGCTGGCGTGCGAAGGTCTCCAGCAGTGGACATGCCTCGGCCGGGAGAGCCTCCAGGAGCTCCTGTGTGAGGCTCTCCGGGGCATCCTCCGCCACGGCGGAGAGCACCTGAGCCAGTTCCGCGGGATGTGCCTGGAGAGCCTTGCCGATGGCACTGCCCTTGTGTCCACCTCCGCCGATTCCCGGTCACGCTGGTCCGCGAGTTTTCGATGGCATGGCGACCTGATTGCAAAACGCTGCTCCCGCTTACCGAAGCACGACGTCGGGATCAATTGAAGTTGTCGGACGCAGGGCGCGCGGTGACCGCGGAACCGCACAACTGTCTTCGAGGAAATGTACCACTGAATGTCATCGCGCCGGGGTACGTCAAAAGCGCTGGTCCGGAAGAGAGACGTTTCCCGGCGGATCAAGCCGTGAGCGTGATCTTGCGAAGCTTCAGATGGGGCGGTCCGACGGCATGGGGCGTCAACGACCCGCCCCTTTAAATTCTTACAGGTTTCAAGGAATCGACTTTCTGATTGTAACGACAGCCTATCCAACCTGAACCGTTCTGGACTAATGCGCGCTTCCCGGCTTCTCGAAACATTCTAACGATTCTAATTATGATAGGATATGAATTAACGATTTTACGAATGATGTAATCCGATGGATTGTCGCGTCATCACGCCGTATCGCGAGGATGGAATGGCCGACGCGCTTTCGCTGAACCCACTGCCCGCCCCCAAGCTTGGCGAGCCTTATCTGCTGACCCCAGGCCCCTTGACCACCGCCTATTCGGTCAAGGAAGCCATGCTGCGCGACTGGGGCTCATGGGACGCAGACTTTCGGGGCATGACTGCCGCGCTCACCCAAAAGCTCCTTGCGATTGCTGGCGACGTTGCCGGAGAGTACGCCTGCGTTCCGATGCAAGGCTCTGGCAGCTTTTCGGTGGAAGCCATGCTGGGCACCTTCGTCCCGCGCGACGGCAAGGTTCTGGTTCTCGCGAATGGCGCATATGGCCTGCGCGCCGCGGAAACCCTGCGCTATCTCGGTCGTGCCTATACCCTGATCGACAAGGGCGACTACATGCCTCCGAGGGGGACCGAAGTCGCAGCTGCGCTGGTGACTGACCCCGCGATCACCCATGTCATAGCCATTCACTGCGAAACCTCCTCCGGGATCCTGAACCCGATCGGGGAGATCGCGGAGGCGGTGCGCAGCGCGGGTCGCAAGCTCTTTATCGACTCGATGAGCGCTTTTGGCGCCGTTGATCTGGATGTGACCCGCATTCCCTATGAGGCGATGGTCTCCTCTGCCAACAAATGCATCGAAGGTGTGCCGGGCTTCGGCTTCGTCATTGCTCGCAAATCGGCGCTGGAAGCGGCGAAGGGCAATTGCCACTCTCTCTCGCTCGATCTCCATGCGCAGTGGGCCTATATGCAGAAGTCCGGCCAGTGGCGCTTTACTCCGCCAACCCACGTGGTCGCGGCCTTTCTCGAAGCGCTGCGCCTGCACGAGGTTGAAGGCGGCGTCGCAGGCCGCGGCAAACGTTACACCCGAAACCGCGACGTGATGGTCGCAGGCATGCGGGATTTGGGGTTTGAGACACTGCTGGATGATCTGTGGCTCTCACCGATCATCGTTACGTTTTTCTGCCCCGCGGACCCGGCCTTCAGCTTCACCCGCTTCTATGAACTGATGAAGGAACGGGGGTTCATCATCTATCCGGGCAAGCTCACCGTAGTCGATTCCTTCCGTGTCGGCTGCATCGGCCGGATGGATGAGCATGTCATGCGCCGCGTGGTGCAGGCTGCGGCCTCCGCGCTGACGGAGATGGGCGTTGCCTCGGGCACTCCGCCCGCCGCGGCGCTCGAAGAGCGCGCGAAACTTGCTCCCTCGAACGCACACTAGACATCAGAGAGAGACGCCGCAAAATGACCCTCAACGCACTCCTGCGTCCGGTTTCGACTGCCATCTTCGACTGGGCCGGCACGGTTCTAGATTTCGGCTGCATTGCTCCCGTCCAGGCCTTCCGCGAAGCATTCGCAGAAGCCGGAGTCGAGATTTCCGAAGCAGAAGCCCGCCTGCCGATGGGCGCCGCGAAGCGCGAGCATATCGAGCTGATCCTTGCCCAGGAGGCCCCCCAAGCCCGCTGGCAGGAGAAATATGGCAGACCTTCAAACCAGTCCGATGTCGACAAGCTCTATACGGCCTTCCTGCGCATCGACGAGGTGAATTGCGCAAAGTATTCTGCGATGATCCCGGGTGCGCTGGACGTCATCAACGATCTTCGCGCGAAGGGCATCGCCATCGGCTCCACCACGGGCTACCCCCGCGCGGTCATGGACGGTCTGATCCCGCTTGCCGCGGCGCAGGGATATGCCCCCGACCATTGCACGACTGTCTCGGAAGTGAAGCGAGGACGGCCTTACCCCGACATGGTCCTCGACAATGCTCTCGCCCTCGGCGCGCCGAGCATGCGCAGTTGCGTCGTGGTGGATGATAGCCCGACAGGTCTGACCTCAGGTCGTGTTGCGGGAACTTGGGCTGTCGGCATCATCGCGAGCGGCAACGAGGTCGGCCTGTCCCTGGCCGACTGGACGGCACTGAGCGGTGACGAGCAGGATGCCCGTCGGTCCGCTGCCATTGCCAAGCTCAATGCAGCCGGTGCCCACTATCGCAGATCATCCGGATGGTCGAATCTGCGC